>CAWBJP010000007.1:0-668364 GCA_963789165.1 uncultured Actinomycetes bacterium
CTGATCGCGCTCGGGACGGCGTTCGCGGCCGCCGCCGGGACGATCGCGGTCCTGGCGCCAACGGTGGGTGCCGCCGAACCCCCGCAACCGAAGCCGGTGCTCGGCACGCCACCTGCAGGAGTGGGCATGGGGTCCAAGGCCGCCCTCGCACAGGACAACTGCGACCCCGAACGCAAACGGACGAACTACGCCACCGTCGGCGGCGGGCCGTTCTGCGTGAACCCATGGAAGGCGGGCAAGAGCAACGGCGGCGCGACCGCGCCCGGGGTCACGGCCACGACCGTGAAGGTGCTCGTGCTCACGCCGAATTCGGAGCAGGAGGCCGCGCAGCGCTCGCGTGGTGGCTCGCTGCCGATCAACCAGGTGACGGGGGAGCGGGGCACGTGGAGGACGCGGTCCGCGACTTCAACACCGTCGCCGCGAAGAGCGGCGCGTACCAGACGTGGGGTCGCACGGTGGAGCTCGAGTTCCAGCAGTCGTCGGGGAGCGACGAGGCCGCACAGCGCGCCGACGCGATCGCGGTCGTGGCCAAGAAGCCGTTCATCGTCATCGATGCCACGGATCAGTCGCTGGGCATGCCGGTGTTCGAGTCGGAGGTCGCCAAGAACAAGATCATCGTGAACGGCGCCGGCATCACCACGGAAGCGTCGCTCCAGCAGGCGCCGTACCGGTGGAACACCTCCCAGGACAACACCGCCGGCGTGTACATCGTCGGTGAGCTCGTGGGCAAGACACTCTCAGGGAAGAAGGGCGGTGGGCGGGGTCGCCGGAGCTCCAGAAGCAGACGAGGAACTTCGGTGTGGTGTACGCGGAAGACGGGGTCGACATCGATCTCTTCAACGACGTGGTCAAGCAATGGGGTGGGACCGCGCCGAAGGTCGAGTTGTCGTATGACCCGAGCGATTCGTCGAAGTACGAGGAAGCGGCGCGCACGATGATCGCGAGGATGAAGTCGTCAGGGGTGAACAACGTCGTGCTCTTCGCCGAGTCGGCCATGGTGACCGCGCTGACGAAATCGGCGACGGGCAATGAGTTTTCGCCGGAGTGGACGGTCACCGGGTTCCAGTTCCAAGACTTCGACGGGTTCGCACGGGGTGCGGACCAGACGCAGTTCGCGCACGTGTTCGGGGTGGGCACGCTCAGCCCGTTGGTGACCGGCACGCAGGCGACGCTCGGGGCGTTCCCCTGGTACTGGGGTACGAAGCAGGGAACGACGAACCCTACCGTGAACGGGTGGACGAGCTTCATCTACGGGGCTATCCACTACGCGGGGCCGAGGCTGACGGCGAAGAACGTCCAGAAGGGTCTCTTCGCGGTGCCTGCAGCCGGCGGCGCGGCGCAGGGGCGGGTCACGTTCCAGAGCGGCTACGGGCGGTCGGTCGCGCTTCCCTACGACGAGTACAGCGCGCTCGGCACCGACAAGGCGTTGATCTGGTGGGACCCCACGGCGCGCGGTGGCGCGAACGCGGTCGCGACCATCGTCGGCGACGGCAAGTTCCGGTACATCAACGACGGCAAGCGCGTGCGGTACGGGCAGATGCCCGCGAAGGAGCCGCCGTACTTCGACGCGGTCGAAGGCCGTCCTCGAGATCTCACCGGAGCTCGCGAGCGAGGGGGTCGGCGCGCAACGGCCGTGCGCCGGATGCCCGAGCAGCCAGCAATAACGCGTTACAGGTCGGCGCGCAGGTGCTCGGGGACATGGGGCTTGCGCAGCGCGCCTCCGGCGCCCTTCATGACCCACACGATGGAGAACACCAGGATGATCGGCGAGAGGAGCAGCGCCCAGCCGAACAGCCCCATCATCACGTCGTTGCCGCTGAACACGCGGTAGTAGACGGTGTTCCAGAGCCACCCGATCGGGCCGAGGAACGGCGTGCCCTTGATCGCGGTCTGGCTGCGCGCCACTGCCGACAGCTGGGCGACGAGCGGCTCTAAGTCTTCGGCGCACTGCGGGTGGTCCTGCAGTATCGACGCGTAGAGGCGGCCGCCTTCCTGCTCGCGCTCCTGGATCTCCTCGTCGGAGAACTCCGCCTTGTTGCCGTCGACGCGAAGCTCGGCGAACTGGGCATCGAGCTGTTTCACCGCGCCCGCGCAACCCGCCGTGGCGGCGGGGGCCGCGGCAGAAGCCGGCGCGGCGACGACCACGAGCGCGGCGAACGACAGGACCACGAGAGCGACGGCCTGCCGGGCGGCGGCCGGCATCATCTGGTGTGGTGCATCACGGTGTCATCTACCAAGATGGTATGGTCGAATGGTTCGGAACCCTAACAGGTAGGTCGCCACGAACGCTGCTCGGAGCGGGAGCTGCTGCGTGACTCTGCTGCAAGACCCGGCGACCGTCACCGAGGGTCCGCACGCGGGCGTTCATCCCCACACCGCCGCCGACGACGTTCGTGGCGCCCGACGTCTGGGTCGATCGTGACCAGACGAAGGGCTGGATCCGGCGGCTGCTCCCGGTCCTGAAGCCGCACCGCCGCGTGCTCATCGGCATGCTCTTCGCGTCGGTCGTGATGCTGGGCATGCAGCTCTCCATCCCGCAGGTGGTGCGGGGCGCCACCGACAACGCGCTCCTCGCGCGCAACACCTCGCTCACGCCCTACGTCGTGGCGCTGGTCCTGCTCGGCGCTCGGCCAGCTCATCTTCGGCTACGTGCAGCGGTTCGGCATGCAGCGAGCCAGCGTCGAGCTCGAGTGCACCCTCCGCACGATGCTGTTCGGGCACCTGAGCAAGCAGTCGTTCAAGTTCTACGACCGGTGCAGTCGGGCCAGCTCATCTCGCGGGCCAACTCCGACATCCGCGCCATCCAGATGATGCTCGGCTTCGGCGCCGATGATCGCGGTGTCGGTGCTGAGCTTCGTCGCCGCGCTCGCGCTGATGGTGCAGATGGATCCGCTGCTCACCGCGATCGGCGCTGATCACGCTGCCCTTCGTGTTCTTCACCGGCTTCAACATGCGCAAGAAGCTGTTCCCGATCGCGTTGATGATGATGGCGCGCACCGCCGACATCGCGACGATCGTCGAGGAGAACGTCACCGGCACGCGCGTCGTGAAGTCGTTCGCCGCCGAGAAGAGCCAGCTCAGCCTGTTCGACCGGGCGGCGCGCCGGCTGCGCTGGGCGTCGATCCAGCAGGTGAACAACCAGGCGCGGTACGGGCCGCTGATGCAGAGCATCCCGCAGCTCGAGCCTGGCGATCATCCTGCTCGTCGGCGGCTACCAGGTGATCCACGGGCACATGTCGCTCGGCACGTTCATCGTGTTCAACACCTACGTCGTGATGCTCGCAGGTGCCGTTCGTGATGATCGGCATGATCATGATGATGGGGCAGCGCGCCGCCGCGTCGGCGGCCCGCGTGCTCGAGGTGCTCGACACCGAGCCCGACATGGTCGACGCGCCCGGCGCGGTCGACCTCGTCGAGTGCGACGGCGACGTCGAGTTCCGACGACGTCGACTTCGAGTACCTCGACGGCATTCCGGTGCTCGGCGACTTCTCGCTGCACCTGCGCCCGGGCGAGACGGTCGCGCTCGTCGGCCGCACCGGCTGCGGGCAAGTCGACCGTCGTCGCGCCTGATCCCGCGCTTCTACGACGTCACCGGTGGCGCGGTGCTCGTCGACGGCCACGACGTGCGCGACCTCACGCATCGCCAGCCTCCGCTCGCACATCGGCATGGTCACTCGACGAGCCGTTCCTGTTCTCCGAGTCGATCCGCGACAACATCGCCTTCGGCCGGCCCGATGCGTCGTTCGAAGACATCGAGGCCGCGGCGAAGGCGGCCGGCGCCGACGACTTCATCCTCGAGCTCTCCGAGGGCTACGACACGGTGATCGGCGAGCGCGGCTACACGCTGTCGGGTGGGCAGCGCCAGCGGATCGCGATCGCCCGCACGCTGCTCGTCAACCCGCGGATCCTGATGCTCGACGACGCCACCAGCGCGATCGACGCGCAGCGCGAGTTCGAGATCCACGGCGCGCTCGCGCACGCTCATGCGCGGGCGCACCACGCTCATCATCGCCCACCGGCTCTCGACGATCAGCCTCGCCGACCGCGTGGTCGTGCTCGAGGGCGGCCGCATCGTCGCCGACGGCACGCCACGACGAGCTGATGCGCGACGTGCCGCTCTACCGCGAGATCCTCGCCCACGCCGAAGAGGAGTACGAGGGCAAGCACGAGCAGGAGG
Source organism: uncultured Actinomycetes bacterium (assembly GCA_963789165.1). Taxonomy (GTDB): domain Bacteria; phylum Actinomycetota; class Acidimicrobiia; order IMCC26256; family BP-133; genus CAWBJP01. Next base: position 4,179 of record CAWBJP010000007.1, read on the forward strand.
ACGACGAGGAGCAGGAGCAGGCACGCCGCGAGCGCATCGCGCGAGCTCGGCGCGTGGCGCGTTGGGGGGCAACGGACGGCGCCGCCGGCCGATCCCGTGCCCGATCTCCCGACCCGGGGGGATCGACTGATGTGGGGCGGGGGCGGCGGAGGGTTCGGCGGCGGGCCGATGATGGGGCCGCCCCCGAGCGCGCAAGGGGCGGTGTGGGGCACCGCGCCCGGTACCCAGTTCGCCGGCGATCCCGCCGGAGATGCTCGAGCGGGTCCAGGAGCTGCTCGAGCGACGAGCCCGAGTACGAGCTGCAGGACGTCCCGTTCACCCAGGTCGTCGACGAGGACGAGAAGCCGTTCTCCCTCGGCGCGTTGCTCTGGCCCAAGCGCTGGCCGATCCTCGGCGTGCTCATCCTCGTCGCGTTCGAGGTCTTCGCGCTGCAGTACGGGCCGCGCCTCGACGCCGACGCCATCGACCAGGGCATCAACCCGTCGCCGCCGGGTACGCCCACCGACTTCACGATCGTGTGGCAGCTCTCGTTGGTCTACGTCGGACTGCTGGTGGCGGCCACCGTCGTCGGCGCGATCCGCACCGCGTGGTCGGGCCGCATCGGCGAGGACGTGCTCTACGGCCTCCGCAACCGCGTGTTCAGCCACATCCAGCGGCTCTCGCTCGACTACTTCACCGACGAGAAGGCGGGTCGCATCATGACCCGCGCCACGAGCGACATCGAAGCCATCCAGGTGCTGTTCCAGCAGGGCCTCGTCAACATGTGGCTCCAGGTCTGCACGCTGACCGTGGTCGTCGTGGCAGATGTTCTCGATGAACACCACGCTCGCGCTCTACGTCGTCTTGGGCGTCGTGCCCGCGATGACGCTGCTCACCGTCGTGGTTCCGCTCGCAGTCCGACTACGGCTACCTCGCGGTGCGCGACTGGATCGCCGACGTGATGGCCGATCTCCAGGAGAACCTGTCGGGCATGCGCGTCGTCGCCGCGCACAACCGCCAGCGCGTACAACCGCGGTGAAGCACCGCAACATCGTCGGCGAGTACCGCAAGGCCAACCTCTACACCGCGCACATCGCGCGGCGTCTACGGCCCGGGCGCGCAGTTCATCGGCGTGCTCGCGCAGGCGATGATCGTGCTCATCGGCGGGAACATGGTGCTCGACGGCGACGCTCAGCTACGGCGAGCTTCGCCGCGTTCATGCTCTACCTCACCCGCGCTGTTCGCGCCGATCCAGCAGCTCGCGCAGCTCTACAACACGTACCAGCAGGGCCGGGCCGGCGTCGCTCAAGCTGCCGCGACCTGTTCGCCACCAACCCGACGGTGCGGGAGAAGCCCGACGCGCGTGAGCTGCCGCCGATCGAGGGCGAGATCACGCTCGAGAACGTGACGTTCGGCTACAAGCCCGACGGCGCTGGTGCTCGAGCACGTCGACCTCACGCATCGCGCGCGGGCGAGACGTTCGCGCTGGTCGGGCCCACCGGCGCGGGCAAGTCGACCATCGCCAAGCTGCTCACCCGCTTCTACGACCCGACTCGAAGGCACGGTGCTCGTCGACGGCCACGACGTCCGCGACGTCACCCTCGCACTCGCTGCGCAGCCAGCTCGGCGTCGTGCCCCAGGAGCCGTTCCTGTTCGCCGGCAGCATCGGCGACAACATCCCGTTCGCCACGGCCCGAGGCCACGCGTGAAGACGTGCTCGCCGCGTGCGACGCGGTCGGCATCCTCGACCTCATCGACGCGGCTGCCCGCAGGGCCTCGACACGCCCGTGCCACGAGCGCGGCGTGACGCTCTCGTCGGGCGAGCGCCAGCTCATCGCGCTCGGCCCGCGCGTTCCTGGCGGCACCGCGCGTGCTGATCCTCGACGAGGCGACGTCGAGCCTCGACCTCGCGACCGAGTCGCTCGTCGAACGCGCCCTCGACGTGTTGCTCGAAGGCCGCACCGCGGTCCTCATCGCCCACCGGCTCAACACCGCGATGCGGGCCGATCGGATCGCGCGTGGTCGAGGACGGCAAGCTCGCGGAGGTCGGTCCGCACGCCGACCTGATCGCGATGAACGGTCGCTACGCCGCGATGTTCAGCGTGTGGCAGCAGTCGCACGAGGCCCACGTCTTCGAGAGCTGAGGACCGGAGCGCGCGAACGCGATGGGGTAGCGTCGGCTCGATGGACAGCCTGCCCCGCACGACTGCGGTCCTGAACGACGGAATCACCCGCGGCCTGCACCTCGGAGCGCAGGGTTACGTGTGGCACGCGGGCGCGGTGGTGGCCGACTTCGGGGTGGGCGAGGCGCGTGCGGGCACCGAGTTGACGCGTGACTCGATGATCACGTGGTTCTCGATGACCAAGCCGTCGGTGGCGGTCGTCGGTCGCGCAGCAGTGGGAACGCGGCCGGCTGGAGCTGGACGACCCGGTGGCGAAGCACGTGCCCGAGTTCGCCGCCAACGGCAAGGAGCGCATCACCCTGCGCCACCTGTTGACGCACACCGGGGGATTCCGCGGCGGTGACGGGGTCACGAGCGCGGGCGGTCCCGACACGTACTGGGACGAGATCGTCGCCGGGATCTGCGCGGTCGAGCGCGAGGAGGGCTGGGAGCCGGGGGAGCGCGCCGGGTACCACCTCGGTTGCGGCATGACGATGCTGGCCGAGGTCATCCGCCGCGTCGACGGCCGGCGCGTTCGAGCAGTACGTGCGCGAGGAGATCTTCCTCCCGCTCGGGATGGACGACTGCTGGGTCGGGATGCCGCGCCGACCGGCGCGAGGAGTACGGCGACCGGATCGGCACCATGCACAACACCCAGGGCGAGGCGCCGGTGCCGCTCGACCTCCTCGACGATGCCGACACGTTGGCGAAGTGCATTCCCGGCGGCGGTGGGCGCGGCCCGATGCACCAGCTCGCGCGGCTCTACCGGGCGCTGCTCGGTCGCGGCGAGCTCGACGGCGTGCGCATCCTCTCGCCGCAGACGGTCGAGGCGATGAGCGCGCGCCACCGCGTCGGGCCTGTTCGACGAGACGTTCCACTGCGAGTGCGACTGGGGCCTCGGCGTCGCGGTCGACAACTTCGCGATGGGGCGGCACGCGTCGCCGCGCGCGTTCGGGCACGGCGGCGCGTCTGTCGTCGGTACGCGTTCGCCGACCCCGAACACGATCTCGTCGTGGCGATCCAGACGAACGGGATGTGCGCGAGCGACGACCACTACCGCCGTCTGGACGAGACGATGACCGCGCTGTATCTCGACCTCGGGATCGTGCCCGAAGACGCGAAGGGCCGCGACAAGCCGATACCACAAGTGCAGCTCTGATGGCGGAGATGCCCATCGGCGCCGCGGTGCGCCGGCTTTCCGAAGAGCAGCCCGACCGGCCCGCGCTCACCTGCGAAGGCGTGACCGTGCTGTGGCGCGACCTCGAGCCCCGGACCAACCGGCTCGCGCACACGCTCGCCCGTCGCGGCGTGGGTCAGGGCGACTTCGTGACCATCGGCCTGCCGAACGGCATCGCGTTCTACGAGACGTGCATCGCCGCATGGAAGCTCGGCGCGACACCGCAACCGGTCTCGTGGCGGCTGCCCGAGCGCGAGCGCGAGGAGATCGTGGCGCTGGTGCAGCCCGCGATCGTGGTCACGTCGCCGATCGAGCCCGACGCCGACGCGAGCGACGAGCCGATCCTGCCCGACCGCATCGCGCCCGTCGTTCAAGGCGCCGACGTCGGGCGGGAGCACCGGTCGCCCGAAGATCATCGTGTCGGGCCAGGCCGGCACCACCGATCCCGACACGCCCTTCTCGCTCGGCGGGCGGGTGCGGGGCCAGACCGAGCTCGTCGCCGGCCCGCTGTACCACAACGGCCCGTTCGTCTTCTCGATGCCGGGCTTGCTCAGCGGCGGGCACCTCGTCGTGATGCCGCGCTTCGACGCGTCGCAGGCGCTCGAGCTGATCGAGCGCTACCGGGTCGAGTGGATGATGCTCGTGCCCACGATGATGTTGCGCATCTGGCGCCTGCCCGAAGCGGAACGGCTCGGCCGCGACGTCTCGTCGCTCCGCGCGGTGCTGCACCTCGCGGCGCCGTGCCCGCGCGTGGTTGAAGCACGAGTGGATCGACTGGCTGGGAGCCGACGCGATCTGGGAGCTCTACGCCGGTACCGAAGCGCAGGGCGTCACGCTGATCACCGGCGAGGAGTGGCTGCAGCACGCAGGGTCGGTCGGCCGCCCGCTTCCCGGCCGCATGAAGGTCACCGACGAACAGGGCAACGAGGTGCCCGCCGGCGAGGTCGGCGAGATCTGGATGAAGCCGCCGGAGGACAACCCGACGTATCGCTACATCGGCGCCGAGGCGCGGTGCTCGGGATGGCTGGGAGTCGATCGGCGACCTCGGGTGGATGGACGACGACGGCTATCTCTATCTCGCCGATCGTCGGACCGACCTGATCCTCGCGGGCGGGGCGAACATCTATCCCGCCGAGGTCGAAGCGGCGCTTGATGGAGCACCCGTTGGTGGTCACGTGCGCGGTGATCGGCCTGCCCGACGAGGACCTCGGCCAGCGCGTGCACGCGGTGCTGCGAAGTCAGCGGCGAGGTCTCCGACGACGAGCTGCGCGAGTTCCTGGGCGAGCGGCTGGTGCGGTACAAGGTGCCGCGCGAGCTTCGAACGCGTCGTTGGTCAAGTGCGAGACGATGCCGGAAAGGTGCAGACGCGGCGCGCTCGCCGCCGAACGAGCCGGGGCGGTCGAGGGAAAGGGATCAGCAAGATGAGCGACACGTGGGAGACGGTGGGGATGAGCGACGTCGGGCCCGGTGACCGGGTCCGGTACCGCGACTACGAGTTCACGATCGCGCGCGTCGACCGTGCGTTCCTCGGAATGGACGCGATGGTGTGCCTGATCGAGGACGAGCCCACCCGGTGGTTCGCGTACCCAGGCCCGAAGGACGGCCAGATCGAGGTGCTGCGGTCGTCGTGAGCGGGGCCTGGCGCGAGGGCGACGTCCGGGTCGACGACGCCACGATCCACTACTACCGGCGCGGGAGCGGTCCGCCGGTGGTGCTCGCGCACGGCGCGCTCGACGACGGCCGGTGCTGGACGCGCGTCGCCGAGGCGCTGGCGTCCGAGTACGACCTGATCGCCTACGACGCGCGCTTCCACGGCAAGTCGGACGCGCCGGCGAGCGGCATGCGGCGCGGCGCCGACGACCTCGTAGGCGTCGTCGAGGCGCTCGGGATCGAGCGTCCGTACGCGATCGGGCACTCGATGGGCGCGGGCACGGTGGCGTCGGCGCTCGCGGCGCGGCCCGAGTTGATCCGGGCCGCGGTGCTCGAGGATCCGGCGTGGCCCGAAGCCGCGCTCGACCCGGCGGTCGTGGGTTCGTTCATGAAGCTGTTCGCCGACTCGTTGTCGGGCAAGAGCGTCGACGAGCTCGTGGCCATGTGCGCGGAGACGAACCCCACGTGGGATCCGGCCGAGTACGTCCCGTGGGCGGAGTCGAAAACTGCGTTCCGCGGGAGTGAGGTGATCAGCGGCTCTGGTGTCGGCCGCGAAGACTGGGCGAGCCTGTGCGCGGCGTTTCGGGCTCCGGTGCTGCTCGTGTGCGGCGGGAACGAGGAGCGCGGCCGGATCGTCCCGCCGTCGGTGGCGGCGCGTGCAGGGGAGTTGTGCCCGACGCTCGAGTCCGTGTGTCTGGAGCAGGCCGGTCACAACGTGCGTCGCGAGGCCTACGACGAGTACGTCGCCGCGGTCAGGGCGTTCCTCCGCCGGAATTGAGCTGCAGCGCGTCGAGCGCGCGTTGCGTGATGACGTCCGGCTGCGTCATCGACGTTCACCGTGACCGCGTCGGCAGGGATCTCCAACGTGTCGAGCTGCGAGGGGAGCAGGTCGGGGCCCGCGAAGTGACCGATCCGGGCGGCGGTGCGTTGGCGGATGAGCTCGGGATCGCCGGTGAGCAGCAGGAAGCGCACCTGCTCGAGACCGGCGGTGAGTCGCGCGCCGGTAGTCGTCGGTCAACGCCGAGCACGCGAGCACCGCGCCGGTTGCCGCGTGCTCGGTGGAGCGCGCGGTTGAGCCGGTCGAGCCATGGCGCGCGTTCGGTGTCGGTCAGCGGGATGCCCTCGTGCATCTGTGCCTTCGCGGCGTCGCTGTGGAAGTCGTCGGCGTCGAGGAACGGTACGTGCAGCGCCTCCGCGACCAGGCGCCCGATCGTGGTCTTCCCCACGCCGGTGACACCCATGACGACGATGATCGGTTGCATCCGAGATTTCCGTCCTGCCGTCACGGAGGGGCGTGCCATCATCGCACCGTGGACGACGTGGCCGAGCTCGAGCCGATGGAGGCGAACCGCCGGCAATGGGACGAGCGCGCCCCGCTGCACGTCACGTCGGCGTTCTACGACCTCGACGGCTTCCGTGCAGGCCGGAGCACACTTGCGCGCGGTCGAGGTCGAAGAGGTCGGTGACGTCACCGGACGCGAGCTCCTGCACCTCCAGTGCCACTTCGGCCTCGACACCCTGTCGTGGGCGCGCCGCGGCGCGCGGGTGACCGGGCTCGACTTCTCGGAGTCGGCCGTCGAGGCGGCGCGTGCGCTCGCCGACGCCGAGGGCATCGACGCCGAGTTCGTCTGCGCCAACGTGTACGACGCGGTCGCGGCCCTGTCGGGGCGCACCTACGACGTGGTCTACACGGGGATCGGGGCGCTGTGCTGGCTGCCCGACATCGACCGGTGGGCGGAGACCGCCGGCCGCGCTGGTCAAGCCCGGAGGCTCGCTCTACGTCTTCGAGCACCACCCGTTCATCGGCGCGCTCGGCATGGGCGACCGGTTCACCGATCTCCGGTTCGAGTACGCGTACGACAGCGACGCGGAGCACCCGATGCGATGGGACGGTGCCGGCTCGTACGCGGTGCCGGACGCGGCAGACCGTCAACAACGTCGCCTACGAGTGGAACCACAGCCTCGGCGCGATCACGTCGGGCCTGATCGCGCACGGCCTCGTCGCTCGAGTTCCTCCACGAGCACCCGTTCATGCTGTGGCAGCGGTGGCCGTTCCTGGTCGAGACGGAGCCCGGGATCTGGCGGCTGCCCGCCGAGTACGAGGCGCGGTTGCCCCTGATGTTCTCGCTGCGCGCGAAGCCGGCCGGCGGACTGACGCCGTCGCCCGAGGGCGTGCAATGATGCGCCGCATGACCCTGAACATCGATCTCACCGGTCGTCGTGCTCTCGTGACCGGCGCCGGGCAGAACGTCGGTCGTGGTATCGCGCGCGTGGCTCGCGAACGCGGGGGCCGAGGTGCTCGTGAACGACCTCGTGCTCGAAGAGCGCACGCAGAAAGTGGTGGGGGAGATCGAAGCCGACGGCGGCCACGCCCGATCCGGCGCCGTTCGACGTCACCGACTACGACGCGGTGAAGGCCGCGATCGACGCGGATCGGGCCCGGTCGACATCCTCGTGAACAACGCGGGGAACGCGGGCCGCGACCAGCCTGATGGGCATCTTCGACCTCGCCACGCTTCGTCGAGACCACACCGCGAGACTGGGACCGGTACATCAAGATCAACTTCTACGGCGTGATGAACACGCGTGCACGCCGCGCTGCCGGCGATGATCGAGGCGGGGTGGGGGCGCATCGTCACCGCTGATCTCCGACGCCGCGCGCGTCGGCGAGCCCGCACATGCGCGGTGTACTCGGCGGCCAAGGCGGCGCGCGGCCGGCTTCATGCCGCTCGGTCGCCCGCGAGGTCGGGCGCCACAACATCACCGTGAACTGCATCGCGCTCGGCACGATGAACACGCAGCCCGGGATGCGCCGCCGCCGACCGCCGAGCAGCGCGCGATGATGGACGGGATGCTCAAGAAGTACGTCGTGCGCCGCCGGGGCGTGCCCGAGCGACATCGCCGCCATGGTCATGCTTCCTCGCGAGCGCATGCCGCGTGGATCACCGGCCAGACCTATCCCGGTCAACGGCGGCTACTCGTTCTCGCTCTGACCGCTCCGTAGCCCTGCGGAGCCGGAGCTCCGGACCGCCGGTACGATCGGAGCACGATGGAGACCGTCGACGACGTCCGCGCCGCGCTCGCCGACGCACGACTACCTGGCCGACGAGGGCCTCGCCACCGCGATCTTCCTCGCGATGCGGCTGCAGCGCCCGCTGCTGCTCGAGGGCGAGGCGGGCGTCGGCAAGACCGAGGTCGCCAAGGTGCTGGCGCGCTGGACCGGCGGCGAGCTGGTGCGGCTGCAGTGCTACGAGGGCATCGACGCCGCGCAGGCCGTCTACGAGTGGGACTACTCGCGCCAGCTGCTGCACCTGCGCGCGGTCGAAGCGGGCGGCGGCGGAGGTCGTCGAGGACGAGCTCTACTCCGAGCGGTTCCTCGTGAAGCGGCCGCTGCTGCGCGCGATCGCCTACGAGGCCGAGTCGCTCGGCGCGGTCGCGCCGCCGGTGCTGCTCGTCGACGAGGTCGACCGCGCCGACGACGAGTTCGAGGCGTTCCTGCTCGAGATCCTCTCCGACTGCACGATCACGGTCCCCGAGCTCGGCACGTTCCGCGCCGACGGTGCCGCCGATCGTCGTCGTCACGTCGAACCGCACGCGCGACGTGCACGACGCGCTCGAAGCGCCGCTGCCTCTACCACTGGATCGCGCACCCCGACTTCGAACGCGAGCTCGCCATCCTGCGCGTGCGCGCGCCCGAGGTGCCCGGAGCGCTGGCGCGCCAGGTCGCGGCCGCGGTCGAGGCGCTCCGCGAGCTCGAGCTCTACAAGCCGCCCGGGTGTCGCCGAGACGATCGACTGGGCGCAACGCGCTCGCCGCGCTCGGCACGCACCGAGCTCGACGAGCGCGCGGTCGACGTCACGCTCGGCACGATCCTGAAGTACCGCGAAGACCAGGAGCGCACGCGGGCGCACGGCATCGACGCAGCTCGTGCAGCACGGCGGTGGAGCGCAGTGCCTGAGCCGTCGAGCTCGGACCGGCGTCGGCGGTCGGCGTTCGCGCGGCTCGCTGCGCGGCGCCGGGCTCGACGTGCCGGTCGGCAACACGGTCGTCGTTCGCGCGAGGCGCTCGCGCGCCGTCGGGATGGCGACGCCGCGACGCCGTGTACTGGGCGGGCCGCACCACCCTGGTGCGCCGGCCCGAGGACATCGACGCTCTACGACCGCGCGTTCGCCGCGTGGTGGGAGCGCGAGCACGACCTCGAGCTCGCGGCGCCGCCGGTCGACCGCGAGCTGATGCTCGCGTTCGACGCCGAGGGCGACGACGACGCGCCCGAGCCGGCGACGACGGCCACCGAGCGACGCGCCGACGCTCGCCGGTGCGCTACAGCCGCGGCCGAGGTGCTGCGCCAGCGCGACTTCGCCGCACTACACGCCCGACGAGTTCGCCGAGGCGCGCCGGCTGATGGCCGACCTCCGGCTGGCCGGCGCGCTGCGCCGCTCGCGCCGGCATGCGGCGCAGCCGCCGCCACCGCGGCACGTCCCGACCTGCGCCGCACCGTGCGCCGCGCGCTCCGCGCCGGCGGCGAGCCGATCCACCGCGCGTTCGTCGAGCCGGCCGACGCGGCCGCGGCCGCATCGTGCTGCTGCTGCGACGTGAGCGGGTCGATGGAGCCGTACGCCCGCGCGTCTGGTGCGCTTCCTGCACGCCGCGGTCGTCGGGCGGGGCCGGGTCGAGGCGTTCGCCTCGGCACCCGGCTCACCCGCATCACGCGCGAGCTCTCGTCGCGCGACCCCGACGCCGCCATCGCCGCCGCCGCCCAGCGGGTCGTCGACTGGTCGGGCGGCACCCGGCTGGGCGAGGGCCTGCGCGAGTTCAACGACGAGTGGGGCGTGCGGGGCATGGCGCGGGGCGCGGTCGTCGTGATCCTCTCCGACGGCTGGGACCGCGGCGATCCCGAGGTGCTCGCCGAGCAGATGGCGCGCCTCGCGCCGGGTCGCGTACCGGGTCGTGTGGGTGAACCCGCTGAAGGCGTCGCCCGGCTTCGCGCCGCTCGCCCGCGGAATGGCGGCGGCCCTGCCGCACGTTGACGAGTTCGTCGAGGGCCACTCGCTGGCCTCGCTCGAGCATCTCGCAGAGGTGGTGCTCGCAATGAAGGTGGAGCCGATGAAGGAAGTCCTGGACGACATCGAGCGCTGGCGCGCCGGCGGGCCACCGGGTCGCGGTCGCCCGCGTGGTCGGCGCTCGAGGGTCGGGCCCGCGCGACCCGGGCGCGACGATGGCGGTGAACGACGCCGGCGAGGTCGCGGGCTCGGTGTCGGGCGGCTGCGTCGAGGGCGCGGTCGTCGAGGCGGCGCTCGAGGTGCTCGCCGGGCACGCGCGAGCGGGCGTGGTCACGTTCGGCTACTCCGACGACGAGGCGTTCGCGGTCGGGCTCACGTGCGGCGGCACGATCCACCTGTTCGTCGAGCCGCTCGACTGGTGACGCGGCGCGATGCCGGCCCACGATCTACGAGGCGCTGCGCGACGCGCTGCGCGACGAGGCGCCGGTCGCGCTGGCGACGGTCATCGCCGGGCCGCACATCGGCGCCAAGCTCCTCGTCCGGCCCGACGGCGTCGACGCTCGGCACGCTCGGCGATCCCGACCTCGACCGCGTCGTCGCGCGCGACGCGCTCGGCGAGCTCGAGGCCGGGCTCACCGTCGACCCGCCACTACGGCGCGCACGGCGAGGCGCGCGAGGACACGGTGTCGGTGTTCATCGAGTCGTTCGCGCCGCCGCCGCGGATGATCATCTTCGGCGCCGTCGACTTCACCGCCGCGCTCGGCCAAGGTGCGCCAAGGTGCTCGGGTACCGCGTGACCGTGTGCGACGCGCGGGCCGTGTTCGCGACGCCGCAGCGGTTCCCGATGGCCGACGAGGTCGTCAACGACTGGCCCAACCGCTACCTCGAGAAGGTCGGCGACGAGCTCGGGCCGCGCGACGCGGTCTGCGTGCTCACCCACGACACCAAGTTCGACGTGCCCGCGATCGTCGGCGCGCTCGCCACCGACGTCGGCTACCTCGGGCGCCATGGGCTCGCGGCGCACGCACGAGCAGCGGGTCGGTCCGGCTGCGCGAGGCGGGCGTCACCGACGAGGGCCTCGGCGCGGATCCGGCGCCGATCGGCCTCGACATCGGCGCCCGCACGCCCGAGGAGACCGCGGTGTCGATCTGCGCCGAGATCATCGCGCTGCGCACCGGCCGCCAGCCGGTGTCGCTGCCCGAGACCGTCGGGCCGATCCACTAGACCTCGAGCACGAGCACGCCACACCGGGCAGAAGGACGGTTGACATGGATCTCGGCATCTCCGGCAAGCGGGCCGCGGTCGCGGCGGCGTCGCAGGGTCTCGGGCGCGCCACCGCGGCCGCGCTCGCCGCCGAAGGCGTGCAGGTCGCGATCTGCAGCCGCTCCCGGGACAAGATCGAAGCCGCCGCCGCCGGCATCCCCGGCGCCATCCCGCTCGTCGCCGACGTGTCCACCGAAGCCGGCGCGGCGCAGTTCGTCCGCGACGCCCGCGACGCGCTCGGCGGCGTCGACATCCTGGTGGCCAACGGCGGGGGACCGCCGCCCGGGACGTTCGCGTCCACCGACCTCGCGCTCTACAGCCAGGCGTTCGAAGCGAACTGCCTCGCCGTCGTCGCCATGTGCCTCGAGGCCGTCCCCGCCATGCAGGCGCAGGGGTGGGGGCGGGTGCTCGCGATCACCTCGGTCTCGGTCCGCCAGCCGATCGCCGCGCTGATCCTCTCCAACACCGCGCGCGCCGGCGTCACCGGCTTCCTGAAGACCCTCGCCCGCGAGGTCGCGGCCGACGGCGTCACCGCCAATTCGATCCAGCCCGGCTCCCACGACACCGAAAGGATCCGGTCACTCCGGGGCGACGCCGGCGGAAACTACCTACAAATCCCCGGCGTGCTCCCGGAGGGACCGCGCACGAGAGATCGCAGAGCGAACTCAGGCTCAGGGTGCCGGGGTACCGCAGGGTCTTGGCCTGTCCTTCCCTGTGCACACGGGCGGCCACCAAACCCTGTACCGACCGGCGTCAGGACGTGGCGCCCCGGTCCCTAGCCCGCGGCCTCCCGCGACCAGTCCGGTCGGAAGCGCTCGGCCCGTTCCCGCAGCGAGTTGCAGACCAGCTCGCACAATGGCTGGAAGCTCTGATCCTCCACCGAGTATTGCAGCTTCCGCCCGTCCCGCTGTCGGGTCACGATCCTGGCCGACAGGAGCCGCGCCAAGTGCTGAGAGACGTTGGGGGCGGTGATCCCGAGGCCCTCGGCCAGTTCCGTGACCGTCATGGTCTCCCGCTCCAAGAGAGCGGAGAGGATGCGCAGGCGCGTGGGGTCCGACAGGAGAGCGAACCGCCGTGCCGCCTCCTCGATGAGCGCGTCGGGCATCGGCACGGCTCCAGCATACCCACGCTTGCGCATCTGCGCAATGGCGCAGTTCAGGCGTAGTCGGCGCTGGCGGCCAGGGCCTGGCCGACAGTGCTCACATGCAGGCAACGGGGACGGATCTTGGTCGTGACCTTGGGCTCCCGGGATGCGAACACAAGACGCTGACGCCACCAGACGTCGAGGTCTCCCACCGTCACCCGCTGGTAGCCGAGCGAGGGCTCCGAGGGCCCGGCAAAGGCGACCGCCGACTTGAAGACGTCGCCTTCGAAGTCCAAGGTCAACTCGACGGTGATCGCCTGCTCCCCCAGCCGTCGGACCAACTCCACCACTCCGCGCGCCAGGTGGATCTTCACGCTCGCCTCCCCGCTCCGCCTCGCCTCAAGCGTACCCATGGATGGCGACGGGCCACCCGTTGCCAAGAAGGACGGGAGGCGGCGATGATCGGATGATGGCCCAGATCCTCCTGCTGTGCACGGCCGACCCCAAGGTGACCCGAGGCGTGGAAGGGGTGGCCGCGGAGGCGGGACTCGCCGTCCACGCCGCCACCGCCGGCGACCCGCCCGCCCCTCCGGCGGCCGTGGTGGTCGACCTCGACGCCCCCGGCGCGGCAGACGTCCTCGCCGCGCTGCGGGCCCGATTCCCCGAGGCGCTGATCGCCGGCCATCTCGGGATCCCCGACCGCGAGCGCTGGCTGGCCGCCGAACGGGCCGGCTGCGACGTGGTAGCCAACCGGGGAGCCCTGGCCGCGGCGCTGCGCACCCGCCTGGCCGCCGGGCCCAGCCGGGGACGGCGCCGCCCCGTCATGGCCGCCGCCGATGTGGCCGGCCGCCTCGGCGTGGTGCACCGCGACCCTGGAGGTCCGCCCGGGGCCGGGGATGCATCGGGCACGACGGAACCCTTCGCCCTCTACCACGTCGGGACTGGGGTCTTCGCGTGCGCCGACCGTTGCCCCCACGCCGGAGCCGTCCTCTCCGAGGGCGAGATGGAAGGGGCGGTCGTCACCTGCCCGCGCCACGGCAGCCAGTTCGACGTCCGCACCGGCGAGCGCCTCCGAGGTCCGGCCGACGACCGCATCGCCACCTTCCCCGTCCTCGAGGAGGGGGGCCAGATCTATCTGCTGATACCTCACGACTCCTGACCCGCGCCCCGGCCCCAGTCGCCGGCCAGGGTGAAGGTGTCCAGGTCGAGCTTGGGCTCCACGGTCCGCAGGCTGTTGAGGAACTCCACCGCGTGGGGCTTGCACAGCTGCCAGCCATAAGGATCGTTGGACCGGTGCAGGTGCAGGCTGTGGGCATGTTCCAGGGCGATGTGGCACACGCCGCAGCGGCCCTCGGGCCGGTCCACGTCCAGCCAGCCGACGACGGCCGACCAGCACCCTCCGCAGAGCATCCCCGAGTCGTCCTTGAGAAAGAAGTCGCCGGGGTGGTAGAGGAAGCGCATCCCGTAGGGGCCGGCCGGGTCGGCCTCCTCGGCCGGACCGAGGAGCATGGTGCCGCAGCGGTCGCAGCGCAGATCGAAGACGGTCACCGGGCCCGGGCCCCCCTTCGTCCGCCGCCGTTTGGCGATGCCCTTGACGCAGGCCTACAATACATGAGAACTTGCGCATACAGCCAAGCAAGGGGGGTGCGGCCGTGTCGGATGCCGCGGATCAGGTCCTCGACTGTAAGGGCATGCAATGCCCGCTGCCGGTCATCAAGACGGCCCAGGCGATGAAGACCATCGAGAGCGGCCAGGTCCTGGAGTTGCTCGCCACCGACCCCGGGGTAGAACCGGACATGAAGGCGTGGTCGTCGCGCACGGGCAACGAGCTGCTCAAGATCGAGAAGGACGGCGACGTCTTCCACGTCTTCCTCCGCCGGGCCTGATGGCCGGGCGGGCCGCCCACCGAGGAGGGCCCCATGTGGCGTGATGACGGCGAGGGCAAGGTCCTCTACGTCCAGACCCACGGGATCGACGACCCGGGGCGCTGCGCCACCCCCTTCTTCCTGGCCGCCTCGGCGGCGGCCATGGAGGTGGAGGTGGGCATCTACTTCACCATGTACGGCCCCACCCTGCTGCGCCGGGACATGGTGGACAAGATCGGCCCCAAGGGGGAGCTGGGCCAGCCCCTGTCCTACTTCATCAAGCAGGCCACCGATCTCGGGGTGCGGCTGTGGGTCTGCCAGCCGTCGCTCGACCTCAACGACCTAGCCCTCGACGAGCTCATCGACGGGGTCGACATGATCGGCGGCGCCGCCTTCAACGACCTGGCCATGCGGGCCGACGCCGTGGTCTCTTTCTAGGAGGACGGGTGAGCCTCACCACCAGCGCGCTGTACAAGGCCCCGAAGGTCTCGGGCTACGACGACGTGTCCTACGAGGAGAAGGCGAACCTCTTCGCCCAGGTCAAGGCGGACATGCGCTTCCCCGACTACCTCTACGGGTGCTACGAGTGCGGCATCTGCGTCGCCGCCTGCCCCTCGGCCCGCTTCTACGACTTCAGCCCCCGGCGCGTGGCCCAGGCCGCCGCCCGGGAGGACGTGGAGCTCATGTACCAGCAGATGCAGGAGGACATCTGGGAGTGCTCCCAGTGCTTCTCGTGCGTGCGCTGCCCCCGGGGCAACAACCCCGGCGGGATCATCCTCATCATGCGCGAGGTGTCCATCAACAACGGGATGGCCTCGGCCCGGGAGGCCCTGGAGGGCTACTCCCGCATCATCTTCAAGATCATGTCGACCGGTACCCAGGTCTCGCCCGACATGCTCCAGCCCGACGCCTTCCCCGACTGGGGGCCCGAGGTGAAGGACGTTTCCGACAACCTCGACCTGTGGCGGCGGATGCTGCCCCCGGAGACGCACCACACCACCAAGACCGGCTGGGAGGTGTCCCAGAAGACGCTGGTGGAGCTGTACCTCATCTGGCTCCACACGGGCGCCCTGGACATGATCAAGGAAGTCGACGAAGGACTGTTCATGATCCTCCAGGAGGTTATGGAGGAAGCCCTCGAGGACGAGGGCATCGAGGTGTGACCGAGGTCCAGGAGGCAGCACGATGACGATTCCCGTCCAGGCCCTGCTCAAGAAGAAGGAGCGGTTCGAGCGCGATCCGGAGACCCGGCCGCACGACTTCCACGAGGAGGTCTTCGAGCTCGAGGAGCGGGGCGAGTGGATCGTCCACCGGGTTCCCGAACCCTTCGTGTCCGTCGACACGAAGTACGGACGGGAGAAGAAGATCCCCAAGGGAAATCTCTGGCACCACAAGAGCTGCGGCCAGTGCGGCCACATCCCGGGCTACTCCACCTCCATCTTCTGGGTGATGCGCAAGCTGAGCCAGCCCTACGTCGACCCCACCGATCAGACGTCGTGCACAGCCTGGAACTACTACGCCTCGGCCACCTCCAACGCCGGCGCCCAGGCGGCGGTGGCCATGCGCAACTTCGCCGCCGCCTACGAGTCGGGCAGCTTCCCCCTCATCCACTGCGGCACCTCCTACGGCCACTACAAGGAGGTGCGCGAGGAGCTGCTCGCCCACCCCGAGCTGCGGCAACAGGTGAGCGGCATCATGACGAAGCTGGGCAAGCAGATGGTCATGCCCGAAGAGATCGTCCACTACTCCGAGTGGTTCTACGCCATGCGCGAGGAGATCGCACAACACCAGGTGGTGCCCATGAAGGGCATCAAGGTGACGGTCCACCCCGCCTGCCACTACTACAAGCTCGTGGAGGGCGACGCCATCTACGACGCCGACATCTACGGCGGGCAGCGCACCGCGGTCGTCACCGGCGTGGCCGAGGCCCTGGGCGCCGACGTGCGGACCTACTCGACCTGGTTCGACTGCTGCGGCTTCGGATTCCGCCACATCCTGGTCCAGCGCGACTTCACCCGATCCTTCGCCACGCAGCGCAAGATCGAGGTCATGAAGGAGGAGGCCGACCCCGACGTCGTCCTGACCCACGACACCGGCTGCGTGACCACGCTGGACAAGAGCCAGTTCGCGGCCCAGGCCCACGGGCGCAACGTCGGCGTGCCCGTGATGTCGGAGGCGCAGTTCGCGGCGCTCGCCATGGGCGCACATCCCTACAAGGTCTGCCAGCTCCATTGGCACTCCACCGACTACCGGCCGCTACTCGAAAAGATGGGGATCGACTGGGAGGCGGCCTGGGCCGAGTTCGAGGTGGACGTGGAGCGCCTCCGCTCGGGCGAGCAGAAGTACCTCACATGGGAGGACGTGGACGCCTGATCGGCGGGCCACGGAACACAACGGAGCCGGCGCGGTCGCCCATAGGTCGCCGCGCCGGAAGACTCGAAGCAGGGGGGCGAGATGGCGAGTGACACCGTCGTCGTGATCGGCGGGGGTCCGGCCGGTCTGGAGGCAGCCCGCAGTGTGGGCGAGCTGGGCGGACAGGTCGTACTGGTGGAGATGGAGGACTTCCTGGGCGGCACTCCGATCCGGGAGAACTACGCCGCCCTCACCCCGAACTTCCGCAGCGCCGAGGAAGCCATGGGAGAGCTGATCGACGGCATGCGGGCCACCGGGGCGGTGGAGGTCCTCACCTCGTCGCAGGTGACGGCCTGCGAAGGGGAGAGCCCTGATTTCGTGCTCACCGTGACCGGTCCCGACGGGGAGCGCAGGGTGGAGGCGGGCGCCATCATCCTGGCCACCGGCTTCCAGCACTTCGACCCGGGGCGCGAGACCCAGCTGTACGGGTACTACGAGCACCCCGACGTCATCGCTCTCCAGGATCTCGAGTCGATGCTGAAGGACCACGACGTCGTCCGGCCCTCCAACGGGCTCCCCCCCAAGCGGATCTGCTTCGTCCAGTGCGTGGGCAGCCGCGACCGCCACATCGGCAACGAGTACTGCTCGAAGGTGTGCTGCGGGGTCGCCTCCAAGGAGGCCATCGAGGTCCGCCAGCTCCTGCCCGACTGCCAGGTGTTCATCTTCTACATCGACATGCGGATGTACGGCTACTGGGAGAACCAGATCTACTGGCCGGCCCAGGAGGAGCACCACGTCCAGTACATCAAGGGGATCATCACCGAGGTCATGGCCAAGGGCGACCGCCTGCTGGTGCGGGGCGAGGACACCACCATGGGCCGTCCCATGGAGGTGGAGATGGACATCGTGGTCCTGTCGGTGGGCATGGAGCCCTCGGCGGGGACCCGGACCATGGCCGGCCTCCTCGGCGTGACCCAGAACAAGTACGGGTTCGTGGAGGCCATCCACCCGCCCATGGACACCGTCACCACCAGCCGGCGGGGCATCTTCGCCGCCGGGGCCTCCCTGGGACCCGCCGACCTGGAGGACTGCGCCTCCTCGGCCGGCCTGGCCGCGGTCAAGGCGTTGTCCATCCTGCGGCGCAAGACGCTGGCGGCGGGCTAGGCGCACGATGGGCGGCCAGGTCGTCGACACCGGCTCCGCCGAGGAGTTCATGCGGGAGACCATGGCCCAGGTCTCCGAAGCCGAGCTGGCCGACATCGCCGATGCACTCGAACGCAAGGCGGCCGGCTTCGCCGCCCTGCTGGGACAACCGGGCGCGGCCCGGGCGCTGCCTCACGAGGACCTCCGCCGGGTGCTGCGCAGCGTGTTCGCCACCCGGCGCAAGGCCGACGCCATCCTGGCCGTGACGGGCCCCGAGCGCCTAGCCGGCGCCGTCGACGACCTCCTCCACGGCGAGGCGCCCGTCGCCGACCGGATCCTCGCCTTCGACGGCGTGGTGCTGGCCGACTTCCCCGACCCCGGCTTCGACCTGCCCGGCGAGATCCTGCACTTCACCGCCCCGGACCGGTGGTGGCTGTGGAGCCGCTGGATGTGGGATCCCCGCACCCAGACCGGGTCGCTGGCCCTCGTCACCGAGGACGACTACGACCTGAACGCTCCCGACCGGGGCGAGGGCTACCTCCGGGTCGGCGAGGCCATGGCCTTCGTCAACCAGACCGGCAAGCAGGTCGGCTTCACGGCGGTCGGACGGGGCCTCTTCGGCGTCGACGTCTTCCTGGCCTGCGTCTACTCCGTCTACATGTACACGGTGCTGCGGCTGCGGATGACCCAGGAGTTCAACAAGATCGTTCCCGAGCTGCCCGACCTGGTTCGCCGGCTGCTCGGCGTCCACCGTCTGGAGGTCTGACCCGATGCCCATCGGTGGCCGCAAGGAGTCCCCGTACGCCTGGGAGCAGGAGACGGCGGTCGTCACCTCCACCATCTCCGGGAAGGAGTGGGAGCTGCCCGGCATGTGGAACCGCATGTTCGAGCAGCGGGTCATCTGGGACTACCACACCGCCGGCTTCGAGCAGATCGCCGCCCTGCCCGGCGGGGAGTCGCTGGAGTGGTGCTACGGCTGCGGCAAGTGCGTGCCGGTGTGCCCCGTCGACCTGGTGGGCGAGTACGGCCCCCGCAAGATCCACCGCAAGGTCCAGACGGGCATGGACCTCTTCACCGACCCCGACCTGTGGCTGTGCACCACGTGCATGAACTGCCTGCGGGTGTGCCCCAAGGAGGTCGACATGATCAAGATCATGCCGGCCGTGCGGGAGCAGGCCGTCGGCGCCGGCAACGTGCCCGCCGAACTCCAGGACGTGTTCGAGAAGACGTTCCGCTACGGCAACTGCCTGGGGGAGAACCCCCGGCGCCGGCACGCCTGGACCAAAGGCGCCGGCGTCCCCGTGCGGGTGCTCTCCGCCTCCGACCCCGGGCCGGTGGACGTGCTGTGGTGGGTGGAGGACTACTGGAGCTACCACCCCCGGGGCCAGCAGGCGGCCCAGGCCTTCGCCCGGGTCATGACGGCGCTGGGCATCGACTTCGCCATCGCCGGCGCCGACGAGAAGACCCTGGGGGACTCGCAGCGCCTGGCGGGCGAGAAGGGCCTCTTCGAGGCGCTCATGGAAGACGTGGTCGGCGTCTTGGGCCGGTACGAGTTCAACCGCATCGTGACCCCGGACCCGCATGCCTACAACGCCTTCACCCAGGTGTATCCCGACTACGGCCACACCTACGAGGTGCTCCACTACACCCAGCTGCTGGCCCCCCTGGTGGACCAGATGGAGTTCCCCAACGAGATCCGCCTCGACGTCACCTTCCACGACCCCTGCTACCTCGGCCGCCACGGCGGCGAATACGACGCCCCCCGCACCCTGCTCAAGGCCATCCCGGGCCTCAACCTGGTGGAGATGCCCCGCAGCCGCGAGAACGGCTACTGCTGCGGCGGGGGTGGCGGCGGCATGTGGCTCGACGGTTTCACCGCCAACCACACCACCGAGCGCCTGTCGGAACGCCGGGTTCGGGAGGCGGCCGAGACGGGCGTCACCGCCCTGGCCGTGTGCTGCCCCTACGAGGTGTCCCGCTTCGAGGACGGCGCCAAGTCGACCGGCAACGAGTCGATGCGGGTGCCCGACATCGTCGAGCTGCTCGACGAGGCCATGGGCCTCAGAGACGTCGGGGACACCCCGAGCCCCGGGCACGCCGGGTAGGAATCCGTCCAGCCATGGACACCTTGCGGGTGTGCGACTTCGGGCGGGTCTCGGCCCGCCGTTCCCAGACGCTGTGGCACGCCCTGGCCCACGGCGTCTCCGCCGGCGCCCCGCCCACGCTGTCCTTCATGCGCCCCGCCCGCCCCTACGTCGGCCTCGGGTACCACCGGCCGGCGGCCGAAGTCGACCTCGACTGGTGCCGGGAGGCGGGCCTGCCCGTCTACCGCCGCAAGGCCGGCGGCGGCGTCGTCTACCTCGACGACGCCCAGCTGTTCTTCCAGATCACCGTGCCGGTCGCCTCGCTGCCCGCCGCCCGGGGGGTGGCCCTGCGCCACCTCCTCGCCCCGGCGGTGGCCGCCTGGCGCGCCGCCGGCGTGGAGGCCCGGCTCGACCCGGCCGGCGAGGTTGTGGTGCCCGGGGGTACGGGGGTGTCCCCCGAGATCCTCGGGGGTTCGGGGGTGTCCCCCGAGATCAAGGGCCTGGAGCTCCTCGGCAGAAAGATCTGCGGCCACGCCGCCGCCCAGATCGGCGAGGCCGTGGTGGTGGTGGGCAATCTCATCGAACGCTTCGACCATGACGCCGCCGCCCGGGTGCTCGCCCTCCCGCCCGAGGCCCGGGCCGAGGCCGCCCGGCTCATGCGCCGCTTCGTGGCCGCCACCCCCGTGGATGCGGCCACCTTCGCCTCGGCGGCGGTGGCCGCCTACAGCGAGGCGCTGGGCCTCGAGGCGGTGCCGGGCCACATGACCAGCGACGAACGAGGCCACCTCGCCCACCTCGACGTCCGTTTCGGCACCGCCCGGTGGCTGGCGGGCCCCGTGGCCGGCCGCCCACTGCCCGCCGCCCGGACCGTCAAGATCCGCGCCGGCGTGTTCGTGGTGACGGCCGAGGCGGCGGCCGCCCGGCTGATCGCCGGCGTCGTCGGTGACCGGGTGGAACGGGCCGTCCTGGCCGCCCCCGAATGGAACGGGGCCGCCGCCCGCCTGGCCGCCGGTCTCGAAGGCCTGTCCATCCCCGAAGCCAGGGCCCGCCTGGCGACGGCGGGCGCCGCCGGAGCCCGCCTGGCCGGCGCCCTGGCCGGTCTCCGGTGGGAGGGTGTGGGCATGACCGCCCTCGCCGCCACCTGAGGAGGAGCAACCATGGAACCGACCACGACCGTGCTGACCGAGGTGGCCGGGTTCCCCGTCGACCTGGCGCGGGCCTACGACCCGCAGACCCACCTCTGGGTTCTCGACCTGGGCGGCGGCCGCCTGCGGGTCGGACTCGACGCCCTCGGGGTCGAGACCAGCGGCACCCTGGCGGCGGTCGCCTTCATCGCCGGCGGCACCGAGCTCGCTCGGGGTGAACCGTTCGGCAGCCTGGAGGCGGCCAAGTTCGTGGGTCCCTTCGTGGCCCCGGTGGCGGGTCGTCTGACGGCGGTCAACGAAGCCGTGCTCGGCGACCCGTCCCTGGTCGAGCGCGACCCCTACGGCGCCGGCTGGCTGGTCGAGTTCGACACCACCGGCCCCATCGCACCCGGGACCCTCGTGGCTGGTCCCGACGCCGTCACCGCCTGGTTCGCCGCCACCGTGGAGGACTACCGGCTGAAGGGGTTGGTGGCGGAGTGACACCCCTGCCCACCGCCGGCTTCGCCCTCCGCCGGGAGAATTTTCCCGACGAGATCGAGTTCTACGCTCCCGGCCTCAAGCGCTGGGAGACTTCCGAGTGGCGCCCCACCAACCCGAAGCGGTTCCTCCCCGTGTCGGTGACCGGCAACGCTTGCGCCCTGTCCTGCGACCACTGCCAGGCCAAGGTGCTCGAAGGGATGGTGTCCGTCCGCCTGGGCGAGAATCTCTTCGCCGTGGCCTCCCGGCTGAAGGACCAGGGCAGCGAGGGCCTCCTCGTCTCCGGCGGCTCCACCCGCACCGGTGGAGTGCCGCTCCTCCCCCACCTCCGCCACGTGCCCCGCATCCGGGAGGAGCTGGGGATGAAGGTGATCGCCCACTCGGGCGTGGTCTCCCCCCAGCTGGCCGAGGGCCTCGCCGCCTCCGGCGTCGACGGGGTCATGCTCGACATCATCGGCGCCGACGAGACGATCCGCGACGTCTACCACCTCGACCTGACGGTGGCCGACTTCGAGCGGTCCCTCGCCCTTCTGGCCGACGCCGGCTTGAGGATCATCCCCCACGTCGTGTGCGGCCTGCACTACGGGCAGTTCCTGGGCGAGTACCGGGCCCTGGAGATGATCGCCCGCTATCCCGTCTCGACCATGATCGTCGTGGTCCTCGTCCCCCTTGTCGGTACCCCCATGGCCGACCTCCCGCCCCCGCCCCTGGCTGACGTGGTCGAGTTCTTCGGCGCCGCCCGGGCCGCCCTGCCCGCCACCAAGGTCAACCTGGGTTGCGCCCGGCCGCTGGGGGAGATGAAGCACGAACTGGACCAGGCGGCCGTCGACCACGGCCTGAACGGCATCGCCTACCCGGCCGAGGGAACGATCGCCTACGCCCGGGCCCGGGGCCTCGAACCCCGCCTCTACGAATACTGCTGCTCCCTCACCTGGGCCGGGGACGGCAGCAGCGCCTACGCCGAGGTGACCGTTTGACGTCCTCTGCCGGCTGAGGCCGGCAGATTCCAGCTACGCAGCTTGGAGGCTACGAGGTTGAGGTTCACGGTTCGACGGAGACGACTGCTCTCCTCCGCGTGCGGTCAGCCGGCTGAAGCCGCCGGTCTTCTCGGAGGTTCTTGATGAGCGCGACGGCCACACCCTGGCGGTTCCTCACCGACCACGGCGCCGGCGCCGCCTCCGGCCTCGCCCTCGACGAGGCCCTGGCCGCCGGGCAGGGCCGGGCCGGCGAGGGGCTCGCACCGGTCCTGCGTCTCTATAGCTATCGGGGCGCCGCCCTGGTGGGCCGCTACCAGCACCTGGCCGCCGAGGTCGACCTCGACGGCTGCCGGCGCACGGACACCGAGTGGAACCGCCGGCCGACGGGCGGCGGGGCGATCGTGATGGGCCCCGGCCAGCTGGGGGTGGCGGTGGCGGTCCCCGCCCCGGCGCACGACCATCCCCGGGAGCTGCTGGCCCGCTTCGCCGGTGGCATCACCACCGCCCTCGCCGGCCTCGGGATCGACGCGGTCCTGACGGGCAAGAACGACCTGTCGGTGGGGAAGCGCAAGATCGCCGGCCTGGGCCTCTACCTCGACCCCGGCGGAGGCCTCCTCTTCCACGCCAGCGTGCTCGCCGACCTCGACATCGCCTTCATGCTGAGCGTCCTGCGGGTTCCGGCGGCCAAGCTGGCCGACAAGGCGGTGGCGGCGGTGGCCGAGCGGGTCACCACCGTGAGCGCCCACACCGGGGTCCCCACCACCGCCGCCGACCTCGTCACCCCCGTCGCCGCCGGCTTCAGCCAGGCACTGGGCCTGGACCTGGAACCGGCGGGGCCCTCGCCGGCGGAGGTGGCCCGGGCCGCCGCCCTGGTCGACGAGCGCTACGGCACGAAAGAGTGGTGGTCGGAGCGCTCCCCCCAGGACGACGCCACCGGGAGCGCCGCCCTCAAGACGCCCGAGGGCCTGGTCCGCTGCTATCTGGCCGTCCACGGCCCCACCATCAAGAGCGCCCTCTTCGCCGGCGACTTCTCGGTCGCCCCCGAACCGCTGGTGCGCTTCGAGGCGGCCCTGCGCTGGTCCCGGGCCGACGAGGTCTCCCTGGCTGCCCTGGCCGCCGACGCCTTTGCCGGCGGCACCGGCCTCGGCGTGGAGGCGGAGGCCATCGTGGCCTGCGTCCTGGAGGCGGCCGATCGGGCCCGCCAGCGCAGTGCCCCCGGCGACGGCGCCGTCGCCGCCCCCGCCCGGGACGCCGGCTCCTGTTATTTCCCCGACCTGTCCGACGCCGCCCACCCGGCTCCAGTGTCCCCCCGGAGGTAACGATGTCCGCCCAACCGGTCACGCTGCAGCGTCGCCCGACCCGGACCGCCAGCCGCGCCGGGGAGAGCCCCGACTCGGTGCGGATCTCGATGGCGTCGGCCATCGCCTTGCGCTTTCGTTCGGGGCGCTTCACCCGCGATTTCGACTTCGGCGGGATCAATCTGCTGCTCAACTACGACGACGGGTGCCGTTCCGACTGCGGCTACTGCGGCCTGGCCCGCACCCGACCCGGCGCTTACGAGGACAAGTCCTTCATCCGGGTGGAGTGGCCCCTGGTGGGGACCGACGAACTCGTCGACCGGATGGCGCGCCACGAGGCGAAGCTCACCCGGCTCTGCATTTCCATGGTGACCCACCCCTTCGCCTGGCGGGACACCGCCGACATCACCGGGCGGATCACCACCCGCCTCCGCACCCCGCTGTCCATCCTGGTGGCGCCGCCCACCCTCAATCGGGGGCGCATCGAGCAGATGAAGGCCATCGGCGTGGACATGGTCGGCATCGGCCTCGACGCCGTCACCGAGGACCTGTTCCGGTCGTTGCGCACCGACGTGCCCGCCGGCGGCGCCGGCCTGTCCTGGGACCAGTACTGGCGGGTGGTGGACGACGCCCGCGACGTCTTCGGTCCCTGGAAGGTCAACGTCC
Organism: uncultured Actinomycetes bacterium; assembly: GCA_963789165.1. Lineage (GTDB taxonomy): Bacteria > Actinomycetota > Acidimicrobiia > IMCC26256 > BP-133 > CAWBJP01. The sequence goes on from CAWBJP010000007.1 coordinate 28,501, forward strand.
ACACCCTGGTAGGCCTGGGCGAGACCGACGCCGACCTCGTCGACATCTTCTGCCGCCTGGCCCAGCGCGAGATCTTCTCCTATCTGTTCTGCTTCAACCCTGAGCCCGACTCCCGCCTGGCGGACCATCCCAAGTCGCCGCTGCGGCGCTGGCGGCGCATCCAACTGGCCAAGCACCTCATCGAGACCGAGGGTTTCCGGCCTGACCGCTTCGCCTTCGACGACGAGGGCGGGCTCGTGGGCCTCGATGAGGCACCGGAGGTGGAGGCGGCCGTTTCCGGGGGAATCCCCTTCATGACCAACGGGTGTCCCGGAGCCGGCGGCGAACCCGGCTGCACCCGGCCCTACGGCTCCTACCGGCCCTCGGAGCCATTCCGGGACTTCCCCTTCCTGCCCGTTGGCCCGGACCTCGAGGGCATCCGGACCGACCTCGACCTGCCGACCATTCTCACACCGGACCTGCGCCAGCAGGGACGGGCGGGTGGGGCAGGGGCCCCCACCCGCACAGCGATGAGCCGCCAGGCGAAGAGCCATCAACAACAGAGGAGCTGACCCGTCATGCGCATCGTGGTGCCCATCAAGCAGGTGCCCGACCTCGTGGAGGAGCTGGAGCTCAACTCCGAGGAAACGGACGTCGACCGTGAGTTCCTCAAGTTCGTGGTCTCCGAGTGGGACGACCAAGCCCTGGAGGAGGCCCTCCTGGTGAAGGACGCCACCGGGGGCGAGGTCGTCGTCGTCGGCTTCGACGACCCCGACGTGGACATGACCCTTTACACCGCCCTGGCCAAGGGGGCGGACCGGGCCGTGAAGCTCACCGGCCTGCCCGAAGGCGGGATCGACACCCACAGCCGCGCCGCCGTGCTCGCCGAGTGGATCGGCAGCGCCGACGCCGACCTCGTGCTCACCGGCGTGCAGGCGGTCGACGACCTCGACGGCCAGCTGCCCCCCGTCCTGGGCGCCCGCCTCGGCTGGCCCCACGTGTCGGTGGTGATCTCGGTGGAGGCGAAGGACGGCACCGCCCAGGTCTCCCAGGAGTTCTCCGGCGGGATCTCGTCCCGGCTGGAGGTGCGCACCCCGGCGGTCATCGGCATCCAGGCCGCCCGCCAGGCGCCCCGCTACGCCTCCATCACCCGGATCCGCCAGGCCCAGCAGGCCGGCGGGCTGGAAGAGGTGGAGGTGACGGCGCCGGCCGCCGGCGCCGGAATCACCGTGCGGCGGCTGTACGTCCCGGAGAAGACCGGCCACGCCGAGATGCTCACCGGGACACCGGAGGAAGTGGCCGACCGGATCGTCGAGCTCGTGCGGGCCAAGGGCCTGCTCAAGGGCTGAAAGGAACGACATGGCGAACGACATCCTGGTCCTGGCCGAGCACGCCGGCGGGACCCTCTCCGACACCACCTTCGAGCTCCTGGGCCAGGCCAAGGAGCTGGCCGGGGCCTCCGGCGGGCGGGCCGTCGTCGCCCTCCTGGGCGGCGCGGCGCTGGTCGACCAGCTGGGCGCGGCCGACGCCGTCGTGACCGTGGCCGACGGCGCCCTCGACAGCTACACGGCCGAGGGGTGGGAACGGGCCCTGGGTGCGGTGGTGGACCACGTGGCTCCCCGCCTCGTCCTCATCGCCAACACCACCGTCGGCCTCGACCTGGCCGGCGCCCTCTCCGTGACCTGGGACGCCCCCCTGGTGGCCTATGCCACCGGCGTCGACCTCGAGGGCGCCAACGTGGTCGCCACCGCCCAGGTCTACGGCGGGAAGCTGCTGGCCGAAGCCGAGCTGGCCGGCGAGCGGGGCGTGGTGGCCGTCATCGCCGGGTCGTTCCCGGCCGAGGCCGGGCGGGGCGGGGGCACGCCGGCGGTCGAGAGCGTGACGGCGCCGGCCGGGGAGCTCCGCACCAGCTTCCTGGCCCTCGTCACCCCCGACGCCGGTGACGTCGACATCACCGCCGCCGACCTCCTCGTGTCGGTGGGCCGGGGCATCGGTACCCAGGACAACCTGGAGCTGGTCCAGGAGCTGGCCGACGCCCTGGGGGCGCCGCTGGCCTCCTCCCGGCCCATCACCGACCAGGGGTGGCTGCCGAAGACCCGCCAGGTGGGCAAGTCGGGCCTCAAGGTGAAGCCCAAGGCCTACCTGACCTTCGGCATCTCCGGTGCCCCTGAGCACCTGGAGGGCATGCGCGACGCCGAGCTCATCATCGCCTGCAACACCGACGAGGCGGCACCCATCTTCGACGTCGCCCACTACGGCACCACCGCCGACCTCTTCGACCTCGTCCCGGCCCTGACCGAACGGGTAGGTGGCTGACCCGAATGATCCCGATTCCCTGGCTGCCCGGGGTGCAGGGTGTCCCGGTCCTGGCGGTGGAGCGGACCCGCGAGGTCTTCGCCGACGTCCACGGCGTGGCCAAGGTCGCCTTCTACCTGCTGGCGGCGGCGGCCTCGGCCGCCTTCGCCGCCTACGCCTGGAAACGGGTCCGCAAGTACCGCCAGGGACGGGCCACGGGGCGGCTCGGGGACGTCTGGCGGCAGACCCGGGACAGCCGCTACGCCCGCAACACCAAGGCGCTGGTGACGTCCCGGCCGCTGCAGCAGTCGCTCGCCGCCATCGCCTCCAACCAGACGGTGGCCAAACGGGACCGGGCCACCGGCGTGGCTCACTTCTTCGTGTTCTGGGGGTTCATCACCCTCTTCATCGGGACGGTCATCCTCACCATCGACGAGGACATCCTCGCCCCCGCCACCGACCTGGTGGGCGACCATCCGATCCACTTCTTCCACGGCCCCTTCTACCTGGGCTACTCGCTGATCCTCGACGTCATGGGCCTGGGCGCGATCATCGGCCTGGCCTACCTGATGCTCCGGCGGGCCAAGCATCCGCCGCAGCTCGACTACACCCGGGCGGAGAAACCCGAGGAGGGCTATTCGCGCTCCGCCATGCGCAAGGGCGACGCCCTCTTCGCCTGGTTCCTCATGGCCATCCTCGTCACCGGCTTCGCCCACGAGGCGTTCCGCATCGCCGCCACCCGGTTCCCGAGCTTCGAGACGTGGTCGCCGGTGGGTTGGATCCTGGCCAAGGGCGTCGACGCCGCCGGCGTCGGGGCGGCGACGGCCGAGAATCTGCGCCTCGGGGTGTGGTGGGTCCACGCCGCCATGGCCCTGGCCTTCGTGATCTACATCCCCGCCTCCAAGGCGATGCACATGGTGGTCGACGCGGCCAACCTCGCCGCCCACAACCCCCGCTCCGCCCAGCGCCTCCCCAAGCCGGCGGAGAACGCCGCCTACCCCGGCTACCGGACGCTGGTCGACTTCACCTGGAAGGAACTCGTCGACCTCGACGCCTGCACCAAGTGCGGCCGCTGCCACGTGGCCTGCCCCGCCCAGGTGGCGGGTGGGCCGCTCTCGCCCCGCGACCTGATCCTCGACCTGCGCCAGTGGGCCGACGCCCAGAACGGCATCCACACCCTGCTCGATACCGAGCACCGCCCGGCCCCCACCGGGCCCCTGTCACCCAACGCGGACACCCGGGTGGCCGGCGGCGTCATCAAGGAGCAGACCCTGTGGATGTGCACCACCTGCATGGCCTGCGTCGAGGCCTGCCCGGTGGGTATCGAGCACGTCTCCACCATCGTGCAGATGCGCCGCTCGCTGGTCGACGAGGGCCGCATGGAGCCGACGCTCCAGGACGCGCTCCAGAACCTCGCCACCCAGGGCAACAGCTTCGGCAAATCGTCCCGGATGAGGGCCCGGTGGACCAAGGGACTCGACTTCACCGTCACCGACGCCCGCAAGGAGCCCGTCCGCTACCTGTGGTTCGTGGGCGACTACGCCAGCTTCGACGACCGGGTCGCCGCCCTGTCCCGGACCCTGGCGGGCATCCTCAAGGAGGCCGGCGTCGACTTCGGCATCCTCTACGACGACGAGCGCAACTCCGGCAACGACGTGCGCCGGGTCGGCGAGGAGGGTCTCTTCGAACTGCTCGTCGAGCAGAACCTGGCCGCCTTCGAGAAGGCCTCCTTCGACGAGATCATGACCACCGACCCGCACTCCCTCAACACGCTGCGCAACGAGTATCCCGAGTTCGGCCTGGACAAGCCGGTGCGCCACTACACCGAGGTCCTGGCCGACCTGGTGGAGGACGGCACCATCCCCGTGCAGCCGCTGGGCCGCACCGTCACCTATCACGACCCCTGTTACCTGGCCCGTTACAACCGGGTCACCGACGCGCCCCGCCGCCTCCTGGGCTCCCTGGGCTGCACCGTGGTGGAGATGCCCCGGAACCGGGACAACACCTTCTGCTGCGGGGCGGGCGGGGGGCGCATCTGGATGGACGACTCCGCCCTCAGCGAGCGTCCCAGCGAGAACCGCATCCGGGAAGCGGTCAGCGTCGGGGTGGACACCTTCGTGGTGGCCTGCCCCAAGGACATGACCATGTATTCCGACGCGGCCAAGATGACCGGCAACGAGGACACCATGGCCGTCCTCGACGTCGTCCAGCTCCTCGACGCCGCCCTGGACCGGGACCGGCTGGCGCAGCGGCAGCCGGTACCGGCCGGCGCGCCGGCCGAGGCACCCGAGAGTCCCGACGGTGGCCAGGGTGCACCTGAAGGGTCGGTCGGGGAATGACGGTCGACCCGGGGGTGCTCGGCAAGGCGCTCGGCGCCCGGCTGGCCGAGGTGCAGGCCGCCATGTCCCGCTACGACGCCTTCGCCTACCGGCCGGACGAGGCGTCCCGGGGTGACGACGAGCAGGCCGGCGACCCGGAACGGGCGGCGCGCGACTTCGTCCTCGTCGCCCTGGCCACGGCGGCCGACCCCTTGTCCTACACGCTGCTGCGCCGGATGGCCGGAGGCGACGCCACCCTGGCCGAACTCGGCGCCGCCGCCGGGCTGCCCCGCCTGGCGGTGTGGGAACGCCTCGCCAACCTGGTGGCCGCCGGCCTGGCCGGACGCTCCCTGGAGGCCGACACCGCCGGCCTCACCCCGGCGGGAGCGGCACTGGTGGAGCTGGTGGAGGAGGCCACAGCGGCGGCGTCGGCGGAGGCGCGGAGATGAACTGCCCCTGGTGCGAGTTCGAGGGGCGTCCCCGAGCGCTGCACGCCCACCTGGGTGAGACCCACCCCGAACAGGTCGTCTTCGAGGAACTGATCGGACGCTCCTTCTACGGGATCACCTGTCCCCACTGCGACGACGGGTACCGCCACGAGATCAAGCCCCGGGGCCGCGACGCCGGCTTCGTGGAAGAGTTCAACGCCCAGATCCGCCTCGTCGCCTTCGACATGCTCGTCAACCACCTCCTGGTCGAGCACGACCCGGAGGCGGCGGCCGTGGCTGAGCCGGAGGAGGCCGAGGTGGGCGCCCCGGCACCGCAGGCCACGGGCGGGCCGGCGTGGTTGATGGAAGCGCGGCGCAAAGCGGCCGAGGGCGGCGACGCCGGCCCGCAAACCTGAGGAGGAGCAGCATTGGCCACCGTGTCGAACTGCAACATCCCTGACGACCTGTGGTACCTGGTCGAGAAGCACGTGTGGACCCGCCCGGAGGACGGCCTCGTCGTCTTGGGCCTGACCGACGTGGCCCAGCATCTGGCCCACAACATCCTCTCGGTGACGCTCAAGGCCGTCGGGCGGCGGATCGCCGCGGGCAAGAGCGTGGCCACGGTGGAGAGCTCCAAGTGGGTCGGCCCGGTGCCGAGCCCGGTCGACGGGGAGCTGGCCGAGGTCAACGAGGCGCTGGCCACCGACCCCGGCCTCCTGAACCGCGATCCCTACGGCGAAGGCTGGGTCGCCAAGCTGCGCCCCGTTGCCTGGGAACCGGCCGCCGCCGGCCTGGTCACCGGCGAGGAGGGGGTCGCCGCCTACCAGGCCTTCCTCGCCGCCGAAGGGATCTCCTGCGAGTGAGCAGGCACAGGGCGCGCCGTGGCTGAGCCCCAGACCTGGTTCGGGTGCGACGTCCCGGCCGGGCTCACCTACGACCTGGAGCGCAACGTGTGGCTCCGCTTCGAGGATGACGAGGTGGTGCTGGGCATGACCGACGTGGCCCAGACCCAGTGCGGGCGCTTCGTGGAGATCACCTGGAAGCAGCCCGGCACCCTCGTCCGTCAGGGCCGCCCCCTGGCCATCATCGAGAGTGCCAAATGGGTGGGCCCGTTCCCGGCACCCCTCTCCGGGGAGATCACCGCCATCAACGAGGCGGCCTTCGACACCGACATCGCCCTGGCCAACCGGGACCCGTACGGCGCCGGCTGGCTGGTGCGGATGCGGCCCGGGGCAACGGACGAGGAAGGGGCACACCTGGTGGACGGGGCCACCGCCTTCGAGCACTACCGGCGCATCATCGAGGAACACGACATCCGGTGTTTCCGTTGCGAAGACTGACGGAACATGATCCAATTGCATGTATCAGCAATTCCGCATGTAGTTGGGCGGGGGCCGGGCCAGGAATGATCCGAAGGAACGGGGGATAGGGCATGGCTGAGGGCAACGGAAGCAACGGCCAGAAGAGCATGGCCATCGTGTGCTGGAGTTCGGACCTCGACCGGGTCTGGCCGGTCCTGATCCTCTCCACCACGGCGGCGGCATCGGGTCTGGACGTCAACGTCTTCTTCACCTTCTGGGGCCTGCGGGTCCTCCAGAAGAACAACACCCGCATCACGGGCGACAACTGGATGCAGAAGGGTGAGTCCGTGATGGACAAGGGCGGGACCGACCACCTGAAGCTCGGCAAGATGCACATGGGCGGGGCGGGCACCATGATGATCAAGAAGCTGGCCAACAAGTTCAACATCGCCAGCCCCACCGAGCTGCTGGCGATGGCGCAGGACCTGGGGGTCAAGCTGCACCCCTGCCAGATGACGATGGAGCTCTACGGGCTCGACGCCAAGGAGGACTTCATCGAGGGGCTCGAGACCCCGCTGGGGGCGGCGAGCTTCATCGACATGGCCGCCGACGCCGACATCACGCTGTTCATCTGACCGAAGGCTCGGGTGGGCCCGCCGAGCGGCGGCCGGACTCGCTCGCTTTGCACCGGAAGGCACATCATCGCCGCCGCCTTGGGGGGAAGTCGCCATGATCACGCGCCCGCACTGGGGAGCGGGCCGGCTCGGGCTGGCCGGCCTTGCCGCTCTCACGATGGTGTCCACCACCGGATTCGCCTTTCCGCCACCTGACGCCGTGGAGAGGGCGGTGGAGGCGCTGCCCATCGCCGACCTCCCGGCCACCGTGGTCCCGACCGCGGCCGGCGAGGACCTCAAGGGGCTGTTCCGGATCGATCCCGCCAACTGTGGGGGGACGCCGTCGGGATCGTACTTCCGGATGATCCAGCCCGGGGGCACACCCGACGGGCCGTTCATCGAGAACAACTCGTCGACCTGCGCCGACCGGACCTACACGGACCTGCAACCGGGGAGCGACGGCGGGCTCTCCACCGTGGCCCACCAGCCCCACCCCGATCCCGCCTTTGACGGCGGGGGCAACGGTGTGGCCAGCCGGATCACCATGCCCAAGGGGTTCTTCGGGCGGAACTTCGCCACCGCCACCAACCCCACCGACCCGCAGACATCGACCGCGGCGCCCGTCCCGGTGGTCACCCACGACGGCGCCGGCAAGCTCGGCGGCAACACGTCGGCTTTCTCCGCCGCATACGGCAATCAGCACTTCAACCAGGGCGCGCCCAAGCCCGACGGGTCGAACCCGGGATTGACGTCCGGCCCGACGGGCACCTACGACGCAGCCTCCAAGCGCTACACGCTGGAGTGGTCGAGCACCATCGTGGGCGGTCCCTTCAACAACTTCACCGGCCGCTGGCACCTGGAGGGCTCCTTCGAGCCGGCCGGCGGGGCCCCGGCCGCCCAGAAGCCGCAGCCGGACGGGGGCGGTGACGGCCTCCTCGGCCTGCCCCTTCCCGTGCCGGGGGCGCAGCCCTCACCAACCGCCGCGCCGACGCCGGCGGGGCCGGCGCGGATCACCGCCGGCCAGGCGGCCGGCGAGCTGAAGGGCCTCTTCCGGCTCAGCCCCGCGTCGTGCGCCAGCGGCACCCCGTCGGGCACCTACTTCCGGATGATCCAGCCCGGAGGCAGCTCGGCCAGTGGGCCCTACCTGTCGAACACCTCCTCGACCTGCGCCGACCAGACCTACACCGACATGCAGCCCGGCAAGGACGGCGGGCTGTCCACCGCCGCCTACCAGCCGCAGCCCGAGCCGCCCTTCACGAGTGAGGGCGGCTCGCAGCAGGGGACCGCCGACAGGATCACCCTGCCCAAGGAGTTCTTCGGCACCAAGTACGCCACCGCCACCAACGCCACCGATCCCCAGACGAACCTGCCCACCGTCCTGCCCAAGATCATCCTGGACGGCGCCGGCAAGCTCACCGGCGACATGCGGGCCTTCGCCGCCGCCTACCAGGGCCAGCACTTCAACCAGGGCGCCCCCAAACCCGACGGCTCCATGCCCGGGGCCACCACCGCCTTGAGCGGCACCTACGACCCGGCCACCAAGAAGTTCACCATGGAGTGGGCCAGCACCATCGTGGGCGGGCCCTTCGACAACTTCACCGGCAAGTGGCACTTCGAGGGGGTCTTCGAGCCGGCGGCCACCGCGACCACTCCCACCACCCCCGTGCCCACGACCGGCTCCACCGGCGGCGCCAGCGGCTCGAACACCTCGACCCTGCCCGCCACGGCCACGAACACCGGCGGGCAGGTGGCCGGCACCGGCGTCACGGCCCGGACCGGGCCGCCCTGGCCGGCGGCGCTCCCCGCCGGCCTGCTGGCCCTGGGGCTCGCCGGCCGACGGTTGTCCCGACGTCCGAAGGAGGGCTGAGCGATGGCCACCCGGGATGCCGACCTCGCCGCCCAGCAGCGCCTGGCGGAATCGGCGGCCCGCGTGAAGCAGCGCACCGCCGCCCGGTCTGCCGCCGTCACCCCGCTGCGGGCGGCGCTGGTCATCGGTATCGGGCTCATCGCCGCCCCCTTCATCTTCCAGATGCTCGGCGGGGAGAACCGGGCCCTCAAGGGCGCCGACATGATGGACGCCTTCAAGCCCTACATGACCGAGGCCCGGATCACCCAGTTCCAGGGGTTCCTCGTGACCATCGACGCCGCCGAGGTGGAGGCCCGCACCGAGCTGTTGCCCGCCATCGAGCCCGCCGCCACCGCCCCACCGCAGCAGCAGGCGGTGGCTTCGGTAGAGGACTGGAGCGCCAAATGGCGAGGGGAGGCGGACGCCGTCGGCATCAACGAGGACATGTCGGGAATGGTGAACGACATCGCCGCCAACCTCGACAACTACGCCGCCGTGAACGCCCTGCCGAAGTTCTTCCTGTTCCCGTTCTTCTTCATCACGCCCGGCATCATGATCGCCCTCCTGGCCCGCGCCGCCCTCAAGCGGGCCCGGGCGGGCGCCGGCGCCGGAACCCCGGGCAAGCTTCTGGTGGTGATGGGCATCGGGCTCATCGCCGCCCCCTTCATCTTCCAGATGATGGGGGGAGAGAACCGCGCCTTCGAAGGCAAGGCGATGATCGACGACTTCAAGCCGATCATGACCGTGGAGAACATCACCAGCGTCCAGGGCTACTTCCCCGTCATCGGCCTGGCCGAGGGCCAGTTGCGCAACGACCTCGTGCCCCTGGCCGGTCCGTCGGCGGCCACGGAGTATCCCGCCGTGGCCAAGCTCTCCGGCCAGTGGAACACCATCTCGGCGGAGTTCGCCGACTTCCTGGGCGCCATGAACGACAACCTCGGGGAGTACGCCGCCGTGAAGGCGTTGCCCCCCTTCTCGCTCTTCCCGTTCTTCTTCATCCTGCCTGGACTCATGGTCGCCGGGTTCGGCCTCGCCGCCCTGCGCCGCACGTAACCGAGCCGCCCCCGGCCCGGACCGAAACGAAGGAGGAGCCTCCATGCCCCGTCGTGTCGCGCTGTGCCTGCTGCTCTCGGTGACCCTGATGGCGTCGGCCTGCGGCGGGGACGACGGCGGGGGTGGAGGGGACGAGACCGCCGCGGGCGCCACGGAGCTCGTCGGCGTGTTCAAGATCGACGATGGCACCTGCGACACCACCGGCGGCGTGACCAAGGGCTCGTACTTCCGCATGATCCAGCCCAACGGCAAGCCGGGCGACGGCCCCTACGTCCCGAACGGCGACTCGCCCTGCGGGGACAAGACGTGGGCCCCCATGAAGGCCGGCTCCGATGGCGGCCTCAAGACGGGCGCCTACCAGCCCTACCCCGAGCCCCCCTTCGATGACAAGGGGAACGGGACCGGGGCGTCGGTCACCCAGCCGACGGTGTGGTTCGCGGTCACCTTCGCCAACGCCACCAACGAGAAGGACCCCCAGACGAACACCGCCACGTCGATGCCCAAGATCGTGGTTGAGGACGGCAAGCTCTCCGGCGACCTGAGCGCCTACGCCGCGGCCTGGAACAAGCAGCACTTCAACCAGGGCGCCCCCAAGCCGGGCGGGGACCGTCCGGGGCTGACGGTGGGACCCAGCGGCACCTACGACGAAGCCACCAAGGCGTACACGCTCGACTGGTCGAGCCAGATCGTGGGCGGCCCGTTCAACAACTTCACCGGGGTGTGGCACCTGGAAGGCACGTTCGCGGAGGGTTAGTCCGAAGGTATCCGTCGGGTCGGGCGGGGAGGGGCGTCAGATCCCGAGGAAGGCTTTCCCTTCGGAGGAGATCAGGTCGGCCGACCACGGGGGGCGAAAGGTCAGCTCGGTGCGGACGTCGTACGCCGGGAAGGTGGCGAGCACCTCGGTCATCTGGCCGGCGATCACCGGGCCGAGCCCACACCCCATGGTGGTCAACGTGTAGCGCACCACGATGGTGCGGTCCTCCACCTCGACGTCGTAGACGAGACCGAGATCGACGATGTTCAGGCCCAGCTCCGGATCGATGACGGCAGTCAGCGCCTGGCGGACCTCCACCGGGCTCGGCATCGGCTCATCGGTCACGGTGCCCGGAGCGCCTGCTGGCGGGCCAGCTCGTCGGCCATGACCGAGCGCAGGATGTCCATGGCCTCGAGCACCTTCGGGTGGCGCAGCGAGTACACCACGTTGTTGCCCTGCCGCTGGGTGTCCACCAGACCCCGGTCGCGCAGGACGGCGAGATGCTGGGAGGTGTTGGACTGCGGTGCCTCCAGCACCTCACAGAGCTCGCTGACGGTGTGGGGCCCGTCCCGCAGGGCGTAGAGGGCGAGGAGGCGCTTGGCGTCGTTCATCGCCTTGCACATCGACGACACCAACTCGTCCAGCTCCCGGCGGAGCTTCGAGTCGACATGGGAGATGGCCAACCGTCGCACCTCCTGGCACCTGGCGGCCTGTCAACGTTAACGGATGGACCAAGTGGTCCGTCCGGACCTCCCCGGCACACTGCGCCGGGCCTCTCGAAGGAAGCCCAGTGCGGCTCGAGAAATCGTACCTTTTTTGTCGGCTTTTCGCCCGCACGACGCCCGCAGTACGGCAGTGCGCTCTACGGGCGCCGCCCGAGGCGGTCGAGGTGGCGCAGCGCCGGCGTCGCCTCGATCAGGCGGCTGAAGGAGACCACCTCGGCGGCGACGTTGAGCACCGCCAGCACGATCACCGTCGACGTCCGAGCCCCCGGACCCAACTCCAGCAGGGCACCCGCCCCCAGCGCCGCGCCCAGGACGTTGGCGCCGGCGTCGCCCAGCATGAGCCGTTCGGTCAGGTCCTCCGGAAGCAAGCCGATCCCAGCGCCCACCACCGGGGCCAGGGCCACCCCGACCGGGCCCGTCCCCGCCACCCCGGCCAGAGGAACCCAGGCCAGCAGGGCGACCTTCAGGGTCCGGCCCGGCGCGGTGTCGAAGACGTTGGCCAGGTTGGCGGCGAAGGCGACGAGGGCCCCGTCGACGGCCAGGCGGGGCAGGCTGGTGCCGGACCCGGTGGCGGAGGCCAGCACCAAGGCCAGCGCACCCCCACCCAGCAACTTCACGCCACCGGCGGAGAGCCTCCCGGCGCCCAGGGCCCGCAGATGGCTCCGCCAGCCCCGCTCCCCCTCACCGCCGACCACGTCGTCGAGAAAGCCGAGGGCGGCGAAGCCGAGGGCGGCGATGAGAACCGCCACCCGGGCCGCGCCCGGGCCGGCGTCGGAGCCGATCCCGGCGGCGGCGGCCAGCGTCCGCCCCCCTCCACCACGAGGACGGCGACGGCGAGCAGTACACCCACGCCCGTCGGAACGGTCCGGCCGCGGAAGTTCTGGCGCTCCAGAGCGGGCCGGCGAAGAGCCCGCCCGCCGCCACCCACAGCAACCGGGCGGCCAGGAATCCCGTCGCCACCCCTATGACGAGCGTCACGTTCTTCTCATGTCCAGCGGGCCGAGAGGTAGACGAGAACGGGGTTGACCACGCCGAACATCATGCCGGGCACGGCGATGCCCGAGTCGTTGAGGGCGAAGCCGAGGATGCCGGCCAGGAGGAGCCCGGCCAGTGCCGCCCGCAGCTGGGGGACACGGCGCTGGATGGCGCCCAGGGCGGAGGGCGAGCGGTACACGAGGTAGGCCACGAAGGCGAGGGCGGCCGGCACCATCAGCGTCCAGGGCGACCGGGTGAGCACGGACAGGTTGGCCTCCGCCTTGCGCTCCACCACCTGGGTGAAGGCGCCCCAGCCGTCGGCGTCGATCTGTTCCAGGAGCCGCCCGAGGTGGCTGCGCTGCGATGAGGGCCGGGCCAGATCGAAGATCGAGAAGGCGCCGAGGGCCAGGGCCGTGCCCCCGGCCCCCATGGCCACCGTGCGGGGACCGAGGCGGGCTCCGAGGAGCAGCCCGGCGGTCAGCACGAAGGCGGGGACGGCGGCCAGGACACCGCCCACGTCGGCGCCGAAGATGGGTAACCCGTCGATCACCAGGGCGCCGGTCAGCAGCACCAGCACGAAGACGGCCCGTTGGCGGCCCGCCAGCCGGTGGGCCCCGAAGGCGCACAGGAAGAGGACGGCGCTGACGAACTGGGCGAAGGTCACGTTGTTGATGCCGGAGAACCGCCCGGCCACGATGGGCGAATCGCCGAACAGGGTGTTGAGCTGGAGTCGTGACCCGGTCATGGCGCTCCCGGCGATGACCGCCACGATCAGGGTCAGGGCAACCCCCAGGGGGAGCAGGTCCCCGAGCCCGTCGCCTCCGTTCCCTCCCGATGACACCCTCCGACCCCCGGCCAACCGACGCAACCCACGCACACCGAGGGCCAGCGCCAGCGCTCCGCCGACCACGAAGACCGAGTAGGCGACGGTGCCGAGATCCGAGAAGCGGAAGAGCCCGGCCAGGTAGGTGAGGGGCAGGGTGAACAGGAGCCACAGAGCGGCGACCTCCAGCACGCCCCGTCCCCGGCCGGGTTGGCGGAGCAGCACCACCACGGCCAGCAGCGACAGCGCCAGGTGGGCGAAGACGAAGCTCAGGCCCAGCGGGGTCACGAGACCGTCGCGGAACCGGGCCTCGGCGTCGGTCTCGATCAGGAACTGGCGGCGGGCCCCGGCGTCACCACCCCGGGCGCCGGGGGCCATGGGCCGGCCCTCCATGGACGAGGGTCGCCCCACGCCCATGAGGTCGAGGATGGTGGGGGCCACGTCGGCCAGGACCACGAACCCCGAGCGCCGGGTGGACGCCGAGCGCAGCAGGGCCGGCGTCTGGCCCGGTGTGGTCAGCGCGGCCAGGGTCAGCCGGGCCTGGCTGTGGGGCGTGGCTGGACCGACCACGAGGACGGCGTGGCGCTGCCGGTCGACCCGGGACAGCAGGGCGCCCACCAGCTCGTCGGTCCAGTGGAGGGCGTCCCGGACCAGTTCCGGACGTCGGGCCGATCCGGCCAGGTCGACGTAGGCGTCGGCCCGGCTCAGGTCGGACGCCTCCACCAGCACCACCGAACGGTCCCGCCAGGCGCCATCGAAGGCCGACGTCACCGCGCCCAGGTCGAGGCGACGGCCCCAGGGGGCGTCGGTATCCGGACGGAGGAGCCCAGCATCGACCCGCCCGCCGGCGAGGATGCCCTCGGGTCCCATGAGGGCGGTCACCGCCTGCCGGCCGTAGCGGGTGGGATCCCGGCCGGTCGGAGCACGGTCGGCGTTGGCCACCACGGCCACGGAGACGCCACCACCAGAAAGGGCCGCCCCCAGCGCACCGACCTCGCCGCCGAAAAGGAGCCGATCGTTCTCGGCGTGATAGCCGGCCACCGACAAATGGACGGCGGCGCCGCCGGGCGTTCGTCCCGTACGGCGCCGGAACGTCTCGGCCGCCGTCCCCCCCTCGTAACGCTCGTCGGAACCGAGGGCCACCCCGTCGACGTCGCGGGGAGCACCGGCCCGGGTCCCGGCCGAGATGGTGGCGTACCCCTCCCCCGGGGTGGTCCGCCGCCGTACGCCGCGGACGGCCAGGTTGGCGATGGCCGAGTCGTCGAGCAGGGCGTCGAGGCGCGGCGTATCGCCCCGGCCGAGGTCACTCCAGGCGACATGGGGTACCGACAGCACCAACACCCGGTCGACGGTGGTCCGCGCCTGGGCTCCGGCGGGGGGGCCGGGGAGGGCGACCACCGCGGCGGCGGCGAGGATCGCCGCCCCCACCTTCATGCGGGCCCCGCCCATCAACGGCCGGTCAGGTCCAAGGCGGCGACGGCCACCATGCCCAGGGCCCCCAGGACCCCGGAGATCACCAGGAACCGGGCGAGCGTGGCGGGCCGGAGGCGCTGACCCGTCCGCCGGGCCAGAGCCGTCCCCAGCCAGCACGCCCCCACCAGGTAGGAGAGGCTGTGGGCGGCGCCCATGCCCGCCAGCCGGGCTGAGCCCGACAGCCACAGGCCGGCGAGGCCCATGCCGGCGGCACCGAGGACGGCCGAAGCGAGGGCAGCCACCGCCGGCGTCCGACCCTCACCCAGGGCGTAGTGGGCCCGGACGAAGAGGAGGAAGGCGCCGTAGGGCAACAGCCCGGCGGCCAGGCCGGCCAGGGCCCAGCCGATGAGGCGCCCGCCCTCGTCCGAGGTCTGCCCGAAGGCCAGGACCCTCATCACCGGAGGAGCCAGCACGACGCCGGCGACGCTCACCGGCACGACCAGGACCGTCATCCGCTCGAGCGCCCACCGCAGCCGCCGGCCGAAGGCACCCAGCTCACCGGATTCGGCCGCCAGTTCGGGCAGCACGGCGGTGATGAGCGGAAGGGACAGGACGGCGTAGGGCACGAGGAAGAACGCGAACGCCACCTGGTAGGCCACCACCCCACCCGTTACCCCCATGCCCACCAGCAGGGCGGCTCCCAGCAGGACGCCGGTGCCGGCGTGCTGGAGGCCGGCCCACCCTGACAGGCGTACGGCCTCGCTCAAGCCGGGGTGGCCGCGATCGAGGCGGGGCCGGAGGCGGAACCCGGTCCGCCACAGGGCGACGGCGGGAATCCCGACGAAGGCGGCCACGCCCAGCGTCCCGGCCGCCCCGAGGAGCAGGCGTTCGGTCATGGACAGGTCGAAGGGGTCACCGCCCGACCCGTGGAGGACCCGGAAGGCCCCGAGGGCGGCCACCATCACCACGGTGTTGCCGATGGGGGCGATGGCGGTCACGGTGAAGTGGCGCTTGGCGTGGAGGACGGCGGTGGCCAGGGCGCCGTACGCGTAGAGCAGCACCTGGGGAATGAAGAGCCGGAGCAGGAACGTGGCCAGCTCCCGCTGGTCGGCGGCCACGGCCGCATCCTCCGTGCCCGAGGTCAGGATCCGGGCCAGGGCGGGAGCGGCCAGGACGCCGGCGACGCAGAGCGGGACCAGTGCCACCAGCGCCCAGCCGAGGAGCACGCCGCCCAGACCCTCGGCCTCCTCCTTCGCCCTTGCCGCGCTCCCGTCGAGCAGCTCCACGAAGGCGGGCACCAGCACGGCGGACAGCGCCCCCGCGGCCAGCAGGTCGAAGAGGACGTTGGACACCGAGTTGGAGGCGGAGAAGGTGTTGCCCAGATCGGTGGTGCCGAGGACGGCGGCGATGACCAGCACCCGGCCGAAGCCGAGCACCCGGGACACGGCGGTGGCCGCCCCCATCACCGCCGCCGCCCGGGTCACCGGCCGGTCTGACCCCGGGTTCTCGGCCGCCTCCCGTTCGGCGCCCACAGCCACCGTCATGCGCCGGGAACCGGCGGGATGGGTTCGGGAAGCTGCCGGCTGGCGCCGGGGCCCTCCCCGTAGTGGCCCGCCTGGCCCCGGCCCAGCTCATCGAGAGCAAGGGCCAGGGCGGCCCGCCCCCGGGACTGCTCGAGGTCGTCGACCGTGGCCACCCGGGTGACGAGCGCCTGGTCGTCCCGGACGCCGGACACGATGGCACCCCGGGCCGG
Organism: uncultured Actinomycetes bacterium; assembly: GCA_963789165.1. Taxonomy (GTDB): domain Bacteria; phylum Actinomycetota; class Acidimicrobiia; order IMCC26256; family BP-133; genus CAWBJP01. The sequence goes on from CAWBJP010000007.1 coordinate 44,778, forward strand.
TCCCCGCTCGAACTCGGCGAAGACCTCGCCCAGGGCCACCATGGCCCCGGCCACCTGGAGCGCCCGGATGAGCGGCAGCGACACCACGTCGGTCTTCAACTTGCCCTGACTCCCATCGATGACGAGGACCCGGGAAGCGGGGACGGGGTACCGGGATGGATCGAAGTCGCCGGCCATGCCCTCGAAGGCGAGGAAGCCGGCCGTGCCCATCCCGGCCAGCACGTCCACCGAGCCCGTCTCGTTCCTCGCCGCTCCGGGGCCCATGGCCAGGCGCCGGCCCAGAGCTTCGATGGCGGACCGGCGCAGATCCGCCCCCTTCTGGAACGGGTCGCCGAGCACGTCACCCAGCTTCACCTCGGCGCTGACGTCAGGAAGAGCGAGTGAGGGTTCCAGCCACACCACCCCGTCGAGGACTGCGCCGCCGGTGCGAAGCATGTCCGCCGTCTGGCGCACCGCGCCTTCGTCGACCCCCCGGACCGCCAAGACGGCCACCGGCACGCCCTTCAGGCGTTCGCCGACGAGGAGGGGCAGCGCCTGTTCGGAGTATCGCTCCAGTGCATCGAGCCGGGCCTTGAGGGCGACGTTCTCGTCGCGGGTCCGATCGGCCCGCTTCCCCACCGTGTCGATGCGGGTCTCGAGGCCATTCACGATGGCCCGATCGATGACGGTGGCACCCATCATCACCCCGAGGGCGAGAGCCAGGAACACCGCTACCAGCGAGACCAGATGGAAACGGAAGTTGATCAACCGCCCACAGTGTCTACCAGAGACAGCCAGGCGTCGCGCATCACCACCCAGGCCCCCTGCCAGAACACGTGGAGCGGCTCGGACACGACGGTGACGGAGATCATGGCCAGCAGCGCCGCCGCCACCAGCAGGGCGAGGTCCCGTCGTCGCAGGCGGGACTCGTAGAGGCGGCTGACCCCTTTGGCGTCGACCAGCAAGGGTCCTAGGCGCAGCCGGGTGAGGAAGGTTGACGCCATGCCGGCTCGGCCCTTGTCGAGGAACTCGACCATGCTGGCGTGGGTGCCGACGGCCACGATGAGGGCGGCGCCGGCCTCGGCGGCCAGGAGCATGGCGACGTCCTCGCTGGTGCCCTCGGCCACGAACTCGGCGTACGGGGCGCCCCACTCGAGGAGGGCTTCGCGCCCGGGGCGCGCCCGTCGGGATGGACGTGGTGGACGAGCTCGGCCCCGCAGGCCAGGGCGCTCTCGGAGACGGAGTCGAAGTCGCCCACGATCACGTCGGGCACGAGGCCCCGCTCCAGGAGGGCGTCGGCGCCCCCGTCCACCGCCACCAGCACGGGGGTGAACTCGCGGATGTAGGAGCGGAGGTGGTCCAGGTCGGACCGGTAGTCATGACCCCGCACCACCACCAGCACGTGGCGGCCCCGGAAGTCGCAGTGGAGATCGGGCAGGTCCAGGGGGGCGAAGGTGAACTGGGCCTCTTTCTTGATGTACTCCAGCGTGTTGGTGGCGAACGCCTCCAGCTCCACGCCGATGGCGGCCCGGGCCAGGACCAGGCGGGCCTCCAGGTCGGAGGCGTCCTGGAGCTCGCCCCGGCCCAGCAGCTCGTCGTCCCGCCACAACTCGTCGCCCACCAGCCGCAGGTCGTCCCCCTCGCCCACGACGTCGAGCAGGGCGGAGCCCATCCCGTCGAGGAGGGGGATGCCCGCCTCCACGATCAGGGAGGGCCCGGAGTTGGGATAGCGGCCGGTGAAGGAGGCGGCCGCGTTGACCACGGCCGCCACCCCGACCCGGATGAGACCCTCGGCCGCCACCCGGTCGAGGTCGGCGTGGTCGATGACGGCGACCTCGCCGGGCCGGGCCCGCTTGATCAGGTCCTTGGTACGCCGGTCCACCCGGGCGGGGCCGGCGGCCGTTGTGGTGCGTTGGCGCTCGAGGGGCATGCGTCGTTCCTTGTGGTCAGCGGTCGGCCAAGCCGAACTTGGTCTTGAGGAGTTGGTGGAAGTCACGGGGGGTGAAGTTGATGAGGCGGGCGGGGGTCGGCCCCTCCCTGCATATGACCACATCTCCGGGCGAGAGGTTGCCTACTTCCCGGCCGTCGAGCACGAGGCCGACCGGCGCGGGCCCGGTGACCTCGAAGGAGAGGGTCTCGTCGGCGCTGAGCACCAGGGGGTGGTCAAAGAGCATATGGGGGGAGACGGGGGTGAGGAGAAGGCAGCGGTGGCCGGGGGACACGATGGGGCCGCGCGCCGAGAAGTTGTAGGCGGTGGAACCCGTCGGTGTGGCCACGATCACCCCGTCCGCCGCGTAGGTGGTGAAGAACTTCCCATTCACGGAGACGGCTAATCGCACCAGATGTCCGCTTGACACCTTTTCCAGGACGGCCTCGTTCAGCGCCAGCCGGGTTCCGGCGGCCGGCCCCTCGGAGGTGACCGTGACGGAGAGCACCATCCGCTCTGACACGAGGTAGTCCCCGGCCAGGACCCGCTCCAGGCCCCACTCCAGCTGTTCGGGGTCGATCTCGGTGAGGAAGCCCAGGTGGCCCATGTTGACGCCCAGGACCGGGACACCCTCGGCGCCCACCAGGTCGATCGTCCGGAGCATCGTGCCGTCGCCCCCGAGCGACACGGCGAAGGTGAGCCCGGAGGCGAACGGGCCGGGGGCGACGAAGCGTTCCAATCCGCTGGCGGCGGCGTCGGCAGCCTGCACCCGCACGCCCGCCCCGGCGCGTTCGAGCCACTCGGCGGCCCGCTCGGCCACCGCCTTGGCCCGGGCGTGGTGGGGCACGAGGCCGACGACCGTCCCGCCGGTCATCATCAGAGCCTCGCCTGGCCAGCCGCCACGGCCGCGTCGATTTCGTCGGGGCCGACGGCGGCCCCGGTTCCGGGCCGGAAATGACCGAGGAACTCCACATTGCCCGTCGCGCCCCGCAGGGGAGATGCCATCACCGCGACCATGATGAGGCCTGCGGAGGCCAGAGCGTCGGACACTGTGGCCAGCACGCGGCGGTGGACAGCCGGATCGGAGACGATGCCGCCCCGTCCGACCTCAGCCCGACCCGCCTCGAACTGGGGCTTGACCAGGAAAACGGCCTCGGAACTCACACCGGCGGCCAGGATCCCGCCCAGAGCGGGGGCCACCACGCCGAGCGAGATGAAGGACAGGTCGGCGACGGCCACTTCGACCGGCCCGCCGATGTCGTCGGGGGTGAGGCTCCGGACGTTGGTGCCCTCCAGGACCTGCACCCGGGGGTCGGTACGCAGCGACCACGCCAGCTGGCCCCGGCCGACATCCACGGCGACGACCCGGGCTGCGCCCCGCTGGAGCAGACAGTCGGTGAAGCCACCGGTGGAGGCCCCGGCATCGAGGGCCCGACGGCCGGCCACCTCGACGCCGAAGCGCTCGAGGGCGGCATCGAGCTTGTCCCCGCCCCGCGAGACGAAGCGGGGGGGCGGTCCGGCCAGGTGGATGGGTTCACCTGCGTCGACCAGCCGCGAGGGTCGATCGGCCAGGGTGCCCGATACGAGCACCCTCCCGGCGTCGATGGCCTGCTGAGCGCGGGCCCGGCTCTCCACCAGCCCTCGACGCACCAGCTCGGTGTCAAGCCGGCGTCGCACCGCGACCCTGCCCGATGGTCAATCCTCCACGTAAGGCGCTCTGATCGAGGAGGCTACCAGGGGCACTAACGTCGCCCGGACATGGTCATCCCCCTGCGTGACGACAACCCGACGAACACCAGACCGGTCGTGACCCTCGGCCTCATCGTCGCCTGTGTGGTGATCTACTTCGCCTTCCAGCCCCAGGACCAGGACGCCAGCGAGCGCTTCCTCTACGAGTACGCCGCCATCCCCTGTGAGGTGACCCACGGCGGGCCACTCTCCGAGAAGCTCGTCGTCGAATGCGAGAACGCCCCCATCCAAGCCGCGGACGACACCCCGCTGTTCCCCGAGAAGCATCCATACCTGTCCGTGCTCTTCTCGATGTTCTTCCACGGATCGATCCTGCACCTGGCCGGCAACATGCTTTTCCTGTGGATCTTCGGGAACAACATCGAGGACCGCCTGGGCAAGGTCCCCTACCTCGTCTTCTACCTGGTGACGGGGTTCGTGGCCGCCGCCGCCCACATCCTGACCGAGCCGGATTCCATCATCCCCGTGGTCGGAGCCTCGGGCGCCATTGCCGGCGTGATGGGGGCCTATCTGGTCTTCTTCCCCCGGGCTCGGGTCCTCACCATCCTCCCCCTGTTCATCTTCATCCAGTTCGTCTACCTGCCCGCCTACCTGGTGCTCATCATCTGGTTCGGACTCCAGTTCCTCACCAACGTGGACTCCGGAGTGGCGGTGATGGCCCACATCGGAGGCTTCGTCTCCGGCGCGGCCATCGGCCTCGTCCTGCGGACGTTCATCGGCACGACCGCCCGCCGCCCTCCCCCCGACATCAGTTTCGGAGGGAATCCCTACCGCTGAGCCTCTCCGGGTAGGAGCGCCGCCAGCAGCGGGTCGACCAGTTCGGCCAGGCTGGAGGCCGCCCACTGGGCGCTGTGATCGGTGGGCTCATCGGAGGAGGTGGTGGCCTCCGAGACCACCAGGGCGAAGGGCCAACCGAGGGCGGTGGCGAGCGCCCCGTCAATGGACGGGCGGTCACCGACCATCACGCCGTGCGGACCGAAGCGGTGCCGGACCAGGGCGACGGTCGCGGGTTCCGGCTTCCCCGCCACCTCCGGCCTCGCCCCCGAGGCGGTGGCCACGGCCGCCACCAGGGAGCCGTTGCCGGGCAGCAGCCCCTCGGGGCCGGGAAAGGTGGGATCGAGGTTGGTGGCCATGAAGCGGGCCCCGGCCCGCACGGCCGCGGAGGCCCGGGCCAGCCGGGCGAAATCGAAGTCCTGGTGCCACCCCACGACCACCGCCTCACACGGACCTTCCGACACCACCTCGAACCTCTGGCTCTCCAGCGCTTCCACCACCCCCGGGCCGGCACAGGCCAGCACCCGTGCCCCGGACGGGAGGTCCTCGGCCAGCAGCAGAGCGGCAGCCGTAGCGCTGGTCAGCAGCTCTTCAGGGGCGGCCCGGATCCCGACGTGTTCCAGCCGGCGCAGATACTCCCCGATGGTCAGGCTGGAGTTGTTGGTGAGAAAGCCGACGGCCAGGCCGGCGGCGCGGAGCCGGGCCACGGCCACGTCGGCACCGGGCAACGCGACTCCGGCCAGCCACACCACGCCGTCGAGGTCACAGAGGACGGCGGGCGCCACGCGGTTCAGGCGCTCGCCTGGCGGAGGGCGGCCTGGTACTCCTCGGCGTCGGGCCGCATGATCGTGGCCAGCTTCAGATGGCCCCGGGCTGCGTCCCGCTCCCCCTGACGAAGGAGGCACATCCCTAATCCGAAGTGGGCGTAGTCGTTGACCGGGTCGAGCTCGACGACCTTCTGGAATTCCTCCCGGGCGGAGTCGATCCGTCCGCTGCGGAAGTAGGCCCGGGCCAGCGCCTCCCGGATCGACCCCTTGTCGGGCTCCAGCTCCCGGGCTCGTTCCAGGGCGATGATGGCGGCGTGGACATTTCCGCTTTCAAGCAACCGGCTTCCCTCCTGGAAGCGGGTGTAAGCCTCGCCGCCATCCTCCGAATCCCAATTGGGTCCTGTGCTAGAACCGTTGCCTTCGCCTGCTCGGGGAGCCATGGTGCCCGACTTCTTTCCTTTTTCCGGGGTCCGTTACCGGCCTGACGCCGCTGCCGCCCGCCTCGAGGACCTCACCGCTCCGCCCTACGACGTGATCGACGCCGAGGCATGGGCCCGCCTCGAGGCGGCGCATCCGATGAACGCCGTGCACCTCATTCTTCCACGTGACCAGGAACCGGGGGATCGCTACCAGCGGGCCGCCCGCCGCCTCCGCGACTGGCAGGAGCAAGGCGTCCTGGAGGCGGACCCGCCCCGCCTGTACCTGTACCGCATGGCCTTCACCGGCGAGGGCGGGGAGCCGCGGGTGACCACGGGGGTGGTGGGCGCGCTCGCCCTGTCCCCGCCCGGTCAGGGTGACGTGCTGCCCCACGAGCGCACCATGTCAAAGCCCCGGGGCGACAGGCTCGAGCTGCTGCGGGCCACCCGGGCCAACTTGGACCCGGTCTGGCTCCTCTCGATGGCGCCCGGCCTCTCCGATCTCCTGGTGCTGGGCGACGATCAGGCCCCGGCGACGGTCCAGGCCAGGGCAGGCAGCTGCATCGATGCGGACGGGGTGGAGCACTGCCTGGTTCCTCTTCCCGACGACGTCTCCGCCCGGGTGAGCGAGATCGTGGCTTCGGCGCCCGTGGTCATCGCCGACGGCCACCACCGGTACGAGACGGCCCTGGCCTTCTCGGAGGAAGAGGACGTGAGGCCCGGCGTGGTGCCGGGAGGCGGGGCAGGGGCCCCCGCCGACGCCGCGATGAGCCGCCAGGCGAAGAGCCATGTACACAGCATCCTGGCCCTGGTGGTCGAGCTCGTTCCCGACCAGCTCTCCGTGCGTCCCATCCACCGGCTGCTCATGGGCGCCGGTCCGGACCTGCGGGGCCGCCTGACCCAGGTCGCCACGCTCACGCCTGCCGGCGCCAGCACCCCTGAGGCGGTGCGGGCGCTCCAGGCCCGCATGGAGGCTGAAGGGGCCATGGGCCTGGTGGACAGCGAGGGCCTGGCGCTGCTCATCCTGCGCCTCGACGTGCTGGCGGCCGAGCTGGAACGCCTGCCGGCCCCGCTGCGGGAGGTGGACTCCGCCCGTCTGGAGGTCGCTCTCGGCTCTCTGGGCATCCCCGGAGGAGCTCGACTTCCATGCCGATCCGGCGGTGATCGCCGCCGAGGTGGCCAAGGGGACGGCCGATGCCGGCGTCTTCCTGCGGCCGGTGTCCGTTCCCCAGATCCAGGCTGTGGCCGACGCCGGGGAGCGCATGCCCGAGAAGACGACCTACTTCTCGCCCAAGCCCCTCACCGGGATGATCTTCCGCCTCCTCGACGACTGACGGGTACCTCGGAGGTCCACCACCGGAAGGCTCAGGCCCGCTTGCCCCGGCTGCTCTCGGGCTCGTCCGCCAGGCTGACCTCGCGGGTGACGTTGTGGCAGGTGCGGCAAGGCGCCAGCCCCGCCGCCCGGGCCGCTTCCTCGGTCATCGACTTGAGGCCGTCACGGCCCTCCACCAGCCGGCAGCCCATGCGGTGGTAGGCGTTGGGCCCGGCCACCACCATCGCCCCCGCGTCTTCGGGGACACCCCGAGCCCCGGGCGGCTCGGCGCCGTTGCCGCTCGGGTTGGGTGTCATCCGATCCAGGATCTTCCGGAGCTCGGTCAGGTTGGCCTCCAGCTGCACCCGGTCGGCCCGGGCACTCTGCAGCACGAAAAGCCCCACCCCGATGGTCACCAGCGCCAGTCCGGCGATGCCTCCCGAGAGAAGGTACGGGAACTGTTGGCGGATGTCGTTGTAGCTGGCGGCGCCGTTCCAGCCCGTCCAGATGAGGATCAGACCGGCCAGGCAGAACAGCAACCCCAGTTGGCCGCCCAACTTGTTCAGCCGCAACTTCATGCCATCACTTCCTTTTCTTAGGCGGGCGTGCCGAGGTAGGTCTCCCGGAGGCTGGCGGAGTGGATCTCTTCGCCTGAGCCCTGGTACACCAGCGTGCCCTTCTCCATGATGAGCGCCCGATCGGCATGGGGCAGCACGCCGATGTTCTGCTCGACCAGAACCACCGTGACCCCATCGGCGTTGATGCGGTCCATGACCGAGAACACCGTCTTCGTCAGGGCGGGCGAGAGGCCGAGCGACGCCTCGTCCACCAGCAGCAGGCGGGGTCGGGACATCAGGCCCCGGCCGATGGCCAGCATCTGTTGCTCGCCTCCCGAAAGCGTGCCGGCGAGTTGCGCGGCCCGCTCGGCCAGCCGGGGGAAGTAGTCAAAGACGAGGTCCCGGGCCTCGTCGACCTCCTTGGTCCGCTTCCGCCGCGTCCAGGCCCCGAGGCGCAGGTTGTTGGCCACCGACAGCGCCGGGAAAGACGCGGCGCCCTTCGGGCACCAGGGCGATACCCATCGCCACCCGCTCGGCCGCCGATTTGGAGGTGATGTCCTCCCCGTCGAAGCGGATCGACCCCCCGTCGGGGCGCAACAGGCCGGCGATGCTGGCCACCGTGGTGGTCTTGCCCGCCCCGTTGAGCCCGAAGAGAACAGCCCGCTCGCCCTGCTCGACCACGAAGGAGATCCCCATGAGGACCGGGAACCCGTAGCCGACCTGGAGACGTTCGACCTCGAGCAGGCTCATGTGTCGGCTCCCGACTCCACCAGGCCCTCGACCTCGGCTTCCTCCCCCAGGTAGGCGCGGACCACCTCGGGGTGGGACCGCACCTCCTCGGGCGTGCCCTCGGCCAGCATCTCTCCGAAGTTCAGGCAGTAGACGTAGTCGCACACCTGGGCCACCAGCGGCACGTGGTGTTCGATCATGACCACGGTCAACTCGAAGGTCTGTCGCAGCTCGAGCAGGGTGCCCCCGAAGTCGTGGGCCTCCTCGGGGCCCATCCCCGAGGTGGGCTCGTCGAGCAGCAGCAGGTCAGGGTCGGTGGCCAGCACCACCGCCACCTCGACCCGCTTGAGCATGCCGTAGGGCAGGCCGGCGACCCGGGTGTCGAGCAGGGGCGTGAGCCCCATGATGTCGGCCAGGGCCTCGGCCCGGGCTCCCAGCTCCCGCTCGGCGGCGAAGGTGTGGGGCGCGCCCAGCATGCCGGCCACGACCGAGTACCCCGCCTCCAGGTGTTGGGCGGTGAGCAGGTTCTCGCGCACGGTCGAGCCCTTGACCAGGCCGACATTCTGGAAGGTGCGGCCCATCCCCATGGCGGCCCGCTCGTGCACCTCGAGGCGGGTGACGTCCACGCCCTTGAACCAGACGCTGCCCTGATCCGGACGGTAGAAGCCGGTGATGAGGTTGAACAGCGTCGTCTTGCCCGCCCCGTTGGGACCGATGACGCCGACGATCTCCCATTCCCCGGCGTCCAGGCTCACGTCCAGGTTGGCCTGGACCCCGCCGAAGGCGATGGAGCAGTTACGGGCCTCAAGCACGGACATCGCTCACCCTGACCTCGGCTTCGCCGGTCCCGTGGAGACTGAAACGGCCACCCTTCAGCCAGCGCTGCACCGGCCGGATCTGCTGGCCGATACCGCCGGGATGGGTGGTCAGGGTGAAGAGGAGGAGTAACGGCCCGATGACGATGGGGGCCAGCTCACCGGGAAGGTTGGGGAGGCCCGGGATCTGGTTGATGGCCCCGTCGAGGTTGATCTTGCCGAAGACCAGGTAGTCGATGATGGAGAAGAAGGCGGCACCGATGATCACCCCGGTGCGGCTCCGGAGGCCGCCCACCACGGTCATCAGCACGAAGATCAGGGCCAGCTGGAAGCTGAACTGGTCGAGCACGACCGAGGTGACGTTGTGGGCCAGGAGGGCGCCGCCGAGACCGGCGAACACGCCGGCTACCACGAAGGCCATCAGCGTGTACACCTTGACGTCGGCGCCGAAGGTGGCCGCCACCCTGGGGTTCTCCCGCAGGGCCAGGAGGGCCCGGCCGCCCTTGGTTTTCATGAGCCGCCAGTCCACCCAGATCACGGCGCCCAGGAAGGCGAGGCACAGGTAGTAGTAGCGGTAGTCGCTCTGGAACATAGCCGGCTTGGGCGCGGGCTGGCCGGCCGAGCCGCCCGTCAGGGCCTGGATGTTGAAGAGCGTGTCCTGGGCCATGAGCCCGTAGGAGAGGGTGACGAGTGCGAAGTAGAGGCCGGTCACCCGCAGGCTGACGGCGCCCAGCACCAGGGCCTGGAAGGCGCCGACGGCCATGGCCATGGCGACGGCGGCGAAGAACGGCTGGCCGTGGACGGTCACCATGTAGGCCGAGGTGAAGGCGCCGATGCCGACGAAGGCCTGGTGTCCGAGTGAGATCTGCCCCGTGTACCCCAGCAGCACGTTGAGGGACAGGCCGATGATGGCGTAGATGACCGCCTGGGTGTAGATGTTGGCTTCCACCGGGTCCCGCAGCAGCGGGATCACGAAGACCACGAGGGCCACCGCCGCCCAGACCAGCCCCCGGGCCAGCCAGCCGGCGGGAGAGGGTGAGAAGGGCGCGGCGGCCTCCACCACGATGGTTTCGGCGCCCGGCGCAACCTCCACCTCGACCACGTCGGCCCCGATGGTGGTGGCTCCGGCGGCGGCCGGGACGGGGATGCCATGGCCGTGGTTGCGCAGCCGGCTGGAGACAGCCCGGAGCACGCTCACTAGGCCGCCTTGCCCAGCAGGCCCTGGGGCCGGATGGCCAGCACCCCGACGAGGAGGAGGAAGACGGCCAGGGTCCCCGGACCGGGGATGCCGGCGAACATGGGGTCGCCTCCGAGGTCGATGGCGAACGCCTGGACGATGCCCACCACCACGCCGCCCACGAAGGCGCCGGGAAGACTGGTCATGCCCCCCAGCACGGCCGCGGTGAAGGCGGGGATCAAGGTGGACGTCGTGATGAAGCTCGGTCCGAAGTTCTGCACCACCCCGGCCGTGAGGACGCCGCCCAAGCCGCCGAGGACGGCGGCCAGGCCCCACACCAGGCTGGACAGGCGCCGCACGCTGATCCCCATCAACTCGGTGGCCACCGGCTCCTGGCTCACGGCCAGGATGGCCAGGCCGAGGTTGGTCCGGGAGAAGAACAGAGCGAGCGCCACAGCCAGGATGATGAGGGTGGCGAGGATCAGCATCCGCTGGTCTGACACCTGGATGCCGAGCACAGACACCCGGTCGAATCGCCCGAGCGCCGGCTGGATGAAGCGCAGTCTCGCTTCGCCCAGCCAGATCTCCACTCCGATGGCGAGAAGCGACACGCCGGCGGTGGCGACCAGCAGGGTCACGCGGGGGGCGTCGAACAGGCGCCGGATGATGACGCGCTCAGTGAGCAGGCCCATGGCCAGGGCGGCGAGCAGAGCGAGCGCGATCGCCGGGATGTAGGGAATGCCGTTGGTGTGCGCGGCCCACAGGGCGTAGACGGCCACGGTCCCGAACTCGCCCTGGGCGAAGTTGAACACGCCCGACGACTTGTAGATGAGCACCAGGCCCAGAGCCACGAGGCCGTACCCCGCCCCGGTGATGAGGCCGATGACCAAGGCCTGCTCCGAGCCGACGGCCACCAGTCCCAGCACCGCCGCCAGCGCGACGACGGTGCCGGTGAGCGCCCCCCGATGGGCGAGGACGGCTGACACCTGGGCCTAGAAGCCGGTGGCGAAGGTGGCGGCTGTCTTGTACTTGCGGGCCGAGCAGTCAGCCTCGAGGAGGTGCATGGACTTGGCCCCGAAGCGGATGCTCCCCGTGTAGCTCACGATCGGGTAGACGTTGGAGTTGAACTCCTTACCCGAGGTGAGGGTGGACAGGAAGCTCTGGCGGGACAGGTCCTGCCCGTTGGCCTCGAGCATCCTGTGGAGCACCTTGTTGAGGCCCCATTCCGCCAAGCCGATGTCGTCGCCTTCCCCGCCGGCGTACTTGGCGTAGGCCGGCTTGTAGTCCGGGTCGAGCCGGTCGATGGCGTCGAGCTGGGGGAAGGGGGAGAGGAACTTGGCCGCCCCGATAGCCGGGCAGCCGGCCTCAGCCACGATGTTGAGTCCGTTGGTGACGCCCGGGCCGATGTAGACCGGGTTGTAGGCCTGCGCCTGGGCGTTGGTGGCCAGCTTGATGAAGTTGACCGGCGACGTGAGGATGTTCACGATCTCCGCCCCGGAGATTTTGAGCTCGTTGGCCTCGGAGAGCAGTTCGGAGTCGGAGGCGTTCTTCCCGATCCGGCTGTTGCGCACGATCGTCAGGCCGGCCTGCTCGGCGGCGGCGGTCATCGCCCGCTGGGTCTCGTTCAGGGCCGGCGTGTTGTTGATGACGATGGCGATGTTCTTCTTGCCGATCTTGTTCTTGGCCAGCTGGGCCAGGAGCGGGGCCTGCTGGGCGTAGGTCTGCGAGACGGCGAAGTACGTGTTCAGGCCGCTGAGTCCGTCCTCGTTGACACCGCCCGAGAGGAACGGCACCCCTGCCGCCGCCGCGTAGCGGGCGCAGGCGGTGATCTGCTCGGATCCGGCTGCCCCGATGAGGGCGAACACCTTCTCCTGCTCGACCATCTCCCGGCACACCTGGACGGCCCGGGAGGGATTGAACTGGTCGTCCCGGAAAATGATCTCGACGTTGCGGCCGAAGACGCCACCCTTCTCGGCCACGTGCTTCCAGTAGACGTCCTTGCCCTTGTCGAAGGCGTTCTGGGGGAAGGGTGCCGCCCCGGTCACGGGGGCGTGGATGCCGATCTTGATCACCTTGTCGGTGACGCCGGTCCGGTCGACATTGGCACTGGGAGCGGGGGCCGCAGGCTGGCCGGGGGCCGGTGCGGCCGGAGCCGGTTGACCCGGGGCCGGGGCCGGCTGACCCGAGGCGGCGTTGCTGGGGGCCGCCTGGCCGGAACGGGCCGGCGCCGCCGTGGCGGGCGTCGAGGCCGCCGGCTTCGAAGTGGCGGCCGGCGTGCTCGGAGCCGACGGCGTGGCCGCCGGCGCACCGGCGCCGGCGCCCGCGCCGGCGTCGCCAGCAGCAGGATCGGGCGTCGCCGGGGTGCCGGGGTCGGTCGTCGCCGCGTCGCCGGTGTTGCTCTGTTCAGCCGGAGCCGGAGCGGCGGAGGTGTCCTTGGTTTCGCCCTTCTGCCCGCAGGCGGCTGCGACGAGCAGGGCCAGCAGTAGGGCGGCGCAGCGAACGGGACGCTTCATGGTCACACTCCTGTGGGCGAGTCAGAACTGGGCGTCGCCGCCGGAATGACGGCGGGCGAGCGCGCGGGACAGGCCTCCGGCCCGGGGCCAGTACGGGAGCGGGCGGCCTCCGGGACCGAGGATGAGCCCGACGAGGAGCGCCAGGCCGAAGGCGACCGGCAAGAGCAGGACGGTGGGTGCCGGGATGTCCTCCCAGAACCCGACGACCGGCTGAGCTTGGAACGTGCCGGAGACGGGAGCCGGGGTCTGCGGGGCGGCCACCAGTTCTGCGGTGGCCTCCGTGGCGGGAACGTCGGGAACCATCGGCTCGTAGGTCGTGAAGGTTGGCTGACCACTGGGGAAGGCGAGGGGATCAGAGAAGGTGGCGCCGGCCGTCGGCACGGCGTAGGGCACCTCGGTGAAGGGCACGCTGGACTCGGCGTAGCTGGGCGGGGCGAAGGAGCCGTCGGGCAGGATCTCGTACTGCGAACCGGGATCGTCCGTCACCGACGAGGCGCTGGCCACCATCTCCACCACCACGTTGCCGGTGTCGAAGTCACTCCAGGCGACCTGGGCCGGAGCCGGTGAGGTGGTGGCGTCGAGGCCGAGGACGACGCCGTTCTGGGCCAGGGGGGCGATCGGGTCCACCCACTGGCTGCCCAGCGCGGTGAGGTCGAAGGTCCAGGAGCCGTCCTCCCCGCGCACGCCCTCCACCTGGAACAGGCTGCAGTCGGACTGGGGGCGGTCACGCCAGGCGGCGTTCTTGCCCGGGCCCCACGGGATGATGGCCGGGCAGGCCAGCACCTTGGCCCCGGTGGAGTTGATGTTGCCGCTGGGGGCTTCCTTCATGATCAGCTTCAGCGACTCGACCAGTCCTCCGGCGGGGACGATCACTTCGATACCCACGGCGGCCAGCAAGACAGGCTGACCGGCGGCCACCGCCACGGCGGTGGCGTCACCCGGCACGGTGGGCGGGGGGGGCACGGGAGGGAGTGCCGGCCGCAGCGGATTGCCTTCGGGCTCGCCCTCCTGGGGGCCCTGGATGCGGTTCCACCAACCGTCCTGGGTGGCCCTCGCCGTCGCCGCCGGGTCTCCTCCCCCCAGCTCGTAAGCCGCCGCCGGCCGGACAGGCGCGACGACCACGAGCATGGTGAGCACCACCACAGCCAGCGCGGGAGCTTCGGCGGCGCCCCCAGCGACGCGACAAATCAGACATCACAGATAAATGGTACTCGTCGGTATCTTGTTGTCCCAAGCGGGACAATTGTGTCCCAAGCGGGAAATCTTCCCCGACGAGAGGCGGGTCACACCCGAAAGCGGGTGGTCACGCCTCCCAGGTGGACCCGGAGTTGAGCAGGGCTTCGAGGTTCCCCAGACCCTCGCGTTCGGTGGCATCGGCGATCTGGCGGTTCATGGCGTCGCCGTACACCGGCCGCTCCACCGCCCGGAACACACCCACGGGCGTGGGCTGGCTGGGCGAGTCAGCCAGCCGGGACAGGCAGAAGGCGAGCGAGGGGTCATGGCGGGCTTCGTCGTGGACGAGGAGCCGGTCCTCCCCCACGTCGGCCACCTCCACGATCTCCGTCTCGCCGCCGGCGTTCATGATCACGCCCCGCTGGCTGTCCTTGCCGAAGCGGATGGGCTGGCCGTGGTGAAGATCGATCAGCATCTCGGCCCGGGCGTCCCGGGCGGTGACGGCTTCGAAGGCCCCGTCGTTGAAGACGTTGCAGTTCTGATAGACCTCGACGAAGGCGCTGCCGTGGTGGGCCTGGGCCCGACGGAAGATCTCCTGCATGTGCTTGCGGTCCATGTCGTGGGTGCGGGCCACGAAGGTGGCTTCGGAGCCGATGGCCAGCGAGATGGGGTTGAAGGGGTGGTCGATGGAGCCGAAGGGCGTCGACTTCGTCACCTTGCCGACCTCGCTGGTGGGCGAGTACTGGCCCTTGGTCAGCCCGTAGATCTGGTTGTTGAACAGCAGGATGGTCAGGTCGACGTTGCGGCGCAGGGCGTGGATGAGATGGTTCCCGCCGATGGACAGCCCGTCGCCGTCGCCGGTGATGACCCACACGTCGAGGTCGGGACGGGCCACCGCGATCCCGGTGGCGATGGCCGGCGCCCGGCCGTGGATGGAGTGCAACCCGTAGGTGTTCATGTAGTACGGGAACCGGGACGAGCACCCGATCCCCGAGACGAAGACGAGGTTCTCGGGGGCGACGCCGAGCTCAGGGAGCAGGAGCTGGACGGCGGTGAGCACTGAGTAGTCACCGCAGCCCGGACACCAGCGGACCTCCTGGTCCGACTGGAAGTCCTTCCTGGTGAACGTGACAGGTTCGGCGTGACCGTTGCCGTCGCCGTTGGTGGTGGTCGCGGTGGCGTGGCCGTTCGTCTCGGTCATGTCAGTCGGTCAGCTCCATGATGCAGGCCTCGATCTCCGAGGCCCGGAAGTGGATGCCCTTGATCTTGTTGAGCCCGACCACATCGACGTCGTAGTCCATCCGGAGCAGCTTCGAGAGCTGGCCCAGGTTGAGCTCGGGAACGAGCACCCTGTCGTAGCTGGCCAGAACCTCGCCGAGGTTGGCCGGGAACGGGTTGAGGTGCACGAGGTGGGCCAGGTCGACCCGGCGGTTGCGGGCCCGGGCCCGGTAGACGCCGGCGTGGAGGACGCCCCAGGTTCCCCCCCAGCCGAGGACCAGGAGGCGGGAGCCCTCGACCTTGTCGACTTCGAGGAGGGGGATGTCCTTGGCGATCCCGGCCACCTTGGCCGCCCGGAGGCGAACCATCTTCTCGTGGTTCTCGGGCTCGTAGGAGATGTTGCCCGTCCCGTCCTCCTTCTCGAGACCGCCGATGCGGTGCATGAGGCCGGGCGTGCCGGGGATGGCCCAGGGCCGGGCCAGCGTCTCGGGATCCCGCAGGTAGGGCCAGTACTCCTCACCGTGGTTCTTCTCGGTGGCGAACTCGACCCGCAGGTCGGGGAGGTCGGCGACGTTGGGGATCAGCCACGGCTCGGCGGCGTTGGCCAGGTAGCCATCGGAGAGGAGGAAGACCGGGGTGCGGTACTTGAGGGCGATCCGGACCGCCTCCAGGGCGGCGTCGAAGCAGTGCCCGGGCGACCTGGCCGCCACGATCGGGACCGGCGCCTCGCCGTGGCGACCGAACATGACGTGCAGCAGGTCGGCCTGCTCGGTCTTCGTCGGGAGCCCGGTGGAGGGCCCGCCCCGCTGGATGTCGACGATGACGAGGGGCAACTCGAGGCTCACGGCCAGACCGATGGTCTCCGACTTGAGGTCGATGCCGGGGCCGCTGGTGGTGGTCAGTCCCAGCTGGCCGGCGAAGGCGGCCCCGAGGGCGGCGCCGATGCCGCCGATCTCGTCCTCCGCCTGCATGGTGCGCACGCCGAACGACTTGTGCTTCGACAGCTCGTGGAGAATGTCGGACGCGGGGGTGATGGGGTACGAGCCGAGGAACAGGTCGAGGCCCGACTGCCGGCTGGCGGCCAGCATCCCGTAGGCGAGGGCCACGTTGCCGGTGATGTTGCGGTAGCGGCCCTTGGGCAGGACGGCGGGGGCGATCTCGAAGGAGTGCTGGAACAGCTCGGCGGTCTCGCCGAAGTTGAACCCGGCCTTGTAAGCGGCGAGGTTGGCGTCGCGCACGATGGGCTTGTTGGCAAAGCGCTGGCTGATCCAGTCGAACACCGGCTCGATCGGCCGCGAGTACATCCACGACACCACGCCGAGGGCGAAGAAGTTCTTGGACCGCTCGGCGTCGCGGGGCTTGGCGCCGGTCTCCTTGGCTGCCTCGAGCGTCATCGAGGTCATCGGCACCTCATAGACGGTGAAGGCGTCGAGCGACCCGTCCTCCAGCGGATTGGCGGTGTAGCCGGCCTTGTCGAGGTTGCGGGTCTCGAAGGCATCGGAGTTGAGGATGATGGCGGCGCCCGGCATCAGGTCGCGCACGCAGGCCTTGAGGGCGGCCGGGTTCATGGCCACGAGGACGTTGGGCGTGTCGCCCGGCGTGGAGATGTCGTGGTCGGAGATGTGCACCTGGAAGGCGGAGACGCCCGCCACCGTGCCGGCCGGAGCCCGGATCTCGGCGGGGTAGTCGGGCATGGTGGCCAGGTCGTTGCCGAAGGCGGCGGATACCTCGGTGAAGCGGTCACCGGTGAGCTGCATCCCGTCGCCGGAGTCGCCGGCGAACTTGATGACGACCCGGTCGAGGGTCTCGCGACTACGGGAGGAGGGGATGGCTTCTGTGCCCATGTTCACCTCGGTCTCGGCGAAGCACGCATCTTTGCGGCGCCGAACCGGATGATACCGGCGGAGCCCGGAGATCCCGGCACTCACCAGAGATAGGCTGTGCCCATGAACGAGGAACAGCTTCAGAAGATGCGCGACGGGGCCGGGTTCATCGCCGCCCTCGACCAGAGCGGCGGCAGCACACCCAAGGCCCTGAAGCTCTACGGCATTTCCGAGGACAGCTATTCAGGCGACGAGGAGATGTTCGACCGGATCCACGACATGCGGGCCCGCATCATCAAGAGCCCGAGCTTCAACGGCGACCGGGTCCTCGGAGCCATCCTCTTCGAGAAGACGATGGACCGCCAGATCGACGGCCTCGACACCGGCGAGTACCTCTGGTCGAAGAAGAACATCATTCCGTTCTTGAAGATCGACAAGGGCATCGCCGAGGAAGCGGACGGCGTCCAGCTCATGAAGCCGATGCCGGGCCTGGACGAGCTGTTGAAGCGGGGCGTGGCCCGCAACATGTTCGGGACCAAGGAGCGGTCGGTCATCAAGCTTGCCGACCCGGCGGGCGTGGAGGCCATCGCCGCGCAGCAGTTCGAGATCGGCAACCAGGTCCTACGCCACGGGCTGGTTCCCATCCTCGAGCCGGAGATCGACATTCGCTCACCGGAGAAGGCCGAGGCCGAGAAGCTCCTCAAACAGGCGCTGCTCTCCGGACTCGACCGGGTGCCCGAGGGTCAGCAGGTGATGTTCAAGCTCACCCTGCCGGAGATCGACGGCTTCTACACCGAGCTGGTGGAGCATCCCAAGGTCCTCCGCGTGGTCGCCCTCTCCGGCGGATACAGCCGCCAGGAGGCGAATGACCGCCTGAGCCGCCAACCCGGTGTCGTCGCCAGCTTCTCGCGGGCCCTGACGGAAGGCCTGACCGCCCAGCAGAGCGATGAGGAGTTCGACGCTGCCCTCGACGCGTCGGTAGGCAGCATCTCCGCCGCATCATCCACCTGAGGCCCGTCCCGGCGATCAGAGGTGCTCGTCGAACCAGGCGGCGACGGCGTCGACGGCGGGATCGACGTACTTCGGCTCGTCGTAGAGGTCGATGTGGTTGGTGGTGTCGAGCCAGAGGAGGCGCTTCGGGTCGCCTGCCCGCTCGAAGGCGGCCTGGGCGCCGTCCGGGGAGCAGTAGGCGTCGGTGCGGCCGTGGACGACCAGCCAGGGCGTGGGGGAGATGAAGTCGGCTCCGCCGGCGAGATCCACGGTCAGCAGCTCGTACAGGGAGGTCCGGCTGATCTGGTTGACCCAGCCGAGGCTCGCTGACCGGTCGGTGCCGTAGTAGGCGTAGGGCTCGTCGCCGCCCATGAGGGCGGCACCCCCGGCCGGCGCCACCGCGTCCATGTACTCGACGTCGCCGGTGGCGTACTGGCGGACGGCGGCCTTCCGGAGATCGGCCAGGAGGTCGCGGTAGCTGGTGGCGCCCATGCCCGACCGCATGGCGGCGGGGTCGTTGTAACCGCCGGCCACGGTGGCCAGGGCTTTGACCCGGAAGTCGAAGGCGGCGAACCGCAGGGCATAGCCGCCGCCGAGGCAGACCCCGACGCACCCGACCCGGTTCCCGTCGACCTCGGGGCGGGAGGCCAGCCAGCTGAGGGCATCCCGCAGGTCGGCCAGCTTGCCCGGAGGGTCCTCATGCTGGCGGGGCAGGCCACCGCTGGCTCCGAAGTTCCGGTGGTCAAAGGCCAGCGTGACGTACCCGCGCTCCGTCAGAGCCGCGGCATACGTGCCCGTGACCTGCTCTTTCACCCCGGTGAGGGGACCGGTGAAGACAAGTGCGGGCCCGGGGCCCGGGGTGTCCCCGACAATCGTCGCCCGCGCCCGGTCGGGCGAACGCAGGTGCCCGACGAGCTCGAGCCCGTCACTCGGGAACCGGACTTCGACAGGCTCGGTCACGGCGCTCCCCCTCGATCCATCCGTTCGTAGAACGCATGTATACGACGCCGGATCGCGAGCAGCGAGGGCGAAGGCTCAGCTGAGGCCGGCGAGGCGCTCGGCCACGTCCACGAAGGAGGGGTCCCGAGCCGACACCTTGCGGAACAGGAACCGGGCGCCAGGGATGTCACCGGCGCGTTCGTGCAGGTCAGCGAGGGCGTACCACAGGCGGAGGTGGTGCTCGGCGATCCGCCGCGGAGCCAGAGGGCCCCGCTCCAGGAGCTTGATGGCCTCCGGAAGCCGGCCCCGGTCGGCCAGCGAGCCGGCGGCCACGATCCGGCCCTCGGTCATGACCTCGGCGGCCGGGGAGGCGGCCCGGAGCTCCTCCCAGAGCCGTTCGACGATGGTGTGGCGGCCGAGGGCACGGGCGCAGTCCATGATGATGGGGTGCTGGGTGGCCGAGCTGGTCAGCTCGACGTAAGCCTCCAGCTCCTTGCGGGCCTGCGCCCAGCGTCCCAGCCGGTAGAGGGCGACACCGAGCATCTCACGCACATCGGGCTCGGCCGGGTGACGGTCCTTCAGCGGGCGCAGGATGCGCAACGCCTCCTGCTCGTAGCCCCGGTCGATGGACCGCGAGGCCTTCTGGAGCGCCTCCGTCAGCTTCGGCGGCCGCGGGCCGGTCGCCGGCGCGGCGACGGCGGTGAGATCGCGCGGGGCGCCGGACGGCGCGCCGCGTTCGTTTCGGAGCCGCCGGTTGTACCCCGGGGGGCCCGTCGGCGAGTTCCTCACCGTGAATCAGCCGCAGGGACGGGCGGCGGGGCGCCGTCCCCCGGGCGACGGCGTCCCGGGCCACCTTCCGCACGACCGGCTCCCCACTGGGCGCTCGTCGTGACCGGGCGCCATCCGGGCGTGGCCGCTCCCCGGGCGCGGCGCCGTCCTTGGGCCGGCGGCCTCCCTCGAAGTCCCGGGCCTGGGCTCCGTACGGCCCGAATCCGCCCTCATGCTCTGCAGCCCGGCGTGCAGAACGGTTCTGACGGGCCGGCGACGCCGATCGTTCGCTGCGGTCCGGCCGCTCCCGCCGCGGAACAGCCTTCCCCTTGGCAGGCGGCTTTGCGGCTACCGGCTTTCCCCGGGTGCCAGAAGGTTTCCCCTGAGCAGGTTTCCCCTGAGCAGCCGCCGGCCTCCGCTCGGGCCGGGCCGGCTTGCCGGACGGTGTTCCCAGGCTGTCCGGGCGTGCCTCGCGGCGGGGCGGGAGCCGTTTGCCGTCGCCCTTCGGGTTGCTCCGGGGAGCGTCGGCACCGCGGCGCGGGGCGTCCCGTTTCGGGCGTCCGCGGCCGGCTCGTTCGTCCCCCTGGGCCATGCGGCTCAGCGTAGGCCTACGAGCGAGGAACCCGGACGCGAGAACGCCCCCCGAAACGGGGGGCGTTCTCAGTGATATCCCGGCGGCGACCTACTCTCCCAGGAGGCTCCCCCCCAAGTACCATCGGCGCTGGTGGGCTTAACTGCCGTGTTCGATATGGGAACGGGTGTGACCCCACCGCCATGGCCACCGGAAATCTGATACGCCGACCCCGCAGAGGGTCGGCGACATTTGTCAATGGCGCTCCTTGAGCGCTGCATAGCGAGCACGAACAACAGGAAGATCAAGCCCTCGGCCGATTAGTACCGGTCAGCTGAACACGTTGCCGTGCTTACACTTCCGGCCTATCAACCTGGTGGTCTACCAGGGGCCTTACCCGGTTAACCCGGTGGGAGATCTCATCTTAGGGCGAGCTTCGCGCTTAGATGCTTTCAGCGCTTATCCCTTCCGCAGGTCGCTAACCAGCCGTGCTCCTGGCGGAACAACTGGCACACGAGAGCTGCGTCCGTCCCGGTCCTCTCGTACTAGGGACAGCTCCCTTCAAATCTCCTACGCCCACGACGGATAGGGACCGACACTCTTGTTACCGCCGACCCTCGGGGTCAGGGGGCCAGGTCATTTCTTGTTCTGCCTGGCTCTGCATGTCGCCATGCAGGTCGGACCATCTCTTCACCACTCCTGGCGTGGTGTTCGGCATATGGCCTCTGAGGATTCTGGTTGCCGGTTCCGATGCACAGTCCGGTACCGCCCTCCCCCGTTCATGGAGAGAGCAAGCTGCCGAAGTGATCGAAACCCCTCCTCGCTCAGGTGTTCCCCTGCGTCCATCGCCCGAACGATGCGGGCGAACACAGAGAACTCCTGCTGCTTGGAGCTCAAGAGTGGCTGCGCTTCGAAGAAGGGGATGACCCGTTGAAGCAGGTCTTCCCGCTTGCGGACCACAAACACCAAGCAGGTGTCCTTCGATCCGCGGTGGTTCTCCTGTATCCGTCCACAGCCCAGTCGAAGCTGGATCAGGTCGATAACCTGCCGGCGCTCCGCTGACTGACTGACGTGGAACTCCGGCACGAGCTGCCAACCGGCTCTCGTACTCGGGTTCCTCTGGACGGCGACGTGGAAAGAACCTTCTCCGTCGACGTAGCCCGCGATGTAGGCATCCAGTCTTTCCTGCTGATTGACCGCACCTGACGCATTGTCACGCCCCATGGTCACAGGATAAGAACTGCCTGTGACAGTTATGGCGTAGCGCAGGATTCTCGGTGTTCCCAGCATATAGCCGAATTTATAGACAGCGCGTTTATCCACTGTCTCACGACGTTCTAAACCCAGCTCGCGTACCGCTTTAATGGGCGAACAGCCCAACCCTTGGGACCTGCTTCAGCCCCAGGATGCGACGAGCCGACATCGAGGTGCCAAACCTTGCCGTCGATATGGACTCTTGGGCAAGATGAGCCTGTTATCCCCGGGGTACCTTTTATCCGTTGATCGACCGCGCTTCCACATGCCACGGCCGGGTCACTAAGCCCAGCTTTCGCTCCTGCTCGACTTGTTTGTCTCGCAGTCAAGCTCCCTTGTGTCTTTGCACTCGACGCCTGATTGCCAACCAGGCTGAGGGAACCTTTGGGCACCTCCGTTACATTTTGGGAGGTGACCGCCCCAGTCAAACTGCCCACCTGACGCTGTCCCCGACCCGAATCACGGGCCCAGGTTAGAGTCCCAGCACGAACAGGGTGGTATTTCAACGTTGCCTCCACCAAAGCTAGCGCTCCGGCTTCCAAGGCTCCCACCTATCCTACACAATTCGGACCGAAACCCAACATCAAGCTGCAGTAAAGGTCCACGGGGTCTTTCCGTCCTGTCGCGGGTAACGAGCATCTTTACTCGTATTGCAATTTCGCCGAGTCTCTGGTTGAGACAGTAGCCAAGTCGTTACGCCATTCGTGCAGGTCGGAACTTACCCGACAAGGAATTTCGCTCTAGTGAGCCCCCATGTCGCCATGGGGCTAGGACCATATCTTCGACTCAGGGCTTTCCTGAGTTGGCCGGCGTATGGCCTCTGAGGATTCCGATCAAGTGGTTCCAAAACCTCGGAGGTCTCGTTTCACTCGACCGGCCTTTCCTGCTGATTGCCCGCACCGGATGGATTGTCACTTCCGAAGAAGTACCACCGGATACTCGGGGTTTCCAGCATATAGCCGGCTGCACTCGTCACGTCGCCGTGCCGAGGGGCAACACCCTGTGCACGTCAGGGCTATTACCTTAGGACCGTTATAGTTCACGTGATCCCCATGTCGCCATGAGGCGTGGACCATATCTTCATCCCTCTGCTTCAAGAGGGAGCTCTGCGTATGGCCTCTGAGGATTCCCATCCCTCAGTGCTGCGAGAATCTCTTCATCGCAGTAGCGCCGCTTGCCGCCTCGGTTCATCGGGCCTCTCAATTCGAGGATGTGCCCGATTCCCGTGGGCGTCAGGTGACGACCTGATCGGACGAGCTGCGTGATCTCGATGAAGATCTGGAGATCACGCTTCTTGGTGCCACGGAGGGGGAAGCGCTCGAAGAAGGGGAAGACCCTTGCGTCGAGCTCGTCCGGTCGCGTCACCTCGAAGTAGTAGACGCCGTCCCCTCGGCCTCTCACCGTCCCAACGCCGAAGACCTGGTGCAGAAGCTCAGGAGCTTCCGGACCAACCTGCGACACGTTGAACGACAGCGAGACGCGCCACGGGAGGCGACGTCCATACCCTCGACGGATGGGGACATTGAAGCTGCCCTCACCATCGACGAACCCTGCGATGTAGTGACCGAGGTCACTCGGGGTTCGATCCAACCAGTCTGAAGAACTGGGCCTTTCCTGCTGATTGTCCGCACCGGATGGTTTGTCACTGCTCATGCCACAACCCTAAAGACTGGGTGTGACACTGAACGAGTACCACCGGATACACGGGGTTTCCAGCATATAGCAGAGTTTGTTCCAGCAAATTACTTCGCTGGAGCCGCAACTTTTACTTACGGCCGCCGTTTACTGGGGCTTAGGTTCAGAGCTTCGCCCTTGCGGACTAACCCTTCCCCGTAACCTTCCAGCACCGGGCAGGCGTCAGAGCGTATACATCGTCTTACGACTTCGCACGCTCCTGTGTTTTTAGTAAACAGTCGCTTGGCCCTGGTCTCTGCGGCCCCCTCCAGCTCGGGACGCGAAGTCCGTCACCAGAAAAGGCCCCCCTTCTTCCGAAGTTACGGGGGTAATTTGCCGAGTTCCTTAACCAGAGTTATCTCGATCGCCTTAGTATTCTCTACTTGCCCACCTGAGTCGGTTTGGGGTACGGGCACCCTGTCCACTCGCTAGAGGCTTTTCTCGGCAGCATGGGATCAGTCACTTCGCCTGATACGGCTCGGCATCGCGCCTCGGGGTGAATGGCCGGCGGATTTGCCTACCGACCCCCCTACACGCTTACCCCGGGACTACCAACGCCCGGGATGACCTACCCTCCTGCGTCCCCCCATCGCTACCCGCCTCTGGGTGGGTCGGTTCGGCCCCGAAGGGCCAGCCCCTTAGCAACCCAGACTTGGGTCTGGCGCGAACAAGGTGGTACGGGAATATCAACCCGTTGTGCATCGACTACGCCTTGCGGCCTCGCCTTAGCTCCCGACTTACCCTGGGCGGATGAGCCTTCCCCAGGAACCCTTGGGCATTCGGCGGAGGGGTTCCTTCCCCCTCTTTCGCTACTCATGCCGGCATTCGCACTCGACCACGCTCCACGACCGTTTCCACGGCCGCTTCATCGCTGAGATCGACGCTCCCCTACCCATCCTGCAAAGCAGAATGACGCAGCTTCGGCTCTATGCTTGAGCCCCGTTACATTGTCGGCGCAGGATCACTCGACCAGTGAGCTATTACGCACTCTTTCAAGGGTGGCTGCTTCTAAGCCAACCTCCTGGCTGTCTGGGCAATCCCACATCCTTTACCACTCAGCATAGAATTTGGGGCCTTAGCTGGCGTTCTGGGCTGTTTCCCTTTCGACCATGAAGCTTATCCCCCATGGTCTCACTGCCGTGCTCTGGAGTACCGGCATTCGGAGTTTGGCTGATTTTGGTAAGCTTGTAGGCCCCCTAGACCATCCAGTGCTCTACCTCCGGTACTGAACGCACGACGCTGCACCTAAATGCATTTCGGGGAGAACCAGCTATCACCGAGTTTGCTTGGCCTTTCACCCCTATCCACAGGTCATCCCCCATGTTTTCAACCATGGTGGGTTCGGCCCTTCACGAGGTCTTACCCTCGCTTCAGCCTGCCCATGGATAGCTCACTCGGCTTCGGGTCTACCACGTGCGACTAAACGCGCTATTCACACTCGCTTTCGCTCCGGCTCCCCTTCACAGGTTAACCTTGCCACGCGCGGTAACTCGCCGGCTCATTCTTCAAAAGGCACGCCATCACGGCTACCGGTTGCCCGGTAACGACGCTCTGACTGCTTGTAAGCCAACGGTTTCAGGTACTATTTCACTCCCCTCCCGGGGTACTTTTCACCTTTCCCTCACGGTACTAGTTCACTATCGGTCGCCAGAAGTGTACTTAGCCTTACGAGGTGGTCCTCGCAGATTCACACGGAATTTCCCGGGTCCCGTGCTACTTGGGGACACCGCCAGGAGATCGAATACCTTTCGCGTACAGGACTGTTACCCTCTGTGGTGCGAGTTTCCACAACGCTTCCGCTAGGCATCGATTTTGTAACTCCTTGAAGCGTCTGCTGCCGCTTCAGGCAGGCCCCACTACCCCGTTACAGCATCGCCAGCAGGCTGTACCACTGCAACGGTTTGGGCTGTTTCCGTTTCGCTCGCCGCTACTCAGGAAATCGCGGTTGCTTTCCTTTCCTCGGGGTACTGAGATGTTTCAATTCCCCCGGTTCCCTCCACTGAGCCTATGTATTCAGCTCAGGGTGACAGGGCATGACCCCTGCCGGGTTTCCCCATTCGGAGATCCACGGATCGAAGCCTGGTCGGCGGCTCCCCGTGGCTTATCGCAGCCACCCACGTCCTTCATCGGCATCTGGCGCCAAGGCATCCACCGTTGGCTCTTTGTAGCTTGAAATCTTCAAGATGCTCGTGCTCGCTATGCAGTTCTCAAGGAGCGTTCGCGTCGGTGCGCCATCAGAGATGGGCCGACCCACGAGCAGCGGCCGGCCCGAGGGCCCAGGGACGGGGTGTCCCCGAGAAATCGGCCGGCCGGAGGCTCACGCAAAGAAACGAATGGGGCCAGAAATCTGGACCTCGTTCCTTCAAAACGGAACAGTGGTGTCCAACGACGTCCTCGCTCAGCAGTCCCTCGAGAAAACGCATCGGGGCGCTTCGCTGTCGACGGGTCGATTAGCCAGTGATCGACGTGGGAGTCCCAGTCTTCGGAGCAAGCGAGCTCGCCCTCTGACTGGACAGTGGACTCCTTAGAAAGGAGGTGATCCAGCCGCACCTTCCGGTACGGCTACCTTGTTACGACTTCACCCCAATCACCAACCCCACCTTCGACGGCTCCCTCCCTTACGGGTTGGGCCACCGGCTTCGGGTGTTGCCGACTTTCGTGGTGTGACGGGCGGTGTGTACAAGGCCCGGGAACGTATTCACCGCAGCAATGCTGATCTGCGATTACTAGCGACTCCGACTTCACGCAGTCGAGTTGCAGACTACGATCCGAACTGAGACTGGCTTTATGGGATTCGCTCACCTTCGCAGGTTCGCAGCCCTTTGTACCAGCCATTGTAGCATGTTTGCAGCCCAAGACGTAAGGGGCATGATGACTTGACGTCATCCCCACCTTCCTCCGAGTTGACCCCGGCAGTCTCCTACGAGTCCCCGGCATAACCCGCTGGCAACATAGGACAAGGGTTGCGCTCGTTGCGGGACTTAACCCAACATCTCACGACACGAGCTGACGACAGCCATGCACCACCTGTGTGAGGCCCCGAAGGACACCGTATCTCTACGGCTTTTCCCCACATGTCAAGCCTTGGTAAGGTTCTTCGCGTTGCATCGAATTAAGCAACATGCTCCGCCGCTTGTGCGGGCCCCCGTCAATTCCTTTGAGTTTTAGCCTTGCGGCCGTACTTCCCAGGCGGGGCACTTAATGCGTTAGCTACGGCACGGAGCCCGTCGATCGAGCCCCACACCTAGTGCCCAACGTTTACGGCGTGGACTACCAGGGTATCTAATCCTGTTCGCTCCCCACGCTTTCGCTCCTCAGCGTCAGTACCGGCCCAGAGTGCCGCCTTCGCCACCGGTGTTCCTCCTGATATCTGCGCATTTCACCGCTACACCAGGAATTCCGCACTCCCCTACCGGACTCGAGTCATGGCAGTATCGAGTGGCGTCTCCGAGTTGAGCCCGGAGTTTTCACACCCGACTTGCCAAACCGCCTACGAGCTCTTTACGCCCAATAAATCCGGACAACGCTCGCCCCCTACGTATTACCGCGGCTGCTGGCACGTAGTTGGCCGGGGCTTCTTCTGCAGGTACCGTCATTTTCGTCCCTGCTGAAAGCGGTTTACAACCCGAAGGCCTTCGTCCCGCACGCGGCGTTGCTGCGTCAGGCTTTCGCCCATTGCGCAAGATTCCCCACTGCTGCCTCCCGTAGGAGTCTGGGCCGTGTCTCAGTCCCAGTGTGGCTGGCCGTCCTCTCAGACCAGCTACCCGTCGTAGCCTTGGTGGGCCGTTACCCCACCAACAAGCTGATAGGCCGCGAGCCCCTCCCGAAGCGGAATCCATTTCCTCGTCAGGCCATGTGACCCATCGAGGGTATCCGGTATTAGCACCGGTTTCCCGGTGTTATCCCAGTCTTCGGGGCAGGTTGCTCACGTGTTACTCACCCGTTCGCCGCTAGGTCTTCCCTTGTCTTGCGACAAGTTGGACCCCGCTCGACTTGCATGTGTTAAGCACGCCGCCAGCGTTCGTCCTGAGCCAGGATCAAACTCTCCATCGAGATCTCGGCTTCCACGGACCGGAGTCCGCTTGGCCTAAATCGGTTGAAGAGCCGCCATCGGTGCCCACTGAGAGCCCTCCGGCAACCCGGCACTGGATCGCACACAAACGTGTTGTCCGTGTTCTTCACTCAGTGCATTGACTTGGTGAACGCACACGACCTTCGAGAAGGCCGCGTGCGCCCGCACTGGCTTTTGACTACCACTGTTCCGTTTTCAAAGAGCGACGGTCCCGGTGACAAGGCAACCCTGGGGGGAAACCTGGCACCTGGCCCAACACACCTCTCCCCACCTGGGGTCCGGGGTTACCGGGGCGTCCCCGTCATGGAAAGCGTCCGTGTCAATGTGCCGGCCCGGTTGGCGACCTGCGCCTGCCGGCGGGCAACCGAAGCAAACTACCGTTGCCGGGCTTCTCTGTCAAACCACCGGCGCGGCGCTCCGGCTGCTGCGGCCCTTTCGGACCAGCCTCTTCGCAACCACCTCGGGACGGTGAAAACTCCCCTTGGGGGCCTTCGAAGACCGAGGAACACCATACCCGCGCCATGGCCGGGACGGGACCGTTCAGGCCGGAGGTTCGCCCTGCCACCCCACCCGGGCCCAGGCCCGGCGGCCCACCTGGAGGAGCTTCCCGTCGACGTCGGTGGGGGCCAGCTCCGCCTCCGGATCGGTGACCCGCTCCCCATCGAGGCGGACGGCGCCCTCGGCGATCTTGCGGCGTCCCTCGGAGTTGGACGGGACGAGGCCGGCCAGAGCCAGAAGCCGGAACAGCCGGATGCGTCCGTCCACCAGGTGGTCGGGTTCCAGGGCGAAGACGGGGACATCGGCCGGGGCCTCGTGGGACCGGAACACCCGGTTGAATGCCTCTTCTGCCACCTGACCAGCGCCTTCACCGTGGTAGAGGTCGACAACGGCGCGGGCCAGCAGGCGCTTGGCCGCCACCGGGAGCGTCCGGCCTTCAGCCAGAGCGGCGATCTCGGCCTCCACCCGGTCGGGCCCCCAGCCTGTGGCCAGAGCGAAGTATCGAGGGACGAGAGCGTCCGGGATACTCATGAGCTTGCCGAACTGCTCGGCCGGCGGCTCCGTGATGCCGACGTAGTTCCCGAGGGACTTCGACATCTTCTGGACGCCGTCGAGGCCTTCGAGCAGCGGGGTGGTGAGCACCACCTGCGGCTCCTGACCCTCTTTCACCTGGAGCTCCCGGCCCATGAGGTTGTTGAACAGTTGGTCGGAGCCGCCCAACTCGACGTCGGACTGCACCTCCACCGAGTCCCAGCCCTGGAGGAGGGGATAGAGGAGCTCCATCACGGAGATGGGCTGGTTGGCCTGCCAGCGCTTCTGGAAGTCGTCCCGCTCCAGGATCTGGGCCACGGTGGCGGAGGCCGTCAAGCGCAGCATCCCCTCCACCCCCAGTTTCCCGAGCCACTCGGAGTTGCGACGCACCTCCAGGCGGTCGCGGCGCAGGATGAGTCCGGCCTGGGCCTGGTAGGAGGCGAGGTGCGCCTCAATCTGTTCGGCCGTGAGCCGGGGGCGGGTGGTGGAACGACCCGAAGGGTCACCCACCTGAGCGGTGAAGTCGCCCAGGATGAGGACGGCGGTGTGACCCAGGTCCTGGAACTGGCGCAGCTTGCGTAACACCACGGCGAAGCCGAGATGGATGTCGGAGGCCGTCGGGTCGATGCCGAGCTTCACCCGCAGCGGTCGGGCCCGGCCCAGCTTGGTCCGCAGCTCCGCCTCGGAGATGAGGTGGACGGACCCGGCGCCGAGCAGCCGGACGGCCTCGTCGATCGGGGTGGTTTCCATGGGCTGAGAACGGTAGTGCCCCATCCACCGCCAAGGCGCCCGAGCGCAGGAGAATGCCGGGATGCTGCGTCGTCTCGCTGTTGTCCTCGTCCTGGCCCTGGGCTCGGGCGCCTGCGCCTACCAGGTGGAAGTCACCGCCCCCGCGGTGGCCGCCACGTCGACCAAGGTGTTCGCCGCCGACGGGACGCTCATTACCACCCTCCACGCCGAGCAGGACCGCGAGGAGGTCGCGCTGGCCGACATCGCCCCCGGCCTGCAGCAGGCGGTGGTGGCCATCGAGGACGCCCGCTTCTTCAACCACAAGGGCGTGGACCTGCGAGCCATGGCCCGGGCCCTGCAGCGCAACGCGGCGGCCGGGCGGGTGACCGAGGGCGGCTCCACCATCACCCAGCAGTACGTGAAGAACGTCCTCCTCGACCCCTCCCAGAACCTCGACCGCAAGCTCAAAGAGGCGGTCCTGGCCCTGCAGATCGAGCGCAAGTACACCAAGGAGACCATCCTCGAGCGCTACCTGAACCGCATCTACTTCGGCAACGGCGCCTACGGTGTCCAGGCCGCCTCCCGGCTCTACTTCGGCAAGCCGGCCGCCGGCTTGGCCCTGCCCGAGAACGCACTGCTGGCCGGGCTCATCGCCGCCCCCGAGCGCTACGACCCCTTCGACCATCCCGAAGCGGCCCAGGCCCGGCGCGACGTCGTGCTCGAGCGGATGCGGGAACTGAAGGTCACCCCCGAAGCCGAGGCCGCCGCAGCCAAAGCGGCTCCTCTCGGCGTGGCGGCACGCCCGGCGGCCGAACGCTACCCGGCGGGTCATTTCGTGGAGCGGGTGAAGCGCTTCGTACTCGACGATGCCCGCTTCGGGGCCACTCCCGCCGAGCGCCGGCGCACCCTGTTCGAAGGCGGCCTCCGCATCCACACCACGCTCGACCTCGACGTTCAGGCCCAAGCGGAGGAGGCGGTCACCTCGGTCCTCGCCGCCGGGGGTGTCCCCGGAAACGACGGTCCCGCCGGCGCCGTGGTCATCCTCGACCCCGCCCACGGGTACGTCCGGGCCCTGGTGGGGGGCAGGGACTTCTTCGGCGGCACCCCGGAGGCGAAGTTCGATCTCGCCACCCAGGGGATGCGCCAGAGCGGCTCGTCGTTCAAGCCGTTCGTGCTCGCCGCCGCCCTCGACCGGGGGATCCCCCTGGAGAAGGTGATCGACGCGCCCGGATCGCTCACCGTGACCATGCCCGACGGCCAGCCGGCGTGGGTGGTGGAGAACTACGAGGGAACGGGGGGGCCGCCCGCCAACCTGACCGAAGCCACCGTGGCCTCTGTGAACACCGTGTACGCCCAGTTGATCACCGAGGTGGGTCCCCAGGTGGCGGTGGACATGGCCCGGGCGTTGGGGGTGCGTTCCGATCTGAAGCCGTACCCGTCGGCCGTGCTCGGCACCAACGAGGTCACGGTGCTCGACATGGCCTCGGCCTACGGGACCTTCGCCGCCGACGGGATGCACGCCGACCCGGTGCTCATCACTGAGATCACCCGGGCCGACGGCTCCCTCCTCTACCGGCGCCCATCGACCCGGGAGCGGGTCGTCAGCCGCGAACTGGCCCGCAAGGTGACCTCCGTGCTGGGTGAGGTCGTCGGCCGGGGGACGGGCGTGCGGGCCCAGATCGGCCGGCCGGTGGCGGGCAAGACCGGCACCGCCCAGCAGTGGCGGGACGCCTGGTTCGTGGGCTACACGCCCGACCTGGTCGCCGCGGTGTGGGTCGGCTTCCCGGACCGGCAGCGGTCCATGATGCCGCCGGCCACACCGATGAAGGTGACGGGCGGATCGTGGCCGGCGGAGATCTGGAACCGGGCCATGAGCGCCGCCCTGGCCGACGTGGCCCCGAGCCCCTTCCCGCCCCTGGAGGCGGCCGCCCCGCCGCTGCCAGCCGCGGCGGCCTCGTCGGTGGCCGTGCCCGAGGTCGCCGGACTGACCGAGGCGGAGGCCAAGGCCCGGCTGGAGGCAGCCGGTCTGGCCCTGGCCGTCGAACCCCGCGCCAGCCGCGACCGGCCGGCGGGGGCCGTGGTGGACCAGAACCCGGCCGCCGGCGTCCTGGCCGCGCCGGGGTCGACGGTGACCGTCACGGTGTCCACCGGCCCGCCCCGGGTCGTCGCCGTCCCCGCCGTGCTCGGCCAGACGGTGGACGAGGTCGTCAAGGCTCTGGCCGAGGCGGGTCTGGGGGCCGAAGTGGTGGTGGCGGAGCCGGACGGCGGGCAGCACGCCCGCCCGGGGCGGGTGTGGAAGCAGGAGCCGGGCGCCGGCGCCACCCTCGACGAGGGTCAGCCCGTCCGGGTCTTCACGCGGCGCTGACTCAGGTGCGGGGTGGGCGGCTGATGTTCGGGTCGCCGGGGACGTAGTAGCGCCAGGGGCTCTCCTCGCCCCGGCCAGGCGCCAGACCGATCCGGGTGGATACCCCGGGCCGGGCCGGGGGCGGCACTCCGTCCTCCACCAGTTGGAGGGGGCCGGCCACGAGGTCGGCTCCGTCGTCGGCCCGGGCCAGCCCGAAGGCCTGAGCCAGACGGGCGGGACCCGAACACAGGTCCCGCTCCCGGCGGGCTTTGGGACGCCGGGACCACATCACATCCAACCCGTCGATGGGGGCCACCGCCCGCAGCAGCACGGCGCCCGCGTCACCGTCCGGACCGCAGACCACGTTGGCACACCAGTGCATCCCGTAGGTGAAGTACACGTAGAGATGACCCGGGGGGCCGAACATCGTGGCCGTGCGGGGGGTGCGACCCCGGAAGGCGTGACTCCCGGGATCCATGGCCCCGCAGTAAGCCTCGACCTCCACGATCCTCCCGGACACGACGGGGACACCCCGCACCCCGGGCACCCCTCCGGAGCGGAGCACCTTGTTGAGGAGGAGCGGAGCCACCTCCCTGGGGTCGGGCAGGTAGAAGGAACGCGGGAGGACCCGCTCAGACACCTTGGTGATGGCTCTTCGCCTGGCGGCTCATCGCGATGTGGTTGGGGGCCCCTGCCCCAACCACCGCCGGCTCAAAAGCCGCCCTTTTCCAGCCAGGCCTCCTGGTCGGCCAGACGGGCGCGGGCCGATTCCAGCTGGGCGGCCACCGACGACGCCCCGGCTCCGCCCGGCGAGGTCCGCCGGCGCACCGATGCCCCCGGCTCCAGGGCCGGAAGCGCGTCGGGGCCGAGGCGAGGCTCGGTCATGACCAGTTCCTCGAGCGGAATGCCCCGCTCCACCGATTCCCGGACGACCTTGCCCACCAGGATGTGGGCCTCCCGGAACGGCATGCCGCCCCGGACCAGGTCCTCGGCCAGATCGGCGGCGGCGCTGGCGGGAGCGTCGGCGGCCGCCCGCATGCGGTCGAGGTCGAAGGTGGCGGTGTCCATCAGGCCGGCCATGGCGGCCAGGGCCCGGCAGAGCGTGTCCAGCGAGTCGAAGAGGGGTTCCTTGTCCTCCTGGAGGTCCCGGTTATAGGACAGGGGCAGGCCCTTCAGGGTGGCGAGGAAGCCGGTCAGGTGGCCGATGAGCCGGCCCGCCTTGCCCCGTACCAGCTCGGCGATATCGGGGTTCTTCTTCTGGGGCAGCATCGACGAGCCGGTGGAGTAGGCATCGGCCAGGCGCAGAAAGCCGAACTCCTCGGTGGCCCAGATCACCACCTCCTCACCCAGCCGGGACAGGTGGACCTGGCACAGGGCGCACACGAAGAGCAGCTCGGCGACGAAGTCGCGGTCGGAGACAGCGTCGAGGGAGTTCTCGAAGGCGCGGGCGAACCCCAGCTCGGCGGCCACCCCGGCCGGGTCGAGGGGCAGGGTGGAACCGGCCAGTGCCCCGGCTCCGAGCGGGGAGGTGTCAAGGCGGTCCAGCGTGTCCCGCAGGCGGTCGACATCCCGGCGCAGCATCCAGAAGTGGGCCAGGAGATGGTGGGCGAGGAGCACGGGCTGGGCCCGCTGCATGTGGGTGTAACCGGGGAGGTAGGCCTCCTGGCGCTGAGCCTCCTCGGCCCGCCGCAGGAGCACCTCCATGAGGAGGTGCATGCGGTGTCCGAGCTCCCGGCCCTCCCGGCGCACGTAGAGCCGGAAATCGAGCGCGACCTGGTCGTTGCGGGAGCGGCCGGTGTGCAGTTTGGCCCCTGCCGGTCCCGCCAGTTCCGTCACCCGGCGCTCGATGGCGGTGTGGATGTCCTCGTCGAGGGGGAGGAAGGCGAACTTGCCCGAGACGAGCTCCTCCTCCACCCGCGTCAGGGCGGCGGCGATGAGGGACCGCTCGTCGTCGGTGATGAGCCCCACCCGGGCCAGCATGTTGACGTGGGCCCGGGAGCCGGTCAGGTCGTCGCCGGCCAGGCGGGAGTCGAAGGACAGGCTCTCGCAGAACTCGAGCAGCTCATCGGCCGGGCCCTCGCCGAAGCGGCCCCGCCACAGCGGCCGCCCCTGGGGCCCGGGCTCGGTCACCGTGAGCCCTCGCCCTGACGCCGGGCCCAGGTCTCCACCGACAGCCCCCACAACCGCACGAAGCCGGCGGCATCGGAGTGGCGGAAGGTGTCGGCGGCGTCGTAGGTGGCCAGACCGTGGTCGTAGAGACCCCGCTCGGCCCGGCGGCCGTCGACCGTGCACCGGCCCGGCTCCAGGCGCAGGCGCACCTCGCCGGTGACGTGCTCGGAGGCACCGGCCATGAAGGCGTCCAGGGCCTGGCGGAGGGGGGAGTGCCACAAGCCGTCGTAGATCAGCTCGGCGAAGCGGGGCTCGAGCCGGGCCTTCTCCCGCATGAGATCGCGCTCGAGGCAGACGCCCTCCAGATCGGCGTGGGCGGCGAGGAGCGCCAGGGCCCCGGGGCACTCGTAGACCTCCCGGCTCTTGATGCCCACCCGGCGGTTCTCCACCATGTCGATCCGCCCGAACCCGTAGGCGCCGACGGTGGCGGAGAGCCGGGCGACCAGCTCGTGGACGGGCAGCGCCACCCCGTCGAGCGTGGCCGGAGCCCCGGCGGTGAAGCCCACCACCACGTCGCTCGGCTCTGGGGGCCCGTCCGCCGGTGGCCGGGTCAGCGCCCAGATCTCCTCGGGGGGCGAGGCCCAGGGATCCTCGATGGCGCCGCACTCGATGGCCCGGCCCCACAGGTTCTCGTCGATGGAGTAGGGGCTCCGCTTGGTCTGCTCGATGGGGATCTCGTGGGCGGCGGCGTAGTCCATGGCCGTCTCCCGGGTGAAGCTCCAGTCCCGGGTGGGAGCGAGGACGTCGAGATCGGGTGCCAGGGACCGGGTGGAGACCTCGAAACGGACCTGGTCGTTGCCTTTTCCCGTGCAGCCGTGGGCCACGGCGCCGGCGCCGTGGCGGCGGGCGGCGGCCACCAGCTCTTCCACGATGACGGGACGGGAGAGGGCAGAGACGAGCGGGTAGCGGCCCTCGTAGAGGGCGTTGGCCCGCACCGCGGGCACGACGAACTCGGCGGCGAAGCGCTCGCGGACGTCGATGACCTCGGCCTCCACCGCGCCGGCAGCCAGCGCCCGCTTGCGGACGACCTCGAAGTCGCCGCCCTGGCCCACGTCAACAGCCAGGGCGATCACTTCGCTGCCCCACTCCTCCGCCATCCACCGCACGGCCACCGAGGTGTCGAGCCCGCCTGAATAGGCCAGCACCACCCGCTTGCTCACATCGATCCTCCCATCGCTGGCCCAGCGAGCTTGCCCAGCCGAGACGCCACCCTCTTCCCCCCGACGTCCTCGTCGCACACCACCAGGACCGTGTCGTCGCCGGCCACGGTGCCGACCACGTCGGTGGCCGACACGCGGTCCAGGGCCGAAGCGACGACATGAGCCGAGCCCGGGGGCGTGTGGAGCACCACCAGGTTGCCCGAGATGGCCGTGTCTACCAGGTACTCGGCGAGGACGCGCCGCAGGTTCTCCTCGGGTGTGACCCGGTCCTTGGGGTACTCAGGGATGGCATAGGCCATCTGGCCACCGGGTATCCGCACCTTGACCGCACCGAGGTCCTCGAGGTCCCGGCTCACGGTCGCCTGGGTGGCCACCACCCCGTCAGTGGCCAGCAGCTCGACCAGCTGCACCTGGCTGGAGATGACCTGCTCCTCCAGATAACGGGCGATGCGGTGCTGGCGCTGCGGCTTGCCCATCCCCATGGCTAGACCTCCCCGGCCAGCTCGGCGATGAGCGACCGGTAGGAGTGCATCCGGTTGGCGGCCTGAGCCCAGACGGCCGACGCCGGGCCCTCGATGACGTCGTCGGTGACCTCCTCGCCGCGGTGGGCGGGCAGGCAGTGGAGGAACACCACCTCCGGACCGGCGACGGCCAGCAGCCCGGCATTCACCTGGTACGGGGCGAAGGCGGCCCGGCGCGGCTCGGCCTCGGACTCCTGGCCCATCGAGGTCCACACGTCGGTGTAGACGGCGTCGGCGCCGACCACGGCGTCGATGGGCTCCATCACCAGCTCGAGGGTGCCGCCGAGGTTGCGGGCCCGGTCGACCACCGTGTCGTCGAGCTCGTAGCCGGGGGGCTGGCGATCACCATCTCCAATCCGGTGAGGGCGGCGGCCAGCGCCAGCGAGGCGGCCACGTTGTTGCCATCGCCGATGAAGGCCAGGCGGCGACCCTCGAGAGACCCGAGGCGTTCCTCCAAGGTGAGGAGATCGCCCACCGCCTGCCCGGGGTGGGACCGGTCGGACAGCAGATTGAGGACGGGGATCTCGGCGTAGCGAGCCATCTCCTCGAGCACGCGGTGGTCGAAGACCCGGGCCCCGATGAGTCTGCAGTAGCTGGCCAGGGTGCGGGCCACGTCGGCCACCGACTCCCTCGTGCCCAGCCCCAGCTCCTCACCCCGCAGCGTCACACAGTGGCCGGCGAGGGTCACCACCGCCACCTCGAACGACACCCGGGTGCGGGCCGAGGGCTTCTCGAAGACGGCAGCCACGCTCTGGCCGGCCAGTACGGGCCGGATCTTGCCCGGCTCGTCCTTCCAGGCGTGGGCCCGGTCGAGCACCCGCCGCAGTTGGGCGGCGGTCAAATCGTCGACGTCGAGGAAGTGGAGAACGCTGCTCACGGTGGGATCAGGGGGCGACGGCGGCCAGAGCCTTGGCCGTGATGGCGACGGCCTCGTCGACCTCGGCCTCGGACACCAGCAGGGGCGGGGTGAAACGGATGGCCGTGGCCGTCACCGCGTTGACCACGAGACCCCGCTCCAGGCAGGCGACGACGGCCGCTCTGGCGTCGAGGGGTGCACCTTCGGGACTGGCCAGTTCGGCGGCCAGGAGCAGGCCGAGGCCCCGGACGGAGGCCACCCCCGGAATGGCCTCCAGGCCCCCGGCCAGGCGGGCGCCGCCGATCGCGGCCCGCTCGGGCACTTTCTCCGTCTGCATGACCTCGAGCGTGGCCAGCGCGGCGCGGGCAGCCAGCGGCTGACCTCCGAAGGTGGTGGCGTGATCGCCGGGGTCGAAGGCGACGGCCACCTCCTCCCGGGCCCAGCAGGCCCCGATGGGCATCCCGTTGCCGAGCGCCTTGGCCAGGGTCACCACGTCAGGGGCAATCCCCGAGTGCTCGAAGCCGAACCACCGGCCGGTGCGACCCAGGCCGGTCTGGACCTCGTCCAGGATCAGCAGGGCGCCGGTCCGGTCGCAGAGGGCGCGGACGCCCTCCAGATAGCCGGGAGGTGCCACCCAGACGCCGCCCTCCGCCTGCACCGACTCGACGAGCACAGCGGCCAGCCCCTCGCCCAGCCGGGCGGCCTCCGCCTCCAAGGCGCCGAGGTCGCCGAAGGGAACCTGGGAGAACCCGGTGGGAAGTGGCTGGAACGCCGCCTGCTTCGCCGGCTGGCCGGTGGCGGCCAGGGTCGAAAGCGTCCGGCCATGGAAGGAGTTGAGGGTGGAGACGACGTGGAAGCGCTCCGGACCGGCCGCCTTCTGACCGAAGCGGCGGGCGAGCTTGATGGCGCACTCATTGGCCTCGGCGCCGGAGTTGGCGAAGAACACCCGTCCGGCGCCGCCGAGCA
Source organism: uncultured Actinomycetes bacterium (assembly GCA_963789165.1). Classification (GTDB taxonomy): domain Bacteria; phylum Actinomycetota; class Acidimicrobiia; order IMCC26256; family BP-133; genus CAWBJP01. Next base: position 81,749 of record CAWBJP010000007.1, read on the forward strand.
GGCCGTTGACGGACGCGGCCAGCCGGGGCTGGATGTTGTTCAGGTACAGATTCGAGACGTGGCAGAGGGTCCGGGCCTGGGCCGCGATGGCCTCGGCCACCACGGCGTGGGCGTGACCCAGCGAGGTGACGGCCAGGCCGGCGAGGAAGTCGAGGTACTCCCGGCCCTCCGAGTCCCACAGCCGCGTCCCCTCGCCCCGCACGAAGGCGACCGGCAGCCGGGCGTACGTCTGCATGACGTGGTCGGCATCCAGGGCGGCCAGCTCGTCATAAAGGCTCATGGGTACTCCTCGCTCGGGCAGGAGCGCGCGGTGGGGTTGGGGTCCCCACCGCACGCGACGGGCGTGTTCCGAAGGAACCGGGTGCCCGTCGCCATATCAGTGGTACACCATCGTTCCGATGCCCTCCTTGGTGAAGACCTCGAGCAGCAGGGCGTGGGGGATGCGCCCGTCCAGGAGATGGGCCCGGCCCACCCCCTGGCGCAGGGCGGCCACGCAGGACGCCACCTTGGGCACCATGCCCGACTCCAGACTGCCCGACGACATCATGGCCTCCAGGTCGTCGAGCGCGATCTGGGAGATGAGCGACGTGGGGTCGTCGAAGTCCCGGTAGAGGCCGGCCACGTTGGTCAGGTACACCAGCTTCTCCGCCTTCAGCGCGCCGGCGATGGCGCCCGCCACCGCATCGGCATTGACGTTGTAGGCCTGGCCCGCTTCGTCCACCCCGATGGTGGCCACCACCGGGACCAGCTCCTCGTTGATCTGGCGTTCCAGCACCGAGGCGTTGATGTGGCTCACGTCGCCCACGAATCCCAACCGGGGGTCCCGCTGCGTCACGGTGATCAATCCGGCGTCCTCGCCCGAGAGCCCGACGGCGTAGGGCCCGTGCCGGTTGATGGCGCCGACGACCTCGCGGTTGACCTTGCCCACCAGGGCCATGCGGACGATGTCGACGGTCTCGGCGTCGGTCACCCGCAGGCCGTCGACGAAGACGGGCTCCTTGCCCAGGCGGCGCATGAGATCGGAGATCTGCGGCCCGCCGCCGTGGACGACGACCGGGTTCATGCCCACGAGCCGCATGAGGGCCACGTCCCGGGCGAACAGGTCCACCAGATGCGGCTCGGTCATGGCGTTGCCGCCGTACTTGATGACCACGGTGCGGCCCGAGAACTCACGGATGTAGGGCAGCGCCTCGGCCAGAACTGCGGCCTTCGCCTCAGCCTCGGTTCCGGAGCTCATGACGTCCTCATGTTCTCGTCGATGTAGGCGGGGGTGAGGTCGACGGTGGTGACGGTGGCGTCCCCCAGGCCGAGGCGCAGGTCGCAGGTGACGTCGATGTCGCGGCCGGCCATGACCTTGGCCAGCGCCTCACCGTCGTGGGGGGCGGCCTCCCCGCCCACGCAGACGGTGACCCCGCCGTAGGCGATGTCGACGCGGCCCGGCTCGAGATAGGAGCCGCTCGCTCCCAGTTCGGAGAGGATGCGCCCCCAGTAGGGGTCGCCACCGAAGAGCGAGCACTTCACCAGCTGGCTCTCGGCCACCGCCCGGGCCGCCCGGCGGGCCTCCTCCTTGGAGCGCGCCCCCGCACGTGGACCCGGACGAACTTCGTCGCGCCCTCGGCGTCGGTGGCCATCTGGTCGGCCAGGGAGGCGCACACCGCGGTGACGGCCTCGGTCAGGATGTGGATGTCCGCCCCGCCGAAGCCGGCGGGAGCGTGACCGGCGGCCCCCGACGCCAGCAGGATGACGGTGTCGTTGGTGGAGCGGGCGCCGTCGGTGCTGAGCTGGTTGAAGGTGACGTCGACGGCACGGGTGAGGGCCTCGTGGAGTGCCCGGGGCTCGATGGCGGCGTCCGTGGTCAGGACGGCCAGCATGGTGGCCATGGCCGGCGACAACATGGCCGCGCCCTTGGCCATGCCCCCCACCGTGACGGTGGTCCCGTCCAACAGCGTGGTGACGGCGACGGCCTCCTTGGAAGCGGTGTCGGTGGTCATGATCGCCGCCGCCGCCGCTCCGGCAGCTTCCGGGCCGGCGCCGAGGGCGGTGACGAGCCGCGGCACGCCCGACTCGAACGGGGCCGGGTCCATGGGGATGCCGATCAGCCCGGTGGAGCACACCAGCACGTCCTCAGCGGCGCAACCCAGTCCGCCCGCGACCAGGGCGCAGGTGCGCTCGGCCACGTTGAGACCTTGATCGCCGGTGGCGGCGTTGGCGTTGCCGGAGTTGAGGACCACGGCGGCGGCCGAAGGATGGGCCACCAGGTGGCTCCGGGACAGCTGGACGGGCGCCGCCGCCACCAGGTTGGTGGTGAACACGGCGGCGGCAGGGACGGGACGGTGGTCGGTGGTGGCCACCAGAGCCAGGTCGGGGCGACCCGACGGCTTGATCCCGGCGTGGAGCCCGGCGGCCACGAACCCGGCGGCGGCGGTGACACTCATGCCTTTACGGAATCAGGCCGAGGGGTGAGAGGCCGGTGGTCTCGGGGAGGCCGAGGAGCAGGTTGGCGTTCTGGAGCGCCTGACCGGAGGCGCCCTTGACCAGGTTGTCCTCGGCGGCGATAGCCAGCACCGCTCCCGTCCGGGGGTCGGCGCGGACGGTCAGGTGGACGGCGTTGCCCGACAGGGTCGCCTTGGTGGACGGCGGTTGGTCGAGAACGGCGACGAACGGCTCGCCGGCGTAGAAGTCGCGGTAGCGCTCCAACAGCCCCTCGGTGGTGAGCCCGCCGCCGGTGGGGCGGGCGTAGCAGGTGGCCAGGATGCCCCGCGTCATCGGCACCAGATGGGGCGTGAACAGCACCTGGACGGGACCGGCCGGGCTGACGGCCGACAGTGCCTCCTCCATCTCGGCGGTGTGACGGTGGGTGAGGAGACCGTAGGCGGCCACGTTTTCGTTGGCCTCGCTGAACAGGCTGGGGGCCGAGAGCCCGCGGCCCCGGCCCGACACGCCCGAGACGGCATTGACGACCAGGCCGGTGGGCTCCACCAGGCCGCCCGCCACCAGGGGGGCCAGGGCCAGGATGGCCGCCGTCGGATAGCAGCCCGGATTGGCCACGTGGGGCTGGGCCGTGACCTCGGAACGGAACAGTTCAGGGAGCCCGTAGGCGAAGGCTCCGAGCAACTCGGGCGCCTGGTGCGCCTCGCCGTACCACTGCTCGTAGACCGGAGCGGGGAGGCGGAAATCGGCGCCGATGTCGACCAGGTGGGCCACCCGGGAGGCGAGGGCGCCGGCGTGGCGCTGGGACTCGCCGTGGGGCAGGGCCACGAAGGCGAGGTCGAGACCGTCGAGGTCGGCCGGGTCGAGCCCGCAGAAGCGGAGGTCGCCGTAGGCGGCGGTCAACGACGGATACAGGTCGACCACCCGCGCCCCGGCGTTGGAATCGGCCGTGACATGGACCACTTCGATCTCGGGATGGCCGGCCAGGAGGCGCAGCAACTCCGCTCCCGTGTACCCCGATGCCCCCACCACTGCCGCCCGGTACGCCATATCAGGACCTCCGGAGCGCCAGCGGAGGAGGGACTGGGCGGCTGGGGCTGGGGTCCCCGGCCGCACTGCGATGAGCCGCAAGGCGAAGAGCCGACATCACGGCATGAGTATACGTCTCCTCGCATAAGCATGCGAAAGAGTTAAATCCAGGGCCTCAGACTCAAGGTTCGTTCCGCTTTGACCGATTTAGGCCACTGGGCGACATGGGCGAGTTGCGGGACAATGTTAAAGGAATCCCAAATGTGGAGGTCAGAGCGAATGTTCGCACCAGGATCCGGCGGGATGGGACGGCTGATCGGAGCGGCCATGGGCGCCACTGCGCTGGTGCTGGCTGTGACCGTGCCGGCTACGACCGCCGGGGCCCAGTCAGCCAGCTGCCTGGGCCAGGGAGCGACCATCGTCGGAGGCCCGGGTGACGACGTCCTGAACGGCACTCCGGGCGATGACGTGATCGCCGGACTGTCGGGTAACGACCAGATCAACGGCGGTGGCGGCAACGACGTCCTGTGCGGCGATGACGGCAACGACTCGGTGGCGGGCGGCTCGGGCAACGACGCCGTTTCCGGCGGGAGCGGGGACGACTCCCTCCAGGGCGACTCCGGCATCGACTTTCTCGACGGCGGGACCGGCGCCGACCGCCTGAGCGGCGGGAACGAGAACGACCGCCTGGCCGGCGGCGGAGGGAACGACACGCTGTTCGGCAACGCCGGCAACGACCGCCTCGACGGCGGGCCCGACACCGACAGCTGCAACGGCGGCTTCAACGCCGACAACGCGGCCAACTGCGAGAGCACCGAAGGCGTTCCGTGATTCTGGCGGCTTCGCCGCCCCGCCTGGGGCCCCAACCCCAGGCTCCTCCAGAGCGTGGGGCCCCTACCCCACGCCTGGCCGTACCTAGAGAGTTAGGGCCTCCAGCTTGGCCCTGACGTCATCGGGAATGGGGCTCGCCTCCGGCGTGCCCGGCTTGACCGACACGTAGGTCACCACACCGACGCACACCGGCTTCCCCGCCACCGTGGCCGAGTAGCGCACGTCGAAGGAAGCGGTGCCGAGCCGCACCGGATCCACGGCGATCTCCACCTCGTCGTCGAAGCCGGCGGGGCCCGACCATTCCAGGGTCGCTTTGACCACCATGACGTCGAAATAACCGGCGAAGGTGGCCTTGGGCTCGAATCCGAGCCAGTCGACGAAGCGGGTCATGGCGTCGTCGAAGTAGGCCAGCCAGTGGCCGTGGAACACGACCCCCTGCTGGTCGACCTCGGCGTACACCGGCCGGTGACGGTGAACGAACCCGGCCATTTCAGGACCTGCGAAGCAGGGACACTCAGCCCCGCAGGGTGGCGCCGTGGGCCGCGGCCATGGCCTGGATGCACCGCCCCCGCACCGCGCCCACGTCAGCGTCGGTCAGGGTGCGGTCGGGAGCCCGGAAGCGGATGGCGAAAGCCAAGCTCTTGCGGCCCTCGCCCAGGGCTCCGGACCGGAAGACGTCGAACAGGCGCACCTCCTCGCACCATTCGCCCGCCGCCTGGCGCAAGGTGGCCTCGGCCGTCCCCGCCGGGAGGTCCTCGGCCACCACGAAGGCGAGATCGACGGAACTCGAGGGGAAGCGGGAGGGGGCCACGAACCGGCGTTCCTTCCGGGGGGCGCCCAGCACGGTGGAGAGGTCGATCTCGAAGGCGGCCACCGTGCCGCTGACACCCAAACGGCTGAGGACCTCGGGGTCGACCTCACCCACCAGCCCGCAGACGTCGTCCCCGATCATGACGGCGGCCGCCCGGCCCGGAGCGAAACCCGGCCCGTCACCGGGCGCGAGGCGCCAGCCTTCGAGTTCGAGGACCCCGGCGACGACATCGAGGACTCCGACGGCGTCATGGCCGTCGACGGGCCGGTCGGCTTCGTGGGGTAGGCGGCGCACTGAGCCGGCCAGGACCCCGGCAAGCTTCTCCCGCTCGTCGGGGAGGGTCTGATCCGGGGGCGGAGGGAGGAACACGTGGCCCACCTCGAAGAGGCTCACGTCGGCCTGGCCGTGGCCGGCGTTGAACGCCACCGCCCGCAACAGTCCGGGAAGCAGAGCCGGGCGCAGCAACGACTCCTCGGCCCGCAGGGGATTCTCCAGCTCGATGCCCTCCGCCGGGAAGCCTGCCGCGGTCAGATCGGCGTGCGACAGGAGCGAGAAGGTGGTGGCCTCGTCGAGGCCCGCCCCGAGCAGCGCTTCGCGCACCAGGCGGCGGTCCAGCTGGAAGGCGGTCAGGCCGGCACCGGGCTGGGCCCGGCGGGGCAACGTGCGGGTGATGTTGTTGTAGCCGTGGTGGCGGGCCACCTCCTCGACCAGGTCGATCTCCCGCTCCAGGTCGGGACGGAAGGTGGGGATGACGAAATCCAGTTGCTCGTCGAGCGCCACCGCTTCGGGCACCACGGCCAGTCCGAGGGGTTCCAGGTAGCCCCGCACCTGGCCGGTGTCGAGGTCGGTGCCGAGGATGTCGTTGACCCGGGCGGTTCTCAGCCGGATGCGGGCCGGTTCCACCGGTTGCGGATAGGCGTCGAGGACGCCCGCCGCCGCCTGGCCCTCGGCCACCTGGGCGAACAGGTCCCAGGCCCGGTCGGCGGCGGCACCCACTCCGTTGGGGTCGACCCCCCGCTCGAAGCGGGCGCTGGACTCGGTGCGCAGCCCGAGACGCTTGGACGTCCGCAGGATGCCCTCGGGGGTGAAGTAGGCCGACTCCAGCAGCACCTCGCGGGTGGCGTCCGACACCTCCGAGCCGCCGCCGCCCATGACGCCGGCCACCGCCTGGGGCACACGCCCGGCGTCGCAGATGAGCAGGTCGTCCCGGGCGAGGACCCGCTCGACGCCGTCGAGGGTGGTGATCCGCTCACCTTCGCCGGCCAGGCGCACGACGATGCCCCGTCCACCGAGCAGGCCGAGGTCGAAGGCGTGCAGAGGCTGGCCCCGTTCCAGCAGCACGTAGTTGGTCACGTCGACCACGTTGGAGATCGGTCGCAGCCCCGCCTTCACCAGACGCTGGGCCATCCACTGCGGCGCGGGGCCGATGCCCACCCGCCCGGCCCGGGCGACGTAGCGGGGGCAGCGGTCAGGCGCTTCGACGACCAGGGTGGCCAGGTCTCCCACCGCCGGTCCGGTTTCGTCCGGCACCGAAGTGTCGAGGGTGAAGGGGACGCCGAGAGCGGCGGCCAGGTCGCGGGCCACGCCCGCCACCGACATGGCGTCGGGACGGTTGGGAGTGATCTCCAGGTCGAAGATGACGTCGTCGAGCCCCAGTGCCTCCCGGATGTCGGTTCCCAGGGAGGTCTCCGGGGGCAGGATGAGGATGCCCTCGTGGTCCTCCGAGATGCCGAGCTCGCGGGCCGAGCACAGCATCCCGTCCGACACTTCGCCGCGGATCCGGCGTTGGGAAATCTCGAAGCCGCCCGGCAGGCGAGCACCGGGTGCCGCCCAGGGCACCACGTCGCCCGGGGTGAAGTTGCTGGCGCCGCACACCACCCGGGCGGCGCCTGAGCCGGTGTCGATGTCCACCAGGACCAGCCTGTCGGCGTTGGGATGCTTCTCCACCGCCCCGACCAGCACGGTGACGACCCCGCCCACCTCCCGGCCCGGCTCGGAGATGCCCTCGACGATGAGCCCGATCCGGTTCAGGACGTCGGCCAGATCGGCGGTGGACCCCTCGATGGGAGCAAAGTCGCGCAGCCAGGAAAGGGGGGCTTTCACAAGTGATGAGCCGCCAGGCGAAGAGCCATGCTCACAGGAGCCCCACCGTCAGAACTGCCTCAGGAAGCGGACGTCGTTCTCGAAGAACGCCTTGATGTGATCCACCCCGTAACGCTGCATGGCCATACGCTCCAGGCCGAAGCCGAAGGCGAAGCCGGTGACCTCTTCCGGGTCGTAGCCCACGGCCTTGAAGACGTTCGGATCGACCATGCCGCAGCCCCCGAGCTCGATCCAGCCGGTCTTCGAGCACACCGAACAGCCGGCCCCGTCGCAGGCGAAGCAGGTCACCTCGAACTCGGCCGAGGGCTCGGTGAAGGGGAAGTAGCTGGGCCGGAGGCGGGCGGTGTGGCCGGGCCCGAAGTAGGCCCGGGTGAAGGCGTCGATGGTGCCGGCCAGATCCCCGAAGGTGATCCCGGTGTCGACGGCCAGGCCCTCGATCTGATGGAAGACCGGTGAGTGGCGGGCGTCGAGGGTGTCGCGCCGGTAGCAGCGACCCGGCATCACCGTGTAGACCGGGGGTGGGCGGCTTTCCATGACGCGGACCTGGACCGGTGACGTGTGGGTCCGCAGCACCACCTCTTCGGGCCGCCCGAGCTTCACGTAGAGGGTGTCCCACATGGAACGGGCCGGGTGGGCGGCGGGCATGTTGAGGGCCTCGAAGTTGTACCAGTCGGTCTCCACCTCGGGGCCTTCCGCCACCTCGTAGCCGAGGCCGAGGAAGACGTCTTCGAGTTCCCGTTGGACCTGGGTGATGAGGTGCAGGTGGCCCCGGGCCCGCTCCCGGCCGGGGAGGGTGAGGTCGAGAGTTTCCAGAGCGTCCTTGCCGTCGGCCAGCGCGCCGCGCCGCGCCTCGACCAGCGCCGTCACCTCAGCTTTGAACGACGAAATGGCCTGTCCCGCCGCCGGCCGGTCCTCGGGCGGGAGCGACTTGATGGCCTGGTTCGCCTCGGTGAGAGCCGAGCGCTTGCCCGTGAGCGAGCGACCCAGCGCCTCCAGGGCGCCGGCGTCGTCGACGGCTACCACCTCGCTCCGGGCCCGGGTCAACTCCGCCTGGAGGACTGCCTGGATCTCAGCGAGGGTCATAATCGCCTTCGCCGATGGCCCGCTCGAAGCCGTCGGTAGGCAAGGTGAACGTGAACGTCGAACCCTCCCCCAGCTTGCTGGAGGCGGCCAGGCGCCCGCCGTGAGCCTCGACCAGCCCCCGGGCGATGTAGAGCCCGAGCCCCGAACCCGAGGGCCGGCCGCCCTCCGAGCCCCGGAAGAACTTGTTGAACAGCCGGGGCAGCTCGGCTGCGGGGATCCCCTTGCCGATGTCGTGGACGGCCACGGTCAGCTCTCTGCGCTCCGGGTTGAAGCTCCCGTCCAGGCGCACGTCGGGGCCGTCGGCGTACTTCGCCGCGTTCTCCAGGAGGTTGGTCAGCACCTGCTCCACCTTGTCCGGGTCGGCGTAGACCTGGGGCAGATCGGCCGGGAAGGTGGTGGCGACGTCCAGATCCGGGTAGGCGATGCGGACCTTCTCCACGATGGTCCCGGCCAGCTCGGCGATGTCGACCATCTGGCAGCGCAGGCGGAGCCGCCCCGTTTCCAGGCGGGAGATGTCGAGCAGCTCGGTGATGAGCCGGGTGACCCGGTCGGCGTCGTGCTGGACCTGTTCGAGCATGGACCGCTTCTGGTCGTCGTCGAGGCGGTCCCAGCGGTTGAGGAGCAGCGAGGTGTAGCCCTTCACCGACGTCAGCGGGGATCGAAGCTCATGGGAGACGGTGGAGACCACCTCCACCCCCGAGGCGGCGAGGTTGTGCCGGCGGGAGGCGGGGCGCAGCAGGAGCACGACGCCGGCCAGCTTCCCACTGCCGTCACGGCGGTAACGACCGGTGACCATCACCCGCACCCGCCCCGCGGCGGCGCTGACCTCCACTTCCTGTTCGGGGATGCGGCTCACCCGCAGCAGGTAGGCGGCCCGGGGCCAGTCCTCGCCCCAGACCCGGCGTCCGTCCCGACCCCGGGGTTCGAAGACCTCGTCGGCCGGAGAACCCAACAGCTCCTTGGCCGGCCGGCCAAGGAAGAGCACCGCGGCATCGTTGAGCGCGGCGATGGCGCGGTGCTCATCCAGGACGACGACGGCATCGGGGAGCTCGTCGAGGATCTCGGGACCGAACGTCATCGCGCCGTCACGTCGGGAGGCACGCCCGCTGGCGGTGCGCCTCGTAGAGCAGGATGGCGGCGGCCATGCCCAGGTTGAGGGACTCGGCGCGACCCGGCATGGGAATGGTCACCAATCCGTCGAGGCCGTTGTCCAGATCGGCGGGCAACCCGTGGGCCTCGTTCCCGAAGACGAGGGCGACGCGCCGGGTGAGATCGATGCGGTCGGGCGCGTCACCGCCACGCGCCGAGGCGCCGATGCGCACCAGACCCAGGTCTCCGAGCACGCCGAGCACCTCCTGCGGGTCACCGCCTTCGACGACCGGCACGTGGAAGAGTGCCCCGGCCGAGGCGCGGACCGTCTTGGGGTTGGTCACGTCCACCGAGCCGCGACAGAACACTACCCCCTGCGCACCGGCCGCTTCGGCGCTGCGCACCAGGGTGCCGGCGTTGCCCGGATCCCGGACATCGACGGCTACGACGACGAGGTCGGCGCCGGCCAGTTCACCCAGAACCGACGGGCGCCGGCGGGCGACGGCGAGGACGGGCTGGGGTGTCACCGTGTCGGAGACCCGCTCCAGGACCCCGGCTGCCAACCTCAACACCTCGAGGCCATGCGACGAGGCCAGGGCCAGGAGCTCCGGGCAGACCGTGTAGGCCTCCGGAGCGACGTAGAGCGCCTCCAGGTCGGCTCCGGCGGCCAGCGCGGTCGAGACCACGTTGGCCCCTTCCAGGACGAAGGCACCCTCGGCGCGCCGCACCGGACGCTGGTGGAGCAGCCGTCGGATCCGCCGTACCCGGGCATCAGTCGCCGCCAGACCGGCGGTGGGGGCACTAGGCAGCGGTGAGCGCCTCCCGGGCGGTGGCCACCAGCGACGAGAAGGTGGCCGGTTCCCTCACGGCCAGATCGGCCAGGACCTTGCGGTCGACCTCGACGCCGGCCTGGCGCAGACCGGCCATGAACCGGGAGTAGGAGATGTCGTTGGTCCGGCAAGCGGCGTTGATCCGCACGATCCACAGCCGGCGGAACTGTCCCTTGCGGGCCCGACGGTCCCGGAAGGCGTACTCCCCGGAGTGCATGACCTGCTCGTTGGCGGACTTGAAGCTGCGGCTGCGGTTGCCGTAGTAGCCCTTCGCCGCATCCAGGACGGCGCGGCGGTGCTTCTTGCCGTGGACGGACCGCTTGACCCGGGCCATGACGTCTGCTCCTTACCTGTTATCGGCCGAGCAGGCGCTCGACGTGCTGACGGTCCCCACCGGTCACCTCGGCCGGCCGCTTCAGGCGACGGGTCCGTTTGGAGGACTTCTTCTCCAGCAGGTGGGCCCGGAACGCCTTGCGCCGGAGGATCCGGCCGGTGCCGGTGATCTTGAAGCGCTTGGCCGCGCCCCGGTGCGTCTTCATCTTGGGCATTCGGGTCTCTTCCTTGTGGGAGGGGGAAAGTCTACGGGGCCGGGGTCACGGCGGCCGCTTCCGGGGAAGAGGGAGGCGGGGGCTCGGGAGACGCCGGTTCCGGTGCCGGTGCCGATGTCTCCGGTTCCGGAGCAGAGGCGGAGGCTGGAGCTGGAGCATCGGCTGGGGCTGGGGCTGGGGCTGAGGCTGAGGCTGGGGCGCTGCTGGACGCCCGGGCGGGCCGGACCTCGGGCTTCTTGGCGGGCGACAGCACCATCACCATGTTCCGCCCGTCGACCCGGGGAGACGATTCCACGGTGGCGATGTCACGCACCTGCTCGGCGATGCGGTCGAGAATTCGCTTGCCCAGTTCCGGGTGGGCCATCTCCCGGCCCCGGAACATGATCGTGACCTTGACCTTCGACCCCTCATTGAGGAATCGCTCGACGTGCTTCGTCTTGGTCGTGTAGTCGTGCGCATCGATCTTGGGCCGGAACTTCATCTCCTTGATCACGACGTTGGTGGCCTTGCGCCGTGACTCCTTGCGCCGCACGTCCTGCTCGTACTTGAACTTTCCGAAGTCCATGATCTTGCAGACGGGCGGATTGGCGTTGGGCGCGACCTCCACCAGGTCGAGGTCGTGCTCACGAGCGATGTGCAGGGCTTCGGGAAGAGGCTTGACCCCGATCTGGTCCCCGTCGGGTCCGACCAGACGGACCTCCCGGGCCCTGATCCGCTCGTTGATCCTGGCGTCAGTCGTGGCGATCGGCGTATCACTCCTTTGGTCGTGGAACCGGCCCCAGACGCAAAGAACGGCGGACCGGGAAGGCTCCGCCGCGCCTCGATGCCTGCTGCAGGCTCTCCGCTCGACCCGGCACCCCTTACTCGGCGGCCGGGTGGGGGGCCGTACACTCTGACCCCCGGCTTCCCTATTAGCTTGTGCGGGCGAGGATACCAGCATGTCAACCATCTGGACACCGAGCGGCGAGTACGTCCCCAAGGAGGAGCCGGAGGGCGCTCAGCCACGCCCGCAGGGGCCGCCACCCGAGGGTGGACCCTCCCCCGAAGAGGTGGAGGAGGCCCTGGCCGAGGCCAGGGCCATCCTCGAGCATCCCGTGCTCGAGCATGTGGCCGGCCACATCATGGGCCTCTTCGAGCTGGCCGCGCTCCACCTGGAGCGGGAAGCGGCCACCGGAGGCCAGGAGAAGCCGGACCTGGCCGAGGCCAGCCTGGCCATCGACGCCATGGGGGCCCTGGTGGAGGGGCTGGGCGACCGGCTCGGCCGGTACCAGCAGTCGCTCAGCGACGCCCTCTCCCACCTGCGTCTGGCCTTTGTCCGGGCCCAGGAGGGCTCCGGCTAACGGGAGGACCGGATCCCGGACGCCTCCCAGCGACCGGGGAGGCCGGGGACGACCACGAACTCCACCTTGGCCCCCACCGGGATGGTGCGGGAACCGTCGGCGATGCGCGTGCAGTGGAACGGGTAACGCTCCCCATCCAGGGCCTCCACGACGCCCAGCCCGCGGTGGGCATCGAACTGGATGACGACGCCCTCAACCACGACGCGTGGCGGGGTTGGGGTCCCCGCCACACGCGGCGGGCGTGTTCCGAAGGAACCGGGTGCCCGCCGCCATGATCAATGCACAATTTTGGCGATGGGGAGCTCGATGATGTCGGTGGCTCCGTGGTCCTTGAGGGCGGGGATGAGCGTGTTGATCTCCGCCTTGGGCACCACCGTCTCCACTGCGTAGCCCCCGTCACCGGACAACTTGGACACCGTGGGGGACTTGAGGGCGGGGAGGATGGCGACCACCGCCTCGAGCTTGTCCTCGGCCACGTTGAGCTTGACCAGCACTTTGCCCCTGGCTTCCAGGGTGCCGAGCAACAGGGTGGCGATCTGTTCCATGGCGTGGCGTTTGTCCGCTTCGGCGTAGGCCGCCCCGTTGGCCACCAGCTCCGTGTGGGAGACGAGGATGGTGTCGACGATCTTCATGCCCGCCGCCCGCAGCGACGAGCCGGTCTCGGTCAGCTCCACGATGGCGTCGACGATGTCGGGCACCTTGGCTTCGGTGGCCCCGTAGGACAGCTGCACATCGACATCGAGGCCGTGACCCTCGAAGAACCGCCGGGTCAGCTCGGGGAACTCGGTGGAGACGCGGGTGCCGGCCTTCAGGTCGCCGACGACCTCGATGGTGGAGTCGGCGGGTACCGCGAGCACGATGCGCACCGGCCGGGCGGTGGCCTTGGAGTAGTGGAGCTGAGTGAGGGAGACGACCTCGGCCCCCGACTCCTCGATCCAGTCGCGGCCGGTGATGCCGAGGTCGAAATAGCCCTCAGCCACGTAGCGCGGGATCTCCTGGGGCCGGAGGATGCGCACCTCGACGATGCGGGGATCGTCGATGGTGGCCCGGTAGTCGCGATCGGAGGAGCGGGACACGGCCAGGTCGGCCTCCTCGAACAACTGCAGGGTGGCGCGTTCGAGGGAGCCCTTGGGTAATGCGAGGCGCAGCAAGGGGTTACTCCTGACCCTTGGGCAACTGGCGGAGAAGGTCGGCCATCTCGATGGCGGCCACGGCGGCGTCAAACCCCTTGTTGCCCGCCTTGGTGCCCGACCGCTCGATGGCCTGCTCGATGGTGTCGGTGGTGAGCACCCCGAAGATGACCGGCACGCCGGTGTCGAGGGAGACCCGGGCCGCCCCGGCGGCCGCTTGGCCGGCGACGTAGTCGAAGTGGGCCGTCGCCCCCCGGATGACCGCCCCCAGGCACACCACGGCATCGAACTCGCCGGAGGCGGCCAGGCGTTTGGCGGCCAGCGGCAGCTCGAAGGCGCCCGGCACCCAGGCCACGGTGATGCCGGCGTCGTCGGCGCCGTGGCGCCGCAGGCCGGAGACGGCACCCTCCAGGAGCGACCGGGTGATGGTCTCGTTGAACCGGCTCGCCACCAGGGCGATGCGCAGGCCGGTGGCGTCGAGGCGACCTTCGTAGGTGGGCATGCTCTGACTCCCTCTCGTCCTGCTCCCTCTATTCCTGGGTGACCTCGTCGAGGTCCAGGATGTGGCCGAGCTTCTCGGCCTTGGTTGTCAGGTACCGGTGGTTCTCGGAATTGGGGACCGACGTCAGGGGGACCCGCTCCACGATCTCGAGGTTGTAGCCCCCCAGGCCTCCGTACTTGGCCGGGTTGTTGGTCATCAGTCTCATGGTGGTGATGCCGAGATCGACCAGGATCTGGGCCCCGATGCCGTACTCCCTGGAATCGATGGGGAACCCCAGCTCCAGGTTGGCCTCCACGGTGTCCCGGCCCTGTTCCTGGAGCTGGTAGGCCCGCAGCTTGTGGCCGATGCCGATGCCGCGGCCCTCGTGGCCCCGGAGGTAGACGATGACGCCCCGCCCCTCCGCGGCGATACGGGACATGGCCAGCTCCTTCTGGGTGCCGCAGTCGCAACGCATGGAGTCGAACACATCGCCGGTCAGACACTCGGAGTGGACCCGGACGAGCACGTCGGGCTGGCCCGCCACCTCGCCCCGGACCAGGGCCAGGTGCTCGGTGCCGTCCAGGATCGACTGGTAGGCGTAGGCGGTGAACTCCCCGAAGGGCGTGGGGATCCGGGCCTCGGAGACCCGGCGGATGAGCTTCTCCCGCTGGCGGCGGTAACGCACCAGGTCGGCGATGGACAGCATGACCAGACCGTGGTCGGCGGAGAAGCGCTCCAGGTCGGGGAGCCGGGCCATCTCTCCCGTCCCGTCGTCCTTGACGATCTCGCACAGCACGCCGGCGGGATAGAGGCCGGCCAGCCGGGCCAGGTCCACCGCCGCCTCCGTGTGACCGGCCCGCTTGAGCACCCCGCCATCCCGGTAGCGCAGGGGGAAGATGTGGCCCGGCCGGTTGAAGTCCTCGGGGCTCGACGTCGGGTCGATCAGAGCCCGGATGGTGGTGGCCCGGTCGGGGGCGGAGATGCCCGTGGTCGTGTTGTCCTTGGCGTCGACCGACACGGTGAAGGCCGTGCGCTGTGACTCGGTGTTGTCCGCCACCATGAGCGGGATGCGCAGGTCGTCGAGCCGGGTTCCCACCACCGGCATGCAGATCACGCCGCTGGTGTGCCGGACCATGAAGGCGATGGCCTCAGGAGTGATCTTGTCGGCGGCGATGATGAGATCGCCCTCGTTCTCCCGGTCGGCATCGTCGACAACGGTGACGAACTCACCCCGGGCGATGGCGGCGATGGCGTCCTCGACCGGCGCGAAGGGCATCAGGCCTCCATCTCCGGGAGATTCCCCCGTGCCCCCAGGGCCAGACGCTCGATGTACTTCGCCACCAGGTCGACCTCCAGGTTCACGGGGGCGCCAACCCCCTTGCAGCCCAATGTGGTCACGGTAGCCGTGTGGGGGATGAGAGCGAAGTCGAAGCCCGTGTCGTCGGCGCCGGCCACGGTGAGGCTGACCCCGTCGACGGCGATCGAGCCCTTCTCCACGACGTAGCGCAGGAGATGGCCCGGCGCCTCGATACCGACCCGGGTGGAGCCGTCGGGCAGTGGGGTCCGCTCCCGGATGTGACCGACACCGTCGACGTGGCCCTGGACCAGGTGGCCGCCAAGCCGGTCGGACAGGCGTACGGGCCGCTCGAGGTTGACCGGGTCGCCGGGCCCGAACGCGCCCAGGCAGGTGCGGGACAGGGTCTCCTCCACGGCGTCGGCGGCCCACCAACCTGGGCCCTGATCCACCAGCGTGAGGCAGCAGCCGTTGACGGCAATGGAGGCGCCCAGCGTGGCGTCGTCGAGGACGGTGGTGGCCTCGATCTCCAGGCGGGCGCCGGTGGCGTTGGGCGTGACGGCCCGCACCCGGCCCAACTCCTCGACCAGGCCGGTGAACATCAGGTTTCCCCCACGGGTTCGCAGTCGAGGCGGACGTCGGGGCCGAGGGGGTGGCTGTCCACGATCCGCCACTCCAGGGCCTGGGCCATGGTGGACGGGCCGGGCCCGGCCAGCAACGGCAGCCCGGAGGCGCCGAGCAGACGTCCCCCCACATAGAGGACCAGGCGATCGGCCAGTCCGGCCCGCACCAGGGCGCCGTGCAGCGTCGGGCCACCCTCCACCATGGCCTGGAGCACGCCCCGATCGCCGAGGACGGTGAGGGCAGCGGTCAGATCGACACCGGTCCCTCCGGGGCTGCCCGGCACCTCGGCGACTTCGGCGCCCGCCTCCAACCACGCCTTCACCGCCTCAGGCGCCACGGAGGGCGTCGTGACGACCAGGGTCGGAGCCAGGGCGGGATCGAAGAGCGGGCCGGTGGCCGGAACCCGGCCGGTGGAGTCGAGCAGGACCCGGGTGGGCTGGCGGGGCGGGAGCTCCTCCAGATGCCGGACGTTGAGCATGGGACGGTCGGCCAGCGCCGTCCCCGCCCCGATCACCACGGCCTGGGACTCGGCCCGCAGGCGGTGGGTGTCGACCCGGGCTTCAGGCCCGGTGATCCATTGTGACGACCCGTCGGCCGCGGCCGTCCGCCCATCGAGGCTGACCGCCGCCTTGAGCACACAGAAGGCGCGGCCGGTGGCCCGCTGGTGCAGATACGCCCGGAGCGACTGGCGGGCCGCCTCGGCACCCGGGCCGACCTCGACCGGCACGCCGGCCGCCTCCAACCGGTCGATCCCGCGCCCCGAGACCCGGGGGTCGGGATCGGTCAGGGCGACCACCACCCGGGCGACCCCGGCGCCGAGCAGCGCCTCGGCGCAGGGTGGCGTGCGGCCGTGGTGGCTGCACGGCTCCAGGGTGATCCAGGCCGTTGCCCCCCGGGCCTGCTCCCCGGCCTCGGCCAGGGCGACGACCTCGGCGTGGGGCTCACCGGGGACCCGGTGAAAGCCGGCGCCGACCACGTGCCCGTCGCGCTCCAGGACACAGCCCACCCAGGGGTTGGGCGGGGCGGTGAGCCGTCCCCGCTCCCCCAATGAGAGGGCCATGGCCATGAAATCCAAGCGATCCCCTTTTCTTGACCGTCAGGTCAAGAATAATGCCCGCCTCCCGCCGGCCACGAGCCCCACCCTGGGGGCGGTAGCCGTTCAGCCCACGAGGGAGCCGACGGTGACGCCGACGAGGTAGGTGCCGAGAGCAGTGATGGCGCCGATGGACAGCTGTCGCACCCCGGAGCGGATGACGGACCGGTTGGTCAGGAGGCTGATCAGGGCGCCGACGATGAAGAGGGCCAGGCCGGCCAGTGCGCCGGCGATGGCCAGCGCGGCCGCTCCGGAGGTGGCGAAGAAGGGCAGGACGGGGATTGCCGCCCCGGACGCGAAGGCCACGAAGCTCGACCTCGCCGCCCCCGTCGGTGAGCCGACGCTGGCCATGTCGGGCTGGGCCCGGGCGAAGGCGGCGGCCGCCGCTTCGTGGTCGCCCCGGGCGGCGATCTCCGAGGCCTCATGGGCGTCCAGACCCCGCAGCCGCATGAGCAGCTCCAGCTGGGCGACGGACCCCTCGGCGGCGATGGCGGCCAGCTCCTCCGGACTGGGCGGCCGGTCACCCTCCAGCAGCTCCTGCTGCGACTTCACCGAGATGTACTCGCCGGCGGCCATCGAGCCGGCCCCGGCCATCAGCCCGGCCAGGCCAGCCAGCAGAACGATGTCTCCGTGGGCGTTGCCTCCGGCCATGCCCATGACCAGAGCCAGGTTCGAGACGAGCCCGTCGTTCATGCCGAACACCCCGGCCCGGATCGAACCGGACGCCCGGGCCCGCCAGGCCGGGGCCAGCCCGGCCACCAGCTGGGCGTGGACGAGCTCGTCGGCGGCCATACCCGCACCGAGGTCGGGTTCGTTGCCATAACGGCCTCGCTCCGCCGCCTCCAACCGCTCGAGAAGCGGGACGATGGTCCGCACCCCCAGGCGGCGGGCCAGGAACGACAGCAGCCGGGTCAGGGGGCGGGTGCGATGCTGCCCGACCTCTTCCGAGGTGAGGCCCAGCTCGGCCAGCTTGTCCTGCCAGTAGCGGGCATGGCGCTCCTCGGCCGCGGCCAGCTCCAGCAACACGTTTCGGTGCTCACCCTCCGCTTCCTCAGCCAGACGGCGATAGAGCACGACGTTGTCGAACTCCTGGTCCAGGTACCGGCGGTACCGACCGGCCGCGGGTTCTCGCGTCACGAGGCCAGGCCCCGTCAGTGGGGGCGACCCCCGGCCAGGAGGTCGAGGGCGTGGGGAAGGGCGGGGAGGACGGCGTCCAGGCATTCGAGGGCGCCCTTCGATGAGCCGGGCAGGTTGCAGATCAGCGCTGCACCCGTCGCCCCGCACACGCCCCGGGACAGCATCCCGTGCGGGTTCACCCCCATCGAGGTGTGGCGCATGGCCTCGGCCAGGCCCGGGGCCTCGCGCTCGATCACCTGACGGGTCCCTTCGGGCGTGAGGTCCCGGGGGCCGAAGCCCGTCCCGCCGGTGGTCACCACCAGACCGGCGAAGCCGGCGGTGAGCCGACGCAGGGCATCGGCCACGGAGGTGACCCCGTCGGCCGTGACCTCGTGGGCGGCCACCTCGTAGCCCTCGGCGGCGAGGCGCTCGGCCAGGGCGCGGCCGGAGGCGTCGTCCCGGGTGCCCGCCACCACCCCGTCGGACACCGTCAGCACCTTCGCCACCAGGCTCACGACCGGGAGGCTACCAAGCGCGGTACTGCGCATCAGTGGGGCAGCTGGTTTCTACGAGTTTCATAGAAATGTGAGTTGTTTATGTTGCTAATGGTCTACACTTCTGATAAACCACACATCAGTTCCACTAAAACCTATCTCAGGCCTCATGAGTAGCAGGGGGATGATCCACATGCAGCAGCGACGAAGCATCCGGGTGCTGTGCACCCTGGGACCCGCTTCCCTGCGTCCCGCCATCATCGCGGGACTGGAGCAGCGGGGCGTCGACCTGTTCCGGATCAACCTCTCGCATACGGCCCTGTCGGCCGTGGAGGACACGATCCGCCTCGTGCGGAAACATGCCTCGGTGCCCATCTGCCTCGACACGGAGGGAGCACAGGTTCGCTGCGGGATGATGGCCCCCGACGTGGCCCTGCGGGTCGGCCATCCCGTTCGGCTCACCCCCGAGAAGGTGGTGGGCACCGAGGAACTGATCAGCCTGCGTCCGGCATCGGCCTTCGGGGCGCTGCGGGCGGGATCCACCCTGTCGGTCGACTTCGACGGGGCCCTGCTCCGGGTCGGACTCGTCGACGACCGGGGAGCGACCGCCATCGTGGCCGCGGAAGGTCGGGTTGGATCCAATCGGGCCGTGACCATCGACCCTGCGCCCGCTCTGCCTCCGCTCACCACCAAGGACCGCCGGGCCATCGAGATCGGGGCCGGCCTGGGGGTGGACCAGGTCGCCCTCTCCTTCGCCGCCTCGGGCGATGACGTCGCGCTGGTACGCGGCCTCCTCCCCGCCGGCGCCACCGTCATCGCCAAGATCGAGAGCCGGGCCGGAGTGGCCAACGTGGACGAGATCACCGCCGCCGCCGACGCCGTCCTCATCGACCGGGGCGACCTCTCCCGGGAGGTGCCGCTCGAGTTCGTTCCCTTCTACCAGAAGGCGATCGTGCGCCAGGCCAACCGGCTCAACACCCCGGTGTACGTGGCCACCAACCTGCTGGAGTCGATGGTGGAGCACCGCCGGGCCACGGTGGCCGAGGTCAACGACATCGCCAACAGCCTCCTCGACGGCGTGCATGGCCTCGTGCTGGCGGCGGAGACGGCCGTGGGGGTGGATCCCCTCGGGGTGGTCGATGCGGTAACCCGTTCCATCGCCGCCTTCGAGCGCTCGACGCTGGCGTCCCTCATCGAAGCCGAACCGGCACCCTCGCTGGCCATCGCCGGCTGACGATCGCCGATTTCGAAGAGCATCCGGCGCGTCAGGCCGTCCGCAGGAGCAGGAGGTACATGCCGTCCGTGCCCGCGGCCTGGGGCAGGAGGAGGGCGCCCCGGCCGAGCGGCCGCCAGGGCGCCCCGGGGGGCGGCTCGGCCATCAAGTGGGGGAACTCGGCCGAAAGCCACTCGTCGACGTCGCTGGTCTCAGCCCGGGTCAGGGTGCACACGCTGTAGGCCAGGAGGCCACCGGGGCACAGGGTGGGCACGGCGGCCGCCAGCAGCTGGCGCTGGAGGGTGGCGGCCCGGGCCACGTCATCGGGCTGGAGGCGCCAGCGGGATTCGGGCCGCCGGCGCAGGACGCCCAATCCCGAGCACGGCGCGTCGAGCAGG
The DNA here is from genome assembly GCA_963789165.1 of uncultured Actinomycetes bacterium. Taxonomy (GTDB): domain Bacteria; phylum Actinomycetota; class Acidimicrobiia; order IMCC26256; family BP-133; genus CAWBJP01. The sequence goes on from CAWBJP010000007.1 coordinate 101,686, forward strand.
ACCCGGTCGAAGCCACCGGGACGCACGGGCGGGGCGAGCCCGTCCGCCACGACTGTGTGCACCGACGTCAGGCCGAGACGGCGGGCGGCCTCGGCCACCCGGCGGGCCCGGCCGGGCCGCAGGTCGGCGGCCAGGACACGTCCGGTGTCACCCATGGACTCGGCCAGGGCGGTGGCCTTGCCGCCGGGGGCGGCGGCCAGATCGAGGACGTCCTCCCCGCGCCGGGCGCCCAGCGCCGTCGCCACCGCCTGGCTGGCCTGGTCCTGGGGCGTGGCCCGGCCCTCGGCCACGGCGGGGAGGCGGGCCAGGTCTCCGGTGCTGCGCACCAGGAGCGCGCCGGGCACGAGCGGGCCGGGGGTGACCTCGACGCCGGCCGCCTCGAGTTCGGCGGTCAGGTCCGCGGTGGTGGTGCGCAGCGGGTTGGGGCGCAGCGTCACGGGAGGGGGGGCGTTCGCCGCCTCCAGAGTGGCCCCGGCGTCAGCCGGGCCCAGGTCCCGCTGGAGCAGCTCCACCATCCACTGCGGATGGGAGGTGCGCACGGCCAGCGCCGCCGCGTCGTCCCCTTCGGGCCAGGGCCAGGCCGGCCCGAGTTCCGCCACCCGACGCAGCACGGCGTTCACGTAGGGCCGGGCCCGGGCCCCGGGACCCGAAGCCAGCGCCCCCACCGTCTCACCCACGGCGGCGTGGGGCGGGACCCCGCCCAGGAGCTGGTGGACCCCGAGGCGGAGAGCGGCCCGGACCGGCGGGTCAAGGGCGGCGAGGGGGCGGTCGGCCACCAGGGCCAGGAGATGGTCGGTGTGGCCCTGGTGGCGCAGCGTGCCGTAGACGAGGTCGGTGGCCAGGGCGCGGTCCCGGGGGGCGAGTCCGGAGGCGGAGAGGAGCCCAGGGAGCACCAGGTTGGAGAAAGCGCCGGCCTCGATGCGGACCAGGGCCTCCACCGCCAGGCTCCGGGCCGTGCCTCCCGTCCTCGTCGCGCTACTCACCGAGCCGTTGACCACGGAAGCCGGCGGCCCAGGCGGTGCCGGCCATGACCCCCTTCGTCTCCGGTTGAACCTCCTCCAGCACCAGGATCCCGTCGCCGGTGGCCACCCGGGCGGGGGCCACGAGTTCCCCCGGCGGGCCCGGGGGCCCGGGGGTGTCCCCCGTGACAGCGGTGGCCGGGGTGTCCTCGGCCCGGGCCCGGAGCACCTTCAGGCGGCGTCCCCCGGCCGTCGTCCATGCCCCCGGCCTCGGATTACCGGCCCGGACCAGGCGGGCCAGGTCGGCGGCGGAAGCGGCGAAGTCCAGTTGGAACTCCTCGGTGCTGAGCTTGGCCGCGTAGGTGGGTTCGCCCTCCTGGGGCACAGGTTCGATCTTGGGGATGTCCTCCAGGCGGGAGACGAGCAGGTCGGTGCCCAGCTTCACCAGCCGGGCCCGCAGCTCCCCGGCGGTCTCGGTCGGGTCGATGGCGAGCCGTTCGACGGCGTAGACGGGGCCGGTGTCCAGGCCGGCCTCGAGCCGCATGAGGCACACGCCGGTCTCGGCGTCGCCCGCCATCAGGGCCCGCTCCACCGGCGCCGCCCCCCGCCAGCGCGGCAACAGGGAGAAGTGCACGTTGACGAAGCCCAGAGGCAGGGCATCGAGGACGGCCTGGGGGATCAACTGGCCGAAGGCGACCACCACGCCCAGGGTGGCACCGCTGCCGGCGACGTCGTCGAGCGCCTCGGAGCAACGGGCGGGGGTGACCACGGTCAGGCCGAGGTCGGTGGCCAGGCGCTTGACCGGACTCGGTTCCACTCCGGAGCCGCGGCCCCGACGGCGATCGGGTTGGGTGACGACCAGGGCGATGTCGTGGCCGGCGTCGTGAAGGGCCTGGAGCGAAGGGAGGGCGTCGGCGGGGCTCCCGAGGAAGACGAGGCGCACAGCGCCTTTTCTACTCCTTGGCTTCCGTGGACACGCCGGACCCTCCGGCCTCGGGGGCGTCCGGTTCGGGGGGCGGGATCCGCCGGGAGGGACCGCCCCGGGGAGGCTCCTCCCGCAGCACCCGCATGGCCTCCTTGCGGATTTCGGAGCCGAGACGATCGAGGAGGAGGAAGCCGTCGAGATGGTCGGTCTCGTGGAGGAACACCCGGCCGAGGAGATCCTCGCCCTCCCGGGTGAACTCGTGCCCGTCGAGATCGACGCCCTGGAGCGTCACCTTCCTGGGCCGGAGGATGGGGAAGTAGAGGCCGGGCACCGACAGGCAGCCCTCGTCGTAGTCCCACTCCCCCGACACCTCGACGATGGTCGGGTTGATCACCGTGTTGGGCCCGTCGCCGACGTCGTAGACGAAGATCCGGCGTTGGATGCCGACCTGGTTGGCGGCCAGACCGACGCCGGGGGCCTTGTACATCGTCTCCAGCATGTCGTCGGCCAGACGGGCCAGGGCCCCGTCGATGTCGGTGATCTCGGCGCAGCGCCGCTTGAGCACGGGATCGCCGAATACCCGGATCGGAAAGGTCGCCATCAGGACCTGCGGAGCGCCAGCGGAGCAGGGACTGGGTGACTGGGGCTGGGGCCCCCGGTCACACCGCGATGAGCCGCCAGGCGAAGAGCCATGAGCACAGGGGCGGAGGTTAGTTCAGAGCCGGAGAGGGTCGACTTCGGCCCGGATCCGGCCGTGGGGGCGGGCGGCGGCCAGGGCGACGGCCAGAGCGTCGCAGAGCTGCGGGTGGGTGGCGGCCCGGACCAGGAGGCCGGTCCCCGAACCGGATGCCTCGAGTCCGGCCAGGGCCAGTTCGCCGGCGGCCACGGCCAGGGCAGGGCCGTCGCCGGTCAGATGGGCCAGGGCGGCGTAGGGCGGGAGCTGCAAGAGGCGTCGCCGGGGCCCCTCGGCCGCGATCAGGACTCCAGGGTCGCCCCGCACGGCGGCGTCGAGTACTTCGTGGCGGGGCAACCGGGTCTGGACCAGCACCCGCCGTTCCCCGCGCGAGAGGCGCGGCCCCACCAGGCGGGCGGCCCGCACCAGGAGCCACAGGGCCTGCTCCCCGGCCCGGAAGCGGGGGGCGAGGAGCTCCTGGTCGAAGTCCAGGAAGGCCACGATCTGGGCCCGGTCGACCCGGTGCAGGACGGCTTCAGTTCCGATGATGACCGGCCCGTCGGGAACATCGGTGGCGGCGGCGTCGACCATGGCCACGTCCGCCCCGGGCAGCAGGGCGGCGAGCTCCTCCCGGACACGGGTCACCCCGGCCCGCAGATTGCGCATCCTCGTCCCCCCGCAGCGGGCGCACACCCGGGGGCGGACCTGGCCGCAGGCGGCGCAGGCGAGGTTCTTGTCGTCCCCCTCAACCAGCGCTCCATGGCAGCGCTCGCAGCGGGCCAGTTCGAAGCAGGCGTCGCAGGCCAGGAGGCGGGCCCGGCCCCGGCGGTTCAGTACGCACACGGCCCGGTCTCCCGCCTCCACCGCCTGGCGCAGGGCGTCCACCATCCGGGAGGAGAACAGCCCGAGCCCGGGTGGCTCGCGATGCCGGTCGACGACCTCGAGGACAGGCCAGCCGGCGCGCTCGGTGGGACGGGAGGGGATGATCACCGGCGCCGAGGCCACCGCCTCCAGGGGAGGGGCGGGCGACACCAGGACGACTCGGGCTCCCTCCATTCGAGGGACACCCCCGGCCCCCCCGGGCATTCGGGGGACACCCCCGGCTCCCCCGGGACCCCGGGTCCGGCGGGCCCGTTCGATGGCCAGGTCCCGGGCGTGCCAGGTCGGCGACCGCTCCTCTTTGTGTGCCTCCGCCCCGTCGTCGAGGAGGATCACGGCGGCGAGGTCAGGCACGGGGGCCAGGACTGCGGCCCGGCCCCCCACCACCACACACGAGCCCCGCCGGGCCCGGTCCCAGGCCCGGGCCTGATCCGCGGGCCGGCCCCCGGGGCGGTAGCGGACGACCCGCAGTCCGATCGCCTCCAGCCGGGCGGCGAGACCGCCGGCCGCCTCGTGGTCGGGCTCGATCACCAGCGTCGAGCCGGCACCGGAGCGGGACAGGAGGGCGGCCACCAGCGGCGTGGCGTCGGTGGCGGGCGGCCAGCGGATGACGGAGACCGGTGCGCCCCAGGCCTGGGCGGCCAGATCTGAGGCCTCGGGGTCGGCGGGCGGGAACGTACCCCCCGGGGTGGCCAGCCGGGCGGGCGCGGGCGGGCCGGGGGGAATCAGAGCGGCGGGCGAGGCGGAGCGCAGCAGCGGGAGGCGGGGGCCGGCGAAACGCCAGGCGGCCCAGGCAGTGAGGTCCACCACCTCGGGAGGCGGCCCGGCCGACACCACGGCCACCAGAGGGCGGAGCCGGCCCGGGGGCGCCTCGGACTCCACACCGTCGGCCACCACCCAACCCCGCACTCGGCGGCCGGAGAGGCCGACCCGGACGATGGTGCCCACCGACACGGCGGGCGCCATGGCTTCGGGAACCAGATAGTCGAACGCCCGCTCGACGGCCAGGACGTCGACCACCACCCGACAGACCCGGGAAGCGGTCAACGTCGCTGGGGCTTGACTCAGCCGCTCGCGGCTTTGCGGAGGGTGTCGGCCACGTCGCCGACCTGCTCCCAGGTGAACTCCTTGTCGGTCCGCCCGAAGTGCCCGTAGGCGGCCGTCTTGCGGTAGATCGGCCGGCGCAGATCGAGCCGGTCGATGATGGCCGCCGGGCGGAGGTCGAAGAGCTCCTGGATCAGGGAAGGCAGGATGGCCGGGTCGACGGTCTCCGTCCCGAACGTTTCGACGAGGACGGACACGGGCCGGGCCTTGCCGATGGCGTACGCCACCTGGAGCTCGCACCGGCGGGCCAGGCCGGCCGCCACCACCGCCTTGGCCGCCTGGCGGGTGGCGTAGGCGGCCGAGCGGTCCACCTTGGTGGGGTCCTTGCCGGAGAAGGCGCCACCGCCGTGGCGGGCCATCCCGCCGTAGGTGTCGACGATGATCTTGCGCCCCGTGAGGCCGGTGTCGGCGTGGGGGCCGCCCAGCTCGAAGGTACCCGTCGGATTGCACAGCAGCTGGTAGGGATCGTCGGCGAAGGCGGGTGGCAGTAGGGGCCGGATCACGTACTCCCGCAGATCGGGGGCCAGGAGCGTGTCGATGTCGATCCCGGGCTGGTGCTGCGTCGAGATCAGCACCGTGTCGAGCCGGACCGGACGGTTGTCCTCGTACTCGATGGTGACCTGCGTCTTGCCGTCGGGCCGCAGGTACGGCATCACGCCGGCCTTGCGAACCTCGGCCAGGCGGTGGGCCAGGCGGTGGGCCAGCCAGATGGGCATAGGCATCAGGTCGGCCGTCTCGTCGCAGGCGTAGCCGAACATCATCCCCTGATCGCCCGCCCCCACCAGGTCGAGGGCGTCGCCGCCGCCCGACCGGCCCTCCATCGCCTGGTTGACGCCTTGGGCGATGTCGGGCGATTGCTCGTCGATGGAGACCATGACCCCGCAGGTGTTGCCGTCGAATCCGAAGGACTCGCGGTCGTAGCCCACGGACTTGATCGTCTCCCGGACGATCTTGGGGATCTCCACGTAGGCGCTGGTGGTGATCTCCCCGGCCACCACGGCCAGGCCGGTGGTGAGCAGCGTCTCGCATGCCACCCGGCCGTAGCGGTCCTCGGCCAGGATGGCGTCGAGGATGGCGTCGGAAACCTGGTCGGCCATCTTGTCGGGGTGACCCTCGGTCACCGACTCCGAAGTGAACCTCCAGCGGTTGCTCACGACCTTGCCTCCCTCACGCGGTCCCAGATGATCTCGGCCAGCTCGGTCTTGGTCATGCGGGGCAGCTCGGTGATGTCGCCGCCGGGGGTGATGAGGAGGGCCCGGTTGGTGTCCACCTCGAAACCGGAGTCGGCGGCCGACACATCGTTGGCCACCATGAGGTCGACCCGCTTGGCCGCCAGCTTGGCCGTGGCGTGGGCGACGAGCTGCTCCGTCTCGGCCGCGAATCCTACGAGGAACTGACCCTGTTTCGCCGACCCCAGGCCGGCCAGGATGTCGGGCGTGGGCTCCAGGATGACTTCAGGAGCACCCTCCGCCTTCTTCAGTTTGGAGGGGGCGGACACCTTGGGCCGGAAGTCGGCCACGGCCGCCGCCATCACCACCACGTCGACCTTCGGGAAGCGGGCGGCGACCGCCTCGGCCATCTCCGCCGCCGTCTCCACCCGCACCTCCTCCACCGCGCCGGGCGGGAGGGGACGGCGCACCGTGGTCACCAGGCAGACCGACGCTCCCCGCCGGGCGGCCACCGCGGCCAGGGCGTAGCCCATCTTCCCCGACGACCGGTTGCCGATGAAGCGCACGGGGTCGATCGGCTCCCGGGTGCCGCCCGCGGTGATGATGACACGGGTCCCGGAAAGATCGCCGGGCGAGAGGAGTGCTTTGGCGGCGGCCACGATCCGGGCCGGTTCGGCCAGGCGGCCTTCCCCCACGTCGCCCCCGGCCAGCCGGCCGGACTCCGGGTCGACCACGGCCACGCCTCGCCGGCGCAGGACGTCCAGGTTCTCCTGCACGGCGGCGTGCTCCCACATCTCGGTGTGCATGGCCGGCGCGAGCAGGACGGGGGCCCGGGTGGCGAGCAGGGTGGCGGTGAGCAGGTCGTCGGAGATCCCGGCTGCGTACTTGCCGATCAGCTTGGCCGTGGCCGGCGCCACCAGCACCAGGTCGGCGGTCTGACCCAGCCGGGTGTGGGGTATCGGATCCGGACTGTCGAAAAGCGACGTGCGGGCCGGCTCGGAGGCCAGGGCCGAGAACGTGAGCGCGCCCACGAAACGGGTGGCGTCCTCGGTGAGAACGGGGGCGACGTGGGCGCCGGCGTCGACCAGGCGCCGGCACACCTCTACCGCCTTGTAGGCGGCGATGCCGCCCGAGACCCCGAGCACGATGCGCCGGCCGGCGAGAGAGCCCAGGGGAACGCCTACTTGATCGAGCGCTCGACGTCCTCGGGGCGCTCGTAGACGATCTTGCCCGCCTCGATCTCCTCCAGGGAGATGGACAGCGGCTTGCGCGACAGGGACGTGACCTGGGGGGGCACGATGGTCCCCAGCCCCTCGCCGAGCTGGTTGAAGTAGGAGTTGATCTGGCGGGCCCGCTTGGCGGCCAGCGACACCAGCGTGAACTTGGAGTCGACCTGAGCGGACAGGTTCTCCAGCAGCGGGTGCATGAGCGAGGCGCGGCGTTCCAAGATCACTCTTTCCGGTCGGGGGACATCCCTAAACCGGGGGAGTCCTGTGACCAGCGAGGATAGCAGCGACCTCGGTCACGGCCGTCTCCAGCTGGTCGTTCACGACCACATGGTCGAATCGTGCCGCCATGGCCTCTTCCGCCTCGGCTTCGGCCAGGCGGCGGGCGATCTCGGTGGCGTCGTCGGCCGCCCGGCCCTCCAGGCGCTCGCCCTGGACCTTCCGGCTGGGGGGCCTCAGGAACACGAGCACCGCCTCGGGGAAGGCGGCCTGGACGGTCAGCGCCCCCTGGATGTCGATCTCGAGGAGGACGTCGTCGCCGGCCGCCAGGCGCTCCTCCAGCGGGCGCCGGGGCGTGCCGTAGCGCCGGCCGTAGACGGTGGCCGACTCGACGAACTCCCCGTGCTCCTCCCACTTCTCGAACGTGGCCAGGTCGAGGAACAGGTACTCGCGTCCGTCGACCTCCCCGGGGCGCGGCGAACGACTGGTGGCTGAGACCGACAGCCACAATCCGGGTTCCCGCTGGCAGAGCGCGTCAGCCACGGTTCCCTTGCCGACCCCGGAAGGGCCGGAGAGGACGAGCAAGACGCCCAGCGGCCTATGTCAGACGGGTCATCGCTCGAAGTGTCCGAGCAGAGCCTTGCGTTGGTGGGTGCCCAGGCCCCGGACCCGGCGGTTCTCGCTGATCTCGAGATCCTCCATGATCCGGCGGGCCTTGACCTTGCCAACGCCGGGCAACGATTCCAGGACGGTGACGACCTTCAGCTTGGCGACCGCGTCATCGCGTTCACCCTGGGCGATCAGCTCGCCGAGGCTCAGCGAGCCGGCCTTGAGCTTCTCCTTCAACTCCGCCCGTTGGCGGCGGGCGGCGGCTGCCTTCTCGAGTGCCGCCTGGCGCTGGGCGGGGTCGAGTTGGGGCGGGAGCGGCATGACCTTGGGACCTCCAGATGTTGAAACCGTCTCGGGCCCCGGGCGGGGAGGTGTGCGTGGCGGGAAGGCGACCCACCCGAGCCCCGACGAACTGGGTCAGTATAGGCAGCAGACCTGCTCGGGCAACCCGACGAACCGGAACATTTCTGACTTTCTCCTTGTATTACAAGGCATCGCGCAGGGTGGCGGTCAATTCGACGGCGGCCGCCTCGGGGTCGGTGGCGGCGGTTACGGCCCGCCCCACCACCAGCACGTCGGCCCCGGCGGCGAAGGCGGCGGCGGGGGAACCGACCCGGGCCTGATCGTGGGCCGCCCCCCCGGGGAGGCGGATGCCGGGTACCACCGCCAGGAGGGCCGGGGCCGCCGCCTTCACCCGCTCCACCTCGGCCAGCGAGCAGACCACCCCGCCACAGCCGGCCGCTACGGCCACCTCGAGGCGGACCGGGAAGGCGGAGGCGTCGGGTTCGCTGGTGAGGACGGTCACGCCGAGCGCCACCGGCGGCGGGTGGGCGGCGGCCGCCGCTCCGTCGGCCAGGCCCTCGACTCCGGCCCGGACCATGTCGTTGCCGCCCGCGGTGTGGAGGGTGAGGAAGCTGACACCCAGCTGACCCGCCACCCGGGCCGCCCGGCCGACAGTGGTGGGGATGTCGTGGAGCTTGAGGTCGAGGAACACTCGCCGTTGCGGGGTGGCCAGGGCCCGTACGGCGGCGGGGCCGGCCACGGTGAAAAGCTCCAACCCGACCTTGACGATGCCGAACCAGGGGTCGAGCCGGGCCGCCAGATGACAGGCGGCGTCGAGGTCGTCGACGTCGAGGGCCAGCGCCAGGCGTTCCCTCAGTCCCCGGAGCGCGCCCACCAGATCGGTGACCCGGGCCACGCCGTGGCGCCGGCACCAGCGGGCCAGTTCGGTGACGATCCGCTCCGGGGCGCGCGGGTCGTGGAAGGTGGCGGTCCCCACCCCCACCGCGCTGGCGCCGGCCAGGAGCATCTCCACCGCATCCACCCCGCGGGCCACGCCGCCTGTCCCGATGATCGGGACCCCGGGGAGCGCCCGGGAGACATCCCACACGGCCCGCAGGGCGACGGGCTTGATGGCCGGTCCGGACAGGCCTCCACCGCCGGCGCCCAGCCGCGGGCGTCGGGGTCCGGCGTCGATCGACAGGCCGAGCAGCGTGTTCACCAGGGTGAGGCCGGTGGCGCCGGCCTCCATGGCCGCGGCGGCGATGGGACGGAGGTCGGTGACGTTGGGCGAGAGCTTGGCGAAGACGGGGAGGGCGCCGACCTCGGCCACCACCGCCGCCACCGCCGCGGCCGTGGCCGGCGCGTGATGGGCGAACATCTCCCCCCGGTCCTCCAGATTGGGGCAGGAGACGTTCACCTCCAGCGCCACGAGGCGACCGGCCGCGGGGGCCAGGGCGGCCGCCGCCTTGGCGTAGTCGTCCACCGACCGGCCCCAGATGGAGGCGATGACCCGGGCTCCCCGGGCCAGGAGGGGCGGCAGGTCGTCCTCCACCCAGGCGTCGACGCCGGGGTTCTGCAGGCCGACGGAGTTGAGCATGCCGGCGGTGGCGTCGACCACCCGGGGAGCGGGGTTGCCCGCCCAGGGGAAGGGCGAGAGCGATTTGGTGGTCACGGCCCCGATGGCGGACGGGTCCCCAAGGCGGGCCACCTCGTCCGAATGTCCGTAGGTGCCCGAGGCGGCCACGATCGGGTTGGGCAGCGTGACCCGACCCAGTCGCGTGGTCAGATCAGCACGGCGCAGGCGCATCACGGCTCAGAGCGGCAGGCGGAGCTGGGCGTCGGCGTGGTACTCCTGCAGGGAGCGGACCCGGTGCTCGGAGTTGCGCCATTCGGCGATGCCGGCGGCGGCGGCCAGGGCGGCGGCCACGGTGGTCAGGCAGGGCACGCCGTGCGCACTCGCCGCCCGGCGGATGTGGGCGCCGTCGGCTCGCGGTCCGCGGCCCCGCGGGGTGTTGACCACCAGGTCGACCTTGCCCGAGGCGATGAGATCGACGGCGTCGGCCCCGATCACGTCGGGGACGCCGCCGGGCTCCTCGCTGTGCTTGGCCACCACCGCGGCCACGGGGACGCCCTCGTGCTCGCAGGCGGCGGCGGTGCCCGATGTGGCCACCAGGGCGAAGCCCAGGTCGGTGAAGCGGCGGGCGGCGAGCAGGCCCGCGGGCTTGTCCCGATCGGCCAGCGACAGGAACACCGTCCCCCGGTCGGGGAGGCGGTTCCCGACCGCCATCTGGCTCTTGGCGAAGGCCAGGCCGAAGGTCCGGTCGATCCCCATCACCTCCCCGGTGGAGCGCATCTCCGGGCCGAGGAGCGTGTCCACCCCGAAGCGGTCGAAGGGCAGGGCAGCCTCCTTCACGGCCACGTGGCCGCCCCGGAGGCGGAGGTCGCCGGCGGGCAGCAGTCCCTCGGCCCTCAACTCCTCGAGGGTGGCCCCGACCATGACCCGGGCGGCCACCTTGGCCAGGGGGACGGCGATGGCCTTGGACACGAAGGGCACGGTGCGGCTGGCCCGGGGATTGGCTTCCAGCACGTGGACGACGCCGTCCTTCACCGCGTACTGGACGTTGAGCAGGCCGACCACGGACAGCGCTTCGGCCAGGCGGCGGGTGTGCTCCTCGATGGTGGCGATGACGTCGCCGCTCAGCGTGGGCGGCGGGATCGCACAGGCCGAGTCGCCCGAGTGCACCCCGGCCTGCTCGATGTGCTCCATGACACCGCCGATGAGCACCTCGCCGGCGGCGTCGCGCACGGCGTCCACGTCGACCTCGGTGGCGTCCTCCAGGAACCGGTCGACGAGCACGGGGCGGGAGGCGCTCAGGCCGCCCTGGCCCTCGACCGAGGCGGCCAGGGCGTCCATGGCCGAGGCGAGGCCGGCGTCGTCGTAGACGATCTCCATGGCCCGCCCGCCCAGCACGTAGGAGGGGCGCACGAGCACGGGATAGCCGATCCGCCCGGCCACGGCCCGCGCCGCCTCCGGGTCGGAGACCAGCCCACCTTCGGGCTGGGGGACGCCGATGCGCTCGCACAGGGCGTTGAAGCGTTCCCGATCCTCCGCCAGGTCGATGTCGTCGGGGCTGGTCCCCAGGACCCGCACGCCCGCGGCCTCGAGGTCGTGGGCCAGCTTGAGGGGCGTCTGGCCCCCGAGGCTCACGATCACGCCGAGAGGCCTGATGACGTCGCAGATGTTGAACACCTCCTCGGGGGTGAGCGGCTCGAAGAAGAGCCGGTCGGAGGTGTCGTAGTCGGTGGAGACCGTCTCGGGGTTGCAGTTGACCATGACCGTCTCGTAGCCGGCGGCGGACAGCTCGAAGGCGGCGTGGACGCAGCAGTAGTCGAATTCGATACCCTGGCCGATGCGGTTCGGCCCGCTGCCCAGGATCATCACCGCCGGCCGTTCCAGAGGGGCGACCTCGTCCTCGTCCTCGTAGGTGGAGTAGTGGTACGGGGTCCGGGCGGCGAACTCGGCGGCGCAGGTGTCGACCGTCTTCATGGTGGCGGCCACACCCGCCGCCAGCCGGGCGGCGCGCACCGTGGCGGCGTCCGACCCCCACAGGTAGGCGAGCTGGGCGTCGGAGAACCCGGCCCGCTTGGCCCGGCGCCAGTCGGCCCGGGCCAGTGACGCCGGCCCGTCGAAGGCCGACAGCCGGGCCCGCTCGGTGGAGATGCCGGTGATCTGGTCCAGGAACCACGGGTCCACGGCGCTGGCCTCGGCCAGGCGCTCCACGCTCACGCCGCGCCGGAGCGCCGCCTCCAGCTGGAAGGGCCGTTCGGGGGTGGCCAGCGCGCAGTGCCGTACCAGCTCGTCGAGTTCGACCCGGTCGTGGGTGGCTTCGGCCGGGTCGCAGTTGAGCCCGTCCCGGCCCGTCTCCAGCGAGCGCATCGCCTTCTGGAACGCCTCGGGGAAGGTACGGCCGATGGCCATCACCTCGCCCACCGACTGCATCTTGGTGCCCAACGTGGCCGGCACCCCGGAGAACTTCTCGAAGGCGAACCGGGGCACCTTGACCACCACGTAGTCGATGGTCGGCTCGAAGCTGGCCGGGGTCTCCCCGGTGATGTCGTTGATGATCTCGTCGAGGTGGTAGCCCACGGCCAGCTTGGCCGCGATCTTGGCGATGGGGAACCCGGTCGCTTTCGAAGCCAGGGCCGAGGAGCGCGACACCCGCGGGTTCATCTCGATGACCACCATCTCCCCGTTGGTCGGGTCGACGGCGAACTGGATGTTGGAGCCGCCCGTCTCCACCCCGATGCGCCGGATGCAGGCGAAGGCGGCGTCGCGCATGATCTGGTACTCGACGTCGGTGAGGGTCTGGGCCGGGGCCACGGTGATGGAATCGCCGGTGTGGACACCCATGGGGTCGAAGTTCTCGATGGAGCAGACGACCACGGCGTTGTCGGCCGCGTCGCGCATCACCTCGAGCTCGTATTCCTTCCAGCCCGCCACCGACTGCTCGAGCAGGATCTCGCCGACGGGGCTGGCGGCCAGTCCGGCGGCGGCGATGGCCTCCAGCTCGGTGGGGCTGCCCGCCATCCCGGTGCCGCCCCCACCCAGGATGAAGGACGGGCGCACGATGAGGGGAAAGCCGATCTCCTCGCCCACCGCCATGGCCTCGGCCAGGGTGTAGGCGATGCCCGAACGGGGCACCGACAGGCCGATCCCGATCATGGCGTCCTTGAACCGGCGGCGGTCCTCGGCCGTGCGGATGGCCTCCACCCCCGCGCCGATGAGGGCCACGCCGTACTCGTCGAGGACCCCGGCCTCGGAGGCGGCGATGGCCAGGTTGAGGGCCGTCTGCCCGCCCAGGGTGGGAAGGATCGCATCCGGGCGCTCGGCGGCGATCACCCGCGTGAGGCTGTCCAGATCGAGGGGCTCGACGTAGGTGGCGTCGGCCAGGTCGGGGTCGGTCATGATCGTGGCCGGGTTGGAGTTGATCAGCACCACCCGGAACCCCTCGGCCCGGAGCACCTTGCACGCCTGGGTGCCGGAGTAGTCGAACTCGCAGGCCTGGCCGATGACGATCGGTCCCGAGCCGATGACGAGGATGCTTTCCAGGTCGGTCCGCTTGGGCATGGGTTAGCGGGAGGCCCCTGTCAGGCCCGTATTCGGCAGCCCAGTCTTCATGAGCTCAGCGAACTCGTCGAAGAGATAGGCGGCGTCATGGGGCCCGGGGGCGGCCTCCGGGTGGTACTGGACGGAGAAGGCCCGCAGGTTCGGGACGGACAGCCCCTCCACCACCCCGTCGTTGAGGTTGACGTGGGTCACCTCCACCCCGCCGGGGATGGAATCGGGGTCCACGGCGTAGTTGTGGTTCTGGCTCGTGATCTCCACCGAGGCGTCGGCCAGGCGGCGCACGGGGTGGTTGGCGCCGTGGTGCCCGAAGGGGAGCTTCCGGGTGCGGCCGCCGAGGGCCAGGCCGAGCAGCTGGTGGCCGAGGCAGATGCCGAAGACGGGCACCTCTCCGATCAGGGCGGCGATGGCCTCGGGGGCGCTGGCCACCCCGGCGGGGTCGCCGGGGCCGTTGGACAGGAACACCCCGTCGGGCCGGCGGGCGAGCACGTCGGCGGCGGGGGTGGAGGCCGGGACCACCTCGACCCGGCAGCCGGCGGCGGTGAGCCGGGACAGGATCGACGTCTTGATGCCGAAGTCGTAGGCCACCACCGAGTAGGGGGCGTCGGGGTGGTTGCCAGGGGCGGGATAGGCCTCGGGGGCGGTAACGGTGGCCACCAGATCGAGCCCGTCGGTACCCACGGCGGAGGCGGCCGCCGAGCGTACGGCGGCTTCATCGGTGCCGAAGGCGCCGGGCAGGGCGCCGTGGTCGCGCAGGTGCCGGGTGAGCCGGCGGGTGTCGATCCCGGCGATGCCCGCCAGCCGGTGGCGGTCGAGCCAGGTGCCGAGGTCCTCGGTGGCCCGCCAGTTGGACGCCCGCCGGGCCAGGTCGCGGACCACGATGCCGGCGCAGCGGGGCCGAGCCGACTCGGCGTCGGCCGGGTTCACTCCGTAATTGCCGATGTGGGGGTAGGTGAAGGTGATGATCTGGCCGGCGTAGGAGGGGTCGGTGAGCACCTCCTGGTAGCCGGAGAGGGCGGTGTTGAACACCACCTCTCCCGTGGTGGCCACCCCGTCGGCGGGCAGGTGCCCGACCGCTTCCCCTTCGAAGGTGGCGCCGTCGGCCAGGACCAGCAGGGCCGGGGTCAGGGTCATTTCTGGGCGGCCCCGTCGAGCACGACCGGCTCCCCGCCGTAGATGGTGTGGCGGATACGACCCGTGAGCTTGCGTCCGGCGTAGGGGGTGTTGCGGGCCTTGCTGGCCAGCCGGGTGGGGTCGACCTCCCAGACGGCCTCGGGGTCGATGACGCACAGGTGGCTCGGCCGGCCCGGTTCCACGGGCCCGCCGTGCCCTTCTAGGCCGGCGATGACTGCGGGCCGCCACGACAGCAGGGCCAGGGCCTGGGCCAGGGTGAGCACCTCGGCGGCCACCAGCTCGGTGAGGGTGAGCGACAGGGCGGTCTCCAGACCCAGCATCCCCGGGGGCGCCTCGTCGAAGGGTCGCTCCTTCTCCTCCCTGGGATGCGGAGCGTGGTCGGTGGCGATGGCGTCGATGGTCCCGTCGGCCAGCCCGGCCTTGACCGCGGCCACGTCCTCGTCGGCGCGCAGCGGCGGGTTGACCTTGTAGACCGGGTCATAGGCGGCGCAACTGGCGTGGGTGAGGGTGAAGTGGTGGGGGGCGGCCTCGGCGGTGACGGGCAGACCCCGGGCCTTGGCCGCGCGCACCAGGTCGACCGAGGCGGCGCTCGACAGGTGGAGGAAGTGGACCCGGGCCCCGGTGAGGGCGCACAGGGACAGGTCACGGGCCACCACCACCGATTCGGCTTCTCCGGGCTGGCCGGGGATACCGAGCCACGACGACCACGGGCCTTCGTGCATGTGGCCGCCGCGGGCCAGCTGCGGGGTCCTCGCAGTGCTGGGCCAGGACGGCACCGGGGAGCGCCGAGGCGTACTCCAGAGCCCGGCGCATGAGCCCACCGTCGGCCACGCAGGCGCCGTCGTCGGTGAAGATGCGCACCCCCATGGCGTGGAGCTCGCCCAGAGGAGCCAGCTCGGCGCCGGCCCGTTCCTTGGTGATGCAGCCGGACACGCTCACGTGGCAGGCGACGTCCCGTCCCGCCCTGCGGATCTGGTCGACCACTGACGCGCTGTCGATGGGGGGATCGGTGTTGGGCATGGCCACCACGGCCGTGTAGCCCCCCAGGGCGGCGGCCCGGGCGCCGGTTTCGATCGTCTCGGCGTCCTCGTCGCCGGGTTCCCGCAGGTGGGCGTGGAGGTCGACGAGACCGGGGGCGACGATGCAGCCCTCCACGTCGAGGACCTGCGCCCCGGCGGGTGCGTCCACCCCGGCCCCGACGTCGGTGATCACGCCGTCGCGCACGACCACGTCGGCCAGCCGCTCCCCGGTGGCGTCGAGAACGGTGCCGCCCCTGAGCACGAGATCAGGCACGGGCGGCCTCCAGTTCGCCGAGCACTTCCGGTGGCCGGCGCCCGTCCCCAGCCAGGAGGTGGTAGAGGACGGCCATCCGCACCGCCACCCCGTTGGCCACCTGTTCGGTGATGACCGACCGGGGGTCGTCGGCCACCGCGGCGGCGATCTCCACGCCCCGGTTGGTGGGGCCGGGATGCATGATCAGTGACGTCACCGGCCAGGCGGGCCAGCCGCTGCTCGGTGAGGCCGTAGCGGGCGGCGTACTCCCGCAGGGTGGGGAAGAGCGCCTCGCCGATGCGCTCCCGCTGGATGCGCAGGATGTAGTAGACGTCGACGGTGCCCAGGACCTCGTCGAGGTGGTGGCTGACCCGCACGGGCCAGCCGCTGAGGTCGGGGGGCATGAGGGTGGGGGGGCCGACCAGGGTCACGTCGGCGCCGAGGGCGGTGAGGGCCTTCACGTTGGAGCGGGCCACCCGGGAGTGCTTGACGTCACCGACGATGGCGACCCGCAGCCCGGCCAGGTCGGCGCCCCGGTGCAGCCGGAGGGTGAAGACGTCGAGGAGCGCCTGGGTGGGGTGCTCGTGCCAGCCGTCGCCGGCGTTGACCACCGACGCCTGCGTCCATCCCGGCCATGCGGTGGGGGACGCCCGGCCGAGCGGTGGCGCACGACGATGGCATCGATGCCCATGGCCTCCACCGTGCGCACGGTGTCGAGGAGCGACTCGCCCTTGCGCACCGCCGAGCTACCGGCGGTGAAGGTCATGGTGTCGGCCGACAGGCGCTTGGCCGCCGTCTCGAAGGACAGGCGGGTGCGGGTCGAGTCCTCGTAGAACATCGACACCACCGTCTTGCCCCGCAGGGCGGGCACCTTGGGGATGTCCCGCTTGGTGACCTCCAGGAAGGCCTCGGCCAGCCCGAGGACCTCTCCGATGCCTTCCGCCCCCAGGTCGTCGATGCCCAGCAGGTGCTTCACGGCTCCACCTCACGGTTGTCTTCGGGGGACACCCCCGCACCCCCGGGCTCTTCGCTCCCGGGTCCGTCCTCCACGCAGTCCCAGATCTCGATGCCGTCCTCGCCGTCCACCTCGGCCAGGCGGACCCGTACGTCCTCGTCCCACTTGGTGGGGAGGTTCTTGCCCACGTAGTCGGCCCGGATGGGCAGCTCCCGGTGGCCCCGGTCGACGAGCACGGCCAGCTGGATGGCCTGGGGCCGGCCGAAGTCGATGACGGCGTCGAGGGCGGCCCGCACCGTGCGGCCGGTGAAGAGCACGTCGTCGCACGAGGACGACGATCCGCCCGGTGACGTCGACGGGAACCTCGGTCGGGTCGCAGGGACGGAGCGGGTCGCAGGCCGATGTCGTCCCGGTAGAAGGACACGTCGAGGGCGCCGACCGGGACGTCGACCCCTTCGAAGGAGTTGATGGCGGCGGCGATGCGCTCGGCCACCGCCACCCCCCGGGTGTAGAGCCCGATGAGGACGATCTCGGCGGCACCGTGGTTGCGCTCCACGATCTCGTGGCCGATGCGGGTGACGGCCCGCTTGAGATCTGTGGCGTCGAAGACCTTGGCCCGGAGAAGCCAAAGCCCCTTCCCCGGTGTCGGGTCAGGGGCGCTCCATGCCGGCTGTTCGCGCAAGGCTTCTCCTCCGTGGGGACCTCACGGGATCCCCTTCACGGCTGTCGCTCAAGATAACACGGAAGCAGCCGTTCCCGTCCACCACTACCCTCGGGCTCCGGTCCGGGGTACGGGGTGTCCCCGGAAACCACCAGGCGGCGAGTGTCAAGTCCGCGTCGGAACCAGCCGATAGGGCGTAGGACAGAGAGAGGGAGCCTCCGGATGAAGCTGCGACGCGTGGGTGCCGTCGTCGTCGTCATGGGTCTGGCCGTCGCCGCCTGCGGGAAAGCCGCCGAGGTCGTGGCGCCCCGCCTGGCCGTGCGGGAAGCGGCTCACTCGACCTTCGACGAGCATCAGGGCCGCTTCACCCTCAGCGTGGTGGGGTCGGAGGCCGATCTGAGCGCCCTCCTGCAACCGACGCAGGAGGACCGCCGGTTCCTCGACCTGCTGCGGAAGAGCAGGATCGTGGTCTCCGTCGATGGTGGCGACGAGAACACGCTCGACGACGACCGCTTCGCCCTGAATGTCGACCTCGGCGATATCGACCATGCGGTCGAGCTGCGGATGGTGGACAAGACCATGTATCTCCGGGGGGACGTGGCCGGCATGGCCCGGCTCTTCGAGGCGGACTCCAGCGATCTGTCCAAGCTCGTGGACGGGGCCCGGGCGGCCGGCATCGACTTCGTGGCCGACGCCGTGGCCGGGAAATGGCTCTCCCTGGACCTGGCGCCGCTGGAGTCGATGGCCAAGGACGCCGCGGGCGGCAGCGGCGCCCAGCTCCCCGAGATGGGCGGCCCCCAGTTCTCCAAGCTGGTCGATGCCGTATCCGCCGCCTTCGGGGAGGACGTCGACGTCACCCGCCTGGGCCAGGAGGATGCCGGCGAGCACTACCGCCTCGACGTCGCCCTCCAGCAGGTCTACGAGCGGTTGGCTCCCGTCCTCGGTGAGCTGTTCCCCGTTCCGGGAATGGGTGCGCTGCCCCCGGCCACCGAGGTGCCCGCCCGCCAGGTGTCCCTGGATGTGTGGACCTCGGACGGACGGATCACCCGGGCCGAGCTCGAGCTCGGTCAGTTCGCCCCCCAGCCGCCGACCGGCCGGGTCGCCCTCCGGGTCGACATCGACAAGCTCGATGGCGGCATCCAGGCACCGGGCGACGCCGTCAAGGTGGACGTGATGGGGATCTTCAGCCGGCTGATGGCCGGCTTGGGGACCCTTTCGTCCTGAGGTCAGGCCCCGTTGGCGCTCCGCCAGTCGAGCCAGCTCGCCACGGCCAGCACCAGGTAGGTGATGGCCACCGCCCGGGGGACGTAGGCCAGGTCGTCATGCACGAGGACGGTCAGGATGCCGGCCACCACGGCCGCGGTCAGGAAGAACAGGGCGCGGCGGTCCACTAGAAGGCCCTCAGGATCATGAAGGTGAGGGCGGCGATCACGGCCGCTCCGGGGATGGTGAGGACCCAGGCCCAGACCACCCGGCCGGCCACCCCCCAGCGCACGGCCGACAGACGGTGGATCGACCCCACCCCCACGATGGCGCCGGTGATGGTGTGAGTGGTGGAGACGGGGATGCCCTTGGCCGAGACGAAGAACAGCGTGGCCGCCGCCGCCGACTCGGCCGAGACGCCGCCCACCGGCTGGAGCCGGGTGATCCTCGAGCCCAGGGTGTGGACGATGCGCCACCCGCCCGTGAGGGTCCCGGCGGCAATGGCGGCGTGGGCGGAGAGCACCACCCACAGGGGTGTCTCCCCATCGGGGGCCACGTGACCGGTGGCGATGAGCAGGGCCAGGATGATGCCCATCGTCTTCTGGGCGTCGTTGCCCCCGTGACCGAGGCTGTAGGCCCCGGCCGAGACGAGCTGCAGGCGCCGGAAGACCCGGTTGAGCTTCTCGACGTTGTGGAAGCGGGTGCTGATCCGGAGCACGAGCAACATCACGATGAAGGCGAGGGCGAGGCCGATCAGCGGGGCGAGGACGATGAAGGCCCCGATCTTGGCCAGCCCGGAGTGAACCACGGCGTCGGAGCCGGCCTTGGCGACCGCCGCCCCCGCCATCCCCCCGACCAGGGCATGGGAGGACGACGACGGCAGGCCCAGGTAGAAGGTGAAGAGGTTCCAGGCGATGGCGCCGACCAGGCCGGCGAAGACCACCCCGATGGAGAGGACGTCCTGCTGCACCACGTCCTTGGCGATGGTGCTGGCCACCTCGGTCTTGAACACCAGGAAGGCGATGAAGTTGAAGAACGCGGCCCAGATCACGGCGTAGCGGGGGGAGAGCACCCGGGTGGCCACCACGGTGGCGATCGAGTTGGCGGCGTCGTGGAACCCGTTGGTGAAGTCGAAACCGAGCGCGACCGCAACCACGAAGATGAGGGCGAGGTCCTCCATCCGTCAGCCGCGGTTGACGAACAGGGGGTGAACGTTCGGAGTCATTCCGGGGGCGGAGCCTAGTGGCCTGTCACTACTGGTCTCAGCGCAGCCACTATCCGTCAGTGCTCGACGCCAGTGTGTCCACCAGGTGCTCCTCGAGGTAGCCGAGCCACCAGTACACGGTCGAAGGGGCCGGTGGCGGGATCGCCCGGATCGAGGTCGGCCGGGTTCGTCTCCTCGGTCACCTCCAGGCGGGTCCCGAGGGCCAGGCGGGCGTCGTTGACCACCGCCAGCCAGACGTCGGCCTCCTCCGGGGTGAGGGTGACCTCCAGGCCGCCGCGGTGTTGGCGGGCGCCGGCCAGGGTGCGGAGGAAGCGTTTCCATCGCCTCCTTGCGGCCCTCCACCAGATCGGGGCGGGCCAAGCGCTGCCACTCCGACTCGGCCTCCTCCTCAGTGGGGTCGAGGTAGGCCCGGGGAAAGAGCCGGGACAGGACGGGATCGTCGTCGGCCGGCACCTCGGGACTCCCGGCCGCCCGGGGCAGGAGCCCGCTCAACTCCCGGCACAACTGGATGAGCACCGCCGCCTCGCCCGTGTCCAGGTTCGCCTGGATGCCTCCCCGGCGGAGACGGCGGAAACGGGCTGCCACCGGTCAGTCCTGCTGCATGGTGGCCCACAGACCATGGGCGTGGAGCCGGGAGACGTCGGCTTCGGCCTTCTCCCGGTTGCCCGAGGACACCACCGCCTTGCCCTTGTAGTGGACGTCCATCATGAGCTTGGTGGCCTTCTCCTTCGAGTATCCAAACAGCTTCTGGAACACGTAGGTGACGTAGGACATGAGGTTGATGGGATCGTTCCACACCACCACCACCCAGGGGCGGGCCGGCTCCACCACCTCGTCGATGTCGGGCTGATCGACCTTCTGGGGGGCGACGGTCCCGGCCATCTACACCTTCTTCGGGCGGGCCGGCCCCGGATTCCCCGGATCCCGGACGGCCTCGGCGATGCGGCCCAGCATGCCGTTGACGAACCGGCCGGAGTCGTCGGTGGAGTAACGCTTGGCCAGCTCCACCGCCTCGCTGATGGCCACCCCTACCGGCACCTCGGGGCAGTGGGCCAGCTCGAAGACGGCCATGCGCAACACGTTGCGGTCGATGACGGGCATGCGTTCCAGCGACCAGCGGTCGGCATACTTGCGGATGAGGGCGTCGACCTCCTCGCGGTGGTCTTCGACCCCCCGGACCAGCTCCACGGCATAGGGGTCGGGCGGGGCGGGCAGGCCGGCCAGGAGCTCATCGAAGGTGGAGCCCCGCACGTCCAGCTCGTAGCACAGGGACAGCGCCCGCTCCCGGGCGTCCCTCCGTGTCCGCACCGCCTCCGCTCCCAGCCCCCGGACCGCCTAGGCCCGCTCGATGTACTCGCCGGTGCGGGTGTCGACCTTGATCTTGTGGCCCGCCTCCACGAAAAGGGGCACCTGGACTACCAGGCCGGTCTCGGTGGTGGCCGGCTTGCGGGCCCCCGAGACCCGGTCACCCTGGACGCCGGGATCGGTCTGGGTGATCTCCAGGACGACCGATGCGGGCAGATCCACACCCACCACCTCCCCCTGGTAGGTGGGCAGGATCACGGTGTCGCCCTCCTTGATGTACTTCACCGCTTCGCCGAGGTCGGCGCCGGCCACCGGTACCTGCTCGTAGGTTTCGGCATCCATGAAGGTGTAGTCGTCACCGTCGCGGTACAGGTACTGCATCTCCTTCTTGTCGATGATGGCCAGGGTCAGCTTCTCGTCAGCCCGGTAGGTCCGCTCCATCACCGCCCCGGTGCGGTAGTTCTTGAGTTTCGTGCGCACGAAGGCGCCGCCCTTGCCCGGCTTCACGTGCTGGAACTCCACGACGGTCATGAGCCCCTCGGGCAGGTTGAGGGCCATGCCGTTCTTCAAGCCATTGGTGGAAACACTCATGTGATCACGAGCTCCTTAGGCGCCCCGGTGAGGATGTCGCAGCCGTCGGCGGTGACCACCACGGTGTCCTCGATGCGGACACCGCCGATGCCGGTGAGGTAGACGCCGGGTTCCACGGTAACCACGTAGCCCGCGGCCAGGCTGCCCTTGCCGGTGGCCGCCACCCGGGGATCCTCGTGGATCTCGAGGCCTACGCCGTGGCCCGTCCCGTGGAGGAACGCATCGGCCCAGCCGGCGTCGGCGATGACGTCGCGGCAGGCCTTGTCCACCGCCGCGCAGTCCACTCCTTCGCGCACCGCGTCCCGGCCCGCCCGCTGGCTCTCGGCCACGACCTCGTACATGCGCCTGGCTTCGGGCCCCGGGTCGCCGACGGACACGGTGCGCGTCATGTCGGAGCAATACCCATCCACCATGCATCCGAAGTCCAGGACGAGCAGCTCGCCGGGCTCGATGGGGCGCTCGGAGGGGCGGGCATGCGGCTTGGCCCCGTTGGGCCCGGCGGCCACGATCGGCTCGAAGCTCATGGCCGCCGCGCCCAGGCGGCGCATCTCGAACTCCAGGTCGAGCGCGAAGTCGATCTCGGTGGGCCGTCCGGCCAGCAGGGGCCGGACGTTGGCAAAGGCCGTATCGGCGATGGAGCAGGCCGCCCGGATCCGGGCCACCTCGCCGGCGTCCTTCACCCGCCGCAGACCTTCGATCAGGCCCTCGGTGGCGACCAGCTCGGCGCCGGGGAACCACTCGGAGGCGAAAGCACGTTGCTGCGACCAGGTCACACCGTGGGCCTCCAGACCCACCCGGCCGTAACCGGCGGCCGCGGCGGCG
The DNA here is from genome assembly GCA_963789165.1 of uncultured Actinomycetes bacterium. Taxonomy (GTDB): domain Bacteria; phylum Actinomycetota; class Acidimicrobiia; order IMCC26256; family BP-133; genus CAWBJP01. Next base: position 124,024 of record CAWBJP010000007.1, read on the forward strand.
TCGTGGACGATCCGCTTCTGCTCAGCCCCGGAGATCTCGATACGGGCCGGGACGCCGGCGGCGGCCAGCTGATCGGCGGCCTGGTCCCGGTAGCGCCCGTCCGACACGAAGAGGACCTCGTCGGGCCCCACCAGCAGGAGGGCGGCCGAACCGGTGAAGCCCGTCAGGTAGCGGACGTTGACGAGGCGGGTGACGAACAGGGCGTCGACATTCGCCTCGTCGAAGCGCTCCCGCAGGCGGTCGATGCGCCCGGCGACGTCGAGAGCGGGAAGTTCGGTCACGGTCATGCTCGCTCCTCATCCTCTGGGGACGCTCCCGGACCCTCCGGGATCATGGCGATGGCGGCCTCGACGGCCAGCCGGTAACCCGTGCCGCCGAAGCCGGCGATGGTGCCGGTGGCCACGGGGGCGATCACCGACGTCCGCCGCCACGCTTCCCGGGCGTTGGGGTTGGACAGGTGAACCTCGACGACCACCCCATCGTAGGCGGCGAGGGCATCGGCCAGGGCGTGGGCGTAATGGGTGAAGGCCCCCGGATTGAAGACGATGGCGGCCGTCCGGCCGCGGGCGCCATGGATGGCGTCGATCAGCTCTCCCTCGTGGTTCGACTGGAGATCCTCGACCGCATAGCCGGCGGCCGCGGCGGCCTCCCGGGCCGTGGCCACGTGGTCGGCGAGGGTGGCCTTGCCATAGACCTCGGGCTCGCGCTCCCCCAACAGGTTGAGGTTGGGCCCGGACAGAACGAGGATCGTCTTCCGCACGGGTCAATGCTGGCACATGTCTCCGGGGAGACCCTGGGGCCCGGGGCGCAAATGGTGCACTCCGTGCGAAAGCAGGCGGTTGCACCCCAAAGCCGGATTCCGGACGATGGGCAGGAAACAATTCCTGACCGGTCGAAAACTCCTGACCGACATCACCCTGCTTGTCCCCGGATGAGTTGATCGTCCCGCCCTCACCCGGGCGGGACGGCTCGGGCCCCGGGCAGGGCTGCTGAGGGGATTACTCCGGACGACGTCCGGGCCAGTGAGGAGCCGAGCATGAGACCGTTGACCGCGCGCGCCCGCATCGGGCGCTTGAGCATTCTGGCCGTAGCCGTGACTGTTGTGGCCGGGATACTCCCCGCTCATGCCAAGCAACCCGAGAATCCGCCCGGCAACGGGGACACGATCAGCCGGTACATCGTCATCCTCGATGACTCCGCCAATCCGAAGGCGAAGGCCAACGAGCACGCCCAGAAGCACAGCGCCAAGGTCGCCTATGTCTACGAGGCTGCCCTGGTGGGCTACGCCGCCGACATGAGCGACAAGGAGGCGCAGAAGCTCCGCGGCGAGCCCGGCGTCCAGGCGGTGGAGGCCGACCAGCCCGTTGAGGCGTTCGCCACCCAGACCGCTGCCCCGTGGGGCCTCGACCGCATCGACCAGCCCAGCCTGCCGCTGAATACGACCTACATGTACAACGCCACGGGCGCCGGCGTGAAGGCCTACGTGCTCGACACGGGCATCAAGCTCACCCACAACGACTTCGGAGGCCGGGCCATCAAGGGCTACGACGCCGTGACCCTGGGTGGCAGCGCCAACGACTGCCACGGCCACGGCACCCACGTGGCCGGCACCATCGGGGGCACGACGTACGGCGTGGCCAAAGCCGTGACCCTGGTAGCGGTACGGGTGCTCAACTGCTCCGGGTCTGGCACGACATCGGGTGTCGTGGCCGGCATCGACTGGGTGACCACGAACCACCAACCGGGCGAACGGGCCGTGGCCAACATGAGCCTGGGTGGCGGGGCCAACTCCACCATCGACACCGCCGTGCGGAACTCCATCGCCAGCGGCGTCACCTACGCCATCGCCGCCGGCAACGGCAACATCCTCGGCTTCGCTGCGAATGCCTGCAACACCTCTCCCGCCCGGGTGGAGCAGGCCCTCACCATCGGAGCCACCGACAAGACCGACAAGAAGGCGTCCTGGTCCAACTACGGCACCTGCGTGGACTGGTTCGCCCCCGGGGTCAGCATCGTGTCGGACTCCTACTCGAGTAACACTGCGACGGCCACGATGAGCGGGACATCGATGGCGACGCCCCACGTGGCCGGGGTCGCGGCTCAATACCTGCAGACCGTGCCCGCCACCGTGACGGCCACCGCGCCGTCGGCGGTGCGCACCGCCCTCTTCGCCGCCCTCAGCCTGGGCAAGGTGACCAGCTCGCGCACCACCAACAACCACCTGCTGCGATCGTTCTGACCTGACCGCTGGCCGGCGGCGCCCCGCTCAGAGGAGGGCGGGGCGCTGCCATTCCTTCCCCAGCAGGTGATGGTCGAGCCAGGCGAGGACGGTCTCGTACCAGATGCGGGCGTGTTGCGGCTTGAGGACCCAGTGGTTCTCGTCGGGGAAGTACAGGAACTTCGCCTCCACGCCATGGCGGGAGAGGTCGGTCCACAGGCGCAGCGCCTCCCCCACCGGCACCCGGTGGTCGAGCTCGCCGTGGATGACCAGCATGGGGGTGGTGATCCGGCCCACGTGCCGGTGGGGTGAGTGGGCCTCGTAGCGCGTCGTGTCCCGATAGGGGTCACCGAACTCCCGCTCCCACCACAGGCCATGGTCGGTCGTGCCGTGGAACTGGTCCAGCGCCCACAGGCTGGCGTGGGTGACGATGCAGCGGAACCGGTCCGTGTGACCGGCCACCCAGTTGGCCATGTAGCCCCCGAAGGAGCCGCCCATGGCCGCTACCCGGGTTTCGTCGAGATCGGGGCGTTGGAGAGCGTGGTCGACGGCGGCCATGACGTCGGTATAGGGCTCGTCCCCCCAGCGGCCCCAACCCCGCTCCAGCATGGCCTGGCCGTAGCCGGTTGAAAGGGCCGGGTCGGGCATGAGCACGGCGTAGCCGCGGTCCACGAGCACGTGCGGGTTCCAGCGCCAGTGCCAGGCGCTGTTCCAGGAACTGCGGGGTCCACCGTGGATCCACACCGCCAGCGGCGCCGGTGCACCGGCGCCGGCCTCCGGGGGCAGCAGCAGCCAGGAGCGGATCTCGGTGCCGTCGGCCGCGGTGGTCGTCAGCTCCTCCAGGCGGCCGGATACGGAGACGTCGGGGGACACCCCCGGGCCCCCGGGCCCGTCGGGGGACACCCCCGGGCCCCCGGGCCCGTCGGGGACACCCCCGGGCCCCCGGGCAGAGGGAGGCCGGGCGTGGGGATGGGCCGCGGCTCCTGATCGACGGCGTTGGCGTCGAGCGCCACCGCGCCGGGCGGCGAGAGCGTGGTGGAGCGCAGGGCGTACACCGTCGTCCCGTCGGGTGAAGGGCACAGGTTGCTGAAGGCGCCGGCCGTCGACAGGCGGGTGAGCGACCCGGCGGCGACGTCGAGACGGAAGACGGGCGCCCGACCTTTCTCGTCAGCCACGAAGAACACGGCCCGGGAGTCGGGGGCCCATTCGATCTCGGTGGCGTCGAGCTCGAGATCGGGGGCGGGGTCCCGGGTCTCGCCGCTGGCCAGGTCGACGAGGAGGAACTCGGCCCGGTGGGCCCGCTCCGGCGTACCGATGACCTCCCGGCCGCAGATGGCCCAATGCCCGTCCGGGGAGCACCGCACTGCGAAGTGGGCTACGTCGCCGGAGGCGAGCACCCGGCGCTCACCGGAGGCGGTGTCCACGGCGACGAGGTCGATGGCGATGTCCCGGTCGCGGCGCCAGCCGGTGACCAGGGTGGAACCGTCCGGCGTGAGGTCGAAGGACATGTCGTCGAGGCCCTGACCGGAGTCGGCGGCCGCGGGACGCAACTCGCCCAGGCGGCCGTCAGCCGGCCCCTCGGGGGGGTCGGCGACGAACAGACGCCGTTCCCGGGGGCCGAGGTAGTGGTCCCAGTTCCGGATGGGGTACGACTCGAAAAGCTGGGCTCGGACGCCGGCGTCTTTGCGGGCCTTGACGCGCTCCCCGTCCTCCTCCAGCGTCCCCGCCCCGGGGAAGACGCCAACGCCGAGCGCCACCGTGCCGGAATCCCGGGCCACCGCTACTCCGTCCACCCCGGCGGGGGGGTCGGCCACGAGGCGGGCTTCGCCCCCTCCGGCGGGGAGCAGCCACAACCGGGCCCGTTCCTCGTCGTCCTTGGCGTCGGGCTTGGCTTCGGGGTCAGGTCGGCCCGAGGTGAAGAGCAGCGAGCCGTCGGGCAGGAAGGTGGCCGAGCTCTCCCCCTTGGCCGAGCGGGTGAGACGCCTCGGCGGTGCGTGACCCTCGGGGTCGAGGTGCCACAGGGCGGTGGCGAAGCGTTTGCCGTCAGCGGAGACGGTGGCCACCGAGGTGACCAGCCGGGCGCCGTCCGGAGATAGGGCGAGCCCGGCCACCCGGGGCAGGGCAAGGAAGGCGTCGAGATCAAAGGTCATGGCCGGGGACCGTACCCTGACCGGCGCAGGGACCCCCGGGGATTTTGCCGCTGGGAAGGGCAAATCCCCCACCGGCCCGTCAGGCGTGCACTCCCACCGCGGCCAGGGCCGCCTCCAGGGCGGCGCCCGGCGGGTCGTCGACCCGTTCAAGGGCCCCTCCGCCCGGCGCCGGCAGCACGAAGGTCAGGCCACCGGCCGCCTTCTTGTCCCGGCGCATGAGCGTGAGGAGTTCGGCGGCGGACACGCCGTCGGGGGCACTCACCGGAAGACCCAGGGCCACCAGCATCTCCCGGGTTCCGGCCACCGCCTCGGCATCGAGGCGGCCCAGAGCCCCGGCCAGCTCCGAGGCGAAGACCAGGCCCACCGCCACCGCCTCTCCGTGGAGAAGGCCGTAGCGGCCGGCCGTCTCCAGGGCGTGGGCCAGGGTGTGGCCGTAGTTGAGGGTGGCCCGCAGGCCCGTCCGTTCGCGCTCGTCGGCGGCGACCACCGCACCCTTGATGGCGGCGCAGGCAGCCACCACGTCGACGAGGGCGTCGGGGTCCCGGGCCAGGAGGGCGGCGGCGCCCTCAGAAGAGTTGAGCAAGGCGGTGAGGCCGGCGTCGCCCATGAAGGCGTACTTGGCCACCTCACCCAGGCCGGCGCGGTACTCCCGCTCGGGCAGGGTGGCCAGGGTGGCCACATCGGCCACCACGCCGACAGGCTGGTGAAAGGCGCCCACCAGGTTTTTGCCCTCGGGCAGGTTGACGCCGGTCTTGCCGCCGATGGCCGCGTCCACCTGGGCCAGGAGGGTCGTCGGCACCTGGACGCAGTCCACGCCCCGGTGGTAGGCGGCGGCGGTGAAACCGGCGGTGTCCCCCACCACCCCGCCGCCCAGGGCGACCACGGCGTCGCCCCGCAGCAACCCCCAGTCGGCGAAGCGCCGGCACAGGTCCTCGACGGTGGCGAAGCTCTTGGCCTCCTCGCCGTCACCCATCAGGAACAGCTCGACCTGGGCACCAGCGGCGGTCAGCGGTCCGGTGAGTGCCCCGGCCCAGCGGGCGGCGACGTCGAGCTGGCTCACCACCGCCACCCGGGCACGACCCGCGAGCATGGCGGCCACCTCGGGCAGGACTCCCTTCCCCACCGCGACGTCATAGGCGCGGGGCCCGAGATCGACTGGCACCCGCCTCACGTTGCCTCCCCCAGCACCGCGACGCGGGAGCGAGCGGGCGGTGTCACTCCGACACGTCCCAGCCCGTGGCCCGCAGGACGGCGGTGGCCACCTGACCGGGGGAGCGGCCGGTGGTGTCGATGAGGATGTGGGCCGCCGCCCGGTAGGACTCCTCCCGCTCGGCGGCGATGGCTCCCAGGGTGGCTTCGGGGGTGCCCTGCACCAGCAGCGGCCGGGCGGCGCCGCCCGAGCGGCGCTGGGACGACGAGACCCGCCGCGCCAGCTCCCGGGGCGGCGCCTGGAGCCACACCACCAGCGCCTCCTCCCGAGCCCTCTCCCGGGTCACGGGATCGAGCACCGCGCCACCCCCGAAGGCGACCACCGCCCAGGTGCCGGAGTCGAGGGCGTCGCCCACCGCTTCCGCCTCGAAGGCCCGGAACCCGGGTTCCCCGTCATCGGCGAAGATCTCCGGCACCGACTTGCCCGCCCGCTCCTCCACCACCTTGTCGGTGTCCACGAAGGGCCGGCCCAGCCGCAGGGCAAGACGGCGCCCCACCGAGCTCTTCCCGACGCCCATCATCCCGATGAGGACCAGGTGGCGGGCCTCGTCTGTCAATCGCCTCCGGCCCCCCGGGTCCTCATCGCAGGGAATCCAGGTAGGCGCGGTGGTTACGGACCATCTCTGCCAGCGAGTCGCCGCCGAACTTGCGCATGGCCTCGCTCGCCAGCACCAGGGCCACCATCGACTCGGCCACCACGCCCGAGGCGGGCACGGCGGTGACATCGGTGCGCTCCTTGAAGGAGACGGTCTCCTCCTTGGTCTGGGTGTCAACGGTCCGCAGCACCGGACGGTTGAGGGTGGCGAGTGGCTTCATCGCCACCCGGGCGACGAGCAGCGACCCGCTGGTCATCCCCCCCTCGATCCCTCCCGCCCGGTCCGAGCCCCGCTCGTAGGTCTCCGTCGTCGACTCCCAGACGATCTCGTCGTGAGCCTCGCTGCCCCGGCGGCCGGCCACGTCGAAGCCCTCGCCGATCTCCACGCCCTTCATGGCCTGGATGCTCATGAGGGCCTGGGACAGGAGACCGTCGATCTTCCGGTCCCAGTGCACATGCGAGCCGAGCCCGGGAGGCACGCCGTAGGCGAGCACCTCGACCACGCCGCCGAGCGAATCCCCGGCCTTGGCCGCCGCCTCGACACAGGCGATCATCTCCGCCTCGGCATCGGAATCGAAGCACCGCACCGGTGAGGCGTCCACCGCCTCGAGGTCGTCGGGGCCCGGGCGACGGTCGGAGCGGGCCCGGGCCGTGCCCATCTGGATGACGTGGGAGAGCACGGACACACCGAGGTGGGAGAGGAGGGCCTTGACCAGCGTGCCCGCGGCCACGCGGGCGGCCGTCTCCCGGGCGCTGGCCCGCTCCAGGACGTCCCGGGCGTCGTCGAAGCCGTACTTCTGCATGCCCACCAGGTCGGCGTGCCCGGGACGGGGTTGGTGCAGCGGTTTCTCCGTGGCGCCCGGCGCCGGGGACATCTCCTCCACCCACTTCGGCCACTCGGTGTTGCGGATCACGATCGACACCGGGGACCCGAGGGTGCGCCCGTGCCGGACACCCGAGAGGAACTCCACGTCGTCGCGCTCGAAACGCATCCGGGGACCGCGCCCGAAGCCGAGACGGCGGCGGGCGAGCTCGTCGGCCACCTCGTCGATGGTGATGGGCATCAGGGCGGGGAGCCCCTCGACGATGACCACCAGCGCCTGGCCGTGGGACTCGCCCGCAGTCAGGAAGCGCAACACGGGCTTGTCCTCATCTTCCGTTCCGGGGACACCCCGGACCCCGGGGGCCCGGAGGCGAACAGAGTGAAGGATAGCGGCGACCCTCGGGCCTCACCGGGCGGAAGAGCAGCGCCGAAGATCTATCCGGCGAACGGCCGTCCGCCGAGGTAGCCCTCGACGTCGGTACGCCGGATGCGGAAGTTCTTGCCGACCCGGATGGCCGGCAGATCTCCCGCCTTGATCAGGCGGTACACCGTCATGTTGGAGACCCGCATGAGATCAGCTACTTCTCGAACCATGAGAAGGCGATCGCTCAGGCCGTTCTGCTCTATGGCCACGGGAGCACCATATCAAGCTTAAGTAGACAAATACAACGGGAGAAACAGAGATTTACATGAGCGGGCACTCCTGGGGGCTCCTAGGTACCTGAGTACCACCGGAGAATGGGGTCGCCCCAGAGCGCGGCGAGGACCGTTCCGGCGGCCAGGAAGGGACCGAAGGGAACGGCATCCTTGGGGCCGCGGAACTTGAAGACGATCAGCGCCACGCCCACCACTGCCCCCAGCAGGAAGGCGGCGAAGAAGCCCAGCATGACTTCGCCCCAGCCCAGGAAACCGAGGTAGAGGCCGAGCACGAAGCTCATCTTGACGTCGCCCATGCCCATGCCCTTGGGCGAGATCAGGTTGAGGACGAACATGGCCGTCATGCAGGCCACGCCAGCGATCACACCCCGGACGAGGTCGGCGACGTCCCCGTCCTCGCCGAGCACGGCGAGCGCCAGGAGGGGGACGGCGGCGGCGGTCAGCGGGATCAGGATGCGGTTGGGAACGATGTAGAGCTCGAGGTCGATGACGGCGATGGCGAGCAGGCCGGCGAAGAGGACCAGCCAGGCGGGGAGGGCGGGAGACCATCCGAAACTCAACGCGGCGGCGGCGAAGAGGGCGGCGCAGGCCACATGCACGAGCCGAGCCTTCGTCGTGACCGGGAACTCGCATCTGATCGCCGCGCGCACCGGCTCGCGTTTGGGGACCCGGTCGATGACCGCGTTGAGGACACAGCCGATCACCAGGCCGGCGACGGCGGCCACGAGCGCCAGAACACCCCGCATGCGGGTGACTTCTACCACCTGTCGGACGCAGCGTTTGCTGGAAGTTTCCGCCGGGTACCCCGCTGCCATGGATGCCATCACGTTGTTGAAGAAGGATCACCAGACTGTCGAGAGCCTGTTCAAGCGCTTCGAGAAGCTCGGAGACCGGGCGAAGAAGGGCAAGCAGGAGACGGTGGAGCGGATCGTCAAGGAGCTCTCCGTCCACGCCGCCATCGAGGAGGCGATCTTCTATCCGGAGATACGGGCCGCCGTCGAGGACAAGAAGATCGACGCGCTGGTGCTGGAGGCCCTGGAGGAGCACCACGTCGTGAAGTGGACGCTCTCCGAGCTGGAGCGGATGACTCCGGACCACGAGCGCTTCGACGCCAAGGTCACGGTGCTGATGGAGAGCGTGCGCCACCACGTCGAGGAGGAGGAGAAGGAGCTCTTCCCCATGGTGGCCAAGGCCTTGGGGAAAGAGCGCCTGAAGGAGATGGGCGAGGCCATGGCCGAGGCCAAGAAGGCGGTGCCGACCCGCCCGCATCCCCGGATGCCCGACGAGCCCCCCGGCAACCTACTGAGCACGCCGGGCGCCGCCCTCGTCGACAAGGCGCTCGACGCCGGCCGCAAGCTGGTGCGGGACAACGGCCGCAAGGTCCGCCAGGCGGTAGGCGCCACCCGTAGCCGGTAACAGCTGCGGCTGAGCCGCCGAAACTGCCGGGAGAATTGACTCCGCGGTCAAGTACTCTCCCGGCGGCGTGGGGACGACGACGACATCGGAGGCCGCGCCGGCGCCGCCGGCTGCGGCCCCGCTGTTCCGCCGCGATCCGCTCCCGCTGCGGCCCATCCTGGCCGTGGTGGTCTTCGTCTTGGCCCAGCGGGTCCTGTTTCCGGCCCCGCTGGGTGTTCTCGTCCAGGGTCTGGTGCTGGGCGGGCTCACGGCCCTCATCGCCTTCGGCATCGCCCTTGTGCACCGGGCCGAGGGCATCGTCAACTTCGCCCAGGGCGACCTCGGCGGCCTCCCCGCCTCCCTGGCCGTGCTTCTCATCCTGGTCACCGGGGTGCCCTACGGCCTGGCGGTCGGCGCCGGCCTGATCGGGGCCGTCATCCTCGGCGCCCTCGTCCACTTTCTCGTCATCCGGCGCTTCGCCAAGGCTCCCCGACTCATCCTGACCGTGGCCACCGTGTTCCTGGCCCAGGTGCTGGCCGCCGGTGAGGTGGTGCTGCCCCGGGCCTTCAACGTCACCGGCGTGCCCCAGTCGTTCCCCTCCCCCTTCGACTTCTCCTTCTCGATCGGCCGGGTCGTGTTCTCCGGCAACGAGGTGGTGGCCATGGCCGCCATCCCGATCGTGCTCGCCGGCCTGGCCGGGTTCCTGCGCTACACGGCCCTGGGGATGGCGGTGCGGGCCAGCGCCGAGAACCCCGACCGGGCTGCCCTGCTGGGCGTGCCCGTGGCCCGGGTCCGGGCCACGGTGTGGATCGTGGCCGCCGTGCTGTCCACCCTGGCCATCTTCCTGCGGGCCGGCGTGGTCGGCCTGCCCATCGGCCGGGTGTTGGGGCCCACCATCCTCCTGCGGGCGCTGGCCGGGGCGGTGGTGGGGCGCATGGAACGCCTCCCCGTCATCCTCGTAGCCTCGCTCGGGCTCGGCATGCTCGAGTCGGCCGTGATCTGGGACACCGGCCGGGCCCTGCTGGTCCCTCCCGTCCTCTTCGTCGTCCTCCTGGTGGCCCTGCTCGGCCAGCGGCGTGACCCCCGGGCGCAGGGGCGGGCCGCCGGGCTCGGGCGGTCGTCGTGGCCCGCGGTACGGGCCGTCCGGCCCGTCCCCCGGGCGCTGGCCCGGCTCCCCGAGGTCCGCCTGGCCCGGGTGGCGGTGGTGGCGGCGCCCGCCGCGATCCTGGCTCTCCTCCCCCTGGTGCTGCCCGAGAGCCGGCTCAACCTCCTGGCCCGGGTGGCCATCCTGGCCGTCGTCGGGGTGTCGCTGGTCGTGCTCACCGGCTGGAGCGGCCAGGTCAGCCTGGGCCAGATGGCGTTCGTGGGCATCGGGGCGGCGGTGGCCGGCGCAGCCACCGCCAACCTCGGATGGGACCTGTCCCTGGCCCTGCTCGCCGCCGGCGGGGTGGGGGCGGCGGCGGCCACCGTCATCGGGCTGCCCGCACTGCGCATCCCCGGACTGCTCTTCGCCGTGACCACCCTGGCCCTGGCCATGGCCACGTCGACGTGGTTCCTCAACGCCGAGTTCATGGGGTGGCTCCCCACCGGCCGCATCGAGCGCCCCGACCTGTTCGGGCGGGTGGCCATCAGCTCCGAGACGGCCTACTACTACGTCGCCCTGGGCGGCCTCGCCCTGGCTCTGATGGTGGCTCGCAACCTGCGCCGGGCCCGCACGGGGCGGGTGCTCATCGGCACCCGGGACAACGAAGCAGCGGCGGCCGCCTTCGGGGTCAACGCCACCCGGGCCAAGCTGACCGCCTTCGCCGTGTCGGGATTCCTGGCCGCCTTCGCCGGGGGGCTCTACGTCCACCATCAGCAGAGCCTGGGGATCACCTCCTACCAGCCCGAGGAGAGCCTGCGGGTGTTCGCCATGGTGGTCATCGGCGGGCTCGGCTCGCTGCCCGGCGCCCTGGTGGGAGCGGCCTACGTGCAGGGCCTCGACTCGTTCCGGGCCGAGTTCCCCCGGGCCCTCCAGCCCTTCGTGGCTCTGCTGGGCACGGGCCTGGGCGGCCTGGTGGTGCTCACCGTCCTACCCGGGGGGCTCGGCGGGCTCATCTATACCGGACGGGACCGGGCCCTGCGCTGGGTCGCCCGACGCCGGGGATTGGGGCCGGGACCATCGGAAGCGACGTCGCCATGAGCCGGCGCGAACGGCTCCGGAACCGGCTGACCGTCGGGTTGACGGGCGGCGCCCCGCTGTATCCCCTGATCGTCCTGTTCGGACTCAACGCCGTCGATGAACTCGACCGGGCCGCCCTCAACGTGCTCACCCCCGAGATCAGGGACCACTTCGGCCTGAGCCTGTCCGGCGTGCTGAGCCTGGTCGCCCTGGTCGAGGTGGGAGCCATCATCCTCGGCCTGCCCCTCGCCTTCTGGGCCGACCGCCGCTCCCGGGTACGGATCGCCAGAACCGGGGCCACCTTGTGGGGCGGCTTCTCGCTCCTCACCGGGCTCGCCCCCAACCTGGGGGTCCTGGCCGTGGCCCGGGCCGGGGCGGGCATGGGGCGGGCGGTGAACACCCCCACCCACTTTTCCCTCCTGGCCGACTACTACCCGACCACGGTGCGGCCCAAGGTCTACGGGGTCCACCGCTCGGCCAACTCCGTCGGCCAGATCGTCGGTCCCCTCCTCGGTGGGGTGATGGCGCTGTTCCTGGGTTGGCGGGCCCCGTTCCTGCTCTTCGCCGTGCCCACCGCCGTGTTCGTGGTGCTGGCCCGGCGCCTGAAGGAACCCACCCGGGGGGCGGAGGAGCGCCGGGCCCTCGGAGCGTCGGAGGACGTCGCCCTGACCGAGGAGACCGCCCCCCGCTTCGGGGAGGGGGTGCGCCTCCTGTGGAGCGTCCGCAGCCTGCGGCGCATCTGGTACTCGCTGCCGTTCGTGGCCGGGGTGATCTTCGTGGGCCTGGGCGCCCTCTTCTCCCTCTTTTACGAGGAGGAGTTCGGCCTGAACGAGGCGCAGCGGGGCCTGGTGTCGGCCATCACCGAGCCGTTCCAGATCGTCGGCCTGCTGGTCGGGATCCCGCTGGCGAACAAGCTCATGCGCCGCGACCCGGCACTGGTGCTCCGCCTCCTGGCCGTCATGGGGTTGGTGATCTCGTCAGCCTTCGCCGGGTTGGCGCTGGCCCCCACCCTGCCGGTCGTCATCGGGCTGCACCTGTTCGTGGCCGGGGTGGGGGCGGTGCTCCAGCCCGGCGCCTACGCCCTGGTGTCACTGGTGACCCCGCCCCGGGCCCGGTCCCTCGGCTTCGCCCTGGGCGGGGCGTTCGTCCTCCCCGGCCTCATCGCCTTTCCCGTCATCGGGGCGGTGGCCGATTCCTACGGCGTGCGCAAGGCCCTGCTCGTGCTCGTGCCCCTGCTCGTCATCGGCGGGTTCATCCTGGCGTCGGCGGGCAAGTTCCTCAATGCCGACATCGTCCGGAGCCGCACCGCCTCCCTGGCCCGGGCCGAGGCCCTCCTGGCCCGGCGGCGGGGGGAAGCCAAGCTGCTCGTCGTCCGGGGCCTCGACGTCGACTACGACGGCACCCAGGTGCTCTTCGGCGTCGACTTCGAGGTGGGCGAAGGGGAGATCGTCGCCCTGCTCGGCACCAACGGCGCGGGCAAGTCGACGCTGCTGCGGGCGATCTCGGGGCTGATCGAGCCCTCCGCCGGGGTGGTGGTGCTCGACGGTGTCGACCTCACCGGGGTCGCCCCGCACCATGTCGCGGGCATGGGCGTCGCCCAGGTGCCGGGCGGCAAGGGGGTCTTTCCCTCCCTCACCGTCGCCGAGAACCTGCGGGTGGCGGCCTGGGGCCAGCACCTGCGGGGGCCGGAGGCGGACGCGGCCATGACCGAGGCGACCGTCCATTTCCCGGTGCTCCGTCAGCGCCTCGACCAGCCCGCCGGCACCCTGTCGGGGGGAGAGCAGCAGATGCTGGCGCTGGCCCAGGCGTTCGTGTCCCGCCCCCGCCTGCTGCTGGTCGACGAGTTGTCGCTGGGCCTGGCTCCGGCGGTGGTGGGGCGGCTCCTGGAGGTCATCCGGGAGATCCGGGACCGGGGCACCACCGTCGTCCTGGTGGAGCAGTCGGTGACCACCGCGCTGGCCCTGGCCGACGTCGCCTTCTTCATGGAGAAGGGCGAGATCCGCTTCCGGGGCCCGGCCGCGGAGCTGGCGGCGCGGCCGGATCTCCTGCGCGCCGTGTTCCTGCGACCCGTGCCTCTGGCGGCTTCACCGCCGGCCCCTTCCCCACGCCCGGCCGGTCCCGCCCTCCCGGCCGTGCTGGAGGTGGAGGGCCTGACCAAGCGCTTCGGGGCGGTGGTGGCCCTCGACGAGGCATCCCTGTCGGTCCCTCCCGGCCGCATCCTGGGGATCATCGGGCCCAACGGCGCGGGCAAGACGACCCTGTTCGACGCCATCTCCGGCTTCCTCGTCCCCGATGCCGGCCGGGTGGTGCTCGGCGGGCGGGACGTCACCCGCCTGGGGCCGGACCGGCGGGCCCGCCTCGGGCTGGGACGCTCGTTCCAGGACGCCCGCCTGTTCCCCTCCCTGACGGTGGCCGAGGCCGTCGGACTGGCCCTGGAACGGAAGGTGGAGGTGCGGGATCCGCTGGCCATCGCCCTCGGTCTGCGGACCGTGGCCCGGTCCGAGAGGTGCGTGGCCGACCGTGTGTCTGAGATCATCGAGCGTATGGGTTTGGGGGGCTACGCCGATTCCTTCGTGTCCGAGCTGTCCACCGGCACCCGCCGGCTGGTCGACCTGGCTTGTGTCCTGGCCCACGAGCCGACCGTCCTGCTCCTCGACGAGCCGTCGTCGGGCATCGCCCAGCGGGAGGCAGAGGCGCTCGGACCAGTGCTCGTCGACATCCGGGACCAGACCGGTGCCGCCCTGGTGGTCATCGAACACGACCTGCCCCTGGTGTCGGGCATCGCCGAGGAGATGGTCGCCCTCGACCTGGGCCGGGTCCTGGCCCGCGGCACCCCGGCCGAGGTCCTGGCCGACCCTCTGGTGACCGCCGCCTACCTGGGGGCACCCCGTGCCTGATCGGCAGGCGGTGCTCGTGGCCATGGCCAAGGGGCTGGCCCGCTACCGCTACGTGCTGGCGGTGGTGTCGGCTGTCCTCGTGCTCCTCGCCCTCCTACCCGAGGGGTCGTCACCGGCCCGGCAGGCGGCGGGGCCGGGCGCTGACGGCGGTTCGAACGGCGGCTTCACCACCATCGACCCCACGCCGGGCCGGACACCTGGACGGGGCGGGTCGGGCACGGGGGGGTCGGTCGGCGCCGGGACTCCGGGCGAACCGGGGACGGCCGCTCCCGACAGCACCGCCACCACCAGCCGGACGGGCTCCGCCGGCGGAGCGGCGACCACCTCGAGCACCGGCACGCCGGCGGCCAGCGCCTCCTTGCCCCCCGGGCTGCTGCCCGACCCCCCGTGCGATGCGACGACCGGCCGGCTGGCCGTTCCCACCCGCTACGCCCCGCCCTGCATGCCGGCGGTGGCCGGCAACGGCGGCGCCACCTACCAGGGCGTCACGGCCGACACGATCACCGTGGCCGTCTACATCAACCGGCTGAACCCGGCGGCCCAGGCGCTCCTCACCGCCTCCGGGTTCAACGACTCGGACGAGGACATGAAGGCCACCTACCGGTCCTACGTGGACTACTTCGAGCACCACTACCAGACCTGGGGCCGGAAGGTGAAGCTGGTCTTCGTCGATCCGTCGGGCGAAGACGACGACGACGCCGCCGCCCGGGCCGACGCCGTCCGGGTGGCCACCGAGATCAAGGCCTTCGCCTCCTGGGGCGGGCCCATCGCCACCAACGCCTACGCCGACGAGCTCGCCGCCCGCAAGGTGCTCTGCATCTGCACCGTGTCCCAGCCCATCGAGTACTACACCGCCCGGGCTCCCTACGTGATCTCCACCCTGATGAGCGCCACTCAGGGCTACACCCACCGGGCCGAGTACGTCGGCAAGCGGCTGGCCGGCCGTCCGGCGCAATACGCCGGGGACCTGTTCCTGGCCCAGCAGCCCCGCAAATTCGGACTGCTGTACTACGAGACGGCCGAGCAGTCCTACCGGACAGGTGTGGAGTTCTTCGAGCGGGAACTGTCCCGCTACGGGGTGTCCCTGGCCGAGAAGCTGGCCTTCACCGGAGCCAACATCGACCCCGCCGCCACCCAGGAACAGGCCCGGACCATGATCGCCCGCCTGAAGGAGGCGGGGGTGACCAGCGTGATCTTCGCCGGCGATCCCCTTTCGCCCGTGTTCTTCACCCAGGAGGCGACGCGCCAGCGCTACAGCCCCGAGTGGGTGCTGACCGGCTCGGCCTTCACCGACACGAGCTTCTTCGCCCGGACCTACGACCAGACCCAGTGGGCCCACGCCTTCGGGCTGTCCTTCCTGCCCGCCCGCCTGCCGATGGAACAGGGCGACTCCTACCGGGTGCACGTCTGGCACCACGGCTCCCCGCCGCCGGCCGAGGCGGCCCACGGGCTCATCTACAGCGTGCCGTGGACCTTTTACACCGGGCTGCATCTCGGTGGCCCGGCGCTGACTCCCGAATCCATCCGAGACGGGCTGTTCCGCTTCCCGCCCACCGGCCGGGGTTCGCTCACCAACGTCCACGTCTCCTTCGGGCGCCACGGCGTCTGGTCCTTTGACGACTACCTGGCCAACGACGACGCCACCGAGGTCTGGTGGGATACGACGACGACAGGCGAAGACGAGGTGGGCAACTCGGGCGTCGGCATGTACCGCTACGTGGAGGGCGGGCGGCGCTACCTCCCCGGCCAGCATCCGACCACCGACCCCTTCGTCTTCAACCGGGATGGGACGGTCGCTATCTACAACGAGCCGCCGCCGCCCGACCGTCCGCCGCAGCTACGAGCACAAGGCCTGACCAACCTCGGCCACGACGGCGGCCGGCTCGTCCCGGAAGCGGCACCAGGGGTACTGGAGGACGAGCCAACCCGAGAGTCTGATCCGGTTGAGTCGGAGCCGGTCGTGCTCGAAGGCGCCCTCGTGTTCGTGGGCGACCCGGCCGTCACACTCGACGGCCACCCGCTGGTCCGGCCAGGCGAGGTCGAGGAAGTAGTCGAGGACGGGATACTCGAAAACTGGTGACGGGAGACCGGCGTCCTCCAGAACGGTGGCCATGAGGCGTGCGAAGTGGCTGCCTGGAGGCGCCCCCTCGCCGTAGCGCTGCAGGAGGACACGGCGGAAAGCGGTGACGCCCGGCCGTCCGCGGCGGGCATGGAGCAGGAGGCACTCCCACAGGTCGTCCCAGGCGACGAGCTTCTGCCGCCGGGCGGAGTCGAAGAGCTTGAGCCGTTCGGTGTCACTGCCGACCTGTGGGAAACAGTCGAAGAGGGTCCGGGCCATACCGGTGACCGGGATGCGATCGCGGACGGACGGCCGGGCAAGAGAGAATGCCCTGCTCTCATGGAAGTCGATCCCGGACCGGCGCTCGGGCCGGCGATGGCGGGGCACGGTGACGTCGATGAACCCGGGGGCCAGGCAGCCGTCGAGCCCCCAGAGATGCGCGGCGCTGAGATGCGATACCAGCGCCTCGCTCCTCGCCGACAGCACGGCTGCCAACGCCCGTAGCTCCCAGGACCGTCGAACGCCCCACGGCCGGTACACACCGGGCCCCTCCCTGATCAACCGCCCGACGCGCTCCTGTCGGCGTATCCAGGTCTCTGGCGCGCCGGCACCGACAAGTTGGTTCCACATGACGAGCGAGTGCTGATCCCAGCCGATCTCGTCCACGAGCGCAGCCCAGTCGCTCACGCCCCCACCGCCTTCCTCGAACTGGCGCTTCTCACCGCCGCCATGCGGCGGTGAGACACGCCGGTTGGTTGGTAAGGGGGAAGTGGCCACGAACTGGCTCTGTTCACCGCCGCTATGCGGCGGTGAGACACGCCGGTTCGGGCAGGGGGGAGGTGGCGGCCGGGCGGGACGGCAGGGCGTCGGCGGGCGGCGGCTGTCGCGGGCTCGGAGAGCCCAGGCCGGGGGTACGGTAGCGGCATGTTCGGAGCGCACAAAACGAAAATGGTGGAGCCGGAGCGGGCGCTGGCGGGACGGGCTCAGGAGATGCCCGTGCCGGAGCGGCACTTCGTGCTCGGGACGCCGCTGGCCCCCCCGTTCCCGGAGGGCCTGGAGCGGATCGTGGTCGGGATGGGGTGCTTCTGGGGGGCGGAACGGAAGTACTGGGAGGCCGGCGGCGTGCACACGACGGCGGCCGGTTATGCCGGCGGGTACACACCCAACCCGACCTACGAGGAGGTGTGCTCCGGGAAGACCGGCCACACCGAGGTGGTGCTGGCCGTGTTCGACCCCACCGCCACGAGCTACGAGGCCATGCTCAAGATCTTCTGGGAGGCGCACGACCCGACCCAGGGCATGCGACAGGGCAACGACGTCGGCACCCAGTACCGCTCGGCCATCTATGTCCACAGTCCGGAGCAGCGGGAAGCCGCCATCGCCTCCCGCGACGCCTACAACAAGGCGCTGCGGGAAGCCGGCTACAGCGAGATCACCACCGAGATCGCCGAGGCGGGGCCCTTCTACTACGCCGAGGACTACCACCAGCAGTACCTGGCCAAGAACCCTTACGGCTACTGCGGCATCGGTGGAACGGGAGTCAGCTGCTCGTGAGCGCCCTGGCCTACGCTCACGGCGCCAGCGCGACTCCGCTCATCGGCGAGACCATCGGCGAAAACCTGGAGCGCACGGTGGCCGCCCACCCGGACGGGCTGGCCCTCGTGTCCCGCCACCAGAATCTTCGCTTCACCTACGCCGAACTGGACGACGCCGTCAACGAGGTGGCCCGGGGCCTCATGGCGCTCGGGCTCGAGCCGGGCGACCGCGTCGGTATCTGGAGTCCCAACGTGGCCGAGTGGGTCCTGGTCCAGTACGCCACGGCCAAGGCCGGGATCATCCTGGTCAACATCAACCCCGCCTACCGGACCTCGGAGCTGGCCTACTCCCTCCAGCAGTCCGGCTGCCGGATGCTCGTCGCCGCCCGGTCGTTCAAGACCAGCGACTACGTGGCTATGGTCGACGAGGTCCGCCCTGCCCTGCCCGCGCCTGGAGCAGGTCATCTACCTCGACGGGGCTCCGGGGACCGACGATGGTCCATCCTCCCCCGACTGGGACACCCTCCGGGCCCGGGCGGCCGAGGTGAGCGCCGAAGCGCTGGCGGGCCGAATGGCGTCGTTGAGCTTCGACGACCCCATCAACATCCAGTACACGAGCGGCACGACCGGGTTCCCCAAGGGGGCCACCCTCTCCCATCACAACATCCTGAACAACGGGTTCTTCGTCGGGGAGGGCTGCCGCTACACCGAGGCCGACCGGGTCTGCATCCCCGTGCCCTTCTACCACTGCTTCGGCATGGTGCTGGGCAACCTGGCCGTCACCACCCACGGCGCCGCCATCGTCCTGCCCGATGCCGCCTTCGAGCCGAAGTCGGTCCTCGAAGCGGTGCAGGCCGAGGGCTGCACCAGTCTCTACGGCGTGCCCACCATGTTCATCGCCGAGCTGGAGCACCCCGACTTCGCCCACTACGACCTGTCCTCACTGCGGACGGGCATCATGGCCGGTTCGCCCTGCCCGGTGGAGGTCATGAAGCAGGTCGTGGACCGCATGCACATGGAGGACGTCACCATCTGCTACGGCATGACGGAGACCTCCCCGGTGTCGACCCAGACGGTGCCTGAGGACTCGCTGGAGCACCGGGTGTCCACCGTCGGACGGGTCCACCCCCATGTGGAGGTGAAGGTCGTCGATCCCGAGAGGGGACTCACCCTGCGCCGGGGCGAGCCGGGTGAGCTGTGCACCCGGGGCTACTCGGTGATGAGCGGCTACTGGGAGGACCCGGAGCGCACCGCCGAGGCCATCGACCGCGCCGGATGGATGCACACCGGGGACCTGGCCAACATGGACGCCGACGGCTACGTCAACATCGTGGGGCGCATCAAGGACATGATCATCCGGGGCGGGGAGAACGTCTATCCCCGGGAGATCGAGGAGTTCCTCTACACCCACCCCGACGTCTCCGACGTCTCCGTCATCGGCGTGCCCGACGTCAAGTACGGCGAGGAGCTGATGGCCTGGGTCAAGGTGCGGGAGGGGGCGGCACTCACCGAGGACGATGTGAAGGACTTCTGCCGGGGCCGGATCGCCCATTACAAGGTGCCCCGCTACGTGAAGTTCACCGACGAGTTCCCCATGACGGTCACGGGCAAGGTCCAGAAGTTCAAGATGCGCGAGCAGGCCGTCGACCGAACTCTGCCTCGAGGGCGCGGCGGGCGTGCGTACGGCCTGAGCGCGGGTAGTCCATTCCTCGAAGGGACGACTGGACCTGAAGGAGGAAGACGACGATGCCGCAGAAGGCCTGGAACGCCAAGCGTGAGCGCCAGTACGAACACATCAAGGAAGGCCTCGAGGAGCGGGGACGCAGCGAGGACAAGGCTCGAGGAGATCGCGGCCCGGACCGTCAACAAGGAGCGGGCCCGCGCCGGTGAGGCGCAAGCAGTCGAGCCGGCTGTCGAAGCAGGACATCTCCTCCGGGCGGCGCGGCGGGCTGCGGTCCCACCGGGGCCCGGGCGGGCGCACCCGGGACCAGCTCTACGAGGAGGCCAAGCGGCGGAACATCCCGGGCCGGTCGAAGATGAACAAGGCCGAGCTGGAACGGGCCGTGGGTCGGCGGTAGTCGCCTAGGCCTAGGGCACCGCGAAGACCGAGAGCATCCCCTTGGCCGCGTGCGGTGGGCCGCCGGCCCGGTCGGGCAGGAAGCACACCACGGCATAGGTCCGCCCGCGCTCCAGATCGATCTCGAAGGTCCCGCCGGCCCGGGCCGCGAACGGGCCGGCGTAGGCGGCGTCACTGGGCTCGGGGACGCCTTCGGGGCGGGGACCGCCGGGGGCGGCGAGCACCGTGTCCAGGGCCTGGCGGGCTCCGGCCGCGTCCACGCCCTCGGGGAAGACGAGGAACGCCCCGACATGCATCTGGGTGCCGGCGTTGCGGAACAGGAAGGTCTTCCGCCCGGCGGAGAGGGGCGGGAGGTCGAAGGCGTAGTCGGTGGCCAGCACCGTCCCGTCGCCGGCGGGAAGGGTGTCGACGTTGGCCCGGCGCACGGTGAACGGCCGGGCCATACCGGTGCTGTAGTGGGGCGGCAGCTGCGGCCCGGGCCGGGGTAGCGCGTCGACGGAGTCGATGTCGGTGAGGGAGCAGAACATCACGTAGGTGCCATCGGGCAGGGCGAGGGTCGACGTGGATGTTGTCGCCGGTCCGGTTTCGCCCACTCCGCCGTAGAAGGTCAGATAGTCGGGAATGGGCGTCCCCTGCCCCTCGAGGACGGGGGCGAGGTCGGCGAGGACCTGGTCGACGGGGGTGGCCCCGGCCGCCACGATGCCCGCCTCGTGACGAAGCTCGCCCCGGTTCTCGAACGCCATGGTCACCACGCCGCCGGGGACCTCGGCGGGCATGTCGAAGCGGTACTCGTCGCCCACCACCTCGAAATCGACTCTGGGCGTACGGCCCTGCGAAACCGTGGTCGAGCCCGAGATGGTGCGGTCATCATCGCCGTCACCCCGGCACGCTCCTCCGGCCACGACCAGGGCGACCAGCAACACGGCGCGGAATCGCATCATCGACTGGCGGTGGTACTACGCTCGCCTTCCCAACTCTCCTCCTGCTGGAGGGCGAAGAGCGAGGTGTACCCGGCCGACCAGTCGGGGGGGACCATGCAGGGCCGGGCATCGTGGTGGGCCCAGCGGGCGGGCCGGCCCCGCACCACCGTGCCGGCCCGGCTCGAAGGGAGCGGGTTGGCCGTGTAGGGGAAGGCGTCGGCCGCCGAAAACACGTTGAGGAGCAGGGGCCGGCCCACATCGGACAGGTTCGGCCGGGAGCCGTGGACGACCCGGCAGTTGTGGATGGTGATCGACCCGGCGGGGCCGCAGAGCTCGTCGGCCGTCTCCGTCGGGACCGCCTTCACATCCGTCTCCGACAGGCAGCCGACCCACTGGTCGGCCTCGTTGTACTGGGAGAACAGCTCACCGTGGTGGCTGCCGGGCACGACCATGAGCGGGCCCTGGTCAGGCCCGCAGTCGTGGAGGTAGACACCGGCGGTGAGGGGCGAGTAGTTGGTGTGGGGCCAGTAGGTGATGTCCTGGTGCCACTTGACCTCTTCGCCGCCTTCGGCCCATTTGAAGTTGAGCTTGGAGTGGTGGAACTTCACGTCCGGACCCACCAGATCGGCGATGACGTCGGGCAGCACCGAGTCCGAGGCGAACTCCCAGTAGGCGGGGTGCTGGTCGACGGGGCTGGTCAACCGGCGCAGCCGGGGGGCCTCGGCGCTGTGCCCGGGCTCCAGGTCGAAGATGGAGTCGGAGCGGGCCAGCGACCGGGACCGGTCCACCATCTCCTCGGTGACCGCCCGCAGCCGGACCACCCACTCGTCGGGGACGACCGACTCCACCAGCAGGTAGCCGTTCTCGAAGTAGAACTCCCGCTGGGCCTGGGACAGCACCCGGGGCTCGAACGCCAGGATGTCGTCTTCGGTCATTTGGCCTCCGTTCGCCCAGGTGCCCTCAAGCCTCGCACCCGGTTCTTGAGATCGCCACCGCGCCGTCCGACAACCGAGAAAACCCAGCGAGCCGTGTGAGGTGCACGTGTCCCTGATCGGAACCGTCGACACCCTTCCCCTGACTGACCTTTTCGAGGTCCTCGCAGCGGCGGGCAAGACCGGCGCGCTCCATGTCCGGTCGGCCGCTGGGCCTCGGCATCGTCTACTTCGCCGGCGGAGAGGTCTGCGCCGGCGAGGCGGGGCTCCGGACCGGCCCGGTCGACGACCGCCCCGCCCTGGTCGCCCGCCTCTTCGATGTGTGCTTCGAACTGTTCCGCTGCGACGAGGCCTCGTTCGAGTTCGAGGTCGACGGGCACCCGAACTGGCCTGCGACCGAGAGGGTGGGTGTCCCCGAGATCCTGGCCGAGACGGCGCACCGCCTGGCCGAATGGACCGAGATCCGGCTGACGGTCCCCTCCCTGGAGGCCCGCCCCCGGCTCATCCCCGAGGGGCCCGAGGACGGGGTGATCCTCGATTCCGCCCAGTGGCGGGTGGTGGCCGCCATCGACGGGCGGCGCCGGATCAGCGCCCTCATCCGGGTGCTGGACAGCAGCGACTTCGAGGTCTGCGGGCGGCTGGCGAGCCTGGTGGAGGCGGGCCTGGTGGCCCTCGACGCTCCCGATCCGGCCAGCAATCGGGCCGAGATCGAGGACGTGGCCGAGCCGCCGGCCGAACGGAGTTGGGCGCCGGCCCGCCCCTCCAGGCTGGCCGCCGTGATCGACGAGGACCCCTGGTCCTCGGGCGACGAGGGCGGCCCCGACGAGCTGGACATGTGGGACGACCAGGTGCTGGCCACCACCGGGACGGCTCTCCGCCAGGCGGCCCGCGAGACCGTCCGGGAGGCCGTCCCCGAACTCGCCCCCGAGGAAGAAGCGGTGGAGAACGAGCCGGTCCTCGAGACCGTCGCCGAAGCAACCCCGGTGGACGAGAACGGAGTTCTGACCGCTCCCTAGCCGCGCAGGGCGGCCTGGGCGGCGGCGAGCAGGACGGCGACCGGCGCCTCGACCCCGGTCCAGATGGAGAACGACCGCGCTGCCTGGTGGACAAGCATGGGCAGACCGTTCTGGGTGCGGGCCCCCCGGGCCCGGGCAGCGGCCAGGAGCGGCGTTTCCGCCGGGTGGTAGACGAGGTCGACCACACACTGATCGGGTCCGAAACGGAGCGGGTCGAGCGGCGGCGGCTCGCCCGCCATGCCGAGCGGTGTGGCGTTGACCACCACCTCGAAATCGCCTCCGGCGCCGGCCGCGTCGGCCAGGACCATCGCCTCGGCGCCGGGGGCCAGGCGGGCGGCCGTTTCGGCCGCCTCCGGGCGCCGGGCGGCCACCGTGACCGCCGCCCCCGCCCGGCCCAGGGCCAGGACCACGGCCCGGCCGGCGCCGCCCGCGCCCAACACCAGGACCGCCCGGCCGGACACCTCGATACCGTCCCCGGCCAGGCCGGCCAGGAAGCCCTCGCCGTCGGTGGAGTCGCCCAGGGCGCGGCCGTCGGGCCCGAACACCACCGTGTTGACGGAAGCGAGGGCACCGGCGTCGGGGGTGAGCTCGTCGCAGGCGGCGGCGACGTCGGCCTTGTGGGGCATGGTGACGTTGAATCCGGCCAGGCCCAGGTCCCGGGCCGCGGCCACCGCCGCCCCGCCCCTTCCCCGGGGGACGGGGAGCGCCACGTAGACCCAGTCCAGCCCGCAGGCGGCAAAGGCAGCGTTGTGGAGGACGGGCGAGAGGGAGTGCACCACGGGATCGCCGATGACGCCGACGACCCGGGTGGCTCCTCCCGGGGTTCGGGGTGTCCCCGATGTGCCCGGGGTTCGGGGTGTCCCCGATATCGACATGCTCAGCGGACGCCCTTGCGACGGGACTCGGCCTTGAGCCGTTCGAACTCGGCGGCGGTCTCGGCGAAGGCGTGCTTGCCGTTCTCGTCGATGAGGACGTAGTACAGGTAGTCCTCGTCGGCGGGGTGGAGCATGGCCTGGAGCGACGCCCGCCCGGAGGCTCCGATGGGCGTGGGGGGCAACCCGTCCACCTTGTAGGTGTTGTAGGGCGAATCCACCTCCAGGTCCTTGAACAGGACCCGGCTCTTGTGGCGACCCAGGGCATAGAGGACGGTGGCGTCGATCTGGAGCTTCATGTTGCGCTCCAGGCGGTTCTCGATGACCGAGGCGATCAGCGGTCGGTCGTCCTCCACCTTGCCCTCGGTCTCCACCAGGGAGGCGGCCACGATCGTCTGGTAGGGGTCGAGCCCGGCCGGGCGGGGACCTTCGGCCAGGCCGACCTCGCCCGCCACCGTGTCGAAGCGGGCCAGCATCCGGCGGATGATGGCGGCCTCGTCCTCCTTGTCGGTCACCAGGTAGGTGTCGGGAAAGAGCAGGCCTTCCAGGGTCTTCACCGAGGCCGGCTGCCACGGGGAGCGGATCGTGCCCGATCGGGCCAGCTCCAAGAAGCGCTCCCCGCTGCGGCCCGGGAGCTTCCCGACCACCTCGGCCATCTCGGTCAGGGTGAAGCCTTCGGGGATGACCAGCTTCGAGAAGACGATCTCGGGTCCGTCCTTCAGGGCGGTCAGCGCCGCCCCCATGGCCATGCGGCGGCGCAACTCGTATTCGCCGGCCTGGAAGCTCCCGGCCCCCTTGACCTTCAGGTAGAGCCGGAACACCCGCGACGAGCTGAGCACCCCTTCCCGCTCCAGGATGTCGGCAATGCGGGCCACGCTGGTGCCGGGCTGGATGGCGATCCGCGTGGTGGCACCGGCCGGGCCCGGCGGATCCAGCTGGCGGGCCAGCCACACGCCGCCGATCAGGGCCGCCAGCACGGCCAGGCCGGTGACGGCCAGAACGACCCGGCCCCGGGGTCGGAGCCTCATGCCGGTCGCCGGCTGTCCAGCCACGACTGGAGGATCACGGCGGCCGCCACCTTGTCGACCTGGGTCCGGCGCGCCCGGACCCCGCACCCCGCGGGCGGCCAGCACGCGCTCGGCGGTGACGGTGGTCAGACGCTCGTCGTGCGCCTCCACCGGCAAACCGAGGGCGGCGATGGCTTCGATCTCCTCCCGGACGGCCCGGGCGGCTGGCCCCTCGCCGCCGCCCAACGACCGCGGCAGGCCGACCACGATCCGCTCCGCCCCGGCGTCGCGGGCGGCGGCCACGATGGCCCGGTGATCGGCGGCTGGGTCGCCGCTGCGTTCGAGCACGACGAGGGGGCTGGCGATGAGGCCGAGGGGGTCGGAAAGGGCGAGGCCGATGCGGCGCTCTCCCAGGTCGACCCCGAGCACCCGTCCCGGGTTCGAGCGTTCCGCCGTCAAGCGCCCGTAGCCCCGCCGGTCTTTTCCCCGCCCGCCCCCCGGACGGCCTCCGCCGCCGCCGTGCGGGCCAGTTCCAGGGCGGTGTCGATGGCCTCCACCTTCGGCCCTCCGCCGGTGACCAGCTCGGGATTGCGGGCGGTGCCTCCACCAAGCATCTTGGCCGCCTCGGCGGCGACGGCGGCGGCCGACACCCCTTTGGCCACCAGGTCGGGCGTGACGGCCACGGCCAGGCCGGCCTTGGCCCCGTCAGGGGAGGTTCCCACGGCCACAGCCACGCCCGAGCCCATGGCGTCCCGGGCGGCGGCCACCAGCCGGCGCAGGTCGTCCGGGGTGACCCCGTCCTGGCGGGTGGCCAGCACCCCGTCGGTGGCGCCGGCGGCCAGCGCCTTGGCCTCGCCCGCGGCCTGGCGGGCCCGGGCCGCCTCGAGTTCGTCGGTGAGCTCCTTGAGCTGAGCCAGGAGCCGCTCGACCCGTTCCGGCACCTCGGGGGGCGAGACCCGGAGGAGCTCGGCCAGGCGGCGCAGCCGGGTCTCGTTTTCGATGACGTGGTCCAGGGTGGCGGTGGCGGTCAGGGCCTCGATACGGCGCACGTTGGCTCCGATGGAGCTCTCGCCCAGGACCTTGACGGGCCCGACCATGCCCAGCGCCGAGACGTGGGTGCCGCCGCACAGCTCCACCGAGTTGTCGCCCGCCTCCACCACCCGGACAACGTCGCCGTACTTGTCGCCGAAGAAGGCGATGGCGCCGATGGAGTCGGCGTGTTCTTTGGTCGTCTCGTAGGTCCGCACGGCGGCGTTGGAAAGCACCTCCTCGTTGGCCAGCGCCTCCACCCGGGCCAGCACCTCGGGCGGGACGGACTCGTAGTGGGAGAAGTCGAAGCGGAGGCGGTCGGGGGACACCAGCGAACCGGCCTGCTTCACGTGCTCGCCCAGGCTGTCCCGCAACGCCCAGTGCAGCAGGTGGGTGCCGGTGTGGTTGCGCCGGGTGCGTTCCCGGCGGGCGACGTCGATGCGCCCGGTCGCCTCCGAATCGAGCGCGATGTGGCCCGACACCACTTCGGCCCGGTGGACGATCAGGCTGCCGGGCACGCCGTAGACGGTGTCGGTCACCCGCAGGGTCCCGTCCGCCGTCTCGATGATCCCGACGTCACCGACCTGGCCGCCGGACTCGGCGTAGAACGGCGTGCGGTCGAGGACCACGTCGAGGGTTTGGCCCGCTTCGGCCCGGATCAGGCTTCATCGGGAGTTTCTCCGGGGACACCCCGGGCCCCGGGGTCTCCGGGGACACCCCGCAACGCCACGACCTTGCCGATGCTCGCAGGTTCCCGGTAGCCGGTGAATTCGCTGGGCCCGTGGGCGTCGAGCACCGCCCGCCAGACCGGCAAGCCTTCGGCCTCGACCGGAGAGAGGTCCGGCGGGGCGCCGCCGGGGCCGGGCGGGAACGGCGGCGCTGGACCTCCATCTGCTCCCGGAACCCGTCCAGGTCCACGCGCCCGGCCCCGCTCGGCGGCGATCTCCGCCGTCACCTCGACCGGGAAGCCGAGCGTGTCATGGAGGAAGAAGGCGTCCTGGCCCGACACGTCGCCCTTGGCCAAGAGGTCGTCGAGCAAGCTCGAGGCCCCGGCGCAGGGTGTGGCCGAAGCGGGCCTCCTCCCGGCCCGCCTGGGCCCGGATGAAATCGTGACTGCGGATCAGGTCGGGGTAGGCGCCGCCCATGGTCTCCACGGTGGCGTCGACCAGCGGTCCCGGTGACGGGGTCCTCCACCCCCAGGAGGCGGGCGTGGCGGACGGCGCGGCGGATGATGCGCCGCAACACGTACTCCCGGCCCTCGTTGCCGGGCAGCACCCCGTCGGCCATGAGGAAGGTCATGGCCCGGCCGTGCTCGGCCAGGATGCGCAGGGAGACGTCGGTGGTCTCGTCGTCGCCGTAGCGCCGGCCCGTGGCCGCCTCGGCCACGGCCAGGATGCGGCGGATGACGTCGGTCTCGAAGACCGAATGGGTGCCCTGGAGCAGGGCGGCGATCCGCTCCAGCCCGGCCCCGGTGTCGATGTTCGGCTTGGGCAGGGGATGTAGCTCGCCCTCCGGCGTCGCGGTTGTACTGCATGAACACGAGGTTCCAGAACTCGACGTAGCGCTCCTCGCCGCCGTGGGCCGGGCCCCCTTCCGCGCCGTACTCGGGACCCCGGTCGTAGTACATCTCCGAGCAGGGACCGCACGGCCCGGTGGGCCCCATGCTCCAGAAGTTGTCCTTCTCCCCCATGCGCTGGATGCGCTCCGGGGGGACGCCGACGGTGCCGGCCCAGATGTCGGCGGCCTCGTCGTCGGTCTCGAAGACGGTGATCCAGATGCGCTCGGGGTCGAGGCCGAGCACGTCGGTGGCGAACTCCCAGGCCAGGGGGATGGCGCCTTCCTTGAAGTAGTCGCCCAGGCTGAAGTTGCCCAGCATCTCGAAAAAGGTGAGGTGCCGGGTGGTGGTGCCGATGATCTCGATGTCGACCGTCCGGAAGCACTTCTGGACGGTGGTGGCCCTCGGCCAGGGTGGCGGCTGCTCGCCCAGCAGGTAGGGCTTGAACTGGTTCATCCCCGCGTTGGCCAGCAGCAGGGTCGGATCGTTGGGCACCAGGGAGGACGACGGCAGCACCGTGTGGCCCCGCTCCTCGAAGAAGGAGAGGAAGGCGCGCCGCAGTTCGTCGGCCGTCATCGATTTCATCAGCGCATCAGGCTATACGCCGCTAGGTTCCGGGGAGCCCGAGCCCACGAGGAGATGAACCCATGCCCGACGCCAACTGGTACCCCGACCCTTCCGGGCGGCACGAGCTGCGCTACTGGGACGGCCAGGCGTGGACCGAGCACGTTTCCGACCACGGGCGGCAGTCCACCGATCCGTCCGGCGGTGGGCCGTCGCACGTCCCCACCGTGAACCGCCCGACCGAGAAGGTGGTGCGCGACGTGGCCCGGGCCGGCGCGGAAGGGGCCGCGGCGGGGGGCGGCACCGTCTTCACTGAGCCGGTCCTCGTCGTGAACCAGAAGGCCAAGCTCATCGAGATCAACAACGAGTACGCCGTCTACGACGGGGCCGGGCGCCAGATCGCGGCGGTCCGCCAGGTGGGCCAGTCCACGGCCAAGAAGATCCTGCGGGTCATCGGCGACGTCGACCAGTTCCTGACCCACAAGCTCCAGCTGGTCGACATGGCCGGCAACGTGCTGCTGGCCGTCACCCGGCCGGCCAAGATCATGAAGTCCCGGGTGATCGTGAACGACGGCATGGGCCGCGAGGTCGGCAACATCGTCCAGCAGAACATGATCGGCAAGATCAACTTCGCGCTGGAGGCGGGCGGGGCGACGGTGGGATGCCATCAACGCCGAGAACTGGCGGGCCTGGAACTTCTCGATCAAGGACGGTACCGGCACCGAGGTGGCCCGTATCACCAAGACCTTCGAAGGCCTGGCCAAGACGATGTTCACCACCGCGGACAACTACGTCGTCCAGATCCACCGGCCGCTGGAGGACCCTCTGCGGTCGCTGGTGGTGGCCGCCGCCGTGTCGGTCGACACCGCGCTCAAGCAGGACTCCCGCGGCCTGGGTTGACGATCCCCGGGGTTCGGGGTGTCCCCGGAGAGGCCGGGCTAGCGGTCGACGGCGGGAGCGGCCAGGCTCGAGGCCGCCACGGCACCGGCGGCGGAGGCGAGCACGGCCCAACGGCCGAACTTGGGCAGGGAACCAAAGGCCAACAGGGTGGCCACCAGGTCGCCGGCGTCGGCCAGACCGCCGCCTTCCACCCAGCCCCGCACCGGCGCGTCCTGGCGCAGGGCCATGACCACCCCGAGACCGAGGGCGATATCCCGGAACCCCAGCGCCCGGGCCAGCAGCTTGGCCCGGGGCCGCCAGGCGATCTCCCGTCCCACCCACGGACGGAGGGGGATGGAGGGGGTGAGCACGGCGGTGACCCCGAGGCCGATGCGGCCCCAGGCGACAGAGGCAGCCAGCGCGCGGGCGGCGTCGCGATCCATGCTCAGCGAGGGTAACGAATCCCTCATGCCGGCGCGGCCCCAGGCTCGGCCCGCCGGCCCCGGGTGGAGATGAGAACGGGGGTCATCAGCTCGAAGGCCGGGTCGTCGAGCAGCCCCCAGACCCTGTCCACCTCCGCCTCGCCGATCAGGCCGGAGGCGGCCAGGCGGGGTCGCAGCGCGGTGATCGACTGGCGATACCACACGGCGTAGGGAGAACCGCCCCGCACCACCGACAGCCCACCCCGGCCCTCGACGTCGACCAGACCGGCGGCCCGGAAGAAGCCCGGGAGTCGCCGCCCGAAGGCAGGATCGAAACCGCCGGCGGCCAGGACATGGTGCATGGCCCGCTCCACCCGGGCGAAGCTGCGGGACCCGAGCTTGCCGACCGCGCCCGAGGTGGTGAAGTCCAGCTCCTCCACCAGCAGCCAGCCGCCGGGCACCAGGGCGGCGGCCAGGTTGGACAGCGCCCGGTCCTTGTCGGGGACGTGCTGGAGGACGAGGCGGGCGTGGGCCAGGTCGAACTCGGCCGCCGGCGGCGGGTCGGAGACGATGTCGTGGCGGCGGATCTCATAGCCGGCGCCGGCGTCGAGGAAGCGGGGGTCAATGTCGGTGGCCACCACCCGGCCGCCCGGCCCCGTCCGGGCTGCCAGCCACCGGCCCATCGAGCCGGCACCGGCGCCGACCTCCAGGCAGCGCATGCCGTCCCGTACGCCGATTGATTCCAGCTGGCGGATGGTGACGGGGTCGAGCAGGAACTCGGCCAGCATCATGCGCTCCCGCTCACCGGTCCAGGCCGGGTCGAACCCGTAGGTCACCGCCAACGGGTCAGGAGCCGGTGGGTGGGGTGCGGCGGGCGGCGTCACCACGGAGCTCGGCTTCCCGCTGACGCATGGCTTCCCGGCCCTCGGTCCAGGCCGCCTTGAACTCGTCGCGGGCGGAGGCGGCGGCGCGGGTGGCGACCGCCGGCGGCGTGTAGCTCTTGAGGAAGCGGCGCAGCTTCCGGCGGACCACCACCGAGCCCGTGGCCCCCACCCCCATCCCCATGGCGATCCACCGAATCCGCTTGAACACCGATCATCCTCCCCGGCGGCGGAGCCGGCGGCCCGCCCGCCCGATCCCGGATAGTAGAGCCAGCACCTTGACCAACGGATTGGAGAATGTCACGTAAGCGAGGCGTGACGCTCCTTCAACGGTGCGGGTGACCGACTCCGCCGCCCCCACCAGGTCGCCCGCCCGCTCCAGGTGGGCGCTGGCCTGGGCGGCGTCGCCTCTCAGTTCGGACAGCAGGGCCACCGCCTCGTGGTTGAGGTCGGCGAGCACGGCGGTCAACGAGGCCAGGGTGCGCAGCACCGAGCGGAGCACCACCACCAGGGCCAACGCCAGGAGGACGGCCACTCCGGCCACGGCCACGGCCGCCCACTCGCCAGCGCTCAACCCTCCTCCTCCTGCTCGTCCCCCCGGGGCTCCGCAGCCTCCGCGCCGTGGCCGCTGGGATGGTAGTAGCGCCGGCCGGCCAGCTCTTCCGGCCGGTACTGCTGGGGCACCCACCCTCGTGGATCGTCATGGGGATACAGGTAGCCCTTCCCGTGCCCGAGACCCTTGGCCCCCTGGTAGTGGGCGTCCCGCAGATGCATGGGGACCTCCCCGGCGGGCGCCTCCCGGACATCGCGCATGGCCGACCCGAGCGCGGTGATGACGGAGTTCGACTTGGGCGCGGTGGCCAGGTAGACGACGGCGTGAGCCAGGTTCAGCTGGGCTTCGGGGAGCCCCACGAACTCGACCGCCCGGGCGGCCGCGTCGGCCACCAACAGGGCCTGGGAGTCGGCCATGCCGATGTCCTCACTGGCCAGGATGACCAGCCGGCGGGCGATGAAGCGGGCGTCCTCCCCGGCGTCGAGCATGCGGGCCAGCCAGTAGAGCCCCGCGTCGGGGTCAGAGCCCCGCAGCGACTTGATGAAGGCGGAGATGACGTCGTAGTGCTCGTCGCGCCCGTAGCGGACGGCCCGCAGCGCGATGGCCGTCTCGGCGTCGGCCAGGGTGATGACGCTCCGCCCCGCCTCGGTGGCCAGGGCGGCGGCCACCTCGAGGCCGTTGAGGGCGGCCCGGGCGTCGCCGTCGGAGCGCCCGGCGAGATGGGCGGCGGCGGCGACGTCGATGGACAGGCCCCCGCCCCCCAGACCCCGCTGCGGATCGTCGAGGGCCCGGGCGATGAGCCGGCCGAGAGCATCCTCGGACAGGGCCTCGAGCCGGAACAGGGTGGAGCGGGACCTCAAGGGGCCGTTGACCTCGAAAAAGGGATTTTCGGTCGTGGCCCCGATGAGGATGACGAGACCGTCCTCCACGTGGGGCAACAGGGCGTCCTGCTGGGTGCGGTTGAAACGGTGGATCTCGTCGAGGAACAGGATCGTGCGCTGCCCCTGCTCGCCGAGGCGGCCCCGGGCCCGCCCCACCACGTCGCGCACATCCTTGACGCCGGCGCTGACGGCCGACATGGGCTCGAAGGCGGCGGCGGTGGTCTCGGAGATGAGCCGGGCGATGGTCGTCTTGCCCGTCCCCGGCGGTCCCCACAGGATGCAGGAAGACAGCCGGTCGGCCTCGATCAGGGCACGCAGCGGCCGGCCCGGACCCACGAGCTGCTCCTGGCCGACCAGCTCGTCGAGGCTCCGGGGTCGCATGCGGGCGGCCAGCGGGGCTTTCCCGGCCAGCCGGTCGAGAGCGGCGGCGGTGAAGAGATCCTCGGACACGCCCTTACGGTAGGCGGGCCAGGCGCCCGCTTGGCTACGGCTCGACCCGGAGAACCCCGTGGAGGTCGGCCAGGTCGGCCGCGATCTGGGGGACGTCCTGATCCGACGGGGTCAGCCGCACCACGATGATCCCGCCCTGGTCCTTGACCTCCACGATCCCGGCCACCGTCGACATCTGCTGGAGGAGCAGGTCGCGCTCGGGACTCCGCAGGTCGTCGCTCACCGAGACGGTGAACTCCTCGACCGGGACGTAGCGCGCCGCCGTCACGCCGTCGACCTTGCGGATCCGGTCGATGATCGTCTGCGGGTCGGGGTCGTAACTCTCCAGCGCGACGTCCAGGGTCCGCCCATCCACCTGACCGCTCACCTGGAACACCCCGTCGAGGCCCTCGACCGTGTTGACGAGCTTCGACATCCCCGAAGCATCGAGTTGCCCGTCCGCCACCACCGAGACCTTCGGGTTGGGGACGAGCGTCTCGGCCTTCGTCCCGGAGCCATCGTCGCCGGAGCAGCCCCCCAGGCCCATGGCCAGAAACACCAGCAGGGCGGCCGGCCGGCGCACGGCTAGTGGGGTCGGGGGAGGCTGATGCCGAGGTCGCGGAGCTGGTCGGCCTCCACCGCGGCGGGTGCGCCGGTGAGCGGATCGGTTCCCGACTGGGTCTTGGGGAAGGCGATCACATCACGGATGGAGGACTGGCCGGTCAGGATCATGGTCAGCCGGTCGATCCCTACGGCGAAGCCGGCGTGGGGCGGGGCGCCGAAACGGAAGGCCTCGAGGAGGAACCCGAAGCGTTCGGCGGCCTCCTCTTCGTGGATGCCCAGGAGGGAGAAGATGCGCTGCTGCAGGACGGGGTCGTGGATACGCACCGACCCCGAGCCCAGCTCGACCCCGTTGAGCACGAGGTCGTAGGCCAGCGAACGGACCGAGAGCGGGTCCGACTCGAGCCGGTCCAGATCGTCGGGATGCGGACGGGTGAAGGGATGGTGGGCCGGTATCGGCTGGCCGGAGTCGGTGACGGCCTCGAAGAGCGGGAAGTCGACCACCCAGGTGAAAGCGAGGGGCCCGGGGTCCGGGGTGTCCCCGGAGGAACCGCCCAGGCTGGTGGGGGCGCCGAGGTCGAGGCGCAGGGCGCCGAGCACGGTCTGGGCCTTTCGTGCGGTGGCATCGGCCGTGACGAGCAACAGGTCGCCGGGGGCGGGCTGGAGGGCGGCGCGCAGCCCGTCCTGCTCGGTGTCGGAAAGGAACTTGAGCACGGGCGCCTCCAGAACGTGCCCGTCCCGGACCCGCATCCAGACCAGACCGGCGGCTCCGAGCGACTTGGCCCGGTCGGTCAGGGCGTCGAGCTGGTTCCGGGGGGCGTCGCCCCGGCCCGGGGCCAGCAGACCGCACACCGTCTTGCCGGCAAAGGCCTGGAAGCCACTGGCGGCGAACACGCTCGAGAGGTCGACGAGCTCCATCCCGAAGCGGATGTCGGGCTTGTCCGAGCCGTAGCGGCTCATGGCGTCGGCGTAGGACATGCGGGGGAAGGGCTTGGGCCGCGCCCCGGTGACGGCTTCCACACCGGTCGCCACGGCCTCTTCGATGACACCGAGGATGTCCTCCTGGTCGACGAAGGA
This sequence comes from uncultured Actinomycetes bacterium, assembly GCA_963789165.1. Lineage (GTDB taxonomy): Bacteria > Actinomycetota > Acidimicrobiia > IMCC26256 > BP-133 > CAWBJP01. The sequence goes on from CAWBJP010000007.1 coordinate 157,378, forward strand.
CGCCTCCACATCGAGTTGGGTGAACTCGAGCTGCCGGTCGGCCCGCAGGTCCTCGTCGCGATAGCAGCGCGCCACCTGGTAGTAGCGGTCGAGGCCCGACACCATCAGCAGCTGCTTGAACAGCTGGGGCGACTGGGGCAGGGCGAAGAACGACCCCTTCTGGAGCCGGGAGGGGACCAGGAAGTCGCGGGCCCCCTCGGGAGTGGAGCGGGTCAGGGTGGGTGTCTCGATGTCCAGGAACCCCTGGGCGTCCATGGCCGCCCGCATGGCCGACACCAGCTTGGCCCGGGCCACGAGGTTGGCGGCCATCACCGGCCGGCGCAGGTCGAGGTAGCGGTGCTTGAGGCGCAGGGATTCGTCCACCTCGACCCGGTCATCGAGGGGGAAGGGCGGCGGTTCGGCCTGGCTGAGGACCTCCACACCGGTGGCGGCCACCTCCACCTCCCCGGTGGGCAGGGTGGCGTTCACGGTGCCTTCCGGCCGGGGCCGCACCGTGCCTTCCACCCGGATCACCCATTCGGAGCGGAGGTGGTGGGCGTCGGCGCAGCCGGGAGCGGCCGGGTCGAGCACGACCTGGACGATGCCTTCCCGGTCGCGCAGGTCGATGAACACCACGCCGCCGTGGTCGCGGCGGTGGGCCACCCAGCCGCAGAGCGCCACATCGGTCCCCACGTCGCTGGAGCGCAGCGTGCCGGCGTAATGGGTGCGCATCATGGCTCGGGGTCCACTTTCTCGTGCAGGTAGCTGACCAGGCGGGCGCGGGGCACCTCCACCTGCTCGCCGGCCGCCATGTCCTTGACGGCCACCGCGCCCCGGCCCATCTCCTCCCTACCCACCAGCACCAGGTAGCGGGCACCGGCCCGGTCGGCCTGGCGGAACTGAGCCTTGAGCGAGCGGCCGCCGTAGGCCCGGTCGGCGGACAACCCCGACTGCCGCAGCTCGTGGAGGAGGGTGGTGACGTCAGGACCGCCCGATCCGGTGGCGTCCACCACGAAGGCGTCCAGGGACGGCGCCGGGGTCGGCAGGGCCTCTTCGGCGTCGCAGGCGATGAGCACCCGCTCGATGCCGATGCCGAAGCCGATACCCGGCGCCGGCGGGCCGCCCATCTCTTCGGCCAGGCGGTCGTACCGCCCGCCGCCGCCCAGGGCGTTCTGGGCCGACTCCAGCGCGTCGGAGGCGAACTCGAAGGTGGTCCGGGTGTAGTAGTCCAGACCCCGCACCAGCCGGGGGGCGATCTCGTATTCGATGCCGAGCGCCGACAGGCCCCGCTGCACCGTCCCGAAATGGGCCTCGCAGGGTTTGCAGAGATGCTCGGTGAGCTGTGGGGCCCGTTCGGTCACCGCCACGCAGGTGGGCACCTTGCAGTCGAGGACGCGCAGCGGGTTCGTCTCGATCCGGGCCCGGCTGTCGGCGCACAGATCGTCCGCGTGGCTCCGTAGATAGGCGCGCAGGGCTTCGAGGTAGGCCGGGCGGCACTCCTCGTCCCCGAGGGAGTTGAGAGCCAGGGTGAAGCGGCGCAGCCCCAGGCCCTCGGCGCCCAGGAAGCCGGAGGCCAGGGCGATGACCTCCACGTCGACCTCGGGGTCGTCCACACCAAGTACCTCGGCGCCCACCTGGTGGTGCTGGCGGTACCGGCCCCGCTGTGCCTTCTCGTGGCGGAAATGCGGGGCGACGTAGAACACCTTCCAGGGCGGGGTCGGGCGGTGCTGGATGTAGGCCCGCACCACCGGGGCGGTTCCTTCGGGGCGCAGGACGAGCCGGCGGCCGCCCTTGTCGGTGAACTCGTACATCTCCTTGCGGACGATGTCGGTGCCCTCGCCGACCCGCTGGAACACCTCCAGGTGTTCATAGACGGGGGTGAGAACCAGGCCGTAGCCGAAGCGGGCGGCGCGGGCGGAGAACAGATCCACCAGCCGGGTCCAGCGGGCCGATTCGGGCGGCAGCACGTCGTGGGTACCGACCGGCGCGCGATAGGCGTCGCGGGGAGGTTCCAGGGGGCTGACGGGCTCGGACACGGCGGCCCATGCTAGCGACGGGCCGCCTCCGGCCTACACGCGTTCCTCGGTCGGCGGCCCGGACGACCGCCGTCCACCAGCTTCCCCTTCCGCCGTACAACACCCCATCTCCCCAGCGGAACGTTGTTCGGAACGTTAGCTCAGGCTTACCGTGTCACGCATTGTCGCGGCGGGGTGTTCTTTGCGGATGTTTTTTGCTGACCCAGCCCGCCGGTAGGCCGCCTTACACTCCGTCGCCGTGGACGGCGACCGCCTGTATTTCCGCCAGCTGCTCTCCGGCCGGGACCTGGGCCGCTCGGACCCGCTGGCCCGTCAGATGCTCAACTTCGTGTACCTCATCGGGGACCGGGAGACGGGCGAAGCGCTGGCGGTGGACCCGGCCCACGCCCCGGGTGACGTCCTCGACCTCCTCGACGCCGACGGGATGCGCCTGACCGGCGTGCTGGCCACCCACTACCACCCCGACCATGTGGGCGGCGAGATGTTCGGCTTCAGCGTGGCCGGGCTGCCCGAACTGCTGGCCCGGGCCGACGTGCCTGTCCACGTCCAGCGGGACGAGGCCAGCTACGTGAGCGCGGTCACGGGCGTGACCGACGCCCTGGTGACCCACGAGTCCGGAGATGTGGTCAGCGTCGGCGGCGTAGACATCGAGTTGCTCCACACCCCGGGTCACACGCCGGGGAGCCAGTGCTTCCTGGTGAACGGCCGCCTCTCCGGGACCCCCATGTTGATCGCCGGCGACACTTTGTTCCTGGAGGGCTGCGGGCGTACCGACCTGCCCGGCGGCGATCCCGAGGCCATGTACGACAGCCTGACCCGGCGCCTGGCCCGGGTGGGTGACGACACCGTGCTCTACCCGGGCCACCTCTACGCCCCCGATCCGTCCGCCACCATGGGGGAGACCCGGGCCTCCAACTACGTCTTCCGGCCCCGCTCACTGGAGGAGTGGATGGGTCTCTTCGGCCGTTAGTCGCGCTTACCCTCTGCTGGCATGTGCGGAATCGTCGCTGTCCTGACCCGGCGGTCGACCACCACGCCACCGGACCCCGGAGACGTGATGGCTGGGGTCGCCAACGCCCTTGCGACGCTCCGGCATCCCGATGCCGACCTCGATGAGGCCGCCGAGCAGCTTGCCACTCTCGACAGCACGCTCCGGGGTGTCGGGGGAGTCCGGGCACTGCTCCGCACGCCGGGACTGGCCCAGCGCCTCGAGTCACGCATGGCCGGCGCCACCCGTGACATCGAGCGCATCGAAGCGGAACTCGATGCCGGCCACCGCCCCCTGGAAGGAGCGGCGCTGGAAGCGGCCAACGCCGCCCTCATCCGCCTGAAGGACGCGGTGTGGGCCGTCCAGCGCGACCGGCTGCCTGCGGCCCAGGCCATCGCCCGCCTGGCCGGCCCGGGTATCGGGCCGGACAGTCCCGGTCTGGAGGCGTGGTGGGCGATCCAGGTCGCGCTCTCCGCCCTCGAGCGCCTCGAGGTCCGCGGCCGGGACTCGGCCGGCCTGCACCTGTTCGTGACCGGCGCAGCCATCCAGGCCGGCGACCGGGAGTTGGCGGTACGGGTGACAGACCCGCTGTTCCGGTCGACGTCGGTGCGGGCAACGCCCGAGGGGCTGGCCTTCGTTTACAAGGCGGCAGCGGAGATCGGCGAGCTGGGCGACAACATCCGCGTCCTCCGCAACGCCATCGCCGGCGACGAACTCCTCCACCGAGCCCTCGCCGCCCCCGACGCTCAGGCGGCCATCGTGGCCCACACCCGGTGGGCCAGCGTCGGACTCATCAGCGAGGCCAACGCCCACCCGCTCAACCACGAGGAGGCGGACCGCCCCTCGGCGCCCTACGTGGCCGCCGCCCTCAACGGCGACGTCGACAACCACATGGAGCTGCGGGCGGCCCACACGCTGCACACCCGCCCGGAGATCACCACTGACGCCAAGGTGATTCCCATCCTCGTCTCCCGCCGGATCGCCGCCGAGGCGTCGCCCACCTCCGCCTTCCGGGAGACGGTGGCTGCCTTCGAGGGGTCGGTGGCCATCGCCGCCCACGCCGGCGACGATCCCGACCGCCTGCTCCTGGCCCTGCGAGGCAGCGGCCAGGCCCTCTACGTCGGCTTGTGCGACGAAGCCTTCGTGGTTACCAGCGAGCCCTACGGGCTCATCGAGGAGACGTCCCGCTATCTCCGCATGGACGGCGAGGCCACCGGCGGCCAGATCGTCGTGCTCGACCGGGAAGAGGCGGGCTCCCTCGCCGGGGTGGAGCGCCTGGCCTACGACAGCAGCCCTCTGCCCGTCGACCCGGGAGAGGTGGTGACGGCGGAGATCACCACCCGCGACGTCGACCGGGCGGGATATCCGCATTTCCTCCTGAAGGAGATCTCCGAGGCGCCCCAGTCGTTCCGCAAGACCCTCCGGGGCAAGATCTCTGAGATCAACGGCCGGCGATCGGTGACGCTCCCCGAGCAGACGCTGCCCACCGACCTGCGTCAGAAGCTGGCCAAGGGCGCCGTCCGGCGCATCTTCGCCATCGGGCAGGGCACGTCGGCGGTCGCCGCCCAGAGCCTGGCCACCGCCCTGGGCGACTTCCTCCCCCCGGGGATCACGGTGTCCGCCCTGCCCGCCACCGAGCTGTCCGGCTTCGGGCTCGACGACGACATGGGCGACACCCTGGTGGTGGCCATCAGCCAGTCGGGGACCACCACCGACACCAACCGGACCGTCGACCTGGTCCGGGCCCGGGGGGCCGCCGTCCTGGCCATCGTCAACCGCCGTCACTCCGACCTGGCTGAGAAGGCAGACGGGGTCCTCTACACCTCCGACGGGCGCGACGTGGAGATGAGCGTGCCCTCCACCAAGGCGTTCTACGCCCAGGTGGCGGCGGGCTTCGTGCTCGCCCTGGCCCTGGCCACCGAGGCCCGGGGTGGGGAACCGCCAGCCGGGACCCACGATCTCCTGGTGGGCCTGTCCGAGCTGCCTGCGGCCATGGAGGCGGTGCTGGCCGGCCGGCCCGCCATCGCCGCCGCCGCCGCTGAACACGCGCCCCGCCGCCGCTACTGGGCGGTGGTGGGCAACGGGGTCAACCGGGTGGCGGCGGCCGAGCTGCGCATCAAGCTCTCGGAACTGGCCTACAAGTCGATCGCCTGTGACGCCACCGAGGACAAGAAGCACATCGACCTGTCCTCCGAGCCGCTCATCCTGGTGTGCGCCACCGGCCTGCCGCCCGCCGCCGCCGCCGACGTGGCCAAAGAGCTGGCCATCTACCGGGCCCACCGGGCCGCCCCCGTGGTCATCGCCACCGAGGGGACCGACTTTCCCTCCGCCCTGGCCACCCTGCCCACACCACCGGTGCACCCCGCGCTCGTCTTCGTCATGTCGGCCATGGCCGGTCACCTCTTCGGCTACGAGGCGGCGCTGGCCATCGACGCCCAGGCGCGGTCCCTGCGCCAGGCCCGGGCGCTGGTCGAGGAGGCCGCCGAACAGGAGGAGCGTCCCGGCTCGGACCTGCTCACCTACCTCGGCCCCCGCCTGGCGGAACCGGCGCAGGCCTTCTCCAAGGCTCTGGCGGCAGGGGACTACGACGGCTCTCTCCCCGCGGCGGTGGCCGTCCGCCTGGCCTCGGTGCTACGCCACGCCACCGGTGATCTCCCCCTCGAGCTGTACGAACCTCCCGACGGGCGGCTCCCCACTCCCGCCGCCGTCGTCGAAGAGCTGGCCGGCGCCCTGACCCGGGCCATCGAGGAGCTGACCCGCCCCATCGACGCCATCAAGCACCAGGCCAAGACGGTGACGGTGGGCATCTCCCGTTCCGAAGAGGACCTCTTTACGGCCCCGCTGGTGGCCGAGGTGCTGGCCACCGGGGCGCCCCGGGACCGGCTCGGCTACCGGGCGCTGCGCACGCTGGGCGCTCTGGCCCCGGCCATCGAGGAGGTCACAGGATTCACCCGATATGCCATCGAAGGGGCCCCCGACGACGGAGAGGCCACCATCACCGTGGTGGCCAAGGGCGGCGTCGCCCGGGACATCCCCTCCCGGGCGGAGACTCCCGGGAGCCACCGTCTGCGGGGCACCAAGCACCGCGCCGCCACGCTGCGGGAGGTGACGGTGGCCAAGGGGTGGACCGACGGCCGCACGGTGGTCCTGGTGCCCGAGACCCACCGCGCCGAGGTGGTGGGCATGACCCTGCTCCACGTTCGCTTCGCCGACCAGCTCCCCGGGGTGGAGATGCGGGCCGTGATGGAGGGCTACCAGGGCCGCTACGGCGCCCTGGTCGACGCCGTCACCGAGACCGAACCCGCCTTCGATGACGAACGCCTCGCCGAGCTGCCCCCCATCGACCTCCTCACCATTCCCGTCCACAGCCTGGCCCAGCACTGGCGCTGAACAGAGAACCGCCGGGCCCCGTGGAGCCCGGCGGTTCGTTGTGGATCAACATGGTCAACCAGCTCAGCCGGCGACCTTGAAATAGCCGATCATGTCGCGCATGACGTGGGGCTTGCCGTCGGCGTCCTCCACGAAGCAGGCGAAGCCGTAGAGGCCGGCGTCGAGCTGGGCCGACAGATCGGTGTGCTCGCCGGGCAGGGCGTAGGCGGCGCCGATGAAGCGGTCGACGTAGGACTGATCCTCGCGGTCCGCCTTGGCCTTGGCGATCGCCTCCTCGACGGTGACCCCCGCCTTGATCTTCACCAGGCCGAACTCGTGGTTCTCGCTGCCGGCGTTGGTGAGGGTGAAGACGGCCGGACCGAGGGGGAGGTTGGGGAGGACGCCCTCGTAGCGGTAGTCGACCGCCTTGACCGCCACCCTGAAGGCCGTGGCCTGGTCGTCGGGGCTGAGCTCGTCACCGAGGTAGGTCTCGGTCGTCGGCTCGCCCTCGCCGGCGCAGTCCTTGAAGCCGTAGGCCATCATCTTCTCGTTGAGGGCTCCGAAGGGGTCTTCCTCGGCATTGGCCAGCTCCATGGCGCCCTCGGGCGTCGCATTCTTGGCCCGCAGCGTGCCCTCCAGTTGCTCGCCCTCGTCCAGCAGGGCGTCGATCTTGGCCTCGTCGCCCTTCGGCGTGGTCAGGGCGCGGAGGTCGGCGATCATCTTGCCGCTCAGGTCGAGCACCTTGCCGAGACCCTCCTGGACCATCGCCGGCTGGGGCTCGCCGGAGAAGATGGGCCCCATGACCTCCTCGGTTTGGTCGTTGTTGGCGGAGCAGATCTCGTCGGCGGCGGCGATGAAGGCCGCCTTGGTGGGTGCCTCCGTGGTGTCGCTGGTGCCGGCCTGGGTCTTGTCGTCGTCGCCGCAGGCGGCAGCGCCGAGGGCGAGGACGGCGAGGAGCGCGCCGAGACGGCGCGTACGGGAATTCATGGGGGGGGGTTTCCTCCTGGGGTTCTGGGGGGGTCCAGAGGCCCGGGATCGGCCACTCGGCGCGAGACTCCCCGAGGGCATACCCGAAATTTTTTACTAGCAAACGATTACGAATTTTAACGACTGGTCCTGGCCCGGCATTGGCGCTGGGTCAGTTGGCCGCCGCGGTCTTGTTGCCGGGCAGGACCCGGGACACCTCGTAGACCGAGTCGACTCGGCGCACCGCGGCCAGGATCGAATCCAGGTGGCCGGGGTCGGACAGCTCGAAGTCGAAGTGGAGCGTGGCCACCCGGTCGCCCGTGGTCTGGGTGGCGCAGCTGATGATGTCGACGTGGTGGTCGGCCAGCACCTGGGCCACGTCCCGCAGCAGCTTGGACCGGTCGAGCGCCTCGATCTGGACGGACACCACCCAGTGCCCGGCGGCCTGGCCGTCCCACTCCACCTCGATGAGCCGGGAGGACTGGGAGGTGAGACCGGCGGCGTTGGCGCAGTCCGACCGGTGCACGGAGACGCCCCGGCCCCGGGTGACGAACCCGATGATCTCGTCGCCCGGCACCGGCGTGCAGCAACGTGACAGGCGCACGAGCACGTCATCGAGGCCTTCGACGTGCACGCCGACCTTGGTGTTGGCCCGGGGCTTGCGCCGGGGCCGGGTGGCGGTGGTGGACAGCTGCTCCTCGCCGCCCCGCAACTCCCGCTGCACCCGTTGGGCCACCGCCTTGGCCGCCACGTGCCCCTCGCCGATGGCGGCGTGGAGGGCGTCGAGGTCGGTGTAGTTCATGGTCACGGCGACCTTGGCCAGGATGGAGGAGCCGGCCAGCTTCTGGACCGGCAGCGACTCCTTGCGCAGGGCCTTGACCAGATCCTCCCGGCCGGACTCGATGGCGTCCTCCCGGCGCTCCCGGGAGAACCACTGGCGGATCTTGGAACGGGCCCTGGGCGTCTGGACGATCCGCAGCCAGTCCCGGGACGGCCCCGCCCCCTCCACCTTGGAGGTGAAGATCTCCACCGTGTCGCCCGAGGCCAGCGCCGAGTCGAGGGGCACCAGGCGGCCGTTGACCCGGGCCCCGATGCAGCGGTGTCCGACCTCGGTGTGGATGGTGTAAGCGAAGTCGACCGGGGTGGCCCCCGACGGCAGGGTGATGACCTTGCCCTTGGGGGTGAAGACGAAGGTCTCGTCCTGCTCCAGGTCGACCTTGAGGACCTCCATGAACTCGGTGGGATCGGAGGTCTCCTGCTGCCAGTCGACGAGCCGCTGGAGCCAGCCGAGATCGTCGCCGGCGGTGCGGTTCTCCTTGTAGCCCCAGTGGGCGGCGATGCCGAACTCGGCCCGCTGGTGCATCTCCCGGGTCCGGATCTGTACCTCCACCGGCTTGCCCTGGGGCCCCACCACCGTCGTGTGCAACGACTGGTAGAGGTTGAACTTGGGCATGGCGATGTAGTCCTTGAAACGGCCCTGGACCGGCTTCCACAAAGCGTGGATGGAGCCGAGGGCCCCGTAGCAGTCCTTCACCGAGTCGACGACCACCCGGATGCCCACCAGGTCCTGGACCTCGTCGAACTCCTTGCCCTTGACCACCATCTTCTCGTAGATGGAGAAGAAGTGCTTCGGCCGGCCCACCACGTCGGCCCGGATCCGAAGCACGCCCAGGCGGTTGGAGACCGCCTCCAGCACATCTCTCAGGTAGAGGTCGCGTTCCGGCGCCCGGGAGGCCACCATCTGCTCGATCTCGGCGTAGCGCTTGGGATAGAGAACCGAGAACGACAGGTCCTCCAGCTGCCACTTCACTTCCTGGATGCCGAGGCGGTGGGCCAGCGGGGAGTAGATGTCGAGGGTCTCCTGGGCGATACGGCGCTGCTTGCCCTCGGGCAGGGCGGCGATGGTACGCATGTTGTGGAGCCGGTCGGCCAGCTTGATGAGCAGGACCCGGATGTCCTTGGCCATGGCCACCAGCATCTTGCGCAGGGTGGCGGACTGCTGGGCCTCCTTGGTATCGAACTGGAGCCGGTCCAGCTTGGTGACCCCGTCGACGATGGCGGCCACGTCGGGCCCGAAGTCGCGGGAGAGGTCGTCCAGGGTGACCTCGGTGTCCTCCACCGCGTCGTGGAGGAGGGCCGCGGCGATGGTGACGTCGTCGAGACCGAGGCCGGCCAGGATGCGGGCCACCGACAGCGGATGGCTGATGTAGGGGTCGCCGGATCTCCTGACCTGATCCTGGTGGGCGTTGCGGGCCAGTTCGAAGGCCCGCTCGATGCGCGACGTCTCCCCCTTGGGGTGGCGCTCCAGATAGGTGGCCAGCAGCGGGGCCACCTCGGAGTTGACCTGGTGGCGCCGCCAGGGCAACACGCCCCGACGTCCTTCGGTACGCAGATCGATGCGACGGTCGACCGTGCTCATGCCCCGGACCCTCGCGGCCGGCTCACTCGTAGGTGAGCAGCGAGTGCAGCTCGCGCCCCTCGAGCTTGCGCCGGCCTCCCAGGAAGCCCAGCTCGATGACGAAGCCGAGGCCGATGACCTCGCCGCCCAGGCGCTCGACCAGGCCGGCGGTGGCCGCCGCCGTCCCGCCGGTGGCCAGCACGTCGTCGATGATCAGGACCCGCTCGCCCTTGGCCAGGCCGTCGGCGTGGATCTCGAGGGTGCCGCGGCCGTACTCCAGGGCGTACTCGGCCGCCTCGATCCGCCACGGGAGCTTGCCCGGCTTGCGCACCGGGATGAGACCGGCCGCGAGGCGGTGGGCGACGGGGGCGGCAAAGATGAAGCCCCGGGCCTCGATCGCGACCACCTTGTCCACGTGGTGACCGACGAACGGCTCCACCAGGCGCGTCGAGCACGACGGCGAAGGCGCCGGGGTCGGCCAGCAGCGGGGTCAGATCCTTGAACACCACGCCGCGCTCGGGAAAGTCCGGAACGTCCCGGATCAGATCCTTGAGCGCGGCGATATCCACAAAACCAGAGTACCGGGCCTGCTGCCTAGCGACGCTTGCGGCGTTGCTGGCGGGGTCGGGGCGGGGGGCCGGGCCGGCGGGGGACCGGGGCACCCACCGGAGCCGCGCTCGGCGGCGCCGTCGGGTTCGGAGTCGCCGGCACCGGTCGCATCGGGGGCGCCGGGCGCCGGTGCGGACACCGAAGTACCTGCTACCGGAGCAGGCGGGGCGGCGAGACCGGCCCCGGCCCGGTCCAGCCGCTGACGGATGGCGGCGTAGCGGGGCTCCCGTTCCTTCATCACCGCCAGCAGCGGGGTGGCGGTGAAGATCGACGAGTACGCCCCGGTGAGCAGACCGACGGAGAGGGCGAGGGAGAAGTCCCGGATGGTCAGGGCGCCGAAGAGATACGAACCCACGATCAGCAGGGAGAAGACGGGGAGAGAGGCGACGATGGAGGTGTTGAGCGACCGCATCAGCACCTCGTTCATGGACCGGTTGACCATGTCGGAGTATGTCTCCCGCCCCGCGGCGGCGAGATTGTCGGCGTTCTCCTTCACCTTGTCGAAGACGACGACGGTGTCGTAGAGCGAGAAACCGAGGATGGTGAGGAAGGCGATGACGGTGGCCGGCGTCACCTCGAACCGGGTAACGGCGTAGGCGCCCACCGTGATCAGGATGTCGTGAACCACGGCGGCCAGGGCGGCAACGGCCATCTTGGGCTCGAAGCGCAGCGACAGGTAGGCGGCGATACCGATGAAGAAGAACACGAGGGCCCGGATGGCCTTGCTGGACACCTCCGACCCCCAGGTGGGGCCGACGTCGGTGATGCTGATGTCGTCGACACTGGCTCCGCCGTAGTCGGCCAGGACCTGCCCGACCTTGACCTGGACCTCCTTGCTGGCCCGCTCCGCCTGGACCCGCACGGTCTCGTTGCCGCCGGTGCGCAGGATGGCGACCTCGGCCTGGGGCAGGCCGTTGGCCTCCATCAGGTCCCGCACCGCGGCGGTCGATGCTTCGCCCTTCTCGATGGGGGCCTGCCAGGCCGTGCCGCCCTCGAAGTCGATCCCGAAGTTGAGCCCGCCGACGACGAGGAAGAGGACACCGATGGCGATGGCCAGCCCAGAGATGGAGAACCACAGCTTCTTGCGCCCGACGAAGTCGTAGTTGGTCCGCTCGTGCAGGAGGTCGGAGAGGCCGGACTTGAAGCTCACGCCGTCGCCCCCTTCGCGTCGAGACCGGACGCCACGCCCAGCCAGCCGGCCTTCGACAGCATTTCGTTGCGTCCGATGATGGAGACCAGCGGGTGCATGAAGAAGTAGGCCACGGCGATGTCGAGCACGGTGGACAGACCCAGGAAGAAAGCGAAGCCCCGCACCGAGCCCACGGCCAGGAAGTAGAGGAGAGCGGCGCCGATGAGGGAGACCAGGTCGGCGGCCAGGATGGTGCGGAAGGAGCGGGCGAAGCCCCGGTCGAGGGACGACCGGATCGTCTTGCCCGACCGCACCTCGTCTTTCAATCGTTCGAAGTACACGACGTAGGAGTCGACGGTGATGCCCACCGACACGATGATGCCGGTGACGCCGGCCAGGGTGAGGGTGAGGCCGATGGCGTTCGACAGCCACGCCGTCATGACGTAGAGAGCACCGGCAGCCAGGAGGAGGCCGGCCCAGATCACCAGGCCCAGCATGCGGTAGTAGAGCAGCATGTAGATCATGACCAGGCCGAGCCCGAAGAGGCCGGCGGCGACACCCGAGCGGAGCTGGTCACGGCCGAGCGTGGGCGAGATGGCCTGGACCTGGCGCTCCTCCAGCTCGATGGGGAGGGCGCCGTAACGCAGGACCAGGGCCAGGTCGCGGGCCTCCTTCTCGTCGAAGCTGCCGCTGATCTCGGCCTCGCCCCGGTCGAAGCGCTGGGCGTTGATGGTGGGGTCGGACTGGACGACCCCGTCGAGGACGATGGCCACCTGGCGCTGGAAGTACTTGGCGGCCAGGTCGTTGAACTGGTCGGCGCCCTTGGAGGTGAACTTGACGGTGACGCCCCAGCCGTTCTGGAAGCGGGCCTTGGCACTCTTGACCGCCTCGCCGGTCAGCTCGGCCGGGCCCAGACACTCGAGGTCGCCCTGCCGGTCCTCGTCCGTGTCCCGGAAGGGAAGCACGACGATGGCGGCCGGGTCGTCCACGGCCGACGCCTTGGGCAAACAGGCGGCCGGAGGTGGGGCCGGCGGGACGGCTTCCGGCGGGATCACCGGCGCGGTGGTCTCGGTGGTGGCCGGAGCGGTGGTGCTGGTCGCGGCCTGACCGGCGGTGACCGTGCCCTTCTGGGTGACTGCGCCAGCCCCCTTCTGAGTGACTTCTCCCCTCTGGGTGGTGGTGACGGTGGTCGACGCCCCCGCACCGGTGGTCGTGGTGGCGCCCCCGGCTGAGGTGGTGGTCGTGGCGCCCGGCTTCGTGGTGGTGGTCGTCGCCACCGCCCCTCCCGGGAAGACCTGGAGCACAGGCCGGAAGCGCAACTCGGCGGTGGTACCCACCAGCTCACGGGCCTTTTCCCGGTTCTCGACACCGGGGAGGTCGACGATGATGTTCTCACCCTGGAGGGAGACGTCGGGCTCGGCCACACCCAGAGCGTCCACCCGGTTGCGGATGATCTCCACCGCCTTGGACAGGGCGTCGCCCTGGACGGCCTTGGTGGGGGCGAGCACCACCGAGATGCCGCCCTGGAGGTCGAGGCCCAGCTGGGGCGAGGTGTCGCTCACCAGCACGACGCCAAGCGGCACCAGCACCACCAGGATGCTGAGGATGAGGCGGATGACGTGCTTGCGCACTTACTGGCCCTCTACTTTCCGGGAAATCGCGGTCCGGGCCACCCGTAGCGACGTGCCGGGGGCGACCTCGAGGTCGACGACGTCGGTCTCCAGACTCCGGATCCGGCCGAAGATCCCGCCCATGGTCATCACTTCGTCACCGATCGAGAGGCTGGACATCAGCGCGCGATGGGCAGCCAGCTGCCGACGCTGCGGACGGATCAGCAGCATATAGAAGGCGCCCAGCATGAAGATGAGCCACAGGGGGGCGAGTGCATCCACGGCGAAGAAACGACTCCGGAGTCTCAAAAGCCGAAATGCTACCCGTTCCCATCGTCCGGGCCGGTCCAGCCCAGGTCGGTTTGCTACCCCCCGAAGAGATTGGGGTCGGGGGGTGGCGGGGCTGCCGGGAGCGGGTGGGGCCTCCAGGCCCAGGTGGGCGAAGGCGGCGGGGGTGGCCACCCGGCCCCGGGGGGTCCGCTGGAGGAACCCCTCCTGGAGCAGGTAGGGCTCGTAGACGTCCTCCACCGTTTCCGGCTCCTCCCCCACCGAGACGGCCAGCGTGGACAGCCCGACGGCGGCGCCGGCGAAGGTACGGCACAGGGCGCCCAGGATGGCCCGGTCGACCTTGTCCAGGCCCCGCTCGTCCACCTCGAAGAGGGCGAGGGCGTCGGCCGCCACGGGCCCGGTCACCTGGCCGTCCCCCTTCACCTCGGCATAGTCGCGCACCCGGCGCAGGAGACGGTTGGCGATCCGGGGGGTGCCCCGGGCCCGCCGGGCGATCTCGGCCGCGCCCTCCGGACCGATGACCACGCCCAGGATGCGGGCCGTCCGGCCGACAATGGCCACCAGGTCGGCGGTCGTGTAGTAGTCGAGCCGGGCCACGAACCCGAACCGGTCGCGCAGCGGACCGGTGATGAGGCCGGTGCGGGTGGTCGCCCCCACCAGGGTGAAGCGGGGCAGGTCGAGGCGGATGGAACGGGCCGAGGGGCCCTTGCCGATCACGATGTCGAGGGCGAAGTCCTCCATGGCGGGGTAGAGGACCTCTTCCACCACCCGGTGCAACCGGTGGATCTCGTCGATGAAGAGGACGTCGCCCTCGTCCAGGTTGGTGAGGATGGCGGCCAGGTCGCCGGAGCGTTCCAGGGCCGGCCCGCTGGTGATGCGGAACCCCACCCCCAGCTCGGCAGCCACGATCCCGGCCAACGAGGTCTTTCCCAGACCTGGGGGTCCTGCAAATAAAAGGTGGTCGGCGGCCTGGCCGCGCTGGCAGGCGGCTCCCAGGATGATCTCCAGGTTGGCCTTGAGCCCGGGCTGGCCGATGAACTCGGCCAGGCGCCGGGGCCGCAGCGTCGTCTCCTCGGCCTCCTCGGCCGGTTCGGCGCCGGGGTGGAGTACCTCCTCACGCACGGGAGGCACCATTCGGCCTGGGGGTCCTGACATCCAGGGGGACACCCCCGGCCCCCCGGGCGAGGGCGAGCAGCTTGAGGGCGTCGCGCAACATCATCTCCACCGGGGCGTCCTCGGGCAGGCGCAGGAGGACCTCCCGGACCTCGTCGGGGCCATAGCCGAGGCCGTCGAGGGCGGCCCGCACCTCGGCCCGGGGATGGGTGGCGCCATCGGGACGGGGTTCGGGTGCCGGCGTCCCCAGCTTGGCCGCCAGTTCGATCATGAGGCGCTGGGCCGTGCGCTTGCCCACTCCGGGGACGAGCGTGAGGGCGTCGAGGTCGCCCTCGGCCACGGTGCGGCGGAGGACGGCCGGCGAGTGGACGGAGAGGATGGCCAGGGCCAGCTTGGGCCCCACGCCGGTGGCGGCCATGAGCGCCTCGAAGGTGTCGCGCTGGTCCCGGTCGGTGAAGCCGTAGAGAGCCAGGGCGTCCTCCCGCACCAGCAGGTGGGTGAACAGGAAGGCCGGCGCCCCGGGCTCCAGGGTCACCAGCGCCCCGGCCGGGACCGCCACCCGGTACCCGACCCCGCCCACCTCCACCAGCACCTCGCCGGTGGTGGCGCGCTCCAGCACCGCGCCCCGCAGCGATCCGATCATCGGTCCTCCTGTTGTGTCGTCGCCGCCGCGATGGCTCGGGCCAGGGCCGGTACCGGGCCGCCGGCGGCGGCCGCCCCGACCTCGCTCCGGCTCTTGAACCGACCGGCCGACAGGTGGCAGATGGCCAGGGCGAGGGCGTCGGCGACATCCGGCGGCCCGGGCACCTCGGGCAGGCGCAGGAGGCGGGCCACCATGGCCTGCACCTGCGACTTGGGCGCGGCGCCGTATCCGGCCACCGCCTGCTTCACCTCGTTGGGGGTGTACTGGCACACCTCCACGCCGGCCCGGGCGGCCACGGCCAGGGCCAGCCCGCTGGCCTGACCGACGGCCATGGCCGTGCGCACGTTGACCTGGAAGAAGACGCGTTCCACCGCCACCGCCACCGGGCCCACCTCGACCATCAGGGCCTCCAGCTCCGCCTCCAGGGCGGCCAGGCGCTGGGGGAGGGGCATCGACGGCGGCGTGCGGATCACACCGCAGCTGGAGGCGGACAGGACGCCGGCCTTTTCGGCCACCGCCCCGTAGCCGCAGCGGGACACCCCCGGGTCGATACCCAGCACCGTTCCGAACATCGGTTCGATCCTACCGTCGGGGTGTGACGGCCTCGTGGATTTGACAGTGGGGCCTGGAAAGGCACGCCGGGAAATTCGCCCCAAACGGCGCGGAACCGGGCATAGCTGGAAGGTCGACCCAGGGACAGCAGGGATCAACACGGAATCCATCGAACACGTGATTGACGATTTCTTTACGGAACCGTAATGAAGGGGTGTCCAATGGCTGACCAGTCGACCCTGAAGTACCGGTCCCTCGAAGGACGCCGGGTCGGGATCACGCTGACCGGCGGAGCCCGCATCGACGACTGCCAGGTGATCTGCGCCCCCCGCCACGGAACCTCGACCCTGTGGGTCCTGCTGCCGGACGGAGCCGACGCCTTCATTCCTCTGGCCGCCGTGGTCGAGGTCTCGGAAGTCGCCACCGCCGACGCGGCCTAGCCGCCAGGCGAAGAGCCGTCAACAAGCTCAGGGGCTCAGCGCCTCCAGATCCTCGGGGGTGTCGACGTCGGCTGCGCTGCCCGTGTCGTCGCAGGGGACCTCGACCACGTCGTACTTCTCCAGCAGAGCGCGCGCCCCCTGGTCGCCTGAGAGGGACATGGCCTCGGACCAGTGCTCCCGGCCGATCACCACCGGGTGCCCCCGCACGCCCTGGTAGGTAGCCACCACCAGTCCCGCCCCCTCCTGATGGGCGGCGGTCACCCGCCGGTAGGCGTCAGGCCCGATGCGGGGCTGATCAGCCAGCGCCACGGCGGCGGCGACCACCCCCTCGTCGCCCGCCAGCGCGGCCAGTCCGGCCCGCAGGCTGGCCGACATGCCTTCCTCCCAATCCGGGTTCTCCACCAGACGGACCATGGGCCCGGCGGCGGCGGCCACGTCCTCGGCGCGGTAGCCGACCACCACCACCACCGGCCGCAGACCTCCCGCCGCCGCCGCCCCCACCGCGTGGGCCAGCAACGACCGGGGCCCCAGGCGGGCCAGCGGCTTGGGCTTGTCACCGCCGAAGCGGCTGCCCCGGCCGGCGGCCAGGATGACGGCGGCGACGGTGCGAGGGGGTGCGATGGGCTCCTCCGGAAACTTGAACTTGGCGTCGGCGTATGCGGCCCGGGGCTGGCCCTTGCGGATGGGGGTGGCGAACCCATCGCTCATGGCGATCCCCTCCTGGGTCCCACTAGGACGAGACCAGGGCGAAGATCTCGTCGGAGATGTCGAAGTTGGAATAGACGTTCTGCACGTCGTCGTGTTCCTCGAGGGCGTCCACCACCCGCAGGACCTTGCGGGCATCGCCCTCGTTCTCCAGGGGAACGGCGGTGGTGGCCAGCATGGTCAGGTCAGCCGAGGCCATCGCCATCCCGGCGGCCTCCAGCGCCTCCTTGACGGCATTCAGATCCGAGGGTCCGGTGGTGACCTGCCAGCCGTCGCCCTGGTCGGCCACGTCCTCGGCCCCCGCTTCCAGGGCCGCCATCATCAGGTCGTCCTCGTCGACCCCCGACGTCTTGTCCACGATGATCACGCCCTTGCGGTGGAACTGCCACGCCACCGCCCCCGGCTCGGCCAGCGAGCCACCGCTACGGGTGAAGATGTTCTTCACCTCGGAGGTGGTGCGGTTGCGGTTGTCGGTCAGGCACTCGGCGATGACAGCCACCCCGTTGGGGGCGTAGCCCTCGTAGGAGACCGATTCGTAAACCACGCCCTCGAGCTCGCCCGTCCCCCGCTTGACGGCCCGTTCGATGGTGTCGAGGGGCACCGAGGCATCCCGGGCCTTGTCCACCATGGAGCGCAGGGTGGCGTTGGCCGACATGTCACCCCCGCCCTCGCGGGCCGCCACCTCGATCTGGCGGATCAGCTTGGCGAAGAGCTTGCCCCGGGTCTTGTCCTTGGCCGCCTTCTGATGCTTGGTGGTCGCCCACTTCGAATGTCCGCTCATCACGACACCTCGCTCAGGAATTGCTGGTGGAACCGTAGGTCACCGGAGAGTTCGGGGTGAAAGGCGCAGACCGTCACCCGGCCCTGGCGGGCCGCCACCGGCTCGTCGCCCAGGCGGGCCACCACGTCCACGCCCTCCCCCAGCCGTTCGAGGGCCGGGGCCCGGATGAACACGCCGGGGAACGGTCCGCCGCTCAGGCCCTCGACCTGGAGGGGCGCCTCGAACGACTCCCGCTGGCGGCCGTGCGCATTGCGCCGCACCGTCACGTCGATGGCGGCGAGCGACACCTGGTCGGGCCGGCCGTCGAGGACCTCGGTGGCGAGGAGGATCAGGCCGGCACAGGTGCCGAGGGCGGGCAGGCCCGCGGCCAAGCGCTCTCGGAGCGGATCGAGCAGCTCCGAGGTGCCCAGCAGCCGGGAGAGCGTGGTCGACTCGCCGCCGGGGATGACCAACCCGTCGACGGCGGCCAGGTCACGGGGCCGCCGGACCTCCACGACATCGGCCCCCAGCGCGCCCAGTGCCTCAGCGTGCGGGCGGAACCCTCCCTGCAGGGCCAGGATCCCGACCTTCACCTGGAGGCCTTCCGGCGCTCGTCGGCCTCACCAGCCCCGCTCCGCCAGCTTGACGTCGAGGGTGGCGATGTCGTCGCCCCGCATGGGATCGCCCAAGCCGCGGGACACCTTGGCCAGGATCTCCGGGTCCCGGAAGTGGGTGGTGGCCTCCACGATGGCCTTGGCCCGGGGCGCGGGGTCGGCCGACTTGAAGATCCCACTGCCCACGAACACGGCCTGCGCCCCCAGTTGCATGGCCAGGGCGGCATCGGCCGGGGTGGCGATGCCGCCGGCACAGAAGAGGGGGACGGGAAGCTCTCCGGCTTCGGCGACCTCGGCCACCAGTTCCACCGGCGCCTGGAGCCGCTTGGCCCAGCCGTAGCGCTCGGCCGGGTCGGCCACGGTCAACTGTCGGATGTCGCCGGTGATGGAACGCAGGTGGCGGACGGCCTCCACGATGTTGCCCGTCCCCGCCTCGCCCTTGGAACGGATGAGGGCGGCGCCCTCCGAGATCCGTCGCAGCGCCTCGCCGAGGGACGTGGCCCCGCACACGAAGGGGACGGTGAACGCCCACTTGTCGACGTGGTGCGCCTCGTCGGCGGGGGTGAGGACCTCGGACTCGTCCACGTAGTCCACCCCGAGGGCCTCGAGGATCTGCGCCTCCACGAAGTGGCCGATGCGGCACTTGGCCATGACCGGGATGGTGACCGCGGCCTTGATGGCCTCGATCATGGTCGGGTCGGACATCCGCGCCACGCCACCGTCGCGGCGGATGTCGGCCGGGACCCGCTCCAGGGCCATCACGGCCGTGGCGCCGGCGTCCTCGGCCACCTTGGCCTGGTCGGCGGTGACGACGTCCATGATGACGCCGCCCCGCAGCATCTCGGCCAGCCCGCGCTTCACCCGGGCGGTGCCGGTGGTGCGCTCCTGGCTCTGGCCCATGGGGAGACCCCTTCCTTACCCTGGCCTGACTCTGGGGCTGAGTCGATGGCCCGAGTGTAGGACGCCTCCCCGTCTGGCCGGGCCCCGAAAAGACGCAGTGAGGGGGTTGGGGGAGCCGGCGCTGGGGGCTGACTTCGCGTGCTTCCGCAGGGACTTCTACGGTCCCTGCGGAAGCACAGTTCGCTGCCGGTGTCCGATTTGTCCGGTTTGGAGAGCGCAGTTCTGAAGTAAGCCCCCGACCCCGGCCCCCCACCCCCCTTCATGGCCGCAGTTCTCGCCGGACGCCGCCCGAGCCCCAAGTTGCGTCCGGCGATCCCGAAGCGTGGCTCTGTTGACGCGACCCGTGGCTTTTTCCGGCCAAACCGGGCAATATGGGGCGCCGTGGACACCCAGCGAGAGCACGTCTCACCCTCCACGTTCGCACTACGGTGGCTGGTGTCGCTGATGTTGCTGGCCGGCGCCGCCTTCGTGCCTCTGGCCCTGCCCCGGGCCGGGGCCGCCGGGCGCACGCCCGGGCCGCTCGCCCCAGCCGAGGGAGTGCTCTTCGGAGCCCACGTCCAGACGCCCTCCGACGTGGACTCCTTCGGGGCGGTCACCAACCTCGAGGCCAAGCTCGGGCGGACCCTGGCCATCGACCACTCTTACCACCCGTTCGAGGAGCCCTTCCCCGACGGGCGAGAAGCCTGGGACATCGCCGGCGGGCGGATCCCCATGATCTCCTGGGGCAAGACCTACACCGCGGAGATCAACTCCGGACGTCACGACGAGCTGGTGCGCACCCGGGCCCGCGCCATCCGTGACCTTGCCCAGCCCGTGCTCCTGCGCTGGTTCTGGGAGATGGGGGGCAACCGCAACGTGGCCCACGCCAACTCGGGGTCGGACTACATCGCAGCCTGGAACCGGCTGCGGGGCCTCTTCGCCGAGGAGGGCGCCAGCAACGCCGTGTGGGTGTGGTGCCCCGACGCATCCGACTTCGTCGACGGGACAGCCCAGGCCTTCTATCCCGGGGACGAGGCCGTCGACTGGACCTGCGCCGACGGCTACAACTTCCGCCACCCGTCCCGCCGCTCCACCGTCCCCCGCAGCTTCGAGGCCACCTTCGCCGCCTTCTACGCCTGGGCCGTCGAGCGACCGAAGCCGATCATGATCGGTGAGTACGGCGTGCTCGAAGACGGGCCGGGGGACAAGGCGGCCTGGATGGACGCCGCCCGGGAGACGCTCAAGACCCGGTTCCCGGCGGTGGCCGCGGTGGTCTACTTCCATGCCCTGCGCCAGCGCGACGGGTTCACCTACGACTGGCGGATGGACACGTCGGAGTCGTCGTTGGCCGCCTTCGCGGCCATGGGGGCCGACCCGTGGTTCAACCCGGCCGTGGTACGCACGCTGCCCGACACCGTGATCGACACCGGCCCCCGGGGCACCGTCCGCTCCGGCGACGCCGTGCTCACCTTCTCCTCCTCCGAGGGCGGGTCCGCCTTCCAGTGCCGCCTCGACGGCGGTCCCTTCGAAGCCTGCTCCTCCCCCCGCACCTACCCGGGGCTGACTGACGGCCCCCACGCCTTCGAAACCCGCGCCCTGTCGGCCGACGGGCGCCCTGATCCCACTGCCGCCCGGCTGGATTGGCTGATCGACACCACGCCGCCCGCGGTCGTCGCCCTCGACCCCGCCGACGGGGCCACCGGCGTCGAGGTGGGGAGCGCGGTGTCCGCCGGGTTCTCCGAGGACCTCGACCCGGCCACGGTGGGCGCCACCGCCTTCACGTTGGTGGTGGACTCGACGGGGGCGCCGGTGACCGGCCGGGTCACCTACGACGCCGGGCGCAAGCGGGTCACCTTCGACCCCGACTCCGACCTGCTGCCCCTGGTCACCTACCGGGCGCAGGTGGCCGGCAACGTGCTGGCCGACGTCCCGGGCAACCGCATGGCGGAGGCCCGCACCTGGCGCTTCACCACCGGCGGCCCCATGGCCATGCCGGCCACCCCGGCGCCGCCCCTCACCCCCTGAGCCTCCCGCCCGGAACGGACCGTTGACGGGTGCGCCCGGGCGGCCTAATTTATTCGACTGGTGCGTCGGTCGAAATAAATGAGGGAGCTCGATGGGTGAGGTGACCGCCCCCCGCCGGCGTGGCCGGCCCCGGCTGGACCAGCCGTCGCCGGAGTACCTGGCCAAGCTGGAGGAGATCATCGACGCCGCCGTCCGGGCGTTCGGGCTCCGGGGCTACGAGTCGGCCACCCTCGATGATGTCGCCACCGCCATCGACTTCCGGCGCGCCAGCCTCTACCACTACGTCCCCTCCAAGGCCCACCTGCTCTACCTCATCCACGACCGGGCGGTCACCGCCGCCAGCCGGCAGCTGGAGGAGAGCCGCGGCATCGGCGATCCCCGCCAGCGCCTGATCGCCTTCATCCGGAACCAGGTGAGGGAGGTGGCGCAGCGCCCCGGCATGGTCAAGGTGCTGTTCGACGACCGCGGCGCGCTGGACGAGCGGTACGAGGCCGAGATCGTGGAGAAGGAACGCCACTTCTTCAAAGACATCGTCGCCCTGGTGGCCGAGGCCGTCGAGGCAGGGGTGATCCCTCCCGTCGACCCCTGGTACGGCGCCCAGGTGCTCCTGGGCGCCACCACCTGGCACTACAAGTGGTTCGACCCCGAACGCCACGACCCCGAGGCCGTGGTCGAGTCGTGTCTGGCGCTGCTGGCCGGAACGGGAAGCACACCGACGAGGAGGCGGACATGACCATCGGCGAGGCGGACCTCGACTTCTTTCCCCAGCCCGGCCTGCTCATCGGCGACCGTCTGGTGACCGAGGCCAGCGGCGGCGAGTTTCAGCACGAGTACCCGGCCACGGGCAAGCCCACCGTCCGGGTGCCCCTGGCCGGGGCCAAAGAGGTCGACGAGGCGGTGCAGGCGGCGGGGGCGGCCGCGCCCGGATGGAGGTCCTGGACCGTCGACCGGCGCCGCGACGTCATGCTGAGATTCGCCGCCCTGATGAGAGAGCACACCGAAGCCATCGGCCGGCTGTCGATGTTCGAGAACGGCACGCCGATCTGGATGGCGGAGAAGTTTGCGGCCACCATCGCCGATGCCTTCACCTACAACGCCGGCTGGGCCGACAAGGTCGGCGGCGACGTCATCGCCACCTGGCCGGAGCCCGCCCTCGACTACACCCTCATCGAGCCCTACGGGGTGGTCGGCATCATCATCCCCTGGAACGGTCCGGTGCCCTCCCTGGGCATGACGCTGGCCCCGGCGCTGGCGGCCGGCAACACCGTCGTGCTCAAGCCCTCGCGCCCCGCTCCCCTCAGCCCCCTGCGGGTGGGCCAGCTGCTGCTCGAAGCCGGCTTCCCGCCTGGGGTGGTCAACATCGTGCCCGGTGGCCCCGTTGCCGGCGACGCCCTCGTCCGCCACCCGGGCGTGGACAAGATCCACTTCATGGGCAGCAGCGCCGTGGCCAAGGAGGTGCTGGCCGCCGCCCTCACCAACCTGACTCCGGTCACCCTCGAGCTGGGGGGCAAGTCGGCCAACATCATCTTCGCCGACGCCGACCTCGAGGAAGCGGCCGAGCTGGCCATCTCCGCCGTCGTCTACATGAGCGGCCAGGCCTGCCTCATCGGCACCCGGGTCCTCATCCAGGCGCCCGTCTATGACGAGGTCATCGAGCGCTGTCGGACCATGGTCGAAGCGATCCCCATCGGCGACCCCGCCTCGCCCGCCACCAGGATGGGCCCCGTCATCAGCCAGGGGGCCTGCGACCGCGTGCTCGGGATCGTGGAGCGGGCGCGGCGGAACGGGGAGGGCAGGCTGGTGACCGGCGGCCACCGGCTGGACGGGGACCTGGCCGACGGCTACTTCATCGCCCCCACCATCTTCGCCGACGTCGACAACGCCTCTGACCTGGCCCAGCAGGAGATCTTCGGGCCGGTCATGTCCATGCAGTCCTTCGAGACCGAGGAGCAGGCGGTGGCCATCGCCAACGACCACCCCTACGGCCTCTCCGCCTACATCCAGACCAACGACTTCAAGCGGGCCCACCGCATGGCGGCGGCCCTGGAGGCGGGCAACGTCTGGATCAACGGCTTCCCCGGCGTTCCCGGCTCCGTCCCCTTCGGCGGGACCAAACAGAGCGGCTACGGCCGCCTCGGGGGCCTGGCCGGCATCCGGGAGTTCTCCCGCCCCAAGAACGTCTGGGCGGCGCTCTAGCCGCGAGCGGGTGCTCTCACCGGTCAGCCCGTGGAAACGGGCGAGCCGACCGGGGCGAAGTGCACCCAGGTGCGGCCGGGCGCGAGCTTCACCGGGTTGCCGGCGGCGTCGGTGTACCGGGTGGGTGAGGTGTCGTCCGGCTTGGACCAATGACCCTTCGTCACCCGTCCCCCCGACAGCACCCAGGCATCGCCCTCGCCGGTGACGATCGACTCGGTCACGGCGTGACCCGAGGCGTCCACCTTGCCCAGCTTGCGGGTGGAGACGAACTGGACGACGAGGTTGTGGGGGGCGATCTGGGTTCCTGAGGCGGCCAGGTGGGCGGCGCCGTCCTGGGAGCGCAACCAGGTGCCCGAGGCGGCATCCCAGGCGTAGGCGGGCGAGGCGAAGTTGGAGTAGGGGATGCGCACCGACAGGGCGTCGGCGTCACCGAAGACCTCGCCCGACGCCCGGTACCCGAAGAGGGCGGGAGGGGGGGCGGAGTGCTTGTCCTCGGCCTTGGCCCACAGCTCTTCGGGGTGGACCATCAGGTTGTGCGGCTTCGGCCGCTCCTTGGCCCACCGGTAGGCACTGGTGGCCACGTCGATGTTGACGTCCTGGACGGGTGCCTTGCGCATGAGCGCCACGTATTCGGGGATGCCCCCCGAGTAGGCCACGAGGCCGCCGAGGGCGGACACGATCTTCGGGTCCATGGGGCGCACCGAGCGCACCGGACCGGCCTCGTCCGGGGCGGCGGAGTGGAACACGGCGATGAAGCGGGTCACGCCCCCCTCCACCACCTCTTCGAAGACGAGGTCGGCGACATCGAGGCCGGCCTGCGGACGGGCCTTGGGAGCGTTGTCGATCTTGACCGACAGGGCCGGGCGCCGGGCGGTGACCCCACTCTCGTCGACGAGACCGGTGAGGGGGGCGATGACCGGGGCCGCCACCGCACCGTCGGAGACGACCGTGTCGGGCGCTGCGACCGGGGCGGCGTCGGCCTTGTCGCCCCCGCTCCCCGAGCAGGCGGAAGCGGCGAGGGCGGCGAGGCCGACGAGGGCCAGGGGGGTACGGCGCAGGCGCACGGACGAATCTCCCTTCAGCGTTTTTCCATACATCGGCTACGGCCGGCGCCCGCATAACCCCGCCGGATCGTGGGATCCACTACAACACAGGCTTACGTATCGGAAGGGTATTTCCGTCACTTGAGCCCCAGGACAAACGGCTCAAAACGGTCGCTGCCCCCCGGTCGCTCAGATGTGGCCCTTGAGCTAGAGGTCCCGGAGCTCGGCCAGGCGCTGCTCGAGAGAAGGATGGGGGGCGTCGATCCACAAGTGGGCGGTGACCCACGACCGCGGGTGGCCGTCCGTCGCCCCCCGCAACTTCTCCAGGGCTGAGATCAGACCCGGTGGGTAACGGGTGATACGCACGCCGCTGACGTCAGCCAGGGTCTCCCGCCGCGGGGGGAGCAGACCGCGCAGGAAGAGCAGGCCCACGGCCGTCGTGGTCATCAGCGTGTCGTGGTTGCGGATGTGGGCCAGCTCGTGGGCCACCACGCCCTCGAGCTCGACCCGGGTCATGCCGTCCAGGAGCCCGGTGGTCACCACCAGGGAGGCGTTGGCCGGGTTCCGCCCGGCGGCGAAGGCGTTGGGAGCCGGATCGCTCACGATATAGAGGGCCGGCTTCGGCAGCCCGGCGGCCACGCACAGACCCTCGACCACGTTGTGCAGGCGGGCGTGGTCCACGGGGTGGGCGGGCCGCGTCCTGGCCGCGGCCAGCGCGATCCGGTCAGAGAAGAAATAGGCCGCGGCGGCGATCAATGCGCCGATGACCATGCCTCCGATGATCCCCGAGGCGCCGCCCAGCAGGGCGCCCACGAGCCCGGTGAAGGCCACAAAGGCGGCGATGCCGGCCAGGAAGCGGCGGCGGTTGGCGGTGATCTGATCGTTGATGCCCTTGATCATACGGAGCGAATTGGGGCGAAGACCCAGTGACTAGTTCTTCTGGGGCCTCGAAATAGTCATTTCGAGCTATGTGCGCGCTGGCCCCCGCGACCCGATCTTGCCCATAGCGCCCCCTCGCGGCTGTTGGGGCTCTCTATGAGCGAAAGGAAGTTTCTGGTGAACAGGATTCGGATCGGGCTGGTCGGCCTGGTCGTCCTCACCCTTACGGGGGTAACCGCCGGAGGGGCCAACGCGGCCACCGGGCGGGGGACGGCTGCGGCCAGTATCACTCTGCTTGACGTCTCACTCGGCACATCTGCAGAACATCAAGGTCCTGACCGACGAGGGCCAGGGCACCCTGGACCCGGCCCGCCTCGGCATCGCCGGGCCGCGGGCCTTCGGCTCGCTGTCGGCTGTGACCGCCAGCGGCGTCCTCAACCTGCCGACCCTTCCCGGCCTCTCGGCCCGGGCTGAGGCGCCCGGCGTGACCACGGGCTCCCTCGACGCCATCTCCTTCAACCTCCCGGCCGACGTCACCAACCTGGCCGGCCTCAGCGGGCTCCCCGCCCTGCCCACCGGTGCCCTCGGGGCCGGTGTCCTCGCCTCCGGCGTGGTCGACCCCATCAAGGTGGAGGCCTTCCAGGACGCCGCCGGCTCCCGCGCCGCGGTCGGCACCGAGGTGCCCAACATCGACGTCCTCCAGGGCCTCATCTCGGTGAAGAACGTGAAGGTGGGCAGCATGTCCGCCAACGCCACCTCTTCCGAGAGCGTCGGCGACACCGGGGTCGTGACCATCGGTGACATCAGCGTGCTCGACCTGAGCTCGTTCCTGGGCGGCCTGGGCCTCGGCCTCGGCGACCTCAGCGTCGGCACCCTGACCAGCCTCGTGGACAACCTCGGGCTCGCCGGCGTCAACAGCGGCGCTCTCGGTCTCGGCGAGCTCTCGGGTACGAACCTCTCGAGCGTGCTCAGCACCGTGACCGGCCTGACCGGGCTGCTCTCCACCGTGTCGTCGGCGTCGGACTGCGGCGGGCTCGCCACGGCCACGGGTCTGCTCGACACCCTTCCCCTCGGCAGCATTCTCGGCGACGGCGGCCTGCTCGGCTCCGTGACCAGCCTCGACTCGCTCCTCGGCGTCGGCAGCATCCTCGGCGGCTGCACCACGGCCAGCTTCGACCAGCAGAAGGCTGAAGCCCTGAGCCAGATCACCGGTCCTCTGGGCACCTTCCAAGGTCTGTTCGACAGCCTTTTCAGCACCTTGGAGAGCGCTCCGCTGATCCAGCTGAGCGGCGTGGAGTTCTCGGCCCTGGCCAAGGCGGCCGACACCCTGGCCGGTTCCTCGGCCACGACCACCGGGAGCTTCGGCACCCTCAAGGTCGGCGGGCTGTCCCTCGGTGTCCTCGACCTCAACGCCACCGTGGCCCAGGTCGCCTCCCAGGTCGACGAGCCTCGAGAGCACGCTGAACGGCGTCCTCGGGCCGCTCGGTCTGGGCAACCTGATCGACATCGGCATCATGGAGCGCACCAACTCGGTCAAGGCCGAGGGTGCCTACAACGTGGCTGACGCCGGCCTCAACGTCCTGCGGGTGAGCATCAACCCGCCGGCCGCCCTGTCCAGCGTCCTCGCCCCGGTGACCAACCTGCCGGTGAGCAACGTGCTCGGCGGCGTCATCTCCGGCCTTCCGGTTGACACCGGCCTGGCCAGCAACGCCCTGGCCGGCGCCTTCGGCCTGACGTCGCTGCTGTCCCAGCCCCTCACCATCAAGGTGGGTGCCATCCGGGCCCAGAGTGACTTCACCACCGCCGCGGCCGGCACCACCGGTGCCGCCCCCGGCGTCCCCGACCCGGCAGCTCCCGGTGTCACGGGTCAGCTGCCCCGCACCGGTAGCAACAACGGCGCTTGGATGGCCGCTCTGGCCGCCATCGCCCTGGCCGGTGCCTTCGGTATCACCCGCCAGCTGCGCAAGCCCCCCGTCAGCGACGAGGGCTAGCCAGCCGGATCAAGCACTGGTCCCCCGGACGCTGGGCGGCGTCCGGGGGGCCATGCACGTCCCTCACCCGGGCCGCCCCCACCGATCCGAGGTGGCAACCGTCGGACCCCCGTGACCCCAGAGCCTGCGCATCCCAGGTGAAGGTAACCCGGACGACCGTCGGACCGGGTGAGGTTCTCGCTGGAGCCCCGTGGTGACGCTCCCCCAGCGCCACGGGGCTTCGGCGCGCCCGGAGTCGGGTGGCAGTGGGGAAGTCAAGGCGCAATGAAGGGGATGGGGGGGTCCTGGGCTGGGGGTTTACTTCAGAACGGGTGGTCGAAACGGACAAATCGGACGGTCAGGGGGAACTGTGCTTCCGTAGGGACCGTGGAGGTACTTGCGGAAGCACAGTTCCGCTGCGCCGCCCGATTTGTGCGCTCGGTCCGTTCGTCGGCGCCGTTCCGAAGTAAGCCCCCAGCCCAGGACCCCCCCATCCCCTTCATTGCGCCTTGGTCTTTGACCCTCAGGCGCTCTCGAGCACCGAGGTGTAGAGGGCGGTGAAGCGCTCGGCCAGGCGGTCCATGGAGAACGCCGCCGCCCGGGTGGTCCCCGCTTCGACGAGCTCGCCGGCCAGCGCCGTGTCGGTAAGGACCCGGTGCAGCGCCCCGGCCAGAGCGGAGGCGTCCCCCGGCGGGACGAGGAGTCCCTCCCGGCCATCGCGGACCACGTCCCGGTAGCCGGAGATGTCCGAGGCCACCACGGGCGTGCCCGCGGCCATGGCCTCCAGGAGGACCACGCCGAAGGACTCACCGTGCAGGGAGGGCGCGCACAGGGCGGTGGCGGCCCGCAGGCGCCGGGCCATCTCCTCGTCGGAGAGGCGCCCGAGCCACTCGACCCGTCCGGATGTCCCGGGTGCCTCCAGGCGCAGCCGGTCGGTCTCGGGGCCCTCGCCCGCCACCCACAGCACCGCGTCACCCCGCAGGCGGGCGAACGCCTCCAGGAGCACCTCGAGACCCTTGCGGGGCTCGTGACGACCGACGAAGAGCAGCGCGGGCCGCTCGCTGGGCCAGGGATCGGCCTTGGCGAAGCGGTCCACCTCCACGCCGTTGGGAAGGACGCGGCACGCCCCCCCCAGCCAGCGCTCGGCCAGGTCCCGGGCCTCGGGGGAGACGGCCGTGCGGAGCGCCAGGCGGTTGGCGAAGGCCCGCATGAAGGGACGGAGCCAGACGTAGGCCGGGACCCGTCCCGAGGCGTGGAAGGTGCCGACCGACGGGGTCCCTCCCCACAGCAGGGTGGCCTGGCTGGGACCCGGGACCAGGGGCTCGTGGAGATGGATGACGTCGGGGGCCTCCGCCCGGATCACCTCCACGGTGCGCCGCATGGCGGCGGGGTCGGGAGCGATGGGGGCCACCGAACCGTTGGCGGCGAAGGGGATGCAGCGCCCGACATCGACGACGCCGGCTTCGGGCGGGGCCCCGTCGCACGGCCCCAACACCGTCGCCGCCACCCCCCGGGCCCGCAACGCCCGGGCCAGCCCCAAGGTCTGGCCCTGGACGCCGCCGGGACGGGCCAGCGAGTACGGGCACACCAGCAGGATCCGCATCTACCTTCCCACCGCCTCCGCTACGAAGTCACTGGGCCAGTTGGGCTGGAGGAGGTGCCACTGCTCGGGCGCCCGGCGCACCAGCGACTCGAGCTCATCGGCGATGACCTGGGTGATGCGGGCGATGTCCTCCCGCAGCCGCCCCTGGCGGGCGACCGGGATCGGAGGGCAGAAGATCAGGCGGTGACCGTGGGGACCGTCGAACAGGAGGGTGGAGGGAATGATGTCGACCCCGGCCCGCAGGGCCAGGGTGGCGGGGCCGCCGGGCAGGGTGGTGCGCTCCCCGAAGAACTCCACCTCCACGCCCGTTCCTGACATGTCACGGTCGGACAGCAGGCCGACGATCCGGCCCTCCCCCAGAGCCCGGAGCAGGGTCGAACCGGCGCCGTCGCCGACGGGCACGATCTCCATGCCGAGTTGCCGGCGGTAGGCACAGAACCACTCGAACAGCTCCGGGGGTTCCAGCACCTCGGCCACGGTGGCGGGCCGGTAGCCCCGGGCCGCCATCCAGGCGCCCCCCAGGTCCCAGTTGCCCAGATGGGGGGTGACGAAGATCACCCCCCGCCCGCCGGCACTGGCCGCCTCGACGTGCTCGAACCCCTCGACGACGACATTCCGGCCCAGAGATTCCGGGGTTTCCCGGGGAAGGCGGAAGATCTCCAGCCAGTAGCGGGCGTAGGAACGGAACGCCTCGTCCACCGCCTGGTTCAGTTCCGACTCCCCCATGCCGGGCCCGTGGACCCGGGCCAGGTGGCGGGCCAGCATGGTCCGCCGGCCCCTCATGGCCAGTCCCATCACGCGACCCAGAAGGCCGGCGCCGGGACCGGTGAGACGGTCGGGAAGAGCGAGGGCGACCGCCGCCCCGGCACGGTAGGCGAGATAGGTCGACCGGGCCTTCAGGCGGGTGGTGGCCACGCCGGAAGTTAGGGACGGGTCCGGCCCCGCAGCTTCCGAAGCTGGGACCGCACCCCCGCGGGTGAGCTCCCGGAGTCCGCCCACCACCGGGCCAGGCGCGATTGTCCGGGGTCGGAGGGGTTCGGGCGGGACGACACCCGCCAGCGGACAGGCCGGGTCCGCTCGCCCGGGGGACGGGAGTCCACGCGCCAGCGGGCCATGCGGGAATCCGAGGAGGGCTCCGGCCAGGCGCTGATCCACCACGCCTTGGCCCGGCCGGGGTCCGTGTCGACCCGGGACGGGCTGGCCTGGCGCCACACCTTGAAGAAGCGCTGCACAGCTGTCATCCCGGTCAGGACGAGCAGGATCCACAGCGCCGGGATCAGGGCGGAGAACATCAGCCCGAAGCCCAGCACGAACATCCGCTCGGCCCGCTCCATGAGGCCGCCTCGACCGTCGAGGCCGAGCGCCTCGGCCTTGGCCCGCTCGTAGGACACGACCATGGCCAGGGCGGCCACGGCGAAAGGCAGCAGCGTCAGCTGCGGATCGCGGCCGGCCAGGTACCAGGTGGCGCCGCCGAGCACGAGAGCGTCGGACACCCGGTCGGCCACCGAGTCGAAGAAGGCCCCCCGCTTGCCGCTGGTCCCGCCCGCCTTGGCCACCGCCCCGTCGAGCACATCGGTGCACCCGGAGACGAACAGCCCGACCATGGCCAGGAACAGGTGCCCGCTGGCAATGGCGGCGCCGGTGAAGGCGGATGCGGCCAGGCCCAGCAGGGTGATCTGGTCGGCTGTGAAACCGGCGCGGCGCAAGCGGAGCCCGACGGGGCGCAGGCCCCGCTCCACCCCGTCCCGGAGCCGATGATCCAGCATGTGGCCACTTCCAGGTGCTCGCGACTGTACGCACAGAGGTTAGCAGCGGCCCTGACCAGGACCGCCGATGCAGCGTCTGCCGTAGAATCTCCCGTCCACTCGACCGGCGGCCCTTGGAGGACCTCGCGTGAAGACGTATCCCTCGACCAAAATCCGTAACGTCGCCCTCGTCGGCCACGGCGGGTCGGGGAAGACGACCCTGGCCGAGGCGCTGCTCCACGTGGCCGGGGTCACCCAGAGGATGGGCCGGGTGGAGGACGGCACCACCGCCTCTGACTTCGACCCCGAGGAGCACAAGCGGGGCATCTCGGTGGGACTTTCGGTCCTGCCCTTCGAATACGAGGGCCACAAGATCAACCTGCTCGACTGCCCCGGCTACGCCGACTTCGTGGGCGACGTGGTGGCCGCCCTCCGGGTCGCCGACCTGGCCCTGTTCGTCATCTCGGCCGTGGACGGCGTCGAGGTGCAGGCCGAGATCGCCTGGAAGATGGCCGAGGCAGCCGGCCTCCCGAGGGCCATCCTCGTGAACAAGCTCGACCGGGACCGGGCCAGCTTTCAGCGAACCATGGACGAGCTGAAGGACAAGTTCGGAGCCGGGGTGGCCCCCCTGCAGCTGCCCATCGGGGAGGAGGCGGACCTGTCCGGCGTCGTCGACCTGCTCAGCGACACCGCCTACAACTACCCCGAGGGCGCCCGCACGGGGACCCCCGGGGAGGTGCCGGACAGCCTGGCCGACCAGGAGCACGCCGTCCACGACGCCCTGATCGAGGGCATCGTGGTGGGCGACGACGACCTCATGGAGCGCTACCTGGGCGACGAGAAGATCGAGTACTCGGAGCTGGCCGGGGCCCTGGCCCAGGGCATCGCCTCCGGCTCGGTCTTCCCGGTGCTGTGCGGCAGCGCCACCCGGATGGTGGGCATGGACCGCCTGGCCCATTTCCTGGTGGAGGAGGCACCGGCGCCCACGGTGGTCAGCGATGGACCGCCCGCCACCTTCGTGTTCAAGACCATCGCCGACCCCTACGTCGGCCGGGTCAACGTGTTCAAGGTCCACTCGGGCAGCGTGCGGCCCGACGCCGTGCTGACCAACGGCCGCACCATGACCGACGAGCGCCTCCACCAGCTCTTCATGCTGCGGGGCAAGGAGCAGGAGCCGGCCTCCGAGGTCCCCGCCGGCGACATCGCCGCGGTGGCCAAGCTCACCGACGTCTCCACCGGCGACGTGCTGGCCCAGCGGGGCGCCGACGTCTCCGTGGAGAGCTTCGAACCGCCCCAACCGGTGCTTCCCACCGCCATCCGGCCCAAGTCCAAAGCGGACGAGGACAAGCTGGCCAACGCCCTCCACAAGCTCCAGGAGGAGGACACGGTCATCCGGATCGAGCGCAATTCCGAGACCCACCAGACGCTGCTGTGGGGCATGGGTGAGACCCACCTGTCCATCGCCCTGGAGAAGCTGGCTCGCAAGTACGGCGTGGAGGTGGAGCAGGAAGAGGTGAAGGTGGCCTACCGGGAGACCGTCTCCACCAAGGCCGAGGCGGAAGGCAAGTACAAGAAGCAGACCGGCGGCCACGGCCAGTTCGGCGTCGCCTTCCTCCGGGTCGAGCCGCTGGAGCGGGGCTCCGGATTCGAGTTCTCCGACGCCATCGTGGGCGGCGCCATCCCCCGCCAGTTCATCCCCGCCGTGGAGCGGGGCGTGGCCGACACCATCGTCAACGGCGGGGCCCTCGGCTTCCCCGTGGTCGACGTGAAGGTCACCTGCTACGACGGAAAGTACCACCCGGTCGACTCGTCCGAGATGAGCTTCAAGATGGCGGGGTCGCTGGGGTTCAAGGAGGCAGCCGCCAAAGCCCGGCCCGTGCTCCTGGAGCCGATCTCGGAACTGGTCATCGTCGTCCCCGAGGCCTACCAGGGCGACGTGATGGGCGACCTCAACTCCAAGCGGGGCCGCATCCAGGGGACAGCGGCGATCGGTAACGGGGAACAGGAGATCACCGCCCTGGTGCCCACCTCCGAGGTGCTGCGCTACGCCATCGACCTCCGGTCCATCACCGGCGGCCGGGGCCGCTTCGTGGCCACCCACTCCCACTACGACCCGGCTCCAGCCCATCTGGCCGACAAGATCGTGGCCGAGGCGGCCGCGGCCAAGGAGAACTAAGCACCGGAGACGTGGTCGATGGCGGTCCGGAGAGCGGCGGCGAACTGAGGGCCGCGGTTGAAGGGCGCCTGGTGGTCACCGTCGATCTCGAAGATCCGGGCCCGGGTGGCGCGGGCCAGCTGGCGCTGCTTGGCCGGCGCCACGAGCTGATCGCGGGTGGTGAGCACCACGGCGCAGGGCACGTCGATCCCGGCCGCCAGCGGGCGCCCGTCGTAGTTCGACAGGGCCCGGCCCGCTCCGGCCAGGTCGGTGGGGTGGCCCCGGTGGAACTCGCCCGACACCCAGGCCCGATAGGGCGCCAGCATGGGGCTCTCCTCCACCGTCTCCCGCAGGACCCGCTCCACCAGGCCGTCGCCGGTCCCGTTGCGCAGCGCGACCTCGAAGAGGGTCATCCCCCGCCACACCAGCCGGTCCTTGGCGCTCTCGTGCCACTCCAGGGCGGTGCCGGAGAACACGATGCCGGCCACCAGGGCGGGGTGGCGGTGCCAGAGCAGCAGGGCGACGGCACCGCCCATGGAGTAGCCCACCGCCACCGCGGGCCCGAGCCCCAGGTGGCGAAGGAGGGCGGCGGCGTCGTCGGCGCAGTCCTCCAGCGAGAAGGGCTGCTCGGCGCGCAGGCCCCGGCCGTGGCCGCGGTGGTCGGGGGCCACCACCCGGTAGGCGCGGGACAGCTCGTCGAAGCAGGTGAAGAAGTTGAGGTCGGCCGAGACCGTCCAGCCGTGGAGGAGCAGGACGGCCGGAGCCTCTGTGCCCGTGTCGCGGACGAAGATCTCGCCCCGGCCGGGGAGTTCGACCACCCGACCGGGCGGCAGCGGCGGCGGGATGGGCGCCTCGGGTTGGCGCTCACCGAGGGGCCGGGCCAGGCGGGAGAGGCGCCGGGCCTCGTCCCGGAGCACGGGGCTGGCGGCCACGGCGGCCGCGGCGGCGGCGCCGGCCACCACCCCGCCGGCGGCCATCAGCTTGGCGGCACGGGAGACGTTCACGGCCGGCGAGGCTAACGGGCCGGGCTGGGTGGGCCGGGCCCCTGGGGGCGCGTACCCCGAACCGGGATCAGACCCAGGCGTAGCCCGACAGCACGAGGCCGAGGGCGCCCGCCCCCACCACCAGCACCAGGAGCAGCAGGCCGAGCACGGCCAGCCTGCGCGCCCGTTCACTTGTCGGCACCATCTCCATGTCCCGCCCCCAAGGTTCCGCCCAGTGGAGTTTCCCGGGGTATCGGCGTCCGGTTCGCCCGACTTGAGGCGAAGTGCGCCGGGATGCTGGCGGGCCCTCAGCCGGAGCGGGGGGGCAGGACCGGGAGTTCCAGGCGGGGCCGGCGTGCCACGTCGGCCGTGAGCGGGCGGTGCTTGCGCAGGGCGGCCCGGGCCAGCGAGATGGCCTTGTCCAGCTGGGGGTCCTTGCCCGCGACATGGTCCTGCGGGCGGATGTCGACTTCCACGTCGGGGTCGGTGCCGTAGTTCTCCACGCTCCAGCCCACGTCGGTGAACCAGAAGGCGTACTCCGGCTGGGTGGTCAGGCTGCCGTCCACCAGCATGTGCCGGGGGGAGATGCCGATCACCCCGCCCCACGTCCGCTTGCCCACCACCGGGCCCAGGCCCAGCAGCTTGAAGCAGTGGGTGAAGATGTCGCCATCCGAGCCGGCATGCTCGTTGGTGAGCGCCACCAGCGGTCCGGCCGGTGAGTCGGCCGGGTACGGCTCCGGGCTGCCCCAGCGGCTGATGTCGAACCCGATGCGCCGGCGGGCGAGTTTCTCCAGGACGAGCTGGGAGACGTGCCCGCCGCCGTTGAAACGGACGTCGACGATGAGGGCATCGCGCTCGACCTCGGCCAGGTACGAGCGGTGGAACTCGGCGTAGCCCCGCGGCCCCATGTCGGGGACATGGACGTAGCCGATCCGCCCCTTGCTGGCTTCGTGGACGCGGGTCCGGTTGGTCTCGACCCACTCCCGGTAGCGGGAGGCCCTTTCGTCGCGCAGGGTGTTGAGCACCACCGTGCGGCGATCCGCCCCGTCGGCTCCGGCCACCGTGAGCTCCACGGCCAGGCCGGCCTGGTTGACCAGCAGCTCGGCCGGAGTGCAGGCGGCGTCAACAGCCCGGCCGTTCACGGCCAGGAGGCGGTCACCGGCGGTGACCCCGATCCCCGGGTCACGCAGGGGCGAATCGCCCTCCGGGTCCCAGGGATCGCCGGCCACCACGTGGGTGAAGCGCCACACGCCGGCCTCGGCGTCCCAGTCCAGGTCGGCACCGAGGTGGCCGAGGGCGTAGGCCGGGGCGGGCCGGTAGTCGCCGCCCAACTCGTAGGCGTGGGAGGTACCGAGCTCACCCTGCATCTCCCACATGAGGTCGGAGAACTCGAGCCGGGTGGCCACCCTGGGGATGAGGGGCACGTAGCGGTCGAGGACCGCCCACCAGTCCACGCCCGACATGTCCTCGACCCAGAAGTGGTCGCGCTGCAGCCGCCAGGCCTCCTTGAACATCTGGGCCCACTCCAGCCCGGGATCGACCGACACCCGCAACCGGTCCAGATCAAGCCAGCCCGAGCGCCGGCCCGTGCTGTCGCCATCGGCCTCGGAGGGTTTCTCCCCCGCCTTCACCACCCGCACGCGCCGGGCCGACCGGTAGGCGAGGGTGTGGCCGTCACGGGACACCTCGAAATGGGAGATGCCGCTGACCAGCGTCTCGTGGCGCTGCTCGGTCAGGTCGTAGGCCTCCAGGGAGCCGCGGGGGCCGGAGCCGGGGGTGGCCAGGGGATCCCGGCCCAGGCTGCCCTGCACGGGCCAGGAGGTGAGCAGGATCTTCCCCTTGATCCCGACCACCTGGTTGTAGCGGCCCTCGGGCACGGGCACGGCCACGATCCGTTCGCCGATGCCGGCCAGATCGATGCGGACCTCGGCGTCCTTGTCTTTCCCCTCCGCGCCAACCTCCGTGTCGGCCTTGGTGTCGGCGTGCTTGTCGGACTTGTCGTCGCCCGTCCGGGGACCGAACCCCCGGGGCCGGGGGACGAAGGGCGACGGTTCCGTCGCGGTCAGGGTGACCAGATAGGGCCGCACCCCTCGGGGGAAGCCGAGATCGAAGTACAGGGCGTCGTAGACCGGGTCGAAGGTCCGGTAGGACAGGAAGTAGAGGAACCGGCCCTCGGGGTCCCACGACGGGTGGATGTCGCGGAACTCGGGGCGGGTGACGACGTGGACGGCGCCGCTCTCCAGTTCGCAGAGCTTGATGGAGACCGTCTTCGTCGACTCGGCGCAGGCGTAGGCCAGCCACCGCCCGTCCGGCGACCAGACCACCCCGTTCAGGTGGCCGTCCGAGGACCGGTCGAGGAGGCGGGACGTACCTGCTTCGAGATCGACGAGGTGCAACTCGTGACGGTGGTTGGCGACCGCCACCCGAGCCCCGGACGGGGGGGTGGCCAGGTCCGTGATGCAACCCAGGGGAAGCCCCTCGAGGCGCCGGGGCTCCTCGCCGGGTCGGTGCACCTCGATGGCGTCCTCGCCCCCCTCGTCGGACACCACCACCAGCGAGGAGCCGTCGCCCACCCAGCGGGCCAGCCGGTAACGCACCCCGTCGGGCCGGCCGTGCTGGCGGACGGCCTCCTCCCACAGGGGCATGGTGAACAGCTTCCCCCGGGTCTCCAGGGCGATGGTGTGCCCGGTGGGGTGGAGGGCGAAGCCGGACAGGTAGCGGTCGGCGGCCACGAACTTGCGCGAGCGCTGCACCCGGGGACTGCGCAGGTCGACAGGCACGGGCGCGGAGCTGTCCGTCTCCGGGTCGTAGAGCCAGATCTCGGCCGCGTGCTGGTAGACGATGCGCTGGCCGTCGGTCCGGGCGAAGCGGGCGTAGTAGTCGCCGTGATCGGTGTGGCGCTGCAGGTCGCGACCGTCGGGCCGGCAGGAGTAGAGATTGCCGATCCCCTCGTGGTCGGAGAGGAAGAACACCCGGCTGCCGACCCACATGGGCGAGGCCGGGTTGCCCGGCAGCTGGAGCAACCGCTTGAAGGTGCCGCGGCCACCCCGGTCGATCCACAGATCGCCCGCCGTGCCGCCCCGGTAGCGCTTCCAGCGGGCCGGATCCGCCGTGTTCCGGCCCACGACGACGGCGTCGCCCGGCCCGAAGGCGACCTCCCGGGCGGGACCGTAGGGCAGGCGCTCCACCGGCCCGCCGGTAGGGGCCACGGCGTGAGGGTGGACCAGGTGGTGGAAGGGCTGGGCGGCCTCGGACACGAACAGCACCCGCCCGTCGGGGGTGAACCCCCGCACCAGGGAACTGGCTCCGAGCCAGGTCAGCCGGCGGGCCGGGCCACCCTGGGCCGGCATGCACCACACCTCGGGGTGATGCTCGTCACGGCTGGTGAAGGCGACCCACTCGGCCGACAGGGCCGGGTGGCTGACCTCCGAGAGGTTGGCGGTCAACCGGCGGCGCCAGGCCGCCGGCGGTGGGGACGACCCACAGGTCGTCCTCGGTCACGAAGGCGATGGTGTCGCCGCAGATGCTGGGATGGCGCAGGTAACCCGTGCTGGCAGCCATGCGCGGTCAACATAACAATCGCCATCGTCCCCGCAGGGAAGTTCCTAACTCCCGGACTTCCCGCGTCGGGGGAGGCGGGGCAGGCTGCGGCGTCGCCCGAACACCGTCCGGGGCCGTTGCGCGGAGAGCGCTTCGATCTCGGCTTCGACCGCCCGGCGCTCGTCCGCGGAGAGGTTGGAGGCCAGGCGTTCCCGGAGGAACGCCAGGCGCTGTGCGATCCAGCGCCGGTCATCGATGACCACGACGCCAGCCTACGCCTGCCCTGCGGTCCAATCCTCGGGGTTGTCCTCCAGGTAGTGACCGAGGACGCGGCCGTCGACGGCGTCGAGTTCGACGAGGCCCCGTTTGGAGGGGGGCTCGTCGGCCGAATACAGCAGCACCCGCCAGGTCGGTCGGCTGCGCAGGCCCCGCCAGGCCAGCTGGGCGGAGGCGTGTCCCACCGGGAAGCCCACGGCGCCGGCGGCTGCGGCCAGAGCCGCGGTCTCGTCGACGCGCCGCGGCCAGGCACAGGCCCACCAGTAGGCGGCTGCCACCGCCAGGACCAGGGCGACCACCAGCAGGCCGGAGTTGCCGGAGACGGCGAAGCCGGCCGCGCTCAACCCGGCGACGGCCAGGACGCTGCCCGCTCCGAGTCGGCGCCGGGCGATGTCCGGCACCTGGTAGGGCCGGGCGAGGGTGGCGTCGAGCTCCTCAGGGAGCTGGTCTTCGGTCATGCCGGCCAGGCCTTCTTGAGCTTCTGCCAGGTGGTCCGCAGGTCCTCGGAGATGACCCGGGCTTCGGCCACCGCGGTCATGAAGTTCGTGTCGCCGTCCCAGCGGGGGAGGGCGTGCCAGTGGATGTGGCCGGGAACGCCGGCGCCCGCCACCCGGCCCAGGTTCACCCCCAGATTCAGCCCGTGGGGCCGGCTCGCCTCCTTGAGGGCCACCACCGCCCGCTGGAGGGCGGTGAAGAGCGCGGTCCCCTCCTCCACGGTCAGGCCCTCGAGATCGGCCTCGTGCCGGAGTGGGGCGACCATGAGGTGACCGGAGGTGTAGGGGAAGGCGTTGAGGACGCTGAAGGTCAGCTCCGTCCGCTCCACGATGAGGGCGTCCTCGTCGTCGGAGGCGACCAGGGTGCAGAACAGGCAGCCGTCCTCTTCGTCGGAGGCGGCGATCCCGGTGACGTACGGGGAGCGCCAGCCGGCCCAGAGCCGGTCGAGACTCAACGGCGGGGCGCCAGGCGGAGAGCCATGATCACCGTCGCTCGTCGACCTCGGCCTGCAGGCGGTCGATCAGGCCGGCCACGGGGACGTCGCGCTCGGGCCGCTCGGCACCCCGGGCGTTGACCCCCACGGTGCCGGCCTCCACGTCGGAGTCTCCGACCACGAGGAGGTACGGGATCTTCTCCACCTTGCCCTTCCGGACCCGGTTCCCGAGGGTGTCGTGGGTGGCGTCGGTCACCTCGGCCCGGAACCCGGCGCCGGAGAGTCGCTCGCGGACGGAGCGGGCGTAGTCCTCGTGGCGGTCGGCCACCGGCAGGACCTGGACCTGCACCGGCGCCAGCCACGTTGGAAAGGCGCCGGCGTAGTGCTCGACCAGGATCCCGAAGAACCGCTCCACCGACCCGAACAGGGCCCGGTGGATCATGATCGGTCGGTGGCGTTCGTTGTCGGAGCCGATGTATTCGAGCTCGAAGCGGATGGGATGGTTGAAGTCCACCTGGAGGGTCGACAGCTGCCAGCGCCGCCCGATGGCGTCGAGCAGATGGACGTCGATCTTGGGGCCGTAGAAGGCGCCCTCACCCTCGGCCACCGTGTAGGACAGGCCGGCCGCCCCCAGGGCTTCGTGGAGGGCGGCGGTGGCCTGCTCCCAGTCCTCGTCCGAGCCGACCGACTTCCCAACCGGTCGCGTCGACAGCTCGGCTTCGAACCGCTCGAAACCGAATGTCCGCAGCACCCGGAGCACGAAGGCGAGCAGTGACGTCAGCTCCGGGACGAGCTGGTCCGGGGCGCAGTAGATGTGGCTGTCGTCCTGGGTGAAGCCCCGGGTGCGGAGCAGGCCGTGGAGGACCCCGGAGCGCTCGTAGCGGTAGACCGTCCCGAACTCGAACAGCCGCAGCGGGAGCTCCCGGTAGGAGCGGGTGCGCGACCGGAAGATCAGGCAGTGCATCGGGCAGTTCATCGGCTTCGGGTAGTACTTCGCCCCCTCCATCTCCATCGGGGGGTACATGCCCTCGGCGTAGAAGTCGAGGTGGCCGCTGGTCTCGAACAGCGTCGACTTGGTGAGGTGGGGGGTGACGACGAACTGGTAGCCGCCCAGCTCGTGCTCGGTCCGGGAGTAGTCCTCCATCAGCTTGCGGACCATGGCCCCCTTGGGGTGCCACACCGCCAGCCCGCCGCCGAGCTCGTCGGGGAAGGAGATCAGGTCGAGCTCCACCCCGAGCTTGCGATGGTCGCGCCGCTCGGCCTCGGCCAGCCGGTGGAGATGCTCGTCGAGGTCCTTCTTCGTGGCCCAGGCGGTGCCGTAGATCCGCTGGAGCATCGGGCGCTTCTCGTCGCCCCGCCAGTAGGCACCGGCCACCTTCGTCAGCTTGAAGGCGCCCAGGCGTTTCGTGGTGGGGACGTGCGGGCCCCGGCAGAGATCTACGAAGGCCCCAGCGCCGTTCTTCGGGTTGCGGTACACCGATACTTCGCCGGCGGCCGCGCCCTCCGAGGTCTCGGCCCCCTCGATGATCTCCCGCTTGTAGGGCTGGTCGGCGAAGAGCTCCAGGCCGGCGTGGCGGTCGAGCTCCTCCCGGACGAAGCGCTGGCTCTCGGCCACGATCTCCCGCATGCGGGTTTCGATGCGCTCCAGGTCGGCCTCGGCGAAGTGGGCCCCGCCGGGCAGCTCGAAGTCGTAGTAGAAGCCGTCGGCGATGGGGGGACCGATGGCGTAGCGGGCACCGGGGAACAGGTCGAGCACGGCCTGGGCCAGGACGTGGGACGTGGAGTGGCGCAGGATCTCGAGCCCTTCGGGGGACTCGGCCGTCACCACGGCCAGTTCGGCGTCGCCCTCCAGGGGACGGTCGAGGTCGACGAGGGTCCCGTCGACCCGGGCGGCGACGGCCGCGTCGGCCAGGCGCCGGCCGATGGAGGCGGCGACCTCAGCCGGGGTGACGCCGGCGGGATAGTCCCGGGTCGACCCGTCCGGGAGGGAGACGGTGACCTGATCGCTCAAGGGGCCTACTCCTCGGCGGAGGGCACCTCGTCGAGCGTGACCTCGTCGACGCCGCTGTCCTCGCTCTCGACGGCCTCGACATCCTCGATCTCGACATCCTCGACGGCGACCGCCGAGCGCTCTTCCGCTTCCTCGCGCGGGGCGGGCGACCGCCGGGACCACCCCGACCTCCGCCACCACCCCGGCCTCCCCGGCCGCCGAGGCGTTCGGCCACCGTCCGCTTGGCATAGGGCAGGAGCGCCAGCTCGCGGGCCGTCTTGATGGCCACGGCCACTTCCCGCTGGTGCCGGTTGCAGTTGCCGGTGGTCCGCCGGGCCTTGATCTTGGCCCGCTCGGACAGGAACCGCCCGAGCAGGTTGGCGTCCTTGTAGTCGACCCAGGGGATCGAGTCGCGACAGAAGATGCACACCTTGGGCTTGCCCCGCCTTCTCATGGCGGCGGCGGCGGGGCACGCTTCGAGTTGCGGTTGCGGTCGGTGTTCCGGGCCATAGGGGCGGCAGCCTAGCAGCGGACCCGCTGCGTTCCGCCCGCCCAGCTGTCTACTTTCCGCCCGCCCAATCGTGCTGGAACTCGGCCAGCCCCTTCCCGTAGAGCGAACGCAGGGCGACGTCGGTGTGGTAGTCGGCCGTGCCCGGGGCGATGCGGGCCTCCCCCGCCTTGACCAGCAGGTCGAGCGGGGTGCTGGGACCCTTCGCCTGGGCCAGGAAAGCCGCCGCCGAGGTGGACTCCTGGTAGGCGGACACGATGGCGTTGAGCCCGCCGGTGGTGAACTCGAAATCCTCGGGGAGCACCTCGTCGCTGCCCGGCACCGCTACCGGGTCCCCCCGACCGTTGGCGATCCAGTCGGCCACGCCCTCGTGGACCCAGGCGGGCACGAACGGCCCGGCCAGGGGAAAGGCAGCCACGTGCACGAGCTCGTGTTGCAGCGTCTCCAGCTGGAAGGCGCGCCCGCTGCGGGCCAGGTTGACGTCCTGGGCGAACATCCGGGGGGCGGTGGACTCCCAGCCCTGGTCGCGGTCCACCGAGGCGGCGGCGAAGGCCACGAAGTTGGACAGGTCGAAGGTGGCCTGGAGCATCTCGGCGAGCTGGTCCACGGAATGGGGGAGGACCAGGAGCACCTGATCGGGCAGGGGCCGGTCGAAGCCCGCCGCCAGTTGCTCCCGGGCCTCCTCGGCCAGGGTCAACAGGGCCTCGGCCCGTTTCCGGTCGGCGGCATCGAACAGGACGGTGAAGTGCGACGGAGCGGGCACCGGGCCACGGGTCCGAAGTCCCACAGGTTCCGGGCCGACGGCAGCCCGAGGTCCTCCACGTCGGTGTCGGAGACGATCCGCCAGCGGCCGTCGCGGAGCAGGAAGGTGTAGAAGAAGCCATCGAGGGCGTCGACGGCATCCACGCCCTCGATGCGGTACCGGCCCTCCACCGCGGGCAGGTACACGTCGTCGGCGGCGTAGCGGTCCTCCAGCCCCCCGCCTAGGTCGGGGACCTCGTCGGGGCGCACGACCAGCTCGTAGGTGGACATCGGAACGGAGCGCAGCCCGTCGAACAGGGCCGCCTGGCGGGCCTTGAACTCGTCGTCCGCGGCCGGGTCCACCGTGGCCAGGAAGGCGTCCCGGTCGCCGGTGCGGATGGCCGTCTCGCGGTCGTCGAGGACGGCCTGGACGGCGCTCTGGCGGGACTGCGCGGTGGCCACCCCGGGGACGAGGACCCCCGCCACCACCAACACCGCCACCAGCAGCCGGGTCAGCACCTAACGCCTCAGCCCGGGGCCCGGGGTGTCCCCGACAAGCCCGGGGCCCGGGGTGTCCCCGGAAAGATCGACGCCGAGGAGGCCGGCGAGCTCGCGGAGCACCTCGGGCGCCTCGGGATGGGGTCCTCCGGAGAGCACCGCGCTGGCCAGGTCGTCGAGGGCGTCAAGGGCCCGGGGCACGTCGAGGTCGTCGTCGAGTGCGGCCCGCACGCGGACGGCGAAGGGCGCCGGGTCGGGCCCGTCGGGACCGGCGGCGGCGGCCAGAAGGCGGCGCAGCAACGCCTTCCCCTCGTCCAGATCGGAGGGGTACCACTCGAAGCCGGCCCGGTAGTGGTGGCGCATGAGGGCGAGGCGTATGGCCCGGGGATCGGCCACCTTGAGCAGGTCGGACACGAAGACCAGGTTGCCGAGCGACTTGGACATCTTCTCGCCCTCGAAGGAGACCATGGCCGAGTGCAACCAGTAGCGGGACAGGGGCTGGCCGGTCACCGCCGTGGACTGGGCCACCTCGCATTCGTGGTGCGGAAAGATCAGGTCGGTGCCGCCCCCGTGGAGATCGAGGGTGGGGCCGTGGGCGGCCAGCGCCATGGCCGAGCACTCGATGTGCCAGCCCGGCCGGCCGGGACCGAAGGGCGCCTCCCAGGACGGCTCGTCGGGGGCCGAACGCTGCCAGAGCGCGAAGTCGAGCGGGTTCCGCTTGGCCGGGTCGTCGGGCCGGCCGCCCCGCTCCCGGGCCAGGTCGATCATCTCCTCCCGGGACAGCCCCGAGAGGCTGCCGAACCCGGGGCTGGTGGCGACGTCGAAGAACACGTTGCCGTCCGCCTGGTAGGCGTGGCCCGATTCGAGCAGGCGACCCACCAGTTCGATGATCTGGGGGACAGCCTCGGTGGCCCGGGGCTCCGCCATCGGGGGTCGCACCCCGAGCGCCTCCATGTCGGACCGGAACCGGGCCATCTCCGCCTCGGCCAGCTCCAGGTAGTCGACCCCGAGCTCCCGGGCCTTGGGCAGGATCGAGTCGTCGACGTCGGTGACGTTGCGCACCAGGGCCACCTCGTGGCCGAGCTCCTCCAGCCGGCGGATGAGCACGTCGTAAGTGA
The DNA here is from genome assembly GCA_963789165.1 of uncultured Actinomycetes bacterium. Taxonomy (GTDB): domain Bacteria; phylum Actinomycetota; class Acidimicrobiia; order IMCC26256; family BP-133; genus CAWBJP01. Next base: position 200,654 of record CAWBJP010000007.1, read on the forward strand.
GGTAGGTGGCGGCATGGCCCAGATGGGTCGAGTCGTAGGGCGTGATCCCGCAGACGTAGATCCGCACCGGGTTGCCACCCGGGGATCGGGGTGTCCCCGAAGGCGCCGGGGATCGGGGTGTCCCCGAAGGCGTCGGCACGAAGTCGACCACCTCCCGCCGGGCCGTGTCGTAGAGGCGCATCCGCTCGCCGCTCAGCTCGGGGCTACGAGGGCAGGAGCTGGAGGGTGGCCCGCCCGCCGTACCGGAGGTTGACCGTGAGGATCACCGCGGTGAAGGACTCCAGGCTGAGGGCGTTGGCGAGGCCGCCTCCGTCGAGGGCGCGGAGGTCGGGCAGGGCCGACACCAGCGCCTCGGCGGCCCGCAGCGCTTCGAGGTGGTCGGAGACGACCACGACGTCGCCCAGCACCGGCTTCTCGAGGTTGGCCAAGGCGGCGGCGGGCACGTGATGGAGCGCGGCGGCCACCAACGCTTCGGGTGCCGCCCTCTGCACGGCGGCGGCGATGGAACCCTCCGGGGTCGGCACGATGTGACGCCCCACCCGGACATGAGGGCCCGTCGGGTACTGGAAGCTGGCGCCCACCTTCTTCATGGAGCTGGCCATGGACACCAACGGTTTGCCGGCCAGGACCTCGGCGTACTCGGCGGCGGTGTCCACCGTGGCCGCGGCCGTGGTTCCCAGTACCACGATCTCCCCCTCCTTGGCCGCCTCGGAGTTGTGCACCGGCTCGATCCGGGCGATGCGGTCGCCCCACTGGTCAACTAGCTGCTTGACCGTCGCCTCCGCCTTGGCGGGGTCCCGCGAGCCGGCGTAGACCCGAAAACCAACGCTGGCCAGGCGGGAGACCAACCCGCGGCCGGCTGGTCCCGTCGCTCCGAGCACTCCCACCTTCATCACTGCGACAAGCCTGGCATCACTCCGACAAGCTTGGCACACGCCGTTGATGGCTCTTCACCTGACGGCGCCCCTCGGTAGGCTCGCGACCATGAGCGCCCGAGGACTGCTCGCCGCCCTGTGCCTGGTGGGCGGAGCTTGCACAGGCGGCTCGTCGGATGAGGCCCGCCAGGGTGGGACGGCGCAGCAGGCGGGCTCCGGCGCGCCCTCGATCAGCCTGGCCCCACTGCCCGACCCGCCCCGCACCGAGGTGGTGGGAACCTTCTTCGACGGCAAGGTCGTCGTCCTCGCCGGGCTTCTCCAGGACAACTCCCCGAGCGCCCAGGTCGACTTCTACGACCCGGCCACCGACGCCTGGAGCAGTGGTCCGCCGCTCCCCACCCCGTTGCACCACACCGCCGCCGGCGTGCTCGGCGGAAGACTGTTCGTGGTCGGGGGCTACCTCGACCCCCAGTGGACACCGGTGGCCGAGGTGCACAGCCTGGGCCCGGGCGAGACGGCCTGGCGGGCGGAACCCTCACTGGCCGGGCCCCGGGGCGCCCTGGCCGTCGCCTCCCTGCCTGACGCCCTGATGGCCGTGGGCGGCGTGGGCAGCGGCGACATGCTCCGCACCGAGATCCTCCAGACCGGGGCGGGCGCGTGGCAGCCCGGACCCGACCTCACCACCGCCCGGGAGCACCTGGGCGCCACGGGCGCCGGCGGCCGGGCCTACGCCATCGCCGGTCGGGTGGGAACCCTGGAGTCGAACCGGGACTCCGTCGAATCACTCGGCCTCACCGACACCGCCTGGAAGGCCGAGGCGAAGCTCAACCACTCCCGGGGCGGGATCGGCGCCGCCTCCCCCGGCGACCGGCCCTGCGTGGCCGGCGGCGAGGAACCCCTCGGCCGCACCATCGCCGAGGTGGAGTGCCTTCAGGACGGTCACTGGGTGGTCGTCGCCCACCTCCGAGAGCCCCGCCACGGGGTCGCCGTGATCGCCAACGGCAGCCGCCTCCACGTCATCGGTGGCGGCCCCAAGCCCGGCCTCTTCACCAGCACCACCCACGAAGCCTTCGACCTCTAGCCCGCTACAGGTACAGGCCGGTCTGGCCCTCGGAGCGTTCGGAAGCGACGGCGTGGATATCGCGCTCCCGGAGGATGAGGTAGTCCTCGCCCCGGATCTCCACCTCGTAGCCGCTCTCCGGGGAGAACAGCACCAGGTCAGACGGTTCGACGTTGCGGACGGTGGGGCCGAGCGCCATCACTTCGCCCCACACCAGGCGCCGGTCCACGTTGGCGGTGGCGGGGATGAGAATCCCGGAGCGGGACTTGCGCTCCCCCGCCTCCTTGGAGGGCAGCACCAGCAGGCGGTCGGCGGTCATCCGGATCGACTGCTTGACGTCGTGCTCGTCGTCCGTCTTCTTGCGGGGCACATCGCTCAGCGTACCGTCGCGTTCCCTCTGAGAGGCCTCTGCGGTGTACGTTCGACTGGCCATGACCAGACGCCGACTGCAGTTCGCCAGCCTGCTGGCCGGCGTTTTTGTGCTCTCCGCCGCCTGTGGCGGCGGCGGCCCCGACACCCCTCCGTCATCCGCCGCTGACGGGGTCACGCGGCCGTCGGTCGGGCCGGGGACACCGGTCACCATCAAGGGCGGCGACCTGTACCTGCAACCGGCGGAAACCACTGTGCCGCCGGGGCCCGTGACCTTCACCTACGTGAACGAGGGCGCCCAGGCCCATGACCTCCTGATCGACGGCGTCGGCGGCTTCAAGCTGGAGGTGGTGGCCAAGGGTGACACCGACACGGGCAACGTCGACCTGAAACCCGGCCGCTACACGCTGTACTGCGACGTGCCCGGACACCGGCTCGCGGGCATGGAAAGCACCCTGGTCGTGCAATGACCGCCCTGCGCCGCCTCGCCATCGTCACCACCGCCGTCACCTACCTGCTCGTGGTGGTCGGCGGGATGGTGCGCGCCACCGACTCCGGCCTCGGCTGTCCCGACTGGCCCCGCTGCCACGGATCGCTGGTCCCGCCGCTCGAGTACCACGCCATCATCGAGTACTCGCACCGGCTGACCGCCTCGGTGGTCATCTTCCTGACCCTCGCCCTCGCCGGTGTGGCCCTCGCCGCTCGCCGCCGGATCGAGCCCCGGGCCCGGCGTCTGGCCATCGCCACCGTACCGGTGGTGTTCTCCCAGGCGCTGCTGGGCGCCCTGGTGGTCGCTCTCGAGCTCCACGCCGAGTCCGTCGTCGCCCACCTCCTGGTGGCCATGACCCTCTTCGCCCTGCTCATCTCCCTGGTGGTGGAGACCACGCCCTCGGTGCCCGCCCCCGGGGCGGCGGACACCGACCGGCGGTTCGCCCGCACCATCACCTGGGTGACGGTCGCCACCCTCGGCCTCATGCTCCTCGGCTCCTACGTGAGCGGCCGGGACGCCGGCCTCGCCTTCCCGGACTGGCCGCTGTTCGATGGGCGCCTGGTGCCGGCTCGAACACGGGTTGGCCCAGGACCTGCACTTCGCCCACCGTCTGCTGGCCGTCGGGGTGGCCGTGGCCATCTTCGCCCTGGCCCGCAAGGTGCGGCGCAGTCCCCAGGCCGCGCCGGTCACCGTCCTGGTGCGCATCGCCTCAGCTGTGATCGGCATCGAGATCCTGGTGGGGGCCGGCAACGTGTGGACCCGCCTCAGCCCCGTCACCCGCACCGCCCACCTGGCGCTGGGGGCTCTCGTCTTCGGCGTTCTGTTCGCCGCCACCCGCCTCGCCTGGCGCCTCCCGGCCCCAGCCGGGGCGCGCCCCCCGTCCGCGGCCGGCCCTGAACCGGCCCGCACGTCAGTGGAGAGCCGGGCATGAGACACGCGGCCACGGCCGGGACATGGACCGGGGCGGAAGGATCGACCTGGCTCGCCCGGGCTCGCGTCTACCTCGCCCTGACCAAACCCCGGATCATCGAGCTGCTGCTGGTCACCACAGTCCCGGCCATGGTCCTGGCCGACCGGGGCCTGCCCGATCCCTGGCTGGTGGTGGCCGTGCTCGTGGGCGGCACGCTTGCGGCCGGCGGGGCCAACACCATCAACTGCGTCATCGACCGGGACATCGACGAGAAGATGGGGCGCACCAAGCGCCGGCCGCTGCCCATGGGGTCGGTGTCGCCCACCGCCGCGCTGCGCTTCGGCCTGGCCCTGGAGGCGATCGCCTTCGTCTTCCTCTGGAGCACGGTCAACCTGCTGGCCGCTCTGCTCTCGGTAGGGGCCACCGCCTTCTACGTCTTCATCTACACCATGTGGCTGAAGCGGACGACGGCCCAGAACATCGTCATCGGCGGAGCGGCCGGAGCGGTGCCGGTTCTGGTCGGCTGGGCGGCGGTAACCGGCCGGGTCGGGTTGCCGGCCTGGGTCATGTTCACCATCGTGTTCATGTGGACTCCGCCCCACTTCTGGGCGCTGGCCATGCGCTACCGGGAGGACTACGCCCGTGCCGGCGTGCCCATGCTGCCGGTGGTGGCCGGCCCCAAGGCCGCCGCCCGCCAGATCATGGCCTACTCGGTGGTGTTGGTGGCCGTGACCCTCACCCTGTGCCCGGCGGCCAAGATGGGTCCGGTCTACCTGGTCGCTGCCCTGGTCCTGGGGGCCCGCTTCCTGCACTGCGCCCAGATGCTGTCCCGGGACGGCACCCCCAAGGCGGCGATGCGACTGTTCACCTACTCGATCAGCTACCTGGGCCTGCTCTTCGCCGCCATCGCCCTCGACGCCATCCTGCTGTCGCACTCCTGAAGAAGCTCTTCCCCTGAAGAAGCTCGGGCTCCTCGCTCTCATCGTGGCCGTGGCCGCCGTTCCCGCCAGCCTGCTGATCCGTCGCGCCCTCAGCGACGAGACCCGCCGGGATCCGCTCCGGTCCGGCCCGGCCCCGGCCTTTCGCCTCAAAGCCACGGACGGGACCACCGTGTCGTCGGACACCCTGGCCGGGCGTCCCGCCGTGGTGCACTTCTTCGCCTCGTGGTGCAAACCATGCCGGGAGGAGGTCGCCGTCCTGGACGCCGCCCGTGGGCGCCACCCCGACCTCGCCATCGTCGGCGTGGTGGTCCGGGACGATCCCGGGGTTGCGGCGCAGGCCGCCCGGGAACTCGGCCTGGCCTGGCCGCTGCTGGTCGACCCGGACGAGACGGCGGCCCGCGACTACCGGGTCGACAGCGCCCCCGTCACCTTCCTGCTCACGAGAGACGGTCAGATCGCCGGGCGGCTCATCGGGCCCGTCACCCGTCTGCCCCTCGAGCGTCAGTTGAAGCGGATCCTCTAGGGACGAGAGTCAAAGGCGCATTGAAGGGGGGCGGGGGTGGGGTCCGCCGGCGTCGGGCGGTTCACCCTGCCACCCTTCAAACTTTTGGTGACAGATTCCGCCACCTGTCGGGCAAATCTGTCACCAAAAGAACCTGGGGGCGGCGGCCGAGCCTCGCCCCGCGGCGCCGGGCCCCCCAGCCCCCCTTCATTGCGCCTTTGACTTCCCTCTCACTCCTCCCAGGTGAAGAACCGGGCCGCGGCCAGAGGGGCGGCGACCGCCCAGGCGACGAGGACGGCGAGGTCCCCGGCGGGCACGCCGGTGCCGTTCAGGGCGCCGCGCAGGCAGGTGGCCAGGGGCGCGGCGGGCAGCACCCGGGCGATGACCTCGAGGGCGTCGGGGAGACGCTCGAGCGGGAAGGCCATGCCGCCGAGGAGGAGCAGCAGCAGGTAGAAGCCATTGGCCAGGGCCAGGGTGCGCTTCGGCCCGCAGGGCGCCGGCCATGAGCAGGCCCAGGCCGGCGAAGGCCACCGTGCCCGTGGCCATGACCGCCGCCGCCGAACCCAGGCCGCCGGCACCGGTGGGCAGGGACCAGCCCAGGGCCATGCCGGTGGCCACCAGGACGGCCGCCTGGATGACCTCCAAGCCGACCACGGTGAGGGTCTTGGCCACCAGCAGGGCGTCCCGGCCCAGCGGGGTGGGCCCGAGGCGCTTGAGGACGCCGTAGCGGCGCTCGAAGGCGGTGGCGATCCCCAGGCTGACCATGGCCGTCGACATCACAGCCAGAGCCAGCACCCCGGGAACGAGGAAATCCAACGGATCGTCGAAGCCGGTGTCGACCAGGTCGATGGTGCCGAAGAAGACGAGCACACCAACGGGGATGCCGAGCGTGACGAGCAGGCTCTCGCCCCGGCGCAGGGTGAGGGCGGTCTCCACCCGGGCCTGGGCGGCGACGGCCCGGGCCTTCACCGGCGCCGGCCCCGGCGCCGGCGGGCCCCCTCGACGGCCGCCGCCGGCGCGGTGGTTCCCGTCCCCACCCCGGGCGATTCGGCGGTGAGGGCGAGGAAGACGTCCTCCAGGCTGCGACGGCCCGCTTGCAGGTCACCGAGGGCCACGTCGTGGTCGGCCAGCCACCCGGTCAGGGCCGCCACCCGCGCCGGTGTCCCCGCCGCCCGCATCACGTAGCGCCCGGGCCGCTCCTCGCTCACCATCCCCGGCGCCAGACCGGCGGCCCGGGCCAGGCCGGCACAGTCCAGGCCGGGCACGGCCGAGAAGCGGGTCTCGTCGCCACCGGCGCCGGCGGTGAGGTCATCGGGTGAGCCCAGCACCACGAGACGCCCGGCGTCGATGATGGCCACCCGGTCGCAGAGCCGCTCGGCCTCGTCCATGGCATGGGTGGTGAGCACGACGGTGGTCCCCCGCTCCCGCAGCCCGGCGACGACCTCCCAGGTGGTCAGGCGGGCGTGGGGGTCCATCCCGGCGGTGGGCTCGTCGAGGAACACCACCCGGGGCCGGCCCACCAGGGCGAGGGCGAGCGAGAGGCGCTGGCGCTGCCCGCCGGAGAGCCGGCGCACCATGGTCCGGACCGCGGGTCGGAGCCCGACGAGATCCAGGAGCACTTCGGGGTCCTCGGGGTCGTCGTAGTAGGCGGCGAACAGCCGGAGGGCCTCGAGGGGGCGGATGCCCGGGTACAGGCCGCCGTCCTGGAGCATCACCCCGATGGAGGGCGCCAGGGCGGCACGCTCCGCCACCGGGTCCCGGCCGAGCACCCGGGCCGCGCCGGCGTCCGGACGGCGGAAGCCCTCCAGCGTCTCCACCGTGGTCGTCTTGCCCGCCCCGTTCGGCCCCAGCAGTCCGAACACCTCACCCGGCTCCACGGCGAAGGAGAGTCCGTCGACGGCCACGGTGGACCCGTAGGCCACCCGCAGGCCGTCGACCTCTACGGCCGCATCCATGGGCGAACCCCGATCAACGGGTGAGGACCAACACGACGGCGACGAACACATAGAGGGCCAGCAAGCCGGCGGCGATACGCCATTTCGTGGCGGGCGGAAGGTCCCGGGCGGGATGCAGGCCACAGGCCGGACAGCGCACGCCCGGGTCGGGCAGCGGCGTCTCGCACAGGCGGCAGGCGACGGGCTGGGGGTCCGGCATGCCGATCACGGTAACCGCCGGTTCCGTACCGGCAGGTAACCTCCCTCGCCATGATCAGCTTGGACGAATTCCGGGCCGAGGCCTCTGCCTTCCTCGCCGCCCATGCCGAACCCCGCCGGGAGCGGAGCCTCACCTGGGGCGAGGGCTCCGATGAGGTGTCGCTCTTCCCCGAGCTCAGCCCCGAGGAGGAGGCCACCCTGGTCAAGGCGGCCAAGGAGTGGCGGGCGAAGGTCTACGACGCCGGCTTCGGCTGGATCAGCGGCCCGCCCGAGTACGGCGGCCGGGGCCTCCCCCGGGAGTACGAGCGCGTCTGGCAGTCGCTGGAGTCGGGCTACGAGACTCCGACGCAGGGCCCCTTCGGCATCGGCCTGGGGATGATCGCCCCCACCATCGCCGCCCACGCCGTGGAAGCGGTGAAGCAGCGTTACCTCCCGGCCATGTACCGGGGGGACGTCATCGCCTGCCAGCTCTTCTCCGAGCCGGTGGCCGGCTCGGACCTGGCCGGCATCCAGACCCGGGCGCTGCGCGACGGCGACGAGTGGGTGCTCAACGGCCAGAAGGTGTGGACGTCGGGCGCCCAGTACTCCGACATCGGCGAGATCATCACCCGGACCTCCACCGATCCCGACAGCCGTCACCGGGGCCTGACCATGTTCGTGGTCGACATGCACGCTCCGGGCGTGGAGGTCCGCCCGCTGCGGCAGATGACGGGCGGGGCCAGCTTCAACGAGGTCTTCTTCACCGACGTGCGCGTCCCGGCGGAGTTCCTCCTCGGGGACGTGGACCAGGGCTGGACGGTGGCGCTCACCACCCTGATGAACGAGCGGATGGCCATCGGCGGCGGCTCCATCGCCCCCGGCCAGGGGGTATCCCAGCGCCTCACCCAGCTCGCCCGCCACCTGGACCGGACGGGCGACCCCGGGGTCCGCCAGGCGCTGGCCGACATCTACATCAACTCCTCGGTGGCCCGCTTCACCACCATGCGGGCCATGGCCAAGCTGCGGGCCGGCCAGCTGCCGGGCCCGGAAGCCTCCACCCTGAAACTCGCCCTGACCAACAACCTCCAGCGCATCTCCGCCGCGGTCAGCACCATCCTGGGGCCCCGCCTCATCGCCGACACCGGCGAGTGGGGCACCTACGCCTGGGCCGACATGCTGCTGGGCGTCCCGGGCCTGCGGGTAGCGGGGGGCACCGACGAGGTCATGCGCAACATCGTGGGCGAACGGGTCCTCGGCCTCCCCAAGGAACCCCGCGGGCACTAAGAGATGGAGTTCGCCGAGGCGGTGCGCCGGCGGCGCATGGTGCGCAACTTCACGGCCGAACCCGTCGACCCCGCCATCCTCGACGGGATCCTCGACCTCGCCCGGCGGGCACCGTCGGCCGGGTACACGCAGGGGTTCGCCTTCCTGGTGGTGGAGGGCACGGAGCCGGTGGCGCGCTTCTGGGAGGCCACCTTCCCGGTCCCGGAGCGGGAGGGGTTCCGCTGGCCCGGGCTGTTCACCGCCCCGGTGATCGTGCTGCCCTGCTCCTCCAAGGCGGCCTACCTCGACCGCTACGCCGAGCCGGACAAGGGCTGGACCGACCGGGACGAGTCCCGCTGGCCCGTCCCCTACTGGGACGTTGACTGTGCCTTCGCCACCATGACGATCCTCCTCGGCGCGGTCGACGCCGGCCTCGGGGCGCTGTTCTTCGGCGTCTTCGGCGGCCTGCCCGAACTCCGGGACGCCTTCGACATCCCCGAGGCCTTCACGCCCATCGGCGCCGTGGCCCTCGGCCACCCCGCCCCCGACGAGCCGTCCCCCTCCCTGGCCCGGGGCCGCCGTCCCGTGGAGGACACCATCCATCGCGGCCGATGGTGAGACCATGTCCCGGTGAGCGGTGGCGGGACCATCCTGGTGGTGGACGACGAGGCCAACATCGCCGATCTGGTCGAGCTCTACCTGCGCAAGGAGGGCTTCCGGGTACTGAAGGCGGGCAGCGGCGAAGAGGGCCTGACGACCGCCAAACGGGAGCGGCCCCGCCTGGTCGTGCTCGACGTGGGCCTGCCCGGCATGGACGGGCTCGAGGTGTGCCGCAAGCTCCAGGCTGACGCCCCGCTGCCCGTCATCTTCCTCACGGCCCGGGACTCGGAGATCGACCGGGTGCTGGGTCTGGAGATGGGCGCCGACGACTACCTGACGAAGCCGTTCTCGCCCCGCGAGCTGGTGGCCCGGGTGAAGGCGGTGCTGCGCCGCACCGAGACGACCGCCCCGGCCGCCACGGTGATCGAGGTGGGCCGGGTGGTGATCGACCTCGGGCGGCGCGAGGTGCAGGCCCTCGGCGTGGGAGGTGCCCCCGGGGACACCGCCGGGGTCGTCGACCTGACCGCCAAGGAGTTCGAGCTCCTGCGTTACCTGGCCGAACGGCCGGGGCTGGCGCTCTCCCGCCAGCAGATCCTCGACGGCGTCTGGGGCTACGGCTGGTACGGCGACCCGCGCACGGTGGACGTCCACATGGCCCAGGTGCGCAAGAAGGTGGGGGACGCGGTGGCCATCACCACCGTCCGGGGCGTCGGCTACCGCCTCGACAAGTGACGGAGGCACCGGCGCCCGGCTCGCTGCGCCGGCGACTGGCCGCCTGCCTGGTGGCCATGGCCGTCGGGTCGCTCCTGCTGGCCGTGCTGGTCACCGGCGCCCTGGCCCGCTCCACCGCCCGGGCCGACGCCCGCCGGGACCTGACCGACACCGCCGACGGGCTGGCCGAACTGGTGGAGGAGAGCCAGGTCACGTCGCTGGCGAACCTCAGCCGCCGGCTCGGCCGGGTCCTCGACGTCAACGGCCTCGGGGTCGTCTACGCCACCCCCGACGGCCAGCTCGTCGGAGACGTCCTCGCCACGCGCCTTCCCCGCCGCAACAGCCTCCTGCCGCGGCGCCAGACACCCGGCCTGCCCACCCTGCCCGATGGTGTCGCCGCCGGCGATCTGGACGGGGCCGGACTGTGGTCGGGAGCCACCCAGACCGGGGAGAAGGGCCGGCTGGTGTTCGTGGCCCATCCCCTCCAGCCCCTGGCCAGCCGGGACCTGCGACCGGTGGTGGTCCTCACCCGCCAGGTCGGCCTGTTGCCCCTCGGCCGCAGCGGCCCGCTGCTGTTGGTGGCGGCCGCCCTGGCCACCGCCGTGGCCGTGGCGGTCGCCCTGTGGCTGGCGCGGCGGCTCACCCGTCCGCTGGCCGCCATGGAACGGGCCACCCGGGCCATCGCCGCCGGCGATCTCGGGGCCCGGGTGGGAGGCCTGGCCGAGGCGGACGACGAGCTGGCCCGCCTCGGCGCCGCCATCGACACCATGGCCACCGAGCTGGAGCGGACCGCGGGGCTCGAGCGGGCCTTCCTCATGAGCGTCTCCCACGACCTGCGCACCCCCCTCACCTCCATCCGGGGCTACGCCGAGGCGGTGGCCGAAGGGGCCACCGACGACGACGAGTCCCGCCGGCGGGCGGCCACCATCATCGGTTCGGAGGCCCGCCGCCTCGAACGCCTGGTAGCCGATCTGCTCGACCTGGCCCGTCTCGATGCCCGGGAGTTCTCCCTCCATCCGGCTCCGGTGGACGCCGCGGCGGTGGTGGCCGGCGCCGTGGAGGCGCTCCAACCCGCGGCCACCGAGGCCGGCCTCCGCCTGGCTGCCCTGCCGGCGGCGCCGCTGCCCGCCACCCTCGACCCGGAGCGCATGGCCCAGATGGTGGCCAACCTGTTGGAGAATGCCCTCAAATACGCCGCCACCACGGTGGAGGTCGGGATCCAGGCCACCCCGGCGGGTCTCGAGATCTCCGTCACCGATGACGGCCCCGGGGTCGATCCCGAGGACCTGGCCCACGTGTTCGAACGCCTCTACACCTCTCGCCAGCAGCCCGGTCGCAAGGTCGGCACCGGCCTGGGGCTGGCCATCGTGGCCCAGCTGGCCGAGGCGATGGGCGGGAAGGTGGAAGCGGGCCGCACCTCCGACGGCCGAACCCGTTTCGCCGTCAGCGTGGCTGCACGCCCGCCCGGGTCGAGCTCGTCGAGCGGGGGCGGGTCGTCGTCGTCGTCTTCGCCTTCGGCTTCGTCGTCGAGGACGACGGCCCAATCGTCGTAGGGGGAACGGTGGTCGTCGACGCCGGCGACAGACACGACGGCAGGGTGAGGGGGAACTCCCGGGCGGACACCACCAGCTTGGCCGCGTGCACGCCTTCGTCCCCGCACGACATGGTCCAGCGGGCGGTGCCGTCGACGTCGGTGAGCTTGGTGGCGGGCGCATCCCCGAGCGACCAGCTGGCGGTCAGCCCCACGGTCACCTCCGTCGCCCCCACGGGGAGACGCACGACCTTGCCTTCGGCATCGACGGTCTGGTTCACGACCAGTACGGCCAGCTCGGCGAGCCACCCGACCAGGGGCGGGTCGGGGGCCATCTTGGACGTCACATCCAGGTCGGGAACCGCTTTGACCTTGAGATCGAGGACCTTCTGCTCGGTGGCACCGAGGAAGAAGGCGGGCTGTTCCAGGGTGGCCAGAGTCGGCGCCAACCACGCCCGGATGCGCCACCGGCCGCCGTACAGCCTCTGGAAGCGGTAGCCGCCGTCGGGCCCCGAGAGGGCCTCGATGACCTCAGGCTTGGCCGGATCGAAGAAGTAGGTGGCCCGGACCATCGCCTGGGGCACGGGCGCCCCGGTGGCGTCGACCACCCTCCCGGCGATGGAGGCCTTGCCCGGCCCCGGAGGCCGGGTAACGGGGGGCGCTTTCCCCGCCGCGATGGGCGCCAGCGCCACCTCGCTGTAGTCGAGCACCGTGGTCGCCGTGCTGGTCGAGGACGCCTTCGGGACGGGCAGCGCCTTGCCGTCGTCCGACGAGCAGGCGCTCCCGGCCACGAGACACAGAGCCACCGCCGCCCAACCAGCGGAGCGCAGAGCCATGATCATCGGACCTGCGCCAGCAGGGCCGGGTGGTTGGGGCAGGGGCCCCCGACCACACCGCGATGAGCCGCCAGGCGAAGAGCCATAGTCAAGGCCGCTCCGGGAGGGCGTCGGCCCGGGCCGCCACCTCGCCGCCGTCCCAGCGCACCACCACGTCGGCGGGGACCTCGATCTCGCGGCGCAGGTAGCCGAGGGCGCTGGTGCCGCCCGCCGATCTCGCCACCGTGGTCAGGGTGCCCACCTCCTTGTCCCCTAATACGATGCCCGCTCCGGGCGGCGGAGTGGTGTCACCTCGGTCGCCGGGCATCATCACAAAGCCCCGCAGGTACCGGTTCACGTGCCCCCGGGTGTCGATGCGACAGACCAGTTCCTGGCCCAGGAAGCAGCCCTTGGTGAACGAGACGGCGTCGCGCTCCAGGAACGCCTCCTGGGGAATGGTGCGCTCGTTGGTGTCGACGCCCTGGCGGGGAACGCCCGCCGCCACCCGGGCCGCCTCGAAGGCGCCGGCCCCGACCGGAGCGGCGCCCGCCTCCACCAGCGCGTCCCACACGCCGCCCAGCGCTTCCGCCGGTCCCACGATGTCGATCCCGGCCCAGCCTCCGGGCCAGTCGGCCCGCACGATCCGGACCTCGTCCCGACCCGGCCAGGGAACGTGGTGGTGGGGGACTGCCGGCGGAGCCACCCCGGCGGCCTGCTCCACCACCGCCGGCGCCCGGCGGCCACGCAGCAGGAGGCTCCCCCACGATCCCGTGGTGTCCTCCACCTCGGCTTTGACCCGCAGCTTGTAGCGCCGCAGGGAGGTGGCCAGCGCCTCCCCTCGGCCGGGGTCGCAGTCGAGGCGGATCTCCTCGGGCCCGACCACCAGCAGGCGCAGGTCGCAATCCAGCTTGCCCTGGGGTTGGAGGAGCAGCGTGTGGGCCCCTTCACCGGGACCGAGTCCGGCCAGGTCCTGGGACAGCAGGCTGTGGAGGAACGAGCGGGCGTCGGGCCCGACCACCAGCACCGACCCGCGGTCCCGGCCGTCGACCAGCCCGGCCCCCTCCACGAGGGCCTGTTCCTCCTGGGCCTGAGCGTCGGGGGTGCTCACCACGCCTCCGTGGGTTGGGGGCGGGCGCCCAGGTGACGGGCGGCGGCCACCGAGGCCAGGACGGCCCGGGCCTTGTTGTGGCACTCCAAGTCCTCCTGGGCGGGGTCGGAATCGGCCACGATCCCCGCCCCGGCCGAGACCGACGCCCGCGCCCCCGGCCACCACCATGGTGCGGATGGCGATGGCGGTGTCGAGGTTGCCGGAGAAGTCCAGGTAGCCGACCACCCCGGCGTACGGCCCGCGCTTGGCCGGCTCCAGCTCGTCGATGATCTCCATGGCCCGGACCTTCGGCGCGCCCGAGACGGTGCCGGCCGGAAACGTGGCCCGGAGCACGTCCACCGGCCCCTGGCCGGGCCGCAGCTCCCCTGACACCTGACTGGTGAGGTGCATGACGTGGCTGTAGCGCTCCAGGGTCATGAGCTCGTCCACCTGTTCGGTGCCGAAACGCACCACCCGGCCCACGTCGTTGCGCGCCAGGTCGACCAGCATCACGTGCTCGGCCCGCTCCTTGGGATGCTCGGCCAGCTCACCGGCCAGGCGGCGGTCGGTGGCCTCGTCCCGGCCCCGGCGCCGGGTGCCGGCGATGGGTCGGCTGATGACTCTCCCTTCGAGGAGCTGGACCATCGGCTCGGGTGAGGAGCCGGCCACGACGATGTCACCGGCCGAACCCTCCGGCCCACCCGGTTCCTGGCCCCGGAGGAAGTACATGTAGGGCGACGGGTTCACCTGGCGCAGCACCCGGTACACGTCGAAGGGGTCGCACTCCAGGGCGAAGTCGAAGCGCTGGGCGAGGACGACCTGGAAGATGTCCCCGGCCAGGATGTGCTCCCGGGCCGCCTCCACCGCCACCCGGTAGGAACCGCCCGCGAAGCTGGAGCGGACCTCGGGAACGGGTGCCTCCTCCCCGGTCTCGGCCGGAGGGGGCGCCGGGAGGTAAGGCAGGGGTCGGGCCAGATCGTCGACCAGGGCGTCGAGCCGGCCGGCGGCAGCCTCGTAGGCGGCGCGCAGTTCGACCTCGCCCGCCCCCGGTGTCACGAGCACGTTCTCGATGAGGTAGAGCCGCTGGCGGAAGTGGTCGAAGGCGGCCACGTGCCCGGTGAGCGACATCACCGCGTCGGGCATGCCGAGGTCGTCGGGCGGCGTGTCGGGCAGCGACTCGATCTCGCGCACCACGTCGTAGCCCAGCCAACCCACGATGCCGCCGTGGAAGGGGGGCAGCTCCGGGAGGCGGGGGGCCCGGAACCGGGCCAGGAGCGCCTCCAGCGCGCCGAGCGCGCCCCGGTCGGTGGGGAGCCCGGCCGACAGGTCGGGCGAGGGGCCCGACCAGGCGACGTTCCGGCCGCGGGCCACCAGGGTCAGGGCCGGATCCCGCCCGATGAACGAGTACCGGCCCCAGCGCTCGGCGTGTTCCACCGACTCCAGGAGGAAGCCCTCGCCCGCGCCCACCAGCTTGAGGAACACGGACACCGGCGTCTCGAGATCGGCGAGCACCTCGCGCCACACCGGCACCACCGTGTGGGTGGCGGCCAGTTCCATGAAGACTTCGGGCGACGGACGCAGCGTGAGCTCGGCCACCTAGTGCACGTTCGTCCCCGAAGCTCCGGTAGAAGCAGGTCCGCTCGCCGGTGTGGCAGGCACCCCGGCCCTCCTGCTCCACCACCACCAGCAGTGTGTCCCCGTCGCAGTCGTAGTACGCCTGCCGGACCCACTGGCGGTCGCCCGAGGTCTCGCCCTTGCACCAGTACTCGCGGCGGGACCGGCTCCAGAACCAGGTGCGGCCCGTTTCCAGGGTTTTGCGCAGGGACTCGGCGTTCATGTAGCCGAGCATCAGCACCGCTCCCGTGCCCTCCTCCTGGACGATGGCGGGCACCAGGCCGGCCGCGTCGTAGCGGATGCGGGCCAGGTGCTCGTCCGACGTGGTGATGGGAGTCCCGACCGGCGTGGGCGAGGAGGCAGCTGAACTCACGCCGCAATGCTACCGGCGCACACTTCCCACCCGGCAGGAAGGGGCCGCCCGGGGGTCGAACTCACCACAGTCGGGCCATCGCGCCCGTTTAACAACAGTCTCACCGGTGGACAAGAGTGTCACCAGTGACAAAACTGACCACGAAGAGTAGGGCCAACCCCCGCCCCCACCCCAGGAGGACCCCCGTATGCGGCCGAGCCTTGACCGGTGGACCGCCCGATCGATGGCGGTGGCCGCCCTGCTCACGGCCACCGTGGCCACGCCGGCCCTGGCCGCCATCCCCGATGGCGCCCTCTCCAAGCTGAGCCCGGCCGGCGCGAGCTCCGAGGCCGTGATCGATGACACGGGGACGGTGGTCGCCTACCTCCAGGGCCCGACCGGCCACGTCATGGTCAACGAGCGGGCCGAGCCGGTGGTGCGTGACGCCGGTGCCCGGGAGATCGAGATCAGCGGCGACGGGAACACCATCGTCTTCTCCACCGACAAGGGCTTCGCCAGCGGCGACGCCAACGGCATGCGCGACGTCTACGCCGTGAACCGCGACGGCGGCAATCTGCGTCTGGTCAGCACGGCGGCGGCCGGCGTGGGGGCGTTCTCCCCCTCGGTCAACGGCAACGGCGGCACGGTGGCCTGGTCCGGCGACGCCGGTGCGGTCCGGAAGATCTTCGTCCGCGACGGGGGCAACGCCCCGGCCGAGGCCGCTCTGCCCGGCGGCGTCACCTGCGACTGCGTGGCCCCCTCCATCAACCACGACGGCAGCGCGGTGGCCTTCGAGGTCACCGACTCCGGCGTGTACGTCTGGCGGCGGGGCGGCACAGCCCAGGCCATCGACAAGAAGGGGGCGTCCCGGCCCTCGCTCAGCGGCAGCGGCCGGATCGTGGCCTACCAGTTCCAGAACAACATCAACGTCTTCAACCTCGACACCGGGGAGAGCACCCTGGTTCCCGCCGACGGGCTCAACCCGGCCCTGTCGGCCGACGGCACCGTGGTCGCCTTCCAGGCCTCCGGGCCCCTGACCAACGACACCAACGGCGAGGACGACGTCGCCGTGTGGGACCTGCCGGGCCGGCGCCTCATCACCGTCAGCACCCGGCCCGACGGGATGACCGGCAGCGGCGGTAGCTTCCAGCCGTCGATCAACAGCGACGGCGGCCGCGTGGCCTTCGAGTCGCTGGCCGGTGACCTCCTCCCGGGCGACGGCAACGGCCTGAGCGACGTCTTCCTGCGCATCCCGGGCACGGGCGCCGTGGCCCCCGTCTGCTGCACCCCCGGGCCCGGTGGCGACCCCGTCATCCCCGACATCCCCGACATCCCCGGCAGCTACTGGCTGGTGGCTTCGGACGGCGGCATCTTCTCCTTCGCCGGCCCAGAGGGTGTGCGCTCCGCCAACTTCTTCGGCTCCACCGGCGCCATGAGGCTGAACCAGCCCATCGTGGGCATGGCCCACCACCCCTCCGGCCAGGGCTACTGGTTCGTGGCCTCCGACGGCGGCGTCTTCACCTTCGGTGCCGCCGAGTTCTTCGGCTCCACCGGCGCCATGAAGCTCAACCGGCCCATCGTGGGCATGGCTGCCACGCCGTCCGGAAACGGCTACTGGCTGGTGGCCGACGACGGCGGGATCTTCACCTTCGGCGACGCCAAGTTCTTCGGCTCCACCGGGGCCATGAAGCTCAACAAGCCCATCGTGGGCATGGCCTCCACCCCCTCGGGCAACGGCTACTACATGGTGGCCACCGACGGCGGGATCTTCACCTTCGGCGACGCCAAGTTCGCCGGGTCAACGGGGGCCATGAGGCTCAACAAGCCCATCGTGGGCATGGCTTCCCGGCCCCAGGGCGATGGTTACTGGCTGGTGGCCTCCGACGGCGGCATCTTCTCCTTCGGAAGCGCTCCCTTCCTGGGCTCGACCGGCGCCATGAAGCTCAACCAGCCCATCGTCGGCATGACCCCGACCAGCACCGGCAGCGGCTACTGGTTCGTGGCTTCCGACGGCGGCGTCTTCACCTTCGGCGACGCCGGCTTCTTCGGCTCCACCGGGGCCATGAGGCTCAACAAGCCGATCGTGGGCATGGCCGGCTTCAACAACTAGACCGGGCTCCGATCAGATCGAACGCCCGGGGTGTGGGTGTCCCCGGATCGAAGGGCTGGCCACCGGCGAGGTGGTCAGCCCTTCACCGTTTCCTCAACCTCGATCCCCCGCCGCTGCAAAAAGGCGATCTTGCGGCCCAGCACGCTGCGCCAGATGGCGAAGTCGGCGTCGAAGTGGGCCCGGTCCCCCTCTTCGTAGGCGTGCTCGAGCTCATCGAAGGCGCTGTCCTCGGCGTCGAGCAACTCCCGGTAGCGCCGCATGAAACCCTCGTCGAGCACCGGGTCGGCCATGGCCACCTCCGTGTCCGGCACCGGCCTCCGCGACCGGCGCTGTGCTGCTGTCGGGGGGCCTATCGTCGCACGGGGATGCCGCGGGCGGCCAGGTAGTCCTTGGCCTCGGCCACCGTGTAGGTGCCGAAATGGAAGATCGAGGCAGCCAGCACGGCCGAGGCCCCGCCGATGGCCAGGCCCTCGTAGAGGTGCTCCAGGGTCCCCACCCCGCCGCTGGCGATGACGGGCACCGGAACGGCGTCGGCCACCGCTTTGAGCAGCTCGTTGTCGTAGCCGGCCTGGGTCCCGTCCCGGTCCATGGAGGTGAGCAGGATCTCGCCCGCCCCCAGGCGCACCGCCTCCTCGGCCCAGGACACGGCGTCGAGGCCGGTGGGCTTGCGCCCGCCATGGGTGAACACCTCCCACATCGGGGGCCGCTCCGAGCCGGGGGGCCGCTCCGCCCGGCGGGCGTCGATGGCCACCACCACGCACTGGGAGCCGAACTCGGTGGCGCCGCGGGCCACCAGGTCGGGATGGGCCACCGCCTGCGTGTTGAGCGACACCTTGTCCGCTCCCGCCCGCAGCAGGCGGCGGATGTCGTCCACCTCCCGGACCCCACCCCCGACCGTGAAGGGGATGAAGACCTGCTCGGCCGTCCGGGCCACCACGTCGAGGATGGTGTCGCGGGCATCGGAGGAGGCCGTGATGTCGAGGAAGATGAGTTCGTCGGCCCCTTCGGCGTCGTAGCGGGCGGCCAGCTCCACCGGGTCGCCGGCGTCCCGCAGCCCCACGAAGTTGACCCCCTTCACCACCCGGCCGGCGTCCACATCGAGGCAGGGGATTACACGGGCGCCAAGCATGCCAGCGCCTCCTGCACCGAGAAGCGGCCCTCGTAGAGGGCCCGGCCCACGATCACCCCGGCCAGCCGTCGCCCGCCCACCGGCTCCAGCGCCGCCAAGCGCGCGCAGGTCCTCCAGACTGCCGACCCCCCCACTGGCCACCACATCGACGGTGGTGGCGACCAGGACGGCGCCCAGCTGTTCGAGATCGGGCCCGGCCATGGTGCCGTCCCGGCCGATCTCGGTCACCACCAGCGCCGCCACCCCGGCGTCCTCCAGTCGCCGGGCGGCGTCGGTCAGCTCGGCGGCGGACGTCTCCGTCCAGCCCCGGACGGCCAGCTGGGAGCCCCGGGCGTCGAGACCGGCGGCCACCCGCCCCGGGTACCGGCGGCACAGGGCGTCCACCAGGTCAGGGTCTTCCACCGCGGCGGTGCCCACCACCACCCGGGCGACGCCGGCGTCGAGCAGGCGGGCCGCCGCCTCGGCGCTGCGGACCCCGCCGCCGGCCTGCACCGGGCAGGACAGCGCGGCGGCGATGGCCGCCACCAGAGCGAGGTTGGCCGGCTCGCCGGTGCGGGCGGCATCGAGGTCGACCACGTGGACCCACTCCGCCCCGGCCGCCTCGTAGGCCCCGCCGACGGCCACCGGGTCCTCCGAGTAGACGGTCTCGGCCCCGAACTCGCCCGCGCATCAGGCGCACGGCCCGGCCGGCCCGCAGGTCGATGGCGGGAAAGAGCTGGATGGGACTCACTCCCCGGCGGCGCGGACGAAATTGGCCAGCACGGCCAGCCCGTTCACGGCGCTCTTCTCGGGGTGGAACTGGGTGGCCCACAGCCGGCCCGTCTCGACCGCCGCCACCACGGAGCCGCCGTAGTCGGTGGTCGCCGCCACCACGTCGGGATCGTCGGGAACCGGGACGTAGGAGTGCACGAAGTAGAGGTAGGGGTGCGGCGGCAGGCCGGCGAAGAGCACCGAACCGTTTCGGATCTCGAGGTCGTTCCAGCCCATGTGGGGGTGGCGCACGCCGGGCGGGAGGCGACGGACCGTGCCGGCCAGGAGCCCGATGCCGGCGACCCCGGGGGCCTCCTCACTTCCCTCGAAGAGCATCTGCATGCCGACGCAGATGCCGAGGAAGGGCTTGCCCTCCTCCACCGCCGCACGCACCACACCCAGGAGGCCGGAGTCGGTGAGCGCTTCCATGCAGCGTCCGAAGGCCCCCACGCCGGGGAGGACGACGGCATCGGCGGCGGCGGCCTCATCCGGGTCGCTGGTCAGGCGGGCGGGCGCGCCCAGATGCTGGAGGGCCTTCTCCGCCGAGCGCAGGTTGCCGATCCCGTAGTCGAGGACGGCGATCACCGCGGGACCTGCGCCAGCAGGGCCCGGCGGCTGGGGCAGGGGCCCCCGGCCGCATTGCGATGAGCCGCCAGGCGAAGAGCCATAGTCACGGTGTCACAGGGTTCCCTTGGTGGACGGGATGCCGGCGCCGTCCACCCGCACCGCGTCGCGCAGGGAACGGGCCACCCCCTTGAAGCAGGCTTCCAGCACGTGGTGGCCGTTGCGCCCGGACAGCGTCTTGAGGTGGAGGGTGATCCCCGCCGAAGTGGAGAAGGCCCGCCAGAACTCCTCGGCCAGCTGCGGGTCGAAGGTCCCGATGCGCTCGGGCGACGTCTCCACCTCGTAGACGAGGTAGGGCCGGCCCGACAGGTCGAGCGCCACCTGCACCAGGGCCTCGTCGAGGGGATAGAGCCCGGAGGCGAAGCGCCGCACACCCGCCTTGTCGCCCAGCGCCCCGGCCAGGGCGTCGCCGAGGACGATGCCGGTGTCCTCCACGGTGTGGTGGGCGTCGACCTCGAGGTCGCCCTTGGCGGACAAGGCCAGGTCGAACCCGCCGTGCCGCCCGAGCTGCTCGAGCATGTGGTCGAAGAAGGGCAGCCCGGTGGAGACCTCGGCCCGGCCGGACCCGTCGAGGTCGAGGCGGACCTCGATGTCGGTCTCCTTGGTGGCCCGGTGGCGCGTCGCGGTACGAGCGGTCATCAGGCGAGCACCTCCTTGAGCGCGGTGAGGAAGGCGTCGTTCTCCTCGGGCACGGCCGACGGTCACCCGCAGGCACCCCTCGAGGCGGGGCCAGCGGGAGAAGTCCCGGACCAGGACGTCCTTGTCCAGCAGGCCCTGCCAAACCGTGTGCCCAATGTCTTGGGGGACACCCCCCGACCCCCGGGCCGGCGGCCGGAAGAGGATGAAGTTGGCCCCGGAGGGATAGACGGTGAGCCCGTCGATGGTGGCCAGCGCGGCGGCGACGCGTTCCCGCTCGGCCACGATGGCCTCCACCCGGGCCCGCATCTCGTCGACGAAGCGAAGCGCCACCGTGCCCGCCGCCTGGGTGGGCACCGAGAGGTGGTAGGGCAGCACCACCTTCTCCAGATCCGCTACCACCTCGGTGGGGGCCACGCAGAAGCCGAGGCGGAAAGCGGCCATCGACCACACCTTGGAGTAGGTGCGCACCACGACGAGGGACCGGTCGTCGGCCACCAGCTCGAGGGCGCTCCAGGGGGCGAAGTCGGCGTAGGCCTCGTCCACCACCAGCAGGCCGTCCACCGCCGCCGTCGCCTCCAGCACCGCCTCGACGGCGCTGCGGGGCTCGACCGTCCCGGTGGGGTTGTTGGGTGTGGTGAGGAACACCACCGAGGGACGGTGCCGACCGATCATCCGGGCGGCCTCCTCGGCATCGAGCGTGAAGTCGTCCCTCCGCTCGGCCGTGGTCACCGCGGTCCCGGTGATGTTGGCGATGTGGGCGTGGAGGACATAGGACGGCTCGAAGACCATGGCCGAGCGCCCCGGCCCCCCGTAGGCCAGGAGGAGGGTCTGAAGGACCTCGTTGGAGCCGTTGGCACAGAACAGGCGCCCGGCCGGCTGGCCCAGGAAGCCGCCCAGCCCCCGACGGAGACCGCCGGCGGCCCGGTCGGGATAACGGTGGACCGGGGTAGCCGCCACCTCCTCCCGCCACGCCTCCAGGAAGGCGGGCGGCGGAGAGTAGGGACTCTCGTTGGTGTTGAGCCGCACGGACACGTCGACCTGGGGCGAGTGGTAGCCGGTCAGCTCGGCCAGGTCGTGGCGCAGACCCGGCCGGCTCACGTGCGGGCTCCCCGCATGCGCACCGACAGGGCGTGGGCTTCGAGCCCTTCCACCTCGGCGAAGCTGGCCACATAGGGCGCGACCCGGGCCAGGGCGGCCTCGTCGAGGCCCACGACGTGGACGTGCTTCATGAAGTTCCCCACCCGCAGCGCGGACGAAAAGCGGGCTGTCCGGGCGGTGGGCAGCACGTGGTTCACCCCGGCCACATAGTCGCCCACGGCCGCCGGGGCGAAGTGACCGCAGAACACGGCTCCGGCGTGGCGGACCAGGGGCACCAGGGCGACCGGATCGGTATTCATGAGCTCGAGATGCTCGGGGGCCACAAAGTTGGCCACGGACATGGCCTGCTCCGGTCCGTCGACGAGCACCACCCGCCCGCCGGTGGCCAGGGTGGCCTCGATGTCCCCCCGGCGGGCGGAGGTGGCGAGGAGGCGCTCGAGCGCCTCCTCCACCGCCTCGGCCAGCTGCTCGGACCAGGTGACCAGGAGGGCGGCGCCGTGAGGTCCGTGTTCGGCCTGGGCCATGAGATCGATGGCGACGTAGTCGGGCGGCGCCGACTCGTCGGCCACCACCACCAGCTCGGAGGGTCCGGCGGTCGACTCGATGCCGACCACCCCGGCCACCTCCCGCTTGGCCAGGGTCACATAGACGTTGCCCGGCCCGACGATGACGTCCACCGGGGCGATGGAGGCGGTGCCGTAGGCCAGGGCGGCGATGGCCTGGGCCCCGCCCACCCGGTAGACCTCGTCGAGACCGCAGAGGGCGGCCGCGGCCAGGGTGGCGGCGGGCACGGCCCCGTCGGGGCCCGGCGGCACGCACAGGGCGATCTCAGCCACTCCGGCCACCTGTGCGGGGATGGCGGTCATGAGCACGGTGGAGGGATACACAGCCCGCCCGCCGGGCACGTAGCAGCCGGCCCGGTCCACGGGGCGGGCCAGGTTGCGGATGACGATGCCTTCCCGCTCGTGGCGGGTCTCGGCCACTCCGGGGGACCCACCCAGCCCCCCGGGCTCGAGCTGCGTGCGGTGGTAGGCGGTGATCTGGGCCTTGGCGAACTCCAGGGCCTCCCGGAAGGCGGGGTCGAGCCCGGCGAGGGCGGCGGCGAGGTCGCCTTTGCCGACCCGGAACTCGTCCACGGTGACGCCGTCGAAGCGGGCGGTCAGATCCCGGAGGGCGTCGTCGCCCCGCTTCCGGACGTCGGCGATGATCTCCCGCACCGCCACCAGCGGCTCATCCCCGCCGGGCTCGGGCCGGGCGAGGACGGAGGCGAGGTCGCCGGTGAAGCCGCGCAGGTCGAGACGGGAGAGCATGGGAACCGTCAATGCTACCGACCTGACCTGCGATTCCGCCTTTCGATATCGGGGATAGTCCTGCGATTCCGCCTTTCGATTGCCCGGGTAGTAGAGCCTGTGCCCATGAGTACCCAATCCGACCTGGCCGAGGTGTCCAGCCTGCGCTCCCAGCTCGAAGAGCTGGCCGGGCGCCTGGAGGCGGTCGCCCTGCGCTACCGGGAGACGCCCGACTCGGCGGTGGCCATCGACCTGTTCGAGGCGGAACGGGCCCTGCGCAGCGCCGGGCGGGTCATGGGCCGCGCCCTCGGGACCCTCGGCGAGCTCACCGGGTCCTAGCGGGGCCGGAGATCACAGGAAGGCGGCGCCGGAGCGCCGCCTTCCCTCGCCAGCCAGGTCGGCGGATCCCGGCGGCGTATACGGGGCGGCCGCTGGGTGTTTCCCGCCCCGTGCTCGCGTCAACGCCCGGCGCAAAGAAAACGTTCCCTAGGCCTTGTGAAGTCGCCGCCTGGAACCAAAACTGTGTACCAGGCGACAACCGCATCACACACGCACTCCAGAACACACCAGACGAGGGGATCGCCGCCGCATGATCGCACCCATCACCGACGCCTCCCCCCGCGTCGTCGACGACGTCGAGCTGGCGGTGGAGGGCATGTCGTGCGGCGCCTGCTCCGCCCGCATCGAGAAGGCCCTGCGCCGCCACGCCGGGGTCGTGGACGCAGCCGTGAACTTCGCCACCGGCCGGGCCCGCGTCGCCTTCGCCTCCGGCTCCACCAGCGGCGCCGTCCTGGCCGAGGTGGTCAGCGGCCTCGGTTTCCCCGCCGCCGTCCTCGCCCCTGAATCGCTCCCTGAGCCGCCGGCGCCCAGGAACGAGTGGAAGGGCTGGCTGGTCCGGGCCGGGCTGGCCTGGCCGCTGGCCATCGCCCTCGCCACCCTCCCCGCCCTGCGAACCAGCCGCCCCGGCCAGCTGGCGGCGCTGTCCTTGGCCGCGGCGGTCATCTTCGGCTGCGGCTGGCCCTTCCTGCGGGGGGCGGCAGCCGCCGCCCGGCACCGCACCGGAACCATGGACACGCTGGTGGCCACGGCCATGCTGGCCGCCTTCGCCTCCGCCGTCTGGCATCTCGCCACCGCCCCCGCCCCCGGCCATCACGGCCAGGTGGCCCATGTGGGCGGGCACCTCCAGGCCGTGTCGATCGTCGTGGCCACCCTCCTGGTGGGCCGTGGCCTCGAAGCCCGGGCCCGCCAGCGGACCTTCGGTGCCATCGCCCGGCTCTTCGCCCTCGGGGCCCGGGACGCCTCCGTCGTCCTGGGTGACGCCGAGGTCCAGGTCCCCGTGGGCTATGTCCGGGTCGGCGACGTGGTCCGGGTCCGCCCGGGGGAGAAGATCCCCGTCGACGGGGTCGTGCTGACGGGCGCCTCGGCTGTGGACGAATCCATGCTGACCGGCGAGTCGCTCCCCGTGGAGAAGACCGCCGGGGATCAGGTGGTGGGCGCCACCCTGAACTGCGCCGGCACCCTCGACGTGCAGGTCACCGCCGTCGGCACCGACACCGTGCTGGCCGGCATCATCCGCCTCGTCGAGCAGGCCCAGTCGGCCAAGGCCCCCGTCCAGCGCCTGGCCGACCGGCTGGCCGGGGCGCTCGTCCCCGCCGTCCTCGGCGTGGCCGCCGTCACCGTGTGTGCCTGGGCGCTGCTCGGCCACGACGCGGGCGCCGGGCTCATGGCCGGGATGGCCGTGCTCGTCGTCGCCTGCCCCTGCTCCCTCGGCCTGGCCACGCCCGCCGCCGTGCTGGTCGGCACCGGCCGGGGGGCGGCCATGGGCGTGCTGGTCAAGGGCGGCGAGGTCCTCGAGCAGGCCTGGACGGTCGACACCGTCGTGCTGGACAAGACCGGCACCCTGACCGAGGGCCGCATGTCGGTGCTCCACGTCATCCCTGGGTCGGAGGAGACCGAGGGCTCCGTGCTCGCCACCGCCGCCGCCGCGGAAACCGGCTCGGAACACCCGATCGCCCGGGCCATCGGCGAACTGGCCCGCCGCCGGGAGATCGACGTGCCCGCCGCCGAGCTCTTCGCCGCCACCGCCGGCGGCGGGGTCGAAGCCGTGGTGGCCGGTGCCGCCGTGGCCGTCGGGAACCCCCGCTGGCTGGGCTCGACCGGCCTCACCCTCCCGGCCGCGCTGGCCGGCGCCGTGGAGGACGCCGAGGCGGCCGGCTGCACGGTGGTCGTGGTCCGCCGGAGCGATCAGATCCTGGGGGCACTGGCGCTCACCGACACGCTGCGCCCCGGAGTCGCCGAGTCGGTCGCGGCCCTGAAACGCAACGGAATGCGGGTCCTACTGGTGAGCGGCGACAACCCCCGGGCCGTGGCCGCGGTGGCCTCCGTGGTCGGAATCGACGAGACCGTCGCGCAGGCCACCCCGGCGGACAAGGTCGCCGTCGTGGCCCGCCTGCAGAACGAGGGCCGGGTGGTGGCCGTGGTCGGTGACGGCGTCAACGACGCTCCCGCCCTGGCCGCCGCCGACGTCGGGATCGCCATCGGCACGGGCACCGACGTGGCCGTCGAATCGGCCGGAATGGTGCTCATGCGAGGCGATCCCGCCGCCGTCAGCGCGGCCCTGGCCCTGTCCCGGCGGACGTTCCGTACCATCCGCCAGAACCTGGTCTGGGCCTTCGCCTACAACCTGGCCACCATCCCCCTGGCCGCCGCCGGCGTGCTCAGCCCGGCGGCGTGCGGGATCTCGATGGCGCTGTCCAGCGTGGGGGTGCTGGGAAACAGCCTGCGGCTGTCCCGCTTCTCCGGCTCGTAGCCGGCGGTCTCGGGCTCCTGCTCCTACCTAGGAGACCGGCTTCAGCTCAGAGCCGCACTGGCACATGTAGGTACCGCTGCCGCCTTCGCAGTGGCACTCTTCCTTGATCTCAACCCGGCAACCGCATCCCTCGTGCCCACAGCTCAGCACGGTGCCCTTTGCGACAGCTGTTGCAGCCATGACGCTCCCTTTGCATTGAAAAACGGACTTCCTGAACCTATTGCCCAGTCCACTCGAATCCCAAAACCTGGGAGATCCCTGACGCCGGGATGCTGTCTCCTCAGGCGGGGACCCGGGAGGACGGGCAGAGATCGGCCAGCAGGCAGTCCTCGCACCGAGGCCTGCGGGCCACGCACACCTGCCGGCCGTGGAGGATGAGCCGGAGGGAGAACCCGCCCCACTCCTTGGGCGGCAGCATCTCGGTGATCTCCCGCTCCACCTTGACCGGGTCCTCCGAAGCGGTGAGCCCGAGACGGCGGGTGAGGCGCCCGACGTGGGTGTCGACGGGGAGGCCGGGCAGGTCGAAGGCCACCGAGCGGATGACGTTGCCGGTCTTGCGGCCCACGCCTGGGAGGGTGACCAACTCCTCGAGCTTCTTCGGCACCTCCCCGCCGAAGCGCTCCTCGAGAGCCTGCGCCAACCCGATGATGCTCTTCGTCTTGTTGCGGAAGAAGCCGGTGGGCAGGATGACCGACTCGACCTCGGCCGGGTCCGCCTTGGCCAGGTCGGCGGGGGTGGGCCAGCGCCGGAACAGCTCGGGGGTGACCGAGTTCACCCGCTCGTCGGTGGTCTGGGCGGAGAGCACGGTGGCCACCGCCAGCTCGAAGGCGTTGCGATGCACCAGGGCGCACTCGGCCGGGTACTCCTCGGTCAGGCGCCGGGCCACTTCCTTGGCCCGCCCCTTGATGGTCCTCGGCTTCCCCACACCCGGAGGGTACCGGGCGTCAGGGCGCGGCGTCGCTCACGAACACCAGGCCCTGCATGCCGGGAAACTCGGGGTGCTGGTTGCAGCGGTAGGTGAAGTGACCGGGGGTCTTGAACGTGAACTCGGCCGTGTCGCCGGGGCTCTTCAGATAGGCCGAGAACTCGATCGAGTCGAAGGCCACGTCGTGGGAGACGGGATCGAGGTTGGTCCAGAACACGGTGTCGCCGGTGCGGACCTGGAAGGGCTGGCCCGGCGCGTTCGAGGCTGGCCGAGCCCTGGAGGAAGGTGAAGCCGGCGATGGCGTCGTGGACGTGACGCCCGCCCTCCTCGGCCGCGGGAGGAGCGGCCACTGGCCCGAGGGCAAGGGCCAGGGCGAGGAGGACGGGCGTCACGACTCATCCCGGCCTACCTCAGGAAGGGGACGGGGTGCAGGCCGGCGGCGGACGAGTAGCGCAGCACCTCGTTCGACGACGCCCGGGCGAAGAAACGGTCCAGGATGGTGGCGTAGACCTCACGGAAGTCGACGGTGCGGATCATGTTGCCGTTCTTGTCGAGGTTGGCCTTGTCCAGGGACGGGTGGGCGCCGTGGAGCCCGCCGGCGACGGCGTCGCCGACCACGAACATGGGCGCCGCGGTGCCGTGATCGGTGCCGGCGCTGCCGTCCTCGGCCACCCGGCGGCCGAACTCGGAGAAGGTCATGAGCAGGTAGTCGGCCGGGTTCGCCTTGGCCGCCACCTCGGTGGCGAAGCGGTCGATGGCCGCGTCGACCTGGGCCAGCAGCTTGGGATGGTTCTGCTCGGTGGCGGCGTGGTCGTCGAAGCTGCCCAGCGTCAGGAACGCCACCTCCACGCCCAGGTTGGACGAAAGCAGGGTCATGGCCATCCCCATCTGGTCGGCCAGGGTGGCCGGCGGCTTCGACTCGGGCCCGGCCAGGCCGTTGATGGCCCGCACGGCGGTGACCGTCCGGCGCTGGGACTTGAGCAGCGCCTGGGCCGGGATGCTCTCCATGGGGGCGTCGGCGCAGCGCAGGAACGTCTCGTGGAGCCGGTAGGGCTCGGAGGCGGGGTCGGCGTCGCCGCCGTCGTAGAAGGTGAAGCCGCCGAAGGAGGGCACGGCCACGCCGCTCTCCTCGGCTCCGATCAGCGCGGTGGGCAGGCTGTTGCCGATGGCCACCGCCCGCACCACCGACCCGGGGGCCGGGGAGGCGTCGAGATAGCGGCCCAGCCATCCGGTGGACACCTCGTGGGTGGGGCTCCCCGACTGCCAGATGTCCATGGAGGCGAAATGGGACAGGTCGGGTTCGTCGTAGCTGACGCCCTGGACGATGGCCACCTTGCCCGCCCCGTAGAGGCCGTGGAGCGAGGCCAGCGACGGATTGAGACCCACGACGGTCGAGTCGGCGAGCTTGAGCACCTCCGCCTCGGGATAGGGCGATGGTCTTGCGGGCGTCGTAGTAGGCCGGCATGCCGTAGGGCACGACGGTGTTGAGCCCGTCGTTGCCCCCGACCAGGAGGATCACCACCAGCTTGCGCCCGCCGGCGGCTCCTTCGGCCCAGGCCGGGCCGAGCCGCAGCCACATGGGGCTGGTGCCGTAGGCGGCCAGGCTGCCGCCGGTGAGCTGCAGGAAGCGTCGCCGTGTCAGCATCGCCCTCACCTCAGGTTGTAGTCGGGAGAGGCCAGCAGGAGGGTGAGCACGCCCCGGGCCCGGGTGGGTGGATCAGCCCCGGCCGTGGCGGACTCGTCGAGGTAGCGGGCCAGGGCGGCCTGGGTGACGGGGACCAGCTCGAGGAGGCCGAGGCGGGCCATCCACGGCGCCGTGGTCTCCCGGGGTTCGCCGCCGGCCATGGCCAGGACCGTGCCCACGACCTCGTCCGTCACGACCTTGGCGATCCGGGCCGAGAAGTTGTAGCGGGACAGGGTCGTTGCGGTGTTGGCCCACGTGGCCCCGCCCTTCCAGCCGGCCACGTTGGGCGGGTTGTAGAGCTCCTGGCCCATGTAGGCGCAGAAGGCGGCCAGCTCGTCGAGCTCCCGGAACTTGCCCTGGAACATGGGGGTGGCGGCGAGGTCCAGCGCCCGCATGGCCCCGGCCACGAACTCCGCCGGCGCCTTGATGGTGACCCCCGGACCGTCGGAGAACTCGGGCCGCAGCAGGAGCACCCGCACCATGGGCTTGATCTCGTAGCCGCTGCCGGCGAAGGCGTCGGCCATGGCCTGCACCACCTCGGGTTCGGGGTCGGGGCGGTAGAGGAACCCGGCCAGTCGCTGGGCCACGTAGCGGGCGGCCACGGCGCCGTCGGGGTGGTGGTCGAGGACCACGTCGGCCACGTCCAGGGGCCCGAAGTTGCCCCGGTTTCCCAGGAGGACCTTCTCACCGGGGTCGTGCAACTCGGGGCGGAAGGCGACGGTGCCCTGGTTGTCGACGGTGTAGCCGGTGAAGGCCCGGGCCGCCTGGCGCACGTCCTCCTGGGTATAGCGGCCCTTGCCCAGGGTGAACAGCTCCATGAACTCGCGGCCGTAGTTCTCGTTGGGAGCGGCGAGCTGGTTGGTGTTCCCGTCGAGCCAGAAGAGCATGGCCGCGTCGGCGGTGATGGCCTTGGCCAAAGCCCGGAAGTTCCCCCCCGAGTGCTCGCGCAGCAGGCGGTTCTGCGTCACCAGCAGCCGCGGCCGGCGCACTTTGGAGAAGGCGGTGGCGAAGTGGTTGTGCCAGTAGAGGGTGAGCTTCTCCTCCAGGGGATGTTGGGTGGCCGACATGCGCGACAGCCACATGCGGGCCATCGGGGTGATGTCGAAGCCGTCCACCTCGTTGGCCGGCGTCGAGCCCTCCTGCGCCACCCGGACGGCCTCGTCCGGGCGTGTGGATGCCGGCGGGAAGGACAGGAGATGGTCGACGGTGGCCACGTAACCCTTGGCCGCCCATTGATCGATGCCCGCCACTGAGTCGCCGAACCCGGCCCGGTGCAGCAGGCGGGCCACCCGCCGGCGCTCAGGTTCGGGGGCCGAGGGGGCCGCAGGGGATGAGCCCGCGGCGGGCAGGGTGATGACCGGCAGCTGGGCCATGTCGCTCCTCACCTTCAGAAAGGATCTCGATCGGGAGAACGTCGGCGGCGGGCCGTTTCTCGCGGCCCCGCCGGGGTCAGTCCTCCCGCGCCTCGTTCCAGGTCTCGTTGCCCTGGCGACGGCCCTCCGTCCACAGGGCCTTGGCCCGGGACCGGCTGCCGTCCCAGATGTGCTGTCCCAGGCGGTCGGGCACCACCTCGAGCCGGTCCTGATCGAGGGGGTCTACGCCGGTCTTGGGCGCCCCGGGAGTCCCCGGCAGGGAGATGCCGGTGAACCTGGCCTCCACGTCGACGAGGGACAGCGCATGGCCGATGGGGTTCGGCCGGGCCGGCGGGGTCGACACCGGCGCGTCCGGCACCGTGGCCGAGGGCGGGACCGGCGCCGCCGGCGGGGTGGGGGTGGTGGGGGTGGACAGCCCGGGCTCAGGGACGGGCGCCACCTGGCCCGGCACGGGAACGATCCCCGGGCCGGCGGGGGCCGAGACCGCCGGTCGGTCCGCGCCGGTCGGGGCGGACGGCGTGCTCCCGCCCGCGGCGGGACCGGCAAGGCCCACAACCACGGCGGCGCCGGCCACGAGTTCGAGCCCCGGGAAGGCGGCGGCATGGCCTCCCAGCTTCGAAACCGCCCCCAGAACGGCGTCGAAGCCCCGGGTGACGGCCCGGACCAAACGGCCGGGGCCGGAGACCACTCCGCCACCGGCTACCGCCACCGCCGCCGTCGACGCTGTCTGGGTGATGCCGCTCTCGGCCGCCATGGTGCGGTAGCCGGCGGCCGCGGCCCGGCGGGCCCGCAGCAGCAACGAGTCGACCGCCCCCAGCGACAGACCCAGCGCGGCGGCGATCTCCGGGGGTCGGCGCCCCTCCACGTCCCGGGCGTAGAGCACCTCCCGCTGGCGCCGGGGAAGACGACCCATGACCGAGCGCAGGGTCTCCACCCGTTCCTGGCGCAGGGCATGCTCCTCGGGCCAGTCGGCGCTCCACCCGGGCAGGACGGCCACGGCCGGACGGCCCAGGTCACGAGACCGGGACCGGGCCACGTCGACCGAGACGTGGCGGGCGATCACCTGCACCCAGGCGCCGAAGCGGGCTTCACCCTGACAGCGGTCGATCCGCTCGAAGGCGCCGCAGAAAGGCGACCTGGGCCACCTCCTCGGCGTCCCCCGTCCGCCGGCGGACGCAGGTGGCGACCACCGCCGGATAGTGCCGCCGGTACAGCTCGGCGAACGCGTCCGCGCTCCCCGCCTGGGCCAGCTGCACCAGCCCGGCATCAGAAAACTCCCCCAGCGCCCCCGCGGACATCGTCGTCCCCCAACTCTCGACGACCCAGAACCCAAATACTTGTCCGCTACAACCATCTCTGCAAGTGCAACCGGCCTCCGCCGGTAGCCTCTGACCGTGATCAAGGTCCGCGGTGCTCCGCGACGTCTCCGAGGTGGAACTGGCCGAAGTCCGGGACCTGCTCGACGCTGTGGAAGCGGTCGACGACCACGCCGCCCTGGGCGAGCACAAGTGGCTCGACCTGGTGAACGGTTCGGGCCGCGGCTTCGCAGGCATGGTGGCCGAGGAGCCCCCGCATCCCCACCCGGTGGGCTACGCCCACCTGTCGGTCAATCCGGGGGCACCTCGGGCCCCGGGCCACGTAGGCCACTTCGGCCTCGAGGTGGCCGTCGATCCCGAGCACCGGGGGATCGGGGTGGAGGTGGCCCTGGTCGAGGCCGCCCTCGATCTGGCCGCCGCCGAGGGCGGCGGACAGCTGCACCTGTGGGTGTTCCGGCCCACCCAGATCCACGATGCGCTGGCCCACCGTCTGGGATTCACCCGGGGGCGGGAGCTGTACCAGATGCGCCGGCCGCTGCCCCACCCCGAGGCGCCCCGGTGGCCGGCGGGGGTGCGGGTGCGGCGCTTCGTGCCCGGCGAGGACGAGGCGGCGTGGCTGGCCGTCAACAACGCCGCCTTCGCCGGCCACCCCGAGCAGGGCGCCTGGGACCTCGACACCCTGCGGCGCCGGGAGACCGAGGCGTGGTTCGACCCGGTCGGCTTCCTCATGGCCGAGGACGCCGACGGCCTGGCCGGGTTCTGCTGGACGAAGGTCCACGACGGCAACGTGGGCGAGATCTACGTCATCGCCGTCGACCCGTCGCGTCAGGGCACCGGCCTGGGCAAGGCTCTGGTGCTGGGCGGGCTGGCCAACCTGGCCGAGCGGGGCGGCCGCACCGGGATGCTCTACGTCGACGCTTCCAACGAGTCGGCGGTCGGCCTGTACCGGGCGCTCGGCTTCGACGTTCACCACGTCGACCGGGCCTACGTGGCCCAGGTGCCGGCGGTCGGCGAGCCCAGGGTTCGGGGCGTCCCCGCAGGGGGAGGGTAGGCATGGGCCTCACCCGCTACGGCGCCGGGCTCGAGGAGATCGAGGGCCTCCTCGCCTCCTGGGGCGAGAAGGGCTACCGGGCCCGCCAGCTGTGGGATGGCCTCTACCGGCGCCGGGCGCCGCTCGAGGAGCTGACCGACCTGGGCAAGGGGCTGCGTGATCGGCTCGCCACCGCTCTCCCGCTGGAACTGGCGCCGTGCACGGGGACGACAGCCGACAGGGGCGCGACCACCAAGTGGCTATGGAGTGCCACGGCCGGCGCTCCCGGGGCCCCGGGTGTCCCCGCTGTCGAAGTCGAAACCGTCCTCATGCACTACCGGGACCGGGCCACGGTGTGCGTGTCGTCGCAGGCCGGCTGCGCCATGGGGTGCACATTCTGCGCCACCGGCCAGGCGGGCTTCGAGCGCCATCTGACCGCGGGCGAGATCGTGGAGCAGGTGGCCCGGGCCCAGCACGCCAGCCGGTCGCGCGTCTCCAACGTGGTGTTCATGGGGATGGGCGAGCCGCTGGCCAACTTCGACGCCACATGGGCGGCGGTCGAGCGGCTCCATCGACCACCTCGGCATCTCGGCCCGGCACCTCACCGTCTCCACGGTCGGTGTCGTCCCCGGGATCCGGCGGCTGGCCGAGCAGACCCTGCCTGTCACGCTGGCCGTCTCGCTGCACGCCCCCGACGACAAACTGCGCGACGAGCTGGTACCGCTCAACCGGCGCTATCCCCTGGACGAGGTCCTGGCCGCGGCGGGCGAGTACCTCGACCGGTCGGGACGGCGGCTCTCGTTCGAGTACGCCATGATCGACGGGGTCAACGACAGCCCGGCGCAGGCCGGCGCCCTGGCCCGCCGCCTGGCCGGGATGGGGGCCCACGTGAACCTCATCCCCCTCAACCCCACTCCTGGCTTCGGGGTGCCCGCCAGCCCGCCCGAGCGAATCGCCCGCTTCGCCGATCGTCTGCGGGCCGGCGGGGTGAACGCCACCGTGCGCCGCAACCGGGGGACCACCATCGACGCCGCCTGTGGGCAGCTCCGCGCCCGCCACCGCCACGCACCGGCCACAATGGTAGGAGCGACCAGGGAGGAGTGAACGTGGCCGGACCGCAACGTTTCTTTGACCCGTCCCAGCCCCAGACCCTCCAGATCGCCACCTTCCTGCTCTATCTCGACGCCGTGCTGCTTGTCCTCACCGGCGGCATCGGCTCCGGCTTCGGCCTCCTCCTCGCCGCCGGTTCCGCCGGGGGCGCCTACGGCATGGCCAACAGCAAGAAGTGGGGCTATGGCCTGTCCGTCGGGGTCGCCTTCTTCGGGCTGCTCTACCCCTTCCTCCGGGGCGCAAGCCTCTCGGGGATGATCCGCTACGACACCGTTGGGTTGCTCCTGGCCGTAGCCCTGGTGGCTCTGCTGGTCCACCCCCAGAGCCGCGAGTACCAGCGCATCTGGTTCTCCTAGTCACTCCGGGGGCGTCTGGCGTGTCCTGACCGCCGCCGGGGGCATCCCCCTCGGTTGTGATCCAAGGGCCTAAATTACACCCTTGTGATTTGTGGGCCTCTTCCCCCTCGGGATGCACGGGGTCGCTTCATGAAGGCCCCACCTCCAGCGCCGCCACCGCCACCGCCGGGACCGTCCATCACGGTCATGATCGGCTTGGCCCTCTTCCTGCTCACCGGTGCGCTGGCGGTGCGGGCCGGAAGCTGGATCCCGTCCCCGGCCGGCGCCGCCGTGCCGGCCGGAACGAGCGGCGAACTGGCCGCGGCCGCCGCCGTCAGCCCGCCTCCGCCTGCGCCCAGAGCGCCCGCCCTCCCCCGGGGCAAGGGCATGTGGCTCCATCGGCTCGAGTGGGCCGCTGGCGGCGATCCCGCCGCCCTCGTGACCCACGCCCGGGCGGTCGGACTCACGCACCTGTACCTCCGGCTGGGGTCATCCAAGAGTGGCTTCTATGGCCAGGGCGATCTCGACCGGCTCCTGCCCGTGGCCCATGCCGCCAACCTCTCCGTGGTGGGCTGGGACTTCCCTTACCTCTTCGACCCCCGGGCCGACGCCGAGCGGGCCGCGGCCGAGGTCGCCTACACCACCCCCGACGGCCACCGCATCGACGCCTTCTCGGCCGACATCGAGACGTCATTCGAGGGGGTCAACCTGACCCACGAGGGCGCCAGTACCTATGGCGCCCGCCTGCGGGAGCTGGTGGGGCCGGGCTACCCGCTGATCGCCACCGTTCCCCCACCGCCCCGGTTTGCCTATCCCTTCGACGAGGTCACCGGCGCCTTCGACGCCGTGGCGCCGATGGTGTACTGGATGAACCGGGACCCAGCCGCCGACGTGGCGCGGGCCATCGACAACCTGGCCCATTACAACAAGCCCATCCTGCCCGTCGGCCAGGCCTACGACGGCGCCATCGATGGCGGGCCGCCAGGGTCGCCGCCCCGGCACCAGCTCGACAGCTTCATGCAGACGGCGGTGGGAAGGGGCGCCGCCGGCCTGTCGTTCTGGGTGTGGCACACCGCCACCGCCGAACACTGGGCCGCCATCGCCGAGGCCCGGCTCTGAGCCGGAGGGATTGGAGGCAACCGGCCGGGGCTCTGCTGGCCACCCTGGCGCTGACCGCGTCCGCCTGCGACCCGGGTGAGGGCCAGGAAGCCGCCCGGGCGGCCGGCTCCCCGGAGCCGCCGGCGGTGGCCGCCGCCGGCACCCGGGAGACCGCCGCTCCCTCCCCGGCTCTCCCGATGTCCCCGGGCCCTGCTCCGCCGCTTCCGGGCGGGGATTTCACGCCTGGCGTGGCGAGCGAGGCCGTCCGCGCCCTCCAGGAGCGCCTGATGGCGCTGCGCTACGACCCCGGCAACCCCGACGGGCGCTACCAGGCCAGCACCACGCACGCCGTCATGGCCTTCCAGAAGGTCGCCGGTCTCCCCCGCACGGGCGCGGTGACCCCTGACACCGTCGCCGCTCTCAACCAGGCCCTGGATCCCGCCCCCCTCCTGCCCACCGGGGGCGCCACCCGCATCGAGGTCGACCTGCCCCGTCAGGTGCTTCTCTTCTATTCCGAAGGAGTGCTGACCCGCATCCTGTCCGTGTCCACCGGCAACGGAAGGCGCTACTGCGCCAAGGGTCGCTGCGGCGTGGCCGTGACCCCGAGCGGTTCCTACCGCATCGGTCGCAAGGTGAAGGGCAAGCGCATCAGCCACCTCGGCGTGCTCTACAACCCGCTCTACTTCAAGGGCGGCTACGCCATCCACGGCGCCTCCTCCGTCCCGGCCCACCCCGCCTCCCACGGCTGCGTGCGCGTCCCGATGCACTCGTCGCGCTGGCTCCTGGACAACGTGCGCCCGGGCACCCCCGTCTACCTCGTCGGCGGCAAGTACCCCGCCACCCCCTTCCCCCCCGAAGCCTAAGCACCCACGAGGAAACTCGGCCGATCCCCGACGCCGACGTGGTCCGCCGCGAGGGAGGGCGGGTGAGGGGGTCCCTGGAGCCGACGTGGTGTTGTCGGCGAAGGGACCCCCTCACCCAACCGACCGGGCCGCAGACAGGCGAGGGTAGGGTGATAGGGCGATGGACCGAGTCTCCTGGCAGGATCGCCCCGCCTTGCAGCGGCCCGTGATGGTGGCCGCCTTCGAGGGCTGGAACGACGCCGGCGACGCCGCCTCGGGGGCTCTGGCCTGGCTGCGAGGCCGGTGGCGGGCCAAGAAGATGGCCTCCATCGAACCGGAGGAGTTCTTCGACTTCCAGGTGTCTCGCCCCCAGGTCACCCTCATCGACGGGGTCACCCGCCAGATCTCCTGGCCGGCCAACGAGGTGTTCAGCGCCCACATCGAGGAGGTCGGCCGCGACGTCGTGCTCCTGTCGGGAGTGGAGCCCAACCTGCGTTGGAAGACCTTCTGCGACACGGTGCTGGACGTGGCCCGGGAGACCGGCTGCGAGATGGTGGTGACGCTGGGCGCGCTCCTGGCCGACGTCCCCCACACCCGGCCCATCCGGCTCACGGGCACGGCCGCCGACCCCGATCTCATCGAACGGCTGGGGCTGTCCCACTCCCGCTACGAGGGTCCCACCGGCATCGTGGGGGTCCTCCACGACGCCTGCCGGGGCGCCGGCGTCCCCTCGGTCTCGCTGTGGGCTCCCGTCCCCCACTACGTCGCCAGCCCACCCAACCCCAAGGCCACCCGGGCCCTCATCGAGCGCCTGGCCGAGCTGATGGGGGTGCCCGTAGGGGTGGGCGACCTCGTCGAAGCGGCGGCGGCCTGGGAGCAGCGGGTCAACGAACTGGTGGCCTCCGACCCCGACGTCAGTTCCTACGTGCGGCAGCTGGAAGAACGCGACGACGACCAGATCGACGAGCGCGACCTGCCCACGGGGGAGACGCTGGCCGCCGAACTCGAGCGCTTCCTGCGCGACCAGCGCGGCAGCTGACGTCTCGAGTTCACGAGACCCACCTCAGAGGTGGGTTGGGCTAACGCGAGACTTCGGGTCCGCGACCGGTGAGCGTGACGACGCGCTCGTCGGTGTCGGCGAGATGCGCCTCGATGGAGCGGACGAGGTCGGCCTGCAGCTCGGCGAGATCTTCGGCCTCCCTCTTACCGGCCTGGAAACCCAGCGCCGATCCGAGGGCCCAGCCCAGGGAGAAGACTCCCGACAACAACAGGAACACAAGCCACAGATCCACTCGTGTCTCTCCTTTTGTAGACATCCGGACCATAAATCACAGGTCAAGCATTCTCCTGCCCGGACCGTACCCCGCCGAGCCCAACCGGTGACCCCGCGCCGGTAGCGGCCAGGGAAAGCCGGTATGAACACTGCGGGTGGTGAGCAGTGGTTACGACAGGCCGAAGCGGGCCAGGACCGGACGGGGGTCGACGCCGGTCTGGCGGGCCAGGGCGTCGAAGAGATCGGCGGGACGCGACACGGTGAAGGCCCGGTCGCGGTGGTAGCGGCGCAGGGCACAGTCCAGGGCGTCGTAACCGCCGATGACGTCACCGTAAGCAGCCAGGGCCTGAAGGCCGCCGACGTAGACGGAGAGGAAGTAGATCCGGCCCTGGCGGTCCCAGTAGGCCATCGACTCGCCCAGGCGGGTCCGCCCGGCAGCTGGGATGGCCCGGCCCCGCTGATAGGCCATCCGGCCTCCGACCCGCGAGTCCGCGTAGGTGGCCACCCCCTCGTCGAGGAAGGGGTGGGCGTACTGGTCGTTGCCGGCCACCCCGTAGAACCACTGGTGCGCCACCTCATGGACCAGGTGGACGTTCGACACCCCGGAGCCGAGGTGGATGTGGGTGGGGAACTCGATGCCGCCGGTGAGATTGGTGGTGACGCCGACGCTGAGCCGGGGATAGGGGTATTCGCCGAACCGGGCCGCGAGGCCGTCCAAGGCGTCGGCGGCCCGCCGGGCCAGCGTGGCCGGGTCGCCCGCCGCCCCCTCGGCCACCCCCACCGCCACCGTGGTGCGCCCGGCCTGGGCGGGCACCTCCGCCACCCGCATGGGCGCCACCGTGGCGCCCCAGTCCCGCACCGCCTCGGCCACGAAGCGTCCCGGTGAGGATTCCGTGCCCGTGGCCAGGGTGGTGAACCCGGGCGGAGCGGTGACGGTCACGTCCCAGTCGGCCACCTCCGACGCGGCCGCCTCGGCAAAGGCGTCCACCGCCGGGGAGGTCTGCCAGCCACTCCCCCGCACCCAGGACAGCACGGGCAGGACGGACCCGAGCCGCAGCGACCGGCCGATCTGGGCCACACGATCGTTGATGGCCCCGGGCATGAACAGCCGGAAGTCGATGCGGGCCCCGACCGGCTGGCCGGCGGGGAACGACCCCGGGAGGAAATACAGCGTGCCGGGACTCCCGGGGGCGGCCCCCGCCGCTTCGTAGGTGCCGGCGATCTGCTGCTCACCCAGGAAGGCGGCCACGACCTCGAAGCGGCTCCCCGCCCGCCCGAGGCGGGGAGCGTTGGCCCAGAAGCGGAACACGAGGCGGTCGGTGGGGGCATCGGGCGTGAACCGCACCGAAAGCGTGCCGGTCACCATCCGGGCGGCGGGGTCGACGTTCAGCTGGGCGTTGTAACGGGGGCGCTCCGGCCAGGGGGCGGGATAGCCGGGGGGCACGTCGCAGGGCCCGACCGGCGGTACCGGGACGGGAGCGGCCGCCGCCGGCGCCGGGGTGGGGGGCGGGGTTGTCGCGACAGTGGTCGGCGGCACCGTGGTGGTGGTGGAGGAGGTCGTGGTGGCCGTCGTCGTTGTCGACGTCGGAGGCGCCGCAGCCGGCTCCGAGGCTCCACTGGTACAGGCCGTAACCATGACCAGAACGGCGAGGACCAGGCGAAGAGCCATGGCGTGCGCCGCGCCAGCGGCGCCGGAGGTGGGGCAGGGGCCCCCACCGACGTCGCGATGAGCCGCCAGGCGAAGAGCCATCAGCAACGAGGGTAACGGCCTCTAGGTTGTACCCATGCCGCTCGCCACCACGGTCTGGCCCATCGGTCCCGCGCTCATCCTGGCCCTCGAGGAGCAGCTCGGCCCGCCGGTCGACTCCTACGTCAACGGTTCCCAGACGTGGTTCACGGAGGCCGACGGCGGTGCGGTGCTGGAATGGCGGCTGCACCCCACGGCCGGCTACGAGGTGCCCAAGGGGCTGTCCCACTACGACGTGTGGGAGACGGTGATCGGTCAGCTGGTGGCCGGCGCCGGCCCCGAGACTCTTTCCCTCGGGTCGGAGATCCGCCCCCTGAAGGCGCTCTGGGACGGGCTGGAGTGCTTCCCCGCCCATGGTGAAGACCTGGAACCCGCCAACCTGGCCGCCGCCGCCCGCGCCGCCCTGGGCCTGACCCCTGACGCCGCCGGCCTCGTCGACCACGAACGGATCGGGGACGCCTGGGAGCGGTCGCGGGGGACCGTGTCCATCATCGAGCTGCTCCTCGAGCAGCTCGGCGCCACCAGGCCCCGCTAAGCGCCGTCGGCGGGCTCGCCGGGAGGAACCCGCCAGACCTCCGGGCGGGGTGCGTCGAAGTGGGCCCGCTCCACCTTGCCGTCGATGGCGGCGAAGGCGAGGTCCACCCATCGCGCCCCGCCGGCCAGCGGCTCAGGCATGGCGTCTCGGGCGAAGAAGCCGACGTCGAGCGTCTCGAGCGGGTGGGGGCGGAGGTCGCCGCCCACCGCCCGGCAGTGGAAGACCAGGGAGTACAGGGGGATGGCGTGGAACCCGAGCCTCAAGCCGTCGAACACGCTGATGAGGGAGACGGGTACCGCCTCGATGCCGGTCTCCTCGTAGACCTCCTTGACCGCCACCTCGGAGGGCGAGTAGCCGATGTCGGCCCAACCCGTGGGGTAGAGCCACACCCCGGTGCCGGCCCGCTGAACGAGCAGGACCTCACCGGCGTCGTTGCCCACCACCGCGCCCACCGCGGTCTTGGGGGTGACGTAACCGGGGACGCCCTCGCCCACACTGGCCAGCCACTCCTCGACCTGAACGCCCGCCTCCACCTCGCTCACGGCCGCGCAGCGGATGTCGGCCGCGATCTTGAGGACCTCCTCGAAGCGCTCCCGCTCGTAGAGGCTCTGGGTGAAGCCCAGGCCGGTGCGGGCCACCCCGGCCAGGGACTCGGCCCAGCGCAGGAGGTGCGACACGGACACGTCAGCCATCATCACGGCAGCCTAACTGCGGCCCTGGGGGACGGCAGGAGCACCCTGTACCAGAGCGGGGGGCACGTCATCGACGGCGCAGGTCACCAGCACCCCCTCGGGAACGGGACGCACCTCCGCCTCGCAGGGGAGCAGGTCGGCCCCGGGAATGGCGTAGGTCACGGTCAGGGCGGCGGCGGGCAGGCCCAGACCCTGAACGGAGATGGGCACGATGCGCAGCCGGTTCCCCTCCAGGGTCACCCGGCCGCGGGCGGACAGGTCGACGCCCCGCACGGTGGTGTGGATCTCCACCTCGCTGTCGGTGAAGCGCAGATCGAGGCCGACCGCCCGGGCCAGGGAGGCGCCGTCGACCAGGGCCTCCATACGGCCGGCGCCGACATCGAGGACCCGCACCCGGCCGGCGAAGAGCTCACTCCGGTCGACCTTCACGTTGCTCAGGTCCAACCCGAGGCGCGTCACGGTGAGGATGCCGGCGCGCAGGTTCTCCATCCGCACCGACACCCCGGGCACGTCCCCTCCGACCAGCAGCCGGCCGAGGAAGGGAAAGGAGTTGATGGAGGCGGAGGAGGCGCTCGACGGCGGGTAGTAGGCGGCCGTCTGCTCCGCCACCTTTGCCTCCGCCCAGGCCCGGGCGGCGACATCGGCCGCCAGGAGGACACCAGACAGGACGGCGAGGACGACCAGCTTCTTGATCAACGTTCCCAGCTTGCCTATCAACTCTCCCAGCCTGCGTATCAGCTTTCGAGGACGTCGCCCTCCATGCGGTTGACGGATACGCCGATCTCGCTGAACCAGGCCACCGCCTCGTCGATGGCCTGCTGCTCGCCCGTCAACTCGAGGATGACCCAGCCCGAGTGGCTCTCGACGTTGGCCCGGCGGATGTTGGGCATGACGCCGAAGCGGTTGGCGGCCTCGAAGATCAAGGGGCGTTCCACCAGCGTTTCGGGAAAGGACAGGTAGAGGCGGGTCCGGCTCATGTCTGCCCCTCCTTCTGGAGCGCCTCGTTGAGGTTTCCGGACCGTAGCCCTTCCGGATCGAGGGTGACGGAGCGGTAGCCGGACCGTTGTACGGCCACCATCACCTCGTCGGCCCGCTCCCGGGCCCGGGGCAGGTCGGCCAGGGGCAGCTCAACCCGGGCGGCGTCGCCATAGTGGCGGACCCGCAGGTCGGAGAAGCCCAGCGCCCGCAGGGCCGCCTCGGCTCGGCCGACCCGGTCCAGGGTGGCGATGGTCACCGGGGTCCCGTAGGGGATGCGTGAGGCCAGGCAGGGGGCGGCGGGCTTGTCCCACACCGCCAGCCCGAGGGCCCGGGCCGCGGTCCGCACGTCCGCCTTGGTGAAGCCGGCGTCGGCCAGCGGGGTCCGGACCCCGCGCTCGGCCGCGGCCCGCTGGCCGGGCCGGTGATCGGAGAGATCGTCGACGATGGTCCCGACGACCACCACCGCCCCCTCGGCCTCGGCGATGGGCCCAAGGACGTCGAAGAGCTCGGACCGGCAGTGGTAGCAGCGGTCGCCGGCGTTGGCCACATAGTCGGGCCGGGCCAGCTCGGCCGTGGTCACGGGACGCCAGCGCAGACCCCAGACTCCGGCCAGATCCTCCACCGCGGCCACCTCCTCGGCGGGCACCGCGGGGGACACGGCTGTGACGGCCAGGGCGTTGCGACCCAGCTCCTGGTGGGCCACCACGGCCAGCAGCGACGAGTCCACGCCTCCCGAGCATGCCACCAGGACCCGGCCCAAACGGCGCAGAGCGGAACGAAGCTGATCCTGCTTCTCGCCCACGCCGGGGGTGTCCGTCTCCGGGAAACTCACCTTGGGTACCCTATCGCCGCGCCCGAATTTCACCGATGGGTGACGAAGAGGCGTGCCGAGGTGAGGAGGCTGCATGACCAAGTCCCGATGGAGCCGGTGGGCGTCCCTCGTGATGGCTGCGTCCATGGTGCTGGCCGCCTGTGGCGACGACGGGGGTGAGACCGGGTCGGGCGGAGAAGGGGACGGCGCCGGCGACAAGACGACCGTCGCCATCGCCTTCGTGGGCCCGCTCACGGGTGACAACGCCAATCTGGGCATCAACATCCGGGACGGCATGAAGGTCGCCGTGGAGGAGTGGAACGCCAAGAGCACCAAGTTCACCTACGAGATCAAGGAGTACGACACCCAGGGCGACCCCGCCCAGGCGCCGGGCCAGAAGGACAAGTACGTGCCCGACGAGTCGATCATCGGGATCGTCGGGCCCACCTTCTCGGGTGAGACCAAGGCCGTGCTCCCCGACCTCGACGCCGCCGGCCTGGTCATGGTGAGCGCGTCCTGCACCAACGTCGACCTTCCCAACGTGGTGCCCAACACGAAGGTCTTCCACCGGGTCATCCCCGACGACGGGGTCCAGGCCAAAGGCGTGACCGACTACGTCATCAAGTCGATCAAGCCCAAGAAGGTGGCCCTCATCCACGACAACACCGAGTACGGCAAGGGGTTGTGGGAGGGCGTCGTCACCCTCCTCGACGAGGCCGGCATCGACACCTCCACCACCGACGCCATCGACCCCAAGGGCCAGGACTACTCAGCCGCGGTCAACAAGGTGGAAGCGGCCAAGGTCGACATGATCTTCTACGGCGGCTACTACAACGAGGCCGGCCGGTTCAAGAAGCAGCTGACCGACGCCGGCGTCACGGCCAAGTTCATCAGCGGTGACGGCTCGCTCGACCCCGGGTTCGTCGTCAGCTCCGGGGCGGCCGGGGGCGAGGGTGCTCTGCTCACCTGTCCCTGCCGCCTGGCCACCCCCGACCTGCCGGGCAAGGGCGGCGAGTACGCCACCAAGTACACCGAGCTCATCAAGCGGGACCCGGGTACGTACTCCAGCGAGGGCTACGACGCCATCAGCATCCTGATCGCCGGCATCGAGGCGGGGAACGACACGCGGGCCAAGCTGCTCGACTACGTGGAGAACCTGGGCAGCTTCGACGGTGTCTCCAAGACCATCGAGTTCGAGGCCAACGGCAACGTCAAGGCGGGTGACGTGTTCGTCTACGAGGTCAAGGACGGCAAGATCACCGAACTGGGCAAGACCTCGGAGCTGGCCGGTAGCTGAGACCGCGGCCATGGAAACTCGGGAACGGGGGGCGTCGGCGACGCCCCCCGTTTTCTTCGCCTGAGGAGCCACCATCGAGCACTGCTTCGACTGCCTGTGGGACCAGTTCTGGCCCCAGACCTTCGACGGTCTGACGCTGGGGGCCATCTACGCCCTGATCGCTCTCGGGTACACGCTGGTCTACGGCGTGCTGCGACTGATCAACTTCGCCCACTCCGAGATCTTCATGATCGGGATCTTCGCCTCGCTCTTCGCCATGCACGGCCTGGGGGTGGAAGTCGCCGACAGCCCGAAGACGGGCCTGGCCCTGGCTGTGACCGTGGTCGGTGTCATGGCCG
This sequence comes from uncultured Actinomycetes bacterium, assembly GCA_963789165.1. Taxonomy (GTDB): domain Bacteria; phylum Actinomycetota; class Acidimicrobiia; order IMCC26256; family BP-133; genus CAWBJP01. The sequence goes on from CAWBJP010000007.1 coordinate 243,738, forward strand.
TCGCCATGGCCGTCTCGGGCGGGGTGGCCGTGGCCATCGAGCGGATCGCCTACCGGCCCCTGCGGCGCCGGGGGGCACCCCGCCTCGCCGCCCTCATCACCGCCATCGGGATCTCGCTCTTCCTCCAGGAGCTGTTCGCCGCCCGCTACGGCCGTGACTTCCTCGGCTTCCCCCGCATCCTGGAGAAGCAGAGGCTGGCCAGCTTCTTCGGGGCCAACATCCGCAGCGACAAGGTCCTGGTCATCGTGGGCGCCCTCGGGCTGATGATCGCCCTGGAGCGCTTCGTGGCCAAGTCCCGGCTGGGCCGCGGCATCCGGGCCACGGCCCAGGACGCGGAGACGGCCGCCCTCATGGGGGTCAACATCGACCGGGTCGTGATGATCACCTTCCTGCTGGGCGGGATGCTGGCCGGCGCGGCCGGCACCCTCTACGGCATCTTCTTCGAGGCGGCCCGGTTCAACATCGGCTTCCTGCCCGGGATCAAAGCCTTCACGGCCGCTGTCCTGGGGGGCATCGGCAACATCCGCGGCGCCCTGGTGGGCGGCCTGGCCCTCGGGCTGCTGGAGAACTGGGGGGCGACCGTCCTCGGCGGGGAATGGAAGGACGTCTTCGCCTTCCTGGTGCTCGTGCTGGTGCTCATGTTCCGGCCCACCGGCCTGCTGGGCGAGTCCCTGGGCAAGGCGCGGGCGTGACGTCTTCGGACGTGGCCCAGCGACTGGCGGCCTTCCGCTCCCGCCTGGCCGTGATCGACCCGGTCAGCCGCTGGTGGTCGCGGCAGCCTCCGCTGGTGAAGGTCGCCGTCGCCCTGGCCCTGGTCGCCTTCGCCGTCTTCTACCCGCTCACCCTCAGCCGCTACTGGCAGAGCATCCTGTTCTTCCCGGTGGGGCTGTACGCCCTGCTGGCGCTGGGCCTCAACATCGTGGTGGGGGCGGCCGGACTGCTCGACCTCGGCTACGTGGCCTTCTACGCCGTGGGCGCCTACACGACGGCCATGCTCACCACCAAGGCCCACTGGACGGCCTGGGAGGCCCTCCCCGTGGCCATCATGGTGGCCATGCTGGCGGGGGTGACGCTGGGGGCACCGACGCTTCGCCTGCGGGGCGACTACCTGGCCATCGTCACCCTCGGCTTCGGGGAGATCGTGCGCCTCGTGGCCCAGAACAGCGGGTCGCTGGGCGAAGCCCGGGGGATCACCGGCATCGCCCACCCCGGCAAGCTGGCCGGCATCGAGTTCGGGCTGCTGCCGCTGCCCTACTACTACCTGACCCTGGTGGCCATCGCCTTGTCCGTGTTCATGATCGTGCGCCTCAACCGGTCCCGGGTCGGGCGGGCCTGGTCCGCCATCCGGGAGGACGAGGACGCCGCCGAGGCCATGGGGGTGCCCACCTTCACCATGAAGCTGTGGGCCTTCGCCATGGGCGCCTCCACCGGCGGGCTGGCCGGGTGGATCTACGCCGGCAAGGTCGCCTTCATCAACCCGGACAACTTCCCGTTCTTCTTCTCGGTCATCATCCTGGCCGCCGTCGTGCTCGGCGGCATGGGCTCCATCCCCGGCGTCATCGCCGGCGCCTTCGCCATCGGCTTCCTGCCCGAGTACCTGCGCGACGCCGCCGCCGGCGAGTGGCTCACCGACCGGCTCAACACCCTCACCGGCGGCAACGTCGGGACCATCACCGAGTATCGGGTCCTGCTCTTCGGGGCCGCCCTGGTGGCCATGATGGTGTTCCGGCCCCAGGGCCTGATCCCCAGCCGGCAACGGGCGGCCGAGCTGGCCGAAGCGGGCGAGGCGAGCGGGCTGGCCGGGGTGGTGGTGACGGCGCACCGGCCTGACGAGGAAGCGGAGGCGGCGGAGGCCCCGGCCGGGGCCGGTCCCCCGGGGACACCCCGTACCCCGGGTCCCGTCGTCGGCGTCGAGGGGTCGGAGAGCGAGGCGGCCGAGCTGCCCGTCGAGATCGAGGCGGCCGAGACGGTCCTCGAGCTCAAGGGCGTGACCATGACCTTCGGGGGGGTCGTGGCCATGGACGACGTGTCCCTGTCCGTCCGGCGGGGCCAGATCTTCGGCATCATCGGGCCCAACGGCGCCGGCAAGACGACCTTGTTCAACTGCGTGACCGGCATCTTCAAGCCCACCGGCGGCGAGATCCTGGTCAACGGGCGCTCGGTGGTGGGCCTCCGGCCCCACCGCATCACCGGGGCGGGGGTGGCCCGGACGTTCCAGAACATCCGGCTCTTCCCCAACGTCACCGCCCTGGAGAACGTCCTGGTGGGGGCGGACGCCCGCCACCACACCAGCGTTCCCGGCGCCCTCCTGGGCCTGCCCCGCCACCGGCGGGAGGAGCACGACGGCCGGGAGGAGAGCCAGCGCCTCCTCGACTACGTCGGCATCCCCCAGCGGGCCGGCGACCTGGCCCGGAACCTCCCCTACGGCGACCAGCGGCGCCTGGAGATCGCCCGGGCCATCGCTACCGGCCCGAGCGTCCTCCTCCTCGACGAGCCGGCCGCCGGGATGAACCCGTCGGAGAAGCGGGCGCTGATAGGGCTCATCCGCAAGATCCGGGACTCGGGCTTGACCGTGGTCCTGATCGAGCACGACATGGGCCTCGTCATGGGGGTGTGCGACCGGGTGGCCGTCCTCGACTTCGGCGAGAAGATCGCCGAAGGGGTACCGCAGGAGATCCAGACCGATCCTCGGGTGATCGAGGCCTACCTCGGGACTGCCGATGCCGATGCTTCTTGAGCTGGAGGACGTCCGCGTCCACTACGGCAAAGTGGAGGCGCTCAAGGGGATCTCCCTCACCGTCGACGAGGGTGAGATCGTGACGCTCATCGGCGGCAATGGCGCCGGCAAGTCGACCACCCTCAAGACCATCTCCGGGCTGCGGCCCGTCACCTCCGGGCGCATCTCCCTCGCCGGCGAGGACATCGTGGGCGTGGCCCCCCACCGGCTGGTGGACATGGGCGTGGCCCACGCCCCCGAGGGCCGGGGCATCTTCCCGGGCATGACGGTGCGGGAGAACCTGGAGATGGGGGCGTACGCCCGGCGCCGGACCGATCTGCGCCCGGACATCGAGCGGGTGCTCGCCCTGTTCCCCCGCCTGCGGGAACGGATCAAGCAGGCGGGCGGGACGCTGTCGGGCGGGGAGCAGCAGATGCTGGCCATCGGCCGGGCCCTCATGGCCCAGCCTCGTCTCCTGCTCCTGGACGAGCCGTCGATGGGGCTGGCGCCGATGATCGTTTCCCAGGTGTTCGACACCATCACCGAGATCAACCGGCAGGGCACCACCATCCTGCTGGTGGAACAGAACGCGGCCCAGGCGCTGCGCCGGGCCCACCGGGCCTACGTGCTCGAGACGGGACGCATCGTGAAGGCGTCCGAAGCGAGCGCCCTGCTGGAGGACGAGTCGGTGAAAGCCGCCTACCTGGGCGGGGACATCGGCGAGTAGCGCCCACAACGAGTTCTTGTCATACCCGGTCCTTAGGCTTGGGGCATGTTCGACGCTGGGGTCGATCGAAGTCTGGATGAGGCACTCGGCTCGCTCCGCTCGTTCGTGTCTGAGGTCGACGTCCACGGGCTCGAGGCGCACGAGGCGGCTCGGGTGGTGGAGCTGTGCGCCGAGGCGGAACGGATGCTGGCGGCGCTGCGGGTGTCGGCCGCGACGACGCTGACGGACAAAGCGTTGTGGCGGCGGGAAGGGTTCCGGTCGCTGCCGGCGTGGCTGGCGGCCAAGACGGGGACCGCGGTGGCGACCGCCGCCGCCACCCTGGAGATGGCCGAGCGACTCGCCGACCTGCCGGTAGTGGCCGAGGCGTTCCGGTCCGGGTTGCTGTCGGAGGCGCAGGCGAGGGAGATCGCCACGGTGGCGTCCGAGGTGCCGGACGCCCAGGACCAGTTGGTGATCGCGGCCGGCAAGCTGTCGCTGCGGGGCCTGCAGGAGGAATGCCGGCGGGTGGAATCGGCGGCCGCCGTAGATGAGGAGGCCCGGTACCGGCGGGTGCGCCGGAGCCGGTGTGTCCGCTCGTGGGTTGACCGCGATGGTGTCGGACGGCTGAGCGCTCGGCTGACCCCCGACGAGCTGGCCCGGCTCATGACCGAGGTGGACCGGCGCTGCGACACCCTGGTGGTCGACGCCATCCGCGGCCGCTGGTTCGAAGGCCGCGACGCCCACCGGGCTGACGCGCTGGTCGACCTCGCCCGGCCCGACGGCGCCGCCCCGGCCGGGCCCGGGACGATGGTCCATGTCGTCGTCGACTATGAAGCGCTCATGCGAGGCCACACCGTCGCCGGCGAGCGGTGCGAGATCCCGGGCGTCGGCCCCATCCCGGTCACCCTGGCCCGCCAGATGAGCGAGGACGCCATCTTGAAGGTGCTGCTCACCAAGGGGGTGGACGTCGTCGCCGTGGCCCACGCCGGACGCACCATCCCGGCGCACCTGGTCAGCGCGCTCGAGGTCCGGGACCCCACGTGCATCGTGCCCCGCTGCGACGTTCGCCGGAACCTCCAGATCGACCATCGCAACACCTTCGGGCGGACGCAGGTGACCAGGCTCGACGACCTCGGCCGCCTGTGCCGGTGGCACCACTACCAGAAGACCTTTCTCGGCTACACCTACCGGGGCGGACCCGGCACATGGGAATGGATCCCGCCGGAGCACCGCGACGAAGACCTCGGGTCCCTCCGCAGGATCATCACCAGCGTCCGGCGCCGCTGAGACCCCTCAGACTCCGCGGGGCTCGGTGCCGGCGCCGGTCAGGGCGTCCAGCAGGGCGAGGAGCGCCCGGGTGAGTGGCGTGGGGACACCGTGGCGTTGACCGAGGGCCACCACCGGGCCGAACAGGCCCTGGTGCTCCATCGTCCGGCCGGCGGCGCGGTCCTGGAGCATCGAGGACCGGGTGCCCCGCAGGGCCGACAGCCAGCCGAGGGCCCGCTGGGCGTGCTCGGGCGTCAGGGCGGCGCCCTCGGCCCGGGCGACCTCGACCGTCTCGAGCGCCAGCTCCAGACCCAGCGCCGCCATGGACGGCTCATCGAACAGCTCGCCCGTCGGGCGCCCAGTGAGCGCGGTGAGCGGGTTGGCCATCACGTTGACGACCAGCTTGTCCCAGGCGGCAGTAAGGAAGTCGGCCACGACCTCGACGTGGATGCCGCTGCCGGCGAACAGGGCGGCGGCCGTCCGACCCGCCTCGTCGTCGGGGACCACCAGCCCCCGTCCCGTGCGGGTGACGCGCACCTGGCCGGGGCCGGTCCGCCGGGCGTTGGGGTACACCAGCGTCGGGACGACCGCGGCGGAGGTCATCGGCGCGAGGCGGGCCCGATGGTCGATCCCGTTCTGGGCGGCGACCAGGACCCCGCCCGGAAGCAGCGCTCCCAGCCAGCCGGCGACGTCCGGGGTGTGGTGGATCTTGGTGGCCAGCACCGCGTGGCTCACCGGGGGGAGGTCGGCCGGGCCCTCCGCCCACGCCACTTCGTGCTCGACGGTGACCTCGTCGATGGTCATCGCCACGCGCTCCAGCCGGGCCCGACCGCAGACGACGATGTGGTGCCCGCCGTACGCCAGGTGGGCGGCCAGCATGCACCCGATCGACCCGGCGCCGATGACGGCGACCGGCTCGACGTCCCGGGTCGTCATGATGCGCCGACGTTAGTTGCTACCCGCAGCCCGCCGTCGGGCATTCTGGGAGATCATGGCCTCCAAGAAGGGACTGATCGCCGGCGTCGCCGGCACCCTGCTCATCGGGGCGGCGTGGTCCATCGGACCCTTCATCTTCGAGGGCCGGGACGACCCCAAGTCCCTCGACAGCGCGCCGGTGCGGGAGGAGGCCCTCGCGGCCTGCGAGGAGATGCGGAGCGGCCTGGCCGCGGCCCGCGGCCCCGAAGCCGAGAACGCCGCTGTCGAGGCCATGCTGGCGCGCCTGCGGGGCCTGGGGGCCGAGACGCTGGCCAAGGACGTGCCCGCCGAAGCGTGGTTGGCCGACTGGGGGCAGGTGCTGGCCGCCCTCCGGACCGGAGAACCCTTCCCCCAGGTTGACGGTGCCCCCATCCACCGCCGCATGGACGACCTCGTCAAGGACCTGCGGCCCTGCCAGATGCCGGCCCAGCTGATTCCTGGCCGCTGACCCACCGACGGTCAGGTCAGACCGACGCGGCGCAGCACCTCGGCCGGCGTGTCGAGCAGGCCGACGTAGAAGGGGCCGAACTCGGAGTAACGGGCGGAGACCTCGTCGAAGCGCATCTCGTAGAGGATCTCCCGCAACGCCACCGGGTCGTCGGCCAGGAGGGTCACGCCCCACTCCCAGTCGTCGAAGGCGAAGGAGCTGGTGACGAGCTGGAGGACCCGGCCGGCGTAGGTCATGCCCACCCGGGCGTGGCCGCCCATGAGCCGCTTGCGGTCCTCGAATGGCAGGGCGTACCAGTTGGCTCCCTCCACCCGGCGCTTGGCCATGGGGTAAAAGCAGATCAGCTTCGTGACCGGGAGCCGGGGGTGGAGCTTGTCCTCCCGGTACTTGGCCATCCGGGCCCGCCAGGCTTGCATTCGCTCTTCGACGGCGGCCTCGGACAGTCCGTCCTCGTGGGCCGCCAGTCGGGCCTGCTCGTCGTCCTCGGTGGACATGTACTCGGATAGCTCCGTGAGGGACAGGTACGACCAGGCGGGGACGAGGGGAGCGGCCGTCACCTCCGCCTGGAAGGTCTGGAGGCGGGCCAGGTCGGGACCGAAGGCCATGATCCCGAGGTCGGCCTTGTGCCCCAGGTTGGCGGATACCAGCGCCTGGTGCCCGTCCGCCTCCAGCGCCTCGATCGCCTCCAGCACGACCTTGGCCCCGCCGCGCTCGGCGGCCCGTTCCCGGTCGAGGTGGTAGAAGAGATGGAGGACCCCCCAGCCCTCCGACGGCGTCACAGGTTCCATGTCTTGGAGGGTAATCGTCGGCGTGGGAACGGTCAGAACGGCTCTTCGCCCGGTCGGGCGTCGGCCTGATCGCTCGGCTCCTCGTCGAACGAGGCGACGAGATCCTCGACCTGGGCCCGGGTGGCGGTGATGCGGGCCCGGCAATGGGCGAGCAGGGCGCCGGCTCTGGCCACCTTCGCCGACAGGGTGTCGAGGTCGACGTCGCCATGGTCGATGGCGGCCACGATCGCCTCCAGTTCGGCCCGGGCCTCCTCGAAGCCGAGCTCTTCCACCGGCCGGTCAGCTGCCACCGGAGGCCGTCCCTTCCCCACCATCGGAGAACTCGACGACGCTCGCCACCCGCCCGGCGGCCAGCTCGGTGGTGAGCCGGTCTCCAGGAACCAGGGCGGTGCCGTCCCGCACCACCGAACCGGCGGCGTCGCGGGTGATGGAGAAGCCCCGGGCCAGCACCCGGGCCGGGTCGAGGGCACGCACCTGGGCGGCCACCCCGTCCAGCTTCGTTTCCGCCATGGCCAACCGGCGGCGAGGGGCGGCGGCCACGGCCAGGGCGAAGCGGTCCACGTCGGCGCTCCGCCGCCCCGCCAGTGCCATCGCCCCGCCCCGGAGCCGCGCCAGCTGTCGGTCGAGGTTGACGTCCAACCCGGCCAGCCGGTTCCGGATGCCCGTGCCGAGCCGGTGCTGGAGCTGGTCGAGCGATCCGGCGTAGGTCCGGACGCACTCGACCAGGGCCTGGGCGGTGGCCGTCGGCGTCTTGAAGCACCGCTGGGCCACCTCGTCGCAGATCGACCGGTCGATCTCGTGGCCCACGCCGACCCATACCGGGACGGGGGCGGAGGCCACGGCGAAGGCCACCACCTCGGAGTCGAAGACGGTGAGCTCGGAACGGGCGCCGCCGCCCCGCACGATGACCATGACGTCACCGCCGGCTCCGGCCCCGCGCACCGTGGCGGCCAGGCGCTCCGCCGCCCCCGGTCCCGAGACCCGGGTGTCGAAGAGCTCGACGGCGAAGGCGAAGCCCGACGCCCGCAGCTCGTGGGTGAAGTCGTGGTAGGCGGCGGAGCCGGCGCTGGTGACCAGGGCGACCCGGAGGGGGACGAGGGGGATCGCCAGCCGGCGGTTGGCGTCGAACAGCCCGGCTGCCCGCAGGGCCCGGCGGACCTGCTCCCGGGCCAGGGCCATGTCGCCGGCGGTGAAGGCGGGATCGACGTCGAGGACCTCGAGCTGCACCTTGCCCGACGACTCGTAGAAGGTCACCCGCACCTTCACCCGCACGCTGAGGTCGTCGGCCAGCTCGACGCCAACGCGGCCCAGCGCCTGCTCCACCTGCGGGCGCCGGCTCGACCAGAGGATGGCCCCCGCTGTCGCCCTCGGCTCCCGCCGGTGCGGGTCCCGCTCCACCAGCTCGAAGTAGCAGTGCCCGGCCCGTGATCGTGTGAAGCGCTGGATCTCGCCCCGGACCCAGAAGCCCTGGGCCGGTGTGTGCCGGGCGAAGAGCCCGGCGATGGCCCGGTTCAGTCCCGAGATCGAATACGTCTTCTCCTCGCCCACCGCCCCGGCAGGGTACCGGGGACGCGCAACGGGGCGCTCCGGGTGGAGCGCCCCGTTGTGGTGTAGCGGTGGTGTCGGTGTCTAGAAGTCGTCCATGCCGCCGCCGGGCATGCCGGCGGGGGCCCCTTCCTTCTCGGGCTTGTCGGCGATGACGGCTTCGGTGGTGAGGAAGAGGGCGGCGATCGAGGCTGCGTTCTGCAGCGCCGAGCGGGTCACCTTGGCGGCATCGATGATGCCGTTCTTGACCAGGTCCTCGTACTCGCCGGTGGCGGCGTTGAGGCCGTTGGCACCCTTGAGGCCCCGGACTTTCTCGACCACCACGCCACCTTCGAAGCCGGCGTTGACGGCGATCTGCTTGAGGGGCTCTTCCAGCGCCTTGGCCACCATGCGGGCGCCGGTGGCGAGGTCACCCTCGAGCGTCTTGGCGAAGTCGAGGACCTTGGCCTGGCTGCGCAGCAGGGCCACGCCGCCGCCGGGTACGACGCCCTCCTCGACAGCCGCCTTGGTGGTCGACACGGCGTCCTCGATCCGGTGCTTCTTCTCCTTGAGCTCGACCTCGGTGGCGGCCCCCACCTTGATGACGGCCACCCCGCCGGAGAGCTTGGCCAGGCGCTCCTGGAGCTTCTCCCGGTCGTAGTCGGAGTCGGTGTTCTCGATCTCGGTGCGGATCTGGTTGATCCGGCCCTGGACGTCCTCCTTGGAGCCGGCACCCTCGACGACGGTGGTCTCGTCCTTGGTGACGGTGACCTTGCGGGCCTTGCCCAGCAGGTCGAGCGAGACGCTCTCCAGCTTGAGGCCGACCTCCTCGGAGATGACCTGGCCGCCGGTGAGGATGGCCATGTCCTGGAGCATGGCCTTGCGCCGCTCGCCGAACCCGGGGGCCTTGACGGCCACCGACTTGAACGTGCCGCGGATCTTGTTCACCACCAGGGTGGCGAGGGCTTCGCCCTCGATGTCCTCGGCGATGATGACCAGGGGCCGGCCGGACTGCATGACCTTCTCCAGCACGGGCAGGAGGTCCTTGACGGCCGAGATCTTGGAGGCCACGTAGAGGATGTAGGGGTCCTCCAGGACCGCTTCCATCCGCTCGGGGTCGGTCACGAAGTAAGGGGAGATGTAGCCCTTGTCGAACCGCATGCCCTCGACCATGTCGAGATCCATGCCGAACGTCTGGGACTCCTCGACGGTGATGACGCCGTCCTTGCCCACCTTCTCCATGGCCTCGGCGATGGTGGCCCCGATCTCGGGGTCGGCAGCGGAGATGGCGGCCACGTTGGAGATCTGGTCCTTGGACTCGACCTCCTTGGCCTGGTTCTTGATGGCGTCGACCGCCACGACCACGGCCTTCTCGATGCCGCGCTTGAGCGTCATCGGGTTGGCGCCGGCGGCGACGTTGCGCAGTCCCTCGCGCACCATGGCCCAGGCCAGCACCGTGGCCGTCGTGGTGCCGTCACCGGCCACGTCGTCGGTCTTCTTGGCCACTTCCTTGACGAGCTCGGCCCCGATCTTCTCGTAGGGGTCCTCGAGCTCGATCTCCTTGGCGATGGATACGCCGTCGTTCGTGATCGTGGGGGCGCCCCACTTCTTCTCGAGCACCACGTTGCGCCCCTTGGGGCCGAGGGTGACACGCACCGCATCCGCGAGCTGGTTCATCCCGCGCTCGAGGGCCCGGCGGGCCTCCTCATCAAAAGCAATAATCTTCGGCATCTCTCGGAAAACCCCCTGGAGCAGCTGTTTGGGAACCCTGGTATTAGCACTCTCGCCCTGAGAGTGCTAATTCACCCTAGCGTGTGACTCCGGTACCGCGCACGCGCAAGTCTTCGGCCCGAGGAGGACCCATGGCCCGCACCCCTTCCACCATGCTCCCGCTGGGCACGCCGGCGCCCGCCTTCGAGCTGCCCGACCCCGAAGGGAAGGTCGTGTCGGTCACCGATTTCTCCGCCGCCCCCGCCCTGGTGGTGGCCTTCCTCTCCAACCACTGCCCCTTCGTCCAGCACGTCGCCGACGGGCTCGGCGCGCTGGCCCGGGACCTGCAGGCCGACGGGGTGGCGATGGTCGGGATCATGGCCAACGACATCGCCAACTACCCCGACGACCGCCCGGAGATGATGGCGAAGATGGCCGAGCGCCACGGCTGGACCTTCCCCTACCTCCACGACGAGACCCAGGAGGTGGCCAAGGCCTACCGGGCCGCCTGCACCCCCGACTTCTTCCTCTTCGATGGCCAGCGCCAGCTCGTCTACCGGGGCCAGATGGACGGCGCCCGCCCCGGCAACGGCGTGCCCGTCGACGGCGCCGACCTCCGGGCCGCCACCGAGGCGGTCCTGGCCGGCCGGCCGGTGGGGGACGACCAGCGTCCCTCCATGGGCTGCAACATCAAGTGGAAGGCGGGCAACGAGCCGGAGTACTTCTGACCTGCGGTTTTACCCGCGCTGGTTGCTTCTGGTCACGGATTGGTCACGGATGACAGAAACCGTGGCGCGGCCAGAGGCGCGTATCACTACGGAGATACGTCGGCCTCAAGGGCGATGAGAGCGTCCCGTAACTGGGCGACGAAGCCAGGCAGGAGATCGGTCGCGGTGGTATGCAGAATCTCCAAATCGATCGACCAGTACCCGTGGATGACGCGGTTGCGGAGCCGAGCGGGCTGCGCCCAGGGGATGTCCGGGAAGCGGCCCTTCACCTCGTCGTCGAGTTGGGCGGCGGCCTCACCGAGGACGGTGAAGTTCCACAACAGAGCGTCTCGTCGCTGACGATCAGCCCGCAGGGTGTCGAGATCTGTGCCGGCAACCAACGACTGCGCTTGCGTGGCGGCGTCGATCATTTCCCCGATCAGGAGCAGTTCACGCCGCATAGAGCGGGCGAGCTTCTGCCAGCACCTGGTCGCGGAGGCGCTCGTGGAGCGATGTACGTGAAACGAGGTCGATGGGCCGGCCGAACAGATCAGACAGCTCATCCGCGAGCTTCTCGATGTCCCAGCCGAGACGTGATCCCGGCGCGAGCTCATACAGGAGATCGATGTCACTGCCGCTCGTCGCCTCGCTGCGACTGGCCGACCCGAAGACCTCGAGCCGCGAAACCCCGTAGCGGGCGCAGATCGCCCTCAGCTCCTCGACATCGACGACCAGGCCCGACACGATCACCTCTCCATCGTACGCGGGCTCGCACCCCCGCCCCCGTCTGGCGCGATCAGCCGCCGGCACCGGCCTCGATATCAGCCTCGACCGACGGCTTGGCCTGCAGGATGACGCCCACCACCCGGGCCGCTTCGGATGCCTCCACCTCGGGGATCGAGTCGGAATACACGTTGAGCGTGATGCTCACCGTCGAGTGGCCCAGCCGGTCGGCCACCAGCTTGGGGTTCATGTTGGCGCGCAGCGCAGCGGTGGCGAACGAGTGACGCAGGTCGTGGACCCGCATCGGCGGGAGTCCGGCCGCCAGCGTGTGCCTGCGGAACTGAGTGTTGACGACGCTCGGGACGGAGCGGCCGGCCGTCCTCCCGGCAGAACACGAGACCGTGATCGGCGTAGGCGTCGCCCCACGGCTTGCGCTGGAAGCGCTGCCGCTCCTGGTGAGCCTTGAGTACGGCCAACGTGTCGGGATCCAGCCCGATGGAGCGCCGGGCCCGGGCGGTCTTCGGCTCGTGGATGACGGTCGTGCTGTACACCCGCCCGACCGACTGGCGGATGGCAAGGCGTCCCCGCTGCCAGTCGATGGCGTCCCAGGTGAGCCCGAGCCCCTCGCCCCGGCGGCAGCCGGTGGTGATCAGCACCCACCAGAGAGCTTCGAGCCGGTCACCACGAACCTGCACGAGGAACCGTTGCAGTTGTTGCGGATCCCACGTCCGCTGGGGCGGTTGCGCCACCCGGGGAGGCTTGACGAACTGGGCCGGGTTCTTCCCCAGCCGACCCCACTCCACGGCGGCTTGCAAGCGCTTGGCGGAGAACGACGTGGAGATACCGGACTGTGGCCGGGCTCAGCCCGCCTTTGCCGTCCCGGCGCCCGTCGACCAGGAGCTTGCGGTAGGCGTCGCTGAGGTGGGCCGGGGACAGGTCGCTCAGGCGGTGTCGGCCAAGCAACGGGATCGCCTGACACCTGATGGCGGAACGGTAGGCGACGAAGGTGGAGTCGCGGACGGTGCCTTGCATCGTGCTGAGCCATTCGAGCAGGAAGGCCTCGAGCCTCTCCCGACTGGGCTCGGTGTGCTCTCCACTCTCGATACCGGCCCGGAGGGCCAGCACGGCCTTCTCGGCGTCAGTCTTTGTCGCGAAACCGCCCTGCTTCCTTTGGCGCCGCTTCGGCCCGGTGCCGACATCCACCACGTAGACCCAAGCTCCGCCCGGGCAGGGCGGGCGGGCCGGACGGGAGTGACGGCATTGAGAGCCGTCACGGTGCCGGTAGAACACAGTCCCTCGAGCCATCAGGTCCTCCTCTTTGGTGCCTTCGGTCAGCTGCGACCCAGCCGCGGCTTCGGCCTGCCGTCTGGTGCCGTCTCGTCCGCCGTGCCGTCTGGTGTCGTCTCGTCCGTCTCGCTGGTCCCGGGCCCGGTGAAGTCGTCGTCGAAGGTGTGCTCGGCGATGAAGCCGCGGAGGCCGGCTTGGCGGAGGTGGTCGACCCATTTGCCGAGTTCTTCGACGGCGTTGTCGAAGGAGTCCTCGTGCTGGTCGAGGAGGGCGAGGAGCATCTCCTTGCGGCGCTCTTTGTAGCTCCACTTGCGGGTGGCGGCGGGTTGGCCGGTGAGCTTCTCGACGACCAGTTCGTTGGCCGAGGGGTCGTGGATCCCGTATTCGCGGAGGCGTTCGTAGAGGGGTTCGAGTTTCTCGGGGCGGCCGAGGAGCCAGATGTAGAGCTCGTCGACCTGGCGGGTGGTGCCCCGCATGAGTCGGTGGTCGCCTTTGGGGGGGAGCAGGAACCAGATGATCGGCAGGTCGAAGACCATGGCGAAGATGAGCAGCTCGTGGGCGTCGAACTCCCGGCGGCGGTCGCTGTCCCAGGCCCGCTCGATGGAGGACACCCCCGCCTGGGTGAGCCGCTGGCCGAGGTAGCGCTCGAGCCGCTCGGCGAGTTCTTCCTGGGTCCAGCCCCGGAGTTCCCGGGCGGCCCGGACGTTGTAGGCCACGACCTGGTTGAGGTCGACCTGGGGGCGGGGATCGGGCGGTCGAGGCGGCGGTTGACGTTGACGGAGCGGCACGAAACCCACCCTACATCGGTCCCTGCTTGTGAGGCCACTGCGTAGACACAATACCCGTGGTATCATCCCCAAGCTTTGGTGTCAATGTCTGGGGGTTGTGTTGCTGGGCGACGAGATCCCTCCGTTCCTGACCGTCGAAGAAGCCGGCCGTCTCCTGCGGATCGGCCGCACGAAGGCCTACGACCTGGCCCGGGAATGGCGCGCCACCGACGGCCACTCGGGCCTGCCCGTCATTGACTTCGGCGACCTCCTGCGGGTTCCCGGCCCGGCCATCCGCCGGATGCTCGGCGTCGGCCTGTGCGCCGACATACCGGTCGTGACCATGAAGCAGGACGACCCTGCGCCGGTCTCACCACCGGAACGTCCGAAAGCCGGCCGGGGGCGGGTCACGCCGGTCTCACCGTTGGAGGCGCTGGTAGCCAGCGAGGGACGGGTGACGCCGGGCCCGCTCGAGGCGCCGGCCAGCGAGGAGCCGGTGGCAGCGGCCCCCCGGAAGAAAGCCCGCTCCCATCGCGCCCTCTCCAACCCCACCTCCCAGCTCCCCCTCTTCGAACCCCTCCCGGACACCTCTCCCGATCCCGAATCACCCTCCCGCCCATGAACCCGCTCTTCCCGATCCCCATCCCTGAACGTTCCTCAGACATTTGCCATCCCTCCGGGAGGGCCTTCCCGGGGCGGGCGTCGTTCAGATGGGCACCCGGGTGCTGAGGATCACCAAGCTGTCCGACGCCGAGTACCTGATCGCCCAGGTGGCCCTGGGGATCGACGACTACTACGTGGGTGCCGGGGAGGCGCCGGGCGTATGGCAGGGTCGCCTGGCGGCGAAGCTCGGGCTGGCCGGGGTGGTCGAGGCCGACGCGTTGCGGGGCCTGCTGCTGGGCCGGGACCCGGCGACGGACGCCGTGCTGCTCACCGGCGGACGCCGGCGGACGGTGACGGCGTTCGACGTGACGTTCTCGGCGCCGAAGTCGGTGTCGCTGCTGTGGGCGTTCGCCTCCCCGGAGGTGGCGTCCGTGGCGTCGATCGCCCACGTCGAGGCCGTGGCGGTGGCGCTGGAGTTCCTCGAGCGGCGGGCCGGGGCGACGCGCCAGGTGGTCGAGGGGGAACGGCAACGGATCTCTACCGGCGTGGCAGCGGCCACGTTCGTCCACCGAACCTCTCGCGACGGTGATCCCCAATTGCACACGCACTCGGTAGTGGTCAATCTCGGCCTCCGCCCCGACGGGAGCTACGCCGCTCTCGACGCCGCCCCGCTCTACGAATGGGGCAAGGCGGCGGGCTCCATCTACCAGGAGGAGCTCCGCCGCCGCCTCGGCGAGCAGCTCGGCGTGGAGTGTGGGCCGGATCGCCACGGATGCCGGGAGATCGAGGGATTCGACGGGGGATGGCTGCGGACGTTCTCGAAGCGGACAGTAGCCATCGACGAGCACTTGGCCGGCGCCGGCCCGGAGAACCCGGACCCGGTCATGCGGATGCGGGCCGACGAGGCTGCGTCGTTGGCCACCCGGCCCCGCACGGACGGTACCCTCACCCCCGAGGTGCTCCGGGAGCGGTGGCAGGGCGAGGCCGACGACATCGGGATGCCGACCGGCCACGCGCTCGAAGCGGCGGTGTGCGACCGGACCATCCCCGAGTTCCGCCCCCGGCTGGAGTGGGCCGACGCCGTTGAGGCGCTCGTCGACCCGGAGGACGGGCTCTGCGCCCACCGAGCCCGCTTCGGTGCGGCTCACGTTGTCGAGCAGCTCGCCGCCCTGGGCGCCGGCCGCCTCCACGTCGAGACCATCGAAGACCTAGCCGATGCGTTCCTCGACTCCGACGACGCCGTACTCCTCGTTGATCGCACCGGCCGGCGCGCCGCCGAGTACTCAACCTTCGATCACCTGGCGTTGGAGCAGCGGGTCGTCGACCACCTCGGCGACCTCACCAGCCTCCCCGTCGACGCGCTCGACCCCGCCCTGGTCGAACAGGCCATCGCGGCCGAGGAATCCGGCCTCGGCGCCGACCAGGCCGACGCCGTCCGGGCCCTCTGCGAGGCGGGCCCTTCCATTCGCAGCCTGATCGCCCCGGCCGGGTTCGGGAAGACCACCACCGTCCACACCGCCGCCGTCGCCGCCAATAGGGACGGCCATCCCGTCGTCGGCCTGGCCGCCACCAACCAGGCCGCCGGCGAGCTCCGCCAGGCCGGCGTCGACGCCGTCACCATCGCCCGCTTCGCCCGCGACGGCGCCGCGCTCCGACCCGGGTCGGTGGTGGTCCTCGACGAGGTGTCCCAGGTCGCCACCGCCGACGCCGAGATCGTCCTCGACGCTGTCGTCGCCACCCCCGGCGCCGTCCTGTGGTGCCTGGGCGATCCCCACCAGGCCCAAGCCGTCCGAGCCGGTGGCCTCGGCGCCGAGGTCGACCGCCTCGGCCAGGACGGCTCGATCCCCGCGCCGGCGCTAACGGAGAACCGCCGCCAACTCGAACCCGCTGAACGCCAAGCCCTGGCCCACTATCGGGCCGGGCTCATCGCCACCAGCCAAGCCATCCGCAAGCACCACGGCTGGGAACACGATCTCGGCTCCCCCCACGCCACCCGAGAAGCCCTCGCCGACACCATGGCGGGCGACATCGACACGCACGGCTCCGCCAGCGTCGTCGCCCTCGCCATCTCCCACGCCGACTGCGAAGACCTCGCCGATCGCATCCGTAGCCGCCTCCGAGCCGCCGGTCGCCTCCACGGTCCCGAGCTGGCCGGGCCCGGCTGGGGCAACGGCGAACGCCGCTACGCCGCCGGCGACCGCATCCTCGTCCATGGCAACCTCCGCACCGACGGGCAGCGTCTCCACAACGGCTCCGTCCTTACCGTCACCGCTGTCGGGGGCGACGGACTCGGGGCCGTCACAGGGGACAACGCCGCCGTTGTTCTGCCGCTGTCCTTCGTCCAAGGCCACCGCAGCGACGGCAGCCCTAACTGCTCCCACGCCTGGGCTCGCACCGTCGACGGCATCCAGGGCGGCACCTGGCCCCAAGTCCACCTCCTCGGCACTGCAGCTCTCGTCAGCTACACCGGCTACACCGCCCAGAGCCGGGGCCGCCACGCCACCCACACGTGGAACGTCACCCGACTCCCCGAGCTCGACCACGGCGGCGTCCTCGCCGACCAGCGCACCCCTGAACGAGAAGTCCTCGATGCCCTCCGCCGACAACCCGACACCAGCTTCGCCATCCACGACGCCCCTGGACGCATCGACCGGCTCCGCGCCGAACGAGCCGAGATCCAAGCCCTCCTCCGGCACCGACCGCCCGACCGCCGGCCGGCATTCCACCAGGCCGAACTGTCCCTCGAATCGGCGAAAAGGGAACTGCAGGCAGCCAGGTACCGCCTCGACCGCGCCGAGCAACGGCTCGAGCAGCTCGGGCCTCTCTCCCAGCTCCGCCGCCACGGCCGCCACAAAAAGGCCTCCACCCTCGACGAGATCGATCGCTTCACCGACGACATCACCAATGCCGAAGCCAAGATCGTGCGCTCCCAACGCCGCATTGACGAACTCCGTCCGGACCTCGACGAACGGCCGCGGTGGGACGCCGACCACGACTGGCCCCACGACCGCCTCCGGGCCGTCGAGACCGAGCTCGCCGGGCTTACGCCTGAGGTGCGCCACATCGACGGAGCAAGCCGGGACCGGTATCTCCGAGGACCGACATATGGGGGAGAGCGCCCGTGGCCGGGCCGAGTCGCCGAAGTCAACGCGTCTCCGCTCCCCGACGTCGGCCACGGAATCGACCTCGGGTTATGACTCCGCTGTCCAGCGGGAAACCCCACTCCACGGGGGCACCAGGACCACACCGGGGTCGCGCGGGGCGACAGTCGGCTGGGATGGCCTTTCCGGCTCCCTCAGCTTCCCGAGCGCCCGCGTCAGCACGGCGAGCACGGGTCAGGCGCTCCCGCCCATTGGCCGCGGGGTCGGGGCGAGCTCGGCCTCGAGCCGCCGGGCGTGCCCGGTGGCGCCGATCGAGGTGTACAGGCGGAGCGCCTCAGCCAGCTCCGACTCGTCCTTGTGGAGCCGGCCCAGTTCCTCGCGGATGAAGGGCTCATAGGCCAGGGCCCCGGTCTCCCGGGCGAGGGCCAGGCCGGTGTCGAGATCGGCGAGGACGGTCTCCTGAGACTGTCCCCCATCGGTCGCCCTCGCCACCCGGGCCCGGGTCAGGAGGGCCTGGCACTCGATGACCCGGGCGCCCTGCCGGCGGGCGACGGCTACCGCCTCCTCGGCGGCCATAGTGGCACTGGGCGGGTCGCCGGCGGCGAGGTGGGCCTCGGCCAGGTAGGCCAGGATCTCGGCCTCGAAGAGCAATCCGGTCCGGCGCGATCTGGCCTCGGCCAGGGCCCGCTCGGCCGCCGACACCGCCTCGGGGGCCTGGCCGAGGACGAGGTGGGCCTGAGCTAGGGCCTCCAGTGCGAACACGAGGGATAGCCCGTTACCGGTGTCTTCCCCGATCCTGACGGCCTCGGCGGCCATGGGGACCTGATCGTCTTCCTCCCCGGTGATCCAGCACAGGAAGGGGAAGCTCCCGAGGGCCCACGCCAGGATCTCTGGCTCGGCGCGCCGTCGGGCGTGTGTAAGAGACCGGTCGGCGTGGCTTCTCGCCTCGGCGAGACGCCCCATCCGGAGCAGGCTCCAGCTCCGGAAGCTGATCAGGCGCACCAGCGGGCTGTAGCCAATGATCGTCACCCCCCGCTCCGGGTCCCCTTCGCACGCCGCGATGCCGCGATCCGCCCAGGCGAGCGCGTCGCCGAGTGGTCCCAGGAAGATGTGCATGAGCGCCGGACCCAACGCCAGAGCAGCTCGCAGCCCCGGGTCGCCCACGTCATCCCCGAGATGAGCGCCTTCCACGAAAAGGGCGAGCCCGCCGCGGAGGTCGCCGGCCACCATCGTCACCGATCCGAACATGAGGACCAGCATCGCTTGGAGGTCGGCCTGGCCGAGACGCTCGGCTTGGATCTGCCCGTCCTCGAAGAGGCGCCGGGCCTCGTCCCGGCCGATCCCGGTGCGGCCCCCGTACTGAATGAGACGCGTTCTCGCCCGCACGGCGAGGGCGAGGCTCTCCGGACTCTCCTCCACGCCACCCAGCAGATCGAGAGCACTCGCCCAGCGCCGTTGCGCTTCGGCGAGATCGCTGCGCAGCGCCCAGTTGCCGGCCCGCATACTCCAGTGGGCGGCCTCGAACGCTCGGCCGGCGCGTTCCCAGTGCCAGGAGATCATGGCGGCCCGTTCGTCGAGCCGGTCCGGGTCATGCTCGATGAGGGCTCCGGCCACGGCGGCGTGGAGACGGGCCCGCCGCCCGGCGAGGAGGGTGCCGTAGGCGACTTCCTGGGTGAGGGGATGCCAGAAGCGGTACTCCACCACGCGGTCCCGTTGGGTCTCCCGGAGAAGCTCGGCGGCGCACAGGGCGCGCAGCCCGTCCTCCAGGTCGTCATCGCTCCTGCCCGCTACGGAAGCGAGGACCGTCTGGGAGAAGGAGCGTCCGATGACGGCCGCGGTCTGGAGCAGTTCCTTGTGTTCGGCGGGGAGCCGGTCGATGCGGGCGGCGAGCACGGCCTGCACGCTCGGCGGCACCTTGACCTGCTCCAGGGGACGGGTGAGCCGCCGGGCGCCGGGGCCACCGGCGAGCGTCCCGTCCTCGATGAGGGCCCGAACGACCTCTTCGACGAAGAACGGGTTGCCACCGGTCCGCTCGGCCACGAAGCCCAGCAGCGGAGCGAGGGAGAGGTCGACGCCGAGGAGCCCGCCCAGCAGCTCCCCGACGGCGTCGTCGCCCAGGGGGGCGAGGGAGAGCTGGCGGTAGTAGGAGTGGCGCATCCAGGCGGCGGAGAAGTCGGGACGGAAGTTCGCCACCACCAGGGTCCTGGTGCCGGGGTAGGACTCGATGAGCCGTTCGAGGAAACTCTGGCTCTGGGGGTCGAACCAGTGGAGGTCCTCGACGAGGAGCACGAGCGTCTCGCGTTCACTGCGCCGGGCCATCAGCCGCCGCAAAAGATCGAAGACGCGCCGCATCCGCACTTCGACGGCCAACTGCGGGGCGGGGTGCTCCGGGTCGGGCACCTCGAGGAAGTCGAACAGGAGCGGCAGGTCGCCGGCCAGATCCGGGTCGAGGTCGAGGAGCCGCCCGGACAGCTTTTCCCGGGTCTGCGCCGGGGTGTCGGTCTCGGAGACGGAGAAGTAGCTGCGGAGGAGGGCGAGGATGGGGAGGAGCGGCACCTCCTTGCCGTGGGAGACACCCGTCGCGCGGCGGACGGTGATGCCCCGGGCCGCGACCGATCGGGCGAACTCGTCGCACAGCCGGCTCTTGCCCACGCCGGCCTCGCCGACGACGCCGACCACCTGGGCCTGACCCTGGGCCGCCGAGGCCAGGGCGTCCTCCAGCAGGGCCAATTCCTTGGCCCGTCCCACAAGCCGGGACGCGCCCTCGGTCCGCCCCGTGCTGGTTGGACCCTCCAGGACGAACACACCAAGCGGCTCTCGGGCTCCCTTGACCACGGTCGGGCCCAGGTCCGCGAGCCGGAACCAGCCCGCCGCCAGCCGGGCGGTGTGCTCTGTCAGGTAGGCCCGTCCCGGCTCGGCCATCGCCTCCATGCGCTGGGCCAGACCGACGGTGTGGCCGAGCGCGGTGGGGTCCAGGCTCACGTCCTCACCGACCCGACCCACCACCACCTCGCCGGAGTTGAGCCCGAGCCGCACGTGAAAGACCAGGCCCTGAGAGCGACGCAGCTCCTCGGCGTAAGCGCCGACGGCCCCGGTCAGGTGCCAGGCCGCATGGCAGGCCCGCCGGGCGTGGTCCTCCTGGGCGGCCGGAGCCCCGAACAGGGCCATGACCCCGTCGCCGGTGAACTTGTCGACGGTGCCGCCGTAGCGGCGGATCCCGTCGGCCAGGATCTGCACGAACCGGTCCATGATCCCGGCCCACGCCTCAGGGTCGAGGTTCTCCTGGAGATCCATCGAACCCTGGACGTCGGCGAACAGGACCGTCAGCTGCTTGCGCTCTCCCTCCCGCTCCGAGACAACGGGACGGGCGAAGCGCCCGGAACCGCCGACGGGATCGGCGGTGCCGCAGCCATCGGGGCCCCGCACTCGCCGCAGAACCGCTCACCGCGCTCGTTGGCCATCCCGCAGGCCGGGCAGGACGGAGGCGCCAGCGGAACCCCACAGTGGGCGCAGAACTTACGTCCTTCCCGGTTCTCCCCGCCGCACGCCGCACAGGTCGTGCCCGCTCCCACAGGCTGAAGGTTAGGTCTGCCGCCGCCGGCGTGCCCGTCGTACACGGCGGTTCAGGCGATCTGGTGCTCCTCGACCTCACCGCTCTGGCGACGATTGCGGGGGTCGAGACAGGCCGTCCGGTCGGCACGCCCGGCCGCCAGGGGGTCGACCTCTTGCGCCATCGCAAGAGGTAAACCCGGCGAAAAACGTAGCCAGACACGTAGCCGGCACGTGGTTTCCGGCTCAAGTACATCGTCGGCCGGACCCGTCCGGCACGAGAGGCACCAGTGCCCACCAAGCGGACAGGAAACCTCTTGCGACCAGCACTTTCAGGCGTCCTACCGAGCGACACGCAAGACCATCAGCCGGACTCCACGACACTCTTCGGACGCTCCGATTGTGCATGGCATGCACACGATCCTCTTCGAGTTCGTTCCCGGGCGGGATGCGGGTACGCGAGGCTCGTCGGCGGCCGGCGCCCCTGCCCCCGGCTCCTGATCGTTGGCCGGCGTCTGGTCACGGTCTGGTCACGGATGCCACGGATCTGCCACTACGCAACGTCACCAGATGGAATCTCACCCTTGTATTTCCGCAGGTCAGAGGACTGAGCGGTACGTGGCGGCACCACGCAGAATGGCGGTGCTGCAACATCAAGTGGAAGGCGGGCAACGAGCCCGAGTACTTCGGGTGACCGACGCGCCCGCAGCGCCGGGCGCTTCGAATTCAGCGCTCCCGGCGGTGCGTGCGGACGTCGTGCCCGCCTGAGGCTCTAGGCCTTCTTGGCGGCAGGCCGGGTCGCGGCCCGTTTTCCGTTGAACAGGACGGTGGCCGCCCGGTCGAGCAGGTACTCGTTCTGAATGGGAAGGTCCCCGCCGTACCACATGCCTTCGGCGTTGAGGAAAGACTTGTCTGCACCCATCGGGTCTCCTTTTTTTACATCGTGTGCGCGCCCAGAATGCGCGCAGTTTTGGAAAAGATTGGATCCACCGAGATCTCTCAGGCCTATTGCGGGTCTTTACGTCTGCGGCCGAGGACTCCGGCAACTCCGGGAGGTACTTCTGTCAGCATACATCATTTTGAGATGCACAGTCCGACGGCGATATTGAACTAAATGTTTGAAATAAATTGATCCGAATTTCGGCGACGTCAGGGCATGAACGTCCAGTCGCCGAACCGGTTCGGGCCGAAGCGGTCGGCTGGGGCCTTGCCTTTGGTCGCCGGGCCGTGGGACCAGTCGGGCTGCTTCTGGCGAAAGCTCTCGTCGCAGACGGCGACCCCGTCGACGATGTCGATGAGCTCGGCGATGAGATAGGGCTCGACGGGGCCGGCCTCACCGCTGAGATGAGCCCGCAGTTCGTCCGGGAAGCGGCTGAGGACGCTCTGCAGCACCACCTTGTGCTGGTGGGCCAGGTAGCAGCGGGCCTGCTCGTTCACGGTGGCGGCGTGGTTCTCGATGGAGGCCAGCACCCGATCGTCGCCCTCCGAGAGGCTGAGGCGCTGGAGAAGGCCGGAGAGCAGGAGACCCCCGTGCTTGCACGGGGTGCACTGGCCACACGACTCGACGCCGAGGAACCGGGATACGCCGGCGGCCACCGCGGCCAGATCAACGGTGTCGTCCAGGACGATGAAGCTGCCCGAGCCGAGCCCGCTGCCGATGGCGGCCAGTCCCTCGTAGCTGACGGGGGCGTCGAGGAGGTCTTCGGGGATGATGCCGTTCGAGACTCCGGGGAGCACCGCCTTGATCCGCCGGCCGGGCAGGGGGCCACCCCCGATGCCTTCGATCACCTGGCGCAATGGCGTACCCATGATCACCTCGGCCACCCCGTGGCGGCGGGTCGAGCCGGTCACGGTGCAGACGATGGTCCCGGGCGACTCCGCGGTCCCGACCGTGCGGAACCAGTCCTGGCCCCGGGCGATGATCCGGGGGACGTTGGCCAGCGTCTCCACGTTGTCGATGAGCGCCGGCGGGGCGAGCAGGTCGTCGGTGGGCCCGGCCATGTCCACCTGGGCGGACAGACCGCTCTCCGGAGCTTCACCGGCCTTCCTGACCGCGGCCCGCTCGACTCCACGGCGGAAGGGCGGGGCCAGCCGAGGGAAGGGGTAGCGGCCGTCAATGGCCTCGAGGAGGGCGGTCTCCTCCCCGTAGAGGTACTCATCCGGGCCTTCGAACACCTCGAGCCCGACCCCGGATGCCCATCCCGCCGCCTGCACCTCGGCGATCGCGGCCCGCACCCGGGCCACCTCGGGCTCGAACGAGCGCTTCAGGGCGAAGACCACATGGTCGGCGCCCACGGCCAGGGCGGCGATCAGGGCCCCTTCTATGACGTGGTAGGGGTTCTTGCGCAGGATGCTGCGGTCCTTGAAGGTCCCGGGCTCACCTTCGGCGCCGTTGACCACCACCGTGGTGGGTTCCACGGAGGAGCGGTTCTCGATCATCGTGCGCCACTTGCGGCCGGTGGGGAATCCGGCGCCGCCCCGGCCTCGGAGACCGGAGCCTTCCAGTTCCTTGATGATCACGCCACGGTCCACCGTGCGGGCCGCGGTCAGACCCTCGCCGCCGCGCCGGGAGACGTATTGGTCCAGGCTGGAAATGGTGTCGGCAAAAAGGACGCGTACACCCTTCTTCACGACGTGGGGCCCTCGACTCTGCCCCGGATGATCATGGCGGGATGGTCGGGAGTGGACACCAGCGAGGTGGTCCACCAACCTCCGGGGCTCAGCTCGGGGCGGCCCAGCAGGGTGCTCCCGGTGACGGCGGTGGCCACGAAGACGCAGTCGTCGTCGGCCGCCAGGTCCTCGATGCGGAGGATCTGTCCAACCGGACGCCCCCCGACCCCCGGGCCGATCTTGGCCCCGGTTTCCTCGAGGCGAGCCTGCTCGGCTGCGCTCTGAGGGGCCAGGCGGCCCTGCATCCCGCCCCCGAGAGCCCGGACGGCGCAGGCCGTGATCACGCCTTCCGGCGCGCCGCCGATCCCGATCAGCATGTCCACGTCCCCGCCGGGTAGCAGGACCCGGAGAGAAGCCATGACGTCGCCGTCCATGAAGAGGACGACGGCGGCACCGGTGGCGCGCACGGCGGACACCATCTCGGCGTGACGGGGGCGGTCCTGGATGGCCACGGCCACCTCGTCGATGGACTTTCCCAGGGCGGCGGCCACGGCGGCCACGTTCTCGGCGATGGACTGCTCCAGGGACACGGCCGCGGCGGCGGCCGGGCCGACCACGAGCTTCTCCATGTACCAGCCCGGGGTCGCACACAGGGTGCCGGGGGGAGCGGCGGCTAGGACACTCACCGCGCCGTCCTCGCCCCGGGCGCACAACTTGGTGCCCTCCAGCGGGTCGACGGCCAGGTCGCAGGCCGGACCGTCGCCCGTCCCGAGCTCCTCCCCGGCGTAAAGCATCGGGGCGTCGTCCTTCTCGCCCTCTCCGATCACGACCCTGATGTTGCCGGGAACTCGGGCCAGGGCGTTCCGCAATGCGGCCACGGCGGCGCCGTCGGCCGCTTTGGCGTCGCCTCGCCCGATGAACGGGCGGCAGGCCAGCGCCGCCGCCTGGGTGGTGGCCAGCAGGGGCAGGGCCAGGCTGGCCACGTCCGAAGACATGACGGCGAGGCCATCGATGGGTGTGCTCGGCGTGAGCGTCGTCATCCGGCGGATCACATCCTTGCCTCGGGACGCGCACTCGACATCCTGACCGAGGGAACGCGCCGGTCCCGGCCCATCCTCACAGCTGATACTTCATTTGTCGATGAAGACTTTACCGAGGAATGATCAGCTATTCATGAAATCTCGAACCGAAGACCCGGACCTCAGGCGGGCTTGACCCGGACCGGCAACTCGGCGAGCGAACGGGAGGCGATGAGGGCCTCGTAGGTGAGCTCGCCGGCCAGTTCGATCCCGGCGCAGCGGTCGAACAGGGAGCGCAGCGCGATCTGGCCCTCCAGGCGGGCCAGGGGCGCCCCGAGGCAGTGGTGGGCACCCAGGCCGAAAGCGATGTGCTGGCGGGGATCCCGGCGCACGTCGAGGCGGTCGGGATCGGGAAACTCTGACGGGTCCCGGTTGGCGGCGGCCAGGCAGAGGTAGACCATGTCGCCCGTCCGCAGATGCCGGCCGGCCCGCTCGTGGTCCTCCTTGACCACCCGGACCTGGACCTTGGTCGGGGCGTCGAACCGGAGGATCTCCTCCACCGCCATCGGCCACAGCCCAGGGTCGGCGCGCAGGAGATCCAGCTCGCCGGGATGGCGGACGAGCGCCACCGTGCCGTTGGACAGCAGGTCGGCGGTCGTCTCGTGGCCGGCGAAGAGCAGCAGCGTGCAGGCTCCGGCCAGCTCGTCCGCGCTCAGTCCCTCGTCACCCTGGGCCGCCACCAGGGCGCTCACCAGGTCGTTCCCCGGGTCCTGTTCCCGTTGCGCCACCAGCCAGTGGAAATACTCGGTGAACTCGGTGCTCCCCTCGGTGGCCAGCGCCCGCCGCTCCGGATCGTCTCCCGCCCCGAAGACCACCGCGGCCAGCTTGCGCGACCAGGTGCCGAACTTGTGGCGATCGGCGGCCGGGACACCGAGCAGATGGGCGATGACCATGGCCGGCAAGGGAAAGGCGAAGGCGGCCACCAGGTCGCAGGTCCCGGAGGCGACCACGTCGTCGAGCAACTCGTCGACGAGGGTCTGCACCTGGGCCCGCAGCCCCTCGACGGCCTTGGGGGTGAAGGCCCAACGGACCGGATCGCGCAGCCGGGTGTGGTCCGGCTCGTCCCGGAACACCATCCAGCCCCGCAGCAGCTCGAGGGTGGGCGCCATGGCCGCCTGGCCGGCGGCGTCCAGATGCCGGGCGATGGCGCCCACCCGGTCCGACGACAGGCGGTCGTCCCGGTAGGCGCCGGCCACCTCGGAGAAGCTGGTCAGGAGCCAGGCCCGGTGGCGCCGGCTCCAGCACACGGCACCGTGCTCCTCCCGCAGACCGGCCAGGAAGGCGTAGGGGTCGGCTAGCGCCTCGGGCGAGAGCAGGCTGGCCCACGGCCCGGCGCTTTCGTCGATCTCCTCGGCGTGGACCTCCTCGGCTGGCCCCACGTCCGGGACTCTACGACGCTCCCGCCGGCTCGAAGACCGTGATGGACCCGTCGCCCACGTCGCCCACCCAGATGGTGCCCGGGAACGGCCCGCCGGGACCCGTGGTGGTGACGTCGAGGGGCGCCGAGCCGACCTGGTCGAACAGCACCGCGGCGTGAGCCGACCGCCCGCCCGGTCCCAGATCGACGCGGTAGATGCGGTTGTCGAAGCTGGCCACCAGCAGGTCGCCGGTCATTGCCCCTGCGAAGCCCTCCCCCCGGTACTCCGTGATGCCGTTGGTGGAAGCGGGGAAAGTGGCCAGCTCGCCACCGGCCTCTCCCACCCCGTACTCGCATTCCTGGGGCGCGGCCACCTCCACCGGGGACTGGCCACCGAAGCGGTTCGCCGGGTTGGCCCGGGTCGGGTTGGGGTGGCCGCCGTAGTAGCCGGGTGTCACCCGGTGGAGGATGTCGTCCTGGTGATCCCCACCAGGGCGGACCTTGTTGGTGCAGCGCCCGCCGGCGGGCGCCGGGGCGTCGCCGAACCCGGGGTTGGACCCGTTGTCCACCGCGAACAGCTGCCCGGCCGCGGTGAGGACCAGGTCGTACGGGTTTCGGAAGCCGGGAGCGTGGACCTGCACCGGCCCCCCGGGGACGAGGCGGGCCTGGTTGTCCCCGTCGGCGCCACCGAAGGGGTCCCCGGCATCGTCGGCTCCGGGCCGGGCCGGATCGTCCAGGGTGGGCAGGTCGTAGGTCTGCTCTCCGATGGCGGCCAGGTCGATCGACAAGATGGCGGCCGACAGGGCGAACTCCGGGGTCAGGACGAACTGCTCGGAGGGCGCGCCGTTGTTGGTGTTGCCCCCCTGGGCCAGGAACAGCCGCCGGCCCGAGGGCTCCAGGACCAGGCCGTTCCCGGCGTGGTTCTCCTCGGAGCGGGGCAGGCCCCGGACCAGGTCCAGGCGGGCCCAGGCCGAGCCGTCCCAGGTCAGCCGGGACAGCACCCCCGAATTGGTGTCGAGATTCCGGTTCAGCTTCTTGGTGCCCCCGCCCATACGGGGGTCGGTGGTAACCGCATGGACAACGGGTCGCGCCGCGGTGCCGCTCACCACCAGTCCGGTGAGCAGGCGGCCCACGTAGCGGGGGTTCTCCCGGCCGTCATCGTCGTGGTTGGGCAGGTCGACGAGGCGACCGACAATCTCGCTGGCCACCGCCTCGTAGGACCCCGGTCCGTGCCGCACCAGGGTGAGGATCTTGATGAGCCCGTTCTGCTGGCCCACGTAGAGCCGTCCGTCAGGGCCGAATTGGAGGGTGGTCACCCGGTTGGTGCCGGTGCCGGCCACCACCCCCTTGGCGAACTCGAACCGGGATGGGCCCGCCGGCGCCGTGGTCGGCGCGCCGAGCAGGAGCGCGACCAGGACCAGCACCCCGACGGAGGTGAATCGAGGGACCCGATAGCGCCCAGCCCGCCGTCATCTCCTAAGTTTAGGGTGCCCGAACAAAAAAAGGTTGGGCGGCTTGCTCCCGACGGTGCGATGTTCAGGACCGTTTGGGTACCGTCCCCTTACGCACCAGGGCCGGACGGGACGGGAGGGTGCGATGCGGAGCCCGAAGTGGTCGACGGTGGCACTCCTCACGGCCGTGCTGGCCGTGGCCGGCGGCTGCTCCGCTCTGGGAGCCCAGGAGAAGGACGTCGTGCGGGTGTACTCCGGCCGCCACTACGGCTCGGAGAAGGCGTTCGAGCTGTTCGGCGAAGGAGACGGGGATCAACGTCGAGTTCCTCTTCGGGAGCGACGCCGACATGCGGGAGCGGCTCAAGACGGAAGGCGAGGACACCCTGGCGGACGTCTATCTGACCGTCGACGCCTCCAACCTGGCCCTGGCCGCCAACTCCGATCTGCTCCGCCCCCTCGACTCCGAGAAGCTGAAGGAGACGGTCCCGGCGCAGTACCGGGACCCGGAGAACCGCTGGTTCGCCCTCGCCCTGCGGACCCGGACCATCATCTACAACCCCGAGAAGGTGGACCCATCGGAGTTGTCGACCTACGCCGCGCTGGCCGACCCCAGGTGGAAGGGGCGCCTGTGCCTGCGGAACTCGACCGCCACCTACACCCAGTCCCTGGTGGCCAGCCTCATCGCCCATGACGGCTACGACGGAGCCAAGGCGATCGTGCAGGGGTGGCTCGACAACGACCCGCAGATGATCAACTCCGACCCTGAGATCGTGAAGACGGTGTCGAAGGAAGGCTGCGACGTCGCCATCGTCAACCACTACTACCTGGCTCAGGAGCTCACGAAGAACCCCGGCCTCGACGCCAAGATCTTCTGGGCCGACCAGGCCGGGACGGGGGACCCACGTCAACGTGAGCGGGGCCGGGGTCACGAAGTACGCCGACGACCCCGAGCTGGCCCAGCAGTTCATCGAGTGGCTGGCCACCACTGGCCAGCAGATCTTCATCTCCGAGAGTGACGAGTACCCCGTGAACGCCGCCGTCCAGCCCGCCGACGTGGTGAAGGGCTTCGGCCCGTTCAAGGCGGACGAGCTCGAGGCGTCAAGAAGATCGGGGACCTGAACGCCGACGCCATCAAGCTCATCGACGAGGTCGGCTATCAGTGAGTCGCGTAGCCGCGCAGGCGTCCCCATCGAGGTCGGTCAACCCCGCCTCGGCGGTGGTACTCGGCCTCGCCGGGCTCATCATCCTGCCCGTGATGGCCATCGCCTCGGAGGCCGTCACCCCCAGCCTCGGCTTCTGGCGCGACCAGTGGAACACCCGCCTCCCCAACATGATCACCTCCACCGTGGGCCTCCTCGCCCTGGTGGGGGTGGGCACCCTGGTGCTCGGGGTGTCCCTGGCCTGGCTGGTGAGCGCCTACCGGTTCCCGGGCCGGGGCGTGTTCCGCTTCGCCCTGGTGCTGCCCCTGGCCATGCCCGGCTACGTCCTCGGCTACATCTTCCTCACCACCTTCTCCTTCGCCGGCCCGGTGCAGTCGACCCTGAGGGGCTGGTTCGGACGCGACGTCTGGTTTCCCGAGGTCCGGACGATGGCCGGAGCCACACTCGTCCTCTGCCTCACGCTCTATCCCTACGTCTACGTGCTGGCCATGACCGCCCTGCGCGAGCAGGGACTCCGCACCTGGCAGGTGGCCCGCACCCTCGGGCTGGGTCGCATCCGGGCCGCGGTGCGGGCCGTGCTGCCCGGCGCCCGGCCCACCCTGGCCGCCGCCCTGGCCCTGGTGATGATGGAAGTGCTCACCGATTTCGCCACGGTCCAGTACTTCAACGTGAACACCGTCTCGCTCGGGGTCTTCAACATCCTCAAGGGGCGCGCCGACCGGGCCGCGGCCACGGAGCTGGCCACCCTGGTCCTGGCCTTTGCCCTCGTCGTCATCGCCGTCGAGCGGGGGCTGCGGGGGCGGGCCCGGTTCCATCAGCGCGGGGCCCGGGAGTTCCTCGAACCGGTGACCCTCCAGGGCCCGAAACGCTGGGCCGCCACCGGCCTCTGCCTGGGCGTGCTCTCCGCCGGCTTCCTCCTGCCCGTGCTGCGCCTCGCCTCCTGGATCCAGGTCGGCGACCAGGTGACGGCTCCCCGCTACCTGGCCCACCTGTCCAAGAGCGCCCTCCTGGCCGGGCTGGCCGCGGTGACCTGTCTGGTGGTGGGGCTGCTGGTGACCAGCGGGGCCCGGCTCTCGGGCGGACGGGCCACCCGCTGGGCCTCCCGGGGAATCCTGATCGGATACACCCTGCCCGGCACCGTGGTCGCCATCGGTGTGCTCGTCGTGTTCAAGGTCACCGGCGACCTGGTGCCGGGGATCACCTGGCAGGGACGGTCGCTCAGTGTGCTGGGCACGACCACGCTGCTCGGCGTGCTCTACGCCTATACCGTCCGCTTCGTGCCCCTCACCACCGCCACCCTCGACGCCAGCCTGGAGAAGGTGACGCCCTCGGTGGTCATGGCCGCCCGCACCCTCGGAGCCCGCCCGGGGCGGATCCTGACCCGCATCCACGCCCCGCTGGTGCGATCGGGGATGACGGCCGCCCTCCTGCTGGTGTTCGTCCACACCCTCCAGGAGATCTCGATCGTGCTCCTCCTACGGCCCTTCGGTTTCGACACGCTCTCGGTGTGGGTGTGGGACCTGACGGCCAACTCGGCCTGGGAGCAGACGGGCCTACCCGCCCTCACCATCGTGGCCGTCGCCCTCGTGCCCGTGATCCTCACGATGCGGGCCAGCGCCGGTTCCGATCGACAGCCGGCCTGGGAGCGGGCGCTGGTCGAGCCGGTGGTGGGACCGTGAACCTGTCCGGCGCCGCCCTGACCATCGAGCGCGTGCACAAGCGCTTCGGCCCCTCCACCGCCGTGGACGGCGTCTCGCTCGACCTCGTGGCCGGGGAGCACCTGGCCCTCATCGGACCGAGCGGATGCGGCAAGTCGACGATGCTTCTCCTCGTCGCCGGCCTGCTCCATCCTGACGCCGGAGTAGTCCGCATCGGCGACCGCACCGTGGCCGGCGACGGCGCCTGGGTCGAACCGGACCGCCGCCGGGTGGGAATGGTGTTCCAGGACTACGCCCTCTTCCCCCATCTGACCGTGGCCGCCAACATCGCCTTCGGCCTCAACCGGCTCACCCGGGGGGAGCAGGCGGCCCGGGTCGCCGAGGTGCTGGCCCTCGTCGGTCTCGAGGAGCTCTCCGGGCGCTACCCCCACGAGCTGTCCAGCGGCCAGCAGCAACGGGTGGCCCTGGCCCGGTCGCTGGCTCCCGCACCCGACGTGATCCTCCTCGACGAGCCCTTCTCCAACCTGGACCGGGCCCTGCGGGACAGCCTGCGGGTGGAGACGAAGAACGTGCTCCGCCGGGCCGGGGCCACGGCCGTGCTGGTGACCCATGACCATTCCGAGGCGCTGGGGTTCGGCGACCGGGTGGCCGTCATGCGCGGTGGCCGGGTGCTGCAGGTGGGCCCGCCGGAGGAGGTCTTCGAGCTGCCCGAGGACAGCTTCGTGGCCGAGTTCCTCGGCGTGGCCGACTTCCTCCCCGCCCGGCGGGTGGGCGACCAGACGGTGCGGAGCGAGCTCGGTCCCCTGGGGCCCCTCGACCTCCCGGACTCCGGCGACCTGTCGGTCATGGTCCGGCCCCACGAGCTCACCTTCGACATCGACGACGCGGGGCCGGCGACGGTGACGGGGCGCGAGTACCAGGGCACGTCCACGCTCTACGAGGTCACACTCGACTCGGGCGAGCGGCTGGCGTCCCGCCAGGCGCCCGAGGTGGTGTGCCCGCTCGGCACCCGGGTCCGGCCCCGGGCGGTGGCAGGCAAGGTTCCGGTGCTGTTCTGCGACGGGCGGCGGATCTGGCCGCCGGTCCCCGAACGGACACCGGCTGGCAGCGGGGGGCCGACGGAGAGGGAGGAACCCGGAGATGGTGTCGAGATGGGCGTTGGTGCTGGTCGCGGTGGCGACCCTGGCCGCGGGCTGCAGCGGGGACGACACGGAGGGGACGGTAACGAACCTGGATGATTCGGCGGCAACCTCGAGCAGCGGGGGCGGGGGTGCGACCACCAGCTCGGTGGCCGGGTCCAGCTCGCCGGCGGCGTGCGAGGTCCAAGGGGGCGTGTCCACCAAGGGGACCGACGTCATCGTGAGCCTCGACGAATGGAAGATCACCCCCAACGTGGCCCAGGTCGGGGCGGGGATCGTGTCCTTCATCGCCGAGAACACCGGCCAGGAGGAGCACGAGCTGGTCATCGTGAAGGCCGACTCCGCCAACGCCCTGCCCAAGGACGCCACCGGGGCCATGGACGAGGCCAAGCTGCCCGAGGGCGCCCTCGTCGGTGAGATCGAGCCCTTCGCCGCCGGCCAGCTGTGCAAGGGCAACTTCGCCCTCCAGGCCGGCAGCTACGTGCTGCTGTGCAACATCACCGAGACGGAGCCCGACGGCACCAAGGAGAGCCATCTCGCCGAGGGCATGCACACGTCGCTGACCGTCGGTTGACGGTAGGGGTGGCATACCGGGCCACTGTCGGCCACAATGCACTCTGCGTAAGGGGTGCCTAACAGGGGGAGGCTGGGATGTCCAGGACCAGGACGTTGGGGTGGTCGGTGGTAGGCGCAATGGCCGCGCTGGTGGTGCTTCTGGTCCCCGGGGCCAAGGGCGCCCACGAGGTGGTCATCCGCGACGGGCAGTTCCAGCCCCAGGAGTCCTACCTCGGTGCGGGCGACACCATGGTCTTCATTCACGACGACGGCGGCGCCGTGCACACGGTGACGGCGGACGACGGGTCCTTCGACTCCAGCCCGGGCTGCACGAAGGGCACCGAGAAGGACTGCCTCCAAGCGGGCGAGACCTGGACGTACAAGTTCCCCACCGTCGGTCGGTACCCCATCCACTCCAAGCTCCACCCCGAGGTGAAGGGCGTCATCGTCGTGGTCGAGAAGGGCACCGGCCCCAGCACCACCGCAGCGCAGTAGCCCGGGTCACTTCGGGGACACCGGGCCCCGTCACCCGCCGGCGACGGCGGGGATGATGCTGACCACCTGACCGTCGGTGACGGGGGTGGAGAGGGCGTCGAGGAAGCGGATGTCCTCGTCGGCCACGAACACGTTCACGAACCGGCGCAGGTTGCCGGACTCGTCGAAGAGGCGCTCGCCGATGCCCGGGTGGTTGGCGTCGAGGCTCTTGAGGACCTCGCCCACCGTCGCGCCCTCGACGGTGACCTCGGCGGCGCCTCCCGTGAGGGTGCGCAGGGCGGTGGGGATCCGGACGGTGGTGGACATGCTCACTCCTCGATGGAAAAGGCCGACGTGAAGGCCTCGATGGTGGGGGCGATGGTGGCGGTAGGCCCGACCGTGCCGCTGAGGGCCTCCAGGGTCTTGAGGCCGTGGCCGGTGACGTAGGCCACCGTCCGCTCCTCGGGATGGATGACGCCTTGTTCCGTCAGGCGCTTGAGGGTGGCGATGGTCACGCCGCCGGCCGTCTCGGTGAAGATCCCCTCGGTGCGGGCCAGCAGCTTGATGCCCTCGATGATCTCCTCGTCGGTGACCGCGGCCGAGCCGCCGCCGCTGGACCGGATGGCGTCGAGAGCGAAGTAGCCGTCGGCCGGGTTCCCGATGGCCAGTGACTTGGCGATGGTCTTCGGTTTGACCGGGCGGATGTCGTCGGAACCGGTGAGGAAAGCGGTGGCCACCGGTGAGCACCCCTCGGCCTGGGCCCCCGACACCCGGATGGCGGCCGGGTCGGCGTCGACCAGACCGACCTTGGCCAGCTCCTCGAAGCCCTTCTTGATCTTGGTCAGCTGCGAGCCGGAGGCGATGGGCACCACCACGTGGTCGGGAAAGCGCCAGCCCAGCTGCTCGGCCGTCTCGAAGGCCAGCGTCTTGGAGCCCTCGGCGTAGTAGGGCCGGATGTTGACGTTGACGAAGGCCCACGGGTAGGTGCCGGCCAGCTCGGCGCACAGCCGGTTGACGTCGTCGTAGTTGCCGTTGACGGCCACCACGTTGCCGCCGTAGACGGCCGTGGCCACGATCTTGCCCGACTCCAGGTCGGAGGGGATGAACACGTAGCTCTTCATCCCGGCCCGGGTGGCGTGGGCCGCCACCGAGTTGGCCAGGTTGCCGGTGGAGGCGCAGGCCGCCGTCTTGAAGCCGAACTCCAGGGCCTTGGACAGCCCGACGGCCACCACCCGGTCCTTGAACGAGTTGGTCGGGTTGACGGTGTCGTTCTTGACCCACAACTCGCTCAGGCCGAGGGCGCCGCCCAACCGTTCGGCCCGCACCAGCGGGGTGAACCCGGCGCCGAGGTCGACGGCCGATCCCCGGTCGGTGGGGAGCAGGTCGGCGTAGCGCCAGATGCTGGCCGGACCCTTCTCGATCTTCTCCCGGGTCACGGAGGCGGCGATGGCGTCGTAGTCGTAGGCCGCTTCGAGAGGTCCGAAACACCACTCGCAGACGTGGATGGGGGCCACCTCGTAGGCGCGCCCGCACTCCCGACATCGAAGCCCGGAAACGAAGGTCATGACGGCAGTCTCCTGTTCGGTCTCGACGCGCTCTCGAGCGCCTCGAGCGGGAGTCCCGCCCTTCGGCTGCTCATCGATCAGGCATTGGCACCTGGCCCGGTCCTTGTGGGACCGGAACTGGTTGCCGCGGCGTCAACGGGCCTGTCCCTCGACCGCTCTGGATGAGCGCGTTGTAGTTGTTATCCCCAGGCTACCCGACGGTCACGACGCCCGTCATACCCCGGCCCGGGCCCCCGTGGACCTGGCAGTGGTAGGGGAAGCGCCCGGCCCGGCTGAAGGTGTGGGTCCAGGTTTGGCCCGGGGCCGTGCAGCCCGGGCTCCCCGCCGCCCGGCAGGTCGGGCTGGAGTCGAACGAGCCGTCGTCGGCGGTGATCTCGTGGTCCTTGTTGTCGTTGTTCGACCAGGTGACCTTCCCGCCCACCCCCACGTGCACCTCAGGGGGGGTGAAGCGGATCTCGGCCATCGAGACCGTGGCGTCGGCCGCCCGGGCAGGGACCGGTGGAAACGTCAGGCACAGGAGAGCGATCAAGGCCAGGCGGCGCACGCCCAAAGGGTATCTTCCGGCGGTGCATCCCCTCACCTTCAGCCGCGCCGCGGTCATCGCGGGGACACCCCGGACCCCGGGCACCCCCGTCTTCTCCCACCGGGACTTCACCGCCCGCCACCTGGCGGCGGCCAAGGAGAACCTGGGGCTGTCGGTGTCGCTGTGCATTCCGGCCCGGGACGAGGAGGCCACCATCGGGCCCATCGTCACTTCCGCCCGCCGCCATCTGGTCGAGGCGGTGCCCCTCCTCGACGAGATCCTGGTGCTCGACGACGGCTCCACGGATGGCACCGCCGCCACCGCCCGGGAGGCCGGCGCCCGGGTCGTGGCCGGCGCCGGCGTGCTCCCCGAGGCCGGACCGGGGTCGGGGAAGGGCGACGCCATCTGGAAGTCGCTGGCCGCCAGCCGCAGCGACCTCGTGTGTTGGGTGGACGGCGACATCACCGACTTCGGGCCCCGGTTCGTCGTCGGGCTCCTGGGACCGCTGCTCACCCGACCCGAGGTGGGCTTCGTCAAAGGCTTCTACCACCGCCCCGGTGGGGGCGCCGCCGGTGGGGGCCGGGTGACGGAGCTGGCCGCCCGGCCACTCCTCTCCCTCCTTTTCCCGGCCCTGGCCGCAATCGTGCAGCCGCTGGCCGGCGAGTACGCCGGGCGCCGGGCGTTACTCGAGTCCCTGCCCATCACCCAGGGTTGGGGGGTCGACCTCGCCCTCGTCCTCGACGTGGCCGCCACCGCCGGGCTGCCCGCCCTGGCCCAGGTCGACCTGGGCACCCGCCGGCACCGCCACCGGCCCCTCGAGGAGCTGGCCCCCCAGGCCACGGCCGTGGTCGTCGCGGCTCTGCGCCGGGCCGGGGTCCCCGAACAGGAGGCCGTCCATCTGGTGCGCTTCGACCGGACCCACGGTCGCCTGGAGGTGCCGGTCGAGACCCGGGAACGTCCCCCACTGGCGTCGTGGCGGGAAAAGGCGGACGAACTGTCGGCGTGATGAGCAGAGTCCTTTATACGGACGTCGACGGCACCCTGGTCGGCCCTCTGGGCAACCTGCTCTGGGACGGCGGCCGCCACCCCACCGCGGTGGCTGCCGAAGCGCTGGTGCGGGCGGCCCGGGAGGGCCTCGAGATCGTGGCCGTGACCGGCCGGGCCCAGCCGGGGATGTGGGAGGTGGCCCGCCTCCTCGGACTCGGCACCTGGTTCTGCGAGATGGGCGGCGTGCGCGTCTACGAGCGGGGCGAGCAGGTCGTCCACGACCACGGCGCCTACCCCGGCACCGAACCCCCCAGTGGGGCCCTGGCCGAAGCCCGGGCCCTCCTGACGGCCCGGTTCCCGGGGTGCATCGAGGAGCACACGCCCTGGAACACGGCCCGGGAGGCGTCCGTGCTCCTGCGGGGCGCCGTCGACCCGGCGGAGGCGCAGGCCGAGCTCGACGGCGCCGGCTTCGACTGGGCCGTGCTGGTCGACAACGGCGTGATCCCCCGGCGCTTCGAGACCCTGGCCGCGCTCGACCGCATCCGCGTGTACCACCTGGTGCCCAAGGGGGTGTCGAAGGAAGCCGCCATCGCCGCCGACCGGGCTCTGCGGGGCCTGAGCCGGGAGGAGTGCGCCATGGTGGGCGACGCCGCCGCCGACCTCGAGTGCCGCCGCGAGGTGGGCCGCTGCTTCCTGGTGGGCAACGGGCTGGCCAAGGACCCGGACCTGGCCTGGGCCGCCGAGGCCGGCTCAGGCGTGGAGGTTCTCCGGGGCGGGCACGGCACCGGCTTCGCCGAGGCGGTGGCGGCGCTGCTGGACTGAGGGCGGCTGGGGCAGGGGCCCCCGGCCGCATCGCGATGAGCCGCCAGGCGAAGAGCCATGAGCAGAGCGTGCCACGCCCCTCAAGCTCCGAGGCGTTAGGGTCGATCAGATCCCTATGACACCGGTGAGCGCCGAGCGGACGCTGACCAACCTCTACGAGGCCATCCACCGCCGCCGCGACGTGCGGGGCCAGTTCACCGGCGCCCCCGTCGATCCGGAGGCCCTGGAACGGGTGCTGGCTGCCGCCCACGCCGCGCCCAGTGTCGGGCTGACCCAGCCCTGGGACTTCATCCTGGTGGTCAACGAGGCCACCCGCCACCTCTTCTACGACCACGTCCAGACCGAGCGGGACCTGTTCGCCGAGACGCTGCCGCCGGAACGGGCCGGGGTGTTCGCCGGAATCAAGGTCGACGGGGTACTCGAGTCAAGTATGTCGGTGGTGGTGACGTACGACCCGGCCCGGGGTTCCCCTGCCGTCCTTGGCCGTCACGCCATCGCCGACGCCGGCCTCTACTCGGTGTGCCTGGCCATCCAGAACCTGTGGCTGGCGGCCACCGCCGAGGGGTTCGGGGTCGGATGGGTGTCGTTCTACCGGGAGCATTTCGTCCAGCGCCTCCTCGGCATCCCCGCCACGATCCGCCCGGTGGCCTGGCTCTGTCTGGGGCCGGTCAGCCACCTCGAAGCGACTCCGGACCTGGAACGCCAGGGGTGGCGCCAGCGCCGGCCCCTGTCCGAGGCCATCCACCAGGAGCGCTGGCAAGACCCCGGCGCCGAGGCGACCGGCCAGGCCGTCTAGCTCGGGACCACCGGCTCGGCGTCCTTGGCCTCCGCCGTCCGCCCGTTGCCCACCTCGGCCACGAACCCGACCCCGCGATCGGAGTCCTCGGCTTCCGTCTGCGCCTCCCGGGCTTCGAGGGACTCGCCCAGGACGTGGACCCGCCACAGGTGGCCGACCAGGATCTTGAGCACGGCGGCGGTGGGAACGGCGATCAGCAGGCCGAAGAACCCGCCCACGGTGCCGCCCAGGAGGAGGGCCAGCATGACCAGCACGGGGTGGAGCTTCACCGCCCGGTGCATGACCAGGGGGCTGATGAAATGGTTGTCGATCTGCTGGACGCCCACCATGATCGCCATCACCCACACGGCGGTGATCGGCTCCCGGGTGGTGAGGGCGATGACCAGGGCGGGCAGGCCCCCGATGTAGGGGCCGACCAGCGGGATGATGTTGAAGATGCCCGCGATCATCCCGATCAGCAGCCAGAAATCCAGGTTGATGATGCGCAGGCCGATGCTGGATAGCACGCCCACGATGAAGGCGACCAGGAGCTGTCCCCGGAAGAATCCCCCCACGGCGGCGTTGATACGCCGGGCCACCACCATCACCTCGGGCCGGGCGGAGGCGGGGATCAGCCCCTCCGCCACGCGTTTCAGGTGGGGGAGGTCGATGAGCAGGTAGAAGGCGAAGATGGGGGCGAGGATGAGCACCAGCAGGACGTGGAAGACCTTCACCCCCACCTTGGCCACCCGCTCCAGCTGCTGCTGGACGGAGTCGTTGTTGTTGGTCACGGCGTCGTCGAGGCGCGTGCGGTCGAACTCGAACGGGGTGCCCTTCAGGGTCTCCGCCCGCTCGTCGACCCAGGTCTCCATCTTCAGGCGGATGCTGGGCCAGCGGTCGGACAGGTTCCCGGCCTGGTCCTTCACCGCGGGCACCATGACGAAGCCGATCAGGGTCACGATGGCCAGGAACCCGAAGTAGGTCAGGCCCACCCCCATCACCCGGGGGATGTGCCGGCGGTGAAGGAAGTTGATCAGCGGGTTGAGGATGAACACCAGGGCGCCGGCCAGGATGAGCGGCGGGAAGATCACCGCCACCTTGATGGACAGCCAGGTGAGGATGGCGAGAACCACCGCCATCCCCACCAGCGCCCAGGCGATGCTCCCGGCCTGCCGGAGGCGCTCCATCCTCGCGGCGGTGGTGCGGTGCTCCACCCCACCAGGGTACCGGGATGCCGTCGCTCCAGGGGGGAGGCGTTGGGCTCAGAGGGTGAGGCGTTCCCGGGCCCAGCGGCCGACCTCCACCCCCGCTTCCTCCACCAGGACGGCGGCCCGGGTGAGCGCCTCCCCCGCCTGCCACACCCGGTCGGTGAGGGCCAGGGTCAGCACGCCCTCGGGAAGGTCGGTGCCGGGCGCGACCTGGCCGGCCACCACGGCCCGGGCCGGGACGCCCTCAGCCTCGGCCCACTCCAGCACGCCGCCCACCACCTTGCCCTCGAAGCTCGTGGCGTCGAGCCGGCCCTCCCCCGTCACCACGAGATCGGCGCCGGCCAGGGCACCCTCCATCCCACAGATGCGGGCCACCACCTCGAAGCCGGGCTCCAGCCGGGCACCGAGCGCGGCCAGGCCACCGGCCAGCCCGCCGGCCGCCCCGGTGTGGGCCATGCCGGTGACGTCCACCCCGGTGCGGTCGCGGTAGACCTCGGCCAGGCGCTCCAGACGGCGGGCCAGGAGGGAGATCTGGGCCGGGGTGGCGCCCTTCTGGGGCCCGAAGACCGCGGCGGCGTCCACGAAGGAGGTCTCCACGTCGCACGCCACCGTCACCTCCACGCCGGCCAGGGACCAGCCCAGGGCGGTGACGGCACCCAGGCCCCCGTCGGTCATGGCCGACCCGCCTACCGCCACCAGGACCTTGCGGGCCCCGGCCCGCACGGCGGCGGCGATCAGCTCCCCCGTGCCCCGGCTGGTGGCGGCCAGGGGGTCGTTCGGCCCCTCCACCAGGGCGAGGCCGCTGGCCGCGGCACACTCGAGGACCGCCGTCCCGTCGGGCAGGACTCCCCAGGTGGCCTCCACCGTCCCGCCCAGCGGCCCGGTCACCGTCGCCTGGCGCCGGCTCCCACCCCGGGCGGCCAGCAGCGCCTCGGTGGTGCCCTCACCGCCGTCGGCCAGGGGCAGACACCGGACCTCGGTGAAGCCCGCCCCACTCAGCCCCCGGGCCAGAGCGGCGGCCGCTTCGGGCGCGGACAGTGTCCCCCTGAACTTGTCCGGACAGACGAGGGCTATCAGCACTACCGGTAGATTGCCGACTCCGTGATCGTCGTCTCGCACCGTGGCCCGGTTTCGTTCTCCGCCGAGGAGGACGGGACCTTCAGCTCCTCCCGGGGCGCGGGCGGGGTGGTGAGCGGCCTGGCTCCGCTGCTGTCGGGGAGGGGCGCCACCTGGGTGGCCGCCGCCATCAGTGACGACGACCGCGCCGCGGTGCATGCCGGGGCGGCCCGCGCGCCCGACTTCGACCTCGTCCTGCTCGACCTCGATCCCCGGCTCCACGGCCAGCACTACGACGTCGTCTCCAACGCAACCCTCTGGCCCCTGTTCCACGGCATGTTCGACCTGGTCCGCCGGCCCCGCTTCGATACTCGCTTCCGGGAGGCCTGGGACGCCTACGTGGCCGTCAACGACGCCTTCGCCGCCGCCACCGCCAAGGCGGCGCCCGAGGGGGACGTGGTGCTGGTCCAGGACTACCAGCTGGCCCTGGTCCCCGGCTCCCTGCGCAAGAACCGCCCCGACCTGACCCTGGCCCACTTCACCCACACGCCGTTCTGCGGCCCGGAGGGCATCCGGGTGCTACCCGACGTCGTGGCCACCGAGCTGTGCGCCTCCATGGCGGCCGCGCCCACCGGCTTCCACACCCGCCGCTGGGTCCGCAACTACGCCGCCTCGGCCGCCGAGGTGCTGGGCACGGCGGCCACGGTGCGCCCACCCTTCGTCGCCGCCCTCGGACCCGACCCGGCCGACCTGGTCGAGGTGGCCGGCTCACCTGAGGCCCAGGCGGCCTCGGCGCGCTTCGCCGAGATGGTCGGAGACCGGGCGGTCGTCGTGCGGGTCGACCGACTGGAGCCGTCCAAGAACATCGTCCGGGGCTTCGCCGCCTTCGACCTGCTCCTCGAGACCCACCCGCACTGGCGGGAACGGGTGGTGTTCGTGGCCCTCGCCTACCCCTCCCGGGAGAACCTCCCGGAATATCTGGCCTACCGCCAGGAGGTGGAACAGGCCGCCGCCCGGGTGAACGAGCGCTGGGGCACAGGGGACTGGCAGCCCGTCGTCCTGGACACCAGCGACGACTATCCCCAGAGCATCGCCGCGCTGGGCGGCTACGACGTCCTCATAGTCAACCCCGTGCGGGACGGACTCAACCTGGTGTCCAAGGAAGGACCTCTCCTCAACCGCCGGGACGGGGTGCTCTGCCTGTCCCGGGGGGCGGGGTCCTTCGACGAGCTCGGCCCGGCCGCCGTCGAGATCCACGCCTTCGACGTCCTCCAGGGCGCCTCGGCGCTGCACACCGCGCTCTCCATGCCCGCCGACGAGCGGGCCGCCCGGGCCGGACGCCTGCGGGCGCTGGCCGGAGCGCGGACCCCGGCGCTGTGGCTCGAGGACCTCCTGGCCCACGCCGGCTGAGGGGGCCGCCGGGCCTTCACCCGGCCACCAGGTCGGCCAGCTGGTCGAGGAGGGCGAGGAGTCCGGGAGGACCGTCCACCTGGTGATCGGCTCGGCTCAGCAGGGCTCGTGGGGCTTCGGAGGAGGCGACCGCCACCCGGAGGCCGTGGCCGAGCCGCCCGGCGGCGGTGAGGCGGTCGAGAGCGTCGAAGAAGGGCAGGTCGCCAAAGTCGTCGCCCGCCACCAGGGCGGCGTGGGCGTCGCCGGCCAACTCCTCGGTCACCGTGCCCTTGTCCACCGGCAGCGGCGGACGCAGCTCGAGGGCGAGGCGCCCTGGCTGGGCGGCCAGCCCCAGCTCGGCCGTCAACCGCACCGCCAGAGCGAGGGCCTCCGCTTCCACGGCCCGGTTCCGGCGCCAGTGGAGGGTGACGGCCACCTCCCCCTTGCGCTCCACGTGGAGGCCGGGGACGGTGGCCTCGGCCCGGCGGGCCGCTTCGGCCACGGCCCCGGTCCACTCCCGGGCGGCCGGATGGACCCTCACCTGACCCCCCTCCAGCCGCTCCAGGCCGTACTGGCCGATGAGCGCCACCCCCGGCGCGACCAGATGGCGGCGGAGGAACTCGACGGGCCGGCCACTCACCACCGCCACCCGTCCCAGCCGACCGGCCAGGCGGTCGAGCGTCCCGGCCGCTCCCGGCAGAGGACGGGCGGCCGCCGGGTCGTCGACGATCGGCGCCAGCGTGCCGTCGAAGTCGACCACCACCACGGAGCGTTCCGGTGCCTCGGCGAAGGGCTGGAGCACCGTCGACCCCAGAGGGCGTCAGGGCAGGTAGGGGCGCGGATCGCGGGGGTGGGCGTCGATGCGGACCTCGAAATGGAGGTGGTTCCCCGTCGAGTGGCCGGTCGTGCCCACGTAGCCGATGACCTGGCCCTGGGCGACCTCCTGGCCCTCGGCCACCGCCATCTTCGACTGGTGGGCGTAGAGGGTCACCACCGAGTCGCCGTGGTCGACGGCCACCAGCTGGCCGTACCCGCCCAGCCAGTCGGCGTAGATCACCTCGCCCTCCTTGGCCGCCCCGATCGGCGTCCCGGACGGGGCGGCGATGTCGATCCCGGTGTGCATTCGGCCCCAGCGGTACCCGTAGCCGGAGGTGATCACGCCGCGCACCGGCCAGATGAACCCGGCGGCGGAGACGCCATCGCCCGTCCGGTGCCCCACGAAGGGCGACTTCCCCTTGCCCCGGGCCGCCCGGGCCCGGGCGGCGGCGGCCAGGCGTTCGCGGATGAGGGTTTCGAGTCGGGCCTGCTCGGCCGCCAGGGCGTCGACCTCGGCCTGGAGGGCGGCGATCCGGCCCTGGAGGGCGGCGTGGGTCGCCTCCTGCTCGCGCTTGAGCGCGGCTACGGCCCGAACCGCCCGCTCGGCGTCGCCCGCCCGCTCCACCGCCCGGTTCCGGGTGAGCGTGAGAGCCAGCTCCTCGCGGGCCAGGTCGGTCTGGGCTTCGGTCAGCTCGGAGAGGACATCCCCGTCCTGGGAGGAGACCCGGTGCACCAGCTCGGTCCTCCGGGCCGCCTCGGTGAAGTCCTCGGGCAGGGAGAACAGCTCGCCCGCCAGGTTCAGCTCGTCCAGAGGACGGCCGTCGCCGCCCATGTACGCCACCACCGCCCGCCGGTTGAACACGGTCTTGCGCTGGGTCAGGCGGGTCCGGGACGCCTCCACCTCGGTGCTGATGCGCTCCACCGAGGCGGCCGCCTCCTCCGAGTCGGCCCGGGCCGCCTCGGCCTCGGAGCGCCGGTCGACGAGGTCGTGCTCGATCTGCTCCAGGCGCCGGGTCAGCTGGACGTCCGAGGCGTGGGCCAGGTCCAGCTGGTGGCGGGCCTCGCCCTGGCGCCGTTTCGCCTCGTCGCGTTTGCGCTGCAGGTCGTCACCCTGGGCGGGCGGGACAGCGGCGACGAGGATGGCTGCGGCACACAGCCACACGGCGAGCGCCCTTTGGCGCAGAGGGGATCCGAGCGGGGAAGTGGGGATGAGGGCGATGTTGGCACGCCCGACTCCGCGAGTCGCGGATACCCGAGGGCGGCGCCGCCAGCTACACCGAGCCGATGACGACCACGCAGTCGGCGTCGGGCGGCAGCAGCGCGCCGGGGTCGGCCGTCGTCGCCGGTACTCCGGTGGCCGACACCAGGGCGGCCGCCTCCTGCTCGAACCCCGGCCGGCACCCCACCGTCGTCTCCGGGCGGACGGCAGTGTTCCCCGGCTCGAGCGTCTGGTAGCCCACCACGCCCAGGCGATCGGCCATCTCGCCGGCCACCCCCTTGCGGCCCGAGGCGTTCAGCACCAGGACCCGGACCTCGGCCGGTGGGCGGGCGCCGGCGGTGGTCGTGGTCGTGCTCGACGGGATGGCCAGCGGGCCCTCGGCGGCCGGAGCCCGCCCCGCGGCGCGCCGGTCCGGGGCTGGGTCGTCGCTGTACTGGAGGAGCACGATCCCGATGGCCACGGCCAGGGCCACGAGACCGGTCCCCCGGGCCGCGGCACCCGCCAGCGAGCGGGAGAACGACCCCTGGGCCCGGGGACGGCGGGTTGGGTCCGCCCGGTCCTCCGGGGCGTCGGTCACCTCGACTCGGAGCCGCCGTACTGGGGATCGAAGCGGGCCCGCCGCCGTCGGTCCCGCCGGCGCCGCAGACGCTTGACCACCAGGGGGTCGTAGGCGGCCACCCCCGGCTCGTCCAGGACCGCGTTGAGGAGCTGGTAGTAGCGCGACGTGGTCAGCCCGAAACGCTCGCGGATAGCGTCCGCCTTCGTCCCGGGCAGTGCCCGCCAGATGCGCTCAAAGTCGAGAATGTCCCGACTGCGCTCAGAGAGGTCCATCAAGCTTTTGATCCTCCACAGGTGATCGGGGAAGGTCAAGCACCACGGAGCGTGTTGAGTTCGCCACGGCTTACAGACCAGGGCGACGGGCACGCACCGCAGTATGCGGCACTGAGTGCCGCAAACGCCCCGCCCCACCTCGAAGCCCGCCCAAGCCTGGGGCCGATCCGGACATTCGACCCAAATGTGTTGCCCGATCTATTTGCCCGAATTTGAGCGCTTTTCATATACTCAAATCGGGCCGTAACCGGACATTACGGATGGGTTGCGAAAACCGTCGGGAGACAGGCCAGGGCCGGCGAAGCCGGCGCGACACGGCGGGAGGGGTGGAGCCCGAGGTGGGATTCGAACCCACGACCTGACGCTTACAAGGCGCCT
This sequence comes from uncultured Actinomycetes bacterium, assembly GCA_963789165.1. Lineage (GTDB taxonomy): Bacteria > Actinomycetota > Acidimicrobiia > IMCC26256 > BP-133 > CAWBJP01. Next base: position 287,660 of record CAWBJP010000007.1, read on the forward strand.
GCTCTGACCGCCTGAGCTACTCGGGCGTGGCCCGAGCGTAGATGAGGGTCAGGCGGCACCCTCGGCTGCGGCCCGCTCGGCCAGGTGCATGTCCAGCTTGCGCTTGATGCGCTGGAGAGCGTTGTCGATCGACTTCACGTGACGGCCCAGCACGCCGGCGATCTCCTGGTAGGACTTGCCCTCGACGTACAGGCGCAGGACCTCGACCTCGAGCTTGGAGAGCATCTCGGTCATCATGCGGCGCATGGAGCGCAGGTCCTCCATCGAGATGATGAACTCAATGGGGTCGATCAGGCCTTTCGCCTCCAGGACCTCCTCCACCGTGCCCGAGCCGAACTCCTCACCGGGCCGAGAGCCGGACAGCGACAGGTAGGAGTTGAGGGGCTGGTGCTTCTGGCGGGTGGCCGTCTTGATGGCGGTGATGATCTGACGGGTGATGCACAGCTCGGCGAAGGCCCGGAAGGAGGCCTGGCGGTCGGGGCGGAAGTCCCGCACGGCCTTGAACAGGCCGATCATCCCCTCCTGCTCGATGTCGTCGGAGTCGGCTCCGATGAGGAAGTAGCCGCGAGCCTTGGCCCGGGTGAAGCGCCGGTACCGCTGGAGCAGAACGTCGAGGGAGTCGTTGTCGCCACCCTGGAAGCGGGCTACGAGGTCGTCATCGCTCAGCTCGGTCAGCGCCACTGTTCCCAGACGACTCGCCATGTGTTCTCTCCTAGGTGACGACACTGTTAACAGCACGCTGCGTGAGGACTAGTTCTTTGTAACGGGAAGCCGTGACTAGTGTCAATACTGTGAGTGACATCGGCCTCTCTCTGACCCCTTTGAGGAGGGCCGGAAATTCGGACATTTCCGGACAAAACCCAGCGAATCGCCCCGCGCGGGGGCTAGCGCACCCGTTGGTGAACTAGTCCGAGGGGTCTACTCGCCGGTGACGCGGCGTGTTCGGCGCCGGGCCACTTCGAAGCAGGCCAGGGTGGCGGCAGCAGCCACGTTGAGTGATTCGAGCTGTCCGAGCATCGGAATCCGGACCACCACGTCGCACCGCTGACGGGCCAGCCGGGTCAGGCCACGGCCTTCCGCGCCCAGTACGACGGTGAGTGGTTCGGGCCCGAAGTCGAGGTCGAAGAGCGAGGTGTCACCCCGCTCGTCGAGGCCGATCGTCCACACGCCGGCCCGAGCCGCACGCTCCAGCGTCGCCGGGATGCCGGGGACCAGGGCGATGGGCACGTGCTCGACGGCCCCCGCCGCCGCCTTGGTCACCACCGCGGTCACGTGGACGGCCCGCCGCCGGGGCAGGAACACGCCGGTGACCCCGGCCGCCTCCGCGCTACGCAGGACCGCCCCCAGGTTCCGGGGGTCGGTCACCCCTTCGAGGGCGAGGAGAAACGCCGCCGGGTCGGCCAGCAGGTCGTCGTCGACGGCCAGCGGCAGGGGGTCGGCCCGGGCCACCACGCCCTGGGAGGCGTCGGTGCGGGCCAGAGAGTCCAAACGGGGCGTGGTCCGCACCGGGACCCCCGCCCGGCGGGCCAGCTCCATGATCTCGTCGAGGACGGGTGCCGGTTCGAGGTCGCCGGCCATCCAGATCTCGGCGACCTTGCGCCGGCGGGCCCGCAGCGCCTCCCGCACCGGCTGGCGGCCCTCGATCTGCTCGCCTCCGAGGCCCGGCCCGGCACCCGGGAGACGCTGGACCCGGGGAGCCGTCGGCGACCGCGGTCCGGCGACCCCGCTGCCCCGGCCGGAGGCAGCCCGGCCCGGCTTCCCGCCCCGTTCCGGCTTCGCGTCCCCGTCCGCCTTCCCGCCCCAGTCCGCCTTGCCGGCCCGGCCCGGCTTGCCGGCCCGTTCCGGCCTCCCGGCCCGTTCCGGCTTCGCGCCCCGCTCGGGCTTCCCGCCCCAGTCCGCCTTGCCGCCGGCGCGGCCCGGCTTGCCGGCGCCCCGTTCTGGCTTGCCGGCGCTCCGTTCACTCTTGCCGGCGGTCGGGCCAAACCGGTCGGCCTTACCCCCGCCCCCGTCGGCCTTTCCGCCCCGGCCCGGCTTGCCCGCTCGCCCGCCCGCCCCCCGGTCGGCTCGGCCTCCGGGATTGGCTCCCTTGGGACTCACCGGCGCCAGATCGTGCCGGCGGGGGTGTCCTCCAGGGTGACGCCCCGGGCAGTCAACTCGGCCCGGATCCGGTCGGCCTCGGCGAAGTCGCGGGCCCGGCGGGCGGCATCCCGCTGTGCCACCAGATCGGCCACCTCATCGTCGGCGGCCGCCCCCGATCCGTCGTCCAGCTCGAGCCCGAGAGCCCCGGTCAGGGTGCGGACGGTGCTCACCAGCCGGTGCGCCTCCGCCCCCTCGCCGGCGTCGATGGCGGCGTTGGCCCGCCGTACGGCCTCGAAGATGGAGGCCAGGGCAGCAGGGGTGTTGAAGTCGTCGTCCAGGGCGGCGTCGAAGTCGGCCTTGGTGGCGGAGTCGATTCCCCCCTCGCCCGGAACGGCACCGATCTGCGCCCGGGCCCGCCGGACGAGGGCGTCCAGGCGACCCAGGGCGGCCGCCGCGTCGTCCAGGTTCGATTTCCCCATCTCCGTCGCCGACCGGTAGTGGGTCTGGAGGACCAGCAGGCGCAGGACCCGGGGATCGTGGGCGTCGAGCACCTCGGCCAGCATGGTGAAGTTCCCCAGCGACTTGGACATCTTCTCGCCCGAGACCACGACCATGGCGTTGTGGAGCCAGTGGCGGGCGAAGGGGAGCCCGGCTCCCTCGGACTGGGCCCGCTCGTTCTCGTGGTGGGGGAAGACCAGGTCGTCGCCCCCACCGTGCACGTCGAACCCTTCGCCCAGCAGGCCGACGGACATGGCCGAGCACTCGATGTGCCATCCCGGCCGGCCCTGGCCCCAAGGCGAATCCCAGGCCGGCTCCCCCGGCTTGGCCGCCTTCCAGAGAGCGAAGTCAACCGGCGAGCGCTTCGTCTCGTCCACCTCCACCCGGGCGCCGGCCGACTCCAGCAGGTCGTCCAGGCGCCGGTGGGAAAGGGCGCCGTACCCGGGAAAGCTCTGCACCGCGAAGTACACACCCGAATCGGTGACATAGGCGGCGCCCCGTTCCAGCAGCCGCACGATGAGCTCCTGCATCTCGGCGATGTAGCCGGTGGCGTGGGGGATGTGGTGGGGGCGGGCCACCCCCAGACGGTCGAGGGTGGACCAGTAGGCGTCCTCGAAGCGGGCGGCCACCTCGGGTTCGCTGGTGCCTTCGGCCCGGGCCCGGTTGATGATCTTGTCGTCCACGTCCGTGATGTTGGAGACGTGGGTGACGGCCAGACCCCTGTGCTCGAGGGCGCGGCGGATGACGTCGAAGGAGAGGGCGCTGCGGGCGTGACCCAGGTGGGGCACGTCGTAGACGGTCGGCCCGCACACGTACAGCCCGACCCGCCCCACCTCCCGGGGCACCAACTCGACCTTCTCCCCTGCCAACGTGTCGTGGATCAGCACGCCCCGGAGGCTACTGCCCACCCGTCTCGAGTTAACCAAACCCACCTCCCAGGTGGGTCTGGCTGACGCGAGACGGGTTCCAGGAGGGCCACGGCCATCGCCGCGATCCCTTCGGCGCGCCCGATGGCACCCAAGCCCTCACCGCGCTTCGGCTTGACCGACACCGGGCCCCCCACCACCCGGGCCAGGTTGTCGGCCATCAGCCCCATGTGAGGTCCGAGACGGGGCTTCTCGGCCACCACGACCACATCGACGTTGCCGACCTGGTAGCCGGCCCCCTTCACCCGCGTCGCGACCTCGCCCAGCAGGACCATGGAATCGGCGCCGGCATAGCGGTCGTCGGCGGCCGGGAACAGCGCGCCGAGATCGGGGAGTCCGGCCGCCCCGAGCAAGGCGTCGGCCACCGCGTGGGCCACCACGTCGGCGTCGGAATGCCCGGCCAGCCCGGGCCCCTCCACGGTCACGCCGGCCAGGACCAGCGGCCGGTCGCCACCGAAGGCGTGGACGTCGAAGCCGAGGCCGACTCTCACCGGGACACCCGGACCCGGGCTCTCAAAGCTCCCTCATCACCCATGCCGCCCAGGCGAGATCGTGCGGCGTTGTGATCTTCAGGTTGAGGGCGTCCCCCGGGACGATGACGACCTTGCCGCCCGCCGCCTCGACGAGGGCCGCGTCGTCGGTGGACCCGTCGCCGCCGGCGTGGGCTGCACGCAGGGCATCCGCCCGGAAGGCCTGGGGTGTCTGGACGGCGACCAGCCCCTCCCGTTGGACGGTGGCCACCACCCGGTCGCCCTCCACACCCTTGAGCGTGTCCACCACCGGGAGGGCAGGTACGGCCCCGTCGGCACCGGCGCGGACCGCAGCAATCACGGCGTGGAAGAGGGCGCCAGAGGCCAGCGGGCGGGCGGCGTCGTGGACCACGACGATCTCGGCCGAGTCAGGCACGGCGGAAAGACCAGCCCGAACCGATTCGGACCGGGTGGCGCCGCCGGTAACCGCCGCAATCACCGGCGGGCCGTCCCAAACGAAGCCGGAAGGAAGGACAACCACGACCGCCTCACAGGCGGAGACCACCGTGCCCACCGACCAGTCCACCACCCGACGGCCGGCGAGCGGCGCGAACTGCTTGGCGGAACCGAAGCGGGCGCCGGCCCCGGCGGCGACGACGAGGCCCCAGGTCCCGGCTACTTGATCAGCGCCTCGTCGAGTTTCGCCTCGGCCTCTTCCTCGGTGACACCGATGGCGAAGGTCAGCTCGGAGACGAGGATCTGGCGTGCCTTGGTGAGCATGCGCTTCTCGCCCGCGGAGAGGCCCTTGTCCTTGTCCCGAATGGACAGGTTCCGGACCACTTCGGCGACCTGGTAGATGTCGCCGCTCTTCAGCTTCTCGACGTGGTTCTTGAACCGGCGCGACCAGTTCGTGGGCATCCGCGCCTCCTTCTTCCGGAGGACGGCGAACACCTCCTCGACCTCTTCGTCGTTGATGACCTCACGCAGGCCCACCTCGTCGACATTGTCGGCGGGGACCATGAGGGTGAGATCTCCGTACGCGAGCTTGAGAACCAGGTAATCCCTGGTCTCGCCAAAGACTTCTCTCTTCTCGCGTCGCTCGACGATCGCGGCACCGTGATGCGGGTACACGACCTTGTCGCCGACATCGAACAGCATGCGCACACTCCCCGGCTGCCCAAATTGGGCTTGCCTTCCAGGGTACGGCACCTACGGGGCACTAACAACTTGACCGTACGTTCAAGTTTGCCATGGGGAACGCTGCGCAATTGGAATTGTCCGGTAGGGGAAAATCACGCAACGTGGTTGAAAGTATACCCAGAGTAACGTCAAAAAATGCGGACCGATTTCTATTCGAGCAGAAAGGCCAGGGCGCGGTGCCAGGCGTCGGCCGCCTCGTCGGGCCGATGGGCGGGGACTTCGGGGTTGTGCACGAAGGCATGCTCCGCGCCCCGGTAGACGACCACCTTGTGCTCGGGCCTGCCCGCCCACCGCGCCCGGAGCGCCTCCACGTCCTCCGGGGGAACCCAGGGGTCGGCCTCTCCGAAGATGGCCAGGGTGGGACATCCCGAGCCAACCGTCTCGAGAGCGTCGTTCTGACCACCGTCGGCCCACTGCTTGGGGGTGCGCACCATCCCGTAGAAGGCCACCGCCCGCTCGAAGCGCCCGGTGGCTGAGGCTTTGAGGGCGTACGAGCCCCCCAGACAGAAGCCCATGACCCCGAGACCGCCGACCTGGTCGGCGGCGGTCAGATGGTCGGCCGCCTCGGCCAGGTCCTCCATGACCAGGTCGTCGTAGAGCTCGCCGGCCCGGGCGCGGCGGGTGTCTGTGTCGAGCGGCCCGGCCGTGTTGATCAGACGCGAGAACGGCTCCACCGCACATACGGCGAGGCCGTGGGAGGCGAGCCGCCGGCAGATGTCCTCGAACAGAGGCCGCAGGCCGATCAGGTCCGGCACCAGCACCAGCCCTCCCAGCGGCGTCCCGGCCGGCCGGGCATGGATGGCGGCGATGGGCGTGTCCTCCACCTCGAGGGTGATGTTCTCGACCGTGGCGGCATGAGGACCTTCTGGGAGCGCGGACACCCTCAGACGTACCGGTCGAGGATGGAGGTCTCCGCCAGGCGGGACAGGCCCTCTTTGATGGACCGGGCCCGGGTCTCGCCGACGCCCTCCACGTCGTCGAGATCCTTCATCGACGCCCGCATGATCTTCTGCAGGTTGTGGAAGCGGGCGACGACCCGGTCGGCGACGATCTCGGGCAGCCGCGGGATCTTGTGGAGGAGACGGTAGCCGTGGGGCTGGAGCGACCAGTCGAGGCCGGTCCCGGGCGGCAGCTGCAGGACCGAGGCGACCTCTTTGAGGTCGAGCAGCTCGTCGGTGGTGAGCTGGGCGAGGCGCTTCATGACCTCTTCGAGCGAGGAGTCGGCCGTGGCCACGAAGTAGTCCTTGGCCACCAGCCGGCGGTCGTCCTCCACCCCGCCCATGAGCTCCTCGAGCTGGAGCATGACCAGGCGGCCCTCACTGCCCAGCTCGATGATGTAGCCCTCGATCTCCTCGGCGATGCGCCGGACCATCTCGGCCCGCTGGAGCACGCTCACCGAGTCCCGCACGGTGACCAGGTCCTCCACCTCGAGGGCCGAGAGCGCCCCGGACACCCCGTCCAGGCGGATCTTGTAGCGCTCCAGGGTCTGGAGGGCGGTGTTGGCCTTGCCCAGGATCCGGGGGATCGGCTCCAGGGTGTACTTCTCGTCGTTGCGGTAGATGGTGACCACCGACATGGCCTCCGACACCGAGATGACGGGGACGTCGATCTGGCGGGCCACCCGTTCGGCGGTGCGGTGGCGGGTGCCCGTCTCCAGGGTGGGGATGTTGGGGTCGGGCACCAGGTGGACGTTGCCCCGGGCCACCCGGGAGCAGTCGGCGGCCAGGATCGAGCGCGCCGTCCATCTTGGCCAGCTCGGAGAGGCGCTGGGGGGTGAACTCGGCGTCGAGGAGGAACCCCCCGGAACACACCGACAGGACTTCTGGCCCATCACCGACGCAGATGAGTGCGCCTTTGTTGGCCTGGAGAATGCGATCGATACCATCCCGGAGCGGCGTACCGGGCGCCACGTTCCGCAATGCATCGAGCAGCGCCTCTGAACGGCGCACCTGCACGGGCCGCTCCTTCGGGGCTCGCCGTCTGTCCCACGAGGGTACCCCAGGCGACCTGGCGCTGTCCGCCGAACGGGACCGTCCCTGCAGTCGCTTAATTGGCCCGACGGGCCCCTCGGGAGCCCAGGACGGCCAGGGCGGCGACGGCCAGCACGCCGCCCACCGCCAGGAGGAGGGGCCGGACCCGGTCGGGCTCGGTGGAGGCGGCCCGGACCTCGGCTCGCTTCCCCGGTTCGGCCTCGAAGCGGACCGGGGCGCTCCCGGGCAGGTCGACCACCACGGCCAGCCGGAATCCCTCGATCGCCCGCTCGGTGAGGAGGGCCGCGACCCGCTGCGGATCCACGCCCGCCGCCTCCAGGCGCCCGGGGAGCAAGGGGTCATTGAAGAAACCGGTGAGCTGGTCGCGCCCCTCTCCCAGGTAAATCTGGCCCGACAGCCGGTACCGCACCCGGGTGAGGCCCCGGTCCCGGTCGAGGCGGAACCCGGGCAACGGCCCCGCGGGCCCGGACAGCTCGTCCATCAACGGTCCGAGCTCCTCCGGCCGGGCGAAGGACTTGGACGCCTCCACCACCGCCCCGCCCGCCCTCGTCTTCCGGGGGCCGGTCACCTCCCAGCCGGCGTCGCGCAGGTCGGCGACCTGGGCGCCCTGGGTGATGACCGAGGGGCCGCCGACGACGCCAACCGCCTCGGGATCGGCCTCGAAGCGGACGGCGACCTCGCCGCCCGGCCCGTCGACCGTCATCGTCACCAGTGCGTCGACCCGGCAGCCGCCCAGCAGGAGAAGCGCGAGCAGGAAGAGCCCGAACGCGGGGCCGCCCCGCCGGAACACGGGCGGGGCGGCCGGACTCGGGGTCCCCGCCGGAACCTCTGGTTCCGGCGGGGTGGCGATCATGCCCCCAAACTAGGGGGCGGGGTTCGGTCAGTAGGTGGAGGCGTCGACCAGGTCGCCGTAGTAGCGGCCGTCCAGGGGCATCTTCGTGTCACCGAAGAAGCCGGTGCCGTCGGGCCGGGCGGCGGCGTCAGCCCGGATCTTGGCGATGATCTGGGCCGGACTCAGGCCGGAGCAGGGTCCGGCGTCGATGCAGCGGGCCACCAGGCCGGCGACGTGGGGCGAGGCCATCGAGGTACCCGAGATGGCCTCGTAGCCGCCGTCGTTCCAGGTGGAGTTCACGCACACCCCGGGCGCGGCCACGGTGTGGACCGCATCGGGGCTGTCGGGCAGGGTGAAGTTGGAGAAGTCGGCGGCGGTGTCGTCGACATCCTTGGTCGAGCAGCTGCCCTGACCCTGACCGCCGGGCAGGCCGTCGAAGTCGGCCATGGCCGTCACGGTGAGCACTTCGTCGTAGGCGGCGGGAACGCTCTTGACCAGGTCGACGTGGGAGTTGCCCGCGGCCACCACCACGGTCACACCCTGCGCCACCACCCGGCAGACCGCCTCGTGGAACGGGTCCTGGGTCTCGGCGCCGCAGGACTTGTCGTCGGCGCCGTCGCCCCCCAGGCTCATGTTGAGGACCTTGATGTTCTTGGACGCGGCGTTCGCCGCCACCCAGTCGAGACCGCAGATGACGTCGGAGAGCGCACCGGTGCCGAGCTGACCGAAGACCTTCACGGCGTAGAGCGGCGCCCCGGGGGACACCCCCACCACGCCGTTGCCGTCGGCCTTGGCCCCGACCGTGCCGGCCACGTGGCTGCCGTGGCCGTGGGCGTCGGTGTAGTCGCCGCCCTCGTCGGGCTCACTGGAGCCACCACCCAGCAGCCCCGAGAGGAGGCCGCCGAGGGCGTCGGAGGCGCAGTTGACGCCACCCACCACGTTGAGGTCGGGATGGGGAGAGATGCCGGTGTCGACGATGGCGACGGCGGCCTTGGGGTCGGCCTTGGAGAACACCGAGCCATCGGGGTTGACCTTGGGTCCGGCTCCGATGCGGCCCACGCCGGCGGGGGCCGGCTCGGCCAGGAGGCGGACGGGACGGTCGGGGACCACGTAGGCCACCCGGGGGTCACGGGCGAGAGACTTGAGGTTGAGCAGGGGCAGGGTGACGAGGAGCCCGTTGAGCGAGCTGAACACCCCGTTCACGGTCGCTCCGAGCGTGCCGACCGTTTCGGTCAGCGACCCGGAGGCGGTGGGGGATTTGAGGACCACGATGTACCGGCCGAAAGCCGGGGAGACCTCACCCGTCGCCTGCGTGGCCAGAGCCAGCGGGACGAGCGAGGAGATGAGCAGGGCCACGATGGATCGGCGCAGCATCCTTGACCGACCTCCCTCTTGTTCGCGCGCAGAAATGAGGGTTTGGGGAGCCCCTTTGCTCCCCTGGCGGCTCCGCCAGTCGGAATCAGGCTGCGGGTTCGGCCCCTTGGGTCCTTGGGTCGTTTGGTGCTTTTATCCCTCTGAGCCGCTTATGACCGGTTCGACGGGGGGCGGCTCGATACCTTCAATCGAGCGGAAAACCACCTCGTCGCCCTCGGCGTCCACCACCACGGTCTCGCCGGCCCGGAATTCCTTCCACAGGATCCGCTCCGACAGGGGGTCCTCCACCAGCCGCTGGATGGCCCGGCGCAGCGGCCGGGCGCCCAGCGTCGGGTCGTAGCCCCGCTTGGCCAGGGCGGCCTTGGCCTCGGTGGTGAGCTCGAGGGCCAGACCCTGGCCCTCCAGCTGCTCGCGCACCCGGCGGATCATGAGGTCGACGATGGTGGTGACCTCTTCCTGGGTCAGCTCGTGGAAGACGATCACCTCGTCGATGCGGTTCAGGAACTCGGGGCGGAAGTTGCGCTTCAGCTCCTCGTGGACCTTCTCCTTCATCTTCTCGTAGGTCACGGCCTCATCGGCCTTGGCGAAGCCGATGGCGGCCTTGCGCAGGTCGGCCGTACCCAGGTTCGAGGTCATGATGATGACGGTGTTCTTGAAGTCGACCGTCCGGCCCTGGGCGTCGGTCAGGCGCCCGTCCTCCAGGATCTGCAGGAGCGTGTTGAAGACGTCGGGGTGGGCCTTCTCGATCTCGTCGAACAGCACCACGGAGAACGGCTTGCGCCGCACGGCCTCGGTCAGCTGGCCGCCCTCGTCGTAACCGACGTAGCCGGGCGGGGAACCCACGAGGCGGGAGACGGTGTGCTTCTCCATGTACTCGGACATGTCCAGCTGGATGAGGGCGGCCTCGTCGCCGAAGAGGAACTCGGCCAGGGTCTTGGCCAGCTCCGTCTTCCCCACGCCCGAGGGGCCGAGGAAGATGAAGCTGCCGGCGGGGCGCTTGGGATCCTTGAGACCGGCCCGGGTGCGCCGGATGGCCTGGGAGACGGCGTGGATGGCGTCCTCCTGCCCGATGACCCGCTTGTGGAGCTCGTCCTCCATGCGCAGGAGCTTGGCCGTCTCCTCCTCGGTCAGCTTGTAGACAGGGATGCCCGTCCACAGCGACAGGACCTCGGCGATGGCTTCCTCGTCGACTTCGTCGAAGAAATCGATGCCCTCGCTGCGGGCCTCGGCCTCCTTGGTGGCCTTGCGGCCCAGGAGCTCCTTCTCCTTGTCGCGCAGCTTGGCCGCCTTCTCGAACTGCTGGCCCTCGATGGCCGACTCCTTGTCGCGGCGCACCGCGGAGATCTCGTCTTCGAGCTCTCGGTAGTCGGAGGGGGTACGCATGCGCCGGATGCGCAGGCGCGACCCGGCCTCGTCGATGAGGTCGATGGCCTTGTCCGGCAGGTGGCGGTCGGAGATGTAGCGGTCGGCCAGGTTGGCCGCCGCGACCAGGGCCTGGTCGGTGATGGTGACCCGGTGGTGGCTCTCGTAGCGGTCGCGCAGGCCCTTCAGGATCTCGATGGTGTGGGCCACGGTGGGCTCTTCAACCTTGATCGGCTGGAAGCGGCGCTCGAGGGCGGCGTCCTTCTCCAGGTGCTTGCGGTACTCGTCGAGCGTGGTGGCGCCGATGGTCTGGAGCTCGCCCCGGGCCAGCATCGGCTTGAGGATGCTGGCCGCGTCGATGGCGCCCTCGGCGGCGCCGGCGCCCACCAGGGTGTGGAGCTCGTCGATGAAGAGGATGATGTCGCCCCGGGTGCGGATCTCCTTCAGCACCTTCTTGAGGCGCTCCTCGAAGTCACCGCGGTAGCGGGAGCCGGCGACCAGAGCGCCGAGGTCGAGGGTGTAGAGCTGCTTGCCCCGCAGGGTCTCGGGCACCTCGCCGGAGACGATCTTCTGGGCCAGGCCCTCGACGATGGCGGTCTTGCCCACACCGGGCTCGCCGATGAGGACGGGGTTGTTCTTGGTCCGGCGGGACAGGACCTGCATGACCCGCTCGATCTCCTTGTCCCGGCCGATGACCGGGTCCAGCTTCTTCTCCCGGGCCAGCTGAGCCAGATTGCGCCCGAACTGGTCGAGGACGAGGGAGCCGGTGGGGGCGGCCTCCGCCGCGGTCCCGGAGGTGGAGGGCTCCTTCTGGCCGGCGTAGCCGGAGAGGAGCTGGATGACCTGCTGGCGGACGCGGGACAGATCCGCGCCCAGCTTGACCAGCACCTGGGCGGCGACACCCTCGCCCTCCCGGATGAGACCGAGGAGGATGTGCTCAGTGCCGATGTAGTTGTGGCCCAGCTGGAGCGCCTCCCGCAGGGAGAGCTCGAGGACCTTCTTGGCCCGGGGCGTGAAGGGGATGTGGCCCGACGGAGAAGACCCGCCCTGGCCGATGATCTCCTCCACCTGGGCGCGCACGGCCTCCAGGGAGATGCCCAGCGATTCGAGCGCCTTGGCCGCCACCCCTTCGCCCTCGTGAATGAGGCCGAGAAGGATGTGCTCCGTGCCGATGTAGTTGTGGTTGAGCAGGCGGGCCTCCTCCTGCGCGAGGACCACGACCCTCCTGGCTCTATCGGTGAAGCGCTCGAACACTTGCCGCCTCCTGCACTGGTGCCGGCTGACCCGGCGATCTCGGGCGTCCTCCGGTTTCTCGTTTGGGGGCGGGACCTGGGTGGACGCTGGAGTCCTAGTTTACCGGTGAGGTCGGAGCGTACCGCTCGCGTACCCCCCGCCGAAACGTGGGCCGGACACCTCTTCGACACCGGAGCGCTCCGAATTGTTCCCACCGGCGCTGCTACCCTCGCCCGGCATGGCGAGTAGGGGACACCGGCCCCAGGCGGCCGAGGCGCTCGGGGTCCCGACGCTGGCGGGCGACCTGGGCCGGGTGGAGGTCGCCCTCCGGGAGTCGGTGCGGACGGATGACCCGTTCCTGACCGACGTCGCCAGCCATCTGATCGGCGCCGGGGGCAAGCGTCTGCGCCCCGTCATGGCCATCTGTGCCGGCTGCGCCGGGGGCGTCCGGCCCGCCACCGACGACATCGTCACGGGCGCGGTGGCCGTCGAGCTCGTGCACCTCGGGTCCCTCTACCACGACGACGTCATCGACGAGGCGGCCACCCGCCGGGGCGTGGAGAGCGTCAACGCCCGGTGGTCGAACATCGTCGCCATCCTGGCCGGGGACTTCCTCCTGGCCCGGGCGTCGGGCCTGGCCGCCTCCCTCGGCGTGGAGGTGGCCGGCATCCTGGCCGCCACCATCGGAGAGCTGTGCCGGGGCCAGGTCCTCGAGCTTCAGCGCCTCTTCGACGTCGACCGCGACGAGGACTCCTACTTCGGCTCCATCGAGGGCAAGACGGCGGCCCTGTTCGCCACCGCCTGCCGGATCGGGGCCCTGGTCGGCGGCTTGGACCGGAGGGCAGTGGAGGCCTTGACGAGCTACGGGCGCCATCTCGGGATGGTGTTCCAGATCGTCGACGACGTGCTCGACCTCACCGCCACCGACGAGCAGCTGGGCAAGCCCGCCGGCCTGGATCTGGCCGAGGGGATCTACACCCTGCCCGTCATCTACGCCCTGCGGGATTCCACGGAGCTGCGGTCCCTGCTGGGCGGACCGCTCGACCCGTCCGGGGTGGCCCTGGGGCGCAAGCTGGCCTGCGGCAACGGGGCGGTGACCAGCGCCCTCGAGGTGGCCGAGCGCCACGTGGAGGCGGCCGGGGCGGCCCTGGAGGGCGCCGGCCTCGATCTGGATCCCGAGATCGTCGAAGGTCTCCGCCGGCTGTCCCGCCAGGTGCTCGACCAGCCCGCCGGGGTGCGCAGCTAGCCCCGACGACTCTGTCAGGCGGCCAGGCCTTGTCGCGCACGTTGTTCTCCCATAGGGTCCGAGCCGGTAAGGGGAACACGTCGGGGCCGGGCGAGGCGGGGTCATGGCCGATCTGGTTGGGGAGCGCTACGAACCTCTGGCTGTCGTCGCCCATGGCGACGAGGGCGAGGTCGTCCGGGCCCTTGACCATCTGGGCGGGAGGACGGTGGCCCTCCAGGTCCGCCACCTCGTCTCCGCCGGTGAGCTCGACTCCCTCGTCTCCGAGGCGTTCGCCCTCATGGACGTGGTGCGCCACCCGAATCTGCCCGTGCTGCGGGAGCACTTCCTCCTCGACGACTCCTACTACCTCGTCATGGATTGGACCCCGGGACGGAGCCTCGCCCGGATCCTGGAGGCGGACGGCGTCCCCGGCCTCTCCTTCCCGGAGGTGCTCGGGTACCTCACCCAGGTGGCCGGCACCCTCGAGCACCTGCACCACCAGCGGGTTCCCGTCGTCCACCACAACCTCGAACCGGAGCGGCTGGTCCTTACCGGCGACGGGACCGTCGTTCTGGTCGGCTTCGGACTCTCCCCCCGCTGGGGGATGGCCCCGCCGGGGCCCGACGACCCTCCCACGCCGGCCTCGGACGTCCACCACCTGGCGGTCACCGCGCACACCCTCCTGACCGGGACACCCCCCGGGGTCAGGATGGTGCCGCGGTTCTCCGGCTTGTCCGACGCCGAGGCCGAGGGGGTCATGCGGGCCCTGCGCAGGGGCCTGGACCCTGACCCCGCCCACCGCCCGGCCTCCCCCTCGGCCCTGGTCGACGAGATCCGGGCCGGGGCCACCACCCTCATGGCCCCTCCCGCCGACACCTTGACCCCGCTCCTCTCCCAACCGGCTCCGCCCCAGCCCCCCCTCTGGCCCTGGGAGCCCCAGCCCGCTCTCTGGCCGTGTGAACCGCAACCCGCGCTCTGGCCCTCGGAGCCGCCCGCTCTCTGGCCGTTGGAGGAGGAGCCGGAGGGGATCTTCCCGGCTTCCCGATCTGCCTCGCCCCAGCCCTCGCTCTGGCCGGTCGACATCGATGAAGAGGACGAGGACGAGCACTGGTACGAGGAGGCGATCCCACTTCCCGTCCGATCGGCGGCGACCACGGCGACGACCGACCTCCTCCTGTTCGAGGAGGCTGCGGTTCCCGTTCCCGCCCGCCCGGTGGTCTCCCCGGAGCGGAACCGGCTCGAACGCGCCGTCCGCTCCAGCCGGCTGCGGGGCGGGCTGGCCACCGTCCTCGTCCTGCTCCTCGGAGTGACCCTGCTCCAGGTGCGGTCGGCCCGAGCCGACCGGGCGGAGTCCCGCCGCCTGCAACTCGCCTCGGTGGCCCAGGCGCTGGCCGCCCGGGTCGAGGGGGAGATCGCGGCCGGACAGCACGAGCGGGCGGCTCTCCTGGCCCGCCAGGCCGACCTGTTCGACCGCCGGACCGGCGCCACCGCCGCCCCCGAGGTGAACCGGGCCCTGCGGGCCGCGCTCACCGCGCCCAACTTCAGCCGGGTGGTGGCCCGGGCCAAGAGCGGCGTGTGGTCCGTGGCCGTGAGCCCGGACGGGACCCGGCTGGCGACGGGGGATTCGGCCGTGAATCTGGTCGACCTCGGTGCGCTGGATCGGTCGGCTCAGGCGCTGTCCGGCCACATCGGCGCCATCGCCGCGGTGGCCTTCAGCCCAGACGGCCAGACGCTGGCCACCGGAGGTGACGACCCCACCGCCCGCCTGTGGAACGTGAACCGGGCCGGCGCCCCGCCGGTCCGGCTCGAGGGGCACACCGACCGGCTCACCTCGCTGGCCTTCGGATTCGCCGGCCAGCGCCTGGCCACCGCCAGCCGGGACGGCACCGTGCGGCTCTGGGACCTGGGGACCACGCCACCGGTGGCCAAGGTGCTCAGCGGGCACACCGGCGCGGTGACCACCGTGGCCTTCAGCGCCGACGGTGCCCACCTGGCCACCGGCGGCAGCGACGGTCAGGTGCGGATCTGGGATGTCGTCACGCCGGCGGCCGTAGCCACGCTCCCCGCCGGCGGCGGGGCCGGCGTCAGTGTGGCGGCCGTGGCCTTCAGCCCCGACGGAAGATCCGTGGCCACGGGGGGCGAGGACCGCCGGGTGCGGTTGTGGGACCTGAATCAGTCCGGTGCCGCACCCCGCGTGCTGGCCGGTCACGACGGCCCCGTGACGACGATCGCGTTCAGCGCCGACGGCACCACCCTGGCTTCGGGCAGCGGAGACGGCACGGTGCGCGTGTGGGCCCTGGCCGCAGAGACGCCGACCGTCCTCACCGGCCATACCGGCCCGCTGTCCTCGGTCTCCTTCAGCCCGGACGGCGCGACCCTGGCTTCGGCCAGCGCCGACGGAACAGCGCGGCTGTGGCGGCTGGGCGCCGTCCGCGACCTCCGGGCCACCCCCTACGCGGGCCGCGCGGTGTTGGCCGACCGGGTCTGCCAGGAGGTCGGGCGCAATCTCAGCCGGCGGGAGTGGCGGGACTTCGTAGGGTCGGGCGTCGCCTACCGCCGCACCTGTCCCGATCTCCCCCCGGGATGATCGGCTAGCTGGTACTGCGTCGACCGGCCCCGGTCGATGACGGCCTGGCGGCGGGCCTCCACGTTGCGCCTTTGGTCCTTTTCGCTACCACTTCTCGTGGTAATTAAGTCACTTAACGTGAAATAACTAGTCCTGCTCGGCGTTCTCCTCGTGACCCCTTCGCACCCGTTTCTTGTTCCCAGGAGGACCCCCGATGCGACGACCCATGACCGCCCTTGTGGGGGCGGCCGTCCTCGCCGCCGCCCTGATCCCGGCGGCTGCAGGAGCGGCTGACGCCACCAAGCGGCGGCCCAACCTGCGCCTCGCCTGCGAGGTCGTGCGGCACGAGAAGCTTCCCGCTGTGGCCTGCAAGTGGTCCGGCCCCGCCGTGAACGCGGCTGCGGCCGGCATCAAGGCCACCGCCAACGACACGCTCGCCCCCGCCGACCTGGCCGGCTTCCGGCTGTGGCGGTCCGGGCGCCTCGAGCGACCGCACGTCGTCTACCGGGGCAAGGGCCACAGCCACATCGACGCCGATGTCCGCCAGGGCCGGCGCTACACCTTCCGGCTGGAGGCCCTCGACTCCCGGGGTCGCACCATCGCCCGGAGCAACGTCGCCCGGGTGAAGGTCCCGACCCTCCCCCTCGAAGCGCTCAAGCTGGCCTGCAAGGTGGTGGACCGCCCGTGGGTCTCCGCCCAGGACGTGGTCCGGCCCGTCCCCGTCGACCGCCAAGCCGTGGCCTGCGAGTGGTCCAAGTCGCAGCGTCGCGACCTCGCCGGCTACCGCCTCTTCCGGGCTCTCGGGAACACCACCGATCCGGTCACCAACGTGGACAGCCTGGAGGCGGCGGCGGACGAGGACCCCTCCAGCGCCGCCGACCGGCCCGACGGCCGGCAGGTGATCTACCGGGGCGACGCCCAGCGTTACCTCGACACCGACGTGCGCCCCGGCCAGCGCTACCGCTACCTGGTCCAGTCAGTCAACCACTGGGGCATGCCCATCGGCCGCAGCACCGTCGTCCATGTCGGCGTCCCGCCCCTCCCCGTCCCCGACCCCATCCCCGTGCCCAAGCGGATCCCGGTCCCCGAGCCCGAGTCCGCTCCGCGGCCCGAGCCCAAGTTGGAACCCCGTCCGGTCCCCGAGCCCAAGCCCGCCCCCCTGCCCGAGCCCAGGCCCGCCCCCCTGCCCGAGCCCAAGCCCGCCCCCTTTGCCGAGCCCAGGCCCGCTCCCCTGCCCGAGATGAAGATCGCCTGCCGGGTGATGGACGAGGTCGCCCGTTCAACGGCCGACAACATCAGGCCGACCCCGGCCGTGGCCTGCCGGTGGTCGGAGCTGACCGACCGCAGGGTGGCCGGCTACCGGCTGTGGCGGGCCGAGCCGAACACCGGCCGCAAGGTGGTGTTCCAGACCCGGACCGACACGGGGTACATCGACGGTGACGTGGTCGCGGGCCACACCTACGTCTACGGCGTGCAGGCCATCGGCCCGGACGGCGCTGTGGTCGCCTCCAGCGAGCCGGTCAAGGTGTCGGTCCCGGGGGATCCCCCCGCTCCCGGGACCGATCCGGTCGAGCCGGTCAAGCTCACCGCGGCCAGCGCGTAGCACCTGACAGCATGACCCTCGTGGATCTCCCCCCGTCGGCTGGCGATCAGGGGACACCCCAGACCCCGAGCCCGTTCGACGAGCCTGCGCTCGTCGAACGGGCGCGTACCGACGCGGAGGCCTTCGCCCAGCTGTACCGGCTCTACCTGCCCCGCATCCACGCCTTCGCCTACCGGCGCAGCCACTCCCGGGAGGTGGCCGAAGACGTGACCGCCGCCACCTTCGAGCAGGCCCTGCGCTCGTTGCCGTCCTTCCAGTGGAAGGGCGGCGGGTTCGGGCCCTGGCTGTTCCGCATCGCCGCCAACCAGCTGGTCGACCACTACCGGACCGAGCAACGGGCCCGGGGCCGGAGGGCGAACCGGCCCCTCGGGCGGCTCGAGGCCCTGCCGGCGGCCGCCGGCTTCGACGAGGTGGAGGACGCGGCCGGAGCCGAGCGCGTCCTGGCCGCCCTGGCCACCCTCAACCCCCGATACCAGCAGGCCATCTCGCTTCGATACCTGGCCGGCCTGACCCCCGCCGATGCGGCCGACGCCATGGGCACCACCAAGCCGGTGCTGGCCGTCACCCTGCACCGGGCCCTGGCCGCGCTGCGCAGAGCTTTGCATGAGCATGAGGAGGAACGATGACCCCCTCCGGGTCGCAGTCCAACGTGCAGGAACGCCTCGAGGCCGCCGGGCGGGCTCGGGCACCCGAGCCCCGTGCCGCCTTCGCCGAGTCGCTCGAGGACCGGTTGCGGGCCATCGCCGGGGTGGGCGTGGCCGATCCGGTGCCCGCCCCGCCCCGCGGGCGGACACCGCGGCACTGGACCGCCCTGGGCCTCCTGGCCGGCGCCTCCGCGGCCGTGGTGGCCGGCGTGCTGGTGGCCATGAGCGGCGTCGGTGAGGGCCACGAGGTGCGGGTGGCCACCGCCACCGACACGCTGGTGGTCCTGCCCGACGGCACGGTCGACTCCGTCGATCCCGGCCTGCTGGTGCCCGACGGTTCCCGCATCGTGACCCTGGACGAAGGCCGGATGGTGGCCGGCGATGTGGAGCTCGGACCGGACCGTGAGGGAGTGGTCAAGGACGGTGCCCTGCGCCCCACACCCACCACCGGCCCGCCTCCGGCTCCGGTGTCCCAGCCCGAGCCCCCCGTGACGGCGCCGACGTCACTGCCGGCCACTTCCCCGCCGGCCACCTCCCCGCCTCCGACCACCCCGGTGCGCCCGGCGGAGCCCAAGCCGGTGGAGCCGGAGCCTCGGACCGCCGACACCACGCCGGGTACCAAACCCGGCCCCACCGCCGGCGATCCCGCCCCGTCCCCGGTCGCGGCCCTCAAGCTGGAGGCGCTGTACAAGGACACGACGGTCAAGCTCCGGTGGAGCGCCTACACCGGACCGGGCTTCGCCGCTTACCTGGTCCTGCGCTCCGACGCGCCGGCCGAGCCGCAGTACCCCCTCGACGAGCACACGACGGTGGTGGCCCGCATCACCGATCCGGCCGCCGTCCAGTACTTCGACGCCGTCCGGGATCCGGCCGGGCGCTCCTACCGGGTGGTGGCGGTGGACGAGAGCCGGCGCCTGCTGGCCCGCAGTGCGGCCGTCCGGCCCCAGCCGGCGGCGACGAACGCCAGCACCACCTCATCGCAACCGGTGGCGGTGGAGCCGGCGCCCGGGCCGGCGCCGGCGCAGACCGATTGATCAGGCCGATTGATCAGGCCGATTGATCAGGCCGATTGATCAGGCGGGCTGACCGGCCGGGGCCTCGGGGGCGAGCACCGGCCGCCCGCGGGGCCGGGCTGCTTCGGCCAGGAAAGTGAGCACGGCCGCGTTGAAGCCGGGCGCCGCCTCCACCATGAGGCCGTGGCCGGCGCCGGGGATGACCGCCAGGGAGGACCCGGGGATGAGGGCGGCGACCTCTTCGGCATCGGCGGGCGGTGTCAGGCGGTCCGCTCCCCCCACGAGGACGAGGGTGGGCACGTTGATGGCCGCCAGTCCGACAGCCGCCTCGTCGGAGAGCTCCAGCAGCGCCTCCACCTGAGCGGCGAAGGCGTGGGAGGGCTGGGACAGCACGAGCGGCCACAGCAGGCTCATGGCCAGGCCGAAGCGGCGCCCGGTCGGGCCCAGCAGCCAGGGTGAGGCCCGCCGCACCATCACCGGTACCCCACGGCTCCGGGCCACCTCGACCCAGGCCGTGAGCAGCTCCCGGCGCCACTCGTGGAGGCGGCAGGTGGCCCCGGCCAGCACCAGCGACCGCACCCGTTCGGGATGCACCAGGGCCAGGTCGGCGGCGGCGAAGCTGCCCATGGAGTAGCCCAGGATGTGGGCCGCCTCCACCCCTTCGGCGTCGAGGACGGCGAGGGCGTCGTCGGCCATCTGGGCCAGCGAGTAGGGTCCCGGCGGCTTGTCCGACCGGCCCGAACCCCGGTTGTCGACGGCGATGCAGCGGTACCGGCGCCCGAACACCAGACGCTGGCAGGCCCAGATCCGCAGATCGGCGGTCAGCCCGGGGATGAGCAGCAACGGCTCACCGCCGCGCCGGCCCCACGTCTCGTAATAGATCCCAGCGCCATCGCCGGCCCGGGCCGTCGGCATCTGCCCCTGCGCCTCCGAGTTACGTACACGGCTCGTTCTGTAAACGCCGCATTACCCGGATATGACGCTCCGTGACCAAGAAACGATACAAACGAGGGAGGAAGGGGGAGGCGTGTCCCGAGGAGGACGTGGTTTTGTCCGACGAGGGAGCACCCTCCCCCGACCGACCGGGCCTAGGCGAGAGGGCGGAGGTGGGGGAAGAGGATCACCTCGCGGATGGTCGAGACCCCGGCCAGCAGCATGGCCAGCCGGTCGATGCCGACGCCGAGCCCGCCGGCAGGGGGAAGGCCGTACTCCAGGGCCATGAGGTAGTCCTCGTCGACGCCGTGGGCCTCCACATCGCCCAGGGCGGAAAGCCGAGCCTGGGCTTCGAAGCGGGCCCGCTGGTCGATGGGGTCGTTCAGCTCGGAGAAGGCGTTGGCCAGCTCCCGCCCGGCCACGATCACCTCGAAGCGCTCCACCAGGTCGGGGTCGTCCCGGTGGGCCCGGGCCAGGGGGGAGACCTCCCGGGGATAGTCGAGCACGAAGATCGGCCCGCTCAGGTTGGCCTCGGTCGTCTTCTCGTAGATCTCCAGGACCAGCTTGCCCGGCCCCCAGGCGGGATCGACCGGAACCTCCAGCCGTTCACAGATGGCCCGCAGGTCTTCGGCGGGCATGGAGGGGTGAACGTCGACACCGGCATGCTCCGCCACCATGTCCCGCAGGGTCCGTCGGGGCCAGGGCGGCGTCAGGTCGATCTTCTGCCCGTCGATCTCCACCTCGGTGGCGCCCGCCGCCTCCCGGGCGGCGGCGGCCACCAGTTCCTCCGTCAGGGTCATCATGTCGGTGTAGTCGGCGAAGGCGCAGTAGGCCTCGAGCATCGTGAACTCGGGGTTGTGGCGGGTGGACAGCCCCTCGTTGCGGAACACCCGGCCGATCTCGTAGACGCGCTCGAACCCGGCCACCACCAGGCGCTTGAGGTAGAGCTCGGGAGCCACCCGGAGATAAAGGTCCATCTCCAGGGCGTTGTGGTGGGTCACGAAGGGCCGGGCCGCCGCCCCGCCCGGGATGGGGTGCAGCACGGGGGTCTCGACCTCGAGGTAACCCTGGGTGTCGAGGAAGCGCCGGATGGCGGAGATGGCCCGGAAGCGGATCTCGAAGACGCGCCGGGCCTCCTCATTCACCATCAGGTCGACGTAGCGACGCCGGAACCGGGTGTCGACGTCGGCCAGGCCATGCCATTTGTCGGGGAGGGGCCGGAGGCACTTGGCCAGCAGCGTGAACCGCCTGACCTTCACCGACAGCTCTCCCCGGCGGGTGGTCATCACCTCGCCCTCGGCGCCCACCCAGTCCCCCAGGTCCAGGCGTTCGAACTCGTCGAGTCCCTCGGGACCGACCTCGGCCTGGGAGACGAAGAGCTGGATGGTGCCGGTGCCGTCCCGCATGGTGGCGAAGGCGAGTTTCCCCTGGCGGCGGATGAGGAGCAGGCGGCCGGCCACCGAGACGTCGACCCCCGTCTCCTGGCCGGGCTCGAGCGATCCGAACTCGGCCTGGAGGGAGGCGGAGGTCCGGGTCCGGTCGAAGCGGACCGGGTAGGGGTCGATCCCCCGCTCCCGCAAGGCGTCCACCGCGGCCAGACGGCGCCCGAACTCGTCGGAGGGCTGCCCGGGGGCCGGGGTGTCCCCTGAAGGCACCTCCCCGACCGTCTCGTGGTCGGTCATCGATTCCGCTGGTAGACGATGCGCAGGCCGAAGAGGGTCAGCCAGGGCTCCTCATGGGCGATGGTGGTCGACAGCGGGGCGATGAGCGACGCCAGCCCACCGGTGGCGATGACGGTGGACGGACCCATCTCGGCCTCGAAGCAGCGCACCAGGTGGTCCACCTGACCGGTGAAACCATGGATGGCGCCCGACTGGATGGACTCCACCGTCGACTTGCCGATGACGTGCTTCGGCGCCACCAGTTCCACCTTACGCAGGCCGGCGGTCCGCCCGAAGAGGGCGTCCATGGACACCTCGATCCCGGGGACGATGGCGCCCCCCATGTACTCGCCCTTCACGCTCACCGCGTCGAGGGTGGTGGCGGTGCCGAAGTCGACCACGATGGAAGGCCCGCCATAGAGCTCGAAGGCGGCCACCGCGTTGGCGATGCGGTCGGCGCCCACCTCCTTGGGGTTCTCGTAGAGGATGGGCATCCCCGTGCGCACGCCGGGTTCGATGATGCAGGGCTCCACGGAAAAGTGGCGCTGGGACATCTCCCGCAGCGAGGCCGTGATGCGGGGAACCACCGAGGAGATGGCGATGCCCGTCACCTCGCTGCGCGGGTCCACCTCGTGCCAGCTGATGAACTGGTGCAGGAGCAGGGCCAGCTCGTCGGAGGTCCGCTCGGCCACGGTGACGATGCGCCAGTGGTCGACCAGGTCCTCGTCACCGAAGAGACCGATCACGGTCTGGGTGTTGCCGACGTCGATGGCCAGGAGCATTCGTGCTCTCTTAATCGAGGTCCAGGGCGATGTCGAGCACCGGAGCCGAGTGGGTGAGCGCCCCGACGGAGATGAGATCGGCGCCGGCACCGGCATAGTCCGCCACCGTCTCCAGGGTGACCCCGCCCGACACCTCGACCGGGGCGGACCCGCCGAGGACGGCCACCGCCTCGGCCACCTCCGCCGGGGTCATGTTGTCGACGAGGACGAGGTCGGCACCCGCCGCCTTGGCCTCGGCGACCTGGTCGAGAGTGTCGCACTCCACCTCGACGGTGACGCCCGGCCAGCGGCTCCGGGCCCGGGCCACGGCCTCGGGGATGGGGCACCACAGGAGATGGTTGTCCTTGATCAGCACGGCGTCGGACAGGCCGCCCCGGTGATTGACGCCCCCGCCGGCCCGCACCGCCGCCTTCTCCAGGGCCCGGAGCCCGGGCGTCGTCTTGCGAGTGTCGCGGATGGCGGTCCGGCTGGCGGCCGCAGCGGTGACGTAGGCCCGGGTGAGGGTGGCCACGCCCGAGAGGTGGCCCAGAAAGTTGAGGGCACAGCGCTCGCCGGTGAGGATGGACCGCAGGTTGCCGTTGACCGTGCCGATGGTCTGGCCGGGGGCGAGGTCGTCGCCGTCGGCGGCCTGCCAGTCGACGGACAACTCCGGATCGAGGTACCCGTACACCTCGCTGGCAGCCGCGGTACCGGCCAGCACGCCGGCGCCCCGGGCCACGAACCGGGCGTGGCCGTCGACGTCGGCCGGGATGATGGCCACCGAGGTGAGGTCGCCGAGGTTGCCCAGGTCCTCGGCCAGCGCCCGGCGCACGGCGTCGGCCACGGCGGTGACGGGCGGATCGAAGTCGCCGGTCATGGGGCGACCTCGAGCGTCCCGGTTCTGGCCTGTCCGGGCGCCGCCTCGGCCGGGACCCGCATCCGCTCGTCCGGACCCAGATGGACGATGCGCTCCCGCACCGCGCCCGGAGTGGGGAAGTCGAGACGGTGGTGGGCGCCCCGCGACTCCTGGCGTTCGGCGGCGGCGGCCACCAGCGCCCGGCCGACCACGGCCAGGTTGCGCACCTCGGGATCAGAGGCCTTCGCTTCGATGGCGGCCAGCTCGTCCGCGGCGGTGGCCAGTCCGGCGGCGTCCCGGCGGACCCCGGCGTAGAGGGTCATGGTCCGCTGCAGCAGCTCCCGCAACCCGTCGTCCCCATCCGGGAGAACGCCCCAGGCGGTCGCCCCTGAAGATGTCGTGGAGACGGGAACCCCGCGCATGGCGCCGGTCTGGTCGGGGGCCTCCTTGCCCGCGACGATGGCGGCCGTGACCCGGTGACCGAAGACCAACCCCTCGAGCAGGGAGTTGGAGGCCAGGCGGTTGGCGCCGTGGACCCCGGTGCAGGCCACCTCGCCGCAGGCCCACAGGCCGCGGAGGGAGGTGGCCCCGTCGAGGTCGGTGACCACCCCGCCACAGAGGTAGTGGGCGGCGGGGGCCACGGGCAGCCAGTCCCGCGTCGGGTCGAGGCCCACCGCCTGGCAGGCGGCCCAGATGGTGGGGAAGCGGCCGGGAAACCCGTGGATGGACGTGGCGTCGAGCCAGAGGTGGTCGAGTTTCCGTTCGGCCAGACGCTCGGCGATGGCCCGCGCCACCACATCGCGAGGGGCGAGATCGGCCAGCGGATGTTCGCCGGCCATGAAGGCGACGCCCGCCTCGTCCCGCAGCACGGCCCCTTCTCCCCGCAGGGCCTCCGACAGCAGCGGGCGGGGCATGCCCGGGTCGTGGAGGGCGGTGGGGTGGAACTGCATGAACTCGACGTCGGCCACGGCCGCCCCGGCTCGCAACGACATGGCCACCCCGTCGCCGGTGGAGAGCAGCGGGTTGGTGGTGACGGAGAACAGCTGGCCCGCCCCGCCGCTGGCCAGCACCACGTGGCGGGCCGCGACGGCACCTTCTTCCCCCTCCGGCGACCGGATGCTGACGCCCGTCGCCCGGCCGGCCGAAACGGTCAGGTCCAGAGCCAGCCAGCCTTCGGCCACCTCCACACCGGCCGCCTTGACCGCCGCCACCAGGGCCCGCTCCACCTCGGCGCCGGTGGCGTCGCCGCCGGCGTGGACCACCCGGGCCAGGGAGTGGCCGCCCTCCCGGGCCAGGGCCAGCTCGCCGGCTTCCCGGTCGAAGACGGCGCCGGTGGCGAACAGCTCGCGGACCCGGGCCGGGCCCTCGGCGCACAGCACCCGCACGGCATCGGTGTCGCACAGGCCCCCTCCGGCCGCGAGGGTGTCGGAGAAGTGCAGCTCGGGGGAATCCGGCGGCGAGAGCGCGGCGGCCACCCCGCCCTGGGCGTAGCGGGTGGCCGAGGCGCCCAGGGGAGCCTTGGTCAGGAGGGTCACCGACAGCCCCGCCCGGGCCGCGGCCAGCGCCACGGACAGGCCGGCCACGCCGGCACCCAGCACGAGGACGTCGCTCACGCCGGCGGCCTAGCCGGCAGAGAAATCGAAGTCGGGAACGGGCTGGTTCCGGTCGTCGACGTGGACGATGCGGGGGGAGAACCCCTCCAGCTCCGCCTCCTCGTAGTCGGCGTAGGTGATGACGATGACTCGGTCGCCGCGGTGCACGAGGCGGGCGGCGGCACCGTTGAGCGTGACCTCGCCGGGCCCGCCATAAATGGCGTAGGTCTCGAAGCGGGCGCCGTTGTCGATGTCGAGGACGGCGACCTGCTCCCACTCGCGGATGTCGGCCCGTTCCATCAGGTCGGGGTCGAGCGAGATCGAGCCGACGTAGTTGAGATCCGCCCCCGTGACCGTGGCCCGGTGGATCTTCGACTTCATCATCCGGCGGCGCACACGGCCTCCCCTGTTCCTTCGGGGACACGCCGTGCCCCAGTTCTTTCGGGGACACCCCGTGCCCCGGCCATCGTCGGGGCGACCATCACGCCGAGATCGACGCCCACCCCGGTGGCGTCGACCCGAAGGGCCATGTTGTCGATCAGTCGGACCCCACCCACCCGGGCGGCCACCGCCATCAGCACCTCGTTGCTGGCCAGGACCTCGACCGGTTCCAGCGAGGTGGCATCGACGACCTCGGCGTACTCCAGGCGGACCAGCTCCTCGGTGGTGGCGACGTTGGCCACCACCCGGCGCAGCCTGCCGGCGTCGCGTTCGCCGCCCTCCACCAGCTCGGCGCCGGTGCGCAGGGCCCGGTAGAGCACGGTGGCGGCGGCCCGCTCCGCCGGCGCCAGGTTCCGGTTGCGGGAGGACAGGGCCAGCCCGTCCTCCTCCCGCACCAGGGGGCAACCCACGATCTCCACGGGCAGGCACAGGTCGGCGGCCAGGCGGCGGACCACGGCCAGCTGCTGGGCGTCCTTCCGGCCGAAGTAGGCCGTCGCCGGGCCGACCAGGGCGAAGAGCTTGGCCACCACGGTGGCCACCCCGTCGAAGTGCCCCGGCCGCCCGGCGCCGCACAGGCCGTCACCGAGGCCCTCGACGTGGACGCGGGTGCGCGGGGGACCATCGGGATACATCTCCTCCACCCCGGGGGCGAAGACCAGGTCGACCCCTTCGAGGTGGGCGACGGCCACGTCTCCCTCGAGGTCCCTCGGGTACCGGTCGAGGTCCTCGGCCGGCCCGAACTGGAGCGGGTTGACGAACAGCGACACGACGACGACATCGTGCTGCGCCCGGGCCGCCCGCATGAGGGAGCGGTGCCCCTCGTGAAAGGCGCCCATAGTGGGCACGAACCCGACTGTTTTGCGGGGGACACCCCCCACCCCGGGGCCACCCTGACGCCGGGCCGTGTCGAGGCGGTCGCGCAGATCGGAGATGCGGGTGACGACGGCTGTGTCCACCGAAGTTCCTGAAACCTTTCGTTCCAGCCCCATGGGGGGTGCCGGACTACTCGGACACCTCTAATCGTAGCGGTGTGCGGCGCACACCCTGCCAACCGGCGGCCGGAGCCACCACCACCCCGGGGGCGACGTCGGCCAAGGGGGCGAGCACGAAGCCGCGCTGGTGGATCCGGGGGTGGGGGACGACCAGGTCGGCCTCCTCCACCCGCTCGTCGCCCACCATGAGGATGTCGATGTCGAGGGGCCGGGGGCCCCAGCGTTCACCATCCGGATGCCGTCCCGCCTCCACCTCCAGCGCCTTGGCCAGCTCGAGCAGCCCCCGGGCATCGAGCGCCGTGTCCAGGGCGACGACGGCGTTGAGGTAGTCGGGCTGGGCCGGGCCGCCCATCGGCTCGGTCTCGTAGATGGCGGAGACGCCCACCACCGTCCCGGCCCGGCCGGCGAGCCCGTCGAGGGCGAACTGCAGGTGGGCCAGCCGGTCGCCCAGGTTCGAGCCCAGGCCGATATAGGAGATGGTCACCGTTCGAGGCGCACGGCGACGTGGTCGATGGCGACGGGCACCGGGGGACGCAGCTTGCGCACGGTCACCACCACACTCTGGACCCGGGGATCGGAACGGGCCGCTTCGGCGATGCGGGTGGCCAGCGTCTCGAGCAGCGCGCAGCCGCCCTTCTCCACCAGGGCCACCACCCGGGCAGCCAGGGCGTCGTAGTCCACGGTGTCGGACAGAGTGTCGCTGCGCCCTGCCGCAGCCAGGTCCAGGCGCAGCTCCAGGTCGACCTCGAAGGGTTGGGCCCGCGCCTGCTCCTCGGGCAGCACCCCGTGGGCCCCCAGGGCCCGGATCCCGGCGAGAACGATGGCGTCTGTGCTCACGGGCACTGGGTCACTTTGCCCGCCCGGGGCCGAAGCGGATCACGGCCTTGGAGAAGGGGATGAGGTCTCGGCGGTACTGGCGATGAACGTCAGCCACGGCCCGCTCCGCCTCGGCCTGCTTGGCCTCCAGCTCGCCCTGGAGGCATTCGATCCTGATCCGGGCCTCCTCCAGCTCTTCCTCCAGGGCGATGATCCGCTTCACCCCGGCCAGGCTGACGCCCTCGGTGGTGAGCTCCTGGATGCGCTGCAGACGGCGGATGTCCCGGTCGGAGTAGCGCCGGGAGCGCCCGACGGTGCGCTGCGGCTCCACCAGCCCTTTGCGTTCATAGATGCGCAAGGTCTGGGGATGCACACCGGCCAGCTCCGCCGCCACTGAGATGACGTACAACGCCCGGTCTTCCTTCCTCTCCATCAGACCCCCAGGTGCTGGCGCGGGTTGGCCGGGTTGGCGGCGGCGAAGGCCTCGATGGCCTGGCGCTGCTCGTCGGACAGGTCCTGCGGCACGACCACTTCCACCGTCACCAGCAGATCCCCGGAACCACCGGCCGCCTTGGGCATGCCCCGGCCCCGGACCCGCAGGGTCTTCCCGTGAGGAGTACCCGGCGGGATGCGCATCGTCACCGGCTGATCCAGCGTGGGAACGCGCACCTCGGCGCCGAGCGTCGCTTCGGAGAAGGTGACGGGCAGCCGCAACAGCAGATCGTCCCCACGGCGGCCGAACAGCGGGTGGGGAGCCACCGACACGTTCACGAACAGGTCCCCCGGAGGGCCGCCGTTGCGCCCCGGGGTCCCCTTGCCCTTGACCCGGACGCGCTGGCCGTCGGCCACACCCATGGGGATGCGGACCTTGACCTCACGGGTGCGGGTCTCGGCCCCGCCGCCGCCGCAGCGGGAACAGGGCTTCTCCACGATCCGCCCCGAGCCGGCGCAGCGGGGACACACCTGGGAGAACGAGAACGGGCCCTGGTCGACGGCCTGCGTTCCGGCCCCGCCGCACTGGGGACAGGTCTGGGGGAGGGTCCCGGGGGCGGCGCCGGTACCGCCGCACTGCGAGCACGGAGCCGCACCGGTGAGCTGCACGCCGATGGTCGCACCGTGGACGGCGTCCTCGAAGGCGAGGTGGACCTCGGCCTCGAGATCGCCGCCCCGCCGGGGACCGGCCGCACCGGTAGTGAAACCGCCCCGGCCGCGCTGGCGGTTCCGCCCCCCGAAGAGGTTGCCGAACAGGTCGCCCAGGCCGCCCATGTCACCGCCGGTCTCGAAGCGCACGTTGTTGCCGTCGCCGAAATCGAAACCGCCGAAGCCGCCCGGACCGCCGGCCCCGAAGTTGGGGAAGCCGCCCGAGCCGGCCATGGCCCGGACCTCGTCGTACTCCTTGCGTTTGGCCGCGTCACCCAGGACGTCGTAGGCGGCCGAGACCTCCTTGAAACGGTCCTCGGCGCTGGTGTCACCCGGGTTGGCATCGGGGTGGTACTGCTTGGCCAGCTTCCGGTAGGCGCGCGTGATGTCCTTCTCGGCCGCGTCCTTGGACACTCCGAGGGTGGCGTAGTAGTCCTTCTCGAACCACTCGCGCTGGGGGGCCATGGCCTAGGGAATTCTCACTAGGTAGCGACCTTGACCATGGCCGGGCGCAGGACCCGGCCCTTGAGGCGGTAACCGGTGCGGACCACGTCGCGCACACCGGGCTCGCCGTCGTCCTCGATCGACATGACGGCCTCGTGCTCCTCGGGGTCGAAGGGCTTGCCCTTGGCCTCGATGCGCTCCAGACCGGCTTTCTCCAGCACCCCGAGCAGCTCGGAGTAGACCAGCTCGACACCCTTGCGGAGGCGCTCGGCGTCGGTCCCGGCGTTGGGCCCAGACGTGTTGATCAGAGCCAGCTCGAAGGTGTCGAGCACGGGCAGAAGCTGCTCGATGAGCCCCGACGTGGCCCGCTCCAGATGTGAGGTCTGGTCGCGCATCATCCGCTTGCGGAAGTTGTCGAAGTCGGCCTGGAGGCGGCGCAGGTGGTCGAGATACTCGTCCCGCTCCGCCCGCACCCGCCCCATCTCGTCCGAGACGGCCTCCGCCGGATCTCCGGCGGTGCCCTCCGGCTCGTGGGCCAGCGCCTCGATGGGGTCCTGCGGCGGGACCTCGGCCCCGCCGTCGCCATCCTCTGTGTCGTCGTAGCCCGGGTCGTCGTCGCCTGAGCCGTCATGGTTCGGCATGACGCTCAGGCCCCCCGCTCCTCGTCGACGATCTCCGCCTCGGCGACCTCCTCATCGCCCGGCGCGGCACCGGAGCCGTCACCCGGGGCCTCGCCCGCCGGCCCCGAACCACCCGAGGCGGCCGCGGCCTGCTGGTAGAGCATGGAGGCGAAGCTCTGACTGGCCGTGATCAGCCCCTCGTGGGCCCGGCGGATGGCCTCCACCTCGGTGCCGGCCAGCGCCTCCTTCAGGGTCTTGAGCGCCTCTTCGATCTTCGTCCGCTCCTCGGCCGGGGCCTTGTCGCCCTGCTCCCGCAGCAGCTTCTCGGTCTGGTAGACGAGGGTGTCGGCGTTGTTGCGGGTCTCGGCCTCCTCCTTGCGCAGGCGGTCCTCGTTGGCGTGGGCCTCGGCCTCGCGCATCATGCGCTCGATCTCTTCCCGGTTGAGGGCCGACTGGCCGGTGATGGTCATCGACTGCTCCTTGCCCATGGCCCGGTCCTTGGCCGAGACGTGGACGATCCCGTTGGCGTCGATGTCGAAGGTGACCTCGATCTGGGGGATGCCGCGGGGGGCGGGAGGCAGGTCGACGAGCTGGAACTTGCCCAGCGTCTTGTTGCGGTAGGCCATGTCCGACTCACCTTGGAGCACGTGGATCTCCACTGACGGCTGGCCGTCCTCGGCGGTGGTGAACACCTCCGAGCGCTTGGTCGGAATCGTCGTGTTGCGCTCGATGAGCCGGGTGAAGATCTGACCCTTGGTCTCGATGCCGAGGGAGAGCGGTGTCACGTCGAGGAGAAGGATGTCCTTCACCTCTCCCTTGAGCACCCCGGCCTGGATGGCGGCGCCGACGGCCACGACCTCGTCCGGGTTCACACCCTTGTGCGGCTCCTTGCCGGTGAGGTCGGTCACCAGCTGCTGGACGGCGGGCATGCGCGTGGAGCCGCCCACCAGGATCATGTGGTGGATGTCGGACTTGGTCAGGCCGGCGTCGCGGATGCACTGCTCGAAGGGACCTTTGCAGGCGTCGAGCAGGTCGGCCGTCATCTCCTGGAACTTCGCCCGGGTCAGCTTGGACTCCAGGTGCAGCGGGCCGTCCGGCGTGGCCGAGAGGAAGGGCAGGTTGATCGTCGTCTCCTGGGTGGACGACAACTCGATCTTGGCCTTCTCGGCCGCCTCCTTCAGGCGCTGGAGGGCCATCTTGTCCTTGGACAGGTCGATGCCGTGGGCGTTCTTGAACTCGGCGACCAGCCAGTCGATGACCCGCTGGTCCCAGTCGTCGCCGCCCAGGTGGGTGTTGCCCGCCGTGGACTTGACCTCGAAGACGCCCTCGCCGATGTCGAGGATGGACACGTCGAAGGTGCCCCCGCCGAGGTCGAAGACGAGGATCGTCTGGTCGGTCTCCTTGTCCAGGCCGTAGGCCAGGGCGGCGGCGGTGGGCTCGTTGATGATGCGCAGCACCTCGAGGCCGGCGATGCTGCCCGCCTCCTTGGTGGCCTGGCGCTGGGCGTCGTCGAAGTAGGCCGGCACGGTGACCACGGCCTGGGTGACGGTGTCACCGAGGTAGCTCTCGGCGTCCCGCTTGAGCTTCTGCAGGATCCGGGCCGAGATCTCCTGAGGGGTGAACTTCTTGCCGTCGATGTCGATGCTCCAGTTGGTGCCCATCTCCCGCTTCACGGACCGGATCGTGCGGTCCGGGTTCGTGATGGCCTGGCGCTTGGCCACCTCGCCGACGAGTACTTCGCCCGTCTTGGAGAAGGCCACTACCGAGGGGGTGGTCCGCTGTCCCTCGGCGTTGGGGATGACGGTGGGCTCACCTGCTTCGAGCACCGACACGACGGAGTTGGTGGTGCCGAGGTCGATGCCGACGGCCTTGGGCATGGGTTCTGCCTCCAGTGAACTCAGGGGGTTGGTAAAGAGAAACTTGAGTGTCGATGATATCAACTTCTGTGTACTGGTATCAAGCCGGAGAAGTCCTCGGTATTCCTGGGTCGCCGATTCGCCCTAAGGGCGGAAATTCGGGGGCGCCGCGGCGGGTGCCACCCGTACACTGGCTGCGTGTCCCCGCCTCTGGCCATCGAGGCCGACGACGTCGGGCGCCCTTCGACCGTGCGCCCTCCGATCCCGTCGTGGCGCTCCGCGACGTCAGCCTGTGAGGTCCCCCGGTGAGCTGTTCGGGCTCCTCGGGCCCAACGGGGCCGGCAAAACCACCCTCATCAAGATCCTGGTCACGCTGCTGCTCCCGTCGTCGGGCACAGCCCGGGTGGCCGGGTTCGACGTCGCGACCCAGGCGCCGGAGGTCCGCTGGCGGATCGCCATGCGTCTCGGGCGGCGAAGACGACGGGTTTCGGGATGCTCACCTCGCCGAGCAGCTGTGGATGTTCTCCCAGTTCCACGGCATGCAAGACCCGGGACGCCCACCGGCGGATCGGGGAGCTGCTCGAAGTGGTCGGGATCGGCGACGCCAGAGATCGGAAGGTGTCGACGACCTGTCGACCGGGATGCGCCAGCGGCTGAACCTCGCCCGCGGCCTCCTCACCGAGCCCGAGGTGCTCTTCCTCGACGAACCCACCGTCGGCCTCGACGTCGAGGCGGCCCGGGACCTGCGGGCCTATATCCGGCAGTGGATGGCAGCGGGGCGCCGGGGGCCGGGGTCCTCGCTGGACCCAGAACCATCCTGCTCACGACGCACTACCTGGCCGAAGCGGAGGAGCTCTGCGACCGGGTGGCCATCATCGACCGGGGGGCCATCCTGGCCTGCGACGATCCCGCCCCGGCTGCGGCGGGGGGCGAGCGCCACCACCGCACCGGATCCGGTGGGCCGATGCCGGCGCCGGACTGGGAGGGCCGTGCCCGGTCTGCGCCGGGCCGCCGTCGAGTGACCTGAGGCGCCACTGCTGGTCGAACTGGCCCCGGGGGCGACATGTCGGTGCTGGTGGCGGCGCTGGCCGCCGCCGGCTCGCGGGTCGTGGCCATCGACCGGGTCGAGCCGACCCTGGAGGACGTGTTCGTCGAGATCCTGGACAAGCCGCCGATCCCGTGGACGTCCGGGGACCCCCGGGCTGGGCCGAGCTGTTCCTGCGGGCGGCGGCGGGCCGGGCCTACCCCCGGGTCCATCGGCTCCCTGCGGGAAAGTCGTGGCTGTTGTACGAGACCCTGATGCCGGCCCTCGGCACGATCGCCTTCGTCTACGTCTACCGGGCCCTCGGGCACCCGGAGCGCTACACCACCTACGTGGTCATGGGCGGGGCGGCGGTCGCCTTCTGGATGAACGTCATGTGGATGATGGCGGCCCAGTTCTACTGGGAGAAGCGCACCGGGAACCTCGACCTGTTCATGACCTGGCCCCTTGTGGCCTGTTCGCCCATCCTCTTCGGCATGTCCGTGGGCGGGATCCTGGCCACCCTGATCCGGGCCACCGGCGTGGTCACCGTCGGGCGTGCTGCTCTTCGACGCCCACTTCGACCTGGACCGCCTTCCCCTGCTGGTTCTCGTCTTCGCGCTTGCGCTGATCGCCCTGTACGGACTCGGGACGGCCCTGTCCAGCCTGTTCCTGTTCTGGGGCCGGGAGGCGTGGCACACCGTCAACCTGTTCGTGGAACCGGTGTTCCTGCGTCTCGGGCGTGTACTTCCCCGTGTCCACCCTGGCCCGGGGCATCGGCCTGGCGGCTGCGCCATCCCCCTGACCTCGGGCTCGACGCCCTGCGCACCCTCCTGGTCGCCGGCACCCATCCCGGAGCTCTCTCGCTCTGCCGGCCGAGATCGCCCTGCTGGCCGCTGGCTCGGGGTCGTCTACGCGCTGCTGGCGGCGCGCGCCATGCGGCGCATGGAGCACCTGGCCCGGGCCGAGGGCCGCCTCTGCCCGGACGGACTGACGATGCTCGCCACCTTGTCCCGCAGTCTGCGCACCGGGCTTCTGGCTCGGCTGGAAGATCGAGTCGAACTGGGCCGACCCGCTCCTGTTCTTCATCTACTCCGTGGCCCGGCCGCTGGGCGCCGCCCTCATCCTGGTGGCCATGTTCTTCGCCGTCTCCGGCGGGGAGCACGGCCCGCTGCTCGACTTCTTCGTGGTCGGCAGCGCCTTCTGGCCCTTCGTCCTCGCCGGGCTGACCGGCATGGCCATGGCCGTCCTCGAGGACCGGGAGCACTGGAAGATGATCCGGCCCGTGTACACCTCCCCCGTGTCCTGGCCGGCCTATCTCGTGGGCCGGGCCCTGGCCCTCACCGCCTCCACTGGCGCCGGCGGCGCGGCCGTCACCCTGGCTGTGGCCGCCCTGGTGCTGCGGGTGCCTTTCGCCTTCACTCCCGGGGACCTCGGCTACGTGGCCGCCGCCCTCGTCCTGGGGGTGGCCTCGGTCATCGCCTTGGGCTTGCTGGCGGTGGCCGTCGCCATATCCGTCTCCCGGGAGGCGTGGCACATCCCCGAAGCCATCTCCGCCTCCCTCTACCTCGTCACCGGTGCGATCTTCCCCATCGACGTCCTGCCCGGCCCCCTGCAGGCCGTCGCCCGGGTCTTCCCCCTGACCTGGTGGCTCGAGGCGCTCCGCCGTGGCCTGCTGCCCGACGACGCCCGGATCTCTTTCCCCGCCTTGTCCCCGAACGAGGTCATGGCGCTCCTCGCCGCCTCCACCGCTGTGTGGCTGGCCGCCGCCCTCGGCATCTTCTCCTGGGCCGAGGGCCGGGCCCGGCGTCTCGGCATCCTCGACAAGGAGAGCGGCTACTAGATCTCCCCGCCGGCTTGACCTCTCCCCGGCCGGTGGAAAGGATGACGTCCGGCGGGGAGGGGCGATGAGCAACGCGTTCGAGGGGCCCGTCACCATCCTGTTCACGGATGTCGAGGGCTCCACGCAGCTGCGAACGCAGCGGGGTGACGACGCGGCCCACGCGCTGCTCCGGGCCCATGAGGACCTCGTCCGCGGGTGTGTGGCCGAGCACGCCGGCCGGGAGGTGAAGGCCCTCGGAGACGGCTTCATGGTGGTTTTCACCTCGCCGCGGCGCGCCCTGGCCTGCGCCATGGCCATCCAGCAGCAGCAGGCCGAGCGCAACCGGGCCACGCCGGGCCAGGAGGTGCACGTCCGCATCGGCCTCAACACCGGCGAGGTGACCGAGGAGGACGGTGACCTCTACGGCCAGGCGGTCAACGCCGCCGCCCGGATCGCGGCCCGGGCCAAGAGCGGCGAGATCCTCTGCGCCGAGGTCGTCAAGCAGCTGGCCGGGCAGAGCCCGGACCTGAGCTTCCGGGACCGGGGCCGGTGCCGGCTGAAGGGGTTCCCCGAGCGCTGGCGGCTCTTCGGCCTGGCGTGGACGTCCGGCGAGAGCGACCAGCCGGCGGTGGCCATGGCCGGAAGGGCCACTCCCTTCGTCGGCCGGACCCCGGAGCGGGCGGAGCTCCAGCGCTTGCTGGACGAAGCCGGGCGGGGGTCGGGTGCTCTGGTGCTCATCGGCGGGGAGCCCGGCGTGGGCAAGACGCGCCTGGCCGA
The DNA here is from genome assembly GCA_963789165.1 of uncultured Actinomycetes bacterium. Classification (GTDB taxonomy): domain Bacteria; phylum Actinomycetota; class Acidimicrobiia; order IMCC26256; family BP-133; genus CAWBJP01. Next base: position 322,408 of record CAWBJP010000007.1, read on the forward strand.
GCAGCTGGTCGCCGAAGCGTCCGGTCCGGCACGGGCGATGCAGGTCTTCGTGGGCCACGCCTACGAGATGGAGGGAGCCCCGCCCTACGTCCCCTTCGTGGAGATTTTCGAGCAGGCGCTGGCCCGGGCCCAGGGCCCCGAGGCGTTCCGCCAGGCGCTCGGCCAGGACGCCCCCGAGGTCGCCAAGCTCATTCCCGGTCTCCGCCGGCTGTGTCCGGACATCCCGCCGCCACTCGAGCTGCCCGCCGAACAGGCCCGGCGCATGCTCTTCAACGGGGTCCGGGACGTCCTGCTGCGGGCGGCGGCCCACCGTCCCGTCCTGCTCGTTCTCGACGATCTGCAGTGGGCCGATGAGCCGACCCTCCTGCTGGTTCAGCACCTGGCAGAGAGCTTGGCCGATGCCCCGGTCCTCCTTGTGGGGACCTACCGCGACAGCGAGGCGGACGTCGGCCGCCCCCTGGCCCGGGCCTTCGAGGATCTCCTTCGCCGGCGCCACGGCCGGCGGATCACGCTCGGGCGCATGCCGGTGGCGGAAGCGGCCCAGATGCTGGAGGCCATGAGCGGTCAGAGCCCCCCGGCGCCGCTGGTGGAGGTCATCTACGGCGAGACGGAGGGCAACCCCTTCTTCATCGAGGAGGTGTTCAAGTTCCTCGGCGAGGAAGGCCGCCTGTTCGACGAGGCCGGCCGCTTCCGGGCCACGCTCACCATCGGCGAGCTCGATGTGCCCGAGGGGGTCCGGCTCGTCATCGGCCGCCGGCTCGACCGCCTGGGCCCCGACGGCCGGCGAGTGCTCTCGACTGCGGCCGTGCTCGGACGGGCCTTCGACTTCGAGCTGCTCGAGGCGGCCAGCGAGGACAGCGAGGACGTGCTCCTCGACGTGGTCGAGGAGGCGGAGCGCATCGGGTTGGTGGTGATCGCCGCCGGCGGAGCCGAGGGCGACCGGTTCCTCTTCTCCCACGAGCTCATCCGCCAAACGCTGCTGGCCGAGCTGTCGGCGCCCCGCCGCCGGCGGCTCCACCTCCGGGCCGCGGATGCCATCGAGTCGGTGCTCACCGGGCAGCTCGACCGGCACGCCGCCACCCTCGCCCACCATCTGGCCGAGGCCGGCCCTTTGGCCGACCGCGCCCGGCGGTTCCGGATGCTGGTGCTCGCGGGCCGGTGGGCGCTGGCTTCCGCCGCCTTCGAAGAGGCCCTCCGCCACTACGAGGAGGCGGCCGGACTGGAAGAAGCCGCCCCCCCGGAGGAGCGGGCCGAGCTGCTCTTCGAGCTGGGTGTGGCCCGCCGTTCCACCGGGTCGTGGGACGGCGCCATCGACACCTGGCGGCGATCGGTCGACGCCTACGAGGCGCTGAACAACGCCGAGGCCATGGGGCGAGTCTGCCTCGCCGCCTGTTACAACCTGAGCTGGGTCGGCCGCTTCACCGAGGCGGTCGAGCTCTCCCAGCGGGCGCTGACCGTCCTCGGCGACCGGGTGAGCACCGATCGGGCCTGCCTGCTGGGCGCCACCGGCATGCCGCTGGGAGCCGGCGGGCACTACCAGGCGGGAGCCGGCATGATCGCCGAGGAGATCGCCCTCGCGGCCACCCTCGAGAATGACGCCGTCCTGGCTCACGGCCTGCTCAACAAGTCCATACTCCATTGGATCTACATGGAGCACCGGGAGTCAGGGGAAGCGGGGCTGGCCGCCGCTGAACTCCTCCGGAAGGCCGGCGATCCGTTCAGCGCCGCCAGCGTCCTCGCCTTCGTCATCATGAGCCTCGTCCACCTTGGCCGCCCCGACGAAGTCCCCCGCATCTCCGTGGATCTCGAACCCCTGGCGGAGCGGGTCGGTCACTTTCCCGCGCTCCTGCAGGTGAACCGTGTGAAGGGGTGGACGGACTTCATGGCCACCGCCGACAGCGGCCGCCTCGAGGTCTTTGCCCGGAAGGACATGGACGAGTGCCGCCGCCTCGGAGCCTCCTGGGTGAACAACGGCTGGGCCTGGCTCGGCATCGCATCGTTCCTCCGAGGCGACTGGGACGAGGCCCGCACCCGGTTCGAGGAGGGCGAGCGGATCGAGCCCCCGGGCGCCATGAAGGGCTGGAACACCGGCGTGCTCTTCGAGTGCCTGGCCTACCGGGGCGAGGCGGCCGAAGCACTGGCGCTGCTGGAGTCGGGCGCCGCCCAGCTGCCCCGGGCCGGGGAGCCGAACGGATGGGGCCAGTGGACCCTGCTCCTCAGCGTCGTCGAGGGGCTGACGGTCCTCGGTCTCACCGACCGGGCGGCCGAGCTGTATCCGCTCACGCTCGAGGCCATGGAGCGGACGGGCTGCATGTGCGGCAGCTTCTACGACCTCCGGCTCATCGAGCGGGCCGCCGGGATCGCCGCCACGGCCGCCCGGCGCTGGGACGACGCCGAGCGCCACTTCGTCGCCGCCGCCGCGCAGGCGGCTGCCCTTCCCCATGTGGTCGAGGCCGCCCACACCCGCCGGTTCCACGGGCGGATGCTCCTGGAGCGGGACTATCCCGGAGACCGGGACCGGGCGCTCGTTCTCCTCGCCGACGCCGCCGAGGCATACCGGAGCATGTCGATGCCGCGCCACGTCGAGCTCGCCGAGTCCGCGGGCAGCGTCTCGCGTCAGCCAAACCGACCTGTGAGGTGGGTTTGGCTAACGCGTGCGACGGGGGTCGCCTCCGATACCGTGCCCGGTCGTGGAGGGCCGGGACTTCGCCGAGCTGGAGTACTGCGGTGGCCGATGGGGTCGCCCGCATCCGTCTCGACCGCCCCGACCAGCTCAACGCCTTCACCTCCACGCTCTACGGGGAGTTGAAGTGGGCGGTCCGCCAGGCCGGCGCCGACCCGTCGGTCGACATCATCGTGCTCACCGGGACCGGCCGGTCCTTCGCCACCGGCGGCGACCTCAAGGAGATCCTCGACCGGCTGGGGAGCGCCGACCCGCTGGCCATGCACGCCTTCTTCGACAACTTCCCCTGGGCCGAGATCCGCAGCTGCCCCAAGGTGGTGGTGGCCGCCATCAACGGCCTGTGCCTGGCCGGAGGCCTGATCGCCGCCCTGTGCTGCGACATCTCAGTTGCCGTGGAGAGCGCCCGCTTCGCCTTCAGCGAAGGGATGGTCGGCATCGCCGACGCGCTCGGCCCGGCGCTGCTCCATGCCCGGGTAGGCACGGCCAAGACCAAGTACCTGCTCCTCACCGGACGGATGGTCGACGCCCGGGAGGCCGAGCGGATCGGCCTCATCACCGAGGTCATCCCCGACGATCGCCTCGAGGCCCGGGTGGCCGAGATCGTGGGCGAGCTCCGGGCGACGAGCCCCGTCGCCCGCCGCCTGTACAAGGAGTACGTGAACTCCCACACCCCGCTGCCCGACAGCGCCGGTGTCCTCCCCGCGCTGGCCAGCCCGGAAGTCCTCGAAGGTCTCCGGGCTTTCGCCGAAGGAAGGAAGCCGGACTACCGCCCGGGGTCCTCTGGACCCTGAGGCGCAGCCGGAGCTTCCGCTACGGCGTGATGTACTTCCCGGAGTCGTCCACGTCGCAGAACACGGGCCGGGCGGCGCACAGGTCGGCATGGAGCCGGGCTGCGTAGGCCGGGTCGGCCACCGCCGCCGGCACCTCGACCGGCACCGCGACGGGCACCGCAACCGGCACCTCGACCGGGGCCGCCACCGGAGCGGACGGCACCGCGGAAACCATGGTCGCCAGGTCAGGGGCGGGGCAGGACAGCTGACCGCCGAGCGGCCGGCAGGCACATTTCCGTGCCGATGTGGGGCATCCCGGGCGGGCCCTGGAGCGACAGATCCTGCGTGGCCCCGGCCAATCCCGGCAGAGCCGAGAGGGCGAGGGTGAAGGCGGCGGAGGCGATGACTCGCTTCACGGGTGGCACCTTTCATCCGGAACTGCGAGATATGTCGGCCCTGAGCCACCTGTTTTACACGAATTTCGCCGTATCCGCACGTTGTTACTGTGGTTTTAACACTCTTACGAGGTCTCTGAGCACCCGATCCTCTGTGCTCCGCCTTCCATTCGGCACTCCAGTCCCTTCCGCGTCGACCCGGCCGTGGTCCATCGGTAGCATCGCCGCCACCCGTGTGCGAGGGAGGCCGGATGCCGCTGGACCCGCAGTGCCAGGGCCTGCTGGCGGCCATCGAGTCGATGGGCCTGCCCGCCTTCGCCGACCAGACCCCGGAGCAGACCCGGGAGACGGTCCTCGGTTTGGGCATGTTGATGGGCGAGCCCGAGGAGGTGGCGGGAGTCGAGGACCGCGCCCTGCCCGGCCCCGATGGTCCGGTGCCGGTCCGGATCTACACCCCGGTCGACGCCGGCCCCGGTCCGCTGCCCGTCGTCGTCTGGTTCCATCTGGGGGGCTTCGTCTTCGGCAGCGTCGAGTGGGTCGATCCCATCACCCGGGCGCTGGCCAACCGCTCGGGCTGCATCGTCGATCTCGGTCGACTACCGCCTCGCCCCCGAGCATCCGTACCCGGCCGCCCGCGACGACGCCTGGACGGCGGTGACCTGGGTGGCGGAACACGCCGCCGAGATCGGCGCCGACCCCGACCGGCTGGCGGTCGGGGGCGACAGTGCCGGCGGCAACCTGGCCACCGTGGCGTGCCTCATGGCCCGGGAGCAGGGCGGACCCCCCATCGCCTTTCAGCTCATGATCTATCCGACCACCGACGCGACCGAGGAGTCGTACGAGCTGGCATCGCACCAGGAAAACGGTGCGGGCGGCTACCTCGTCTCCAATGCCGACCTCCGCCTGTGGTGGCGCCACTACCTCTCGGGCGGGGCCGATCCGAGCAACCCCCACATCTCCCCGCTGCGGGCCCCGGACCTGTCCGGACTGCCGCCGGCCCTCGTGATCACCGCCGAGTACGACCCACTGCGCGACCCGGGCGAGGCGTACGCCCGACGCCTGGCCGGGGCCGGCGTACCTACGGAGCTGCGCCGCTACGACGGGCAGATCCACGCCTTCTTCATCCTGCCCGCGGCCGTCGAACGGGGCCGGGAGTGCATGGACGAGGTGGCCGAGGCGCTGCGCAAAGCCCTCGGGGCCTGATCCGGAGGCGGCCGGGGTCCCGGCCGTAGAATCCGACGGCAATGCCTCGGGTCAAGCCCCACCAGCTGGTGTTGGCGTTCGGCGTCATCGCCGGCGTGGTGTTCATCAGCTCGGGCATCTCTCCCGCCATCTTCGACTTCCACGACGACTCCGAGGTGGCGCGGGAGGTCTTCGGCAACATCCCCGGTTGGGTGAAGGGCACCTTCTACCTGGTGGTGGGCGTGGCCGCGGTGGGGGTGGGGGTCTTCGCCTCCCGGCGCGTGAAGAACTGGGAGCGGGGCGCGCCCGACGACCGGCGCACCACCAAGGAGAACCTGCCGAAGCGTCTGGCCGACTTCCGGGGCGGGGTGTGGATGCGCACCCTGCTGCGCGACCCGGCGGCGGGGATCATGCACTCGCTGCTGTACTTCGGGTTCGTGTGGCTGTTCATCGCCACCGTCATCCTGGAGATCAACCACCAGGTCCCCGAGGCGCTCAAGTTCCTCCACGGCGACGTGTACCGGGCCTACTCCCTCACCGCCGATCTGGCCGGCGTCGCCTTCCTCACCGGCGTGACCTGGGCCGCCGCCCGCCGCTACCTCTTCCCGCCGTACCGGATCTGGACCAAGACCAAGCCGGAGGACGCGCTCATCCTGGGGACCTTCGCCCTCATCGGGGTGACCGGCTTCCTCACCGAGGGTCTGCGCATCGCCGAGATGGGCCGGCCGGAGTTCGAGCGGTGGTCCGTGGTGGGCTGGCCGATCTCGGCCGCGGTGGACGGCTGGTCGGCGGGCGCGGTGGAGACCACCCACCAGGTCCTCTGGGGCCTGCACTTCGCCGGCTTCCTGGCCTTCCTGGCCCTGCTGCCCAACACGAAGCTGCGCCACATGTTCACCTCGCCGCTGAACATGTACCTGCGCCACCGGCCCCGGCCCAAGGGGGCCATGAAGCCGTTGCCCAACCTGATGGAGACCGAGCTCGACAGCTTCGGGGCGTCGGCCATCGAGGACTTCACCTGGAAGCAGCTCCTGGACACCGATGCCTGCACCATCTGCGGGCGCTGCACCTCGGTGTGCCCCGCCAATCAGACGGGCAAGCCCCTCGACCCCCGGGAGATCGTCCTCAAGGTGGGCGAGGTCATGGCCGCCACCGGCAGCCCCAAGGTGCGCCCCGTGGTCGGCGTCGAGGGCGACATCAAGGTGACGGCCAACTCGGTGCTGGAGCGCATCACCGCCGAGGAGGTGTGGGCCTGCACCACCTGCCGGGCGTGCGACGAGATCTGCCCCGTCAACATCGAGATCCTGGACAAGATCCTCGACGTCCGGCGCTACCTCTCGCTGATGGAGTCGAACTTCCCCACCGAGCTGGGCAACGCCTACCGGGGCATGGAGAACTCGTCCAACCCGTGGGGCCTGGGCCAGAACGAGCGGGCGGCGTGGACCCGGGGCCTCGACATCGACGTGCCCATCGTCGACCCCGGCTCCGGAAGCCTGGACCACGAGTACCTCTACTGGGTCGGCTGCGCCACGTCCTTCGACGACCGGAACAAGAAGGTGGCGGCGGCCACGGCCAAGCTGCTCACCCGGGCCGGCGTCGACTTCGCCATCCTGGGGCCCAACGAGCTGTGCACCGGCGACCCGGCGCGGCGTTCGGGCAACGAGTACGTGTTCCAGATGCTGGCCATGCAGAACGTCGACACCCTCAACGGTCTCGGCGTACAGAAGATCATCGCCAGCTGCCCCCACTGTTTCAACACGCTCAAGAACGAGTACCCCGACCTGGGCGGGCGCTACGAGGTGATCCACCACTCCCAGCTCCTCATGCGCCTGGTGGAGGACGGCCGCCTGTCGCTCACCGGCTCCTCATTGGACGAGCGCATCGCCTACCACGACTCCTGCTACCTGGGCCGCCACAACGACGTCTACCTGGCGCCCCGCAAGGTGATCGGCGCCATCGGCGGCGTGTCGGTGGTGGAGATGCCCCGCAACGGCAACCGGGGCCTGTGCTGCGGCGCGGGCGGGGCCCGCATGTTCATGGAGGAGCGCACCGGCAAGAAAGTCAACATCGAGCGCACCGAGGAGGCCCTGGCCACCGGCGCCGACCGCATCGCCGTGGCCTGCCCCTTCTGCATGATCATGTTGGACGACGGCGTGAAGGAGAAAGGGGCCGACGAGCAGGTCAAGGTCTCGGACATCTCCATGATCCTGCTCGAGGCGGTGGAGAGCATCCCGGTGGCCGGCGCCTCCACCACGACGCCGACCGACTAGCGCTCAGCCCGCTTACCCTCGAAATTGAGGTAGTAGCGCGACGGTGTCGGCCCCCGCTGCCCCTGATACTTCGACCCCGTCGCATCGCTCCCGTAGGGATGCTCCGCCGCCGACGTCATCTGGATGAAGGAGATCTGGCCGATCTTCATCCCCGGATAGATCGCAATTGGCAGGTTGGCCACGTTCGAAAGTTCGAGAGTCAAATGCCCGTTCCAACCTGCATCCACAAATCCCGCGGTGCTGTGAATGAGCAGGCCCAACCGGCCCAGCGAGCTTTTGCCTTCGAGCCGGGCGACCAGGTCGTCGGGCAGGGCCACCCGCTCCAGGGTCGAGCCGAGAACGAACTCGCCGGGATGGAGAATGAAGGCCTTGTCGTCGGCCACCTCGACCAGTTCGGTGAGGTCCTCCTGGGGCAGTTTGGGGTCGATGAAGGGCGTCGTGTCGTTGCGGAACACCCGGAAGTAGCGGTCCACCCGCAGGTCCACCGACGAGGGCTGGATGTAGCTCTCCTCCAGAGGATCGATCACGATCCGGCCCTGGGCGAGCTCTTTGCGGATGGAGGCGTCCGAGAGAATCACGGCTGCGAGCCTACCGTTTGGAGGTGTCGCCCCACCGGCGCGTCGGGGCTAATCTGAGGCACTTCGCGGGTGTAGTTCAGAGGCAGAACATCAGCTTCCCAAGCTGAGAACGCGAGTTCGATTCTCGTCACCCGCTCTGAGCGAAGGCGCTGGTCAGGTTAGGTTTCCTGGCCGGCGCTTCTGCTTCACCGGGGCGCCCATCGCGCGATCATCGCGCCAGAGATTTCGGACGGACACGGACTCTGGAAGGCTGGACCGCTACCGGAGGAATCATGTGCGGAGTGACAGGAGCAGGGTCAGTAGCGAATCGCCGGCGCGGCTCGAGGTCCGACTGCTCGGTGCCGTCGAAGTCATCTTGGACGGCCGCCGTCTTCGGCGCCTTCGACTCTCTTCGCTTGCAGCGGTTTCTGGCGTTGCCTTGCGTTGCGGAGAGACCTGCAGCACCGCTCACGGCTCGCGTTCGAGCTCTGGCCCGACTCCGACGAAGGTCAGGCGCGGACCAACCTCAGAAAGCTGCTGCACGACTTCCGCCACTCCCTTCCCGACATCGGCGAGTTCGTCCAGATCGACAACGAGATCGTGCGGTGGATCTCGACGGGGCCGAGCGAGGTCGACGTGCTGAGGTTCCGCGATGCCATGGCTGCTGGCGATCTCGAACTCGCCGCGCGCCTGTATTCGGGCGATCTCCTTCCCGCTTGCTACGACGACTGGGTCATGGACGAGCGAGCGAAGCTTCGAGCCGAGGCGTACGGGGTCCTCGTGCGGCTGACAGACGAGGCTGCCGGGCGCGACGACCACGAAGCGACGATCAGGCATGCCCAAGGCATCATCGACCTGGAGCCGACCGACGAAGCGGCCGTTCGAATCCAGATGGAAGCACATCTCGCGCTCGGCGACAGAGGCGCGGCGCTGCGCTCCTACCACCGGTACGCGGAGGTGCTCCAGCGCGACCTCGCGGTGGAACCGGGGGAGGCCATCAGGGCGATGTACCGACGAGCTCCGGGCCACCACACCCAACCGCCAGGCGGTACAGGGCGAGGACGTGGCACCCGTCGCCGAAGTGGCCGTTCGTGGGCCGCGACCTCGAACTGGACCAGCTCAACCAGGCATGGAACACGGCGCGGGAGGGGAGGGCACATCTCGTGTTGGTGTCCGGCGAACCGGGGATCGGGAAGTCCCGCCTCGCCCTGGAGCTGGGTCGGCGCGTTCGAGCCGAGGGACACGTGGTGGCTTCGGCTCGGGCGTACGAGGCGGCGGGCAGACTGCCGTGGGGCCCCGTCGTCGACCTCCTCCGATCGGATGCTCTCCGGAGCCACATCGACACGCTGGGCACGGTCTGGAGGGCCGAGCTCGCTCGTCTCCTCCCCGAGCTCCTCGAGGCTTCCCCGCCACCCGCACCGAGCCGGTCGGGCGACCTGGCTCAGCGCCATCGGTTGTTCGATGCGGTGAGCCGGGCCATCGTCGGCGACCGCCCGCGTCTGCTGATCATCGACGATCTGCAGTGGTGCGACGCCGAGACCATCGAATTGATCGGCTTCGTCGTCCGTTCCGGACAGACGGCACCGGTCCTCATCGTGGGTACCGTCCGCTCGGAGGAGATCCCAGAGCATCATCCCCTCGTCGGACTCGTCGACGCGTTGGGCCACGACCAGGCCGTGACCACCGTGCCACTCGACCGGCTCGACGAAGCCACGACGGCGACGCTCGCTGCTCGGCTCCGCAATGCGGAGGAGATCGATCCGGAACTGGCGGCACGACTCTGGGCCGAGACCGAGGGCAACCCCCTCTTCGTCATCGAAGTGCTTCGAGCCGGGGTCTCCCCCGAGGGAAGGCAGGCGGCGCTCACTCCCACGATGCGGGCGGTGCTGGGCGCCCGACTGGGCCAACTCCCTGACGGCGCTCGGCGGCTCGCCGAGGTGGCGGCGGTCATCGGTCGGTCCTTCTCGGTCGGTCTGCTGGTCTCGGCCACCGGGATCGGTGAGCCAGAGCTCGTCGACGATCTCGACGAGCTCTGGCGTCGACGGATCATCCGCGATCAAGGGCTCACGTACGACTTCAGCCACGACAAGCTTCGGGCGGTTGCCCTGGAGATGCTCAGTCCGGCTCGTCGACGTCAACTCCACCGGGCCGTCGCCGAGGCGATCGCGGTCGAGTTCGGCCACGACCTTGACGCGGCCAGCCCACAGCTGGCCGCCCACTACGACCAGGCCGGCATGGTCCAACCGGCCATCGATGCCTACCGCGTGGCCGGAGCCCGAGCGGTGGCGGTGTCGGCCCTCGACGAAGCGGTCACCATGTTCCGGCGGGCACTCTCACTGCTGGCGGAGTTGCCACCGTCACCCGGTCGTGATGCGCTCGAACTCGACATCCGGATCGCCCTCGGCTCACCCCTGGTGGCCCTCGAAGGCTACGGCTCCCACGGAGCGCACCAACTCTACGAGCGAGCCCTTTCGCTCTGCCGCACAGCTCCACCGAGCCGTGGACCCCCCGATTCTCCGCGGTCTCGGCCTCGCCCGGCTGCAGGGCTGCCGCTTCGACGAGTCCAGCGAGCTCGGCCAGGCGCTCGTCGACCATGAGAGTCATGATCCGATCGCTCGGACCGAGGGACGGTATCTCCTCGGCGTGAGCGCCTTCTGGCGGGGTGATCTGGCGAGGGCCCGTCAGTACCTCGAAGGCGCCATCGAGGCTTATGACGTGTCCCATCGCCACGAGCATCTGGCGTTGTACGCCCAGGACCCGAAGGCGGTCTGTCTCGTACGCCTGGCCTGGGTCGACCTGTGGGCGGGAGACGCCGGCCGGGCCGATGAGAGGGCCCGATCTGCTCTCGAGCTGGCCGTCGATCTCGATCATTTCATGACGCGGTGGTACGTCCTCACCTACGCGGCGATCATCGCGGCCGAATCCGAGGATCTCGTCCGCCTCGCCGAGCTGCTCGGGGATGCTGAGCTCCTGGGGAAGCGTCTTCCGATGCCCTACCTCATGATCGTCGGAGACGCCCTGCGGGGCTGGCTGGACGTCTGCGAGGGGTCACCCGGGGGCATCGAGCGGATCGTGCGATCGGTGGCGCGCTCGCGCACCGAGGGGGAGAGCCTCCACCTGACCTACACGCTCCTGCTTCTCGCTCGAGCTCGTGGCATGGCCGGCGAACTCCACGAAGGACGAGCCGCGACCCGCGAGGGGCTCGCGTTGTCACACCGCCGCAACCAGCGCTATCTCGAGGCCGAGCTGTGGCGAGTCGACGGTGAGCTGGCGTATCGCAGCGGAGCATCCGAAGCCGCCGCGTCGCTGCGGAGAGCTGTCGAGGTCGCCGACGCGCAAGGCGCGAGCTGGTTGGAGCTTCGGGCTCTCCACTCCTTGGCCAGTCGATACCCCGATCAGGCGCTGCGGGAGCAGCTCGGGGACCTCGTCGAGACCATCCCTTCGGGCCACGATCTCCCTGCGTTCCGGGCGGCAACCGGTCTTCTGAACGACTCCGGCTGAGAGGGAACGCTTCGGGAACGCCGGCGCGTGCATCCTCGGCTCAATCGAGCAGAGGAGCACGCCATGAGCGACACGATCAAGGCATTGACCGAGACGGTGCGGGGTCGCGTCATCGTCGCCTCGGATCCCGACTACGACGACGCCCGCGCCGTCTACAACGCCATGCACGACCGCAGGCCCCACGCCGTCGTCCGGTGCACGGACTCGGCCGACGTGATGGCCGTGATCGCCGCTGCCCGCGACAGCGGCGTCGACCTGGCCATTCGGGGCGGGGGCCACAGCGTTCCCGGGTTCGGGACGGTGGACGACGGGCTGGTCATCGACGTGTCGCCCATGAAGGGCGTGCGGGTCGACCCGGCCAAGAAGGTGGCCCGGGTCGGGGGCGGCGCGACCTTGGGGGATGTCGACCACGCGACCTACCCGTTCGGCCTGGCCGCGCCCGGCGGGGTCGTCTCCACGACCGGGGTGGCCGGCCTCACGCTGGGGGGCGGCATCGGCTACCTCACCCGCAGCGTGGGGCTCTCCATCGACAACCTGCTCTCGGCCGATGTCGTGCTCGCCGACGGCCGGCAGGTCACGGCCAGCGACTACCAGAACGAGGATCTGTTCTGGGCACTGCGCGGCGGCGGCGGCAATTTCGGTGTCGTCACCAGCTTCGAGTTCCAGCTCCACGAGGTCGGTGACGTCGTGGGCGGCCCGCTGTTCTACGACTTCGACGATGCTGTGGCGGTCCTGGAGTGCTACCGCTCCTACATCAAGGAGGCGCCCGAGCAGCTGGGATGCTTCTTCGGCTGGCAGATCGCGCCTCCGCTGCCGTTCATCCCCGAGAACCGGGTCGGGGATCTGTTCTGCGTGCTGGTCACGTGCTGGAACGGTCCCCATGAGCAGGCCGAGCGGGTGCTCCGACCACTCCGCGACGCCGCCGAGGTGCAGGCGGAGCTGGTCGAGGTGATGCCGTTCCCGGCCCTGCAGAGCGCCTTCGACGATCTCGTCCCGAAGGGCTTGCAGAACTACTGGAAAGCGGACTTCGCCACCGAGCTCACCGACGAGGCGATCGCGGCTCACGTGGAACACGGCAAGCGGACGCCGAACGTGACCTCGTCCATGCATCTCCACCCGATCAACGGCGCGGCGCAGCGTGTCGGTGCCGACGAGACCGCCTTCGGACACCGGGACAAGACCTTTGCGCCGGTGATCGTCGGGATCTGGCCGGACCCGGCCGACAACGAGGCCAACACCAAGTGGGTGCGGGACTACTACGCAGCCATCCACCCCCACTCGGGCAGCGAAGGGGGCTACATCAACTTCATGTCCGGCGACGACGACCACCGTGCCGCCGACAACTACGGCGCCAACTACGAGCGGCTCTCCGCCGTGAAGGCGGTCTATGACCCGGACAACCTCTTCCACGTCAACCAGAACATCGCTCCGGCGAACGGGAGGTGAGCGTGATGACCGGACTCCTGTCGACGCAAGGAACAAGCGCAATGCCTTGGGAACCCGACACATCGCTGCTCGACGCCGCACGCCATATCGCTCCGATGATCCGGGAGCACAGCGAGGAAGCAGAGCGGGAACGACGCCTGTCCCAGCCCGTCTTGAAGGCACTGCGCGAGACCGGCCTGCTGCGAATGACAACTCCCCGTTCGCTCGGGGGGTTGGAGACCGACCCCGTCACCCGCGCCCTCGTCGGTGAGGAGATCGGCCGCCACGACTCTGCTGCGGCGTGGACTCTGGAGAACCCTCTGGACTGGGCCTTCTTTTGTTGCCGTCTCCCCGACGAGGGAGCCGAGGAGATCTACAGCCGCGGAGCGGACATCCTCATCGCCGCCCAGTTCGGCCGCCCCCTGAAGGCGACGTCGACCAACGGCGGATACCGCGTCTCTGGTCGAGCCCCGTTCGTCAGCAACTGCTATGACGCCGACTGGATCTCGTCGACGGTCCTCGTGGACGATGACGAATCCGCCGGGGACGAGCCCGAGATGCGCATGGTCTACTTCCCCAGCGAGGAGTGCGAAATCATCGATACGTGGGATGTCATGGGGATGCGGGGCACGGGCAGCAACGACATCTCCGTGACCGACGTGTACGTGCCCAAGTCCAGGACCTTCCCGATGATGCCGGACTTCGAGCCCGGATCCCACTACCGCGGCCCGTTGTATCGACTCCCGGTCGTGGGCGCGGCGGCGTCCGGTATTCCGACGCCGATGCTGGGGGTGGCGCGACGAGCTCTCGACGAGGTGACCGAACTCGCCCGGACCAAGACTCCGGTGGCATCGAGCGGCCTGCTGAAGGAACGCGCATCGGCCCAAGTCCAGCTGGGCCGAGCGGAAGCGACCCTGCGCTCAGGGCGCTTGTTGCTTCTCGACACGTTGAGGGAAGCGTGGCAGAGATGCATCGACGGCGGGACCCACTCGCTGGAGCAGAAGGCGGACATCCTGCTCGCAATGGCCCACGCCATGAGCAGCGCCGTCCAGGCGGTGGAGCTCGCATGCAGCATCGCGGGAACGACGGCGTTTCGAGCCACCAGCCCATTGGAACGTTGCTTCCGGGACGTCCAGACCATGAGACATCATGTCTTCGCCTCTGAGCAACGTTATGGGACCTTCGGTCAAGTGTGCCTCGGGGTTCCACCGGACTTCCCAGTCGTTGCCTTCTAGCGTTTCCTTGATCTACGTAAAGAAAGTTCTCACCGACGTCGGGGTGTTGAAGCAGCCATCACTGACACTCACGGGCGATTTGAGGCTGAGCGGCCGTGGCCGGGCATGGCGCCGAGGCCGGGCGTGGGAGTTGAGCCGAGGGATCGCGCTGGCCGGTCGGAGGCCGGGCCGAGCCCGCTGAGCAGGAGGGGGCGCGTTTTGGAAGGGCCAGCCGATCCGCCGACGGCGAGGGCGGCGTTTGGGCCACAATGACTGCCCATGCCCCGCCGCATCGCTGTTCTCCTAGCCCTGGTTGTCGCCGTCGCCGGCGCCTGCGGCGACGACGAGCCGGTGAAGGCCACCAACGTGTCCGTCGACGACCTGAGCCCGGGCGTCTGCTTCAACGGATCCCCGGGGGTCCCGAAGGACGCGAAGACGGAGGAGCTCACCGCCGGCGCCGGCGTCGTGGCTACCGTGCCCTGCGGCACATCCCATGAGAAGGAGGTGTTCGGCGTCTTCGACCACCCCGCCCCGACGGACGCCCTCTTTCCCGGGGAGAAGGAGGTGGCCAAGGTGGCTCAGGACGGCTGCGCGGAACGCTTCACCGACTACACGGGCAGCTCCTACGAAAAGAGCAAGCTGAACGTGTCCGTCTTCGCCCCGGGCCCGCAGTTCTGGGACAAGGGCGACCGGCTCGTCGTCTGCTACCTCTTCAGCCACGAGCGCCTGAAGGGCTCCGAGAAGGCCGGCGGCGGCTGAAAAGGCCGGGTACGCAAACCGGGCAAACCAGCGCGCACTTGCCGCGAAACCGGCCTTTCGGACGCAACCGGGCGTCCCGTCCGGCCGATAGATACGTAGAGGTGGGTATCACCACGTCCCGCCACCACACCACCGCGTGCCAGGAGGGCCCCCCGTGGCCGACAAGGCCGACATTCAAAGTGAGCAGCCGGCGGCCAAAACCGCCCGGCGCCACCGGGGGAAGAACCCCCAGCCCCGTCCGCCCCTCGCTCCGGAGCCGCAGCACGAGTCGCGGCGGCGTCAGATCCTGATCATCCTCGCCGGCCTGACCGTCATCGGCATCATGGTCGCCATCCCCCTGCTCGTCCTCAACGGGCCGCCCAAGGTGCAGGGGCGGACCCTCTCCGACGTCCTGGTGGCCATCGATGCCGGCACCCTGGACGACCAGGCCGTGGTCTGGACCGAGATCGACGACAACAGCCGGGCCGTGGTCCTGACCCTGGCCAGCGGTGAAGAGGTGGCGGCCCACTATCCCGACTACTTCGGCGGCACGCTGGTGGCCCGCCTGGAGGCTTCGGGCATCCCCTTTGAGACGCAGGCCATCGCCAAGTCCTCCATCTGGCCGACGCTGGCGCTCACCCTGCTGCCCGTGTTGCTGATCCTCGGCTTCCTGGTCTGGTTCTTGCGCCGCAGCGGCGTCGGGGGGGCCAAGGCCTTCACCAGCACCAACGCCGAGATCGGCAGCATCCCGGCCAGCCGCTTCCTCAACGTGGTGGGCTGCGACGAGGTGGTCGACGAACTCTCCGAGATCGTGAACTTCCTGCACAACCCCGCCCCCTTCCACGCCGCCGGGGCCAACATCCCCCGCGGCTTCCTCCTCGTGGGCCCCCCGGGCACGGGCAAGACGCTCCTGGCCCGGGCCGTGGCCGGCGAGGCCGGGGTGCCGTTCTACGCCGCCTCCGGGTCCGACTTCACCGAGATGTTCGTCGGGGTGGGCGCCGCCCGGGTGCGCGACCTCTTCGCCAAGGCCAAGAAGACCGGCGGCATCGTCTTCCTCGACGAGCTGGACTCGGTCGGCCGCATCCGCTCGGGCGCCATCTCCAGCGGCGGCGGGACCGACGAGCGGGAAGGCACGCTCAACGCTCTGCTGGTGGAGATGGACGGGTTCGGCAAGGACGCCAACGTCATCGTCATCGCCGCCACCAACCGGCCCGACGTCCTCGACCCCGCCCTGCTCCGGGCCGGTCGCTTCGACCGTCAGATCACCGTGCCCGCCCCCGACCGCCGGGGCCGCACCTCCCTGCTGGCGCTCTACGCCGGCGAGCGCCGCCTCGACCCGGCCGTGGACCTCGTGGCCCTGGCCCGCCGTATGCCCGGGCTGACCGGAGCCGACATCGCCAACGTGGTCAACCAGGCCGCCCTCGGTGCGGCCCGGGCCGCGCGTGAGGAGCTCCAGCCTCGCGACTTCGACGAGGCGCTGGCCACGGTCATGATGGGCCGGGCCCGCCGCTCAGCCGTGGTCCCCGAGCGGGACCGGCAGGTCACCGCCTGGCACGAGGCCGGCCACGCCGTCGTAGCTCTCGCCCTGCCCGACGCCCACGACCCCGTCCAGGTGACCATCGTTCCCCGGGGCAACGCCGGGGGCGTGACCTGGATGGGCGGCGACGACCACACCTTCCTCACCCGGTCGCAGGCCTGGGCCCGCCTCGCCGTATCGCTGGCCGGTCGCGCCGGCGAGGAACTGCTCCTCGACGGCGACTTCACCCAGGGCGCCTCCGGTGACCTGTCCTCGGCTACCGCGCTGGCCACCCGCATGGTGACCGAGTGGGGTATGTCCAGCCTGGGACTGGCGGCCATGGGGGCTGAGTACTCCGAGCCCGGTGTCGTGCGCTCCGAGGTCGACCGCCTGCTGGGCGAGGCCCTCGAGACGGCCCGGAAGGTGCTGGCCGAGCAGCGGGGACTGTTGGACTCGGTGGTGGCCGAGCTGCTCGACGAGGAGACCATCGACGGGGAGCGCCTGACCGACATCTGGGCCGGGCTCCCGGCCGTGGCCGCCATCGAGTCCTGATCAGCCTGGCGAGTCCTGAACAGCCTGGCGAGTCCTGATCGGCTTGGGCGGTTGGGGCCGCTTGGGCGGGGTCGCACTCCTCGCCCTCTTTGCCCACTGGCAAAGGAAAGGTCCGGGGCGGACCGAACACTTATGCCTGAGTTGACCTCCCGCAAGACAACTCAAATGTGGTGCCTTCTCCTTGCTTGAAGGGCCATCCGGTGCCGGCCGGATGGTCCTTCGGCGCGCCCGGGGTCGCCTCAGGCGGCGCTGAGGGAGGCGATCCCCCACACCATCACCACGAGGCCGACGACCAGGAAGGCCATCGTCCGCCCGACGGGCGGCCGCTGCGGCGGATCCTTCCCCTCCTCCTGCGCCTTCCGGATCATGTCCGCCGGGGGTTGGCGCCGGACGAGCGCCAGGAGGTTGCCGAGGAACAGGGCGGCACCCAACGCCACCAGCAGCTGTCGCAGCACCTCGTCGTAGAAGCTCACACCCAGGATGCTACCGGTGGTCCCCGGCGGCTTCGTTGGGGCGGGGCGCTACCGCGAGCTCAACAGGTCGGAGACGTCGGCGTCGCTCACCTGACGACTGATCGCTACGGCGAAGCGCTCGTCGACGCCCTCCCGGCGTTCCACCCGGTTGAGCAGCGGGGCGTCGTCGGCGGTGGCGAAGCAGAATTCGGCCCGGTCGCCATAGGGCGGTGAAGGGACGTTCACGATCCGGCGCATCGTGAAGCAACGGGCCGTCTCCCCCACGATCTCCCGGTCCCCGCCGCCCTCCACGGCGTACCACTTGGCCGGCGGTTGGAGCACGTCCCGCAGCTCCGAGACGTCGCTGGCCAGCTCCTCATCGAAAGGGGTGACGGGCCCCTGGGGGGCGCACAGGAACTCCTCGTCGACGTCGTCGCACACCACGGTGCGCCCCCCCACCCGGCCGTCGATCCCTCCCAGCCCGATCCGGAGGTTGTCGGGGGGCCGGTTCAGCTCTGTGACGGAAAGATCGAGATTCGAGCCGTTGCGCAGCCGGCGGGTGAAGTCGTACCGGATCAGCCAGGTGGCCCGCCGCGACCGATCGTAGGTCTCCAGGAACTCCTGCCGCAGGACGGGCTCGGCCACGGCGGGAGCCGTGGTGAGGATGGTGGTGACAACCCGGGGAGGCCGGTTTTCGCCGCCGTCGCCCAGGATGGCGACGGCCACGGTGAGGACCGGGAACGGCAGGAGCGCCATCAGCACCCGCCGCCGCTGCCGGGATCCGATCACTAGAACCGGATGTGTTCCCGCCAGGCGTCGACGAGGGCGGCGTCGCCGAGAATCTCGAGACCGTCGGCCGGGCCCCGGTTGTAGAGGAACAGCTCGAGCGGTCCGGCCGGGCCCCGCACGGCGGCGGGGGCCTTGGCGTGCTCCCGGCGCACGGACACCGCCTCGGGCGTGATCTCCACCAGCCACTCGCCCGGGGTGTCAGTGGTGTGGAAGTGGAAGGTGCCCTCAACGCCCAGGCCCTCCGCGGAGTAGCGGCGGCGCATGTCCACGAAGCCCAGGTACTCGTCGATGCCGTCGGCGGCCATCTCCGGGGAATCGACGACGCTGACCCGGCCGGCGGCCGACTCGGCGTCGGCCCGGTGGATGATGACCTCGTGGGCCATGCGCCGGGGCCAGAAGGAGCTGTCGGCCGGGCCTCCCGCCGCCCAGTTCCAGATGGGAAGGTCGGGGCCGGCCTGCTCCAGGACGGCCAGCAGCCCGGGCACCCCGGCCTCGAACCACTCGAGCCAGTCGGTGCCCTCCGGCGGGCGGGGAACCTCATCCCGGTTGGGCATGGACTCGGCCTTCGTCTCGAAGATCATCGTCACCCAGCGGTGCACCCCCGACAGGTGCTCGACGAGATTGGTGACCGTCCACTCCGGGCAGGTGGGCACCCGGGCGTCGTACCCGGCGCTGCGGACCGCCGCCGCGAACTGCTCCGAGTTGGTGGCGACGACCTCCAGGTAATCCTTCTTCTCCATCGGACGCTCCCCGTGTCGTGGCGAGAAGGGAGACTACTGCCGCCTCCGACGAGCTCGGGAGACTCGACGCGCTTGTCCCCGAATGCGCCCGGAGAATGACTCGGACGGGCTATTCCGCTGGTGGCGGCGCAGGCGTTAGCTGTTGGGCGGCGGACGCGATGAACCGAGGGCCCCTATCTGGTCGCCTGGGCCCCCGGCGAGCGAGTGGCGAAACCGACGCATGACCGGCTCAGGGAGACCGCCGGCGCGGCGGGTTGCCGACGCGCCCGGCGACTGATCAGGAGGACGCAGATGAACGACGCCCAGTCGCTGCAACTGGAGATGCTCGAAGCTTTGCGGGCTCGTGACCTCGCATGGCTTCGCGGGTTGTTGGACCCCGACTATGTCTACATGAGCGCCGACGGGATCGAGCAGAAGGGACCCGACGCCGGCGTGGCCGTCGCCGAGACCTACCTGCGGGCCTTCCCCGATCTCGAGTTCGAGATCCGCCACCACTACGCGGCTGGCCCCGACGTGTCCATCCTGGAGCTCACCGCCCGCGGCACCCATCAGGCGATGCTGGAGGGCATTCCGGCGACGGGCAGGGCTGTCGAGGTGTTCGTGTGCAACATCATCGAGGTGCAGGATGGCCGGATCGTGCGGGAGCGCGAGTACTTCGACGGTCTCTCGGTCATGCGCCAGCTCGGCGTCATCGACGACTAGGGGAGGTGCCATGAACCGCAACAAATTGTTCGCATCGATCGCCATCACCAGCGCCGTCGTCCTCGCGCCGGCCGCCGCGTTCGCCAACGACTGCGCCAACCTGAGTAGGGGCGCCGGCAACGCCGTCGCGTGGGAGACGAGCCGCGGCCGCTGGTTCTTCATCGAGCCGGACATCGGGGAGATCTGGGTGTTCTCCACGCCAGAGAACTTCCGGAACGGCACGGCGGACGCTCTTCTCGAAGGCAGCGCGGCCTGCAACGGTTCCCGCCTGCTGGGCCAGACCAAGAAGCTCACGAGCGACAGCCTGCAGGGAATCTGGAGCGAGGAGTGCTTCAACGCCGCCGCCGGCGACGCCGGCATCGGCGGCTGAGATCGGGCGCTAGCGCTTGGTCAGGCTGTCGAAGCGGGTCAGGTCCTCGTTGAAGGCCAGCTTCACCTTGCCCGTCGGCCCGTTCCGGTGCTTGGCCACGATGATCTCCGCCGTCCCCTTGTCCGTCGACTCGGGGTTGTACGACTCGTCCCGGTAGATGAAGCACACCACGTCCGCATCCTGTTCGATCGAGTTGTGGGCCACGACGCCGTTGGCCACAAAGTTGTGGGTCCCGAGCACGGTGGCATCGAACACCGGCTCCTCCCCCAGCGGCTCGATTTCGACAATCGCATCCCAGGCGACATCGGAGGTGGCCAGGTCGAGCGTCGCGACCGGGGCCCGGTCCGAGGAGATCCGGAACTGTGCTTCCGGAAGGACCGTGACGGTACTTGCCGCAGCACAGTTTCCGCGGCCGACACCTTGAAGCGGCGGGATCGCCTGAGGGACCGCCAGGCGGTCGCCAATGGCGAGGGATCCGAGCGGCTGCCAGCCCGTCAGGGTCCGGAAGCGGTGGTTGGCGGTCGCTTTCAACTCGCGACCGGAGGCCAGGCGCAGGCGATAGACCGGCTTGGTGCCGCTGGGGAAGGCGTGGGTGAGGGTGGCGGGGACGAGGCGCCAGCGCTCGTCGAGGCTCCAGACGGGGACGTCCCGGGCTCCGGTGGCCACCAGGTTGCCGAGGGTCACCTCGGCGCCGGTGTCAGCCCGGAGGAGGCGGGTGTCGGCAGTCAGGCAGCCCGACTCCCTCAGGTCGGCGAGCATGGGGCGCTTGTCCTGGCGGTACTCCAGGGAGCGGTTGAGCTGGGAGAGAGCGACGACGGGGGTCTCCAGGTCGCGGGCCAGGATCTTGAGGCCCCGGGACAGCTCGGACACCTCCACCTGGCGGTTCTCGGCCCTGCGGGAGGAGCTCATCAGCTGCAGGTAGTCGACCACCACCAGGCCCAGGTCGCCGTGGAGGGCCTTGAGGCGCCGGGTCCGGGCCCGCATGTCCATGACGGTCAGGTGGGGGTTGTCGTCGATGTAGAGGGGCGCCTCGGCCAGGCGGCCCACGGCGTGGCTCACCTTGGTCCAGTCGCTCTCCTTGATCTTCCCCGTGCGCAGCAGCCGGGCGTTCACCCCGGCCTCGGAGCCGAGGATCCGCTGGGTCAGCTCCAGGTAGCCCATCTCCATGGAGAAGAACAGGACCGGCCGGCGGGTCTCCAGGGCCACGTGGGAGGACAGCCCGAGGGCGAAGCTGGTCTTGCCCTGCCCGGGGCGGGCCGCCACCACGATCAGCGCCGACGCCTGGAGCCCGAGGAGCATGTCGTCGAGGTCGTAGAAGCCGGTCGGGACCCCCGTGATCTCGGTGCCGTCGCTCTCGAAGAGCCGCTCGAGCTGGTCGAGGCTCTCCTGGATGGCTTCGTAGAGCGGGGTCAGCGTGGTCGAGATCCGCCGCTGGGCCACATCGAACACGAGCGTCTCGGCCCGGTCGAGGGTGACGGTCACGTCGTCGGGCATCTCGTAGCCCATCTCGGAGATCTCGCCCGCCACTCCGATGAGGCGCCGCAGCAGAGCGTGCTCCTCGACGATGCGGGCGTAGTGGGCGGCGTTGGCCGCCGACGGCGTCCCCGCCTGGATGCGCAGGATGGCGCCCTTGCCGCCGACGACCTCGAGCATGTCGGCCCGGCGCAGCTCCTCGGCCACGGTGACAGGGTCGACGGGCTGGCCCGCGGTGTAGAGCGACTGGATGGCTTCGAAGAGGTGGCCGTGGGTCGGCTTGTAGAAGTCCTCGGACCGCACCGGCGCCTCGAGGGCGGCGGCGATGGCGTCCTTGGACAGCATCATGGCGCCGAGCAACGACTCCTCGGCCTCCAGGTTGTGGGGCGGCACACGGCCACCCCCGCTGCGCTGGCGCACCTCATTGATGGACTGCACCAACCCACCCGCCTCCCTCGTTCAGCCCGGGGTTCGGGGTGTCCCCGCAAGCACAGCCGGGTCATGGTCGCGTCCATCCCCTGTGGGGAGGAAGAGGGATAAGCCTGTGGATTACCGGGGCACTTATCCCCAACCCGCGACACAAACGTATGTTCGCATCATGCGGCGCGCCACGCCATCCCGTCAAGACCCAATGGTCTTACTGGGCGACGACCTCGACGGTGATGGCCACGGGGACGTCGGGATGGAGGCGGACCGGCACCTCGTGGACCCCGAGCGTCTTGATCGGTTCGTCCAGGTGCAGTTTGCGGCGGTCGATCTGAATGCCGGTCTGGGCCTCGAGCGCCTCGGCCACATCGGTGGTGGTGACCGATCCGAAGAGACGGCCCCCCTCGCCGGCCCGGGCGATGATCTCGATCCGCCGGGCCTCGAGGAGGCGGGCCGTCGCTTCGGCGCCCTCCCGCTCCTTCGTGTCGCGCACCCGCCGGGACCGCTGCATGTCCTCGGACTGGCGGGCGGACCCCTTGGAGGCGGTGATGGCCAGACCCTTGGGGACGAGGTAGTTCCGGGCGTACCCGTCAGCCACCTCGACCAGGTCGCCTTTACGACCCAGGTTGGCCACGTCGGAACGGAGGACGATCTTCACGGCATTCTCCTAGAACGGCTCGTCGCCGAAGTCGTCGTAGGCCGCCGGTGCCGGCTCGTTCTGGGCGGGACGGCCGTAGCCGCCCCCTCCTCCGTCGCCGGAACCGCCGCCCTCGCCCGTACGCCGCTGGGTCTTCTCCACCTGGGCGGTGGCCCAGCGCAGGCTGGGTCCGACCTCGTCGGCGATGATCTCGACGACACTGCGCTTGACGGTGTTGTCGCCTTCTTTGGTCTCGTAGCTGCGCTGCTCCAGGCGGCCGGTGACGATGACCCGGGCGCCCTTCTTCAGAGACGACGCCGCGTTCTCCGCCATGTCCTGCCAGCAGACGACGTCGAAGAAGCTGGTCTTCTCCTGCCACTCCCCGCTCGAGCGATCCTGCCAGCGCCGGTTGACGGCCACGCCGAGGCGGGCCTGCGCCTGTCCGTTCGGGGTGAAACGGAGTTCCGGATCCCTGGTGACGTTCCCCACGATGGTGATGCTGTTGCCTGACATGTCCTCGCTTTTCTCCTTGTCAGACGTCCGCCGCCGGGGCCGCCGCCGCCGACTTCGCCTTGATGGCGGCGTCGGGGATGCGGACCACCTTGTGGCGGATGACCTCGTCGGCAAGGGAGAGCGTCCGGTGCAGTTCCTCCATCACCTCGGGCTCGGCACTCGCTTCGAGGAGCATGTAGTAGCCCTCCCAGCGGTGATTCACCTCGTAGGCGAAGCGGCGCCTGCCCCAACGGTCGGCGCGACCAGGGGTTCCCCCCCGCGAGCGGATCAGCTCGGTAAAGCGGTCGACCGCGGCCCGGATCGTCTCCTCTTCCAGGCTCGCATCGAAAATGATCATGACCTCGTACGGCCTCATCGACCGTTACACCTCCTGTGGTCCGCAGGTGGACCTGCGGGCTCCCCGGCGAGGGGAGCAGGATCGGCGGGTGGGGAAGCAAACCCGGAGTTCCGGGCCGTTCCCGGGAAGGGACAGCCAGGAGAATCGGGATCACCCCCGAGGCGAGGCAGGTTAGCAGTCTCGATGCAGCCCATCGCTTCCGACCATACCGACGGGGTGTGTCAGTAACCCGTGGTCAGGCTCCGCTCAGGCGGGGCAGGTCGGGATGTAGGCGCCTTCCGGCAACTGGCCCTGGTTCACCTCGAGGGCGGTCCGGAACGGGCCCTTGGGCCGGTAGAGGGGGCAGGACCCCTCGTCCTCGGGGCAGGGCTCCATGTCGAGCGCGTCGACCCGCTGACCGGTGTCGTCGTAGAAGCCGATGGTGAGCGGGAACCTCACGCCCGACATGGTGAAGGCCCGGTCGCCGGACGAGGAGGAGTAGGGGAAGAGCATCCCGTCGAACTCACCGAGGCTGTCGCGGCCCCGCAGCCCCTGACCCATCTTCTGGGGCGTGTCCGCCACCTGGACCCGGAGGCACTGGACGCCGATGGCGATCTCGCGCTCCTCCCAGGTGGGTTCCTCGGAGCCGGACGACGAGGTGTTGCGGTCGAGCAGGGGCCCGGCAGCGGCCGGCACCACGATGGCGGCCAGGCCGGCGACACCGATGAGCCAGAACCACACCGTTCTGCCGGCGCTGCTCCGTACCCGGTTCATACCCATCCAGGGTACCTCCCGCCCACGGGCGGGCTCAGGCGGGGCAGGGGCCGGTCAATGCTCCGCCGGGCAGTTGCCCCACCCCGATCTGGAGGGCGTTCCTGAACGGCCCCTTGGTGGATCCATAGGTGGGGCAGTCGGTCGAACCCTCGGGACAGGGCTGCATGTCCCGGGCGTCGACCAGGGTACCGGCATCGTCGTAGAAGGCGACGGTGAGCGGGATTTTCAGGTCCACGGCGGTGAAGGCCCGGTCACCCATGGCTTCGAACTCGAAGAGCATCCCGTTGTAGATCCCCAGGCTCTCCTTGCCCTTGAGACCCTGTGCCTTCTGCTCGGGCGTGGTCGCCACCTGGACGCGCAAGCACCGGTCACCCACCATGATGCGGCGCTCCTCGAAGGTCACTCCGGGCGCGGTGTTCTTCGACCCGGCGGCCTCGTCGGCGAAGCTGGGATCGGAGGGCCGGTTCGCGCCCAGGGCCAGCACGATGAGCACCACCCCCAGAACCATGAGCCCGACGAACCACGGTTGGAACACCTTGGACAGACCGACGGCCAGATCACGGGGCCGGGCGGCGGGCTCCTCCGCCGGTCCGCCCGGGACACTCACGCGCTGGCCGCCTGGTACGCGCCACTCACGGCCACCTCGGGGACACCCCGCGCCCCGGCCACCTCGGGGACACCGGCTTCGGGAGCGGCGGCGGGGAAGCGGTAGCTCTCGGCCTCGGACGGGAACCGGCCGGCCCGGACGTCGTCGGCGTAGCGGGCCACGGCGGCGGTGGCCTCCTCGGCCAGGGAGGCGTAGCGGCGGACGAACTTGGGCGCCCGGCCGTGCGTCAGGCCGAGCAGGTCGTGGTAGACGAGGACCTGGCCGTCACACGACGCCCCGGCCCCGATGCCGATGGTCGGCACCGGCACCGCCTCGGTCACCATGGAGGCGACGGCATCGGGCACGCACTCCAACACGATGGAGAAGCATCCCACGTCGGCCAGCGCCAGAGCGTCATCCACCAGGACCCGGGCCGCGTCGAACTCCTTGGACTGGACCTTGTAGCCCCCGAGGGCGTGGATCGACTGGGGGGTGAGGCCAAGGTGGCCCATCACGGGGATCTCCGCGTCGAGGATGACGGAGATGGCCGGGAGGCGCTTGCGGCCGCCCTCCAGCTTGACCGCGCCGGCGCCGGCCCGGATGAGGGCGGCGGCGTTGCGGACCGTTTCCTCCGGGGAGACGTGGTAGCTCATCCAGGGCATGTCGGCCACCACCAGGGCGCCGGGCCGCGCCCGGGCCACGGCCGCGGTGTGGTGGACCATGTCGTCGACCGTGACCGAGAGGGTGTCCTCGTAACCGAGGACGACCATCCCGACGCTGTCGCCGACGAGGATCACGTCCACCCCGGCGTCGTCGGCGATGCGGGCCGAGGGGGCGTCGTAGGCGGTGACCACGACGAGGCGCGAGCCGTCGCCCTTGCGGGCGCGGATGGCGGGGGCGGTACTGGCCATCGGGACCTCCACCGTCCGGGGCACGCTCGGCTCCCGGCGGTATCCGGAGTGTACCGCCGGGCCCCACTACGCTCGCACTGTGCTCACGGTTCTTCGCCTGGCGGCTCATCACTGATGGAACGGGCCTGCGAGAACTGCGGCACCCCCGATGACGAGCTGGCCATGGTGCGCCGGGTCTACATGGAGCCGGGCCAGCCCGGGGTCGTCCAACGGATGGAGGACGACACCGAACTGTGGTGCCTGTCGTGCACCTCGCTCTATCCCCACCAGGTCGCCGAGAGCTGAGCATCGCGAAAACGCCCCGGGGCGAACCCCGGGGCGTCTCGTTTCAGCGATGTCGGTGGTCAGGTCCGGGCCCGCCGCAGCCGGCGCCGGGTGGAGAACACGGTGGCGCCGACTGCCGCCACACTGGCCACGGGCAGGACGGGAACTCCCGACGAGAGGGGGCCGGTGGAGCTGGCCGCCCGGGCCTGGAGCTGCTGGGCGGAAGCGGTGGCCGAAGCCCTCGCGTCACGCGTGGCCTGGGCCGCGCCCCGCTGGACCTCGGCTCCGGTGCTGGTGTCGACGTCGGGGCTGGCCGAGCCGCCCACGGGAGCCTCGGCGTCGTCGGGCATGGGTTGAATCGCCTCGGCCGGGTCACTCGTGTCGCTGACGCGGACGATGCGGGCCACTGACGGGATCATGCCCCGGTCCTGGTCGTCGGCCCGGTTGACGAACAGGTAGTAGTAACCGGGCGGAGCGGCCACGCCGTTGGGCGGGGCCGTGACCGACAGCTTGCCGTCCTTGTGGGTGAAGGGAAGCCGCAGCGTCCGCTGGTCGCTGTCGTTGGAGTGCTGGACGGAGGGCATCCGCATCAGCACCACTTCGGCCACGTCCGCCGTGGGGGTGGCCAGGTCGAAGGTCTCGCCCCACGCAAGTCCGGCCTGGACATGACTGATGCTCGGGCGCTCGCCCCAGAACAGGTACGGCGGGCTGAAGACCTCGAAGCTCGGGTCGGCGTCGTTGTTGGGGAAGGGCTTGCCGGCGTCCTGGCGGTTGCCGAAGAAGTGGCCCACCGCCGAGTGCCCCCCGATCAGGACCCGGGCGTCGGGCAGCATGACGGCCGTGTTGTGGTAGGTGCGGTCACGGGCCGCGTCCTGCATCTCCTCCCACTTCTGGGTCTTCGGGTCGTACCGCTCGATCATGTGGACGGCCAGCTCGCTGCCGGGCATGACCGGCTCGGCGTTCATGGCCCCCTGGGTAGCGATGACCGAACCGTCGGGCAGCGGGGTGCCGGTCGGGAACCAGCGGGCGTGGTGGAGCGGTTCCGTCATCTTGAAGTCGACCTTGCCGCTCTTGTCGACCGTGGTGATGGACGACAGCGGGATCGCCGCAAAGCTGCCCGGCGACGGACCCTCGGTCCCGCCAAAGGTCAGGATCGACATCTTGTCGTAGGGCGGATCCATCGGGAGCACGGCCGAGTAGGCGGTGTCGTGCACCCCGAGCGGGTTGACTCCGATGACCTCCCACTTGTTGGTCTTCGGGTCGAAGAACTGCTGGATGGACCACAGCGCCTCATCGGCCGCCTGGCCGAAGGGGATCCAGCTCTGACCGGCGCCGCCGTAGAAGATCTTCCCGTTGGGTGCCAGGAAGAGCCGGGGCTGGGTCGGGAGCGAGTTCTCCGACTGGGGCCCGGCGTAGTTCTCGGTGAAGGCACCGGTGGCCGGGTCCCACGTCTCGCTGCGGCGGATACTGGAGAGCTGCGTGCTCTTGATCAGCTTCTGGACCCCGCTGAAGACCATCATCTTGCTGTCGTCCATGATCACGCCCGAGGGGTACCAGCGCTGGTACTTCATGTGGCCGGTCTGCTCGAAGGCGTTGGTCTCCGGGTTGAAGATCTGGACGTTGCGGATGCCGCTCACCTCGACGAGCCCGAGGTGGCGCTCGTCGCCCGCGTTCTGATCCATGGCGACCGGCTCGTTGTACCAGTCGCTGCCGCCGACCGCGGCGATCCGGCCGTCGGCCAGGCTGACGATCTCGGAGCAGAAAATGTCGGTGTCGTTGTCGGCCGGGTCGTCGGGCTGGGACTCGCCCTTGTGGGGCGGTCCGCCCACCGAACCCCAGGTGCTGCCGACCAGGCCGTCCCCGGGCTCACCGGGCACGCCGGTCATCCCGACCGGGTCGTCGGTCCCCTGGTAGCCCGGTTCGATGTCGGGGTTGGTGCCGCCACCGTCATCATTGGTGGGGATGGTCCACTGGGGCGTACCGGTGCGCAGGTCGAGGATCCGGGCCCGACTGTTGCGCATCTCGGGGGACAGGTCGGTACCCGTCCCGTTCTTCATGTTCTCGTGGCCCTCGATGCCGTTGTAGTAAAAGATCCGACCGTCCCGCAGCACCGAGAGGGCCTGGGCGACGGGCTTGCAGATCACCTCGTCGGTGGCGTTGGGGTCGGGTTCGCAGCGTGGGGTGGTGACACCACCCTCTTCGAAGGGCGAGGTGATCATTCCGATGAGGGCGGGGGCCTTGAGGACCTGAGCCGAGGACGACGAGGCCATAAGCCCGCCGAGCGTGGCACCGGTGGTCCCGATCAAGACCAGACGCCAACCGAGCGAGAGCTTCCGCATGCTTCCTCCCTGGTGCAGCGAAGAACTGTGACTCTGGTGGGACTGTGTCAGTGGCGATGGGACTGGATCACGGGCCCGCGACCGGATGCCGGGGCCGTCGTAACCCTTGATCTTTGTCCGAAACGGGCGTTAACGCCAGGGTTTGTCTGGCCTGACCGCCCAGAGTGGCCAGGCGCGCCGGGCGTCAGCCGGCGTGGCGCCGGCCGAGCAGGTAGCTGCGGGTGAGGTGGTTCCAGGCGCACTCGGTGCACACCTCGACCACGTAACAGGCGAACTCGTCGCAGGCCCGGCCCAACCGCTCGAGCTCCCCGGCGCTGGTGATGCACCGGCCGTTGGCCGCCTTGAGGGCGTCGCCGTAGACGTAGGACACGAGGCGCAGCTTCGCCTTCTCGCAGATGGGGCACTCCTGGGCCGTTTCCTCGCCGACGTTGCGGGCGGCCCGAATGAGCTCGGGATGGGCGTCGCAGACGTCCAGACGGGTCAGCCGGCCCCGCCGCCAGTCCCGCAGGACGGCCCGGCGGGCAAGCCGGTAGTCGATCTGTCGACGCATCGAGATCGAGTGTACCGACGGCACGGCCGGCACAGTGATTGACACCCTCGACGGTCGGTGTAACGTTCCCCGATATATCGGGTCGATATATCGAGGCGAGACGGACTCGCGGAAGAGGACGGGCACAGGCGGATGTTGGAGCTGGCCATCCTGGGGCTGCTGAAGGAACTGCCGCTCCACGGCTACGAGCTCAAGAAGCGGCTGAACGACAGCCTGGGCCACCTCTTCGGCGTGTCCTACGGGTCCCTCTACCCGGCTCTGGCCCGCCTGGAGAAGGCCGGCGCCATCGAAGCCGTGGACCCGCCCGTGGCCACCGCCACCATCCCCTCCACCGGGTCGATCTCGGGTGAAGCGGCGGCCGCCCGCCTCCGCCGCCCCCTGCGCCGCAGCGGCCGGACCCGCAAGGCCTACCGCATCGCCTCCCGGGGCCAGACGCTGCTCACCGAGCTCCTGTCGGCCGAGGCGCCCGCCGGCGCCGACGAGAACCGGTCCTTCGCCCTCAAGCTCGCCTTCTTCCGCCACCTGGAGCCCGACGCCCGCCTGCACCTGCTGCGGCGACGGCGGAACTCCCTGGCCGACCAGCTGGCCCGGGGCCGCGAGGCGCTGGCCGCCATCGCCGCCGGCCGGGCCGCGCAACCCGACCGCTACACCCGCTCACTTCTCGAGCATGAGACCCGCCGTGCCGAGCGCGACCTCGAATGGGTCGACTCGCTGATCGCCGATGAACTGCAAGGAGGAGCCACGTGAGCCGTCCCGATCCTTCCCCGGGGGCGCCCCGGACCCCGGTCCGCGTCGCCGTCGCCGGTGTCGGCAACTGCGCCAGCAGCCTGGTCCAGGGCATCGAGTACTACCGGGGGGCGGACCCCGACGAGACCGTGCCCGGCCTCATGCACGTGGAGCTCGGCGGCTATCACGTGGGCGACGTTGAATTCGTCACCGCCTTCGATGTGGACGCCACCAAGGTGGGCGAGGATCTCGGCAAGGCCATCTTCCGGGGCCAGAACAACACGGTCCGCTTCGCCGAGGTTCCCTCCCTCGGAATTCCCGTGCTGCGGGGTCCGACGCTCGACGGCTGGGGCACCTACTACCGGAGCACGTGCGACGAATCGCCGGCCGCCCCGATCGACGTCGCCGCCGAGCTGCGCCGCTCCGGGGCCGAGGTCCTGGTCTCTTACCTCCCGGTGGGCTCGGAAGCGGCCCAGCGCCACTACGCCGAGGCGTGCCTGGAGGCGGGAGTGGCCTTCATCAACTGCATCCCGGTCTTCATCGCCTCCGACCCGGCGTGGGCCGCCCGCTTCACCGAGGCCGGCGTCCCGATCATCGGCGACGACATCAAGAGCCAGGTCGGAGCGACGATCGTGCATCGGATTCTCGCTCGCCTCTTCGAGGACCGGGGCCTGGTGCTGGACCGGACGTACCAGCTCAACGTGGGCGGCAACATGGACTTCAAGAACATGCTGGAGCGGGAGCGGCTGGAGTCGAAGAAGGTGTCGAAGACCCAGGCGGTGACCAGCCAGCTGGGCAACGGCATCGAGGCCGACGACGTGCACATCGGACCCTCCGACCACGTGGCCTGGCTCCAGGACCGAAAGTGGGCCTACATCCGCCTGGAGGGCCGCAACTTCGGCGACGTGCCCCTCAACCTGGAGATGAAACTCGAGGTGTGGGACTCCCCCAACTCTGCCGGCGTGGTCATCGACGCGCTGCGCTGCGCCCGGATCGCGCTCGACCGGGGTATCGGTGGGCCGCTGCTCGGTCCTTCGGCCTACTTCATGAAGTCCCCGCCCGTGCAGTACACCGACGAGGAGGCCCGGGTCATGGTCGACGCCTTCTCGTCCGGGGTCGGGGATGCCCCCGAGAGACGCGGACACGTTGGACCTGCGCACGACGTAGCCTTTCGGGCCGTGATGGGTCGGCGGCTCGGACGGGCTCTGGTCTGGGGTCTTCTGGCCGGAGGGGGACTGGTGGCGGGCCTGGCCGCCGGGTCCACCCTGGCCTCCACCCCGACCGACGGGCAGATGCTCACGCAGTTGGGCGGCGGCGCCGGCGGTGTCGCCGCCCTGCTCGGCCTGGTCCTGCCGATGAGGGCGAGAACTCGCCCCTGAGCGCCGCCCGCGGACGTACTAAGTTCCGCCGGCATGAGCAACGTTGAAACGTGGGATCGGGCGGCACGGCGGTACCAGGAGGAGTTCGATCCTCCTGACAGCACCGTCCACTACGGCCCAGGCGTGGCCGACGACTCCGAGCTGCGGATCGTTCCCGGGCACCTGGGGGGCAAACGGGTCCTCGAGCTCGGCTGCGGGGCCGGTCAGGCGGCGGTGGCCTTCGCCCGGATGGGAGCCCGCATCATCGCCGTCGACTCGTCGGCCGAGATGCTCGCCGGCGCCCGGCGCCGGGCCGAATCGGCCACCGTCGGGATCGACTTCAGGCTGGGGGACCTGTGCGACCTGGCCTTCGTGCCCGCCGAGTCGATCGATCTCGTGTTCTGCGGGGCCACCATGGACTACGTGGAGGATCTCGGCC
The DNA here is from genome assembly GCA_963789165.1 of uncultured Actinomycetes bacterium. Taxonomy (GTDB): domain Bacteria; phylum Actinomycetota; class Acidimicrobiia; order IMCC26256; family BP-133; genus CAWBJP01. Next base: position 353,573 of record CAWBJP010000007.1, read on the forward strand.
GGGTGCTGCGCTCGGTGCACCGGGTCCTGCGACCCCAGGGCGCCTTCGTGTTCAGCCTGGAGCATCCCGTGAACCTGTGCCTGGAGGCGACCGGCCCCGACGGGCGCACCCTGGTCCGGAGCTACGCCGATCCCGCTCCCGTCAAAGTCGAGCGCTACGGGGAGGCCTTCCTCATCTACCCGCGCACCATCTCCGAGGTGGTGGGCACGCTGGCCCGGGCCGGGTTCCGGGTGGAGGCCCTGGCCGAGCCGGACGGCGACGACCTCTGGGTCCCGGGCGCGACGGTCTGGAGGACCCGCAAGGACGGGCGCTAGTGACCGGGGCCACCGTCCTGCCTGACGGGCTGGTGGCCGTGGTCAAGCGGGACTGCCCCACCTGCACGCTGGTGGCCCCCGTACTGGCCGAACTGGCCGCCGGCGGCGACCCGCTCACCGTCTACTGCCAGGACGATCCCTCCTTCCCGCCCGGCCTGGCGGTGGTGGACGACACCGACCTCGACGTCTCCCTCGCCCTCGACCTGACCACCGTCCCCACGCTCCTGCGGGTGGAGGGTGGCGCCGAGGTGGACCGCACCGAGGGCTGGCTCCGTCCCGCCTGGGAGAAGCTCACCGGCCGCTCGCCGCTGGGCGAGGGGCTTCCCGAGCACCGGCCGGGGTGCGGCTCCCTCACGGTCGACCCCCTGGTGGCCGAACGCCTGGCCGCCCGGGCCAGCGGCCTGCGGTCCCGCCGGCTGGAACTGGCCGAGGCGGAGGACGAGGCGGAGGCGTTCTTCGAACGGGGCTGGACCGACGGGCTGCCGGTGGTGCCCCCCACCCCGGCCCGGGTACTGCGCATGCTGGAGGGAACCATCCGGCCGGCGGCCGAGGTGGTGACGCTTGTTCCCCCCGGGTTCAACGAGTGCACCGTGGAGAAAGCGGCGGTCAACGCCGTCATGGCCGGGTGCCGGCCCGAGTACCTCCCGGTGGTGCTGGCGGCGCTGGAGGCCTCCTGCACCCAGGCGTTCAACATGCACGGCCTGTTGTGCACCACCTGGTTCGCCGGCCCGGTGATCATCGTCAACGGCCCCGTGGCCCGGCAGATCGGGATGAACTCCGGCGTCAACGCCCTCGGCCAGGGCAACCGGGCCAACGCCACCATCGGCCGGGCGCTCCAGCTCATCGTCCGGAACGTGGGCGAGGGCCGCCCCGGCGAGATCGATCGGGCCACGCTGGGGAATCCGGGGAAGTACACCTTCTGCTTCGCCGAGGACGAGGAGGGCTCGCCCTGGGAGCCCCTGGCGGTGGAACGGGGTGTGGCCGAGGGCATCTCCGCCGTCACCCTGTTCGCCGGCTACGGCCCCCACGCCGTCGCCGACCAGCTCTCCCGCACGCCCGAGTCGCTGGCCCGCTCCCTGGCCTGGGCCCTGGAGGCCGTCTGGCATCCCAAGCTCGCCCTGTACTCCGACGCCGTGCTGGTCGTCTCGCCCGAGCACGCCCGGGTCTTCCGGGAGGCGGGATGGTCGAAGGCCCGCCTTCGAGAGGAGCTGATGGGCCTGCTCACCCGGCCGGGAACGCGAGATGGTCCGGGGCGCCCGGGGCTGCGCCGAAGGGATGCCCGAGTCCCTGGCCGATGCTGACATCCCCAAGTACACGCCCGACGGGCTGCTCATCGTCCACGCCGGCGGCGGCGCCGGCCTGTTCTCCGCCGTCATCGGCGGATGGGTGCGCGGCGAGATCGGCAGCACCCCTGTCACCCGGGAGGTGGGAACGTGAACACCCAGAGGATCTACCTGGACCCGAGCGCCGAGCGGGAACCGGTGGCCCGCTCGCTGGCGGCACGGCCCACCAGCCTGGAGGGCAAGGTCGTCGGCCTGCTCGACATCTCCAAGCCCCGGGGCGACGTGTTCCTCGACCGCCTCGAGACGCTCCTCAACCGAGCGGGGCCTGCGGACGCTGCGGTTCCGCAAGCCCACCTTCGCCAAGGTGGCGCCCGTCGACCTGCGCCACGAGATCGCCACCAAGTGCGACGTGGTCATCGAAGCCCTGGCCGACTGAGGCAGCTGCTCGTCGTGCAGTGTGCACGACATCGTCGACCTGGAGACGCGGGGGGTCCCCGGGCGTGATGCTGGCCTCCAGCGAGTTCGTCGAAGCGGCCGAGTCGCAGGCCCGGGCGCTGGGCCTGGCTCCGGCCCGGGTGTTCGTGGCCCATCCCATCCAGGACCGCACCGACGACGAGATGCGGGCCCTGGCCGACGCCGCCTTCCCGAGGTGCTGGCCGCCCTGACCGGCGGGGCTTGATTACCGCCCAAGTCACGCCTTATCCTCTCGCTTAGGGATGCCCTAAGGCATTCGTCTGAAGGGTGCCTCACCAACGGGTTTCGGGGGGACTGGCTGGCATGTGGGTCTGCCTCTGCAAAGGCGTGAACGACCGGCAGATCCGCGCCGCCATCAAAGCCGGAGCCCGGACTCCGGAAGAGATCTCCGAGCGTTGCCGCGCCGCCACCGGTTGCGGTGGATGCCTCCCCGAGGTGTGCCGGCTCCTGGCCGACCACCTCGCGGCCGAGGCTTACGTCACCGGTTGCCAGCACGTCCTCGTCCGTCGGAGCCGCGTCGGCCTGACCCCTCCGTCACAGCCTGAGCCGGCTCTGGCTGTTTCGTCGCGGCTAAGCTGCCGCCGATCACCGGGAAGTCTCAGGCCGGTGGGGCGAGCGAGGGGGAATCCGATGCAGTCGAGCCCGGAGATCATCGAACTGCTGAACGACGTGCTGACCGCCGAGCTCACCGCGGTCAACCAGTACTTCGTCCACTCCAAGATGTGCGACAACTGGGGCTACAAACGCCTGGCCGACCACGGCCGGGAGGAATCCTTCGGCGAGATGAAGCACGCCGAGCAGCTCATCGACCGGATCCTCTACCTGGAGGGCGTCCCCAACATGCAGCGCCTGGCCACGGTGCGCGTGGGTGAGACGGTCACCGAGCAGATCACGCTGGAGCTGGAGACGGAGAAGGACGCCATCACCCGCCTGGCCGCCGGCATCGAGCAGTGCCGGCGCACCGACGAGGGCAGCCGCCTCCTGCTGGAGAGCATCCTCGCCGCGGAAGAGGAGCACGCCGACTGGCTGGAGACCCAGCTGGAGCTCATCAGCCAGCTCGGAGAAGGCCTCTACCTCAACACCCAGGTGCACAGCTAGGCCGCGTTACAGGAGCGACTCCAGGGGCCCGGCCGGACCCCGCCGGACGTACCACTCGTAGCCGTAGACGGCGGCGAACGCCGCCGCGGGCAGGTGCAGGACGGTGGCCGTCTCCGAGATCTGGCTGGCATGGGCGGCCATGGCCCGGCGCTTGGTGTCCAGGGCGGAGCGCACGTCGAGGGTGGTGGTGATCTCCACGGTGGACATCCCCAGGTGGGTGCCGGCCAGGCCGAGCTCGCCGGTGGCCCGCTTGGCCTCCACCACCAGATGCGTCTCGACGAAATGGAGATACTCCCGGTCGACGGTGGCCTCGTAGACGGTGGCCACGCCGGCCGCCTCCGCCGCGGCCAGGCTGGCGTGATGCACCACCACGTGGTCCGGATGGCCGTAGATGCCCTCGGGGTCGTAGGTGACGAGGGCGGCCGCCGATTCCTCGGTCAGAACGGCGGCCAACCGGCCGGCCACCTCGACCTCGTCGGCCCAGGCCAGCGAGTTGGGACAGGTGTGGGCGGGATCGCCTGACAGCCCCGAGTCGTGATAGCCGAGGAACTCCACGCGGGCGACCCCGAGCACCCGGGCGGCCTCCAGGGTCTCCTGGCGGCGCACGCCGGCCAGGTCGGCATGGCCGAATCCCGCCGCCGCCTCCCCCCATTCGCCCCCGGTGGCGATGACGACGACGACGCGCCAGCCCCCTTCGGCCAGCAGCCAGATGCTCCCGCCGGTGAAGATGGCCTCGTCGTCAGGGTGGGCGTGAAAGAAGACAACGGTCCGGGCCGGCACGTCGGGGATTATGGTCGGACCCATGCTCGACCGCTGGCTTCAGATCGCCATCGAAGAGGCCGGGGCGGAGAACGTGGACCCCTCCCTCCTCTCCCAGGACGCCGTCACCCTGCTGCTCAACCTGGCCCGGGATGCCGCCCACGGGGTGGCCCGGCCCGCCGCGCCCCTCGCCACATTCGCCGCGGGCCTGGCTCTGGGCCAGGCCGGGGGCGGGCTGGAGGAGCTCACCGCGGCGGTGGAACGGGTGGTGGCGGGGGCCAACGAGTGGGCCAGGAAGGCAGAGGCGGACGGCGGCGAGCCGGGCGACTGACCCGCCGGTGCCGGAAACCGCGGGCCACATCGCCGGGCCTGCGGTCTCTAGGACTCCTCGGCCACCAAGGCGGCCAATGCGGTGGTGAGGGGGACGGCCGCCACCAGCCCCAGGCTGCCGACCAGCGTGCGGACCACCTCGGTGGCCACCAGCTCGCCGGTAAGGACCCCGGAGAGGTCGCGGTTGGACAGGGTGAAGAGCACGAGGAGGGGCAGGGAGGCACCGGCGTAGGCCAGGACCAGGGTGTTGACGGTGGACGCGATGTGGTCCCGGCCGATCCGGAGTCCCGCAGAGAACAGGCGGGCGAACCCGTAGGTCGGGTTGGCCTGGTGCAGCTCCCAGACCGCGGAAGCCTGGGTGACGGTCACGTCGTCGAGCACGCCGAGGGAGCCGATGACGATTCCGCCCAGCAGGAGGCCCTGGAGGCTGACCTTGCCCGCGGCGGCCTGCAGGAAGCCGGCCTCCTCCGAGGCCAGGCCGGAGAAGTGGGACGCCTCGACGAAGACCCAGCCCAGGACGCCGACCAGCAGCAGGCTCCCGAGAGTGCCGAGCACCGCGGTGGTGGTCTGGGTGTTGAACCCATGGGCCAGGTAGAGGGTGACGAACATGATGGCGGCGGCGCCCACCACCGACACGGCCACCGGGCTACGCCCTTCGAGGATGGCCGGCAGCATGAACTTGACCAGGACGAGCGAGGCTGACCGCCAGACCGGCGAGGGCCATGAGCCCCCGCCACCGGGCCAGCGCCACCACGGCGAGGGCGAAGCACACCCCGAGCACGAGGAGGGGTGTCCTGCGCTGGAAGTCCGAGAAGTAGTACGTACCCTCGTCTGCGGGGTCACCCCGAACCCCGGGCACGACCCCCACCACGATGCGGTCGCCGGCCTCCAGCCGGGGCGCACCCGGACCCTCGCTCACCTCCAGAGGCACGCTGTCGCCCGACTTCCCGCCGCTGGTCAGCCGGGCCGTGATCTCCTGGCAGGTGACGTTCTGGTCGGCGGACGTCCCCTCACAAGGCCGGCGCTCGACGGCTGTGACCGAGGCGTCGGCCAGCTCGGCCGGGGGCCCGATGACGTCGGGGACGGACGGGGTGGGGTCGTCGGGCCAGAGCATCACCAGACCGAGGACGGTGGCGGCCACGAACGGGATGGTGATGGCACCCAGCAGCAGGCGGGGACGCGACCCTCAGCCCTCCTCGCCGGCCACGATGGCCTCGGCCAGCTCCTGGTCACGGCTGGCCGGCGCCGGCGCCCCGGAGCCCTGCTCCCGGCGGGCGGCGATCTCCGCCTCGAGCTCATTGGCCACCCGCTCGTCGTTGACGAACAGGTCGGCCGGTTCCATCGCCTCGAAGGCGATGACCCCCATGTCCTCGAACGCCCGCTGGACCTTGTCGCCCCACAGCCCGATCCGCTTCACGGTCGGCACCACCCGGGAGAAGAGGTTCATGCGGTACAGGGACATGACCTGGGCGTGCTCCACGTGCTCCACGCATTCGGCCACGTCGAGGCCGAGGTTGGACCACACCTCCTCGCCCAGGAAGCGGTCGCGCAGGAGGTAGCTGGCCTCCACCACGAACTCCTCCCGCTCCCGGCGCTCGGCTTCGGTCAGGTCCCGGTAGGCGTCCTGGAGGGCGAGGAGACCGAAGGCCACGTGGCGGGCCTCGTCCTTCATGACATAGGCGTTGAGGGACCGGGTCAGCGGATGGCGGGTGAGGTCTCGGATCATGCCGAAGGCGGCCAGGGCCACGCCCTCGATCATCACCTGCATGCCCAGGTAGGTCATGTCCCAGCGACTGTCGCTGATGGTCTGGTCGAGCAGGCTGGCCAGGTGCGGATTGATGGGATAGGCCAGATCGACTTTGTCGTTGAGGAACCGGGAGTAGGCCTCGACATGGCGGGCTTCGTCCATGACCTGCGTGGCGGCATAGAACTTTGAATCGACGTCGGGAACGGTCTGGACGATCTTGGACGCGCACACCAGGGCGCCCTGCTCGCCGTGGAGGAACTGGGAGAACAACCAGGCGATGTAGTGACGGCGCAGGTTGTCCTTGTCCTGCCGGCTCATCGACTCGAAGGACTCGGAACCGGCGATGGGAACGTAGTAGTCGGGAAAGGCGTCCTGGTCGGAGAAGTCCAGGTCGAGCGACCAGTCGATCAGGGTGGCGGCGTTCCACTGCTTCGCCTTCCCCTTCTCGTACAGGGCCAGGAGCCGGTCCCGGCCCGAGTCGTAATCCCAGTTGAAGGCCGTCTCGGTCTCACCGGACACGAACCACTTGTCGGTCCCAGGCGGAATCGTGTAGCGCCGCAGGCTCATGGGGCGACGATACAGCGGTGGCGGGGCCCCCGGAGGACCCCGCCACCCTTGTTGTTGCGATGTGTTTGAGAAGTGATGCTGAATCAGACGAGCGGACAACATGCAGCCGTTAACTGGGCTGCGAGCCCCCACCGCCACCGCCGTAGCCGGGCTCACTGGGCTGGCCGGGGCTGGGCTCACTGGGCTCCCCAGGGCTGGGCTCGCTCGGCTCACCCGGGCTCGGCTCGCTGGGCTCACCAGGCTGGCCGGGCTCACTGGGCTCACCGGGCTGGCCTGGCTCACTCGGCTGACCCGGCTCGCTGGGCTGACCCGGCTCCTCGGAGCAGGCCTCGCCACCGCCGGTCAGCGCGCAGATGACGGGATCGGGATGGCCCGGCCCCCGCCGCCCCCCGCCGCGGGGCCCCTCCTGCCTGGGCCATGGCGCCGCCCATCAGTCCGAAGGCAACTACGAACGCGGCTAGCAAGCGGCATGCGCCTCTTGCTCTCCATGGAATCACCCCTTTTTCCCCCGGCCCTGGGTCCGCCGAACTGGGAATTTATGGAATAGGACTTTTCGGACAAGGCGACCTCATACCCCCGGACTGGCAGAAAAAACCTCTTGCGCTCAGGTCGTCCCTTTTCGGGCGGAGCGGGGCCGCCGTGGGCCAAAAGAGGCCAAAAGCGCTGGTTCGGCGAAATCCTCGGTCGTGCCCGTTCTGGCCGCTCCCCCGCGGCCTGCTGCGCCCTCCCCGCCGATTCCGCTCAAGTCGGACAGCCGGGCTGCCGAAATCACACGCGTGTACTTCGAAATTACATCTGTGTCATTCCCGGCCTCGCCGGTGTGGCCCGGGGTGGCCAGCCCGCTCGAACCCCTGGGCCAGCCGGGGATGCCCGAGCCCCGCCGCACCCTGCGGCGCTGGGGTGCCCTCCTGGCCATGGCCGGTCTCGCCCTGCCTGGCGTCCAGGTCGGGCGGCAAGCCGAGCCCGCGCCGGCGGCCGTGCCGGAGCCGGCCGTGACCGCCCCGGCCGAGGAGGTCCCCGTCAGCCTCCTGCCCGACGACGTCTGGGAGGCCGCACTGGTCGAACCCACCCCGCCGGCGGTCGAGGGGCCGGCTCCGGCCGCCCCGGAGGAGCAGGCCCGGGCGCTGCCCGCGGCCAGCTCTCCCGTGCCCGGGAGCCGGGAGCACCTCCGGCCCTTACTGGTGCGCTACGCCGAGGAGAACGATCTTCCCGCCGACCTGATCATGGCCCAGGCCTGGAAGGAGTCGAGCTGGCGGGTCGGGGCCATCTCCGAGGACGGGGCCACCGGGGTCATGCAGCTCATGCCCGTCACCGTCACCCACGTCTCCCGCAAGCTTCTCAAGCTGAAGCACAACCTCGACCCTCTCGATCCGGCGGCCAACATCCGCATGGGCACCCGCCTCATGCGCCACCTCATCGACCGGTTCGAAGGTGACTACCGCCGGGCCCTCATGGCCTACAACCAGGGCGTCACGTCGCTCCTGGCCAACGGGCCCTACGGCGAGGCCCGCGCCTACGCCGACACCGTCTTCGCCCTCCGACCGCAGTTCCAGTCTTCATGAGCCGCCGGCCCGAACCGCGCCGGCCCATCACTCCCCGGCCGGCGCCGCGCGGCCCGGCGGCGGGCAGGACCTGGCACCCCTGCTTAGGTCCAAGGGTTCCGCCAGGCCGGCCGGCCGGGAAGCCGAGGGGTGACTAGACCCCGGAGGCGCCTTCCACGACGAGGCGGATGGGCATCTGCACAGGCCCGGGGAGGACCGGCACTGGCCGGGGCCCGGCAGTCAGCCGCCCCAGAACGGCTGGATGGCGGGCCCCGGTGAGTGACGGGAGCGTCCCCGGGAGGCCATGGACGGAGAGGAAGCCGAGGGTGGCGAAGGCGTAGGCCTCCTTGGCCTCCGAGGGGAGTCCCAGATCATCGACGGTCCGGAGGGTGGCGGGCGCCAGACGGTCGGCCGAGGCCGTCCATCAGGGTGCGTGTTCCACGTGCCGCCACCGGAGGCGATCACTTCCTTGACGCCGTGACGGCGGCAGGCGGCGGCCACGACCTCGGCCACGTGGGCCGTGAGCGTGGCGCACAGGTCGTCGTCCGCCGGGAGGCGCAGCGAGGCGGGCGAGGGCGGCGTCCAGGTAGGCGAGGTGGAAGCGTTCCTTGCCCGTGGTCTTGGGCGGGGGCTGGTCGTAGTAGGGATCGTCGAGCAGGGCGGCGAGCAGGGCTTCGTCCACCCGGCCCCGGGCCGCCCTCCGGCCGTGGTGGTCATGGCGCTCGGACCCGCCGGTCAGGCGCTCCACGGCCGCGTCGAGCAGGGCGTTGGCCGGGCCGGCGTCGAAGGCGACGGGGGGTACGCCGGGGGCGACCACGGTGAGGTTGGCGATGCCACCCAGGTTGAGGGCGGCCCGGGGCGGGTGGCCGGGGCCGGGTGGCGGGGCCGGGTGGCCACCGAGGAGCAGGACGTCGAACAGGCCGACCAGGGGCGCCCCCTGGCCGCCGGCGGCCACGTCGGCGGAGCGCAGGTCGGAGAGGACGGGCGCCCCGGCCGCCTCCGCGATCCAGGCCGGGTTGCCGATCTGGAGGGTGCCTCCCACCCGCCCGTCCATCACCCAGTGGAACATGGTCTGGCCGTGGGACACGACGAGCTCAGGCTCGATGCCGAGGCTGGTGGCGGCGGCGGCGAACTCCTGGCCGACCAGGTTGTCGAGGCGGCACCAGGTCTCGGCCGTCGTGGCGGCGGGTGGAAGGGCGGCGCCGAGCGCGCTTCGCAGTTCCGGGCTGTAGGCGATCGTGTTGTGGGCCAGAGGCGAGAGGGTGAGCACCACCTCTCCGGGGTCACCCCGGGCCCCGGCGCCTCGAGGCGGAGGTCGGCGGCGGCCACATCGATGCCGTCCATCGACGTGCCCGACATGAGCCCGATGACGATCACTGTTCTCGCGGGCGCTACGGCCCGCCGGACGGAGCCGCCTGCCTCCTCCAACCGCCGGCGGGCCTCGGCGACCTCGACACCGGCGAGGGCGGCCACGATGGCGGTGGGCACCTCGCCCCCGGCCCGCTCCAGGGCGGCGGCCGCCTCGGCGGGGGGCAGACCGGTGGCCTCGGCCACGATCCGCCGGGCCCGGTCGGCCAGCTTCTCGCTGCCCCTCGACACGCCGGTCATCAGGTTCCCGTAGGTCCGGCCCAGGCGGACCATCACCGCGGTGGAGATGGTGTTGAGCACCAGCTTCTGGGCCGACCCGGCCTTGAGGCGGGTGGAGCCGGCGATGACCTCGGGGCCGACCACCACCTCGATGGGGTGCTCGACGGCGGCGGACAGCAGTGAGGACGGCTGGCAGGAGAGGCCCACGGTCAGGGCCCCCACGTTCCGTGCCGCCCGCACCGCGCTGATGGCGTAGGGCGTGCGGCCGCTGGCGCTGATACCGACCACGGCGTCGGCGGGACCGATCCCGAGGGCCATCACATCGGCCGCCCCCTGGGCGGCGTCGTCCTCGGCACCCTCCTTCGGGCGGGTGACGGCCCCTTCGCCGCCGGCCAGGAGGGCCAGGACCCGGTCGCCCGTCCCGAAGGTCGGGCCGCACTCGGCGGCGTCGAGCACACCCAGGCGCCCGGCGGTTCCCGCGCCCACGTAGATCAGCCGGCCGCCGGCCCCGAGCCGGGCGGCGATGGCGTCCACGGCGGCGGCGAGGGCCGGCGCCACCCGTTCCACGGCCGCGGCCACGGTGCGCTCCTCGGCGGCCATGAGGCGGACGATCTCCTCGGTGGGCCGCAGGTCGAGGTCGGCCAGCTCGGCCCGGCCGCCCTCGGTCACCAGGTCCCCGAGATCTCTGGTGACCGATGTTCTCGGACAGCTGAGAAATCTGTCCCCGGAATCCGGCGGGGGGACGGCCGGTGAGGGCGTCGGTGAGGATGGCCCACACCCGCTCCGGCTCCCGGGTCCCCAGATAGCTCATGTGTCCGCAGGCCTCGAAGCCCCAGACCCACAGGTCCTCGATGCCGGCGGCCCGGGCCCCCGTCACCGCGGCCCGGATGTCCGCCCTCGTCCTCGGGTCCGAGCCGGAAGCCCTGAATCCACAACTGGGCGCCGACGCCGTGCTCCGCGGCCAGGCGGGCCACCCGCCCGGCGTACTCGTCCACGAAGGGCACCACGGGCTGGCCGAACGCCTCCCAATAGGGGTCGGTCGCCAGGGTGTCGAGACCGGGCAGCCGGGCCACCGCCGCCCAGTCGGACAGCGTGAAGGGCAGCACGCACACGGTCGAACGACCGCCCCGCGCCGCCACGTGGGCCACCACGTCCCCGATGAACTCGACCAGGCACGCCTCCCGGAAGGCGACGACCTCGGGCGTCAGCTCGGCGGGCATGTCGCCCCCGACCGACTCCCGGTACCGCGACCGGCACACCTCGCAGCGGCACCCCCAGCGCTCCGGAGCGGCGTCGAAATGCGACGGGTGGGCCCAGTGGGGCTCGTCCCAGAAGATGCGCTCGGCGCCCGTCTCCACCGCGGCCGTGGCCCAGGAGCGCACGAAGGCCCGGAACCCTTCCTGGTTGAGGCATCCGGCGGCCACCCGCTGCCCGTCGTCGAGCACCTGGCCGAGCTCGGGGTGGGCGGCCACGAAGTGGCTCTCCGCCTCGCCCCCGAAGACCCGGCCCAGCCCCCAGGGCCCCACCTGGACCTCGAGGCCGGCCCGCTGGGAGAGGGCCACCATGCGCGTCAAGCGTGTCCCGGTAGTAGGCCAGATCGTTCTCGCTCATGGTGTGGAGCACGCCGGTGAAGCCGGCCGCGGCCAGGCCGTCCATGTCGGCGGCCACGTGCCGGAGGATGCGGTTGCCGAAGTAGGAGCAGCCGATCGCCACAGCGCTCAGCCGGTGACCGAGCCGGACACCATGCCCTCCACCAGGCGGCGGTGGACGACCAGGAAGAACCCGATGACGGGCAGGGTGAAGAGCACGCTGGCCGCCATGATCAGGCCCCAGTCGGCCTGGGAGCGGCCCACGAACGACTGCAGGAGGACGGGCAGGGTCTTGGCGCTCTCCTGCTTCACGAAGGTGAGGGCGAAGAGGAACTCGTTCCAGGCGGCGATGAAGGAGAAGATGGCGGTGGCGGCCATCCCCGGGCCGGCCAGGGGGAGCACCACCCTGACCATGGCGCCGATCCGGGTGGCGCCGTCGCTCATGGCCGCCTCCTCCATCTCCTTGGGGATGGTCTCGAGGAAGCTCTTGAGCATCCACACCGCCAGCGGGGTGGTGAAGCTCAGGTAGGCGATGACGAGGCCCGTCCAGGAGTTGAGCAGGTCGAGGCGCCTCATGACGGCGAAGAGGGGGATGATGAGCACCACCATGGGGAACATCTGCACGCTCATGACCCCGAGGAGCAGGTAGCGCTTGAGGGGCAGGGCGAAGCGGGCCAGGGCGTACCCGGCCAGGACGGCCACCGTCACCCCGGCCACGGTGGTGGCGCCGGCCACCTTGAGCGAGTTGGCCAGCGCCTGGGCGAAGCCGGCGTCGAACACCTCCCCGTAGCGGGACAGCGTGGGCGCCGAGGGCCAGAAGACGGGCGTCGAGCGCAGGATCTCGCCGTCCGGCTTGATCGAGGTGAGCAGCATCCAGGCGAACGGGGCCACGGCGAAGAGACCCACCGCACCCGCGGCGGTGTACAACGCCACGTTCTGCAGGAGAGACCGGCGCGTCACGCTCTCACCTTCGGGGCCTCCTCCACCCGGGCCAGGCGGGTGTAGATGACGGTCATGACGGCCAGGACGGCGAAGAGGGCCATGGCCATGGCCGCCGCCGTCCCCAGGTGGAGGCGGCCGAACGCCTCGCGGTAGACGGTGATGGCGGCCACCTCGGTGGAGCGGGCCGGACCGCCCTCGGTCATCACGTAGACCTGATCGAAGATCTTGAAGTCCCAGATGGTGGACACCACCACCAGCACCAGCAGCAGGGGCTTGAGCATGGGCAGGGTGACGTGGCGCAGGGTCTGGAAGGGCGAGGCCCCGTCGACCCGGGCCGCTTCTCTCACCTCGGGCGGGATGGAGGACAGGCCGGCCAGGAGGGACAGGGCCACGAAGGGGAACGACTGCCAGACCACCACCACCCCGATGGCGAAGAAGGCGGTGAGCCGCTGGTTGAACCAGGCGAACCCGTCGAGCCCGGGGAGGACCCAGTTCACCAGCCCGTACTGGTCGTGGAACATCCAGCGCCACACCACCCCGGCCGCCACCCGGGGCACGGCCCAGGGCAGCAGGACGAGCACGCCGAGGACGGCCCGGCCCCGGAAGCGCTGGTTGAGGAGGAGGGCGACGGCCAGGCCCAGCGTCATGGTGGCGGCGACGCAGGCGAACCCGAAGCCGGCGGTGGTGAGGAACACCCGGCGCAGGAGCGGGTTGGTGGCCAGGTCGGCGTAGTTGTCGAGGCCGACGAAGCGGCTCTCTCCCCGGGCCAGGAAAGGAAGTCCCGCCTCCCGGAAGGAGAGCCAGAACGTGCGGCCCACCGGGTAGAGGATGAGACCGAAGACGATGACGCCGGCCGGCGCCAGCAGCAGCCACGGCAGCGCCCGCCCCTCGAACCACACCCGGGTGGGAAGCGTCCGGCGCCGCCGGACGGCCGCCTTCCCCAGGGCGGTGCTACTCACTGAAGGCTGCGTCCATGGCCTTGGCCACTTCGGCCATGGCCGCCTCGGCCGTCTTCTCGCCCTTCATCACGGACTGGACGGCGTTGGTGAACAGCCCGTCGGCCTCGAAGCTGCCCCACGCCTTCGTCGGCGGGTAGGTGCGGGAGTGCTCCTGGAGCTGGGTGGAGAAGGTGCCGTAGAGCGGGTCGCCGGAGGTCGGCAGGGCCTTGAGCCCGGCGACGGCCCCGGGCAGGAACCCGATCTGGTCGCTGAAGGAGGCCACCCGCTCGGGATCGAGCAGGAACTCGACCCAGTCCCGGGCCAGCGCCTCGTGCTCGGTGCCCTCGAAGACGACCAGATGGCTGCCGCCGGCGAAGGTGTCACGGCTGCCGGCGGGCCCGGCCGGGAGCAGGGCGGTCCCGACCTTGTCCTTCAGCTCGGGATGGGCGGTGAGGATGGCGCGCAGGTCCCAGCCGCCGCCGATCATCATGGCCAGGTCACCGGCCTCGAAGGCGGCCCGCACGTCACGGGAGTTCCACGACAGGGCACCGTCGGGGGCGAAGTGCTCCTTGGAGTAGAGGTCGGCGTAGAACCGGATGGCCTCGACCGCCTTGTTGGAGGCCATGCCCGAGGTCCACTTCCCGTCCTTCTCGGTGGCGATCTCCCCGCCGTTCTGCCACACCAGGGGCAGGAAGTAGTGGTTGGAGGTCCCGGCCACACCGAAGGCGTGAAATCGGTGCGGTCCCGGATGGCACGGCCCACCGTCAGCAGCTCGTCCCAGGTGGTGGGGACGGACAGGCCGAGACCGGCGAGGACGTCGGTGCGGTAGATGAGGGCCCGGGCGCCGGCGTACCAGGGCAGCCCGTAGACCTCCCCGTCCACCGTGCCCCCTTCCACCAGGCTTTTGACGTAGCCATCCAGGTCACCCTCGGCCGGGGCCAGGACGCCTTCGCCGCCGAACTCCGGGGTCCAGGTGCTGCCCATCTCGGCCACGTCGGGCGGCTGGTCGCCGCCGATGGCGGTGACGAACTGGTCGTGCGCGCTGGCCCAGGGGACGAACTGCACCTCGACCTGGGCGCCAGGGTGGGCGGTCTCGAAGTCGGTGCTGGCCTGGGTGAAGTAGGTCTTCAGCTCGGGGGAGCCGGGCTCCATGATCCAGACGTCGATGCTGCCCTCGTCGGCCACGGCCGCCTTCTGGCTGTCCGACCCGCCACCCCCGCAGGCGCCGGCGAGGAGGGCGATGGCGAGCAGGAGGACGGGCGGGCGACGGGCCATCGGACCTCCACGGTTCAGGTGAGCACGGCGGACGGCGTCTCGGAGTCGGTGGGGACCGGGGAGGCGGCGGCGGAGTCGTAGACGAAGCGGGCCAGGAGCCCGGGGTTCGGGGTGTCCCCGTGGTGCCCGGGGTTCGGGGTGTCCCCGTGGGGCCGGAGTTCGGGGCGCCGGCCAGGGCGGCCGCACCGTCGAGGGCGTCACCGGCGGGAGGGGTGGGGATGGCGTCGGGGACGAGTTCCGAGAGGCGTTCGAGGAACGGCCCGAGGAGCAGATCTTCGGCGCCGAACAGCCCGCCCGACCAGGAGATGGGCACCGGAGCCCCCGGGGGGAAAAGCCGTCGGGTGCAGGCCGCGGCCGAGGTGGCCAGCTCACCGGCCGCCTCCGTCCAGATGACCCGGGCGGCGGTGTCACCCCGCCGGGCGGCGTCCGCCACATGGGGGGCGAAGGCGGCGATGGCCGCCGCCGGGCTCGGGGCGGCGGCCACCCGGGAAGGGATGGTGTCGATGGGCCCGACGTGGTTCTCTGCCAGCCCGGCCAGGACGGCGGAACCGGCCCGGCCGTCATGGGCCCTGAGGGCCTCCTCCAGGCCGCGCCGGCCGATCCAGTAGCCGCTTCCGGCGTCGCCCAGCTGGTGGCCCCACCCGTCGGTCCGGACCCACTGTCCGGGGGCTCCGGGGGCGTCGGCGGAGACACCGAGGGCCACCGCTCCGGTGCCGGCCACCACCACCACGCCGGCGACCGGGCCGAGGGCGCCGGCATAGGCGGTGACGACGTCGCCGGTAAGAACCACCCGCTCCACGCCGAGCAGCCGGGCCAGGCGCTCGGCCAGCTCCGGTGCGTGCCCGGCGGCCGCCAGCATGCCGGCCAGACCGGCCGAGAGGGCGTCGATGGTCTCGGGGTTCACGGAGCACAGGGCGACGGCCTCCCCCACGGCCTGGGCCAGCGCCGGGATCCCCTCTCCGGTGGGCAGCCCGCGCCCCTCGCCGGCCGCCTCCCGCACCCCGTCGGGACCGATCACGGCCACCCGGCAGTGACTCCGACCACCGTCGATGACCAGGAGGCTCCCCATGGCACTCGTTCTAGCCGACGGCGGCGTCCCCCGGGGCGATCTGCTGGTCCCCGGGGGCGTCGGGGGTGTTCCCCGGGATGATCAGAGGACGGCCATGCCGGCGACGGGTTTGTTGAGCGTGAGGTTGCCGGTGGAACCGAGGAACTCGGCGTCCCCGAAGGTGAAGATGCCTCCGTCGGTGGCCACCAGCCAGTAGCCGTTGCCCGTCGGGGTCGGTGCCATCCCCACGATGGGCCGGTTCAGCTTGACGCCACCGGTGGAACCCTTGAACACGGCGTCCCCGAAGGTGAAGATCCCACCGTCGGTGGCCACCAGCCAGTAACCCTTGCCGCCGCTGGTCGACGCCATCCCCACGATGGGCTGGTTCAGCGTGAGACTCCCGGTCGAGCCGTAGAAGGCGGCGTCGCCGAACGCGAAGATGCCGCCGTCGGTGGCCACCAGCCAGTACCCCTTGCCCGACGGGGTCGACGCCATGCCCACCACCGGCTTGTTGAGCGTGAGGGCTCCGGTCGAACCCTGGAAGGCGGCGTCGCCGAAGCTGAAGATGCCGCCGTCGGTGGCCACCAGCCAGTAACCGTTGCCCGAGGGCGTGGGCGCCATCCCCACGATGGGCCGGTTCAGCTTGAGGCCCCCGGTGGAGCCGTAGAAGGCGGCCTCGCCGAAGGTGAAGACGCCGCCGTCCGTGGCCACCAGCCAGTAGCCACGGCCGCTGGGGTGGGCCGCGGCCCCGACGATGGGCTGGTTGAGCTTGAGGCTGCCGGTCGAGCCGTAGAACCCGGCGTCGCCGAAGCTGAAGATGCCGCCGTCGGTCGCCACCATGAAGTACCCCGGCTTGTCGTCGTCGAGGATGGTCCCCAGCGCCTGGGCCGGGAGGCTGAGGTTGACCGGGGCACTGAGCGCCAGGTTCACGGTCTCGTCGGGCTCGTCGAGCGAGTCGCCGATGACGCTGACCACCACGGTCCTGGTGGTCTCGCCCGGAGCGAAGGTGACCCGGCCGGCCACGGGCAGAAAGTCGCCGCCCGCCACCGCCCTCGTGCTGGTGGTGGCGTAGGACACCGACGCCTCCCGGGTGGTGGCCGCGGTCAGGTTGAGGGTGAAATTGAGAAGGGTGGACCCGGCGTCACCTTCCAGCACCGACGGGGGGTCCGCCGTCCCCACGGCGGCGGACACGAACAGGGTGGGTTGGTCGTCGTCGAAAATGGTGCCCTCGGCCACGGCCCGGCCGATCTCGGCATTTACGGGGTTGGACAGGCTGAAGGTGAACTGCTCATCGGCTTCATCCTCGCTGTCCCCGGCCACGGGCACGCCCACCGTCTTGGCGGTCTCGCCGGTGGCGAACACCAGTGAGCCGCTCTTCGATTCGAAGTCGGAGGGGGCACCGGCGGACCCGGCCCCGGTCGAATAGTCGACCGCAACCGTCTGGGGGCTGGGAGCCGAGAGCACGACGGAGAAGACGGCATTCGTGGGGCTCGCGCCCGTGCCTTCCGTCACCGTGACGTCCGCCACCGAGATGGAGGGCCCGTCGTCATCGGTGATGGTGACCCTGTCGCTGGCGGTGCCGATCACGGCCGCGGGTCCGGTGGTGGGCCCGCTCGGCTCGGACAAGGTGACCGAGAAGTTCTCGTTGGGCTCGTCGACGGCTTCGCCGACGATCGCTACGGGCTGGGTCTGGGACGTCTGGCCGGGAGCGAAGGTGATGGTGGCGGGCGGAGACAGGGCGGTGTAGTCGCCGGGAGCGAGGGCGGTGCCGTCGGCCGTGCCGAGCTTGACCGTGACGTTCCCGTTGCCGTTGCCCACCGCCGGCAGGAGGCGGACGGTGACGGTGGCCGTTCCCGGGCCGTCGCCTTCGGACACGATGGCGCCGATCACGCTGAGGGCGGGCGGGCCGTCGGTATCGAGGATGACGGCGCTGGCCGTGACGTCATCGGGTTCTTCGGACAGCTCGGCGTTGGTGGGATTGCTGAGCGTGACGGAGAAGACCTCGTTGTTCTCGTCGGCGTTGTCTCCCTGGACGATCACGGCGACCTCGGTGCCCAGCTCTCCGGCACCGATCTGGACGGCGCCACTGATATCGGTGTAGTCGGCCGGCGCCGTCGCCGGGTCGGGCGCCCCTTCGCCCCCATCGGCGGTGGCGAACTCCACCATCACGGCGCGGCCGCTCTCGACCGAGAGGGACACGATGAACACGGCGTCCGTCTCGCCACTGGAGCTGACCGGCTCGTCGACGGGCTCGGGTCCGGTGATGGAGACGGTGGGGAGAGCGTCGTCGTCGTTGATGGTCACCACTCCGGGCGCGGGCGGAGCGGCGAGGCTGGCGTTGGTCGGGCTCCCGAGGTTGACAAGGAAGATCTCAGGGTCCTCGTCCAGCTGGTCACCCACCGCCTCCACCCGGATCCTCTTCTGGGTTTCGCCGGGCTTGAAGGTCAGCGTGGCGGATCCGGGGGCGGAGTAGTCCGTGTCGGCAATGGCGTCGGGGGTCATGGCGTCGGCGTCGGGCCCGGTGGTGTAGGGGACGGTGACCGTCTTACCGCTGGCGGTGGACAGCTTGACCACCACGTCCTTCCCCGACGTGACCACGCTGCCCTCGTCGATCTCGATGGCGGCCGGGTCGATCGACACCACCGGCGGGTTGTCGTCGTCGGTGATGGTGGCGGTGGCCGTACCGTCCTCCAGGACCGCGTTGGTCGGGTTGGACAGCACCAGGCTGAACGTCTCGTCGTCCTCGTCCAAGGTGTCGGTGGTGACCGGGACATCAACGGTCTTCGACGTCTCGCCGGACGCGAACACGACCACGCTCGACGCGAGGTCGTAGTCGGCGCCCGCATTCGCGGTGCCGTCCTGGGTGGCATAGGTGACGGCCACCGCCGTCCCCACCGGCGCCGAGAGCCGGACGGTGAAGCTGGCCGTGGCCGTGCCGCCGGTGCCTTCGGTCACCGACGGAAGGTCGTCCACGAACACGTGGGCCGGCTCGCCGTCTTCGTTCTGGATGGTGCCCGTCGCTTCTCCCTGGTCCCGGCGGATCTGGGCCCCGCCGCTCGGTCCCACCAGGCGGATCTTGAAGGTCTCGTCCGCCTCGGCCAGCCCGTCGTTGACGACGTTCGCCGTGATGGCGCGGGTGGCGCCGGCCGGCGACCCGGGCGGGAAGACGAGTGTGGGCGGGGTCACGACGGTGTAGTCGGCGGCATCGGCGGTGACGTTCACGACCTCGAAGCTGACCGACACCCCGGACAGCGGAAGAGGGGGGACAGCCTGAGAGAGCTTCACGGTGAAGTTCAGGGGGCCGGCGTTCTCGAGGCCGGCGACGGCCAGGGGCTCGAAGTAGAGCTCGGGGCCGGCGTCCTCGTCGAGGACCGTCCCGGTGCCGGTCCGGTCGGAGACGATGGCACCCGACTCGGCCGACAGGGTGACCAGGAAGGTCTCGTCCGGTTCGTCGACGACCGGGCTTTCGTGCAGAAGGGTGACCGGGAAGGGCTTCGACGTCTCACCCGGCGCGAAGGTGAGGGTGTCCGATTTATTGACGTAGTCCTGGCCGGCGCCGGCGGTGATGCTGGACGTGGCCGCGTTCACGGTCACGGTGCGGCCGCTCTCAGCGGACAGGGTCACGGTGAAGTTCGCCGTTGTCCCTTCGGTACCGCTGGCGTCGTTGATGGAGAGGGCGGGGGTGTCGTCGTCATCCAGGATCGTGCCCGTAGCGGGGTTGGGGGGCACGATGGTGGCTCCCGAGGCGGCCGACAAGGTCGCGTTGAAGTCCTCGCTCTGGTCCTCGTCCTTCACGTCCGGTGTCACCTGGACGATGAAGGGCTTTGAGACCTGTCCGGGGGTGAAGGACAGGGTCTCCGTCTTGGTGATGTAGTCGGACCCGGCCTTGGCCACGCCGTCCGAAGTCGCCGCCGTGACCGAGACGGTCCGTCCGCTGGGGGCTGAGAGTGCCACCACGAACCGGGCGTCCGTCGTCCCCGAATCCCCTTCGTCAACGGTGGTGCCGCTGATCGAAACCAGGGGGGCAGCGTCGGCGTCGGTGATGGTGGCGACGCCGGTGTCGTCCGTGATGCTGGCCCCTGAGGGGGTCGTGAGCTTGAGGGTGAAGTTCTCGGCGTCCTCGGCAACTGCGTCATCCAGCAGCGAGACGTTGACGACCTCTTCGGTTTCGTTGGTGGTGAAGATGGCCGTGCCCGTCTTGCTGACGAAGTCCACGTTCGCCAGGGCGGTTCCTGCCACCGTCGTGTAGTTGACCGACACCGTCGCGGTGTCGCCGAGGTCGCGCGCCAGATGGATGGTGAAGGTCACCGTGGCCCCGGGCCCCTCAAGGACTGCGGGAGGGTCGTTGACCGCCAAGCCGTTGGCCGCCGAGCGCGTCAGGGACGACGACGAGCCCGAGGGCCAGGAGGCCTCCCGCCAGGGCAGCGACGAGGGGGCGACGGGCGGGAGCTTTCATGGGGGAGCCTCCACTTCACATCCGGCGCAGAAGATCACGCTAGTCCCATTTCTACTGGACTTTCCACGCTTCGGGACCGTTATGCCACGCAGCGGGGCCGAATTGTCGGACAACAGGCGGTTCGGGGCTTACATTCGCCGGATGGATCCCCTCGCCGCCGTGGACCTGTGGCCCGTCGATCACGTTGGAGTCGCGGTGGTGGGGGCCGATGGGGTGCTGGCCACCCGGGGGCTGCTGGATCGGCCGTTCCCGCTCGCGTCGGTGACGAAGCTGCTCACCGCCATGGCCGTTCTGGTGGCCGTCGAGGAGGGCACGGTCGCCCTCGACGACGAGGCCGGGCCCGAGGGCGCCACCGTCGCCCACCTCCTGGCCCACGCCTCGGGGCTCGGCATCGACGGCGCCCGGCATCGCCGCTCCCGGCCGGCGGCGGATCTACTCCAACGCCGGCTTCGACATCCTCGGCCGGCTGGTGGCCGAACGGGCCGGGATGCCCTTCGCCACCTACGCCACCGAAGCCGTCTTCGCCCCGCTGGGGATGGCGGCCACCGCCATCTCCGGCTCCCCGGCCTGGGCAGGCCTCGGCCAGCGCCGCCGACCTGTGCGCCTTCGGCCGGGAGCTCCTCGCCCCCACCCTGGTGAGCGACAAGACACTGGCCACCGCCACCACCGTCGCCTTCCCGGGGCTGACCGGCATCCTGCCCGGCTTCGGCCGCCAGGAGCCCAACGACTGGGGGCTGGGCTTCGAGCTGCGGGACCACAAGACGCCCCACTGGACCGGCACCCGCAACTCGCCCGCCACCTTCGGCCACTTCGGGCGCACGGGAACCTTCCTCTGGGTCGACCCGGATGCCGCCCTCGCCCTGGTCGCCCTGACCGACCGCGACTTCGGCCCCTGGGCCGCGGAGGCGTGGCCGGCACTGTCCGACGCCGTCCTGGACAGCCGGCTCTGAACGCCAAAGGATCCTCCTGTCGGCTAAATATGCAGCGCAATGACGTCCGCTGAGCACGTCCACATCAGCCCGTATCCCGGCCGTTTCGGGCTCGGGCTGCGGGCCCGGGCCGTGGTCGCCTTCGGCTTGATCGCCTTCACCCTCTCCGGCGTGCTGTCCCTCCTCTCCTACCAGCTGACCCGCAACTACCTCCTGGACCAGCGCCAGTCGGCGGCCATGCGCACGGCCTACGTCAACGCCCGCCTGGCCCGCAACGCGCTGCGGACCCCGGACCCCAACGTCCCCGAACTGCTGTCCCAGCTGCAGTCGGCCTCCAACTCCGTCCCCGTCCTCCTCTACAAGGGGCGGCCCTTCGCCTCTACCGTGGGCATCGGCCTCGGCCAGGTTCCCCTCAAGCTGCGCCAGGCCGTCCTCGACGGCCGGGCCGGGCGCCAGCGTTTCAGCCTCGCCGGCCAACCCCAGGTGGCGGTGGGCGTCCCGCTGCCCGCGGCCGAGGCCTTCTACTTCGAGCTCGTCCCCCTGAGCGAGCTCGACCGGACGTTGTCACTCCTGGCCCGGGCCCTGGCCGTGGGTGCCACCCTCACCGCCCTGGGCGGAGCGGCGGTGGGCGCCTACGCCTCGCTGCGGGTGGTGCGGCCGCTGCGGGGCATCGCCAACGCCGCCTCCGGCATCGCCCGCGGCGACCTCGAGACCCGCCTCGACGCCAAGGGCGACCGGGACCTCTCCCCCCTGGTCGAGTCCTTCAACGAGATGGTCGACGCGCTCCAGGAACGGATCGACCGCGAGGCGCGCTTCGCCTCCGACGTGAGCCACGAGCTGCGCACGCCGCTGGCCGCTATCAGCGCCGGGGTCAACATCGTGCGGCGCCGGCTCAACTCCCCCGAGGCGGCGGCGGAGGCCCTCTCCGACCTGGAATCCCGGGTCACCGGCTTCTCCCAGCTGGTGACCGACCTGCTCGAGATCTCCCGCCTGGAGGCCGGGGTCGCCCGCCTGGAACGCGAGCCGGTGGACCTGGAGCGCTTCACCCGCTCGGTGCTGACCGCCTCGGGCCGCTCCGGGGTGCCCCTGGGCCTGGACCCGTCCGCCCCCCGCCGGGCCATGCTCGACGCCCGTCGGGTGGGCCAGATCCTCCAGAACCTGCTGGAGAACGCGGACAAGTACGCCGGCGGGGCCACGGCCGTGGTGGTCACGGGCTCTCCCGGGATGGTGCGCCTGGCCGTGGAGGACCGGGGGCCCGGCATCCCCGAGCACGAGCGCCATCACATCTTCGAGCGGTTCGTGCGGGGCGAGTCCTCCAATCGCCGCGGGGCGGGCGACGGGACCGGGCTCGGCCTTTCCCTGGTGGCGGAGCACGCCCGGCTCCACGAAGGGCGGGTCTGGGTGGAGGAGCGGGCGGGCGGCGGCTCGCGCTTCGT
This sequence comes from uncultured Actinomycetes bacterium, assembly GCA_963789165.1. GTDB lineage: Bacteria > Actinomycetota > Acidimicrobiia > IMCC26256 > BP-133 > CAWBJP01. Next base: position 375,886 of record CAWBJP010000007.1, read on the forward strand.
CGTCGAACTGCCGGTGGTGTCCGAATGAGGCGGCCCGGCATCCTGCTCGCCGGCCTCGTCCTCGCCACCGTCGTGGCCGGGGCCGCGGGTTGTGGCATCCCCACCGAGGAGGACGCCACCCTGGCCCGCGCCGAAGACGTCCCCTTCGATCTTCTGGCCGAGATCCCCGAGACCACCACCAGCACCATCAGCTCCTCGAACGGCGCCTCGATGACCGGGGCGACCATCTTCCTCGTCCAGGGCGAACGGCTGGCCCCCGTGGTGCGCGAGGTCCCCTCCCCGCCCAGCGGCGAAGGGGTCATCGAGGCCCTGGAGCGGGGGCCGACCCGGTCCGAGGCCGCTCTCGGCCTGCGCTCCGCCCTGGTGGGCACGGACGTGATGCGCTCCATCGGGGTGAGCGGAGGGATCGCCAGCGTGGACCTGGGGACCGGGTTCACCGACATCGTGGGCCGCGACCAGATCATGGCCCTGGCCCAGATCGTCTCCACCGTGACCGGCCTTCCCGGCGTCGGCCGGGTGGCCTTCACGCTGGAAGGCGTGCCCGTGGGTGTGCCCCGGGGCGACGGCGCCGTCACCACCGAATCCGTCTCCCGCGACGACTACGCCCTCCTCGCCCCCGTCCCCCTCGGGTGAGCCGAGGGCCTAGGCCTTCTGGTGCGTCTGCCGGAGGGCCAAAGGCGCACTGAAGGGGTGGCGGGAGCCGGAGCTGGGGGCTTACTTCGGAATCTGGGTGCTTCTTGGGAACTGTGCTTCGGCAGGTACCTCCACGGTCCCTGCGGAAGCACAGTTCCCCCTAGCCGTCCGATTTGTCCGTTTTGACCACCCCGTTCTGAAGTAAGCCCCCAGCGCAGAACACCCCCACCCCTTCATTGCGTCCTTGTCTCTCAGTCCCAACTGGCTGACCCGGGCCTACCGGCGGTCGGCCAGGAACGGGTAACGCGCCCGGGTGGCCGCCACCACCTCGGGGTCGACCTCGGCCACCAGCACCGTCTCGATCTCCGCCGCTCCGGCCAGGACCTCCCCGGAGGGGGCCACGATGCGGCTGTCGCCGGCATACGGGATGCCGTCGCCCTCACCCACCCGGTTGACACCGACCACGTAGGCCTGGTTCTCGATGGCCCGGGCGACGAGCAGGGCCTGCCAGTGGGTGCGCCGGGCCGTGGGCCAGTTGGCCACCACGACGTAGCAGTCGACGGCCGGGGCCAGGTCCCAGAACTCGTCGGCAAAGCGCAGGTCGTAGCAGACGAAGGGCGCCACCCGCACGCCGTCCACGTCGAGGACCATCCCCCGCTGCGCACCGGGGGCGTAGTGCTCGTGCTCGCCCGCGTAGGTGAAGGGGTGGAGCTTGTCGTAGCGGGCCAGGGAACCGTCCGGGCCGGCCAGGAGGAACCGGTTCACGGCCCTGGCCCCGGCGGCGGCGGGGTCGGTGCCCGCCGGCCAGATGGCCACCGACCCGCCCAGCCACACCCCTTCGGCGGCGGCCCGCCGCACGAGCCAGGCGGTGGTCGGCCCATCCTCGGGCTCCGCCACCCGGGCCGCATCCATGGAGAAACCGGTGGGGAACATCTCGGTCAGCACCACCAGGCGGGCGCCGGCGGCGGCGGCCGTCCCCACCAGCGGTTCCAGGCGGCGGAGCGTCGCCGCCCGGTCCTCCCAGACCACGTCGTGCTGGACGGCGGCGACCTTCATCCCGGGCCTCGCCTCAGCGGCCCGAGGACAGGCCCTTGAGCCGGGCCAGTCCCTCCTCGAGCACCTCGGTGCGCTTGGGAAAGGCGAAGCGCACCAGCGTGCGGGCCGGCTCGGGGTCGTCGTAGAAGACGGACATGGGAACGGCGACCACGCCCACCCGTTCGGGGAGCGAGAGGCAGAACTCCATGCTGTCGGTCACGCCCAGGGGAGCGGCGTCGGTGACCACGAAGAAGGTGCCCTGGGGCGGGAGGACCCCGAATCCGGCCTCGGCCAGGCCGGCGCACATCAGGTCCCGCTTGGCCCGCAGGTCGGCGATGACCCTGGCGTAGAAGTCATCGGGCAGGCCCAGGGCGACGGCGGCGGCGTGCTGGAGCGGCGTGCCGCCGTGGAAGCTGAGGTACTGCTTGGCCACATGGGCCGCCGCCACCAGCGGCGCCGGGCCCGTCACCCAGCCGATCTTCCAGCCCGTGAACGAGAAGGTCTTGCCGTGGGACGAGACCGTGACGGTGCGTTCGGCCATTCCCGGCAGGGTGGCCAGGGGGACGTGGCGGCCCTCGAACACCAGGTGCTCGTAGACCTCGTCGGTGACCGCCAGCAGGTCGTGCTCCACGCACACCCGGGCGATGGCCGAGAGCTCGTCGACACCGAGGACCCGGCCGGTCGGGTTGTGCGGGGTGTTGATCAGCACCATGCGGGTGGCGGGGGTGACGGCCGCGGCCAGGGCGTCGGCGTCGAGGGTGAAGTGGGGTGGGGCCAGCGGGACCACCCGGCGGGTGGCGCCGGCCAGGGCGATGCACACGGCGTAGGAGTCGTACCAGGGCTCGAGGATGATGACCTCGTCCCCCGGCTCGCACAGGCCCAGCACCGAGGCGGCGATTCCCTCGGTGGCGCCGAACGTGATGGCCACCTGGGTGTCGGGATCGAGGTCGATGCCGTAGAAGCGGCGCTGGTGGTCGGCCACCGCCGCCCGCAGCTGGGGGACGCCGGGCCCGGGGGCGTACTGGTTGAGCCCGCCCCGCAGAGCGGCCACCGCCGCTTCGATCACCTCGGTCGGTCCGTCGGTGTCGGGGAAGCCCTGGCCGAGGTTGACCGCCCCGGTGCGCAGGGCCAGCGCCGACATCTCCGTGAAGATGGTGGAGGTGAACGGCGCCAGCCGGGCGTTCAGGATGCGGTCGGGCATGGGCCTATTTCTAGTAGGGCGCCTTCGCCAGCTGTCCCCGAATGGCCCCGTTGGGATGCTCGGCGGTGTGGATGTTCACGTAGAAGCCGGCGGGGTTCTCGGCGATCTGGGGCACGGAGGACGACGGCGGGAGGCAGTTCTCGGCCGTGAAGCCCGACTCGCCCTTGTTGAACATGGGCATGAGGTTCACCAGTACAGGGCCGCTGGCGTCGGCCGCCCCGGTGTGGATATGGGCGGCGGTCGGCATCTCCCCCATGGTGGCGTTGAGCTTGTAGCAGATCTCCTCCCCCTCGATGCGGATCTCGGCCACGCCGGCGCCGTCGGTCACACCCGGACCGGGGACCTCGGCCTTGCCCGACATGTTCGCCTCCAGGTTGACGTTGGTGGTTGAGGGGGGCGCGCTGGAGGAGGTGGTGGAGGTGTCGCTCGTCACCTCGCCCCCGCCGCCTTCGTCGTCCCCACAAGCGGCGAGAACCAGGGCGAGCAGGCCGGCGGCGGCGAGCACGAGTGGGTGGCGTGGCATGGTCATGAGCAGTCTCCCTTCCCCGGAGTGGCCCCCATAATGACCCCGTGCTCATGGCCGAGGTGGTGACCACGTCCGCGGCGGTGGCCGCCACGTCCGCCCGGAGCGCCAAGATCGCCGCTCTGGCCGGGCTCCTGGCCCGCCTCCGGCCCGGCGAGGTCGAGGCCGTGGTCGCCTTCCTGGTCGGCGAGCCCCGCCAGGGCCGGATCGGAGTGGGCTGGGCCACGCTGGTGGCGCTGGCGCCCGAGCCTGCCGCAGAGCCCACGCTCAGCGTGGCCGAGGTCGACGGCCGCCTGACCGAGATCCTCACCACCACCGGGTCGGGTTCCGTCGGGACCCGCGCCGCCCTCCTCACCGACCTCCTCCGCCGAGCCACGGCCGCCGAGACCGACTTCCTGCGCCGGCTGCTCACCGGCGGGCTCCGCCAGGGTGCTCTGGAGGGGGTGATGGCCGAGGCGGTGGCCAAAGCCGCCGGGGTGCCGGCGGCGGCCGTGCGCCGGGCAAGCATGCTGTGCGGCGACCTGGGCCGCACGGCGGTGGTGGCGCTGGCTCAGGGCCGGCCGGGGCTGGAGGCGGTCGGGCTCGAGGTGGGCCGACCCCTGCTGCCGATGCTCGCCTCCTCGTCGCCGGGCGTGGCCGAGGCCGTGGGCGAGCTCGGGCTGTCCTCGGTGGAGTGGAAGCTGGACGGGCTGCGCATCCAGGTCCATCGCCGTGGCGACGACGTCGCCGTGTACAGCCGGAACCTGAACGACATCACCGCCCGTTTGCCGGAGGTGGTGGCGCTGTCCCGGGCATTGCCCGTCGACCGGTTCGTCCTCGACGGCGAGGCTCTGGCCCTGGGCGAAGAGCAGCGGCCGAGGTCGTTCCAGGAGTCGATGCGCAAGGACGAGCGTCTCCTGGCCCGCTTCTTCGACTGCCTGCACCTGGACGGGGAGGACCTGCTGGATCGACCCCTGTCCGAGCGGCTGGAAGCCCTGGAGGCGGCCGCCGGCCCGTGGCGGATTCCGGGCCGGGTCACCGCCGACCCCGCCGAGGGCGAGGCGGTGCTCGCCGAAGCCCTGGCCGCCGGCCACGAAGGGGTGGTGGTCAAGGCGGTGTCCTCCCCCTACGAGGCGGGTCGCCGCGGGAAGGCATGGCGCAAGGTCAAGGTGGCCCAGACCCTTGATCTCGTCGTACTCGGCGTCGAATGGGGCCACGGCCGGCGTCAGGGCTGGCTGTCCAATCTCCACCTCGGCGCCCGGGATCCCGTCGGCGGGTTCGTGATGGTGGGCAAGACGTTCAAGGGCATGACCGACGAGACCCTGCGCATGCAGACGGCCCGCTTCCTCGAGCTGGAGACGTCACGGTCGGGCATCGTCGTGTGGGTCCGCCCGGAGGTGGTGGTCGAGATCGCCGTCGACGGCGTCCAGGCCTCAACCCGCTACCCGGGCGGCGTGGCCCTGCGCTTCGCCCGCCTCAAGCGCTACCGGGAGGACAAGTCCCCGGCCGAGGCCGACACCATCGAAACCGTTCGCTCCCTCCTCGTCGGTGGTGGCCTCGGATGATCTCGCTGCTGCGGCGCAACCGGGACTTCCGTGCGCTTTTCTTCGCCCAGATCGTCTCCTTCGCCGGCGACTGGTTCGCCACCGTGGCCATGCTCGGGCTGGTCATCGACCGGACCGGATCGGAGGCGGCGGCGTCGGCCGTCTTCATCGTCCAGACCCTCCCCGCCTTTCTCCTCACCCCCCTGGCCGGTCCGGCCGCCGACCGCTTCGACCGGCGCACCCTGATGGTGGTGGTCTCCGTGGCGCAGGCCGGTGCCGCCGGCCTGTTCCTGCTGGGCACGTCCGGGCCGGTGGCCTTCGCCTTCGTAGCCCAGGGCCTCATCTCCGGGCTGGGGGCGTTCTTCATACCCGCCTCCCAGGCCGCCCTGCCCAACCTGGTGGACCCCGAGGACCTGCCCCTGGCCGCGGTGATGATCGGCAGCACCTGGGGGGCGATGCTGGCCGTCGGCGCCGCCGTCGGCGGGCTGTTCACCGTCGCCTTCGGGCGCAACGCCGCCTTCGTGGCCGACGCCGGAACCTTCCTGGTCGCCGCCGCCTTGATCGCCTCGCTCACCCGACCCACCCAGGTCCGGGCCGGCGGGGACGGGCCCCGGCCGCGCATGCGGCCGGTGGCCGACACGGCCGAGGCGCTCCGCTACGCCCGGAGCAACCCGGTGGTGGCCGCCTTGTTGGGCTCGAAGCTCGGCTTCGGCCTGGGCGGGGGGACGGTGGGGATGCTGGCGCTGCTCGCCACCGACGCCTTCGGGGGCGGTGACGGCGCCACCGGGCTCCTGCTCGGGGCGCGGGGCGCAGGAGTGCTCCTGGGGCCCTTCCTGGCCAAGCGCCTGGCCGAACGGGGGACTGACGGCATCCTGTTGGCCTGCGGGCTCGCCGGCCTGGTGTTCGGGGCCGGCTACCTCATCGTCGGCACGGCGCCCGTCCTGGGCCTGGCCGTCCTCGGGGTCCTCGTGGCCCACATCGGCGGTGGCATGCAGTGGACGCTGTCCACCTACGGTCTCCAGCGGGCCACTCCGGACCACGTCCGGGGGCGGATCTTCGCCGCCGACTTCGCCCTGGTGACCCTGTCGATGAGCGCTTCGCTGCTGGTGGCCGGAGCGGTGGCCGAGCGCTTCGGCCCGCGCCCGCCCACGCTCGGACTCGCCGCCGTCGGCTGCCTGTGGGGCACGGTCTACCTGGCCCTCACCCGCGGCCTGCGGATCAGGGTGCGCGTCTAACCCGAATCATTCCGACTAGTCCGGGCGGGGTGCCCAAATGACTCGTCCGGGCCATTGTCGGTACCACGGTGCCTGGCGATCCTCTGAAGGACAGCTGTCGGAAGAGGGCGAGATCGGTACAGGCGTGGACGACAACGCCAGAAAACAGGTGGATGTGACCGCGGGCGGGCCGCACGATGGGCGCAGCGCGGCCAGCAACGGGAGCGGCTCGCTGGCCTCGACCCTCGACGCGTTGCTCCGTCCGGCGTCCCCCCGACCGGTCGACCCCGATTATCGCGCCCTGTTCGAGGCCAGCCCGGTGGCCATGTGGATCTACGACGCCGAGATCCGGGAGCTGCTCGACGTCAACGCCGCCGCCCTGGCGCAGTACTGCTACTCCCGGGACGAGTTCCTGGCTCTGGAGGGCGACGCCTTCCTCCCGTCCCGGGAGGTCGACGTGGCCCTGGCCACCGCGGACCTGCCCTGGCGGGGCGGGGTCCACCGGCACCGCCGCCGGGACGGCACCATCGTCCAGGCCGAAGTGAAGACGTCGTCGGTGGTCGTCGGGAACCGGATCCTCGAGCTCGTGGTGGCCCGGGACGTGACCGACGAGCTCCGCCTCATCCAGGCACTGTCGGAGAGCGACGACACCCTGCGGGAGGCCCAGGAGATCGCCCACCTCGGCCGCTTCGAGTGGGACATCCAGGGCGACCAGGTGCGCTGGTCGGACGAGCTGTTCAAGATCTTCGGCGCCGATCCCGGCAGCTTCGAGGCGACCTACGAGGCCTACATGCGCCGGGTCCATCCCGAGGACCGCCGCCTGGCCCAGCGGTCGATCGAGGAGACGCTGCGGTCCGGCGCCCCCCTGGCGTCCGAGTACCGCATCGTGCTGCCCGACGGGTCCACCCGGTGGCTGCACAGCCGGGCCCGGCTGGTGCAGGACGAGGACGGGCTGCCGCTCCGGCTCCTCGGCATCTGCCAGGACATCACCACCCAGAAGACGACGGAGGCCGCCCTCACCCGCCTGGCGCTCCAGGATCCGCTCACCGGCCTGCCCAACCGGGCTTTGTTCCTCGACCGCCTCGCCCTCGCCCTGCGCCGCGAGAAACGCGACGGCCGGGGCGTGGCCGTGCTCTTCGTGGACCTCGACCGCTTCAAAACGGTCAACGACACCCTGGGCCACTACGCCGGGGACCAGCTCCTGATCGCGGTGGCCGATCGGCTGGGCCGGATCCTGCGCCCGGGCGACACCATCGCGCGGCTCGGCGGGGACGAGTTCGCCGTGGTGTGCGAGGGACTCGGCGGCCCCGCCGGGGCGGAGGAGATCGCCGTCCGCATTCTGGCCACCCTGGCCGCCCCGGTCCTGGTGGAGGGCCAGGAGATCATCGCCTCGGCCAGCATCGGCATCGCCGTGAGCGAGCCGGACTCCACCCCGGACACCGTGCTGCGCGACGCCGACACCGCCATGTACGAGGCCAAGGACGCCGGCCGCAACCGCTATCAGATCTTCGACCCGGCCAGCCGGGCCCGGACCCTGGCCCGGCTCCGGCGCGCCGAGGAGCTGCGGCTGGCGCTGGATCGATCCGAACTACGGCTGTGCTACCAGCTCGAGGTCGACCTGGCCGAGGAGGCCACCACCGGCGTGGAGGCCCTCGTCCGCTGGCAGCACCCGACTCTGGGACTGCTCCCCCCGGCGGAGTTCATCGACGTGGCCGAGGAGACCGGCCTCGTGGTGCCGCTGGGCGACTGGGTCCTGCGGGAGGCGTGCCGGGAGCTGGCCCGGCGTGATCCGAAGACCAACCCGGGGGGCCTGCGACTCTCCGTCAACCTGTCGGCCCGCCAGCTCGGCGAGTCCGAGCTGATCGACACCGTCCGCGACGTCCTGGCCGAGACCGGACTCGACCCTTCCCGCCTGTGCCTGGAGATCACCGAAAGCGTGCTCATGGACGACGTGGAGTCGTCCATCGAGGCTCTCCTGGACCTCAAGGCCCTCGGGGTCCGCCTCGCCATCGACGACTTCGGCACCGGCTACTCGTCGCTCAGCTACCTGCGCCGCTTCCCCGTCGACGTGGTGAAGCTCGACCGGTCCTTCGTCGCTGGTCTGGGGGTCGATCCGGCCGCCACCGCCATTGTCGCTGCCGTCGTCAACCTGGCCCACGCACTCGGGATCATGGTGGTGGCCGAAGGCGTGGAGACCGAGGCGCAGCTCGTGACCCTGCGGGCGTTGCGCTGCGACCGGGCCCAGGGCTACTACTGGAACCGCCCCCTCCCCGCCGGCGAGCTGCCGGGGTGGGGCCGTCAGCCCTGCGTCGCCTCCCTCGCCCCCGCCCCCATCGACATGGGCCAGCTGCTGGTGGAGCGCACGACGGCGCTGCGGTCCGAATCCGGCCGCAACGTGGTCCTCCAGACCCCGCCCAACCTGGCCGCCGCCTTCGGCGAGATCGGGGCTGTGCGCAGCGTCATCGACCACCTGCTGGCCAACGCCCTGAAGTACTCGGACCCCGACCGCCCCGTGGTGGTGAGTGCGGCCGGGGACCGGCGCTGGGTCCGGGTCAGCGTGGCCGACTTCGGGATCGGTATGAACGCGGCCGAGGCCTCCCGCTGCTTCGAGCAGTTCTGGCAGGGCCGTCAACCCGACGGGCGCCGGCGGCAGGGCACCGGGATCGGGCTCTACATCGTCCGGTCTCTGGTCGAGGCCATGGGCGGCTACGTGGGCATCAGCACAGCCATCGGCAAGGGCTCGACGTTCACCTTCGCCCTGCCCCGCTCGGCCCGGACCGTCATCCGCACCAGCGCCCCGGCCACGGCCGGGGTCGGGGAGGAATCCTCCATCCGCGAGTTCATGCGTCAGATCGGCGTCCCCATCAGGAGAGGCTCATGACTGTCGCAGTGTTCCTGGTCAACCTCGTGCTCGGAATCGCCTACACCGGCTACGGCGTCATCACCGCGCTGGAGATGCGTCGGGACTGGCGCTCCTTCGGCTTCTCCCATTTCGGCGCCGCCTGGATCGCCATGGCCTTCACCTGCGGGCCCCACCACCTGGCCCACGCCATCCATGTGGGGTTGGAAGGCCGCGCCGGTGGGCCACTCGACCTGTTCACCGTGGTGGTCGGGCTCCCGGTCGGGGTGGTGTGGCTCAGCTTGCGGATCGAGGCCTTCCTGGGCGGCCGGGGTGACCGGTTCATCCTGGGCGAGCCCCGCTGGCTGCGGGCCGTGCCCACCCTGGCCGCCCTCTACCTCGCCTCACTGGCCGCCGGCGTCGTCGCCCGCTTCAACGGCACCGGCCTACCCGGCGACCGGCTGCTTTCGGTTCTGCCCAACCTCTTCCTGGTCGGCATCTACCTGGCCATCGGCTGGTTCATCGTGCGGACCCAACTCCGGAACCACCCGCTCATGGGAGGCTGGTCGGTGTCCGGTCTGTGCCTGTCGGCCATCTTCCCCACCTGCGCGCTGATGCACGGCGTCTTCGCCGCCTACGCCCTGGCCGGCACCTACCACCACGACATCCACGGCGCCTTCATCGACTGGCTCTCGGTGCCCGCCGGGACCTACTTCCTGTGGGTGGTCCGCCGGCTCTACCGCGACTCGCTGCGGGACTGGAACCAGGGTCCCGACGAGGTGGCGGTGCCCATGTTCAGCGGGTTCAAGGGCGTGGAACCGGCCCCGCCGGCGGAGCCGGAGCGCGCCCGACCCGAGCCGGCGCCGGCCCCTCAGGTACCCGCCGGTCGCTGACCGGGGGTGACACGGTCGGCGGGGATCTGGCCCAGCCGGCCGGCCTGGAAGTCCTCCAGGGCCTGGACGATCTCGGCCCGGGTGTTCATCACAAAGGGTCCCATCCAGGCGATGGGCTCTTTGATCGGACGCCCACCGAGCAGCAGCAGCTCCAGATCGCGAACCGGGCCCTCCTGGCGGGGGGCGGCGGTGGCGGTGATGAAATCTCCGGGGCCGAAGACGGCCAGTTGACCCATGGAGACCGGCCGGTCCTCGGCGCCCACGGACCCGTCTCCGGCCAGCACGTAGGCCAGCGCGTTGAACTCGGCCGGCCAGGGCAGCACCAGCCGGGCGCCGGGGCTCACGCTGGCATGGACCATGGTCATGGGCGTATGGGTCGAGCCGGGCCCGTGGTGACCGGCGACGTCGCCGGCGATCAGCCGGACCAGGGCGCCGCCGTCGGGGGAGGCCAGCAGGGTGACCCGGTCCCCGGCCAGGTCCTGGTAGCGGGGGGCGATGAGCTTCTGGGCGGCCGGGAGGTTGACCCACAGCTGGAGCCCGTGGAAGAAGCCCCCGCTCACGACCAGGTCCTCGGGGGGCGTCTCGATGTGGAGGATGCCGCCGCCGGCGGTCATCCATTGCGTGTCGCCGTCGGAGATCAGGCCCCCGGCACCAGTGGAGTCCTCGTGGCGGATCCGGCCGTCCATGATGTAGGTGACGGTCTCGAAGCCCCGGTGGGGATGCCAGGCCGTCCCCTTCGGCTCGCCCGGCCCGTACTCGATCTCGCCTATCTGATCGAGGTGGAGGAACGGGTCGAGGTCGCCGAGGTCCACGCCGGCGAAGGCGCGCCGCACCGGGAAGCCCTCCCCCTCGAATCCCTTGGGGGCGGTGGTGACCTGACGCACCGGGCGGGCCCGGGCGGTGGCCGGGTCGGGGGTGGGGATGGTGGGCAGGACGGTGAGGTCGTCGACGGAGACCGCCGGCATCAGGCCGTCTCCCACACGAGCACCTCGGCGCCACCCGTTCCCGCGGTCAATGACGGGTGCCCGGCCGCGGTCAGGCGCACGGCGTCGCCCTCGGCCAGTTGGCCGGCCCCCTCCAGCTCGACGTCGCCCCGGGCCACGAAGAGATGGACGTGACGGGCGTCGGGCAGCGGGACTGTCTCCCCGGCCTGGAGGCGGCCGGCCCAGAGGACGGCGCTGCCCTGGCGGATGGCGATGGCGGCATCGTGACCCTTCCCGGAGGCGACGGGCACCAACCCGCCCCGGTCGAGCTGCGGGTTGATGTCGAGCTGCTGGTAGGACGGGTCGATCCTCTCTGTGTCGGGCAGCACCCACATCTGGACGAAGTGGACGTCGCGGTCACCGCTCGGGTTCATCTCCGAGTGCCAGATGCCCCGGCCCGCGCTCATCCGCTGGGCCAGCCCGGGATAGATCATCCCCTGGTGGCCGGTGGTGTCCTTGTGCTCCAGCTCGCCGTCCAGGACCCAGGTGATGATCTCCATGTCCTGGTGGGGGTGGGTGGAAAAGCCGGTGCCAGCCCGGACCCAGTCGTCGTTGCTCACCAGCAGCAGGCCGTGCTGCGTGTTGGCCGGGTCGTAGTGGCGCCCGAAGCTGAAGCTGTGGTGGGAGTCCAGCCAGCCCGCGGCGGTGTGGAAGCGCTGGTCGGCCCGCCGGACGTCGATGGTGGCGGTATCAGTCATGAAAACGGTTCATCTCCTGTCGGTGTTCTGGGGTCAGCCGACTTCGTTCCCGTACATGGAGAGCAGGGGATCGGCGAGCAACTCGAGGCGAGCGCCGTCGGGATCGGGAAAGTAGATCGACGTGCCGCTCTCCTCATGGAGTACAACACCGGCGGATTCCAGCTTGCCCTTGAGGTGCCGCCACTTCTCGGGCTCCACGGCGATGGCGATGTGGTGCAGGCCGCCCAGCACCTCGGCGTAGGGCCCCAGATCGAGGCCGGGAAAGTCGAAGAAGGCGAGCAGGTTCCCGTGGCCGATGTCGAAGAAGAAGTGGTTCGAGCCCTTGTAGTCCCGGTTCTCGAAAATCTCGGTCAGGGGGAACTCGAGCAGCTCCTGGTAGAAGCGCACCGTCCGCTCCACATCCGACGACAGCAGGGCGATGTGGTGGACACCCCGGGCCGAGGACGGCGGCCGGTCCGCCGTCGGGTGCAGGTAACGCTCCCGGATGGCGGTCCTGGTGGCCTCGACGGCGGCGAGATCGATGTCGGTGTGGGTCATGGAGCCTCCGTTGCTGTCCTGGAGTTCGGCTGGCCTGGCGTCGCGACCAACGTCGCCACGACCTGGCGCATTCCTACCCGTCGGCGGCGGCCACGACCAGCCGGATCAGTCGGGCTCGAGCACCATCACGGGGATCTCGCGGCCGGCCCGTTTCTGGTAGGCGTCGTAGCCGGGGTAGGACGCCGTCGCTCCGATCCAGAGACGCTCGCGCTCTGGACCGTCGGCTTCGCGGCCGGTGCAGGCGATGGCCATGCCGTCGATCTCGATGGTGGCCGACCGGTTCGCCACCAGGTTGTGGTACCAGCCGGGATGGTGGGTACTCCCGCCGTTGGAGGCGATGAGCACGAACGCCGCCCCGTCCCGCGTGTAGAGGAGCGGCACGGAACGGGATTTCCCGCTGCGCGCCCCGGTGGTGGTGAGGACGACGTGGGGCATGGTCATCCCGATACGCGCCCGGCCCTTGGTCAGACGCATGAGCGGTAGGTCGATCCGGTACAGAACATGGGTGAAGAGCCATCCCCCGGGCCGGCTGGAGGAGAGGGCGATGGCAACTTTCGTTGCCGCCTTCCTGACCCGGTCACCGGACCCCGACATGGCCGGGGAAGGTAGCACCGCGGCGAGATTTGCCCGCTCGGACCGATGAGTTCGCGCTCCATCGGTCGTCTCCCCGGGGTAAGAACACCGGGCCCGGACGGGCACGCGTGAGAGGAGAAGCCGATGGCGACACTGGCCAAGATCACCCCCTGCCTGTGGTTCGACACCGAGGGCGAGGAGGCGGCGAAGTTCTACACGACCATCTTCAAGAACTCGCGCATCCTGGACGTCGCCCACTACGGCTCGGCCAGCCCCCGCCCCGAGGGCATGGTGATGGCCGTCCGCTTCGAGCTGGACGGCCACGCCTTCGTCGCCCTCAACGGCGGCCCGGAGTTCACCTTCGACGAGGCGATCTCCTTCCAGATCGCCTGCGACTCCCAGGCCGAGGTCGACGAGTTCTGGACCCGGCTCTCCGAGGGTGGGGAGGAGGGACCGTGCGGCTGGCTCAAGGACCGGTTCGGCGTGTCCTGGCAGATCGTCCCCACCGTCCTCTTCGAGCTGCTCGGCGACCCTGACGAGGCCAAGGCCCAGCGGGCCATGGCCGCCATGCTCGGCATGAAGAAGATCGACGTCGCCGAGGTCGAGCGGGCCGCTCAGGGCTGAGGCGCAGCGGGGAAATCAAAGGCGCAGTGAGGGGGATCGGGGCGGTTGCGGCGGCGCCGTGTCGTTGCGTGAGTGCCTCGCGCCCCGAACCGGCGCTGTTCAGCCCCGGTATGCGGGGCTGAGCCACGCCGGTTCCGAGGTGAGCTCGCAGCGCCGGGCGACGCGCACCCCTTCATGGCGCCTTTCCCGCCGCCGAGGCCCGGCGCCTCTCGGATTGCGCCGCGGCCTCGCCGATCGGCCCGCAGGTACGCTCGCCGATATGGGGCGGGGGCGGACCGAGGTCGGGCGCCGCGGTGGTGATTGAGCCGCGCTGTGATGCGTGCGGCGCCGTGCTCCCGGCCGGCGGTCGGTTCTGTACCGGCTGCGGATCTCCTCGGAAGGCGGCCTGTCCGGCATGCGGCGCCGCGGTCGAGCCGGATAGCCGGTTCTGCGGGCAGTGCGGACAGGCGCTCGGAGCGGACGCCGTGGAGCCGGCGGCTCCGGCCCCGGAACACGCGGTGCAACCCCTCGACGGCGAGCGCAAGCAGGTCACCGTCCTCTTCGCCGACGTGGCCGGCTCGATGGAGCTGGCCCAGGGACTCGATCCCGAGGACTGGGCCGGCATCATGGACCGACTCTTCGCCGTGGCCGCCGAGGGAGTGGAACGGTTCGGCGGGACCGTCGACAAGTTCACCGGCGACGGGATCATGGCCCTCTTCGGGGCGCCGGCCGCGCAGGAGGACCATGCCCGCCGGGCGTGCTATGCCGCCATCCACCTGGTCGACGTCGCCGCCGCCTATGCCGTCGAGCTGCGCCGTAGTCACGGGCTCAACCTCGCCCTGCGCATCGGTCTCAACTCCGGTGAGGTGATCGCCGGGCGGGTCGGAGGAGCCAGGCCATCCGCCTACACGGCCGTCGGCCACACGGTCGGCCTCGCCCAGCGGATGGAGGCTCTCGCCGAACCAGGAACGGTCTACGTCACCGAGGACACCGCCCGGCTGGTCTCGGGTCACTTCCGCCTGCGGAACTTGGGGCCCTTCGCGGTCAAGGGCAGCGCCGCTCCGGTTGGCGTCCACGTCCTCGAAGGCGCGGGCCCACGCCGTCGGGGAATGGCCCGGTGGACGGTACGGTCGCCGCTGGTCGGGCGGGCGGACGACCTCGCCGTGCTGACGGGGGCCCTGACCCGGGCCCGGGCCGGAACCGCCCAGGTGGTAGGAGTCGTCGGCGAGCCGGGTGTGGGAAAGAGCCGCCTCTGCGAGGAGTTCGCCCGCGTCGCGGCAGCCGAGGGCATCACCGTCCGGCGGGCGTCCGGGTTCTCGCACACCTCCGGTATCCCCCTGGTCCCCGTCCTCGAACTGCTGCGCGACTACTTCGGCATCGCCGAGGCTGATTCACCGGCCGCGGCCCGGGAGAAGGTGGCCGGCCGGCTCCTCCTGCTCGACTCCGCCTTCGAGGAGGCCCTTCCGCTCCTCTTCGACTTTCTCGACGTACCCGACCCCGATCGCCCCGCACCCCGCCTGGCCGCTGACGCCCGCCTCCGGCGCATTTTCGACGTGCTCCGCCGCCTCACCCGCCGGCGCGGCGAGGCCGAGACGGTCGTCATCCTGCTGGAGGATCTCCACTGGTGGGACCCGCAGAGCGACGCCTTTCTGGCCGACCTGATCGCCCTCTTCCCGGGCACGCGCACCGTCGTGGTGGCGAACTTCCGACCCGAATACGACGCCCCCTGGATGCGCCACTCGTTCTTCCACCGCCTTCCCGTCAACCCGCTCTCCGCCGATGCCACCACCGAACTCCTCGAGGCGTTACTCGGTCCCCATCCCTCCGTCGGCCCGTTGACGACGCAGATCGCGGAGCGGACGGGCGGCAACCCGTTCTTCGTAGAGGAGGTGGTCCGGTCGCTGGTGGAGGACGGGTCGCTGGCGGGTGCGCCGGGCGCCTACCTCCTGACCCGGCCACCGACCGAGGTGCGGGTACCTCCTACGGTGCAGGCCACGCTGGGCGCCCGCATCGATCGGCTCGGGGACCGGGACAAAGAGCTTCTCCAGACCGCCGCCGTCATCGGCCGCAGCTTTCCGGAGGCCGTTCTGGCCGCCGTGAGCGGCCGGCCGGATGACGACCTGGCCGCCGGGCTGCGCCGCCTGTGCGAAGCCGAGTTCCTCCAGGAGGAGGCGGCCTGGCCGGTGGCGGAGTTCCGTTTCTGGCACGTGCTCACCGCCGAGGTGGCGTACTCGACCCTGCTCGTCGACCGGCGCCGGCGTCTCCACGCCACGGTGGCCACCGCCCTGGCCGACCTGGATCCGGCCCGGATCGACGAGCGGGCCGCGCTCATCGCCTCGCACTACGAGCGCGCCGGCTCCGATCTCGAATGGGCCCGGTGGGAAGAGCGGGCCGCCAGCTGGAGCCAGCGTCGCGACTTCTCCGAGGCGGTGGCGCGCTGGCGCAGCGTGCTCGACATCCTGGACGGCCTGCCCGAATCCGAAGACGCGCTGAACACCGGCGTGCGGGTCCGGGCCCAGCTGATCCGGACGGGAGGGCGGGTTGGGCTGGCGCCCGAGGAGACGGAGAGGTTCTTCCTGGAAGGGGAGGCGCTGGCCCGACGGTGCGCGGACACGACGCTGGGTGTGCTGGTCCAGTTCAGCCGGGGCAGCGACCTGTTCGTCCGGGGACAGGTGGCGGCCTCCAACGAGGCCTACGGCCGGGCCCGGCAGATGGCCGCCGGCACGGGGGACGCATCCCTGCAGGGTGTCGCCTCGGTCGGGTACGTCTACCAGGCCTACGTCAGTGCCCTCCCCGCCTTCCGGCGCGCCCTGGATGAGGTCGTGGAGGCGTTGACGCAGCGGGAGGACCTCGAACTCGGTGCCCGCGAGATCGGCTACAGCCCGCTCATCCGCGCCATGCAGTACCGGGCTGAGGTCCTGGCCCTGGCGGGACGGCTGACCGAGGCCCGGGTCGAAGGTGAACGCACCTTGTCCCTGGCCCGGGAACGCGACCAGACCGAAATGGTGCCGTGGGAACTCGCCGATCTGGCGCGGATGGCCGAACTGACAGGTGAGCCAGGGGAAGCTCTGGAGTCTGCCGCCGCGGCCGTCTCCCTCACCGAGGAGTCCGGCAACATCGTCATCCAGATCATCGCTCAACACGGGCTGGCGGTGGCCGAACAGCTCGCCGGACGACCCGAGCGCGCCGAGGCGGTGCTCACCAAGGTTCTGGCCCAGGCGCGGGCCCACCGGACCGGCCTCTTCGACGAGGGGTATCTCCTGGCCCGCCTCGCCACCGCCCGCCTGGCCCAGGGTGACACCGCCGGAGCCCGGTCGCTGGTCGACGAGGCGGTCGAGGTGACCCGCCGCCAGGGGGCACCCGTGGTCGAATGCTTCGCTCTCCTCATCCGGGCGCGGGTGCTGCGGGCATCAGGCGAGGAGGCGCAGGCCGCCGCCCTGGCCGATGTGGACGCCGGACTGGCCCTTGCTGCTCAAGTCGGCGCGGTGGCCTACGCCGCCCTTCTCGAAGAGGAGCAGGCCCGCCTGCTGCGCGATGGCGATCGCCTCGCCGCCGTCCTCCACCGCTACCGCGTGATCGGGGCCACGGGACACGCCCGGCGCATCGAAGCCGAGCTCGCTGGGGCCATCGACAGCACGGGCTGATCCAGCCTCAGAAGACCGCCCGGTCCTACGACGCCCGGCGGCGCTCCTCCCTCCACTCCGCCGAGGTCATTCCCCGGCGGCGCCGGGGCCGCTCCGCCCGGATCCGGGCCCGGTCCTGCTCGTCGCCCCTGCCCGCTTGTCCTCGGCCGCCTTGTCCTCGGCCGCCTTGTCCTCGGCCACCTTGGCGTTGGCCAGAGCGAAGATGATCCCCATCTCCTCCATGTCGCCTTCGGAGCCCTTGCGCAGCATGGCGGCCATCTTCTCCACCTGCTCCTCCCGCGTCCGGCCGAGCATGTCGAGCATGCCGCCGGCGCCGGGGTTGGCGAAGTTCGCCAGGCCGCGGGTGATGTCGCCGAGGTCGAGACTGGCGACCCGCTTCATCCCGTCGGCCAGCATCGAGACCGGATCGGGTCGGGGCTGCTCCGCCGGGAGCCGCGTCGCGTCCTGCCCGGCACCGCTCGCCTGCTCCTCGGCCACCTTGGCCATGGCCAGGGCGAAGACGTGGCCCATCTCCTCCATGTCGGCCTCGGAGCTGTTGCGCAGCATGGCGGCCATCTTCTCCACCCGCTCCTCCCGGGTCCGGCCGAGCATGTCGAGGAAGCCGCCGCCCTTCGGGTTGGCGAAACTGGCCAGGCCGCGGGTGATCTCGCCCGGATCCATAGTGACGACCCGCCTCATCGCCTGGGTCAACACCGAGACGGGATCCGCTTGCCGTCCGTTGCGCGCCGTCTGGGCCATGGGATGAAGGTAAGGGCTAGAAGGCCGGATTGAACAGCCCTCGCCGGCCCGTTCACACCCTTCGGGCAGAAGGCGCGCGGCCCTCCCGGAGGTCAACCTGCGCAGCGCTCCGGGCATACCGTCCGGGGCGCGGTGGACATACCGTCCGAAGGACTCGATTGGGCGGTCCCCGCCTTGCCCGGCGGCCAGCGTTCCGGAATGTTCGTCGTCATGGGACTCAGCCCTTTCGACCGGCGTCTCCTGGCCGATGGACTCGCGTACTTCTCCGCGCCTCGCCTCGCCAGCCTGCTCGACCTGCTGGGGGGGAACGAGGGTGAGCGGATTGCAACCCTGACCGCCATGCTGCGGAACAGCTCCGAAGACGAGGTCGACGAGGTCACCGAGATCTTCGAGCGGGCCCTGGCCCGAGTCGCCCGGGAACGGGCACGGGCCGAGCGACGAGAGGCAGATCCGGACCGGTAGGGGCCGGCGACGGTGTCGTGCTTGACAGGCACGATTTGTTCAGCATACGTTGAAAAGGCCTTTGTCTCACCTCGTCCAATATCGCGGCCTTCCGAACCGGCCCCGTATGTGCAAGGAGAGCGACAAATGTCCCGCAGATCCCGGAATGACCGTAGAAGCCGCAGCGACAGCAGGGGGCGGAGGGGCCGGCGGGGCCGGCGCATCGGCCTCCTCGATTTCTGGCAGAACCTGATGGACGACACCTACGACTTCGTCGATGACAGCCTCGACCGCGTGCGCGACGACGACTACGACGACCTCGAAGACGACGTCGACGAGCTCCGGGAAGCGGTGGCCGCCATCAGCGCCAAGCTGGACCAGCTGCTCTCCGCCAGCACCCAGACCAGGTCGCAGGTCAAGACCCCGGCCTGACGGGCGCAAGCGAAGATACGCCGCGGGGCCGGTGCCTACCGGCCCCGTCGTCGCGCCAGGGCGAGGACGTGGCCAGCTCGGCTTTACGAGTTGGGCAGGTGGTACCGGCGCCGGGCAGTGCGGAGCCCGTAGCGCTTGCCTCTTGGTGACCGCGGTTGGGCCGGTGCTTTGTAAGTAGGTCGTCTCTTGCGTTCCCCCAGCATGGCGTTGTGATTTGGCGAGATGGCCTCAGTCTCCTGCTCAGGGTGACGTAAGGGACATCATGGAGTAGCTCTCCAGAAGCGACCGGCAGATCAGGAGGACTTGCACTGGGGTAGGTCGGCGGTGTGGTACGAGAACTCCGCCACCTCGAATGACGCGGGAGCTTCAGCGGCCCGGCTCTCGCGCATGGCGAAGGTCACCTCCTGGCCCGTCGCTATGCGGGTGCCGGCGAACTTGGCAGGATCGCTTGGATAGTTCGCCGTCCGCGGTCCGGGGTAGGTGGCCCGCACGACGAGAGTGTCGATCTCGACGGCCCGGTCGGCCTCGTTTCTCACCTTGGCGGTCACCTCGTAGGCACCCTCGACGGTCGTCACCCCGGCGATGGCCCGGGCCACGCCGCGGCCGCAATCGGGAACGGAGCCGCCGGGAGAAGTCGTGGTCGAAGAAGCACTGGCGAGGGTGGTGGTGGTGGTCGCGGCGGCGGCGCCCGGGGCCGTCGACGAGGTGGACGCGCTGGTCGCGGTGGAGGGTTTCGACGTGGCGGTGGTCGACGTCGACGAGCTCGCGACCTTGACCGAGCTGGATGTGGTGGAGGAGGCGCGGGTGCTGGAGGCACTGCCGCCTTCAATGACTCCGGTCTCCCGTAGACCGATGAAGACTCCCGCACCCACGATGGCGAGGAGAACCAGCCCGGCCAGAATCCTGCTCATACTGGGACTCTTTTCCAATTGTCCGCTTTGTCACACGTCGACCGGCTTACCGCCGGGTCTCGACCAGCTGGTGTTCGAAGGCGAAGGCGGTGGCGCCGGCCCGGGACGTCACGCCGATCTTGGTGAAGATGTTGGACAGGTGACGTGAGACGGTCTTCACGCTCAGGTACAGCGCGGAGGCGATCTCCTGGTTCGACATGCCGGCGGCGATCAGGCGGAGCACCTCGACCTCCCGCTCGGTGAGCCCGGCGGGAAGCGGCGCCTTGGCGCCGTCCACCGGGCCACGGGCATCGAGGCGGGCACCGATGTGATCGAACAGCTTCGTGGCCGCGGCGAAGGACTCGGCCGCACCGGCCTCGTCGCCGCTGAGCCGGAGGGCCTGGCCCAACAGGGTGCGGGTGGTGGCGACCTCGTAGGGGACATCGAGGGCCAGCCAGGTCTCCAGCGCCTGCTCGAGGGTCGCAGACGCTGCGGCGGCGTCGCCTTGCGCCAGCTCCAGCCGCCCGCGGGTGGACTGGGTGGTGGCCCGCAGGATGGCGGTGGGGAACGTCGTCGCGATCCCGTCGAGTTCGGAGAGCGCGTGGCGGGCGGCCTCGAGGTCGCCGGCGGCGATGGCGATGTGGACGAACATCGGGAGCAGCGAGGATCGGCCGAGCGGGTTCTTGGTGCCGCGCAGGCAGTCGGTGATGATCGACAGGGCGGCGTCGACGCGACCCTGGGCCAGGCGCAACAGCGCCAGTCCCCCGCACGGCTGCCCGCAGAGCTGCTGGGCCCGGGCGAAAGCCTCTTCCGCCCGGTCGAGCTCACCCAGACGTCGCTGGATGTCGCCGACCTCGGCGTAGGCCGCCGCGCTGTTGCCCACGTGGCTGCCGACCAGCTCCTCGCAGGCCAGAGCCGCTTCCCGTTCCGCCTCGGCCAGGGAGCCGCGCCGCTTCAACACCACCGCCCGGTGCACCCGGCAGATCCCCGGGAAGATGGCGAAGGGATGCTGCTGGGCCCATTTCATGGTCGCCTCGGTCCACTCCGCGGCGCGGTCGAGATCGCCGAGCTCCTCACAGGCGCTGATCAGGCTGCAGTACACCTTGCCGGTCGAATAGGGCCCGAGACGTCCCTCGACGGCGAAGAGCATGGCCTCGTCGAGATGCCCCATGCCGTCGGCCACCGCACCGCGGTCGATCAGGACCCGGCCCACCGTCTGGAGGGCCTCGGCCTCGAGGTTCGGCGATCGCAGCGTCCGGCCCAGGGCGACGACCCGGGCCGCCAGCGCCAGAGCGCCATCGAGGTCGCCGCCGCCGTGGGCGGCCTCCGCTTCGCGGAGGAGCAGGGCCCCGTGCTCGACGCAGTGAGGATCGTCGACCAGAGCCCGGCGCGCCCGCCGCAACCAGGCGCCGGCCATCGCCGGGCTGGCCTTGAAGGCGTGATGCTCGTACAGCCAGATGGCGCACTGCCCGGCCCGGCGACGCTCTCCGAGACCGTCGAAGATGAGGTAGGCACGCTCCCGCGCCGCGATGCAGTCGTCGAGGCGACCGAGCCACCACGCCGCTTCCGCCAGCATGTCGGCCCGGTCGGCCTCGAGTTCCGGGGCGTCGCCTGGGACGGCCTGCGCCGCGTCGAAGGCCGCCTGCCAGTCGTGTCGGGCCAGCGCGCTGTGCGCCGCGGCGAGGGCGTCAGCCGTCACGCCGCTCAGCCCGACCCACCGGAACCGAGGTGTCCCATGGGCCATGAACGTAGCGCCGGGTGGCCGGTAGCTCAGGCCGAGGCGGCCAGCTGGGCGCCGAGGTGCTCGAGCACGGGACGGATGTCGGCGGCGGGGCTGAACTCGAGGAACGTCACGCCTTCGTCGGTCCACCCGGTGTGGCCCGCGGGCCAGTAGTAGAGGTCCCCGGCCCGGCTGACTTCCTCGGTGCCGTCGGCGTAGCGCAGGTGGATCGAGCCCGCGATCACATAACCCCAGTGCGGGCACTGGCACGCATCGCCAGGGAGGCCCTTGAGCAGCGGGGTGAAGTCGACGCCCGCCGGCAGGGTCAGGTGCCGGACGAGCTGACCGCCCCACTCCTCGCCCCGGGTCACGATCTCCCCGATCTGCATCTCGATCTCGATCTCGTGCTCTGCAGCCCTCATCGTCAGCTCCTTCGTTCCAGCCCCCGGGGCATCCGGGAGTGCATGAGTCGATGATCGGCTCGCGGCCCGACCGGCGCATCGGCCGCACGTACCAACGTCCGATCGGCCGCGGGCGACCGTATGAGGTGTTCACCCCATCACCGTCGGCGGGATCCCGACCTGGAAATGGGGTACCTGACCCTTGTCGGTCAGCGGCGCTTCCACGACCATCGAGACATGCCCGACGCCCATCGTTCCGACGCCGTGACCAAGCTCATCGAAGCCGGTCGTGACCGAGAGGCAGCTCAGCACGGAGCGTTCTATCTGGACGGCGGTCACCCGACTTCTGCATCGGATCACAACGGAGGACTCATGGACCCCTTGACCCAATTCGGCCAGCTCGGCCCGCTGCTCGCCGGTGTGGTCGGCGGCATCTCGCCCGATCAGCTGGACCACGCCACCCCCTGCGCGGAGTACACCGTCCGCGGGGTGCTCGACCACATGATCGGCGGAGCCACGGCCTTCGCCGCCGCCTACCGGGGGGAGACCGCCGCCGAGCCCGACGTCAGCGACGTGCTCGCCGGCTTCGGCCCCGCCCTCGAGAACCTCGGTGCCGCCGTGAGCGCCCCGGGTGCGCTGGACAAGACCGTGGCCGCGCCGTTCGGCGAGGTCCCGGGCGAGACCTTCGCGCGGTTCATCGTCCTCGACGGGCTCGTGCACGGCTGGGACATGGCCACCGCCACCGGTCAGGCCTACGACCCGTCCGACGACCTCGTGGCCGCGGTCGACGCCTTCGCCCGCCAGGCCCTCGACCCCCTGCGGGACGGCCAGACCTTCGCCGAGGCGGTCGAACCCGCCCCCGACGCCTCCCCCATCGAACGGCTGGTGGCCTACACCGGCCGCCGGCCCCTGGCCTGACCAGAAACGAGTGCGCTCGCCGCCGCCGGGCAGCCGCTCATGCGCCGTTCACCCGGTCCCAGAAACGCAGCTGCCGGCATCGGGCCAGAAAATCGGCGCTGCCGTCGCCATTGGCGCCGCCGCCGCTGAGCTCGATGAACCCCTCGTCCAGGAGAGCATTGAGACTGGTGGCTTCGAACAACGGCGTCGCCTCGGCGACATAACCGATGAACTTGCAGTGGGCATAGGCATCGGTCACGAAGTCCCGGGCGGCCGCCTGCTTGGAGAGGCTGGCCGCCCCGTCTTTGGAGGGGAGCAGGACCACGGCGTCGTAGAGGACCGACGGAGCGCCGTCGATCTTCTGGTCGGCCTTGGTCCGCTGCCCGTCGCTGGCGCGGAAGCCGCCCACCGTGGGAGCCACGAGCTCGACCGTGACCTCGGCCTCCTCGGCCGCCGCCCGCAGCTCATCGAGGAGACCGGCGTCGGTCCCGTCCGTGGCCAGGACACCGATCTTTCGGCCGGCGAAGCTCTCAGGCCCGTTCTCGATGATGCTGAGGGCGGGCGACTGGGCCAGATCCTCGATCGGTGAGCGGGCCGGGGCCACGCGCTCGGGAAGCTCCTCGAGGCCGAGCCCGTCCGACACGTAACGGGCCAGCCCCTCATGCACGTTGCGGAGCCCGGCCACCATGCGGGCCCGGATGTCGACCCGCTCGACCTTGCTGAGCTCGAACACGAAGGCGTCGCCGATGTGCTGGCGTTCGATCTCGGTCTGGCTGACATAGAACTGGCGGGCCTGGCTGTAATGGTCGGCGAAGCTCTCGGGCCGCAGCCGCCGCTTCGGCCCCGCCGCCTCCTCCGGGTACGACACGAACCCCCGCTCCGTGTCCTCCCGAGGGCCGCCGTCCTCGACGCCCCAGGAGTTCGGCTCGTAGTTGGCGCGCGAGGTCGGGTTGATCATCGCCATGTGTCCGTCCTGCTGGAAGGTGGCGAACGGGCACTTCGGGGCGTTGATCGGCAGGTGGGTGAAGTTCGGGCCGCCCAACCGCTTGAGCTGGGTGTCGAGGTAGGAGAAGTTGCGCCCCTGGAGGAGGGGATCATTGGTGAAGTCGATCCCGGGGACGATGTTCTGTGTGCAGAAGGCGGCCTGTTCCGTCTCGGCGAAGAAGTTGTCCACGACGCGGTCGAGCACCAGCCGGCCCACCCGCCGGATCGGGACCTCCTCTTCGGGGATGATCTTGGTGGGGTCGAGGATGTCGAAGGCGAATCGATCGGCGAAGTCGTCGTCGAAGAGCTGGAGGCCGAGCTCCCACTCCGGAAAGTTGCCTTGCTGGATAGCGTCCCACAGGTCCCGGCGGTGGAAGTCGGGGTCGGCGCCGTTGATCTTGACCGCCTCGTCCCAGACCACGGATTGGAGCCCCGCCTTAGGCTTCCAGTGGAACTTCACGAAGGTCGACCGGCACTGCCGGTTCACCAGGCGGAAGGTGTGGACGCCGAAGCCCTCCATGAACCGGAACGACCGGGGGATGGCCCGGTCGGACATGGCCCACATCAGCATGTGGGTCGACTCGGGCATGAGCGAGGCGAAGTCCCAGAAGTTGTCGTGGGCGGTCTGGGCCTGGGGGAAGCCCCGGTCGGCCTCCTGCTTGGCGGCGTGGATGAGGTCCGGGAACTTGATCGGGTCCTGGATGAAGAAGACGGGGATGTTGTTGCCGACCAGGTCCCAGTTCCCTTCCTGGGTGTAGAGCTTGACGGCGAAGCCCCGCACGTCCCGGGCGAGATCGGCGGAACCCTTGTTGCCGGCCACGGTGGAGAACCGCACGAAAGCGGGGGTGCGCTCGCCAGCCCGCTGGAAGAGATCGGCCCGGGTGAGATCCGTCAGGGGCTCGTAATTCTCGAAGAAGCCGTGGGCGCCATAGCCGCGGGCGTGGACCACCCGCTCGGGGATCCGTTCGTGGTCGAAGTGGAAGATCTTCTCCCGGAAGTGGAAGTCCTCCAGGGCGCCGGGCCCCCGCTCACCGATCCGGAGGGTGTTCTGGTCGTCGGCCACGACCACGCCCTGCTGGGTGGTGAGGGCGGGTCGCCCGTCGGCGACGATCTGGTGGGTCTCGCCGCCAGCGCCCCGCTCGAACCGCTGATCGGCGTATCCGATCTCTGCGCGTCCGTTCTCCTGCTTCTTCGCCATGGCCACCCTCCTCGAGTCCCGCCGAGCTATCGGGCGCCCGGGTGCGCCTTCGCCTACCCCGCCCGCGCTGCGTCTAACCCGGGGAAATCCCGCCCCTCGGATGGGACGAGGAGCGACGTCATTCCCGCCTCCCACGCCGTCAGGAGCCGGTCGGTGAAACGCATCTCGATCGCCATGAGCGCCTGGGCACCGAAGAGGACGTCGCCGACCAATGCCGGTTCCGCTTCGACCAGTCCCTTGGTGAGGCCGGTGGCGGCCACGACCTCGTGGTGGGCGTCCGCCTCGACGTGCACGTCGTAGAAGCGCCGGGCCGAGGCCGGAAGCCCCAAACGCCGTAAGGCACGGCTGTAGCGCCCCATGGGTTCGACCGACGTCATCTCGAAGACGGCCAGGTGGCCGACCAGCGCCCCTCTCCAGCGGCGGTGAAGTCCGAACAGGGAGATCAGGTTCGTGGTCGCCAGCGTCACCCCCGGGAGCTCGCCGAGATAGGCGCCGTAGCGGTCGTCCAGGCCCAGTGCCCGCATGGTGTCGGCGAAGAGGTGGGCATGCATCTCGTGTTCCACCCCCCTGCCGTATTCGTCGGCCTGGATCTCGACGAGGGCGGCCTTGGCCCGACCCGCCAATCGCGGGAGGGCCCAGCTGTGGGGATCCGCTTCCTTCAACTGGTAGGCCGACCGGTGGATGGCGAACTCGCGCACCTGATCCAGAGTCCCGGCCTCGAGCATGTGCCCGGAGAGGGACCGTCCCCCGCCGGCGGCCAGCAACCGCCGGAGGTCGCCCTCCACGTCGCCGGTGAGGAGCACCGGCCCGACCAGCTCGGCGAGGGCCGACTCGAACCGGTCCTCGAGTTGCCGGCGGAAGGCCAGGAGCGACGGTTCCCACTCCCAGCGCTCGTCGACGCCGGCGAAGGCGCGGTAGTGAAGCTCGTAACAGACGTAGAGGCAGAGCTGACTCTCGTCCCCGGCCAACGGATCATCAGGGGCCGGAGGTAGGGGCGGCAGGACGTGCGGCTCTTTCCTCAGATGCTCGAACAGGGCGGCGCTCAGATCTCCGCGGGACTCGGGTAGGGAAGGCGTCACCGGCGTGGCGTACCCAAAAGGCGGTGACCTCAGCCCTGAGGGAGGCGGACGAGCTCGGCCTCAGACGAATTTGAAGTGGTTGGCCATGCCGACGATCGGCTGGTTCAGCTTCATGGCGCCGGTGGAACCGAAGAACTCGGCGTCACCGAAGGTGAAGGCGCCACCGTCGGAGGCCACCAGCCAGTAGCCCTGCCCCGTGGGGGTCGCCGTCATGCCCACGATCGGCTGGTTCAGCTTCATGGCGCCGGTGGAGCCGAAGAACCCCGCATCACCAAAGGCGAAGATCCCACCGTCCGACGCCACCAACCAGTAACCCAACCCCGTCGGCGACGCCGTCATCCCCACGATCGGCTGGTTCAGCTTCATGGCGCCGGTCGAACCGAAGAACCCCGCATCACCAAAGGCGAAGATCCCACCGTCCGACGCCACCAACCAGTAACCCAACCCCGTCGGCGACGCCGTCATCCCCACGATCGGCTGGTTCAGCTTCATGGCGCCGGTCGAACCGAAGAACCCCGCATCACCAAAGGCGAAGATCCCACCGTCCGACGCCACCAACCAGTAACCCAACCCCGTCGGCGACGCCGTCATCCCCACGATCGGCTGGTTCAGCTTCATGGCGCCCGTGGAACCGAAGAACCCCGCATCACCAAAGGCGAAGATCCCACCGTCCGACGCCACCAACCAGTAGCCCAGCTGCGTCGGCGTCGGGGCCATACCGACCACCGGCTGGTTCAGCTTCATGTCGCCGGTCGAACCGAAGAAGGGCGCGCCACCGAAGGCGAACAACCCACCGTCGGTGGCGGCCAGCCAGTACCCGTCGGCCACCGGCACGCGGTCGCCTCCCGCTCCCGGCCCGGGCACCACCCCACCGGGCGGCGGGACCTCACCGGTGGAACCGACCGGCGGGCCGTCGAAGAGGCTGACGGCGACGACCGTCTGGGCCAGCATCGTGTTGGTGGGGTTGGAGAGATTGACCACGAACGTCTCGGTCGGCTCCACGGCGGCGTCACCCAAGGTGGGAACCGCGATCGTGGCGGTCGTCCCGCCGGCGGGGATCGTCAGCGTGCCCGCCACCGCCTGGTAGTCACCGGGCGCCGAGGCCGTCCCGTCGGCCGTGGTGTAGTCGACGGTGATCGGGAAGGTGCTGGCCGCGCTGAGCGTGACGGGGATCTGGGCGGTCCCGCCTTCCGCCACCTCGGCCGTCCCGGCCGACAGCACCGGGGCATCACGGTCGACGATGACTCCGAAGGCCTGGTCGTCGAGGAGCACCGCGTTCGTCGGCGCGGAGAGATCGACGGAGAAGGTCTCGTCCGGCTCCAGGTTGTTGTCGGTCTTGACGAGGACGGCGATGGTCCTGGTCGTCTGGCCGGGAGCGAAGGTGAGGGTCGTGGCGGATACGGCCGTGTAGTCAGCCGGACTCGTGGCCGGACTCGGGCCCGTCCCGGCGGTGGTCTTGTAGCTCACCGTCACCGTGGCCGTCGGGGCGTCCGAGAGGGTGACGGTGAACACCGCAGGAGCCGTCCCCGCCGCCGGCTCCTGGACACGCACGTCCTCGATGGAGATGGCGATGGCGTCGTCGTCGAGGATCGTCCCGGTGGCCGCCATCGGCGAACCCGCGCTCAGATGTACCAGGTTCGAGTTCGACAGGGTCACGGTGAGCGTCTCGTCCGGCTCGACGTTGGTGTCGCCGACGACGTCGACCTGGATGGTCTGGGTCACCTCACTCGGAGCGAAGGTGATCACCCCGCCACTCACCGAGTTGTAGTCGTCGGCCGTGGCCGTGCCCCCACCCGTGGAGTACGTCGCCTGAGTGCTCCAACCGCTCGGCTTCGAGAGCGTGGCCGTGAAGGAAAGGGCGGCCGTACCAGCATCGCCCTCGCTGACCTCAGCATTGGCGATGGAGATGGTCGACGCGGCGTCGCTGTTGGTGATCGTGCCGGCACCCTGAGAGTTGGTCACGCCGATGCCGGTGGTGCTCGTGCTGATGTTGACGAAGAACGTCTCCCCCGGCTCGTCGAAGTCGTCGCCGATGACCGGGACGTTCACCGTGGCGCTCAGGTTGCCCGACGCGATGGTCACCGAACCCGAGACAGCCTGGTAGTCGCTCCCGGCAACAGCCGAACCGTTCGCCGTCTCGTACGAGACGGCGACGGGCAGGTGGACCGAGGGTGATGTCAGGCTGATCGTGAAACTGGCTGACGCCGTCCCGCTATTGCCCTCGTTGATCGAAGGTTGGTCCCCGATCGAAACGAAGGAGGCGCCCGCGGGGTCGTTGTTGATGATCGTGCCCGTAGCGACCGAGTTGCCGAGGTCGGCATTGACGGGGTTCGAAAGCGTGACATTGAAGGTCTCGTTCCCGTCCCCACCAGCCACGTCGATGGTGTCACCGATCACCGGCACCGTGACCGCAGCTGTCGTCAAGCCCGGGGGGATGGTGACGTCGCCATTGGTGGCCTCGTAGTCGGACCCGGCGGTGGCCGTCCCGTCACTGGTGGCGTAGTGGACGGTGGTGGACCTCCCACTGGCGGCCGAGAGCGTGACGGGGAAGCTGGCGATGGTCGTCCCGCTGTCGCCCTCGATCACGCTGGAAGAGGCGATCGAAACGGTCGGCACGGCGTCGTCGTTGAGGATCGTGGCGATGGCCTGGGACTTGGAGATCTTGGCCTTGATCGGCGTGCGGAGGTTCACGAAGAACGTTTCGTCGGACTCGAAGCGCGTGTCACCGGTGAGGGGCACGGTGATGGTCACGCTGGTGGCGTTGACCGGGATCTCAACCTTCGTCGCCGACGGGATGGCGGTGTAGTCAGCCGGGGCAATGGCCGTCCCGTTGGCGGTGGAGTAGGAGACGAAGGTGCCCTTGCGGCTCGGAGCCGGCGAGGCGGTGATCGTCAGCGACAGGTCGGTCGTCCCGCTGTTGCCCTCGGACACGCTGGCGTTGGCGATCGACAGCAACGGCCGGGACGGGCGGACGGCTTCGGCGACGCCCCCGAACCCGGCGACGGAGACCAGCACCGCCACCACCACACTCAGGATCGTCATCGTCGTGCGCTTCATCATCGTCCTCACTCTCGGCAGCCCGCTCGACGGCCCGGAGGTCGTCGACCGACACGGTTCCGCGGCGCGCCACCAGCCGGGTGGGGCGATCACAGCGTTGGGGCAATATCGGGCGCTCCGCCGCATTCTTGAGGCTTCTGCCCGGATGACCGGCCGGTGAAGAGCGGATCCGCCGCGCTTTGTCCCCAATCGACCGGAACGTCCTCGTCCGGGCGTGAGGTGCTCGAGGTCGTCAACATGGAGGACGGTCCACCCGCGAAAGGGGGAACCACGCCTTGCTCGAACAACAGCGACTGCGGGCCATTCCGCTCTTCCGCAATCTCTCGGCCGACGTCCTGGAGACGCTCGCCACCGGACTGAGGCTCGAGTCCTACGAGCGCGGCACGGTCGTCTTCCAGAAGGGTGATCCCTCGAACGCCATGTACCTGGTGGAGAGCGGTCAGGTGGACGTCATCCTCGGCGGGGACCCGGACCTCAAGGCCAGCGACGAGCCAGTCGCCTCCCTGGGCCCGGGAAGCTTCGTGGGCGAGCTCGGCCTCCTCCTCGACGAGCCCCGGTCAGCCACCCTGGTCGTCGCCCACGACGCCGAGCTGTGGGTGCTCGGGCGAAGCGTGCTCGACGCGCTGCTGGATCAGCACCCGGCCGTCGCTATCGAAGTCACCCGGGAGCTCGGCCGTCGCCTGGTGGCCACCAACCGCAGGGTCTCCCCGCCCGCCCTCACCCGGGCCACGGTGGTGTGGGGCGAAGGTGCTTCCGACCTCGCCGGCGCCCTCGTCCAGATGGGCGCAGGCCGCGTCGGTGTCATGGTCCTTCCGGGGGCCCCCCGACCTCGGCGTCTCCCTCCCGAGGTGGCGGAACTCAGCCCGGAGCGCCTCGATGGACCGACGGTCGCCGGGTGGGCCCAGCGCCGGGTGGACAACCTCGACCACCTCCTGGTCGTCCTGCCCCCCGAGCCGGACGCCACCGCCCGTACCGCGGTGAGCCTGGCTGGACACCTGGTGACGTTCACAACCCCTTGGCCGGACTGGGCCGTGCGCGCCGGCGCGGCCCGGCGGGTCCTGCGCGGTGACGGCTCGCCGGCTTCGCTCCCGCGGGTGGCGCGCTGGATCTCGGGCCGGGCCGTCGGCCTCGCCCTCTCCAGCGGAGGCTCCAAATGTGTCGCCCACATCGGGGTCCTGCGGGTGCTGCGGGAGGCGGGGGTGGAGATCGACGCTGTAGCCGGCACCAGCGGCGGAGCCCTGGCGGCGGCAGGTCTGGCCTTCGACATCCCCGAGAGCCAGATGATGTCCTGGGTCCGGGAGCTCGACCGCAACACCACCTTCCGCAGCTTCGACCTCAACCTCGTCCCCCGCTCGGCCCTGTTCAAGGGTGCCCGCCTGCGCACGCTGTTCGATACGTGGTTGGGCGGACGCAGCTTCGATGACGCCACGATCCCGATGTGGATGGTCGCCACCGACCTGGACAGCGGCGAGGAGGTGGTGATCGCCGACGGGCCGGTGGCCGACGGGATGCGGGCCTCCATGAGCATTCCCGGAGCCTTGAACCCGTGGCCCCACGGCGAGCGGATGCTGATCGACGGAGCGGTGGTCAATCCCATGCCGGCGAGCGTGCTGCGTGACGCCGGCATCGCCTACGTCATCGGGTCGAGCGTGGCCGGCCAGGAATCACCGAGAGCACCCGCCGTCGCCGGGCGGACGCCGCATCTGCTGCAGATCATCTCCCGGATCATGAGCGCCATGGAACGGGAGATGATCAAGGCCCAGATCCCCCTCGTCGACGTGATGATCCGCCCCCAGGTGTCCGCCTCCTCCAGCCTCGACTTCAGCCGGGCGGACGCCTTCCCCGACGAGGGCGAACGAGCCGCCCGGGAGAAGCTGGCGGAGGTCGAAGCCCTCCTCCGGTCCCGACGCTGAAGAGGCCGGGCGAGCGGGTTGTCCTCCCCTGGCTTCTCTGTTCGACACGAGCGCGAGAATGCGGCTGTGCCCGGTGCGCTGGGGATCACGTTCCTCTTCACCGACATGGAGGGTTCGACCCGGTACTGGGAGACGACGCCCGAGGCCATGCGGACGGCCATGGAGCGCCACGATGCCCTGCTCACCGAGGTGATCACCGCCCATGAGGGGCGGGTGATCCTGGAGCGGGGCGAGGGTGACAGCTTCTTCGCCGTCTTCGAGCGGCCCGCAGCGGCAGTGGCTGCCGCCTGTTCGGCACAACGGGCCCTGAACGCTGAATGCTGGCCGGGGGACATTCCGGTGCGCGTGCGGATGGCCGTCCACACCGGCGAGGCCGACGACCACTACCGCGGTCCTGACGTCAACCGTTGCGCCCGGCTGAGGGCCATCGCCTGGGGAGGCCAGATTGTGGTCTCCGCCGAGGTCGAGGCCTGTACGAGGGGGGAACTGCCGGCCAAGGCCACTGTCGTCGACCTCGGGCGCCACCGCCTTCGTGACCTGACCCGGCCGGAGCAGGTCTTTCAGCTCACCCACCCTGACCTGGCGACGGACTTTCCCCCGCTGCGGTCCCTCGGGGCGTTCCGCCACTACCTGCCGGTGCAGCTCACCAGCTTCATCGGCCGGGAGCGGGAGATCGCCGAGCTCAAGCCGCTCATCCTCGACCATCCCCTCGTCACCGTGCTGGGAACGGGCGGTTGTGGAAAGACCCGCCTCGCCCTCCAGGTCGCCTCCGACCTGCTCGATACGTTCCCGCACGGGTCCTGGTTCGTCGATCTGGCTCCCCTGTCCGACCCGGGTCACGTGACATTGGCCGTGGCTCAGGCGTTGCGGGTGAGCGAGGCGCCGGGGCGTGACCTGCTCGACGAAGTTACCGATCGCCTGAGCGCCGAGCGGCTCCTCCTCGTGTTGGACAACTGCGAGCACGTCATCCAGTCGGCGGCGGAAACGGCCGATGTGTTGATCCGAGCCGCTCCCGGCCTGAGGGTGCTCGCCACCAGCCGGGAGACGCTGGGAGTCCCCGGCGAAGTGGCGTGGCGCGTCCCCTCGCTCGAGCTTCCTGACCCCGACCGGGCGTCGCCCGAGGTGTTGCTGGGCGCCGAGGCCGTGCGCTTGTTCTCGGACCGGGCCAGCGCGGCCCGGAACGGGTTCGTCCTCGACGCGGCGCAGGCCACCGTCGCCGCTCGCATCTGCGCCCGCCTCGACGGGATTCCGCTGGCTATCGAACTGGCTGCGGCCCGCATCCGGATGCTGTCGCCGGTGGACATCCTCGATCGACTCAACGACCGGTTCCGTCTGCTGGTGGGTGGCAGTCGCACCGCCCTGGGCCGCCAGCAGACCCTGCGGGCCGCGGTGGAATGGAGCCATCACCTCCTCGACCCGGACGAGCAGGCCTGCTTCCGCCGGCTGGCTCCTTTCGCCGGTTCCTTCGATCTGGCCGCGGCCGAGCGGGTGGCGGCGGAAGGTCCCGTCGACGTCGCCAGCGTCTTCGACCTGCTCGGACGCCTGGCCGACAAGTCCTTGATCGCCTCCGACATCACCGATGACGGCCGCGTGCTCTACCGGCTGCTGGAGACCCTCCGGCAATACGCGCGGGAGCAGCTGGAGGCGGCGGGCGAAGCGGTAGAAGCCGGCGACCGCCACCTGGCCCACTTCCTGGACCTGGCCGAGCAGGGCTGGGTCCAACGGGTGGAGGGCGAGACGGAGTGGCTCGCCCGTCTGGAGGAGGCACACCCGAACTTCCGGGCCGCACTCGACTGGGCCCGCGCCCGCCACCCGGACGATCATCTCCAGCTCTCAGGTGCCCTGGGGTGGTTCTGGCATCTGCACGCCCACTACCTCGAGGGTCGGGGCCACCTGACCGCCTCGCTGGCCGGGAGCCCGCTTCCGGGACCGCTGCGGGCCCGGGCGCTGTGGGGCGCGGGCACCCTGGCGGGATGGCAGGGCGACGAGGAGGCCGCCCGGAAGCTCATCGAGGAGAGCCGGACGATGGCGGAGGCGGCGGGCGACAAGGAGGGCGTCGCCATGTGCCTCGACTCACTCGGCTGGACGGCGTTCTGGAATGGCTTCGACGAGGAGGCCCTCGCCCACTTCACGGAGTGCCTCCGGCTCCGCTCCGAAGGGGAGAACCCACGCCTCATCCTCCTGGCCAAGGTCGGGGTCTGCCAGGCGCTGGTGGGTATGTACCGGACGGCCGAGGCGGAGCCGCTGGCCCGGGAGATCCTGGCCGCCGGCCTGGAAGCGGGCGATCCCCGCAACACCCACTTCGGCTACCACTTCCTCGCCGATTGCGCCCTCATCGCCCGAGACGGTGACGCGGCCGAGGTGCTCTACCGGGACAGCCTGGCTGCCACCCTCGCTTACGGAGACCTCTGCGAGGCGGTCTGGGAGGTGGAAGGGGTGGCCATGGCGGCCGGTGCCCGGGGGCGGGGCCGACGGGCGCTGCTGCTCGGCGGCGCGATGGAGGCCCGCAAGAAGGAGTTGGGGACGGACGCCCTCTTCATGAACTTCTGGGATGAGCTGGCTCGGGAGAACCTGGGGAAGGCCCGCATCCAGCTCGGCCCGGACGCGGCGGCGGCCACCTGGGCGGAGGGGCGCGCCTTGGGCTGGGATGCCACCGTCGAGTACGCCCTGGATCTGACCCGGGACTGAGCGACACCCGGGGCCAGGTCCCGGCAGCCGGCTTACGCCTGCGACGGCGCCGTCAGTGACGACAGGAGCTGCTGAGCCTTGCGTTCGAAGGTGAGATACCCACGCGACTGGCAGTAGGCCAGGGTGTGCTCCAGGATTTCGATGGCCCGCGGGCGGTCAGTGGGACCAGCCCGGGCGAGCAGGGTCACGGCCCACTGGTAGCTGTTGAGCGCCTTGGCCCGGGCGGCTCCGCGGGCCTCGATGGCGACCATGGCCGCCTCGTGATGGTCGAGGGCCACGTCGGCGTTTCCCATGACGCGGGCGGCGATCGCCAGCGCCATCTCGACGGGCCCCCAATAACCGATACCGAAGGCGACATGCAGGGAGCGGTAGGGGAAGAGAGCCTCGTAGATGGCCCCCGCGACCTTCCTGTCTTCCACGCCGTAGCCCTGGGCCAGGGCGAAGTAGGAGTAGGTGTTCACCCAGAAGATGTCCACCGGGACCCTCGGGAGCACGGCGGGAAGGGTGGCGACGATACCGGCCAGCTCCTCGCTCCGGCCGATGAGGCCGAGCTCCAGGGCCAATCCCCCCTGCCAGGTGATCATCTGCGGGTATTCCGCGAAGGCCTGGGCCATCACCTCGGCGGCGATCTCGTTCTGACCCCCGAAGCTCCAGTGCTGCCACATCCGGGCGCCGTACCAGGCCACGGCGTCCGGCCAGCCGGCCTCCTGGCCCAGCTCCAGAGCCACCTGGGTGAGACGGGCGTCCTCCTCGTGTTCCCCCACGGCGTCGAGAGCCGCGCCATGGGTGATGTAGGTGACGGAGCGCAGTCCCGGCTGGCCGCTCTCGTCGGCGATGACCATCGCTTCGGCGGTCTGCCGCCGCGCCTCGTCGAGGTCGCCGGTCGACAGCAGGGAAAAGGCCCACACCACTCGCGACCAGACCCGTAGCTGCAGGTCACCGGTGGTGTCGGCCAGGGCCACGACGTCGCCACCTTCGGAGGCCATGGCGTGGAACCGGTCGGGGACCAGGCAGGCCCAGAGGCGCCGCACCCCGACCCGGGCGCGGACGGTGACGTCCTCCAGGCCGGCGGCGATGACGGCGGCCTCGTCGGCCGCCTGCAGCACGCGCCCATGGTCACCGGCGAAGACCAGTTCCACGGCCTGGAGGGAGAGGAGATCGGCCCGGTCCGTGGTCGGGGCCGGACCGACGAGGTCGAGGGCGGTGGCCAGGAATTGGAGCCGCTCGTCGTCGACGTGACCGATCACGCTGGTGATCCCCCGGTTGTTGGCCAGCACGGCGCGAACGAGGCGAGCGGCGTCACGCTGTTCTGCCGCCAAGCGGGAGGCGTCGAGCAGGGTCTGACGCCACTCGCGGTGTCCTGTGCGCCGCTGGGCCTCGCCGAGACCGGTGAGGAGCTCGGTCTGCAGCCCGGCTTCTCCAGCCGCGAACAGCAGCCCCCGCTCGTACCACCCGATCGCCTCGGCGCCCGCCAGGGCGGAGAGGGCACGGTCGCCGGCGGCGAGGCAGGCCGTGGCCGTCCGGGTGCCTCCTCCCAGGGGCGCGGAGGCCACGAGGTGGTGGGCGAGGTCAGATGCCCGTTCCTGGCCGCCGAGCGCTTCCTCCATGGCATCGGCCACGGCCAGGTGCAGCCGGCAGCGACGGGCCGTCGAGAGCTGGGTCAGCAGCGTCTGGCGCACCAGCTCGTGGACGAACCCGAAGCGATCCCCGGTGGGGTGTCCGGGAAGGGGGGCGACGAGCCGGGCGCCCTCGGCCTCGTCGAGCGCGTCGAGGACCACGTCGTCGCCGGCGCAGCGTTCGAGGAGGCGGTAGTCGAAGTAACGCCCGACCACGGCGGCGGTGGAGAGCACCCGGCGGGCGCGCTCCGTCAGGCGGTCGAAACCGACGGCCGATCACGAGGCGGACGTTGTCGGGCACATCGAGCTCGCCGAGAACGACGTCGGCCTGGAAACGCCCCTGATCGTCGAGCAGCCGCCCCTCCTCCACGAGGTGGCGGAACACCTCCTCGACGAAGAACGGGTTGCCCTGCGTCTCGGAGTAGAGCACGTCCACCACCGCACGGGGCGCCTCCTGGCCGCCGGCGAGGGCGCCTACCATGCCGGCCACATCGTGCTCGGACAGGCGGTCGAGCCGGATCTGGTGCACCAGCCGGCGACGTATGAGGGTGTCGAGGGTGCGGGCCAGGTAGGGGCTGAGCTCGTCGTCGCGGTAGGTACCGAGCACGAGAGCAGGCAGCCGGACGAGATCCCCCGCCAGGTGATCAAGCAGGAGCAGGGTCGACTCGTCCGCCCAGTGGAGGTCCTCCAGCACCAGGACGGCGGGCGCGGTGCGGGTCGTGCGGACCAGGGTGTCGGTCACGGCGTCGAAAAGCTGGCGGCGCTCCTGCTCAGCCGCGAGCTCCAGAGGCTGGCCGATGTCAGGGAAGAGCCGCCGGAGTCGAGGTACCAGCCGGGCGATCTCGGGAGCATCCTCGCCCATGGCCGCCCGAAAAGCCTCCGGGCTCCGAGCGAGGGCGGCATCGAGCAGTTCGGCGAAGGGCGTGAAGGGAGGAGTCCCCTCCGCCTCGTGGCACCTCCCCACGAACACGAGCGCTCGCCGGCGCAGCGCCCGGGCCGAGATCTCCTCGATCAGTCGGGTCTTCCCCACCCCCGGCTCCCCCGAGACCATGACCAGTCCCCCCGACCCGGCGAGGGCCCGTCCGAGGAGATCGGAGAGCTCGTCGGTCTCGGACTTTCGTCCGACGAACGGGGTCCGGGCGGGCGCCGGAGCCGCGTCCACCTCCACATCGGTGGCGGTGTGGATCCAATCGGACGGGCGGGGCGTCACGAGCTCGGGACTCTGGGTCAGGATCTGGACTTCGAGCGCCCGGAGGGCGGGGGTGGGTTCCAGGCCGAGTTCCTGGCCGAGCAGAGTGCGCAGCTGTTGATAGGCCCGCAGCGCCTCCGCCTGACGCCCGGTCCGGTAGAGGGCGACCATGAGCTGACCCCAGGCTCGCTCGCGCAGCGGTTGGGCCGCCACGTGCGGTTCGAGCAGGGCAACGGCCTCATGAGGTTGGTCCCGGGCCATCTCGGCCTCGGCGAGCTCCTCGGTGACGACGAGGCGGGTCTCGTCCAGGCGAGCCGCTTCGGCCCGGGCGACGTCGGAGTCGAGCAGGTCGATCAGCGCCGGGCCCCGCCAGAGCGCGAGCGCGTCCCGCAGGGTTCGGGCGGCGGCGTCGGATGCACCAGCGCCGGCCAGCTCCCGGCCCCGGGCGGCGAGGTGCTCGAAGCGCTGGGCGTCCACCTGGAGCCGATCCGCCTCCAGCGCGTAGCCGGAGCCTCTGGCTCGCAACGCCACTCCGGCGGCCTCGGCGCCTGCGTCGGTCAAGGCCCGGCGCAACCGGTACACCAGGCTCTGGATCGTCTTCGTCAGGCTGGATGGAGGCTGGCCGTGCCAGAGCTCCTCGGCCAGGGCGTCCACCGAAACCACGCGGTTCAGGTGCACCACCAGCATGGCCAGGAGCAGCCGCTGTTTGGGACTGCCGATCTCCGCCACGCGCCCCCGGGAAGCCAGCTCGAACGGACCCAACAGGCGGAACTCGAGCCCGAGTTCGGAGGGCGTGACCTGGCCTCCCACTCCCTGAGCCTACGACGCGTCCGCCCGCGCCGTTGACGCGCCACCGAAGCGCGGGCGGCCGTCCGCATCCTCGAGCGAGATCGTCACGAGGAGGGACACCATGAAGCTGAAGGGCGTACTTTTCGCGGTACTCCTCGGGGTACTGGTTCCGGCCAGCCCCGCCCAGGCCACCAGCAACTTCGCCCTGTGCACTCTCGACTTCGAGGTGACCATCTCGCCGGGCCTCTCGCCCGCGCCGGCAACGGCGACGTACGCGACCGACGGCGACACCGGGACCGTCGCCTGCCGGAGCCTCACGGGCGGGAATCAGGTCACCAGGGTTGGCCGGCTCACTGCCGCCGGAGTCATCGGGCTGTTCGGAGGCGGCACCTGTGCCGAGGGGATCGGTGGCGGAACCTTCTCGTTCACGTTCCCGACCGCCGGCGCCCCGACGACCACCACCCGCGACTATGCCTTCTCCTGGGCCGGGCCCACCGGGAACCTCACGGGCAGCGCCCTGTCCGGCACGTTCGAACTCGCGGCTGTCACCGGGAACTGTGTGTCCGCGGCCATCACCCGGGCGCGCGTCCACAGCCTGGGGATCCTCCGGGATATCTAGCGCGCCCTCCCTACTCAGGCTCCTGGGCGTTCACGGGCCACATCTGCACGCCACCTACTTCAACGCCGTCTCTTCGTAGGAGCAAGCGGAACAACTCCACCATGCTCTCCTGGTTCGTCATCGGACCAACCAAGATCACGTCCACATCCTTGGCCCGCAGTTCAGCCCGCAATCGCTCCTTCTTGGGTTCGTCCAACGTCGGCATAGCCCCTCGCTGGATCTCTTCCATCAGTATCGACAGCTCGGTCGGGATCGGAAGGAAGCTGAATCTTCCGGTCGGGTCGGGGCCGAGCGCGTAGCCGCCCACCATCCGGAACCTCATCCCCGCCGCGGCCTGCCACAGCATCGGCTCGGCCGTGCTGGTGTCCCGTGGGAGAGGTGCGACCAGCGCCACACTGCCGGCCGGAATTCGACGAACCGCCTCGGACCGGAAGAACCTCGGGATATGGGCCGGTGTTGATGGAAATCGAAGTTGGGGGATCAGCGGCGCGAGCACGGCCACCAGAACCATCATGGCCGCAGCTCGGTGGAGGCGCGGTTGCCGAACCCGCATGACCTCCTCAACCCAGACAGCTACCAAGATCGCCACCAAGAGATAGACGTAGAGCATCAACCTCACCGCGATGATGTTTCCGAATACGGGAAGGTCGGCAATGACCCGGAAGGGCATGGCCAACGCCGATATCGATCCGCCGATATGCAGATTCGGGCCCATTGAGAGCACGACGAGCACCGCCGACAAGGCGGCCGCGAATCGGACGATGGGTTTGTTCCACCAGCGGACGGTGACAACGACGGCGAAGAGGAGGAGTGGAAAGCCGAGATAGCTGTTCTGTTCCGCGGGGCAGCAAGCGCTCGAGAAGTCCTTCGTTATCTCCTCTGTCCACGAGGGCGAGAACGCTTGCCCCCCAGTAGGGATGACAAAGCTCAGGAGATCACTGACGAGAAAGTCGGGTCCCCACAGGGCTGTGCCGGGATTGACTCGCTGCGAACCGAAGAACTGTACGAGAAGCGGCCCGAGAGAGAGCAGTACGGAAACCACCAGCGCCGCCCCCAATGCTTGAGCGGCGTGAGTGACTCTCTTGCGAGTCAGCGCCTGCCGAGGGTGGAGAGCAACCAGCACCGGCAGAGCCAGGATCGCGACCGTCATCTCCGTCGCCAGCAACTCTTCGGAGAGCAGCAACTGCGCCGCCGCCACCACGCCCAACAAGGCTCCGGAGCGGATCGCGGAGCGCCGTTGGCGCACCAGGATTTCGTCGAGGAGCATGAACATGAGGGGAGGCACGAACGCCGTCGCCAGATTCGGATGAGCAAGCGCGTGCGCGACCATGTACGGCGAGAAGCCATACAGGACTCCGCCCAGAATGGCAGCCAGACGGCTGGCCGTGTACCGGGTGAGCATGAGGTAGGCGCACCACCCTGACAACGCCACGGCGAGAGTCATCAGGACGTTGTAGGAGAACACCGGCCCGACCGTTGCGGTGATCGGAGCCAGCAGGAAACCCGCCAGAGGCATCGGCGTGTTCCACATCAGGTTCACACCATCAGGAACGTTCAGATGGTCGGTGAAGAGGGGATTGAGTCCGTGGCTGAGGGCGTAAGGGACCCACCGCAGATGCCACATGAACATGGGGGGATCGCCTGGCTCACCGATCCAAGCGCTCGTGGGCGCCACCCATGTCCGAGCGAAGAGCAGCACGGTCAACGCGAGAAACACACCGAGCGGCTCCAGCAACCTGCGCCGGACCAGCATGCGGGGAGGTTAGACCGGCCGAGCCAAAGCGCTCCTCACCTCCGGGCCCGGCCCGTAGGCTGGCGCCATGTGTCGCAATATCACGACGTTGCGGGGCCTGGAGCCCGAAGCCACGGCCGAGGAGATCACGGCCGCGGCCCGGCAGTACGTGCGCAAGGTGAGCGGCGTGCAGTCCGCCTCCCCGAAAACAGACGAGGCGTTCGAGCGGGCGGTCGAACTGGTGTCAGCCGCCACCACGGAACTCCTCCGTAGGCTGCCACCCCGAAGGCAACCCCCGCCGACGGTCCCGCCGCTGCGCCGCCTGGCCAAGAAAGCGACCCCTAACACACTGTGAGCGTCGACCGGTGGCTGGTGAACACCCTGCCTTTGTGGCTGCTGGGCCTGACTCTCGTCGGCGGGCTGGGCGCCGTGGCGGTCGCCGGCGCGGCCTTGGTCAGGCGCCGCGTCAGCGCCGTGGCCGAGGGCGACTACGCCGAAATGGCGAAAACCATGTTGACCCACTTACTGGCCGTCTACTCGCTTGTGCTCGCCTTCGTGGTCGTCAATGAGAACCAGGGCTACACGCAGGCCCGGATCGATGTCCAGACCGAGGCACTGAACGTCGAGGACTTCTACCGGAGCACCCGCGAGTTCGCCGATCCGGCCGCGCAAGAGCTCATCGCCACGACACGGGACTACGTGCGCACGGTCGTCAACGAGGAGTGGGAGCTTCTCGCCGACGGGACGGCGAGCCCAAGGGCATCGGCAGACCTCAACCGAATGTACGAGATCATCGGAAACTACGACCCGGAGGGCGCCAGGCTCGGGAGCCTGTACAGCGTGAGCCTCGATTACCTCCATGCGGTGCACGACGCGCGCCACCGCCGGCTGAACCGGGCGACGAATGGACTTCCGCCGGTACTCGCAGTGTTCCTGGTGGCCGGCGCCCTCGCCATCCTCGGGGTCAGCTGCCTGTTGGGTGGCCGGGGGCGCTCTCAGCTGTTGGTGCCGATGAGCCTCGGCTGCCTGTTGGGGTTCACCCTGATGTTGGCACTCGCCCTCGAGTACCCGTTCTCCGGAACCAACGCCATCCCGAGCACGCATTTCCGCGAGGGGCAGTTGGCGGACTTCTTCCAGACTGCACCCTGAGACCGCCCCCCCGGCCGTTCGCTCCCGGGGGGGATTCTCCAGGCCGTGCGGTTCCTTACCATCGTCGGATGGGAGGAGAACACGGGCTCATCCGCGTCGTGCACACCGTGCGGGACGTGGCGTTCGGTTCCGAGACCCGTTTCGCCGAGGGCGTCCTCACCGTCGAGAGGCGAGAGGCGGAAGCGCTGCTGTCGCATCCGGCGCTGGGCGCGATCCGGCTGTCGTGGGCCTGCCCGGGGGAGTCCGTCCGCATCGTCAAGGTCCTCGACTCGGTGGAGCCGCGCACCAAGGGCCCGGGGGGTGGGGGCATCTTTCCGGGCTTCGTAGGCCCGGCCCGGGCCCAAGGTCGGGGCGAGACACACCTGCTGCGGGGCATCGCCGTCGTCGCCGCCGGGTACCTGCCCCGGGCTCAGGAGGCGATCGTCGACATGTGCGGTCCAGCAGCGCCCCTCTCGCCGCTCGGTGCCACCCGCAACCTCGTTGTCGAGTTCGAACCCGCCCCATCGGCGCCCTGGGAGGACGTCGACGACGCCCTGCGCCGCGGGCTCCTGAAGCTGGCCGCCCATCTGGCTGAAGCCGCCCTCGACGCCCCGCCCGACGCCACCGAGGAGATCCCGGCCGCCGGCGGACAAAGCCACCTCGACCTCCCCCGGGTGGTGGCGATCACCAATCTCCAGACCCAAGGCCTCTTCAAAGACGTCTTCGTATACGGCCGCAGCTTCCGCGGGAGCCTGCCGACGCTCGTCGATCCCGGAGACCTCGACGACGGGGTCGTGGTGAGCGGGCAGTTCGGCCACCCGGGGCTCAAGAATCCCACCTACATGCATCAGAACCACCCGGTGGTGGAGGCGCTGCGGGCCCGCCACGGCCGCGACCTCCTCCTCGCCGGAGTGGTGCTCTGCCCCGAGCCGGTTGATCAGGCCGGCAAGGAGTTGATCTCGGCCCATGCCGCCCGCCTGTGTGCCGCCGCCGGGTTCGACGCGGCCGTGGTCACCAAGGAAGGCGCGGGGAACGCCGACGCCGACATGGCCCTCAAGATGGATGCGCTGGAAGATCTCGGCATCCCGGCGGTGGGTCTGTTCGCGGAGATGGCCGGGCCCGACGGGACCGCCCCGCCCCTGGTGGTTCCCCCGGAACGGGCCACCGCCATGGTCAGCACCGGCAACTACGACGAGCGCCTTGCGCTCCCCGCGGTGGGCCGGGCGTTGGGCGGGGAGCGCTTCGATCTCCTCGCCGTGCCGGCGACCGCCGCCCTCGACGTGCCCACGGCGGTCATCTACTGCTCGCTGAGCCCCCTCGGCTGGGGGCGCCTCACCTGCCGGGAGGCCGCGTGACCCGTGTCGTGCACTACCTCAACCAGTTCTTCGCCGGCTTCGGTGGCGAGGAGGCGGCCGGGACGCCCCCCGCCCGCATCGACGGGCCCGTCGGCCCGGGCCGGCCCCTGCAGGCCCTGCTCGGCGACGGGTTCGAGATCGTGGCCACCATCTGGTGTGGCGACAACTACGCGGCGGCCGACCCCGGAGCCGCGGAGGAGATCCTCGCCCTGGCCGCCGAGGCAAAACCCGAGCTGCTCCTGGCCGGGCCGGCCTTTGGAAGCGGCCGCTACGGCCTGGCCTGCGCCCGGGTGGCCGCCGCCGCCGCCCAGGCTGGCATCCCGGCCCTGGCGGCCATGCACGAGGACAACCCCGGGCTGGACGAGGCCGGCATCGCCCCCGTGGTCGGAGTCGGGGCCACCGCCCGGGAGATGAAGTCCTCCCTGCCACGTCTGGCCACCGCGGCCGCCAAAGTGGCCCGGGGAGAGCCGATCACCCGGGACGACGGCCGGGCCGGGCGGATCCCCCGCCGGGCGTTCACGGCCGAATTTCCTGCCGCCGAGCGGGCCGTGGACCTCCTCCTCGCGCGCCTGGGGGGCGACAAGGAGCGCACCGAGGTGCCGCTCCCGAGCTTCGACCAGGTCACCCCAGCCCCGCCGGTGGAGGACCCTGGGCAGGTGCTGATCGCGCTCGTCACCGAGGGCGCCCTGGTGCCCGACGACAACCCCGACGGGCTGGTCTCGGCCCGCGCCACCCGATGGCTGCGCTACCCCCTCGACGGGGTGGACTCGCTGCCCGCCGGCCGCTGGCGGTCGGTCCACGGCGGGTTCTCGACCCAATGGGCCAACGAGGACCCGCACCGCATCCTTCCCCTCGACGTGGCCCGTGACCTGGAGCGGCAAGGCTCCATCGGCCGCCTCCACGGTGAATACCTGGTGACGGCGGGCAACGGGACGACGGTGTCCAACGCCCGGCGCTTCGGGGTGGAGTGGGCCGCCGACCTGCGACGCTCGGAGGTGAGAGCGGCCATCCTCACCGCCACTTGAGGGACAGGGACGCGTTGCGGGGCAACGCTGGCGAAGGAACTGGAGCGGGCCGGGATCCCCACGGCGTTGCTGTGCAACCTGGTCGGCATCGCCCTGCGCGTGGGGGCACCCCGCATCATTCCCACCCGCGGCATCCCCTATCCGACGGGCGACCCCGAGCTCGGACCCGAAGAAGAACGCGCCTGGCGGCGCCGGCTGGTGAAGGCCGCGCTGGAGGCCGTCTCCACCCCCGTCCAAGGGCCCACCCTCTTCCCGGTGGCCGGATGACGGCGCAGCCGCGCCCCCCGGTGATCGTGGCGGCCACCCAGGTCCTGGCCCACACGCCCCGGCTGGTCCACTTCGGGTCCAAGCCGTCCCGCACCCTGCCCGGCCAGCCAGAGCTCGAGGAGCGCTTCGCCGCCTCGCTGCGGGCCTACGAGAACGCGGTCGTCTACCCACCCCACCAGGCGTACCTGGGGGCCCTCCATCCGCGGGCCCTCCCGGCCCGCCCGTGGGCGGGGACGGAGGGCAAAGGCGGCCGCGCCGGCCGGTTCGGCCCCGCCGGCGAGGTGATGCCCGAGGACGAGTTCCTCGGGCTGATGGCCGCCGTGGACCGATTCGGCCTGCTCACACTGGCACCCGCCGGCGTCGACGACGCCGTCGCCGCCCTGGGCCGTCACCCGCTCGCCAAATGGATCGACAGCGAGCGGATCGAGGAGCACGGGGGCGACACCGAGGCGGCCGCCTCCGAACCCGGCGCGCTGGCCGTCACCCGGTCGTCCGGCCCGCCGGCGGCGGTGATGCGCCGCGCCCATGACCGCGACGAGGCCCTCTCGGCTTCCGTCCTGCTGGAGAACCTGGCGGGGAAAGCGACGGCCACCCTCGCTCTGCTGCGCCTGCTCGACGATCACGGGATCGATCCCGCCTCCATCGACTACGTCCTCGGCTGCGGCGAGGAGGCGATCGGCGACCGCTACCAGCGGGGCGGCGGGAACATGGCCAAGGCGGTGGCCGAGGAGGCAGGGCTCGTCCGGGCGTCGGGAGCCGACGTGAAGGATTTCTGCGCCGCCCCCGTCCCCGCCCTGGTGATCGCGGCCAGCCTCGTCACCGCGGGCGTATTCGGTCGGGTGGCGGTCGTCGCCGGCGGGTCGCTGGCCAAGCTGGGCATGAAGTTCGAGGGCCACCTGGCCCACGACCTGCCCGTGCTCGAGGACGTCATGGGCGGCGCGGCAGCGTTGGTGGAAGCCGACGACGGGTGCTCGCCCCGGCTGCGGCTCGATGCCGTGGGACGCCACCCGGTCGGCGCCGGCGGGTCGGCCCCCCAGATCATGGAGGCGCTGGCCATCGAACCCCTGGACCGCCTGGGCCTGCGCATGACCGACGTCGACGACTACGCCACCGAGCTCCACAACCCGGAGATCACCGAGCCGCAGGGATCGGGCGATGTGGCGCGGCGGAACTACAAGACGCTGGCGGCCCTGGCCGCCCGGCGGGGTGACATCTCCCGGGACGGCATCCCCGCCTTCGTGGAGCGCCACGGGATGCCGGGCTTCGCACCCACGCAGGGTCATCTGGCGTCAGCCCTGTGCTACCTGCCCCACGCCTTGGAGCGCCTGACCACCGGGTCCGCCGGCCGGGTCATGCTCCTGGCCAAGGGGAGCCTGTTCCTGGGCCGGATGTCACAGCTGTCCGACGGGATGAGCGTGCTGCTCGAACGCAACGACGGAGGAGGATGACGTGAGCGACGTGGTGGAGGCGACCCGGGACGACTTCCGGGAACTGGTGGCGGACGGCCTCGTGCTCGTCGACGTGTGGGGGCCCTCGTGCGCGCGCTGCGTCGCCCTCTTCCCCTACGTCGAGGCGCTCGCCTCCCGCCGGGATGACCTGCGGGTGGTGAAGCTGGAAGCCCCCAAGGCCCGCCGGATCTGCATGGACCTGAAGCTGATGGGCCTCCCCGCCTTCGTGCTGTTCCGCGACGGCGAGGAAGTGGGCCGCATCGCCGACCCGGACCTGACCGCCGACCGGATCGACACCTGGCTGGCCGAGACGGTCGCCGACCCCAGACAACGAGGTGAGCTGTGCTGAACGGGAAGAAAGTCATCGCCCTC
Source organism: uncultured Actinomycetes bacterium (assembly GCA_963789165.1). Taxonomy (GTDB): domain Bacteria; phylum Actinomycetota; class Acidimicrobiia; order IMCC26256; family BP-133; genus CAWBJP01. The sequence continues at coordinate 420,763 of CAWBJP010000007.1, forward strand.
GGTGAGCGCGACGGTGTGGCCGGTCCGGCCATCGCCGCCTGCGCGGAAGCGGCCGGCGCCGAAGTGGTTTTCAACGCCACGGAGTGTTTCGTCTGAACGGCGTCCGGAGCCATGGACCTGCAGAGCCAGGAGGCGATCGCCCGCCTCGCCCAGCTTCACGGACGGGAGCATCTCGTCGTGATCCTCGGAGCTCCTGACCCCGAGAGCGCCGAGATCGCCGCCGAGACCGTGACCCTGGGAGATCCGGCCTACGCAGGAGCCTTGGCTGAGGTCCAGTTGGGCCTCGCCGTCTACCACGTCCTCGAAGACGAGATCCGCCAAGCGGTGCCTGCGGACGTGTACGAGGAGCAGATCGGCGTGATGGCCGACGTCCTCGAAGCCGAGGAGCTCAGCGCCGCCGTCGCCGCTATGCGGGCCCAGGCGGCCGCGCCCCCAGAAGCGGCGCAATAGCAGATACCACCCGGATAGGCGCCGAAGGGGAGGAATCTCACTCTCTGTGGTCGAACCTTCCGTCTGTCGCGCCCCGCGACTGGGCCAGGGCCATTCCGACTTGGCGCGGGGGAGCGCGCCGGATGCGCGCCGTACCGCCCTGCCGTGACGACTGACCACACCGAAGGAGATCCGCCGTGCCACGGACCCCCAGGCGCCGCCGTCTCGGCGCCGCGCTCCTCGGTATCGCCCTGCTGGCGGCTCAGGTCTCCCTGAGTTCGCAGGCCGCCACCGCCGAGCGGGGCTACTGGCTCGTCGACGGCCGGGGCAACGTCTACGAGTTCGGGGGTGCGCTCTTCAAGGGCTCGGCGCTGTCCTCGGCGCCGGTGGTGTCCATCACCCCGACCCCGTCAGGCGAGGGCTACTGGGTGGCCGCCACCGATGGAGGTGTCTTCACCTTCGGGGACGCCCCCTTCAAGGGCTCACTCGGCGGGCAGCAGATCAACCGCCCCGTGGTCGGGATGGCCGCCACCAGCAGCGGCAACGGCTACTGGCTGGTGGCCGCCGACGGCGGCATCTTCACCTTCGGGGACGCCCCCTTCAAGGGCTCGCTCGGCGGGCAGCAGATCAACCGCCCCGTGGTCGGGATGGCCGCCACCAGCAGCGGCAACGGCTACTGGCTGGTGGCCGCCGACGGCGGCATCTTCACTTACGGGGACGCCCCCTTCCGGGGCTCGCTCGGCGGTCAGCAGCTCAGCCATCCGATCGTCGGGATGGCCGCCACTCCGGACGGCGCCGGCTACTGGCTTGTCGATTCCGCTGGCAAGGTCTTCGCCTTCAACGCCCCCCATTTCGGCGACGCCGGAGCCGTCGGCGCGCCGGTGGCAGGCATCGCGCCGACCCCTGGAGGCGACGGCTATTGGCTGGCAGACGCCGCCGGCCGCGTCCACGCTTTCGGAGCCGCCGAGCATTCAGGAGGGGCGGAGAACTGCCCCCTGCCCGCCGGCATCGTGGGTATCGCCTCCAGCGGGGCTGGAACCGCCGCCTCCCCGCCGCCGGCCCGGCCCAACTGCGGCCTGCCCACGACCCCCACCTCGCGGACGCTGCCGGCGGTGGCGGACGCGGAGGTGGCGGCGGCCGATCCCGGACTCAACAACGGGTCGGGAGCACAGATGACCGCGGACACGACGCCGCAGCGGCGGGCGTACCTGAGGTTCGACGCCTCCGGCCTGGGTGGGGTGTCGTCGGCCCGGCTGCGGGTGTTCGTAAAGGGGGGATCGGCCAACGGTCCCGCGGTGCACCGCGTCACCGGGGGGTGGTCGGAGCCGTCCATCACCTGGGCCAACCAACCCGGCCCGGCGGGGGCGGCGCTCGACAACCGGGGCTCGCTCGCCAGCGGGCAGTGGGCGGAGTGGGATGTGACCGCGTCGGTCGCGGCCGGGGCCAACAGCTTCGTGCTGGTGGCGGACTCGTCCGACGGCAGCTATTTCGCCACCCGGGAGGAGGGCCACCCGGCACAGCTGGTGGTGACCACCGGTGGAAGCCCTGCCCCCGACCCCGGCATCCCCCCCAACCCGGCCCCACCGGGCGGCCGGCCCAACTTCATTGTCATCAACACGGACGACCAGCGCCTGGAAGGGACCTTGGACATCATGCCCAAGACGCGGCAATGGCTCGCCGCCGCCGGCACCAGCTTCCCCCAGGGGTTCGCCACCACCCCGCTGTGCTGCCCGTCACGTTCGGGTCTCTTCTCGGGCCGCTACACCCACAACCACGGCAACCTCAACAACCAGACCACCGACCAGCTCGACCTCAACGCCACCATCCAGCGTTACCTCCACGACGCCGGCTACCAGACAGGCCTGGTGGGGAAGTTCCTCCTCGACTGGTCGAACTCGACCCGGCCCCCTCACTTCGACCGCTGGGCCCTCACCTCGGGCGGCTACTACGACGTCCCCTTCGGCACCGACCAGGGCTCGCTGCGGGCCGACTACAGCACCTGGGAGATCGGCCGGCAGAGCCTCCGCATCCTCGACGCCTTCGAGAGCCGGGACGCCGACCCGTTCTTCCTCTACGTCGCCCCCCAGGCGCCCCACGATCCCTGGGAACCCGAGCCCGCCTACCGCACCGCCGACGTGGGCTCCTGGGACGGCAACCCCGCCGTCCACGAGACCGACCGCTCCGACAAGCCGGCCTGGGTGAGGGACTTCCACGTCGACTTCGCCGAGGGCGCCGACATCCGGGCGAGCCAGCTGCGGCTGCTCAAGTCGGTCGACGACATGATCGACTCGGTGATGCGCCGTCTGACCGCCCTGGGGGAGGCGGACAACACCGTGGTCATCTTCACCTCCGACAACGGCTACCTGTGGGGCGAGCACGGCATGCAGTCGAAGTACAACCCCTACGACGGATCGGTCCGGGTCCCCTTCATCGTGCGCTGGCCGGGCAAGGTCGCGGCGGGAGCGGTGGACCCCCGCCCGGTGGGCAACGTCGACATCACCCCGTCGCTGCTCGCCGCCGCCGGGGTCAGCCCCAGCCTCGTCTACCCCTTCGACGGACGGCCGTTCCTCAACACGGGGGGCCTCTCCGGTGTCGTGCGGCCAGAGGCCTACCTCGAGTACTTCGTGGACGAGCACCGCGACATCCCCGACTGGTCCGCCATCCGCACCACCCGGCTCAACTACGTCGAGTACTACGACGGGGACCGGATCATCTACCGGGAGTACTACGACCTCGTCGCCGACCCCTGGGAGCTCCACAACCTGCTCGGCGACACCAGCGGGACCAACGACCCGGACACTTCCGGCCTGTCGGCCCGCCTGGCCCGCTACCGCACCTGCAGGGGGACGACGGGCACCACCGCCTGCGCTTAGGACGACGGGCCGTCCGGTTCAGCTTGCGGCCAGGTCGGCGGCGCCGAAAGCGGAATCGAAGCGGTCGCACCAGACCACCACCGATCGGAACCGGGCCAGGTCGACGTCCGCCGGTAGCTCGTGGTTCTGGTCGCCCTGGTTGCCCTTCAGCCGGCCGAGGTTGACGTAGTCGTCGTCGAAGGCCGCTTCGGTGCCGCCGGCCGGATTCGTGGAGAGATAGACGAACAGATCTGGCCCGTTGGAGGTGTCGAGGCCCTCGAGACGCACGACCCGTCGGGCTCCGAGATCGAGCACCCGCACCACGCCGCTGGTGCCGTGGTCCAGCGACACGAACTGGCCGCCTGCCACCTCCACGGACCCGTCGCCGCCCGTCGTCGCATCCGGCATCCGCGTCGCAGCAGGCATCGCCGGTGCCGCCGCCTCCGGTCCCGGCGCCGCGGCAGCGCTCGGTCGCGGCTCGTTCACGGTGTCGTCGATGAACAGCTTCTGGGGTTGGAACCACACGGCGACGAACACCGCCACCGCGGCCACACCGGTGACGGCGACCCATCCCCAGCGTCGCCGCCGGGTGCTCCGCTCGGCGTGAGGCTCCCTGTGCTCGATCCGCTCCACCACCGGCCCCCCTCCTCGGCCTCGTCGACGCGCTTCTCCCTAGGCAGTCCGCCGTGGAGGTCCGCCGTTACATCGCCAGTCGCCGGCCAGCGTCTGAGCCACGTCCCCGACCAGCGCCATGATGTTGGACATGGAAGGCACCGAGATCGTTCTGGCGGCCCTGCTGGTATCGGTGGCCGGCCTCAACGCCCTGGCCAGCCGGATCGGTGTTCCTTACCCCATCGTCCTGGTGCTGGGCGGGCTGTTCATCGGGGTGATCCCAGGCACTCCCCGCGTGGAGCTCGATCCCGAACTGGTCCTGCTGGTGTTCCTCCCACCCCTCCTCTACGTGGCCGCCTTCTTCTCCGACCCCCGTGCCCTGCGAGCGGATGCCCGTGGTCTGTCGTTGACGTCGATCGGCCTCGTCCTGGCCACCATGGCCGCCGTCGCGGCTCTTGCCCACGCCGTGATCGAGCTGCCCTGGGCCATGGCCTTCGTCCTCGGTGCCATCGTCTCGCCCACCGACCCGGTGGCGGCCACGGCGATCATGCGCCGGCTCGGGGTGCCCCGTCGGATCGTAAACCTGGTCGAGGGCGAGAGCCTCGTCAATGACGCCGCTGCTCTCGTGGCCTATCGCGTCGCGCTCGAGCGCGGCCGCGGCGGGGAGCTTCTCGCTCCTCGACGCCAGCCTCGGGTTTGTCGTCGCCGCCGCCGGCGGAATCGCCGTCGGCGCCGCGGTCGGATGGCTGATCGGGGAGATCCGCCGGCGACTCGACGACCCGCTGACGGAGATCACCATCACCCTGTTCACCGGCTACGCCGCCTTCCTACCCGCCGAGCACCTGCACGTCTCGGGCGTGCTGGCCGTGGTGGCCGCCGGCCTGTGCCTGGGCTGGCGCGCCCCCGAACTGACCAGCCCGTCGACCCGCCTCCAGGCCTTCGCGGTGTGGGAGGTCCTCACCTTCCTCCTCAACGCCATCCTCTTCATCCTGGTCGGCTTGCAGCTGCCGGTCATCCTCGACGACCTCACCGGCCAGTCGCCGGCCCGGTTGATCGGGTCCGCGGCACTGGTCGCGGTGACGGTCATCGCCGTCCGGTTCGTCTGGCTGTTCACCACGCCCTACCTCATCCGCGCCTTGGACCGGCGCCCGCAGCAACGGGCTCGCCGGGTGGGTGCGGCGGCGCGGGTGGTCGTGGCCTGGAGCGGTCTGCGGGGCGCCGTCTCGCTGGCTGCGGCCTTGGCCATTCCGTTGGAGACGGACGCCGGCACTCCACTTCCGGGACGTGAGCTGATCGTCTTCGTCACCTTCGCCGTGGTCCTCGTAACCGTCGTCGCCCAGGGGCTGAGCCTGCCGGCCCTGGCCCGAAGGCTCGGAGTGGTGGGAGACGGCCATGAAGAACAACACGAGGAGCTGCACGCTCGGCTGGCGGCCAGCAAGGCGGCCCTGATCGAGCTCGAGGCCATGGCGGCCGAGGGATGGGCCGCCGACGACACCATCGAGGACGTCCGCCTGCACTACGAGCAGCGGAAGCGCCGCGACGCCGCCCGCGCCGGCAAGATCGAAGACGACGGCTACGAGGACCGCTCCCGCGCCCACCAACGCGTCCTGCGCCGGCTCTACGCCACCGAACGGCAGACGGTCCTGTCCCTCCGCAACTCAGGAGCCATCAGCAACGACGTCATGCACCGCCTCGAGCGCGAACTCGACCTGGGGGAATCGCACCTCGAGAGCTGACCATTCTTCATGTGGCGCGACGCCAGAATGGCGCGCTTGGGCGTTGACATGGTGCCACTTTGGCATCATCATGGCGTCATGGACCTCGGGCCGTACATCGAGAACATCCACCGCCAGCTGGCGGTGGCCGCCGAGGCGGGTGGGGACGACGCCCGGGCGCTGGCCGAGCGGCTCGTCGCACCGCTCGACGCCGCCATCCGCCTCACCTTGCAGGACGTGCTGGCCGCGGCCGCCGAGCAGATCACCTGCGAACTCGCGCCGGGCTCGGTCGAGTTGCGGATCCGGGGCCGGGACCCTGAGTTCGTGGTGACACCGCCGCCCGTGGACCTTCCGGCCGACGACCCGGCGGAGATCCCGGGGCCGCCCCTGGTCCCCGACGGAGACGAGGGAACGGTGGCGCGGATCAACCTCCGGCTGCCGGATCAGCTGAAGACCCGGGTCGAACAGGCGGCGGGGAGCGAAGGCCTGTCGGTCAACACCTGGCTGGTACGGGCCGCCGCCGCGGCACTGGAGCGATCCGACCCGACCCGGCGCCGAGACCGGGGACCTGAGCGCCAGGGAACCCAGCGCTACACGGGCTGGGTCCGCTAGCCGAGCCCGTCCGCCGAGCCCCGAACCCGAACCGTTCCAAACCGCAAGACCGCCGAGCCGAAGGATTGCCATGCCCACGTTCGATACACCCGAACCCATCTCCGTCACGTTGGAACTTGGCATTGCCCACGTCCGCATCGTGGCCACTGACCGCACCGACAGCGTCGTCGAGGTGCGCCCGAGCGACCCGGCCAAGAAGTCCGACGTGACCGCCGCCGAGCACACCCGCGTCGAGTACGACGACGGCCGGTTGTCGATCAAGGCGCCCCGCGGGTGGAGGCTCCACTCCTTCCGTAGTGGCGGCGAGTCAATTGACGTGCAGATCGACGTGCCGGCCGGTTCCCACCTGCGGGGCGACACCGGGATCGGAACCCTGCGGGCCAGCGGCCGCCTCGGTGAGTGCTCCGTTCGGATCGGTGCCGGCGACATCCAGATCGACCGGGCGGGGCCGGCGCAGCTCAAGACCGGTGTCGGTCACGTCACCCTGGGCCATACCGAGGGCCACACCGCGGTCATCACCGGGACGGGCGCCGTGCGGATCGACCGCGTCGACGGCACGGCGGTGGTGAAGAACTCCAACGGCGACACGTGGATCGGGGAGGTCACCGGCGACCTGCGGGTCGCCTCGGCCAACGGATCCATCTCCGTCGACCGGGCACCGTCGACGGTGGCGGCCAAGACGGCCCGGGGCGACGTCCGCCTCGGGGAGGTGGCCCGGGGCGACGTCCGGGCGGAGACCGCCCACGGCCAGGTCGAGGTCGGCATCCGCGACGGGGTCGCCGCCTGGCTCGACCTCGACACCCGCTTCGGCAAGGTGCACAACGACCTCGACGCCGCCGAGAGCCCGGCCCCCGGCGAGGACACCGTCGAAGTGCGGGCCCGCACCTCGTTCGGGGACATCACCGTCCGCCGCTCGAAAGCCCGGCAGGGAACCGGAGGGTGACGCCCCGCGATCGACGGCGATAACGTCGCCGTATGGGTCCCCGTCATGGGGACCGCTACGTGGAAGAGGGTGAACCCATGGTTGCTGCAGCGTCAAAGCAGAGCATCGCGGTGGGAGACATCCGAGTCACCTATCTGCCGGACGGGGAGACACGGCTGAACCCGACCGCGTTCTTCCCCGCCTCGACCGAGGAGGCCTGGACGCTCCACCCCGAATGGCTGGACGAGGAGGGTCGCCTCATGTGCAGCCTCGGCGGCCTGCTGATCGAGACGGGTGACCGGAAGGTCATGGTCGACACCGGCTTCGGCCCGCGCCATGTGGAGTTCCCCGGCTTCGGGCCCTTCGACGGCGGCGGGCTCCTCGACAGCCTGGCCGAGCTCAAGATCGAGCCGAGCGAGATCGACACGGTCGTCTTCACCCACCTCCACCTCGACCACGTCAACGCCGCCTCCCGCCAGGAGGGCGACCGCTGGGTGGCCGCCTTCCCGAATGCGAGCTACCTGATCCGGGACGCCGAATGGCAGCAGTGGGCCGGGAAGAACGATCCGGCCGGGATGTACACCGAGACCGAGGAGTGTCTGGGCGACCGGGTCGAGCTCTTCGACTCCGACCGGTCGGTGGCTCCGGGAGTGAGTGTGCTCTCGACGCCGGGACACACCCCGGGCCACAACTCGGTGGTGATCTCCTCAGGGACGGCCCGCGCCATCATCCTCGGTGACGTTGTGCACTGCCCCGTACAGCTCGACGAGGAGGAGTGGGGCTGCGTCTTCGACGTGGACAGCGACCTCGCCCGTGCCACCCGCGACAAGCTGCTGGCTGAGCTGGAGGGCTCCGGAACCCTGGTGGCCGGCGGCCACTTCTCCGACTTCACCTTCGGGCGGATCATGCAGGCCGAGGGCAAGCGCAGCTGGATCATCGACAAGGGATAGATCATCCCTCGGACGCGTCGGGCCGTGACGCGACGAAACCATTGAGGTAGCGGCGGAAGCCTTCTGCCACGGGTTCGAAGCCGATCTGGTTGTAGAAGCTGTGAGCATCGCTCCGATGCTTGAGCGAGACGAGTTGCACCATGTAGCAGCCGGCTTGCGTGGCGCGATCGAGGACCTCGGTCATGAGCGCGCGGCCGATGCCCCCACGTCTGATGGCACTGTCGACGACGACATTCTCGACGATCGCCCAAGGCGAAGCGGCGTGGGTGAGGTTGGCCACGACCAGGAGGTCCGCCGTGCCCACGACCTCCGCACCCGAGACCGCGACCAGGATCGTCCTTCCCTCCTGGCCGAGCATCTCGGCCAGAACGCCTTCGGCCTTGTCGCGGTCGGTGGGAAAGTGGGGGTGCAGCTGTCGCAGCAGCTTGACCAGCGCGTCCAGATCGTCCGCGTTCGCGGGTCGAACGCTGATCCCGCCGCCGCCGTCCATGTTGTTGGGATGGTAATGGGCTGAGTTCGGCGCGCTTACTGACGCGGCGAGGGAATGCAGGCGACGATGGCCGCCCCGGCCACCGCGGCGACCGCGAAGGTGTAGAAGTTCCAGTCCACGCCCAGCGACGAGGCGAGGAGGAACCCGCCCACCGTCGGTCCGAGGATGGCGCCCAGACGGCCGACGCCGAGTGTCCAGCCGAGCGCCGAGGCGCGGTGCTCGGCCCCGTAGTAGGAGGCGACGTAGCCGTTGAGGAGGATCTGGGTGCCGACGGAGCCCAGACCGGCGGCGGCCACCACCACATAGAGGACGCCGATGGACAGTCCCCGGGACATGAGCAGGACGGAGCAGGCGGCGATCACGAACCCGGCGGCGGTGACGGCCTTGGCGCCGAGCCGGTCGGCGATGGCCGAGCCGCTGAGTGCGCCGATGACGGCCCCGACGTTGAGCATGACCAGGAAGGCGAGTGAGGACGTCAATGGATACCCCGCCTTCTGCATGATCTTGGGCAGCCAGGTGTTGAGCCCGTAGACCAGGAGCAGGCCGCAGAAGCTGGCCAGGGGGAAAAGCACGCTGGCCACCAGGCGCGGGCGGGTGAACAGGGCGGTGGGCAGCACGCGCCGGACGCCTTCGGAGCCCGCGGCGACCGCCCGGCGCTCCCGGGGCTGGAACTGACGGGATTCAGGCAGGTAACGGAAGGCCAGCGGGACGACGGTGAACAGCGGCAGCATGCCGAGGGCGAAGAGCAGCCGGAAGCCGTAGTCGGGCAGGAGCCAGATGGCCAGCAGGGCGGCCAGGATCCCACCCACCGAATAGCCCGAGAACATGAGGGCGTTGAACAGGTGGTGGCGGTCCTTGGGCGCCCACTCCACGGTGAGGGCCACGGTGGTGGGCATGACGCCGCCGAGGCCAAGGCCGGCCAGGAACCGGCAGGCGGCGAAGAGCCCGGCGCTGGGGGCGACGGCGCACAAACCCATGGCCACCGAGAACCAGACGAGGCAGCCGAGCAATACCTTCCGCCGGCCGACGATGTCGGTGAGAGTCCCCACGGCCAGGGCCCCGACGAGCATGCCGGCCAGGGCCAGACTGCCGATGGCCCCCACCCGCTGGGGGGTGAGCCCCCAGGGCCCGTACTCCAGCAGCTTCGGCACCACCGAGCCGTAGACGATCAGGTCGTAGCCGTCGAAGACGATAGTGGCGAAGCACAGGCTCAGCACCAGGAGGTGATGGCGGGCGGCACCGGTCGTGGCTGGCGGCGCCTCCACCAATCCACCCTCCAACTCCGCCGAGTGGATCACCGCCATTCCCTCAACTCCCGAAGCTCTGGCGGGCCTGGCTGCCCGAGCAGCCGAGCAGCTCGACGGTGAGCGGCCCGTCCGATTTGACGTCCAGCTTCGCCCCGCACGCCACCCGGGCCCGCTGGACGTCGACGACCAGCGTTCGGATGTTCTTGGCCACGATGGTCAGCGTGTCGGTGGCGGCCTGGGGCGCCGGCGGGCCGAGGTGGCGGTACTCCCGGGTGAAGGGGTTGGCGGGCAGCGCCGGACGCTTGTCCGGCTGGTCGAAGCCGGTGCCCAGGTAGACGCCGTAACTCGGGATGACGGAGTTCTCCATGGTCGACGGGGGCACATCCGGGGCGCCGGCGCCGAAGCCGCCGGAGACCACGTCGATGGTGCCCAGCGCCTGGTCCCGGGTCTCGATGCCGGAGAGCCAGTAGGCCCGGTTCCCCACCAGGCCGGCGCCGGGGTCGTCCATGAGCGGGTTGCGGACGTAGGTCACCCGGGCCGGGTCGACGGCCCGCTTCATGTCCCCGAGCCAGTCGGTGAGGACATCCCAAGTGCCGTTGTTGCACATGAGGAGGTGGCCGGAGGCGAGGCCGTGCCAGGTGACGAACTCGTAGTCGTAGTCGCCGGCGGCGTAGAGGTCGGCCCGCTTGCGGGTGATGTTGTAGGGGATGAAGTCGTCGGTGCTGCCGGCCCACTCCATGACCGGCTGGTTGCGACGGGACGGGAGCATGTCACTGACCCGGGACCCGGGCTCGTGGACGGTGGTGGTGTCGACGGGTGCAGTGTCGGCCACGCCGTTCTGGGTGGGGAAGGACGGGGCCACGTCGAGCCCGTCACAGATGAAGGCCTTGCCGAACACGTCGGGGAAGGTGAGGGAGAGCTTGTTGGCCGAGTAGGCGCCGCTGGAGAAGCCGCCGATGGCGGTCCTGGTCGGGTCGAGCTTGAACCGGCGGGCGACGTCGGCCCACGTCTCGAAGTTGCTGGCGCCGCTCTGGCCGTAGGCCCACTGGTCGGCGCCCCGGGCGTCCGTCCCCACCACCAGGGTGGGGTTCTCGGGACGCTCGCCGACGGCGTGGTAGAGGTCGGTCTCGCCGGTCACGACGTCGCCGGCGTTGATGGCGTAGCCGCCCAGCCACAGCAGGACGCCGTAGCCCTCGGGCGGCGGCGCCGCCTGGGGCACGTAGACCATGTAGCGCTGCAGGCGGCTGGCCAGGTCCGGGGTGCAGTTGTCCCGGCAGGGCCAACCGAAGGAGACGCCGGGCCGGGAGTCGGTGCCGGGCGAGCCCTGGGAGAACCCGTTCTGCTGCGTGTTGCCGCCGAAACGGGGGCCGTTGGGGTCGCTCGGCAGGCGCCGGCCCTGGTTGGTCTCGAACTGGCTGGCGAAGAGCATGCTCATGTAGCCGGTGGTGGGAACGCCATGGGGCTGGTCGGCCATGTCGTCGTCAATGCCGGCAGCCAGCTTGGTGAAGTCGACCGTGGCGGAGAAGGGGCTGATGTCGCCCCGCTCCACCGCCGCCAGCTGGAGGTGGTCACGCCAGGCGGCATCGAGGGGCTCGTCGTAGCGGAAGGCGACGTTGAAAAAGGCCGAGGCGTTCTCGTGGTTGCCGCCCCCGGGGGTCGTCTCGGTGGGGTCGCCCTCGCGGGGCACCAGGTAGCTGTCGTTGGCTGCGTCCCACAGGCCGGCGGCGGCGCCGACCCGCACGGCGGTGTTGCCCCGAGGATCGAAGGCGGAGTAGGGGACGCGGATCTCGACCTGGCGGCGCTCGAGGTCGCTCGTGACCACGGGCCGCTCGGGCCGGGCCTGGCCGGAGGCGGCGTCGACGATGTCGCCGTCGCTGCCATGGGCGGTGACGAAGACCTGGGCCGGCATCTTGGTGTTGGCGCCGTGGGGCACGTCCCTCGGCTGCCCGTCGTCGCCGCCCAGGGCGATGGTGGCGGCCACCAGGTCGGGGTCGGTCATGGTGTTGTAGGTGATGCGCACGGCGGTGGCGTCGTCGAGTGGCTTCAGGCGGACCTCGACGATGTCGGCGGCGTTGTTCCGGTAGGCCGGGTTGGTCGGGTACCGGTAGTCCTTGAGGACCGTGTAGTACCACCAGCGGTAGGCGGGGCCGCCGCCGTTGTCGTCCCACAGGCAGTCCTGGTAGAGGAACTCGCCCGACCGGTAGGCGCTGGTCATGCACACCAGGGTGGGGTCGGCCTGCCACACACCGGTGTTCTCCAGCTGGGGGGCGTGGGCCGGCGGCCGGTGCAGGATGTCCGGCCCAGGGGCGACGCCGTTGATGGCGCCCGGCAGGGAGGCGTTGACAGCGGCGGCAGACGCCCGCAGGGGGGCGGCGACGGCAGGGGCGTCGGAATCGGTGGCCACGGCGGGAACCACGCCGGCGGCCAGGCTTCCGGCCAGCAATGCGAGGACCCCCAGCAGGTGACGAGACCGGAACATCTTCCCTCCCCTTCCCCCAGCCTATCCTCGGCGACGGGACATATAACAAACAATCGACGACCGTGATCCAAACATGCGGACGTCGACCTGTCAAGCCGGTCCGTCAGACGTCGTTCCCGTTCTGCCCGACGGCGAAGACGGCCCGGTAGTGCTCCAGGGCCGCCGGCCGCAGGGTCCCTACCGCGGCGAGAAAGGCGTCGTGGGCCTGGCGGCCGAGCCAGCCGGCGGGCAGCAGCTCGAGGGGCAGATCGGGGTCCTGGAAGGGGAAGAGGCGGTACTCGTGAATGAGCTGCATGCGCTCGACCAGAGCCTCCACGCCCACCGGCGGCGACTTCCCCAGACGCCCCAGCCGCTCCTGGGTCGTGTGCAGGAACCGGCCGTAGGCCTGGTTGAGCCCGTCCAGATCCCAGCAGCGCCGGACCATGTCACGGTCCTGGGCCAGCCCCAGCGAGCGGGACATGAACACGTCGAAGCGGGCCTCCGGCTCCGCCTCCAGGGCCTTGACCACCACGGCGCGCTTGTCGTGGGGACAGATCCAGGTGGAGGGCGCCAGCGGCCCGAACCCCAGCCAGGCCATGCGCTTGCGCAGGCGGTCCCGGGTCTGGCGGGCCGCCTCGGGGACGGAGTAGGTGACCATGCACCATTCCCCCGACCACGGCTCCCGGCGGCGCTCGAAGATGCGGGGCCGCCCCTCGTCGAGCATCTCCCAGGACCGGGCGGTAAGGGCGTAGAGGCTCTCCCGTCCCACGCGCCGGGTCTCGAACCAACCCTCGGCCCGGAGCCGGGACATGACCACCCGGGTGGCATCGGCGCTGATCCCGAAGGCGCCGAGCAGTTCGACGAGCACCCGCATGGGCGCTTCGCCCCCGTCGTAGCGGATGTACTCGCCGAAGAGGTCGAAGACGATGGAGCGTGGCTTCAACTGATCTCCGTTGGCGGACCCGTTCTTCACCTGACCCTACCTCGCGTTCGAAAACAAGAAACATAATTGCGTCGGTCGTGGTCGAGATGATAGGTTGCTCCCGTGCGAATCGCAATCATCGGAGGCGGACCCGGAGGACTGTTCGCCGCCGCGCTGTTCCGGGCGGCAGATCCGGCAGCGCAGGTGACGGTCTTCGAGCGGAACCGCCCGCAGGACACCTTCGGCTTCGGGGTCGTGTTCTCCGATGCCACCCTCAACCGCATCGACGACGTGGACCCCGTGCTGCTCCAGGCCTTGCGGGATCATGGCGTCCACTGGGACGCCATTGAGGTCCGGGTGCACGGCGAGCGCTGGCGGTGCGGTGGCAACGGTATGGCCGCCATCGCCCGGGCCCGGCTCCTGACACTGCTCCACGACGCCGCCCGCGACGCCGGCGTGGACCTCCGCTTCGAGACCGAGGTCGGCGACATTTCCTCGCTCAGCGCCGAGTACGACCTGGTCATCGGGGCCGACGGCGCCAACTCCGCCGTGCGCCACTGGCTCGGCGACGAAGTCGGGCTCACCGTCGACACCGCCTCAGCCAAGTTCATCTGGCTGGCCACCACCAAGCGCTTCGACGGGCTGACCTTCCTGCACCAGCGGGGGCCGGACGGGGTCTTCGCCGTCCACGGCTACCCGTTCAGCGACGAGGCCAGCACCTTCATCGTGGAGACGGACAAGGCGTCCTGGCGCCGGGCGGGCCTCGACGAGTTCGACGTCACCCAACCCCCGGGGCCGAGCGACCTGCGGTCCAAGGAGTACCTCGAGGGCCTCTTCGCCGAGCATCTCGACGGGCACCCGCTCCTGGTCAACAACTCCCGGTGGGCCAACTTCCGGACCATCCGCTGCGAGCGCTGGTGGAAGGGCAACGCCGTGATCATCGGCGACGCCGCCCACACCGCCCACTTCTCGGTGGGCTCGGGGACGAAGATGGCCATGGAGGACGCCGCCGCCCTGGTCACCTCCGTCATGGAGAACCCCGGTGACCTGAAGGCAGCCCTGTCCGCCTACGAGGCCGTCCGCCGGCCGGCGGTGGGCAAGATCCAGGGCGCGGCCCGCCCCAGCCTGTCGTGGTGGGAGCACTTCGGCCGCTACCACGACCACCTGGCCGCTCCCCAGTTCGCCTTCCACTTCTTCTCCCGGGCCATCCCCCGGCGCAAGCTGGCCCAGCGCGACCCCGGGTTCGTGGCCGACGTGGAGGCGTGGTGGGACGCCGAGCACGGCCGCTCGCCACTGACCACGCCGCTCGAGGTCGGCGACCTCACCCTCGCCGGACGCGTGGTCCCGCTCGGGGCCGGCCAACCCATGCCCCTGGTCGCCCCCGGCTCCCCCACCCCCGGCGGGACGTGGGGGCTGTGGCTGGAAGCCCCGGACGACGAGACCGGGATCCCCTCCGCCCTGGTGGACATGGAGCGCGGCATCGGCGCCGGCGCCGCCCTGGTGGCGGTGAGCGGCGGGACGCCGGTGACGAGGGTGCTGCTGTGCGAGGAGGCCCGCCTGCTGCGCAAGACCTCCGCGCTCCTCGTCGACGAGACCTTGACCGCCGACGAAGCGGCGACCGTGATCCTCTCGGGCCGGGCCGACCTGGTCGGCGTCAAGGCGGCCGTGGCCGAAACCTGGAGAACCCCCGAATGACCCCATCCCCAATGAGCTCTGCACTGTCCCCCCTCTTCGCCCCCGCCGGGGTGGTCGTGGTGGGCGCCTCGGCCGACCCCGGCAAGCTCGGGGCGGCCATGGCCCGCTCGCTGGCCTCGTTCCCCGGGCCCGTGCTGCTGGTGAATTCCCGCAACCCCGATCCCTCCGCCGGCGTGTACGCCAGCGTGGCCGAGGCAGTGGCGGAGACAGGCCAGCCGGCCGACCTCGCTCTCTTCTGTGTACCGGCGGGCGCCACCGCCCCCGCGGTGGCGGAGGCGGCCGCCGCCGGCGTGCGGGCCGGTGTGGTGTGCGCCGGTGGCTTCCGGGAGGCGGGGCTGTCCGGCGCCGGCGTCGAAGCCCAGCTCTCCGACGTGGTGGCCGTCACCGGGATCCGGCTCCTGGGACCGAACACATCCGGCTTCCTGGCCCCGCCGCGCCACCTGGTGGCCAGCTTCGTGCCCGGCGCCGGCGACGTGCCCGCCGGCCCCGTGGGCGTGGTCGCCTCCAGCGGCGGGATGCTGCACGCCATCGCCTTCCTCCTGGCCGGCGCCGGTCTCGGAGTCCACCTCGGAGCCGGCATCGGGAATGGCCTCGACGTCACCGCCGCCGACGTCTGCGACCATCTGGCCGCGGAGCCCGGCATCAGGGCCGTGGCCCTCCACGTCGAAGGTCTGGCCGACGGCCGGCGCCTCACCGACGCCGTCGCCTGCCTGGCCGACCGCGTGCCCGGTGGCCGCCCTGGTGGTCGGCCGGGGGGAGGTCGGCGACCTGGCCCGGTCCCACACCGGCACCCTCACGCCCTCGTGGCGGACGACCCGGGCCGCCCTCCGCCAGGCCGGGGCGGTGCTGGTGGACGACGAGCGCGAGCTCGTCGACGCCGTGGCCGCCCTGTCCCGGACCCGGCTCCCCGCCAACACCCGGCCCGGGGTGGGCATCGTCTCGGGCCAGGCCGGCCCGATGGTCCTGCTCACCGACCGCCTGCGCTCGACGGGGCTGGCCGTGCCTCCGCTGCGCGAGGAGACGGTGTCCCGCCTGGGCGAGCTGCTCCCGCCCCTCACCTACCAGCACAACCCGGTGGACACCGGCCGGCCGGGCGAGACCTTCCCCGCCGTGCTGGCAACGGTCGGCGCCGATCCGGCCGTCGACGTGCTCGCCGTCATGGGGCTGCTGGAACCGGACGCCTTCGACCTGACCGCCGCCGTTCGCTCGGCGGCATCGGCGGAGGACGTTCCCGTGGTGGCCGTGATCGGAGGGCCGCCGGCGGCGGTGGCCGCGGCCCGGGCCGGCCTGGCCGCCGAGAACGTTGCCGCCTACGACGGTGTGGCCGGCGCCGTCGCCGGTCTGCGCGCCCTGGTGGACGATGCCCACCACCGGGCCGGGCGCGGTGTACGGGGTGAGCCGGTCCGCCTCGTAGTGCCCCACTCGTTCCGGATGCCTTCGGGGGAAGACGAGGGCAAGGGCCTGCTCGACTGGCTCGGCCTCTCGACCCCCGCCCGCCTCGCCTGCGACGACCGGGACCAGGCCCACCAGGCCCTGCGCCTGCTGCGGCCGCCCGTGGCCGTCAAGATGCTCGAGCCGGTGGTCGCCCACAAGCGCCGGGCGGGCGGGGTCCGTCTGGGGGTGGTGAGCGGCGGCGACCTGGAGGACGCCCTCGACGCCCTCGACGCCGCCGGCGCCCGCCGCTATCTGGTGGAGGAGATGGCCGGAGCCGGCGTGGATCTGATCGTGGGCGCCCGGCGCGACCCCGTCTTCGGACCGGTGGTCGTCCTGGGGCTGGGAGGCGACGAGGCCGAGGCCCTCGACGCCGTGGCCGTCCGCCTCGCCCCCCTCTCCGAAGCTGAAGCGGCCGGGATGATCGACGAGCTCCCTGGCGCCGGACGTCCCGGCGGTTGGTCAGGCCACGTCGATCCCCAGGCGCTGGCCCAGGTGGTCGCCACCCTGGGCGCCCTGCTGGCCACCGTCCCCGAGCTGGACGAGCTCGAGATCAACCCCTTGCGGGTCATCGCCGGCGGCCGGCTGACGGCGCTCGACGTCGTCGTGGCCGGCCGTCCCGAGGCGGTGCCCGTGCTTCGCCACGCAACAGGAGGAGATTGACGTGCGCCTGGCCACCCTGCGAACCCCCACCAGCACCGTGGCGTGCCGGGTCGAGGGCGACGACCTCGTCGAGCTGCCCTACCCCGACGTCGTCGCCCTCCTCTCCGATCCGGGCTGGCAGCAGGCGGCCGCGGCCCGCGGCGGCCAGCGGCGTCCGTTGGCCGGCGCCGACCTCGACGCCCCCGTCCGTCCCGCCAAGGTCGTCTGCGTGGGGCTCAACTACCGCAGCCACATCGAGGAGATGGGCCGGGAGCTCCCCGAGCACCCCACGCTGTTCGCCAAGTTCGCCGACACTCTGACCGGCCCCTCTGACGACCTGGTGGTGCCCACCGCCTCGGCCGAGGTGGACTGGGAGGCGGAGCTGGGCGTCGTCATCGGGCGCACCGCCCGCCATGTCAGCGAAGCGGCGGCGGCCGCCTGTATCGCCGGCTACACCGTCGTCAACGACGTCTCCATGCGCGACTGGCAGTGGCGTACCACGCAATGGATGGCGGGCAAGAACTTCGAGTCGTCGACGCCGGTGGGACCCTTCGTGGTCACAGGTGACGAGGTCGGCGAGGCCGCCGACCTGGAGCTGAGCTGTGAAGTCGACGGCGTCACCATGCAGAAGACCCGCACCAGCGACCTCCTGTTCACCCCGGCGGCAGTGGTGGCCTACGTGTCCTGGATCACGACCCTGCGTCCCGGCGACCTCATCGCCACCGGCACGCCGGGGGGTGTGGGGGCAGGGCGCGACCCCAAGGTGTTCCTGCACCCCGGCCAGCTCCTGGAGACCACGCTGGAAGGTGTGGGATCGTGCCGCAACCTCATGGTGGAGGACAAGTCGTGACCGCCGACGAGGTTCGGAACGAGAACGCCGGGCTCGACGAGGAGCTGCTGGCCGAGGCCTCCGCCGCCGACCCCGCCGCTCTCCACTTCACCCCCGAAGGGGAGTGGTCCCTGGCCCAGGTCCTGGCTCACCTCGGCGAGTTCCCCCGCTTCTTTGCCACGGAGCTGACCCGCTGGCGCGAGGATTCCGAGGCCGTGATCGGACGAACCCACGAGCATCCCGCCCGCCTGGCTGCTGTGGCGGACCCTACCGGCCAGCGCGACGAGCTGGTGGCCACCGCCTGGGACGCCCTCGCCGTCCTGGCCGGCGCTCTCGACCTCCTGACCGACGCCGACATCGGGGCCCTCACGCAGAACGTGAAGTACGGCCCCGAGCCACTCTCGGCCTTCCTCGACCGCTACGTCATCGCCCACAAGGCCGGGCACCTGGACCAGATCCGGGCGCTGCACCAGGCGACACCCGGGGTTCGGGGTGTCCCCGTGAGCACCGAGCGGTGAAGCTAGAGGGTTTCGTCCCCTGGCCCGAGGAGGTGGCCGACCGCTACCGGCGGGAGGGGTACTGGCGGGGCCAGACGCTCGGCGCGCTGCTGCGCGGCTGGGCCACCGACCACGCCGACCGCACCGCCGTCACCGGCGACGGGACCTCCATGTCCTACGCCGAGCTCGATGCCGCCGCCGACCGGCTGGCCTACGGGCTGCGCCGGCTCGGGATCGGCAAGGGCGACCGGATCGTCGTCCATCTGCCCAACATCGTCGAGTTCGCCGCCATCTCCTTCGCCCTGTGGCGGCTGGGGGCCCTGCCCGTCTACGCCCTCCCCGCCCACCGGGAGGCCGAGATCGCCTACTTCGTCGCCCACACCGAGGCGGTGGCCTACATCGCCCCGGAGTCGTTCGCCGGCTTCGATTTCACGGTGCTGGCCAAGGCGGCCCGGGAGGCGGCGCCGTCGCTGCGCCACGTGCTGCTCCTGGGCGAGGGCGGCGACGCTGACCTGCGCCAACTGCTCACCGCCTCCGTCGATGCCGACGAAGCGAGGGCGGCGGCCGACGCCGACCCGCCGGCGGCCTCCGACGTCGCCCTCTTCCTCCTCTCCGGCGGAACCACCGGCCTGCCCAAGCTCATCGCCCGCACCCACGACGACTACGCCTACAACTTCCGGGCCAGCTCCGAG
This sequence comes from uncultured Actinomycetes bacterium, assembly GCA_963789165.1. Classification (GTDB taxonomy): domain Bacteria; phylum Actinomycetota; class Acidimicrobiia; order IMCC26256; family BP-133; genus CAWBJP01. The sequence continues at coordinate 439,758 of CAWBJP010000007.1, forward strand.
GTGTGCCGCCTGGGACCGGAGACGGTCTACCTGGTCGCCCTCCCCGCCGCCCACAACTTTCCCCTGGCCTGCCCCGGGATGCTGGGCACGTTCTCCGTCGGGGGGCGGGTGGTCATGGCCTCGAGCCCGAAGCCCGAGGATGCCTTGTCCGCCATCGGCGGCGAGGGAGTGACCATCGCCGCGCTGGTTCCCACGCTGGTCATCCGCTGGCTGGAATCACCCGAGCGCCACCGCTTCGACCTCTCCAGCCTCCAGGTGCTCCAGGTGGGCGGCGCCCGGCTCAACCCCGAGGTGGCCCGCCGGGTCGGACCTGAGCTGGGGTGCACGCTCCAGCAGGTGTTCGGTATGGGGGAGGGCCTGCTCAACTACACCCGCCTCGACGACCCCGACGATGTCGTCATCGACACCCAGGGGCGGCCCATGTCGCCGGCCGACGAGGTGCAGGTGGTCGGCCCCGACGGCGAACCTGTGGCCCCCGGCGAACCGGGCGAGTTGCTGACCCGCGGGCCCTACACCATCCGGGGGTACTACCGGGCCGAAGAGCACAACGCCCGGGCCTTCACGCCCGACGGGTTCTACCGCACGGGCGACGTCGTCCGAGCCGATGCGGCCGGGAACCTCACCGTGGAGGGCCGGATGAAGGACCTCATCAACCGGGGCGGCGAGAAGATCTCGGGCGAGGAGATCGAGAACCTCCTCCTCGGCCATCCCTCGGTCTCCAACGCCGCCGCCGTGGCCATGCCCGATCCCGTCATGGGCGAGAAGGTCTGCGCCTACACCGTGCTCCGCCCCGGCGCCGAGCCGCTCACCCTGACCGGGCTGCGGGAGTACCTGGCCGGCCGCGGCATCGCCCGCTTCAAGTGGCCCGAGCGGATCGAGACCGTCGACGCCCTCCCCCTCACCAAGGTGGGGAAGGTGGACAAGAAGGCGCTGCGGGAAGACATCGCGGGGAAGCTGGCCACGGAGGGAACAGGAGCCGCACGATGAGCGACGACGCCGCCCTGGAGCACTTCTACGCCGAGCTGGGCCGCCTCCACCTGGAGGCGCTGTGGCGGATCAACCAGGTCATCATGCCCTTCGAGCCCAAGCCCCGGGCCAAGCCCTGGCTGTGGCGCTTCGAGGACCTGGCCCGCCTGGCCGACCAGGCCGGCAAGCTCGTCCCCATCGACCGCGGTGGTGACCGCCGGGTGCTGGCCTGCCTCAACCCCGGGCTCGTCGACGGCTACGGAGGCTCGGTGTACGGCGCCACGTCCACGCTGTGGGCGGCGGTGCAGTACCTCGACGCCCACGAGTTCGCCCCCGGCCACCGCCACAGCCCCTCGGCGCTGCGCTTCGTGGTCGAAGGCCAGGGGGCGTGGACCACGGTGGACGGGGACCGTTGCGACATGGCCGCGGGCGACCTCGTCCTCACGCCGTCCTACGCCTGGCACGACCACCACAACGAGTCCGACGAGCCCATGATGTGGTTCGACGGCCTCGACCTCCCGCTGGCCTGCTACCTCGACGCCCAGTTCTTCGAGTTCTATCCCACCGGCGAGCTCCAGCCCACCCTGGACACCGCCGGCGCCTCCCGGGCCTACGGCGCCGCCGGGCTCATCCCCGCCCGGCCGCCGGCCGTGGCCGCCGGTGCCGGGGCCGCCGATCCCCCCGAGGGCGCCCGGCCCGCCCCCCGTTCGCCCCTGCTCCGGTATCCGTGGGAGGCCACCAGGGCCGCCCTCGAAGGCCTGCGCCACGACCCCGACCCCGCCGACGGGGTGCTGGTGCGCTACACCAACCCCGCCACCGGTGGCCCCGTGCTGCCCACCCTGGAGGCCGCCGTCCAGTTGCTGGCCGCCGGCGTGCGCACCGCCCCCCACCGCCACGTCCACTCCACCGTGTACCAGGTGTTCCGGGGCCGGGGCGAGACGGTCATCGACGGCACCCGGTTCCCCTGGGAGCGGGGCGACATCATCGCCCTGCCCCCGTGGGCCGTCCACGACCACCGGGCGATCGACGGCGACGCCATCCTGTTCAGCATCACCGACGCCCCGGTCCTGGAGAAACTCGGCCTGGAGCGGCTGCTGGGGTTCGACGGACCCCAGGAGGTGACGGCAGAATTCGACGGCTCGTAGCTCGGAGGAGGACACATGCTCACCGTCAATGCCTACGCCGCCACGTCCGCGACGGAGCCGCTCATCCCGACGACGATCGAGCGCCGCGAGTTCGGCCCGCACGACGTCCTCATCGACATCAAATACTGCGGCATCTGCCACTCCGACATCCATCACGCCCGCGGTGAGTGGGGCGAGGCTCAGTACCCCGTTGTTCCCGGTCACGAGATCGCCGGGATCGTCGCCGAGGTCGGCTCCGAGGTCACCAGGTTCGCCGTCGGCGACCGGGTCGGCGTCGGCTGCATGGTCGACTCGTGCGGTGAGTGCGCGAGCTGCACAAAGGGCGAAGAGCAGTACTGCCTCAAGGGAAGCACCCTCACGTATGGTTCCATCGACCCGGACGGCCGGCTCACCCACGGTGGGTACTCCACCCACATCGTCGTGACCGAGAACTTCGTCGTCGGGATTCCCGAGGGCATCGGGCTCGACGTTGCCGCCCCGCTGCTGTGCGCCGGCATCACGACGTACTCGCCCCTGCGCCACTGGGGCGCCGGCCCCGGCAAGAAGGTGGCCATCGTCGGCCTCGGCGGGCTCGGCCACATGGCCGTCAAGCTCGCCCACGCCATGGGCGCCGAGGTCACCGTCCTGTCGCAGTCACTGAAGAAGCGAGAGGACGGTCTGCGCCTCGGTGCCGACGACTACTACGCCACCGGCGACCCGGATGCGTTCACGCAGCTCGCCGGATCCTTCGACCTCATCGTGAACACGGTGAGCGCCAGGATCAACCTCGACGCCTACCTCTCATTGCTGGCCGTGGACGGGACGATGGTCAACGTCGGCGCTCCGGCCGAGCCGATGTCGATCAACGTGTTCCCCCTTCTCCTGGGGCGCCGGTCGTTCGCCGGTTCGGCGATCGGCGGCATCCGTGAAACCCAGGAGATGCTGGACTTCTGCGCCGAGCATCACCTCGGCGCCGACATCGAGGTCATCCCGGCCGGTCAGATCAACGAGGCCTGGGAGCGGGTCCTGGCCTCCGACGTGCGGTACCGGTTCGTGATCGACACGTCGACACTGGCCTGATCCCGGCCAAGTTCGATGTCGGCCAGTGCCCGGGAGGAGGGTCCATGACTGACACACGCCGGGTTGGGGTGGCGTTCCCGCCCTTGGAGACGCGCCGGGACGTGATTGTCAGTAGCGCCGTGCGAGCCGAGGAGTTGGGCTTCGATGCCTTCTTCCTGGCCGAGGGCTGGGGCTTGGATGCGCTGTGCCTCCTCGCTGAGATCGCCACCAAGACGGAGCGAATCGCCCTGGGTACCGGCGTCCTCAGTGTGTGGAGCCGCAGCGGCGGAACGCTTGCCATGGCCGCGGCCACGTTGAGCCAAATCTCAGGGTCCCGGTTCATCCTCGGCCTCGGGGCGAGCACCCCGCAGCTTGTAGAGGGTTTTCACGACGTCGCCTTCGCCTCACCGGTGGACCAGATGCGGAGGATCGTCACCCAAGTACGCGAACTGCTGGCGGGCAACCGCGTTCCGCTGTCGCGCACCGACCAGGCCCGGCCCCTCCGTCTCGGCCTGAGCGGCGAATCCGTTCCCATCTACCTGGCCGGGCTCGCCCCCGCCTCTATGCGGCTCAGCGGAGAGATCGCGGACGGGTGGATGCCGACGTTTGTGCCGGTGACTCGTACCGACGAGATGCTGCGGGTCGTCGAAGAGGGAACCAGGCTGCGGTCGCAGGAGGGACCGTGCCGCTTCTGCCCTGCCATCGTGACGGGGGTCGCGGCCGACGATGCGAGGGCACGGGAGCTCGCCGCCTGGTGGCTCGGCTTCTATCTGACGTCGATGGGGCCGATCTACCCCCGGACGTTGGAGTGGCTCGGCTTCGGCGCCGAGGTGAAGGCCGTGCAGACGGCCAATCCGAACCGTTCAGCGTTCACGGTGCCACCGGAGGCCAACGTTCTCCTTGACGAAATCGTCGTATTCGGTACCCCGGACGCCGCCCGGGACCGTCTCGCCCGCTGGTACGAAGTCGGGGCCGAACTGCCAATCCTCTGTCTACCGCCAAATCTCCCACTTGAGGAGATCAACCTGGCCTTGTCAGCACTGGCGCCAGGGTCAGCCCCGGTCTCGAAACCAGGCAAGACCATCGAGCAGTAACGTCCCCTGTCAGGTCGAGGCGCCGCTGCCTACGGTGGGTCTCAGTGGCCGTTCGACTGCAGCCAAAGGGCTCAACCCGAGCCATTTCGGGAAGCTGCGCGCGAGCGCCCGCGTCCCCGTCAACGTCATGGCCCCGCCCCGGAGGGCGTCGCCCACTGAGATGTCGCCTAGCCACACCTCGACCATGGTGCGCAAGTGGGTGGTGACGTGGATGTCGATTTCGAAGCCCGGGTCGCTGAGGCACAGGTCGACCTCACCTTGGTGAAAGATCAGCCACCAATGACGAAGCCCGCTCTTGGCGTCCGGGAACGTGAAGCCGACCACCACCCGCCGGTCGGGCAGCCCCTCGGGCCGCACGCACCGTCGGATGTCCCACATGAGCAGCGAGGCGTCGAGGTCTCCCGCTTCCACCTTCCGCCTAGCCCAGCGCTGTCCCCAGACGCCGAGACCCTCCACGATGGGCCGGAGCTCCTCGCCCGCCTCGGTAAGGTGGTACTCCCAACCCCGCCCCGTGGTGGCCGGCCGGCGCTCGACGACTCCCGCCCGCTCGAGGGTCCGGAGCCGCTGGGAAAGCATCGAGGGGGACATGAGGGGCACGCCGCGTTGCAGGTCGTTGAAACGGTGGCTCCCGCAGATCAACTCCCGCAGGACAAGCGGCGTCCACCGCTCGGCGAAGATCTCAGCTGCCTTGGCTACCGGGCAGAACTGGCCGTAGCCCTGCATGAGCCGAATGTACGACGGACCATGGCGCGGTACCACTTCGAATTCCGTAGTTGAGTAGACCTTGGTTCCGAGGCACGCTCGGCACATGGAGACACGGAAGACCGACGTCGTGGAGATGACCGGCGGCGCCCGCTGGGACGCCTTCCGGTCTCGGTTCGCCGGGTGGCTCATCAGACCCGATGACGACGGGTATGACGCCGCCCGGCGGGTCTGGAACGGCAGCATCGACCGTTACCCGGCGCTCGTCGCCCGGTGCAGCAGCACGGCAGATGTGGAAGCCGCACTCGAGTTCATCCGGGAGTCGGGGGTCACCGTGGCCGTGCGCGGCGGCGGGCATAACGTCGCCGGCTTCGGAACCTGCGACGGCGGGGTGGTGATCGACCTCTCCGGCATGCAGGGGGTGCGGGTGGACCGGGCCCGACGTAGAGCCGTGGTGGAGGCCGGGGCCACCTGGGCGGGTTTCGACCAGGAGGCGCAGGCGCTCGGACTGGCCACGACCGGTGGCCTCATGTCGTCGACGGGCGTCGCCGGCTTCACGTTGGGCGGGGGGATCGGCTGGCTCATGCGCCGGTACGGCCTGGCCTGCGACAACCTCCTCTCTGCCGAGGTGATCACGGCCGACGGACGTCGACTGCACGCCAGCGCCACCGACCACGAGGAGCTGTTCTGGGGCCTGCGGGGCGGCGGCGGCAACTTCGGGATCGTGACCCACTTCGAGTTCCGGCTCCATCCGGTGGGCCCGGAGGTACTGGGCGGCCTGCGGCTCTACCCGCATCGTCTCGCCCCCGAGGTCATCGCCGCGTGCCGTGACCTCATGGCGGCTGCCCCCGACGAGCTGACCCTGGCCGCAGTCCTGCGCCGGGCCCCGGCCTCCCCGGCCATCCCCGAACACCTCCACGGTGAGCCCATCGTCGCCGTCGCCGGCATGTACGCCGGGCCGATCGAGAACGGCGCCCGGCTGCTCCAGGCGCTGGACACCCTGGGCCGGCCGCTGGTAGACGGCATCAGGCCCAAGCCCTACACCGCTGTGCAGTCGATGTCCGACGGCGCCTGGCAGCCAGGGTTCGAGAACTACTGGAAGGCCGAGTTCCTGCACAGCCTCGACGACGCCGTCATCGAGAGGGTGGTCGACTTCGCCGGACGCATCAGCTCGCCTCTTTCCGACATCAAGCTGGCGCCGCTCGGAGGTGCCATCGCGCGGGTGCCGGAGGAGGACACGGCATTCCCGCACCGCCGGGCGCCCTGGGTAATCAACATCAACACCCGGTGGGCCGACGGCCCACCCGACGAGCACGTCCGCTGGACCCGTGCCCTGTGGGACGCGGTGCAACCCGCATCGACCGGCGGTGTCTACGTCAACTTCCTCGGCGACGAGGGCCCAGAGCGGGTGCGAGCCGCATACGGAAGGTCCAACTACGACCGCCTGGCTCGGCTCAAGTCCGTTTACGACCCCGACAACGTGTTCCTTCTCAACCAGAACATCCCACCCGCCCGGTGACCGATGCGCTTGGAGGGCCTCGAACCCCCATTCTGATCCGTAGCAAATAGGCTATCCAAAACGCCGCAATCGGATATCCTGAGGGCATGACGAAGAGGTTGATTGATGTCGACGACGTGAAGCTCGACGCCGTCCGTGAGCTTCTGGGCACGCGCACCCTCAAGGCCACCGTCGATGCCGCCCTGGATGAGGTTCTCGCTCTCGACCGTCGACGGCGTGCGCTGCTCACCGAGCGCGGGGTAGACGTTGAGTCCCTGGCTGATCCGGCCAAGCGGCGCGCCGCGTGGGGCTGAGCCCCTACTACCTCGGCGACACGTCCGCTCTGGCACGCTCCCGACGCGCCGAGGTGGCGGCGCGGCTCGACCCGCTGCTCGAAGCGGGCCTCATCGCCCGCTGTACCCCGACCGACCTCGAAGCTGGCTTCTCATCCACGAACCCGACCTCGCACCGCCAGATGCGACAAGCGCGGGCGAGCTGGCCCTTCGTGGCCATGGATCAGCAGGTCCTCAACCGCGCCGTCGTCGTGCAGGACGCGCTGGCCGAACGAAGTCAGCAGCGAGGAGCGAAAATCGCCGATCTGTTGATCGCGGCCGCCGCCGAGGCGGCCGGTCTCGTCGTGCTGCACTACGACCACGACTTCGATCTCATCGCCGAGATCACCGGTCAGCCCATGGAGTGGATCGTCCCCGCCGGAGCCGTGCCCTGAGAAACAACCTGTAGGCAATTGCCACCCGGGTCAGGTCTGAGCTGATGGGCACCCGGCAAGAATCGCTTCCGCCAATCGGACGAAGGCGTCCGCGGCCCGCTGTTCGGGTGTTCGCTCCTCAGACGGTTCCGAGAGCGGGGCGTCTGCCTCCGCCAAGAGCATTTCGGCTTCGGCACGCATGAGCGCTCTCTGCAGAGGCCGCCCAACAGACGGCTCGAGGACGACGGAGAAGACGACAGATCCGTCGGCCTCGGTCGATGCCGCGTTCCGGACGGCATCGAGGGCAGGGCGAAGGTCTTCAAGGTGCTCGCCGTACACGAGCGTGTCGTGGTTGCGCATGCCGCGGACAATACCGAGGGGGTGAGACAACAAACCGCGTGTCACCGACGCCTAGACCGTCGTCCCGGGTCATCCGGTTAGAAGATCAGGTAGAAGCTCAGATCTTCGCGGGCAACCTCTGCACAGGTCGCAGGCTGATCCCGAGAGAGGCTGTCCGGCTCCTTGGGAATGGTCGGCCTTGCCGGACCTTGGCAGACGCGCGCTGGCTGTCACACCTACGAACTAGTGTTTGGATTGCGCCGAAGAGGATTCCAAGGTTGGGATGCTGAACCTTTCTGGCATCCGCGCCGATGAATCACACATCTGTAACTCTGAAGTTGCGCTAGACCGGATGCGCCGAACGCGTGCGAGGCTGAGCCCTACAAGGAGGTGCTGAAACAGATGACGCCCGCGAAAGTCCTCCGAGACTCTCGGGAGGTCCGAGGAGCGACCCTCATGCTTCTCAACATCTCCGACCGTGCTCTCTCCATGGCTCAGCGAGCAAACGAGCGGGCCATCACGCACCTGCGGCTCCACGTCCGGGCGTGGCAACTCGCCTTGGATCCCGAAACGAAGGCGTGGATAGCCGCGACCAAGAAGTCGCTCGCCGACGGGGATCTCGCAGACGAAGCGATGGACAGCGCAGAAGCCGTTCGGCGGCTCGAGGAAGCCCGCCACGATCTCACCGCGTAGTGCCCCCGGGCGAGTGGCGCGTTCACACAACGAGGCAGGTGCTCGATCGGTGGGCCGAGCGGGCCAGCTACTCGCCTCACCGGCTCGTGGCCTACCTGGAATGGGTCGTTGTCCGGACACTCAACGGACCGCCCGAGGAAGCGATCCGAGTGTTCGGTGAGGACGAACTCATGCTCGCCGACATTCCCGGCACGCCCCTCGTCGTGGCCTTCTTCGTCGTCGTCCAGGACCGCATGATCATCGTCAAGGAGATCACCTAAGAAACGGCCCTTCCCGATGGCGCCATCACCGCTGGCCTGGCTTGGTTCATCCGACTGCTGCGTTGAGAAGCTCGTCGATTCGGTCGGCCACGTCCAGATCGTCCAGGGGAGTGGCGTGGGCGTAGTGGCGCAGGGTGGTGACGGGGTCTCGGTGCCCGAGTCGAGCTTGCGCCTTGAGGATTTTGCCTTCGCCGACCAGTTGGGTGCCGACGCTGTGGCGGAGGCGGTGCAGGGAAGCGTCGGGGAGGCCGGCGGCGAGGCGGAGGCGTTCGAAGCGATGCGAGAGCAGGTCGGCGCGGGCGTTACTCAGCCGTCGGAAGTCGGCGGCGAAGATCCAGTCGGCGACAACCTGGGCCTCTCGGTGCGCCAGGCGGTGATCGCCGTCGCCTATCAACTGCGGATCTCCGACGTGAAGACGGGCACGGCGCGCCGGACGATCGACATCGACGAGCCGGTCGTCGCCCATCTGCAGGCATGGCGCAAGCGCCAGGCTGAGGAACGGCTGCTCGTACGCCTACGACGATCATGGCCTCGTGTTCGCGCGCCCCGACGGGCGACCTATCCACCCGGAGTCGTTCAGCCGGACGTTCGACCGGGTGGTCGGCCGCTCGGACCTGCCGGTCATCCGGCTGCACGACTTGAGGCATACCCACGCCAGCCTCCTGCTGCAGGCGGGCGTGCCGGTCAAAGTGGTGAGCGAGCGGCTCGGGCACGCCAGTCCCGGGTTCACGTTGAACGTGTACCAGCACGTCATCCCGGGCATGCAGGCCGAGGCGGCTGCCACCTTCTCACGGTTGCTGGCCCCGCCTGGGTGATCGCTCAACGGAGGGCGAGTCGCTCGATCCTCCGGCGCTGCACGGCGAAGACGAAGGGGCCCGGTTCCGCGCAGGCGGCGGTGATCGCGTCAAGGTTGTCGAGGAAGCAGGCGGCCATGGCGTCGCCGCTCAGGTTGCCGCCGGTGAGGCAGAAGCACCGGATGGCGTGCTCGGTGATGGCGGCCTTCTCGGCCGGCTGATAGCGGATGCGGGTGTCCTTCATGAACACGGCCTCGCCCCGCTGGCCTGCTTCGGCGAGCCACTGGTGGTCGGCCACGGTCTCGTCGGTGGGGATGCCGTAGCGCTCGGACAGGGTGACGAGACGGAGCCCGGCGGCGCGCAGCAGCGACGGGACGCGGACCCGGCCGAGGCTGCGATCGAGGAAGGGGTCAGGCAGCCCGTCGGGATGCGACACGCAGGACGTCCTCGAGCTCGGCAACGGGGACGCCGAACTCCTCGAGCCACCGTTCCCAGGTCGTCTCCGGCCCAGAAACGCTCCAGGACGTCGCTCAACCGGGCGCCACCCCGGGCGAAGATCGGCTGCCCGAACGATCGCTCGGGATCGGCTACAACCTCAGCGCGCTCATAGGCGGGAAGTCTCACAAGCCGGGCGTAGCCATCGTCAGGGTCGTACTCGATCCGGCGCAGGTACTGGTCGACCACATCGGCGAAGACTCGCTGGCCTCGCCGCACGACCACGAGATCCCGGGCGGGAGCGGCGTCGTGCTCGCCGGCCCGGGCTGCGTAGTCGAACAGCACCTCGGCCCCGTCGGTGTACAAGGCACGCGATGCCGAGCGCGTGCTCCACGCCGATGCTGTCGGTGAGCGCCGCCAAGGCCGGGCGGATCCGCTGCAGCGGCACTCCGGCTCGGCGGATGGCGGCGAGCACCAGCCCCTCGGCCAGGCCGACGAACGGAACGCTCGGCTGGCCCGACCCTTCGATCGGGAGCGCCGTCACGACGCCCCCGGGGCCGCGCCGGGCCCAGCGGGCGAACGTGGTCGCCGGAACGTCGACGGCGCGGGCCGCCTCGGCGGCGGTGTAGAGCGGGATCGAGAACCGGATGTCACCTTCCTCCGGGACTTTGGGCCGCTGACGGGAACCCTTCACAGGCGCATTGTCCCTCAGGCTGAGGAGCGGAGGCGAGCACCCATGCTTCACGCATGCCGTGCCGCCTGGTCCCTGCCCGTCCCAACTCGTACCGGCTGATCCGGTAGAAGAACCGGTAGAAGTCTTCCTCTGCAGGGCGCCCGTCGGAGCCGGTTTATGGCCTCTGACCTGCACCTTGTCTAGCGCGCGCTCGGAGGGACTCGAACCCCCAACCTTCTGATCCGTAGTGATACGCCCGTCGTGACGTCTGGTGTCGTCCCGTTCATTGCGTGCCGTCTGATCAGCACTTTCGCGGCCGCCGACCGGCTGGCGTGACGTCTGGTGGCGCCGAGATGCGCTGAGTTCGTGACCACGCCGTGACCACGGGCTGCTTTCACGCTCCGGCGCGGCGGTATTGATCGGGCGGATAAGTGCCCGCGAGCACGCATGCCGCCGACCATTCGTTCAGGGCATCGACAACATCGTCGTAGTGGGTCCCGAGGGCGACGACGACAGGCTCCTCGAGGGCGTCCGTCCGGGCTTCGATCCCCTCCCGGACTTCGATGCCGAGGGGCGTGAGCCGCCCGTCGGACACCAATCCCTTCGACTCCAGGCGGGCGACGGAGGCGGAGACGTCGTCAGCGGACCAACCGTAGATGCCCGAATGCGAGCCCAGCGGCGTTCCCAGCCAGAGCTCCAAGAGGGTGTGCATCTCCAGCGAGCTCAGCCCAGCGACGGTGTAGGCCGCCAGGTGGCCGTCGCCCCGTCGCTCCCGCAGGGCCTCGCATGCCCGCCAAACCACGCCCAGAGGCTCCTCGGGCCAACCCAGAGCACGAATGCCGGAGAACAGCGGGCGCCCCGTGCCGTCGACCGCGTCCACCGCCCGGCGCAGGGCATCGGCGACGGGCGCGACGTCCGCGCCGGCCGTACCCAGGACGGCGGTGAGGCTCTCGATGGTGGCGGACTGGCGCGCGGCGAGCAGGACGTCGCGTCCGCACGCCTTGCGTCCTGCTTCGTGGAGCGCCGTCAGGAGGTTGGGTTCCCAAGTACCGAAGGCCGCAAGAACCACGGCCGCCGGAGGCTCACCGAGCGCGGCAGCGCGGCCCCACACCAGGCCGGGGAGAAACTCCAGGCCGACCTCTGCCAGGGCGTCGACGACATGGCGGGACCAGACCGTGTGCTGGCCGATCGGTTCCATGGCGTCGCGGAGACGCCGGGCGGGGCCGGCATCCATGACGGGGGGCGGAGGCGGCGCGTCGTCGGGCATGAGGTGGAACAGCCCCTTCACTGCGTCGTCGTAGTTCACGTTGCCTCCTTGTGGTCCGACGGTGGCCAAGCCTGGGCCAGGCCGGCCAGGGCTTCGGCGATCGCCGTGTCGGTCGAGGCAGAGCAGCCGGAGGTCTCCTGCTCGCGGAAGCACTCCATGCCGAGCGCCCGCTCCGTCCTGTCCCGGCCACGCCGCACCTCCTCGGCGACCACCCGCACACCGCCCAGCGTCTCCCCGAGTGCCTCCCGCAGCGCCGCCGCCGCCCCGAACAAACGGGCCGCCGGCTTGTGGGCGTGCTCCGCGCTGGCCAGTACGGCGGCGATCTCCAGGGCGTCGGCCATCCACCGGCGGGCCTGGAGGTCACGCAAGAGCCCGAGCAGCTCAGCCAGGATCTCCGCCCCGTGGCGACGATCGCCGGCTACGACGTCGGCCTCGGCGGCTCGGGCGAGGGCCATGGCGAGGACCATCCGGCCCGGCAGCAGCCGGGCAGAAGCAACGGCTTCGTCGGCGAGCATCCGGCTCCGCTCGGCGTCGGACAGGGCGACAAGGGGGGCCGCCCCGGCCAGCACGTGCGGCGTGAGCCACTCCCAGAGGCGACCCTGACGCGCGAGGTCGACGATCCGCTCGAAGTGTCGCCGGGCGCGCTCGAAGTCGCCCTCGGCCACCGCCACCCAGGCCAGGTCCTGGTGGCACCACCCGATCCCGTCCGGGTCGCCAGTCCGCTCGAACTCGGCCGCGGCCTCCTCGAGCAGGGACCGGGCCGTCGCCTTTCGCCCCAGCATCAACTGGAAGGTGCCGAGCACCCATTGGGCGAAGGCGACGCCGGTCGGGTCCCCGTCCTCGGTCGCGACGCTCACAGACTCCTCGAACAGCGCTTCGCAGACCTCCGGGTTGGCCCGGCCGAAGGTCTGCAGCAGCATGCCCAACGCGGAAAGCACGGGCCAGGGAACCGGAACGGCCAGGCTCTTCGCTTCGGCCACCACGCGTTCGGTCCAGTTGCAGCCTTCGAAGTGGCCTCCCCACAACCAGAACATGCTCTGGGCCGAGATGAGCCGGAGAGCGGCGGTGAGGTCGCCTTCCCGCCACGCCCACTCCAGCGCGGCTCGGAGGTTCTCCTGCTCGGAGGCGACCAGGCGGAGCGGCCAGTTGAAGTGGTTCTTGACCGTGGCCCGCCAGCCGTCGACCACCGCCAGGTAGTGCTGATGGTGACGGCGCCCCGCGTCGGCCGCTTCCTCCTCGGCGGCCAGCTTCTCCCCGGCGTACTGCCGCACGGGTTCGAGCAGCCGGTAGCGGACCTCGTCGCCCTCTTCCATGACGACCACCAGGGACTTGTCCACCAGGCGGGAGATCATGGTGGTGCTGTCAATCGGGTCCGCCGCCGGGGGCAGGGCGACGGCGTCGACGGCGTCGATGTCGAAGCCGGCGGGGAATACCGACAGCTGGCGCAGCACGAACTGCTCCTCGGGATCGAGCAGTCCGTAGCTCCAATCCAGCGTCGCACGCAGGGTCTGGTGCCGGGACACCGCCGTGCGCGCGCCACCGGTAAGGAGCTGGAAGCAATCATCCAGCCGGGCCGCCACCTGCTCCGCACTCAGAGCCCGTATCCGCGCCGCGGCGAGCTCGACGGCCAGAGGGATCCCGTCGAGCCGGCAGCAGATGCGCGCCACAGCGGCGACGTTGCCCGGTGTCAGCTCGAACCGGGGACGGGCCGCCCGGGCCCGTTCGAGGAACAGCCAGGCGGCGTCGGAGCCGGCGAGGTCGGCGACCTTCGTCGGATCGGGCGGAGGCAGGGTCAGTGGCGGCACGCGCCAGGCGACCTCCCCCGGCAGCCCGAGCGCCTCCCGGCTGGTGGCCATCACGGTGAGGTCCGGACAGGTGGCCAGCAGCGCGTGACTGGCACGCGCCGCGGCCCAGATCAGGTGCTCGCAGTTGTCGAGGATCAGCAGCGTCCGCTTGGCGCGTAGACAGGCGCAGACGTGCTCGAGGACGCCGCTGGGGCCTGCCGACGCGCTGCCCGACAACTGGAGCGTGTCGGCGATCGTGGAGGCGACCAGCGACTCGTCCCGCAACGACGCCAGGTCGACGAACCAGACGCCGTCCGGGAACTGCTCGAGCGCCGCCGCACCGGCCTCGAGCGCCAGACGGGTCTTGCCGGCTCCGCCGACCCCCACGAGGGTGAGCAGGCGCACCGTCGGGAGGGTCTCGCTCAGGTGCTCGAGCTCCGCGGTGCGGCCCACGAAGGCCGAGATCGTCGTCGGGAGGTTGTGCCGGACGGCGCCCTGGGAGCGCAGCGGTGGGAAGGTGGCCGGAATGTCGGGGTGCGTGACCTGGAACACCCGCTCGGGCCGAGCCAGATCGGCCAGGCGGTGCTCACCGAGATCGACCAGGGCCACCGCTAGAGGCAGGTCGCTGCCGACCGCTTCCGCCGCCGCCTGGGAACACAGCACCTGCCCGCCTGAAGCCACCGCCAGCAGACGGGCGGCCCGATTGAGGGGCGGACCGAAGTAGTTACCGGTCCGGCGCTCGACCGCGCCCGCATGGATCGACATCCGGACAGCGCAGCGGGCTTGGGCCGGCCCAGGTCGCGGCCATCAGCGCGCGCTGGCCGGCCACTGCGGCTTCGTAGGCGGCGGCCGGAGCAGCGAAGGCGGCGCACAGCCCGTCCCCCGTATGGCTGAACACCTCTCCTGAAGCCCCCTCGAAGGCCTCCCGTAAAAGCTCGTCGTGGAGGGCGAGGTCCTTGGCCATGCCAGCCGGATCGCCTTCCCACCGGCGGGAGCTGGACTCGATGTCGCTGAAGAGGAACGTCACCGGCGCAGACAGGATCGCGCCAGACCCGTCTGGGACCGACGGCAGCTCGAGGTGCGGCTCGTGACGCAGGATGGCGCCCTCCAGCCGGGAGAGCGCCGGTCCGGGCTCCAAGCCCAGCTCCCGGCCTAGGATTTGCCGGACCTCCTGGTAGGCCCGCAAGGCCTCCGCCTGGCGGCCCGATCGGTAGAGGGCGACCATGCGCTGCGCCCAGAGCCGTTCCCGGAGGGGCTGGGCGCGGGTGAGTGCCTCGAGCTCGGCCACCAGCTCGAGGTGGCGCCCGCAGGCCAGATCGGCCTCGAGGCGTTCCTCCAGGGCCGTGGCCCGGACCTCGTCCAGCCTGGCTGCCTCGGCCCGCACGACGGGTCCCTCGGCCACGTCGACGAGGGCTGGGCCTCGCCACAATCCGAGGGCTTCGGACAGGACCCTCGCCGCTCGGCCGTGGTCACCTTGCCGGGCGTGCTCCCGCCCTTCGGCCAGCCGGGCCTCGAACCGGGCGGAGTCGAGCGCCTCCGGCGGGACGCGGGCGACGTAGCCAGGGGGTTCGGTGATGATGACGTCCAGCCCCGACGGGTGGAGGGCCTTTCGCAGCCGGGAGACGAAGACCCGAACGGCCGGGACCGCACCCTCCGGAGGATTCCCGGCCCACAGATCCTCGGCGATGCGCGCCACCGAGACGACGCGGTTGGCGTCGGCGAGGAGCACGGCGAGCACGGCCCGCTCCCGGCTCCCGCGCAGTGCGAGGCTCCGGCCGTCGTGGATCACCTCCAACGGACCCAAGATGTGGAACTCCACGACCGCCTCTCCCGTCGCGCTCGCCGTGGCATCAGCGTACGGAGACGCCTCCCATCCGTCATCCCGTCCCCACCAGCGGAGTTATCGGGTGGTCATCGGCCCGTAATCGGCAGAGCCCACACTCGGCCTGACCACGACAGGGAGGGACGGCGATGAGCGACGACCGATTCAGCCTGCGGGGGAGGACGGCCCTGATCACCGGCGCGTCCTCCGGCCTCGGAGTGACCTACGCCCGAGCCCTCGCCGATGCCGGCGCCCACGTCGTTCTGGCCGCCCGGAGGGGCGACCGGCTCCGGACGCTGGCCAAGGAGATCGAAGCGACGGGCCGCACGGCGCTGCCAGTGGTCTGTGACGTCGCCGATCCGGAACAGGTCGAGGAGCTCGTCGAAAGGACCTGCAACGAGTTCGGGCGCATCGACGTACTCGTCAACAACGCCGGGATCACGGCCGACGCCGGACCGATGCCGGAACGGCTGCCGCATGCAGCTGTCGAACAGGTGCTGCGCGTCAACGTACTGGGGACCTGGTACGGCTGTCGGGCGGCGGGGGCCCGCATGCTGGCCGACGGCAAGGGCGGCTCCATCGTGAACATCGCCTCGATCGGCGCGCTCGGAGGCCATCCCGGCCTCCCCGTCGGCTACTGCGCCTCAAAGGCAGCCGTGGTGAGCCTCACAAAGAACCTGGCGGCCATGTGGGCCGACCGGGGCGTGCGGGTCAACGCCATCGCCCCCGGCTGGTTCCCGAGCGAGATGGCGGATCCGTTCCTGGCACCCCATGCCTTCAGCCGGAATGAGCTGGCGCTCCAACCCATGGGCCGCTTCGGGGACCCCGACGAACTCGTGGGTGCGGTCCTCTTCCTGGCGTCAGGCGCCTCGAGCTACGTGAACGGGCACGTGCTCGTCGTCGACGGCGGTGTCTCGGCGTCCTGGGGAGCACCCCGGTACACGGAAGAGCTCTACGCGTTCCACGCCGCCATGGCCCCGGGCCTCGGCGAGCGGGTCATGCCCTCGACGTGACCGAGCCTGTCCTAGCTGTTCCGAAGCTCCATGATCCGAAAGGAAGCGACCAATGGACGCGAGAACACTTGCGGCGCCGATACCGGAACCGGCGGAGGACGAGGAGCGCCGCGGCCTTGCCGCCGTGAACTCCTCGTCGGACGACAGTCCATGGACACACTTCGCCCGCCTCATGGCGGAGGCATACCGGTACGCGCCGCTGTTTGCGTGAGACGCCCTTCTGCGTTCCGGAACCACCGGCCTTGACCTTCCTTCTAGCCGGCCTGGCGCTCACCCTTGGCGGTCGCGGGCTCGAAGTCACCATGCAGTACCAGCGGATCAAGGTCGACGCCGTTCGGCCAGACCACGGTCCCATGGTCGACGGAGACCTGGGCGAAGAAAGCCGGATCCTTCAGGGGCTCGAACATTGGGCCACAGAGCTCGGCGGCGAGATCGACCTCACGCACCAGGCCATCGTCAAAGATCAAGTGCAAGCTGTACGGCGGACGCACCTCGACGAAAGTGACCTTGGGGACCCTGGCGATCTTCGTCACCGCAGCGACCTCACGCCGTCCGGGCACTGAGTAGGTGAGCGCTCCGGGCAACCGGGCCTGGCAGCGGACGGATATGCACCACGCCATCGCGGCCGACGTCGACGATCTCGATCACGGCTTGGGTCTGGTGGTCGCCGCCGACCACAAAGGCGCCGGCGACGATCCGAGCCGGGTCGACAGCCTCGCTGAGGAGGGTCCAGGGCAGGCCAGTGTCGTCCTGGGTGGTGAAGTCGACCCAGATGTCGATCCTCGGTGTCATTGGCCCTCCTCCCCATCGCTGGTGTCGATCACGGCGAGATCAAGGGTGAGTTCGTCCACAGCCTGTCTCACCGCGGTCGACACGTTGTCGGCGTCAGCGAAGCGGACCGGCCAGTTCTCTACGAGTGCGGCCGCCAGGGTCTCGGCCTGAAGAAGGGAGAGGGCATGGGTGTTTTGGAGCGCCGCCGCCGCGCTGATCAACGGTCGCGGGTCGAGGATGGAGAGCAATGCGGGGTCCGGTTCGGCCAGCCAATCAGCCAGTAGCTGTTTCCCCTCGACGGTCAGACCGTCGACGAGGCGGGTGAACCGGCCCCTGAGCTGGAGGCGCCCGGGCCCGCCGCCCAGCAACGCCCTCGTGAGCCGGTAGGCACGCCCGTAGGTGAGCCCTGCAGGTTGCCCGGCGACCTCCGATGGCGCCGCCCCGGCCGCGATCAGAACGGCAAGGTGCTCATCGACGAGGATCACGGCGGCGGGTCGGAATCAGCCGGCCAGATCCGGCTCGCTCGCCGCGATCTCCTGCAGCGCAGCCTTGAGGGTTCCGTCCGTCGCGATCCGGCGGAGGTAGTCGGCGTCCTCCCGGCTGAACTCCGGCCGCCCCTTCCGACGGCCAGCCGACGACGCCTTGGCCAGGCCCTTGATCCATGCCTTCAGCTCGCGATTCAGGTCGTCGTCCAGCCCGTGGGCGTCAAGTGCCACACATGAATTCTACCGATATACCGATCCTGATCGCTCCCTCAATATCCCGAGGCAGGATCAACACTCCTCGATGACGAGATCCAACAGCAACAACCATCGACGAGAGAACGCTCGAAAAGGGAACAACGAACGTCATTCCCAAACCAACTCGAAATGACGACACAGACTTGCAGCTTCCGCAGGGCGGAAGCTTCGGGAATGGCTCCCGGGCGGGATCGGGAACCGCGAGCGGGGAATCGGGAACGGCCTACCCGTCGCCACGGAGGTAGTTCCCGATCCGGTCGGCGGCGTCCCGGGCGATGGTCGGCTGGACGTGGCTGTAGGTGTCGAGGGTGATCTGGACGCTGGCGTGGCCGAGGCGTTCCTGGACCACCTTGGGATGGATTCCCGCTTCCAAGGCCAGGGTCGCCGCCGTGTGGCGGAGGTCGTGGAACCGGATCGCCTCCACGCCCGATTTCTCGCACAGGCCCCGGAACATGACCGAGAGTCGTTGGGGGTGGTAGCCAGCGCCGTCTTCCCGAGTGAAGACGAGGCCGGTGTCCTTGTATGCAGGGCCGTAGGCGAGGCGCTCTTCAACCTGGCGCTTGCGCCAGGCCCGGAGGGCGGCGACAACGTCGGCGTCGAGCGGGACGAGACGCCGGCCAGCGCCGGTCTTGGGCTCGCGCTCCACGACGGCGTAGCCCTCCGTGGTGCGCTGGACCCGCACCGAAAGAGCGCCAGCGTCAAGATCGACGTCGGACCAGCGGAGGCCGGCGGCCTCGGCGCGGCGGAGGCCGGTGCTGAGTTCGAGGCGCCAGAGGGCATCGAGGCGGTCGCCAGCAACGGCGACGAGGAACCGGCGGGCCTGGTCTGCGGACCACACCTTGCCAGCAGCCGACTTCGGTGTCGCCGGGCGCTTCACGGCCGAGGCCGGGTTGCGGGGTAGGAGACTGTCCGAGACGGCGTCGTCCAAGGCCCGGTGGAGGACCCGGTGGACGAGGCTGACGGTCCGGGGGGACAGGGGGCCGCCACGACCGACCCGGTCGCGGCCCCGGCCAAGGCTGCCGCTCTCAAGCAGATCGGCGTAGAGCGAGCGGAGATGGTTCGGTTGGAGGGCAGCCAAACGGAGGCCACCGATTCGGGGGAGGACGTAGGCCTCGAGGACCCAGCGGTAGTTGCTCGCTGTCGATCCCGTCCGGGAGACACGCACACCCGGAAGCCAGCCCTCCAGGTACGCCGCCACGGTCTGCCGGCCGGGTTCGGCGATCGGTCCGCGCTGTGCCCGGCCGACCAGCTCGGCCAGCGCCGCCTCGGCGGCCTTCTTGGTGAGGAACCCGCGGCGCTTCCTTTGGCGGCGCTTCCCGTCCGCCGCCGGCGGCAGGTCGACGACGAAGAGCCAAGTCCCCCGGTCCCCGTCCTTCTTCACGCTCCCCAGCATGAGACCGATTCTACAGGATTGTGACCACTCCGTGACCACGGTAACGCTGGACGCGAGAAGAGCCGGTCCAAAAACCGGCTCTCACCTGCGGAAACGTTCAGCGCGCTCGGAGGGACTCGAACCCCCAACCTTCTGATCCGTAGTCAGATGCTCTATCCGTTGAGCTACGAGCGCTAGAAAACGACTTGTGACCTGCAATTTTACTGAACCTCACCTCGTCCGGTTTTCGGGACAGCATCTGACGAGGCGGCAGATTGGATCGGCTGGCGTGTGAGTGTATCTGGGAGGTGACTCGAGGAAAGACTGGCACGGTTTCGGGGAGTTCGCGACGCCAAGCCGAGGCGGTCGGTGTCAGTTTCCATCGGCGACCAGGAGCTGCAGGACCTCGTGTGCACGCCAACGCAGCTGCCCTCGGGGACCTTCTGCCGCGGCGCCCAGAATCTCGAGGGCTTCGGGTTGGTGCAACGCGTTGAGGGCAAGAAAGGGGCAATCTTCTTTATGGTCACCGCCTCTCCCTCAAGGATCCTTCACCGTCGGTTCGGCGGGCTCTCCCCCCGGCGTCGCCGCCGCTGCCCTGGTACTCCTCTTATCAGAGAAGGGTCACGGCTGGCGGCAGGCCCGGTCGAGTTCGGCGAACGAGACCGCCCGGCGGTCGCCTCCAAGTGGCCCCTCGGCTCGGAGGCGGACGTCCAATGCCGGACCGGGGACTCCCTGGGGGGTATTGACGGCCCGGTGGTAGCGGTGGCAGTCGACGGCGAAGCGGACGGTGAAGATAACCTCGCCTCCGCCGGCGACGCGCACTTCGCTGCCGGGTTCGACCCCCGTCCGGCGAACGATGACCTTGTCGGCGCCGGGCTCGCTCCAGATGTCCCGCAACTCGGGCGGCTCGACGGTGGCGGGGAGCAGCCCCCGGTTTTGGGCGGTGACGATGGCCTCGCCTTGGTTGGTGGCGGCGTCGAAGCGCTCGTCCACCGCCAAATTCACCCTGGGAGCGACCAGGCCCGTCCACCAGAGGACGACGAAGACGCCGGCAATCGTGGCCACCCCGACCACGAAACGGCGCACGGGGTTGCCGCTGGGCACGAACGTGGCGGCGGAGGCCGGGGCCACGGGGTCAGTCACTTGGATACCTCGCTGACGTAGGCCGCCCGAAGGGCGGAGATGGCGTCGTCCATGCCAGCCCCGAGCCGGCGGGCGTCGGCGGCGAAGCGCCGGGCCGACTGCAGCAGAGGTGCGGGAGTGGCCGGCTCGCCGGCGGGACGGGGGGCCACCACCGTGCCGTGGCGGCCGTGGGTGGTGACCAGCCCGTCGCTCTCCAGCTCCTTGTAAGCCCGGGCCACCGTGCCGCCGGCCAGGCCCAGGTCGTTGGCCAGCTGGCGGATCGCCGGCAGCCGGGTGCCGGAGGTGAGCACCCCGGCTCGCACCAGGGCGGTGACCTGCTGGCGGAGCTGCTCGTAGGGGGGGATGGCCGACGCCGGGTCGACCTCGAGGATCATGCCGGCGACGGGGCCGCGGTGCCGGCGCTCCGCCGCACCCGCCAGGCCCGATGGCCGTAGTAGAGGCAGACCCACAGGGAGAGGACGAAGCAGCCGATGGCCGGGATCCACATGGTCCAGCGCAGGACTTGGACGTCGGAGACGGAGAGGGCGAAGGAAGTCCCGCCCAGGAAGAAGAGGAGGGTGGCCAGCCCGGCCCCGGCCAGGGAGTGCACCGACTGGGACCGGATGGCGTCGTCGGCGGCGATGAGGTCAGGGGCCGTGAAGGGCTGGGGCCGCTGTACCAGCCAGCGCTCCAGGCGCTCGAGGGCGAAGGCGAGCACAACGGCAAAGACTCCGAGGACGGCGGGCCGAGGCGATCCGTCGAAGGCGCCGCCCTGACGCTCGAAGGGGACCAGGAGGACGGCCACTGCCGAGGCGGCCACCAGGAAGGCCAGCACACGCTGGGCGACGAGCAGGCGGCCGGGAAGGTAGTTCTCGAGCTCGCGGGGCACCAGGGTGGCCTGACGGCGTCCTCCGCCGGTGGGTCGCACGAGGGCCAGCTCAGCATAGAGAGCGCCGGCCAGGTAGCCCAGGTAGACGAGGGGGAAGGCCTGGTCCTCCAGGAACTTGCTGCCCAGGGCGGCCCCAATGAGGGGCGGGAGGAGAAAGCCTGCCGCCGCACCCCAGGTCCGCAGCACCCGGGCGGTGTGCAGGTACCAGGCCACCATGGGCCGGTTGGCCTCGGTGAGGGGGAGGGCATGGGCTCTGGCCCACTCGTCGACGAAGGCTTCGTCGACGCCGGTGTAGGCCCGCCGCAGGAAGAAGGCGAGGACGAGCACACCGGCGATGAGAGACAGGTTGATGTTCACGACGGTTATTGTATCAATGTCCTGCTACATTGCAACAAACTTCTGGGGACGCGTTCTTGGCGGGCAGCGGTTTGTCCCTTTTGTTCCCGCGAGTCTGGCGCTCGCCTCGTCTGCATCGTTCCCGACGGCCTCGGAGATGGTGCTGCCCACTTCTACAAAGGGAATGCGCTCGCCGACCCTTCGACGTGCGTTCTTGGGCGCCCGGCCGAACCTTCAACGGCGGCTCCCGGATCAGATGCTGTCTTCCTCCACGCACAACAGCATCTGATCAAGCCCTCGACACACGAAACCCCAGGTCAGCCGACCTGGGGTTTCCACGTTCCGCACGGCGCCACGCTGGACATGCTCCGTAGTCCGATGCTCTATCCGTTGAGCTACGAGCGCTAAAAAACAGCTTATGGCCTGCAATTTACTGAACATCACCTCGTCCGGTTTCCCGGGACAGCATCTGACGAGGCGGCAGATTGGATCGGCTGGCGAGTGAGTGTATCTGGGCGGTGACTCGAGGAAAGACTGGCGCGGCTTCGGGCAGTTCGCTTCGTGAAGCCAAGGCGGTCGGCGTCAGTTTTCATCGGCGACCAGGAGTTGCAGGATCTCTTGTGCGCGCCAACGCAGCTGCCCTCGGGGACCTTCTGCTGCGGGGCCCAGGATCCCGAGCGTTTCGAGTTGGCGCAACGCGTTGAGTGCCGCTGGCCGGCTCAGGCCCAGGCGCCGTTCGACCGTCCGGGAATTGACGACGGGCTGTTCGAAGACCAGGTCGACGAGCCGGTTCGCCCCCCCGCGGGTCGTCGCCTGCACCGACGCCCTATACCGCTCTCGGAGGTCGCTGAGCCGTTCCGCTCGAGCCAGCGCGTCGTTCGCCTGGGTCTGGACGCCGTCTAAGAACAGCCGGAGCCAGGCGTCGAGTTCGCCGCGCTCGGCGGACCCCCTGGAGGGCGTCGTAGTACGCCTGACGGCGGGCCTCGAAGAAGGGCGACAAGTACAGCAGCGGAGTCGGAAGCCGGTCGCGGACGACGAGGAAGAACACGATCAGTAGACGGCCGATACGACCATTGCCGTCGAGGAACGGGTGGATCGTCTCGAACTGGTAGTGCACGAGTGCGGCCTGGACGAGCGGCGGGAGCTGTGGGTCGTCGTGGACGAAGCGTTCGAGATCGCTGAGCAGCCCAGCAAGCTCGCCGGGGGGTGGAGGGACGAACGTCGCCGTTTCGATCGTCGCGCCGGGAGGCCCGATCCAGTTCTGCGTGGTGCGGAGCTCGCCGGGCTGGCGCTCCCGGCCCCGCACACCGGCGAGGAGGACACCGTGCATTTCCCGGATGAGGCGGGTGCTGAGCGGCAGTGTTTCGAGCCTCCGCAAGCCAAGCTCCATCGCCCGGACGTAGTTCACGACCTCCTCCACGTCGGCCCCGAGGGGCTCGTCGCCGGCTTCGGCGTCGAACACCTCCACGAGCGTGGCCTGCGTGCCCTCGATCCGAGTGGACGCGACCGCCTCCCGACGCAGATAGGGCTGGACAAGGAGATGGGCATCAGGAAGGAGTCGTCCCGCGCCTGCGAGCCGTCCAAGGGCAGCCTCGGCATCGGCGATGCGCAGCAGGTTCTCCGGCGAGATCGGAAGCAGGCGCGGCAGGGGTCGCGGGAAGTAGGCGACGTAACCGTGACGGCCGCCGGTCCGGCGCGGTTGCCCAAACGGCGTATCGTCGTACTGAGCGGGGTCCACGGAGAGACCGTAGTTCGACCATAAAGAAAACCGCAATTTTCTTTATGGTCCGCGCTTCTCCCTCAGGGATCCTTCACAGTCGGGATCAAGCCCTCGACACACGAAACCCCAGGTCAGTCGACCTGGGGTTTTCACGGTTCTCAGCCGTCACCCGGTGGCGGGCGTCGGCCGCGCGTTCCCAGCCGCCGGCGGTGAGAGCGGGGATGCTGGCCGGGAATAGGTCGTACTCCTCCCGTCCGATGTGGTCTCGCAACTCGTCGAGGAAGGCGACGACCGCCGCGTCCCACTCCCCTCCGGCGGCGTCCATGGCGGCGAGGCGGTCGATGGTCTCCCGGGTGGCGTCGTGCTCGCCGCTGAGGCCGGCGACGTGACCGTCGAACTCGCCCGCCGCCCGCAGCTCGCTGAACAGGCCGGCTTCCTCCACGGCGGTGTGGACCCGCAGGTCGGCGACGAGCGCGGCGAAGTCGGAGCGCGCCGAGGAGCCATCACCCCGGGCGACCGCCCGCTGGACCCGTCCGGCGAGGTCGAGGATCCGCTCGTGCTCGGCGCCGAGCTCGCCGATGGCCGGCATGTCCCGGCAGCTGCAGTAGTCACACATCGGATCGGATTGTCGGCATGCCATCAGTGTCGGTCATGAATGCCTTGTCCGCGAAGGGCCGAAGGTCCCTACCGGGCCCACGTCGGCCCCATTTACTGTGCTCTCAAGGGGAAATGCTCGACGCCACGCGACCGACCTGGAGGCAGCGCCCGATGAACCCCACCGTTGCGACCCGATCATTGGGTGACCTCGTCGCCGAAACCCCGGCCCTCGCCGCCCTCTTCGACGGCCTCGGCCTGGACTACTGCTGCCACGGGCAGCGCACCCTCCTCGACGCCTGCACCGCCGCCGGCCTCGACGTCGACGCCGTGGCCGGCCAGATCGTGGACCCATTCGGCGCCGTCGACGTCAGCGACGCCGCCGGTTCCGCCACGGAGATGGGGGATGACCTCCGGACGATGACGGAGCAGATCGTGGCGACCCACCACCGGTACCTCCGCGAGGAGCTGCCGGCGTTGGAGGCCCTGGCCGTCAAGGTCGAGGGCGTGCACGGCGAGAACCACCCGGAGCTCGCCGACCTGCGGGCGCTCGTCGCCGCGCTGCGGGCCGACCTCGAACCCCACATGGACAAGGAGGAGATGGTCCTGTTCCCGGCCATCGGCCGGCTCGTCGGAGGCCAGCGAGAGTTTCCCTTCGGGAGCGTGGTGAACCCGATCCGCATGATGGAGACGGAGCACGAGCAGGCCGGGGACGTCCTCGCCGCCCTCCGCCGGATCAGCGGGCAGTACACCGTCCCGGCCGACGGGTGCGCCAGCTACCAGTCGCTCTACGCCCGCCTGGAGCACCTCGAGGCCGACACCCATCTCCACATCCACAAGGAGAACAACGTTCTCTTCCCGCTCGTCCGGGCGCTGGAGGCGTCACCGGCCCGGTGACCGGCGCCGGGCGGTGATGAGGGCGCTCCCGATGCCGACCAGGCCGAGGCCGACGGTGGTGAGCGGGCCGGCGGCCGTCGGGCCGGTCCGGGGCAGCGTCGCCGCCGGATCGGGGGCGGCCGCCACCGCCCGGAAGTGGGTTCCGAGCACGTGTCGCGCCACGGCCGCCCCCAGGACCTTGCCGTCGTCCATGGAGTGGCGGTAGTGCAGTCCGCCCCAGATCCGGGCGTTGTCGACCTCGAGCGACGATCTGCGGAGAGGCTGGCGTAGGTCCGGCGCTCCTTAACGGCCTGGGAAACCGCGGCCTTGTTGACGTCGAGCGTCACCTCGACCTGGTCGGTCCCGAAAAAGGTCCTCATCGCCTCGGTGAGGGAGGCCGTCACGAAGCTGTGGCCCGAGGGGTACTCCGGATGGTTCACGCTGAGCAGCGGCGTCCAGGACGCATCCGGGGCGGTGGCCGCGTTGCCGTCACCCTCGGCTCCGGGGATGGCGGTGCGGGGGCGCCAGGCCCGGTAGTGGTACTTGGCCTCGAACCCGGCGATGCCGCCGTCGGACGCCGCTGTGAACGTCATGGCCAGGAAGCGGGCCGTGTCCCGCACACCGAGGTTCTTGGTGGTGGCGATCTCGGTCAGGTTGCGTTGCCATTGCGTGTAGGCGTGCTCGGACCAGAAGTAGACGACGTCGGTCTGGTCGGGGGTCCGCACGGCACTGTCCTTGCGGCCCAGGGTCTTCGTTTCCTCGAAGTCGGTGGCCCACCGCTCCGAGGTGAGCGCGGGCGGGCCGGCCGGCCGGAACTGCGCCGCGTTCGTGAACGTGAACGGCACGACCTGGGCGAGTCTTCGCGTCGACCGGCTGGGTCCCGCATCCACCCTCGGGCACGAACTCGCCGGCCGGCGGCGGATTCGGCGCTGCAGGCGTAGGTGGCGACGTTGGAGAAGTTGTCGTTCTGGCGGGCGGCCAGCATCCCGGCCGCGGCGGCCTCGCCCACGGCCACGCCGTCCTGCTTGGCCTTACCCTCGGGGATGGCCGCCATGTAGGCGGTGTACTTCTCGTCGAGGTAGGCGTGCTGGGACGGCGCCACCCGACCTCGGGCGCTGCGGTAGGCGGCGGTGGCCACCGCCGCCCGGACGTCGGCGCCGGCAGGTGCGTCGAGGGTGGTCTGGAACGGCTCGAACCCGCCTTCGATCGCCATCACCGCGTCGTAGACGGCCAGCTGGACGAGGGTGTGCAGGATGAACGAGCTCACCGGCGTGCGCGGCTCGGCGGCGCTGTGGATCGCCGGCTGGACGATCCGGGACCACTCCGTCACGACGTTCGGCGCCGGCGCCGTCTGCGCCAGAACGCCGCCACCCGACATGGCGACCAGACTCCCGAACGCCGCCAGGAGAACGCATCTGCCCACCCGCATTTGTTCCTCCCTCGTGCGCCCAGGCCCTTCGCGGTGCCGTCACCCCGAGCGGGCGGAGGAGCACGGGAACCCTTTTACAACATCCGACGATGACGGACCAGTGCACGGCGGCGGCGTCCGCTCACGCTGAGGAGGGCCCGGCCTTGGCCGGACCCTCCTCGTAGTCAGCTCGACAGATGCCGCTGAGGCGTTAGGACGCTCTCTGCGGCCGGCGGGCCATGCGGCGCAGCGAGAACCCTCCCGCCAGCATGAGGACCGCCGCCGCCACGAACCATCCGATGGGCGCACCCGTGCGGGGCAGTTCGAGGGCCAGCCCGGCGACCTCTACGGCCGGGGCGATGGCCACGACGTCGACAAACGCCTCGTCATCGTCGCTGACCGGGCGATCAGCCTCGTCCACGGCACTCACGGCGGCCACGTTGTGGGCGTCGCCGCCTGCGGCCACCTGGTAGGTGCAGGTGAAGGACTTGCCTTCCGCCAACGTCGACCCCACGCCCTGGGTGCAGGAACTGGCGAAGGCGGAGTAGAGCGAGTCGGTCAGGGCGGTGATGGTCAGGGGCACCTGGCCGTTGTTGGTGACGACCACGGTGTAGGTCAGGTTGTCGAGGGTGTGGACGATCAGCGCATCCCCGATGGTGGCGTGGTCGGCGCCGTTCACCTTCTTGTCCAGGACGATTCCGTTGGGCTTGGCGGCGTTGGTGAACGCCACGGACTCGCCGTCAGGGTCGATGACCACGCTGGCCGTTCGGCCACCCACGTCGCCGGCGCCGATGTCGTAGGTCGTCGTCCACCACGCCGACATGGCGGGATCCGTCTCGGTGACCACGCAGGTCGCCTCAAGCGGGATGTCATCGAAGGTCACCGGGTCGTCGCCGTTCATGAGCGAGAAGCTCTCGTCGTTGTCAGTGCCGGGGCAGTCGACCGTGAAGTCGAACTTGTCGCCCACCTTGCCGTTCACGACCGTCTTGGAAACGGTGAGCGGACCACAGTTGGCCACGTGCTGGGGGACCGGAGCGATGAGGTCCTTGAGCTCGGAGCGCTGGGCCTCTGCTGACGAGGACCGACCCTTCAGGAAGACGGAGGCGAAGTTGTCGCACTGGCCCTCTTCGAAGATGCCCGCCAGTTCGAGGTTGATGACCATCTCGCCGAAGGTCCTGTCCCCGCTGATCGAGCCTTCGGAGGCACCGGCGATCTCGTTCAGGAGGAGCCGGTCGGCCCACTTCTCGCCGTCCCAGGTGTAGACGGAGATGAGCACCACGGGAGCGGGATCGTTGCCGTGGAACTCGTAGGTGATGAGCTTGTCACCGACGGTGCGGTCCGGGTTGACGCCGTTGCAGTCCGGGGGGGGCTGGATGATCTCGGACTGGTTCAGCTCAAAGTCGAGTGCGACGGTCCCGTTCTGGCTGGGGGTCGTTTCGCGATTGAAGGCCAGGTACAGGAACGTGTCGGTATCCCCTTCCCCGGTGGCGACGTAGAAGTCGATGAAATCGCCCTTGTTCTGGACTGAACCGTCATCGACGGTGGGGCAGGCGTCGTCTTCCTTGGCGCCGCCAGTGTAGGAGTCGTCCCCGGCTCCCGACGGGAGGTCAGGGTTGGCGGAGCCGGCATTATCTTTGTCCAACTCCCCGTTGAACCCGTCGAACGGGCTTCCACCATCCAGGGTGGCGTTGGCGGGGCTGAGCGTCGCCAGGCCGGCGAAGCTGGTTACGAGAGCGACGATGACGACGAGCGCGCCCAAAGGCCGACGGAACGGGCGCGACTGATTACGACGAACACGAAATGGAAAGGACACCACGGCCTCCTTGGAGAACCGCTGACGCTGACATGATGCAAGCGCTCCGCGGGCTAACGCGAAACGTGTGGTCTGGGCGCCCTCTGAGTTGAGGCTACCTCAGGACTGCGGGTCTCAAACGGGGAGCCCGGGCAAAGCGACAACAAATGCGAGGTTTCGCCGCATCAAGGGCCGGGTTTCTGCGCATGAATCATGGTGGAGGGCGGGCGGAGTAGGGTCGCCGGCCGATGCGCATCGTCATCGCCGCCTGCTCCGTCGAGTACCAGGGCCGTCTTTCGGCCCACCTGCCGGAGGCGAAGCGGCTGCTGCTGGTGAAGGCCGACGGGTCGGTGCTCGTCCACGACGACGCCGGGGGCTACAAGCCACTCAACTGGATGGCCTGCCCCTGTGTCCTGGTCGATGGCGGGGACAGTTGGGAGGTGACCAACCGCAAGGGCGAGCGGCTCACCATCACGTTTTCCGAGGTGGTGCTCGATGAGACCGTCGACCTGGGCGAGAGCGCGGCGCTGACCAAGGACGGGGTGGAGGCCCACCTCCAGGAGCTCCTGGCCGCCAACCCGGGCGAGGTGGAACCGGGCCTGGTCCTGATCCGCCGGGAGCACGCCACCCCCATCGGCCCCGTCGACCTGTTGTGCCGGGACCCCGACGGCGGCTGGGTGGTGGTCGAGGTCAAGCGCCGGGGAGAGGTCGACGGGGTCGAGCAGCTCGGCCGCTACCTGGAGCTCCTCACCGTCGACGGGCGCCTCTCACCGCTCCGGGGCGTCCTCGCCGCCCAGAAGGTGGCGGCCCAGGCCCGGACCCTGGCCGAACGCCGGGGCATGACGTGGGTCGAGCTCGACTACGACCGCCTGCGGGGCATGGGCCGGGGCGATCTCACGCTGTTCTGAACCGGCCTGCTACACAGGGAGCGTGGACGTGACGCCCGACCCGGTGGCGGCCCGGCGGGAGCGCATCGGCCGCCTCGCCGCCGCCGGCCGCAAACTCGGTTTTGCTCTCTACGGCCTCGCCCTGCTCGTGGTGGGCATCGGTCTGGCCACCACGCTGACCGGCGCGGTGGTGACCGTGGCCACCGCCTGCCTGGTGGTGGGGTCGATCCTGCTGGCCCCGGCCATCGTGGTGGGCTACGGCGTGCGGGCGGCGGCGCGTGACGACCGGGCCGTGCCCCGTTGAGCGGCGACCGCCGGGTCGTCTACACCGACGGTGCCTGCTCGGGAAACCCGGGCCCGGGCGGCTGGGCATGGGCGGTGGCCCCGGTCGGTCCCTACGCCACCGGGGCCGAAGCGCAGAGCACCAACCAGCGCATGGAGATCAAAGCCGTCCTGGAGGCGGCCCGGACCCTCGAGGGTCCCCTCGAGGTCCGCAGCGACTCCACCTACGTCGTCAACTGCTTCCGGGACCGGTGGTGGGAGAAGTGGCTGGCCAAGGGCTGGGTCAGCAGCCAGCGCAAACCGGTGGCCAACCGCGATCTGTGGGAACCCCTCATCGATCTCTACCGGGCCGACCCGGCCCGCCTCAGCTTCGTGTGGGTCAAGGGCCACAGCGACGACCCCATGAACGACGTCGTGGACCGCCTGGCGGTGGAGGCCGCCACCACCCAGCAGGCGCGCGCCGGGGACCGGATCCCCGACCTGGCCGAGCTGGGCCCGCCCGACGACGTCTCCCCCGGCGGCCAGCGCGACCGCCGGCTGCCCCGGGGCCGGCTCCTCGCCGTCTTCGGCCACCGACCCCCGGAACTGGGCGGCTACGGCGACAACCCCACGGCCAAGGCGATCCAGGACCGCATGACCGAGATCCTCACCGCCAAGCGCCAGCTCCACCCGGATCTCCACGTGATCAGTGGCCTGGCCCTGGGGGCGGAGACCCTGGGGGCGGAGGCGGCGCTCGACGCCGGCGTCCCCCTGGTGGCCGTCCAGCCCTTCCCGGAGCCCGACGCCGTCTGGCCCCGGGCCAGCCGGGACCGTTACGCCCACCTGCTCGACGGCGCCGCCACCCGGGTGCTCCTGGAACGGGCCGCTCCCGACTCCAAGCCCAAGGTGGCCGGGGCCCTGGCCCGGCGTGACGCCTGGCTGGCCCGTCAGGCCGACGAGGCCCTGGTGGTGTGGGACGGACGGGATCCCGCACTCGGCAAGCTGGTCCGCAACCTGGAGGATCGCCTGGGCGACGACGTGTGGATCGTCGACCCCGCCGAGTTCGCTCCTCAGCGCAACCTCTTCTGAAGGTTCGGTCAAAGGGGGGTCAAGCGACGTCATAGCGGGGCAATCCGGTCGTTCTCTACACAACGCCCCACGGCCAGGAGGTCCCGATGCTGCGCCATGTCGTCCCGGCGGCCCTCGAGCGGTACTGCGCCCTGCGGAACCTCTCCCCGGCTGAGGCCGTCGCCGAACTGGAGCGGATCGAAGACATCCTCGGCACCGAGCGTCCCGTGCTCGTCCATCCCCTCGTCGCCTCACCCCGGGCGGCGGAGACGATCACGGCGCTTGTGGCGGGGCTGTAGCGGCACCGCCCGGCCCCCTCCCCCGCGGGCCGGGCGGTGTCGTCAGAAATGGCGGAGGGAGAGGGATTTGAACCCTCGAGGAGCGTTTACGGCCCCTAATCGCTTAGCAGGCGATCACCTTCGGCCTCTCGGTCATCCCTCCGTGTGTGCTCTGAACTGCACCTTTCCCTCCGGAAGCGCCGGTCCAGGCCACAGATCAGTACCGAGAGTGTAGGCGAGGGCGTCCATCAGCGGATGGTGGCAAGGAGCTCCTCGGTCCTCCCCACGAAGGTGGCATAGCCCTTGGCCTGGCAGTAGGCCAGGGTCTCCTCCGCCATCTCGATCGCCCGACGGCGGTCGCCGGGGGCGTCCCGAGCCAGGAGGGTCACCGCCTGCTGATAGCCGTTGAGGGCCTGGGCCCGAGCGGCGCCACAGGTTTCGATCGTGCGCGCCGCTGCCTCGTGATGCGCCAGGGCACCCTCGACGTCGCTCATCACCCGGGCGGCGATGGCGAGCACCATCTCCACAGGCCCCACATAGGCGATGCTGTAGGCGGCGTGGAGGGATCGGTAGGGGAGGAGGCGCCCGTAGATGGCGCTGGCCACTTCGGGATCCGCCACTTCGAAGCCCAGTGCGCAGCCGAACAAGGATTGGCAGGACACCCAGAACAGGTCGACCGGAACCGTGGCCAGGACAACGGGAAGGCGGGCGAGGGAGTCGGCCAGCTCGGCCGTGCGACCGGAGAGAGCCAGCCCGAACTGCCGGCCTCCCTCCCAGACCACCATCCGCGGGTACTCGGCTCCGCCCTGGGTGGCGACGGCGACGGCCGCCTCGGTCTGCCCCTCGAACAACCAATGGAGGAACATCTGGCCGGCGTAGAACATCATGGCGTCGGGAACGCCCGCCTGCTGGCCGAGCTCCAGGCCCGCTTGGCTCTGGAGCTTCGCTTCGCCGTGCTCTCCCAGGGCGTCGGTGACGCCGGCGTCGATCACCCTCGTGAGACCGCGCAACCCGGGTTGGCCGGTTTCGTCGGCGATCACCACCGCCTCCGCCGCCCGGAGTCGCGCCTCGGCGAGATCGCCCGTGAGGAACAGGGTGGACACCGCCATCACACGGGACAGCGCACGCAGTTGCGGGTCTCCGCTGCGATCGGCCAGATGGACGACGTCCTCGGCTTCTGCGACTTGAGCGCGGGTCCGGTCGGGGACCTGGGTGGCGTAATGCCGGCGGATGCCGACCCGGGCCCGGACGGTGACATCGCCGAGGCCCGCAGCGATGGCGGTGGCCTCGTCGGCCACCCGCAGCCGGTGCTCATGGTCCCCGACGAAATGGAGCTCGGCCGCTTGGAGGGCGAGCAGTTCGGCCCGCTCCCCCGTCGGCGCCGGCCCGAGGAGGTCGAGGGCAGCGGCGATGAGCTCGAGACGCTCGTCATCGACGTGACCGACGACGCTGGCGAACCCGCGGCTGTTGGCCAGTACGGCCCGCACCAGGCGGGGGACGTCGGCGTGGGCGACGGCCGTGCGGGAGGCATCGAGCAGGGTCTGGCGGGAATCGCCGTTGCCGGTACGGCGCTGCGCTTCGCCCAGACCGGTGAGCAGATCGATGCGGAGACCCGGGTCGTGGTCGCCGGTCATGAAACCGAGGGCCTGTGTGTACCAACCCTCCGCTTCGGCGTCGGCCAGCACCGACAGCGCCCGGTCCCCGGCCGCCAGGCAGGCCCGGGCGGTCCGGGTGCTCCCACCCGAAGGGGCACAGGCGAGGAGGTGCTGGGCGAGACGGGCGGCATTTCCTCCGCCGCCTTCCTCGTAGGCATCGGCGACTTGAAGATGGAGCCCGGTCCGCCTGGTGGCGGAGAGCCGGTCGTAGAGGGCGGAGCGGACCAGGGCGTGCACGAAGTGGTAGGCACCGGCGCCGGTCTCCTGCACCAGGCGGGCTCCCGCCGCTTCGTCGAGGGCGACAACGAGCTCTCCCTCGTCGAGCTCGCACACGGCGCGCAGGACTCCGATCTCGAAGTTGGCTCCTACCACCGCCGCGGTGCTCAACACCTGGTTGGCGGCCTCGGAGAGGCGGGAGAGGCGGCGCCCCACGACGTCGTGGACGCCCTCGGGGATGCCCAGCCCGGATCGCTCCACCACCCAGCGGCCCTGCCTGCGGACGATGGCGCCCGTCTCGGCCAGGTGACGGACGATCTCCCAGACGAAGAAAGGGTTGCCCTCGGTCTCGTCGTGGATGGTCCGGGCCAGGGCCCGTTCCTCCTCGTCGAGGCCATGGCCGGCGGCCTGCTCCACGACGGTCAGGACCTCGGCCTCATCGAGACCGGAGAGAGGGAGGCGCTCCACCGCCTCGTCACGACGGAGGTCAGCCAGCAGGTCGACGAGGGGATGCCCGGGTCCGAGCTCGGTGTCGCGGTAGGTGCCGAGCACGAGGAGGCGCACAGGCGCCGGCGAGCGGACGACGTGGCGGAGCAGCAGGAGCGTGGGGCTGGCCGCCCATTGCAGATCGTCGACGACGAGGAGCATCGGCTGGTCGGCAGACACGGCGCTGAGCCACGCAGCCACGGCATCGAAGAGGCGGTAGCGCTCGGTCTCCGGATCGGAGCGCATCGGGGCGGGAAGTGCGGGCGCCCGCGGTCCCAGATCGGGAAGGAGACGGACAAGCTCCCCGCCGAAGCGACCCAGGCAGGCGACCAGGTCAGGGTCGGGAGTGTGGTCGACCAGGTGGCGGAGGGCCTCGACCACGGGCTGATAGGGAACCGCCAGCTCCTCGTCACAGCGGCCGGCGAGCACGATCGCCCCGTTGGCGTGCAGCTCTTCGGAGAAGACCGCCGCCAGACGGGTCTTGCCCACTCCCGGCTCGCCCCCCACCATCACCACCCGCCGCCGGCCCGCCTCGGCCTCTTTCCAGGCCATCCTCAGCCGGTCCAGCTCGTCGTCCCGGCCCACGAAGACCCGCCCTGTCCCGGTGAGGTAATGCGGCAGGGGAATCGAACGCAGACCAGCCTGCTCCCCGTGGTCGGCAGCCGCTTCCTCGGGAGGATGCCAGGCCACGTCCACGGCCGGCACCCCCGTGGTCAGCCCCTTGAGCAAGAGGGGCCCCAGGGGACGGAACCTGAAGTCGCCTCGGGAGCCGACCAGAGAGGCCACCAGTTCACCGGCCAGGATCTGGCCACCTTCGGCCCGGTCACAGAGCCGTTTGGCGACCACCACGGCGGTCCCGAAGAAGTCGTCCTCCGCCCGCACGGCCTCGCCGGCCTGAAGCCCGACCCGCACGTCGAGGCGACGCTCCGGATGGGCGTAGTTGTGGGCCGCGACGCTCCGCTGCACGGCGAGGGCACACCCCAGGGCACCGAGGGGACTGGCGAAGGCTGCCATGAGGCCGTCCCCCAGGTTCTTCACCTCCTGACCGCCGGCTTCGGCCACGGCTTGGCGCAGGAGGGAGAAGTGGGTGCGGCGCAGCCCCTCGGCCCCGTCCTCGCCGAGGCGCTGCAGCCATCCCGTGGATCCCACGAGGTCGGTGAAGAGGAAGGTGACCACCCCCTCGATGGGGGCGCCCGGGCGGGGAGGTGGTGCGACCCGGTCCGCCGGTGGCCAATCGACCTCGGGCTCGCGGCGCAGGATGGCGCTTTCCAGCCGCGCCACCGCGCCGCTCGGCTCGAGGCCGAGCTCCTCGTTGAGAAGGTGTCGTAACTCCTGGTAGGCCCGCAGCGCGTCGGCCTGGCGACCGGACCGGTACAGGGCGACCATGCGCTGCGCCCAGAGCCGCTCCCGAAGCGGGTGAGCTCGGGTGAGGGAGTCGAGCTCGGCCACCAGCTCCCCGTGGCGCCCGCAGGCCAGCTCAGCCTCGATCCGCTCCTCCAGCGCAGCCAGGCGGGTCTCCTCCAGCCGGGCGGCCTCGGCCCGAGCGAAAGGCGCGTCGGCCAGATCGGCCAGGGCGGGGCCCCGCCACAGGGACAGCCCCCGGCGCAGCGTGGCCGCCGCCCGCTGCTGATCCCCCGTTCCCGCCTCGTCCCGGCCCTCGGCCAGTAGGGCTTCGAAACGGGTGGCGTCCAAGGCGTCGGGCTCCACCCGGGCCATGTAGCCCGGGGGTTGGGTGACGAGCAGCCCCTCCCCACCCGCCTCCCGCAACGACTTTCGCAGGCGGGACACATACACCCTGAGGGCCTGGCTCGCCCCCTCGGGCGGGCGCCCCGCCCACAGGTCCTCGGCCAGGCGCTCGGAGGACACCACCCGATTGGCCGAGAGCAGGAGGATGGCGAGCAGGGCCCGTTCCCGATTGCCCCCGAGGACGACCGGCCGCTCCTCGTGGACGACCTCAAGGGGACCGAGAATGCGGAACTCCACCCGGGCTGCGCCCCCTCTCCCCCTGACAGCACAGAGCGTAGGCCCACCACTGTGCGTCCGTCGCCGCCGTAACAATCGACGGGTCGCGCCGGGCAACGACGGGCCCGGGGGTCGTCCTTAGGGTGGCCTCAGGACGGGCGCCGCGCAGGGCGAGCCCGCGGTGCCTGTAACCGAACTGTCACTGGAGCTGCAACGACTGTGTTCGAAGCTCGAGCGGTGAGGGACGGAGCCCGATGCCTGTCCGGACGGGAGAAGGAGCGACCCATGAAAGCCATGGCCAGAAACATCCTCATCGTCGCCGTTCTGCTCATCGTCGTGTCCGAGCACCCGGCGGCGGCGACGGAGCCCTCGGCCGGGTGGACCCGCCAGTTCGGCACTGGGGGAGCCGACGAGGCCCTGGGGGTGACCCTCGACCCCCTGGGTAACGCCTACGTCGTGGGGTGGACGTTCGGAACCCTGCCCGCACAGCAGTCGGCGGGGACGGTCGACGCCTTTATCCGCAAGTACGACCCCGCCGGCGGTGAGCTGTGGACCCGCCAGTTCGGCAGCTGGGAGCGGGACTTCGCCCGGGCCGTGGCGGCGGACCAGGCGGGCAACACCTACGTCGTGGGCGAGACCTGGGGCACGCTGCCCGGAAGCGCGTCGGCCGGTGGCTACGACGCCTTCGTGCGCAAGTACGACGCCGCCGGCAACGAGGTCTGGACCCGCCAGTTCGGTGGCGGTGGCGGCGAAGGGGCCTGGGGGGTGGCGCTTGATCCGGCGGGCAACGCCTACGTGGTGGGGACGACGCGCGCCGCCCTCCCGGGCCAGTCGCCGGCGGGGGGCTTCGACGCCTTCGTGCGCCAGTACGACGTCGCCGGCAACGAGGTCTGGACCCGCCAGTTCGGCAGCGAGGGCGACGAGGGAGGCCGGAGCGTGGCGCTGGACGCGCACGGAAACGTCCTCGTGGTGGGCAGCACCGACCGGGCGCTTCCGGGCGAGACATCAGCGGGCGGCTACGACGTCTACGTGCGCCAGTACGACGGTGCGGGCAACGAGCTGTGGACACAACAGTTCGGTAGCGCGGCGGACGACTACGGCGTGGCCGTAGCCGTCGATCCCCGGGGCCAGGCCCTGGTCGTGGGCAGCGCCGACCGGGCGCTTCCGGGTCAGAGCTCGGCCGGGGGGACGGACGCCTTCTTGCGCTCATTCGACGCCACCGGCACGGAGCGGTGGACGAAGCAGTTCGGAACGCAGACGATCGACGACGCCTGGGGAGTGGCGATCGACGCCGCCGGCCACGCCTATGTCGTCGGCAGTACGGAGCAGAGTCTCCCGGGCCAGCACTCGGCCGGCGGGAGCGACGTCTTCGTGCGCCAGTACGACGCCGACGGGGACGAGGTCTGGACCCGTCAGTTCGGCACCGAAGAGCGAGACCTGGCCTACGCCGTGGCCGCGGACGGCACCGGGCCCCGGATCGTGGGCAGCACGCGGGGCGCCCTTTCCGGCCAGCCCTCGGCGGGCGACCGGGACGCCTACATCTCGAACTGAGAACGAGAGCCGGCGCCGAAACTCCCTGCGGCGACGAGCGCCGCTCGGCCACTATTTCTGGATGGCACTGCCGGACGTTCCCTCCGTCATGGTGCGGCCCGCTCGGGCCGGCGACTTCGACGAATGGCTGGCGCTCTACGAGGCGGTGGCCGCCGAGCGGCTGTGGATGGGCGCCGAGGCTCCCCTCGATCGAGAGGCGCGCCTGGGGTTCTTCGAGCGGTCCCTCACCGGCGACGGGGTCGCCATCTTCCTGGCCGAGGACGAGGGACGGCTGGTGGGGGCGGTCAACCTCGTTCTGGCCAACGGCCTGGTCGACCTGGGCATGTTCGTGGCGTCGGATCGCCGGGGGGGCGGGGTGGGCGGCACCCTGGTGGAAGCGGCCCTGGGCTGGGCCCGGGAATCCGGGGCCCACAAGGTGTCGCTCACCGTGTGGGCCCACAACCACGCGGCCCGCGGCCTCTACGCCAAGTACGGGTTCGTGACCGAGGGCACCCGCCGGCGCCACTACCGCCGCCGCAACGGAGAGCTGTGGGACGCCGTCCTCATGGGCCTGGTTCTCGACGAGTCGACGCCGGGTGGACCAGGCGCCGAGCTCCACGGGCCGCAGTCGCCCACACGGTGAAGGGACCCTAGAAGGCTTGAGAAAGCCCGCCTGCCGAGCCGTTCCCGTTCAGTTCCACCACCACCCCTTCGAAGTCGGAGAGCTCGAGCCGGCCGTCGACGGGCTGGCCGTCCCGGGACCGGTCCGTCCCGATGAGCACCCGGCCGCGGCCGGCGAGCTGCACCTCGCCACTCGTGGGGGTGAGGTTCAGGGCCACGGCCACGGACGAGCCCCGCCGCCAGGCCCACATCCCCTCGGGGGCCGCCAAGGAGGTGTACGTCCCGGTGCTCAGGTCGGGCCGGGCCCGGCGCAGGGCCAGGAGATCCCGGGTCAGGTGGAGCATCGAACCCGGATCGGCGCGCTGGTCGGCCACCGTCAGGCCGTCCCGGTCACCGACGGGGAGCCAGGGCCGCACCCCGGGGGCGGTGAAACCGGCTCCCGCACCCGGCGCCCAGGGCATGGGCGTGCGGCACGGGTCCCGGCCCGGGCCCGCTTGAAAGACGCCCGTCCCCACCGGGTCTGAACGTTCTTCGGGACCGACGGGGACGTCGGGCAGCCCGAGCTCGTCGCCGTAGTAGAGGGTGGGGGTGCCCCGCAGCGTCAGCAGCATCATCATGGCGACGCGGGCCGCGCCACTCCAGCCGTCGCCGCCCAGCCAGCGGGTGGGGTAGCGGGGCAGGTCATGGGTGGACAGGGCCCACACCGGCCAGGCGGGCGCCTGGAGGTGGGCTTCGGCGGCGTCGACCACGGCCCGGAGCGCGGGTGCGATGAAGGGCTCGTGGAGGAACACGAAGTTGCAGGCCAGCTGGAGCTGGTCGCCCTCCGGTCCCTGGCCGTAGTAGTCGGCCAAGCGGGCCACATCCAGGACGTAGGTCTCGCCCAGCAGCAGCCGGGGCGGGTCGTAGCCCTCGGCGATGGCCCGCCAGCGCCGGAACACGTCGTGGGTCTCGGGGCGCTGCGAGTTGTACAGCTGGCGCTGACCGTGGGCCCGGACGTAGGGATGGTCGCCCGGCTCGGCGGGCGGGTTGTCCCGCAGGAGGGCGTCCTTGACGATCTTCTGGCACACGTCGATCCGGAACCCGGCCACACCCCGGTCGAACCAGAACTGCAGGATGTCGTCGAAGGCGGCCCGCACCTCCTCGTTCCACCAGTTGAGGTCGGGCTGTTCGGGCAGGAAGTGGTGGAGATACCACTGGCCCGTCGCCGGCTCGAAGGCCCAGGCGGGACCCCCGAAGCTCGAACACCAGTTGTTGGGGGGTGATCCGTCGGCCTTCCCGTCGGCCCACACGTAGAAGTCCCGGTGGGGTGAGTCCCGACCGGCCCGGGCACTGTTGAACCAGGGGTGTGTGTTGCTAGTGTGGTTTGGGACCAGATCGAGAAGGACCCGGATGTCCCGGCGGCCCGCCTCCTGGATCAGGACGTCGACGTCATCGAGCGTGCCGAACACCGGCTGGACGGCCCGGTAGTCGGCCACGTCGTAGCCCCAGTCCTTGTCCGGGGAGAGCGTGATGGGGTTGATCCAGATGCCGTCGACACCGAGCCAGGCCAGGTAGTCGAGATGAGCCGTGATGCCGGCCAGATCTCCGACCCCATCGCCGTTGGAGTCGGCGAAGGACCGGGGGTAGATCTGGTAGATGACGCCTTCTCGCCACCAGGGGCCGGACATGCCGGCGAGCCTAGACAGCGAGCCGGGCGGGGCGTTCCTGAGGTTTCCCTGCAACCTTGTCGGCGCCCCAGAAGGTGGAGGAAAGCCTTAAGGCGAACCATCCTGTTCATGGGCCCCCCCACCGAGATCGGCGACCAGCCGACGCGCCTCCGCATTCTGGCCGTGCTCGCCGTGCTGGTCATCGCCCTGGCCGGTGTGGTGTCCCGGCCGGCCCGCGCCGCCGCTCAAGCCAACGTGACGGTCAAGAACTACAGCTTCAGCGAGCCCGACCTGGTCATCGACCCCGGCACCGAGGTGACGTGGACCGCCACCCAGGGCGACCA
This sequence comes from uncultured Actinomycetes bacterium, assembly GCA_963789165.1. Taxonomy (GTDB): domain Bacteria; phylum Actinomycetota; class Acidimicrobiia; order IMCC26256; family BP-133; genus CAWBJP01. The sequence continues at coordinate 478,561 of CAWBJP010000007.1, forward strand.
CACGGTGACCTCGACCGGTGGCTCCTTCGACGAGATGATCGCCCAGGACTACAACCCCCACAGCTTCAGCTACACGTTCACGAAGCCGGGGAAGTACTTCTATTACTGCGGGTTCCACCGGGCCAAGGGCATGGAAGCCGTGGTCGAGGTACGCGATCCCTCGGGCGGGCCGACCACCACCGAGCCGCCCACCACGACGACGACGTGGTCGCCGCCGACGACCACCACCTCGGCGCCGACCACCACGACCTCGGCTCCGCCCGTCACCGCCACCACGTCAGCCCCCACGGTTACGACGGCTGCGCCCCTCCCCACCTCGACCGCCCCGGTCACCGTGCCTGCTTCTGATCCGCCCACAACGGCCGCGCCGCCGGCCGCGGACCGCCCCGTTCAAGCCGGTGCGTCGAAGACCGCCGTGACCGCCGCGCCGGTGGCCACCACGGCACCGACCGCCGCCCCGACCACCACCACCCCGCCTCCGAGCGACCTGGCCCCAACCGGGGACGCGACAGCATCGTCTGACCCGCAGGCCCTCGCCGCCCCGGCACCCGAAGTCGTCCAGCGGGCGAAAGAGGCGCCGTCCTCCCCGGCGGGGACGGAAGACGGAAGTGGGCCGGCCCTGGGTCTGCTCATCGGTGCCGGCGGGCTCCTGGCGCTGACCGGCGGGGGCACGGCCGTGTGGCGCCGCCGGCGCTGACCGCCGGCCGGACGGGTCAGTCGCCCAGTTCGCCCAGTTCAGCCAGGCGCCTGCGACGGTCTTGCTGGGTGCGACGGTCGTGGGACCAGTCGTGGGCCACGCCGATGAAGGCGAAGGAACCGCCCAGCCACAAGGCGATTCCGACGACCGTGATCACGTTCGGGTCAATGTTCATCGGGGCGGCTCTACCCCCTCGATGAGGGGCCCACACGGGCTTTCTTTGCTCAGGCGGGCCGGAGACCGGTGATCGTAGCCGTCAGTGCTCGTGGAAGAGCTCGACGCTCTCCTGCTCGTTGGCGTCGTTGCGGGCCACGATGGCCAGCGCCGGCTCGCCGGCGTGGTTGATCGGCTGGTGGGGCATGTCGGCGGGGATGAACAGGAAGTCGCCTTCCTCCAGCACCAGGAGCTGCTCCAGCTCGTGCCCGTAGCGGACGTCGACCCGGCCCTTCATCATGTAGACGGCCGACTCGAACCCACGGTGGGAGTGGGGTTCGGCGGCGCCGAAAGGCGGGATGACGACCAGGTTCATAGAGATCCGGGTGGCGCCGGCCGACGCGGCGGAGACGCCCACGAAGTAGGGCAGGCGCTGACGGGACAACGTCTCCTTCTCGGGCCGCACGACGGTCATCGTCTCGCTGGATCGCCAGGTGTCGTCGTCCGTCGTCCAGTCAGCCGCCGTGTCGAACATCACCGTGGACATCCTCGCCTCCGATCGTCGCAACCCGTCGGGGCCAACTTACGGACGGACCCCGGACCCGTCGTTGTCCCGCGCGATCCACCGACCGTCGTGGCGGCGACAGAGGCGATGGTCTCCCAGCCGTGGGCCGCCCTCAGGTGCCGAAGGCGGCCCGGGAGGCGCTGATGCCGATCTTGGCCTGATCCCAGAACCCGTAGGTGCCCTCGTCGACCAGCTCCCGGGCGGCGGCGACGACGGCCCCGAGGGCCACGTAGGCAAAGGCGCCGCCCACCGAGATGCGACGGACACCGGCGGCTTCCAGCTCGGAGACCGCCGGACCGCCGGGCAGGGCCAGCACGTTCACCGGCCGGTCCACGGATTCCACCAGCCGGCGGATCTCCTCCAGGTTGGTGAGCCCCGGTGCGTAGAGCACGTCGGCCCCGGCTTCCTGATAGCGCTGCAGCCGGGCGATCGTGTCGGCGAGGTCCTTGCGGCCATGGAGGTAGTTCTCGGCACGCGCCGTCAGCACCATCCGGACCGGTCCCCGGTGGGCGGCCTCGGCGGCCGCCTCGATCCGGGCCGCGGCCAGCTCGACCTCGTAGATGGGTGCGCCGCGATCACGGGTGAAGTCCTCGACCGAACAGCCGGCCAGACCGGCAGAGAGGGCGCCTTCCATGGTGTCGGCCACCCCGGCGGGATCGTCGGCGAAGCCGTTCTCCAGGTCGGCCGACACCGGGAGGTCGGTGGCGGCGACGATCCGGGCGACGTGGTCCAGCGCCTCGTCCCGGGTCACCATCCCGTCCAGCCGTCCGAGGGTGGCGGCGAACCCGCCGCTGGTGGTGGCCAGGGCGGAGAAACCCAGCGAGGCGAGCAGCTTCGCCGACCCCTCGTCCCAGGGGTTGGGCAGCAGCAGCGGCCCACCCTTGTGGTGGAGGTCCAGGAACTGGTCCGCCTTGTCCTCTTGAGTGACCATGCCGCCGAATGTACTGACCACCGGCTGCGGCTCCGGCATCCTGCTACCCGGCCAGCCCGCGCCGTTCGAGCAGGGGCCCGACGGACGGCTCGCGGCCGGTGATGGCACGAACGGCGTCGATCGGATCGACGACCGCGCCGCGGGACAGAAACGCCTCGCGCAGCCGTTGGCCGTTGGCCCGGGTCAGGCCGCCCTGCTCGTCGAGCCACTGCAAGGCGATCGCCTCGAGGACCGCGGCCCAGCTGTACGAGTAGTGCGTGCCGGGGTAGGGCCCGGCGAACACGTGCATGAAGAACGTGGAGTGGCAGCTGAAGCCGACGGCGGGGAGCGCCAGGCCGTGGCGCTCGAGCACGGCGGCCTCGAAGGCGTCGACGGCATCCGGAGCCACCGTCTCCCCCGGCGCCAGCCCATGCCACGCCTGGTCGAGCAGGGCATTGGCGGTGCCCCGGGTCGAGATGTAGGGCGCGCCGTCACGGACGTGGGCGGCGAGCGCGGCCATGTCGGCCTCGGCCAGGGGTTCGCCGGTGGCGTGGTGGCTCGCATAGCGGGCGATGACATCGGGCCGCACGGCCAGGGACTCGTGGAGCTTGGCCGGGAACTCGACCACGTCGGAGGCGACGTTGATCCCGGCCACGCGGGGGAAGGCGACGTCGGAGAGCAGCATGTGGAGGGCGTGGCCGAACTCGTGGAAGAGGATCCGGACGTCGAGGGGGCTCATCAGGGCGGGCGCACCGTCCGCCGGCCGCTCGATGTTGAGGGTGACGTAGACGAGCGGCAGCCGGCCGACCAGCGGCGCGGGATCGGCGTAGGAGCCCATCCAGGCGCCGCCCTGCTTGCCGTCGTGGGCGAACGGATCGATGTACAGCAGCCCGCGGTCACCGCCATCGGCGTCGGTCACGGCCCAGACACCCACGTCCGGGTCCGGCGTCGGGACGTCATGGCGGGCCACGAAGACCAGGCCGTAGAGCGCCTCGGCCACGGCGAAGAGCCCGTCGCCGATCACCCGGTCCAGCACGAAGAACTGGGCCAGGCGCGCCTCGTCGACGGCGTGCCGGGCCCGGCGCTCGCGGGCCGCGTAGTACGGCCAGTCCCACGGTTCGAGCGGCCCGGAGTGACCGTCGGCGTGGAGGGCGGCGGTGTGGCGCTCGGCCTCGGCCCGCGCCGCGGTGGAGGCGGCCGTGCCCACCGTGGCGAGCAGTTCGACGACGGCGCCCACCGAGCCGGCGGTCTGGTCGGCGATCGCATATTCGGCGTGCGAGCCGAAACCGAGCAGGCCGGCCCGCTCGGCGCGCAGGGCAGCGATCTCGGCCACCGTGGCCCGGTTGTCGTGCTCGCCGCCGCGCCGTCCCCGGGCGACCGACGCTCGCCAGAGGCGCTCCCGGAGCGCCCGGTCGTGCAGGTGCTCGTGGGCGGGTTGATTCGAGTCCAGGGACAGCTTGAGCACGAAGCCGTCATGGTCGGCCGCCCGGGCCGCGGCGTCGATCATCGGCTCCGGCAGCCCGTCGAGCTCGGCCGCCTTCTCCACCCGGACGGCCAACGCCGCCGTTTCCTCATGCAGGTTGCGCCGGAACTCCGCCGTCAGGGCGGCCAGCCGGGCGTTGACCTCCCGCAGCCGGGCCTGGCCGGCCGGGTCCAGCGCCACCCCGGCACGGACGAGGTCCCGGTGGTAGCGGTCGAGCACGCACGCCTGCTCGGCGTCGAGCTCGAGCTCCTCGCGCCGGGCCACGAGGTCGGCGATCCGGGCGAAGATCCGGGGGTCGAGTCCGACGGCGTCGCGGTGGGCGGCGAGCCGGGGCAGCATCTCCGCCTCCAGCTCCCGCACCGCGGGCGTCGACCGTGAGCCCGTCGTGTCCTCGAACAGTCGCTCGGCGAGGTGCAGCCGGGCCCCGGCACGCTCGAGCGCCTCGATGGTGTCGGCGAACGTCGGTGGCCACGGCCCGGCCGCGATCGCCTCGATCTCGGCGCGGTGCTCGGCCATCCCCGTCTCGAGCTCGGGCCCGAGGTCGAGGCCGAAGTCCGGCAAGCTCAGGGCAGGCATGACCAGCCAGGGTATTGGAAAAACAACTCTATCTATATAGACTTAAGTCTGTGCCTCGAGCCCGACAACCTTCCGCCCAGACCGCCGCAGTAGTCCAGGCCCTGGCCCGGGAGCCCACGGCCTGGCGCTACGGCTACGAGCTCTGCAAGGAGCTCGGAATCAAGGCCGGCTCCATGTACCCGATCCTCATGCGGCTGGCCGACCGCGGCCAGCTCCACACCACCTGGGAGACCGACGCCGAGCCCGGCCGTCCGCCCCGTCGCCTCTACCGGCTGACCGGCTCCGGTCTGGCACTGGCGGCTGAGTTGGAGGTGGTCAAGGCACCAACCCGCCACCGGGCCGCGGCCGGGGTCGACCCGGTCACGTCCCTGGCCTGGAGCCGGCCATGAACCCGACCCTCGCCCGCGTCCTGCGCACGACCGCCGAGTTCCTCACCATCGCCCTGCTGGTGACGGCGATCGCCACCCTGTCGGTCTACAGCGCCGAGGGGCCGTACTTCGACCATCCGGTGCGCGGCGAGACCGCCTGGCACAACTTCCTCAACTGGGCGAGGTTCCTGAGCATCCTCGGCACGGTCCCGGCCTGGGTCGTGTGGTTCGTCTGGCGCCGCCGCGCCGCCCTCGATGCCCAGCCCGACGCCCCGGCCCGCCTCCTCGCCGCCGCCGTCGTCCTGCTGCCGAAGGACCGCGCCGACTGGGCCGCGGCCATGTCGGCCGAACTGGCCGGGGTCACCGGGGCGCGGGCCCGCTGGTCCTTTGCCACCGGCTGCGCCCGTACCGCGCTCTTCCCGCCCCGCACCGGGTCGCGCCCGGCCGCGGGCTGGGCCGCCGGCGGTGTCGGCCTCCTCGGGGCGGTGGCCTGCTTCGCCACGGCGGGCTACATGCTGATCACCTACCCGACCTCCGCCGACCCGCTGACAGCGGTCGGCGCCGTGGCACTCGTCCTCGTCCCGGCGAGCGGCCTGCTCCTCGCGTTCGCCGCTCCGGCCACGTTGACCAGCAGCGCCGTCGCCCGCCACGCCGGCCTGGCGCTGGGTGTCGCCACCGGAGCCGGGCTGTTCCTGACCTCTCGCGTCGAAGCGAACCAGGAAGGGGCGATGGTGTTTCTCGTGCCGGTCCAGTTCATCGCCTTCGTCGTGGCCCCCGCGGCGATCGCCTTCGCCGCCCGGTCGTTGCGCGCCGGCCTCCAGACCATCCTCTGGGCCTACCTCTTCGGCGCCCTGGCGACCTTCCCCGTATACCTGGTCGAGTCGATCCGGGTCTTCCAGGAGACGGGCGGCCTCTACCTCGACGGCGACCTGCCGCAGGGCGCCACCATCGGCAACAACCTCAAGGATGCCGTCAGCTGGCTCTTCCTCGTCGTGCCCTGCCTCCTGGTGCCCCTCGGCGTCCTGGGCAGCGCCCTGGCGGCTGCCGTCGCCAAGGCGTGCCGCCAGGGTCCCCGCCCCGTGGCCGAAGGGATCATCGGGAGGCCATCCGGGAGCACAACGCCCTGGTAGCGTCTCCCACAGCAGAGAGGATGAAGTGGCGTACGAAGAGCTGAAGGCCCGCCAGAGCGTCATGTGGGGCAGCGGTCCGTACCAGCGAATCACCGAGACACTCACCGATTGCCACGAGCGCATCATCGAGCGCCTGAGCCCCCTGGCCGGGGTTGCTTACCTGGACCTCGCCTGCGGCACCGGCGCTGTCGCCGAGCTTGCGGCGCGCACCGGAGCGAGGGTCACCGGCGTCGATCTCGCTCCCGACCTGATCGAGGCGGCGAAGCAGCGCGCCGGCGACCTCGGCCTCGACATCGACTACCGCGTCGGCGACTGCGAGAACCTCGATCTGCCGGACCGCAGCTTCGACCGCGTCTCGTCGTCGTGTGGCGTTATGTTCGCCCCCGATCATGAGGCGACCGCTGCCGAGCTCGCTCGGGTCACGAGGCCAGGTGGCAGCCTCGCCATGGTGAACTGGACCTATGAGGGGGGCGTGGGAGCGATGTTCCGCCTGATGGCCCCCTTCCAGCCGGCTCCGCCGCCGAGCAGTCCGTTTGACTGGGGCAATGAGAAGCGCTTACACGAGCTCCTGGGTCAGGCCTTCGACCTCACCATCGAAGAACACACCTCGACCGTGCAACGGGACTCGGGCGAGACATACTGGGAGCTGTTCTCGACGAGCTACGGACCCACGAAGACACTGGTCGAGTCACTTTCCGACGACCGCCGCGAGGAGCTGCACCGAGAGTGGGTGGAGTTTTTCGAGCGCGAGTATCCGGACGGACACGGCGGCGTCGCCCACCACCGTGAGTACCTGCTCGTCCTCGGCAGGCGACGCTGAGCGCCCGTCCGGTCGTCACCCCGGCGTAGGGACGATGTTGGGCGGGGCCATGGCAGCAGAAGAGGGGGCCCGCCGATTCGGCGACGCCCCCTCTGACCTGCTGGTTCCCAGTCGGGACGGCGGGACTTGAACCCGCGACCTCAGCGTCCCGAACGCTCTCCAGGCGATTTTCGGAGGTGCCGGTCGCGGCGTTGTTCAGATCTAAGCATGCTGGTCAGAGGCGCTTTCTCGGTCGCCGTCAGCGACCGCCCGTGACCGCCGTCGACCACCAGTTTGTGGTCCGTTTGTGGTCTGTCTGTGGTCTGAACAGTCGTTCAGGCGGGTGCTGAGCCGTCTCTGACAACCCTCACGGAGTGCGTTCAGGTGTCGTCAGCGTTCCGCGGCTCGTCAGCCCTGTCTTGGCGCTACTTCGGCTTCCAGCTCGGCGATCAGTGCGTCGTGCCACTGGTCGTCCGACTCCCGCCGGTCCGCCCAGGCGCGACTCTCGTGAACGAGTCGCTTGGCGTCTGCCAATGGCAAGCGCAGCATCTCGACCGTCGCCCGGATGCAGTCGATCTTCGAAAACCCCTCGGCCCGCAAGGTCTCGAGGATCTCGTCCCATCGGGCCCCGGCGGCCCACAACGTCGCGGCATGCCCGGTCACGTCAGAGCTGGAGGCCACTGCTTCAGGCCGTTGCCCGCCGGTCGGTGGCGAACGCGTGGACCCGCAGCTTTGCCCACGAGCCGTCGATCGATTCGACCGTCGCCTCGTATGGGCCAGCGCCTGCATCGGTCACGAGGACGACGTCGCCCTCTTTGATCTCGGCGTCTCCGTCCCAGGTCCCCAGATTGGCCGAAACGCGGCCCTGGTTCTGGACCAGGCCCAGCAGAGTTGTCACGAGGACGGGTCGCTCCATGGCCATCACCTCATCTTCCATCGTACTGCGCCAGGTCAACGTTCCCTCCGGGGCTCGAAGAGTTCGAGCAAGGCCGAGAACCTCGGCCGGAGGGCTTCACGGAGCTGTCGTCGGGCGGCTCGGGGCATGGCGGCCAGATCGGTCGGGATCTCGAGGTCGCCGGAGGGGAGCCAGATGTCGAAGTGCACACGGCTGAACTCGACCATCTCTCCGTCGATCCGTACGTCGGTCGCCCACATTTCCCAACCCGCCGCCGCAAGCTCGCCGGCGAACACACTTCCGTATCGGGAGTACGGCGCCGCGGGAGCCGATCCGAGCAGATCCGTGAGCGTCACATCGGCGGTGCAGGCGAACACCGAGAGCACGAGGGCGCCGGGCTCCTGCAACAGCTTCTGGTCAGCGATCTGGCGATAGAAGCCGTAGTTGCCCATTGCGTTGGTGATGAGCTGGTCGACGGCGTCCAAGCCGGCGCCGTAGTGGACTACAAGCTCCGTTCGCTCCGGGAGGGCGTGAGCCTCTCGGAGCCAGACCTCAACGGCCACGCCTAGTTTCCCGAAGTGTCCATCCCGACGCGGTCATCGGATGGGCACGACGGTTTCGGCCGGCTTTCCGGCGGCCGAGCCCCGGGCGGCCCGGAAGACTTCGTCGAGGCGCTCGGTGAGGGCTTCGTTGAGGGACGGGAAGAGGTGCCCGTAGACGTCCATCGTGACCATGATCGACGAGTGGCCGAGGCGCTCCTGGATGACCTTCGGATGGGCGCCGAGGCCGATCAGGAGCGAGGCGCAAGTGTGGCGCAGATCGTGGACCCGCAGGCCTTCTGGGAGCCCGGCTTTCAGCACGGCCGGGCGGATGTAGCGCTTGTGGAGGAGGTCCCGGCGGAGGGGGCCGCCTTCGGGCGCGGTGAACACGTACTCCTCCGAGCGGAGCGGCCGCCCGGCCTCCCGGCTCCGGGCGGCGAGATAGGCGCCCAATTCCTCGCACAGGATCCTCGGGATGGCCACCGCCCGGCGGACGTTCGTCTTCGGCGGCCCGACTTCTGTCCGGCCTCCCACCATTGTCAATGCCTCGGCCACCTCGGCAGTGCCCTTGACGAGGTTGAGCCGCCCGATGCGCAGCCCGCATAGTTCGCTCGGGCGCAGCCCGGTGGCGGCGGCGAAGCGGATGAGGAGGTCGTAGGGCGGCCTGGCCGCGGCGGCGAGAAGGCCGACCTGATCGGCGGTGAGGAAGATCGGTTCCTTCTGTTGCGCCCTGGGCAGCCTCACGCCCTGGCACGGGTTCGCCTTGATGGCGCCCGACCCCTTGGCTGTCTCAAGGATCTGGCGCAGCACGAGCCGGATCTTCTGCAAGGTCTTCGGGGCGAGCCCGGCCGCCTGCTTCTCGGCGAAGAACCGGCGGACGTCGACCTGCTCGATCTGGCCCACGGGCCAGTCGGCGAAGGCCGGGAGCAGGTGGACGCGGACGATCCGCCCGTAGTCCCCCCGGGTCACGGCCCGCAGGTGGACGATCGTGGTCAGGTATTCGGCTGCCCAGTCCCCGAACGTCGTGCGGGCGAGGCGAGGATCGATCCACTCGCCCCGGCGGACGTCGGTCTCCGTCTCCTTCACCCACCGGGTCGCCTGGCTCTTGGTCGTGAACGTCCGGGCGTGCATCTGCCCCCGAGCGTCCCGGTAGCGCGCCTCCCAATGCCCGCTCGCCTTCTGCCGCAGGGATGCCATCGGCTCATGTCTCCTTCGGTCAGGCCCCCATCGAGTTGGGCCGTCCCAGCCGGCCCCTGATCAACTCGTCGCTGCGGACCCCTCGCTGGTCCCCGGTCGGCTCGGCCGGGACTCGAGAGGCTTCAATCCACTGTTCGATCTCGTCGGGTTCGAAGCGGAGGAGGTGCCCCCACTTCCGGTACGGGATGCGTTTCTCGGTCACCAGCCGGCGCACGTGGCGGACGCCGACGGCGAGTCGTTGGGCAACAGCTTCGATGTCCATCAACGGCGGCCGGGCCGGGTGCCCGCTGTGCCCGCCGTCTGCCCCAGTCGTCTTGGGCATTCTATTCGCCTCCTGTGACAGCTTCCCGGTGGTACCTATGCGCATCGGACTCTCGAAATGCGACAGTGACCGTGAAGAATTTCTCGGGACCGTCTGCGCCGGGTGGGCCACCTCCGTACCGTTCATAGTCAAAGACTGGCCGTCGGGAACCGTGTTCGCGACGCGGATTTCCTGCCGGTTCATCATGCGCTTCGGGATTCCCGGTGACCTTCCCGGTTTGGTTCCCGAACCGTTCCCGGTCCCGAAGAATTTTCGAGTAACCGTTCCCGAATGCCGGTTCCCGGTTCCCGGTCTGACCTCGATTCACGGCCCGGCCGTCGGCACGACCGGGCGCCCGTGTCCCGATTCGCCGCGCACGGCGGGCGGGGACACGACTCGAGCCGCTTGCTCTGCGCCGCTGCCAACCACGATCCCGACCACGAATACTCCGATCTCGATTGACCACTACTATCCGCCATTACCCATCAATCACCACTACCGAAATAACCCTTTACAAACCTCAGACTAAACGCTTCAATCCCGAAAAAGAGAGGACACGATTGCAACCGTTTGGTTGCTGGGGGTCGGGCCGTGGCGTGGATGCGGATGATGGGTGCGGACTCGGTCGCCTACCACCAGGCGACGGTGATGGGCCGGGCCGACGACCACCCCGGCCAGGCCCTCGCCTACTACGCCTCACGGGGCGAGACGCCCCTGGTGTGGGGCGGCCGCGGAGCCGCCCGGTTGGGTCTGAACGGCCGGGTGACCGAGGAGCAGTACGCAGCGATCTACGGCCCCGGGGGTGCCAGGCATCCGGCCACCGGCGCGCAATTGGCCTCCACCCGGCGGCCGGGCATGGAGCTGGTCGTCTCCGCCCACAAGTCGGTGGCCGAGCTGGGGGTGATCGGCCGGCCCGAGGACATGCATCGGATCATGGACGCCGAACGGGACGCCACCCTCGCCTACCTCGAGGCGGTCACCATGGAAGGGGGTGGGCGCCGGGGCCGTCTGCGGCTCTCGTCGCCGACGGGCGGGCTGGTCTACGCCCACACCCGCCACGCCACCTCCCGGGCCGGTGACCCCTGCCCCCACGACCACGTGCTCATGGCCAATGTCGTGGAGATGCACGACGACTGGGGCGGCTGGAAGGCGGCCGACACGACCGTGTGGCGCGAACAGCTCCATGCCGCCACCGCCGTTGGGCGCATGGCCGGCGCCCGGGTGGCGGTCGAACTCGGTTACGCCATCGTCCCCGATCCGGGACCGTCCGGGCGGCTCGGCCACTGGCGGATCGCCGGGATCCCGGACGAGGTTCTTGACGTGCATTCCAAGCGGGCCGCCGAGATCGACGCTGCCGTCGCGGAGCGGGGCTATTCGAGCTACCGGGCCCGCAACATCGCCGCCCGGGACACCCGCGAGGTCAAACGCCATACCCCGATCGGGGAGTTGATGCCCCGCTGGCATCGGGAACTCGCCGAGGTCGGTTGGTCCGTTCCCGACCTGGTCGCCGCCGTCGACTTCGCCTCCAAGCAGGCTGAGCTTCCCGGGGTGCTCTCGGAACGGGACATCCTGCACATGATTCGGGCGGCGCTCAGCCCGGAAAGCCGCCTCTCGACGGAGAAGGTGTTCACCGCCACCGACGTGGTCGTCAACGTGGCCCCACGCCTGTTTGGCCGCCCCCTCGACGAGCTGGCCACCGTCGTGAGTCGGGTCCTTGCCGCACCCGAGGCCGTCCCCCTCCTGCGGGTCCGGGGCGCCCGACAGCAGGTTTACGCCACCGCCTCGGTCCTCGCCATTGAGTCCGCCATCGCCGAGCTCGTCGCCCGCGGGACGGCCACCCTGGGCGCCGCCACGGCGGAGGCGGCTCATGTCGAGCGGGCGATCGGCGTAGCGGCCGTCCGCATGGGCTGGTGGCTCACCCCCGGCCAGGAAGCCGCCGTCCGGGGCGTCTGCACCGACGGGCGCCGCGTCTCGCTCGTCCTCGGCGTGGCCGGCTCGGGCAAGACCACGGCCGTCCGCTGCGTCGCCGAGGCCTACGCCGCCGCCGGCTACCAGGTGGTGGGCACCGCCACCTCCGGCCAGGCGGCCCGGACCCTGGGCCGGGAAGCCGACATCGGCGAGAGCCGCACCCTGGCGTCACTCCTGTGGCGGCTCGACCATCACACCCTGGCTCTGACTGCCCGTCACGTGGTTGTCCTGGATGAAGCCGGGATGACCGACGATCCCGCCATGCTCCGCCTCCTGACCGCCGCCGATCTCGCCGGCGCCAAGGTCGTCATGGTGGGTGACCACCGCCAGCTCGACGCCGTCGGCCCTGGCGGGGCGCTGCGGGCTGTCCTCAACAGAAACCCTGGTCACGTCTACGTCCTCGACGAGAACGTCCGTCAGGACGACCCCGGTGAGCGAGAGGCCCTTGCCGAACTCCGGGCCGGGGACGTCGCCCAGGCCGTGGCCTGGTACGCGGAGCACGACCGCATCCGGATCGCCCCGGACCACGATGGAGCGCTCCAAGCAATGGTGGACGCCTGGGCCGACGACGCCTTCGCCGGCAAAGACGCAGCCATGTACGCATGGCGGCGCACCAACGTGGACGCCCTCAACCGGCTCGCCCGCGACCGCTGCGCCATCGCCGGCCGCCTCCAAGCACCCGACCTCGCCGCCGACGGCCGCCACTACTCCGCCGGAGACCTCATCGTGACCCTCGCCCCCGCCGCCGATGGGCAGGTCGTCACCAGCGAACGCGGCGTCGTCGAAGCCGTCGACGTCCGCCACCGGGCGCTGACGGTCCGCATGGACGACGGCCGCCTCGAACGCCTCGCCGGCGAGGAACTCGGCAAGGACCGCCTCGCCCACGGATACGCCATCACCGTCCACCGCTCGCAAGCCTCGACGGTTGATGTCGCTCACCGGCTCGAAGACGGCGGAGGCCGCTCACTCGCCTACGTCTCCATGAGCCGGGCCCGCGAGGCCAACAGCGTCCACGTCGTCGCCGACGACCTGGACCAGGCCGTCGAAGACCTCACCCGCGACTGGTCAGCCGACCGCCGCGCCCGCTGGGCCATCGACACCGGCACCCCCGCCACCCACCCCCTCGACGTCGAACGCCACCAGGCCGCTCCCGCCACCATCCGAGAAGCCCTCCGCCTCGCCCGCCTCGAAGCCCAACGTCAGGCGACCCAAGCCGCGATCCCACCCGACCGGACACCAGAGCTCCACGCCGCAGAGGTCCATCTCGCCGCCCTCCAGCGCTCCCGACGCGACCTCGAAGCCGGCCGAGGCCGCTACGCCGACACCGCCCAAGGCGCGGCCGCCCGCGACCTCAACACCGCCCGCAGCCGCCGCCGGGAAGCCGAGCGCTTCTCCGAGCCGGCCGACAGCCGCCGGACCCGCCGCCACTGGCGGCTTGACGCCAAGGAGTGGGCCAACCGGGAGGTCAAGGCGCAGACGGCCTACGACGAGGTCGTCGTGCCCGAGGCGACCCGGCTCGACCACCACATCGACGAGATGGACCACCGCGTGAAAGAGCTACGCCCGCTGCAGGCGGATCGCACCAGCTGGCTGCGAGAACACCCCGAGGTCACCTCTCAACTCGGCGCCATCGAGCGGGAACTGAACCCGCTCAGCGACATGCCGGAGATCCACCAGGAACTGAGCCGACTCCTCGCACCACACCCCGAGCCGGAACTCCATCCCGGCATCGAACGCGGCCCAGGCCTCGGAATCGACATCGGTCTTTGAGATCACCCTCGGATCCCGGTCGCACCGCATGGCGGATCGACGAACACGGGCTCCGGCTCACTCCTCCGGCTCCCGCTCCTTCCGGCGGATGAGCAGCATGAGGATTCCGATAATGAGGAGCACACCGGCCTGCACACCCACGGAAGTCATCGCGTCGGCGAACTTGCCGTCGTCCCCCCCGACGTAGTCGCGGGCGTTCAGTGACTCGACGACGACCTCTTTGATGGAGGCGATGATGCCGACCAGGAGGAAGGGCTCGGCCACGAGCCGCCGTTCCCGGATCGTGGCCCGGACGGCCCCGAGGAGCTCCACCAGGATGAAGGCCAGGAGCAGCCGGTCGAGCATGTTCCGCACGGCGGTCTCGACGTTGCCACCCGCCTCGTCGACCAGGTTGACGATGGCGTCACCGATCAGGATGGCGGCGCCGCCCACGAGCACGATGGCGAGCACGCCGTAGACGACGTCCTCGGTGACGGCGATGGCCCGGTCGACCCAGTCCGGGGGAGTGTGTTCTTGCCGGTCGGGCATGGCGGGATGCTAGCCACCGGGCGGCGCACACCACCCCAACCAACCGGAAGCCAGATCTGCGCTTGTTCGCCGACCGGGACCGGGGTATTTCTCCCCTCCTCCGGTGGGAAGGCTCACCGACCCCGCCGCCGGTTCGATCCGCCTTTCGACGTCACGGCCCGATGTTCTGCTGGCCCCAGCGCGGAGAGGGTGCCATCACCCGGGCCCCAGTCGTTCCCCGGCCGCAGCCGTGTCCGGGCTTCGACGGGGCGCTGATCACCGCTGTGGAACGGGCCATGGCCCAGGAGCCCGCTGACCGATTCGCCAGCGCCACGGAGATGGCCGCCGCCCTGGGCCAAGCCGCCGAGATGGTCGAGACGCCCCAAATCGACCAGGGGCCCAGGTCTCTCGGGTCCGACGGCCCACTCTCGGTGGTAGAGTGAGTTGATCACGGGATGTGCCCGTGACGACGGCGCTGCTCCAGACCCTGGTCGCGCATCCATCCGGTGGATGACCCAGGAAGTCGGGCATGCGAGTCGATCACGGGCCGTTCATCGAGTAGCTGGAGCCGCCAGCCCTGTGGGACCCGTCCTGAGTGGAACGGCGACCCGCTGTGGAACGAATCCGTTCCGCTCGCTCTGTCTGCCAACGACGTCCTCGACCTGGAGGACGCATCACCGGAAGGTACATCGCCATGTATATCGGCTTGGGCACCGTCCTCCTCATCATCGTGCTGTTCTTACTGTTCAGGGCTCTATCAGGCCGCAGGGCTTAGCTCCGGAAGCGGGTTTCGAAACCATGGGTATATCCGTAGGACTTCTTCTCTTTGCAGTCGGTGCCATTCTGTATTGGGCCGTCAGCGAGCAGGTCAGCGGGATCGACCTGCAGGTGGTGGGTGTGATCCTCATGATCGTCGGGGTTGTCGGCGCGCTGGCGTCGGCCGTGTTCTGGAGCAGCTTCTCGCCCTACGACCGGCGCCACCGGTCCGCGGCGGTGCGAGAGCGAGACGCGGTCTAACGATGAAGCACGTGGTCGAGCGGCCGGCTCGACCACGCCAACCGCGCGATCGCCAACGAAAGGACTCCCGCATGGGAGCGAAGACCGACGACCTGAAGGGCCGCGCCAAGGAAGCCGCCGGCGCCCTGAGCGGCGACGAGGGTCTCAAACGTGAGGGCAAACGAGACCAGATGGGCGCCACCATCAAGGGCAAAATCGAAGACGCCAAGGAAAGCGTTGAAGAGGCGGTCGATAAGGCCAAGGACAAGCTCTCCCCTGACAACTAGGACCCGCCTCCCCTAACCGCATACCCGAGCTGCTCGGGCTCCGCCCATCTGGGCTGCGCCCGTGGGCTTTGCTGATCGCCGACGCGCACCGGCGCACACTGCTCGCCGCCCACATCATCGGCCCGCACGCCGCCATGCTGCACCCTCTGCTCCAGGGAATGATGCTGGGCCAGACCGTCGAGCAGCTCGGGCGGCGACGTTCTCTCCGTCCATCCCACTCTCACCGAGGTGATCGAGCAGGCGCTGCTCGAGTTGTGAGCATCGCCAGCACACTCGCTCCTTCGTAGGATGTCGGGGTGGGAGTCAGCAGCGTGGGAGACGCCCCTCCCCGACAGGCCAGCGCCGCGGGCGCCGCGCTGGGCGACCTGGTCCGCGCCGCCGCCGGAGGCATGCTCTTCGGCATCCCCCTCCTCTACACCATGGAGGTGTGGTGGATCGGTTCCGCCACCACCCCGGCGGGCATGGCCGCCGTGTTCGCCCTCACCTTCGTCCCCGTCGTCCTGCTGATCCGCACGGCCGGCTTCCGCCGCTCGCAAGACGTCCGGTGGGTCGACGTCCTCGCCGGCGCAGTCGAAGCGGTCGCGATCGGCGTCGTGTCGGTGGCGACGGTGCTCGTCCTCTTGCAGGAGATCACCCTCGACACCCCGCTCTCCGAAACCGTCGGCAAGATCGTGTACGAGGCCACCCCCTTCGCTCTCGGCGCGGCGATAGCCCGGCACATCTTCAGCCAGAGCCGGGACGAGGACGATGACGCCACCCCGGAGGCCACCGGCGAGCACGGTCTTCGCGGGACGGCGGCTGACCTGGGCGCCACGCTGATCGGCGCCGTCTTCGTCGGTTTCAACATCGCCCCCACCGATGAGATCCCGATGCTCGCCGCGGCCTCCTCCCCGGCCTCGCTGCTGGCCGTCATGGCCGCCTCGCTCCTCATCTCCTACGGGATCGTCTTCCAAGCGGGCTTCGGCGATCAGGCCAAACGCCGCCAGCAACAAGGCGTCCTCCAGCATCCCGCCACCGAGACGGTGGCCGCCTACCTCGTCGCCCTCGCCTGCTCGGCCGCCATGCTCCTGTTCTTCCGCAACCTGCAGACCGGCGACCCCTGGCCAATGCTGGTCGAACACACCGTGCTCCTGGGCCTCCCCGCCGCCGTCGGCGGCTCCGCCGGACGACTGGCCATCTGATGGGCGAACCGCGACGCCCGCGCGGGGTAGCCGAGCGCGTGATATTCACCATCGCCAGCGGCATCCTCCTCACCCTCACCGGGGCCATCGGCTGGCTCTGGCTGCAGCCTCGCGACCCGGCACGGCTGAACGTCGGCCACCCTGAGGTCTCCCGCCACATGGACGGCCACAGCTACGTGTCAGCCGAGGTGAGGAACGACGGGGACGAGACCGCCGAGGCAGTCCAGGTCGTCGCCGAATTGAGCGTCGCCGGTAAGGTGGTCGCCGACGGGGAACAGGTCGTGGACTTCCTCTCCGGCGGGGAGACCCAGGAGATCGTCTTCGTCTTCGACGCCGTGGCACCAGACGCGGAGATCCACCTGCGCGTGGCGAGCTACACCGTCCCCTGATCTGGCCCGGCGCGGGGGCCGTGTCCCGAGGGCGAGTAGCATCCGCCACAGGGGTCCGCTCGGCGAGACTCGGGCCTTGACCGGCGGCCCGAAAGGAGGATCCCGATGCCTCGAGAGGCGCTGCTAGCCCGAACGTTGGTGGAGCTGGCCGACAGTCTGGTTGACGACTTCGACGTCGTGGAGCTCCTGACCCTGCTCACCGACCGGTGCGTCGAGGTGCTCGACGTGGACGCCGCCGGCCTGATGCTCGTCGCCCCCGAAGGGGACTTGCGGGTGGTGGCGTCCTCCAGCGAGGAAATGCGCCTGGTCGAGCTGTTCGAGCTCCAATCCCAGGAAGGCCCCTGCCCTGACTGCTACCGCACCGGCGAAGTCATCGCCGAACGGACTGGGCTCGACATGGAGGGCGCCTTCTCGTGGCTGCGCCACCATGCCCGCAACCACAATCTTCTCCTCGTCGACGTTGCTCAATCCGTCATCGACGGGTCCGTGACGCCCGACCCCCCGCCCCCTACCCACCGTTCCTGAGCTGGCCAGAAGGCCGCGGCGGCGTACCATCTAGCGGTCGCCTCACCGTCGGGCAGTTCGAGATGGCCGCCGACGCATTTCTCCGCACCCACCAGCTAGTCGGAATTGCCAGCCTGACGAGACTGAGCTCGACCGATCGCATGGATGGGCCGTGCAACGCCCAATGCCTGGATTCATCCAGTCTTCGCAGTCACTCCTCGTGGCCGGGATGAACGGCTATCGCTCCCACCTGACCGCGAGTGACCGCGACGTCTGTGGTCTTTTTGTGGTCTGCGCGTGGTCTGTCGAGGTCTGAACGCGACTCAGGACCGGTTAGAAACCGGTCCTGACCTGCGCCTTTACTGAGTCGGGACGGCGGGACTTGAACCCGCGACCTCAGCGTCCCGAACGCTGCGCGCTACCAAGCTGCGCTACGTCCCGATGGGCCGGAGTGTAACCGACCCTCCGGGACGGGGACTCAGGCCGGCGCCGGCTCCTCCAGCGGCTCCTCGGCCTCGGCACCGTCCTCCTCCTCGGCCTCATCCACCGCCCGGCGGGCCTCCTCGGCAGCGATGAGGTTCTTGACCGTGCGCCGCAGGGTGCCGGGGTCGAAGGGCTTGACCAGGACGGCGTCGGCCTTCGAGCTGCGGGCCAGGAACTTGTCGGCCTCCCGGTCGAGGAGAAGCAGGATCGGCACATGGGGCAGGCGCCCGTCGTATTCCTCCAGCCGCAGGTCCATGCTCACCGCCATCCCGCCCATGTTGCCGATCTGCAGGTCCACCACCACCACGTCGGGCTCGACCTCACCGACCAGCCGGCGGACATCCTGACCCCGGGACACCTCGATGACCTCGAAACCGGGATTGACCAGGGCGGCCTTGACCTGGTCCCGGACCCACGAGGCGTCGCTGGCCACCACGACCTTCGGCATGCCGGGAAACTACCCGCTACCACCCTCCGGGTCCGTTTCGGCGACGGGAGCCAGCAGATGACGGCCGACGGCCAGCAGGCCGGAGAAGTCGCACACCTCGGTAGGGAGCAGAGGCACCCGGACGATGGGGACGTCGCCCACGTGCTGTTCCAAGCCGGCCAGGTGGCGCCGCTCCCGGCCGGCCAGCTCCGAGAAGTCGGCCAGGTTCTCGAAGAGCCGGGCCAGACCCGCCGGCCCGTCGGCCAGCTCGCCGGGGGCGGCCGTCCCGGCCAGCACCAGAGCCCGGGCCCGCAGATCCTCGGGCGTCTCGTCGCCGAACCGGGGATGGATCCGGTTCACCACCAGGCCGTCCACGCCCAGGCCCACCTCTCGGAGCCGGCGGGAAAAGTAGCCGGCTTCGGAGATGGCGTCGCGCCCCGGGGAGGTGATGAGCACGAAGGCGGTCCGGGGGTCGGCCAGCAGCTCGGTGACCTTGCGGGCCCGGCGCCGGAACCCGTCCTCCATGCCCTCGAAGGCCTGGAAGAACGCCACCAGGTCATCCACCACCTCGGAGCCGATCACCTTGGCCACCGTGCGGAAGAAGGTCACCAGGGCCAGGTTGGCCACCTTGAACGACGCCCGGGTGGGCGCCATGACGAGGCGGAAGAGCCGGTTGTCGAGCAGGCGGGTGAGCCGGGCGGGAGCCTCGATGAAGTCCAGGGCATGGCGGGTGGGCGGAGTGTCGACCACGATCAGATCCCAGGTGCCCGCCTCGTGCAGCTCGTGGAGCTTCTCGGTGGCCATGTACTCCTGGGTGCCCGACAGGGCGGTAGAGACGTTGCGGTAGAAGCGGTTCTCCAGGATGCGCTCGCCCTGGTCGGTGTCGGCGGCGTACTTGAGCACCAGCTCGTCGAAGGTCGACTTGCTGTCCAGCATGAGGGCCCACAGGCTCCCTCCGCCGGCGGCGTCGCCGTCGGGATCCCACAGCTGGTGATCGACCTCCGAGGCCGTGTGGGTGAGGGAATCGAGGCCGAGGGCGTTGGCCAGCCGCCGGGCCGGGTCGACCGTGACCACCACCGTGTTCCGGCCCCGCCGGGCGCCCTCCACGGCCAGCGCGGCGGCTGTGGTTGTCTTGCCCACCCCACCGCTCCCGCAGCACACCACGATGTGGTGGTCCCCGGCCAGGTCGGCCACGGCGGAAGCCGCAGGAGAGGCAGTCGTCATGGAGCGGTGGCCACCGCCCCGAGCCCGGCGGCCAGGGCGTCGGCCAGGACCTCCAGCTCCGGGGGACCGAGGTCGGCGTTGAAGAGGAACGGCAGGTGGACCTGGGGCAGGTCGAGCATGGCCGACAGCCGCTCGACCTGGGTCGTCTGCAGCGCCCGGCGCCGGGTGTGGAACTCCGCCGCCAGGGCCAGATGATCGATCTCGGCGTCGGAGATGGAGACATTGAGCATCCGGGCGGCCGCCCGGATGCGCTCCGGGTCGCTGTCGATGGACCGGGCCGCGTACAGCCCGTTGACCACCAGGGGGGCGAGGCTCAGCCCCACCGGGTCGATGAGCACCTGAGCTGTCTCCACCGTCTCGTTGACCGGTGTCTCCTCGGGCAGGGTCACCAGCATCACCCGGGCCCGGTCCGGGTCGGCGAGCATCTCGGTCACCTCCATGGCCTGGGTCAGCACCGGGCCGACCCGGACGGCGTCGAGCAGGCCCTTGGGGGAGAGCAGGAAGGTGACGGCGTGTCCGGCGGCGGGCCCGTCGACCACGATCACGTCGGCCGCCTTGGCGTTCTGCAGGGCTTTCACCTTGCCCAGCACCAGGATGTCCTTCATCCCCGGCACGGCGGTGGACACCATGTCGAGCGCCCCCGTGGACGTGAGCCGTTTGGAGATCCGGCCCAGTCCGTGGTCCTCGAGGTACTCGACGAGAGCGGCGTCAGGGGCGATGGGCAGCACCCGCACCCCCGGGTAGGGCTCGAATTCGTGGTCTTCGAGGGACGGCCGGCCGAAGCTGGCGGCCAACCCCGACTTGCCCTCCAGCTCCACCAGCAGCGCCGAACGTCCGGCCCGAGCCGCGGCGGTGGCCAGGGCGGCGGCGACCGTCGTCTTCCCTACTCCACCTTTGCCCGCCACGATGACGACCCGGGACGACGAGCAAAGCTCGGCCAGCTCCATCGCCTCATGCTAGGGGACCACCCCGCGGCGGCCTCCGGAGGGCGGGCCCGCCGGGCCGATCCCGGCGGATTGGGGCGTCATGAAGCGGGGAAGAGGCGCAGTGAAGGGGCGAGGGGATGCCAGCGCTCCGGGTTCACTTCGGAACCGGCGTGGCTCAACCCCCTGATACAGGGGCTGAACAACGCCGGTTCGGCGAGCACGCCACTTACCAACCAACCGGCGTGGCTGAGCGCCAGCATGCGGCGGTGAACAGAGCCGGTTGGAGGAGCACGCCACTTACCAACCAACGGGCGTGGCTCACTGCCGGCATGCGGCGGTGAACAGCGCCGGTTCCAAAGTGAGCCCGGGGCGCCGCCACGCCACGCCCCTTCACTGCGCCTTTGACTCTGCCCTCCGGGCGAACCGGATCGTGGATTCCGGCGGGAGGGCGGCATGCTAGGGGTCCCCGTGCGCCGCCTTCTCGCCGCTCTCATGTTGTTGGCCATCGCCTGGTCGGTGGCTGGCCCGGCGCGGGCTGCCGACCGCCACATCGAGGTCGTGCAGGTGGAAGGGGCCATCGATCCGGTGGTCGCTGATCTGATCACCACCACGCTGCGCCGGGGACCGGCCAACGGGGCCAGCCTGGTCATCCTCCAGATCGACTCGGACGGTGCCCTGGACACCGACCCGACGGCCCTGCTCCGGGCGGTGAAGGCCTCGCCGGTGCCGGTGGCGACCTGGGTGGGGCCGGCTCCGTCGTCCGCCCGGGGTGCGGCGGCCGGGCTGCTCGTCGCCGCCCACGCGGCGGCGATCTCTCCGGGATCCGCGGTGGGACCGGCGGCGCCGCTGCGCCTCGATCCCGGTGCCGCCGACCGGGGGGAGCGGGCCGTGGCCATCCTCGCCCGGTCCAGCCGGCTCCCCCGGGACCAGGTGGAGCGCCTGGCCCGGCAACGCTTCTCAGCCGATGCCGCGGTCAAGACGGGACTGGCCGACTTCCTGGCCCCCACCATCGGTGACGTCGTCGTCGGACTCAACGGACGCCCGGTGCGGACCGCGGCGGGCGAGGTCCGGCTGTCCACCACCAAGGTGGTCGAGACCGACGAGGGGCCCCGCCAGACCGCCAACCAGCCCGTCCGCTTCCGCAAGCTGTCCGCCCTCGACGGCGTCCAGCACTCGCTCACCAGCCCGGCCATCGCCTACCTGCTGCTGATCGTCGGCCTCGCCCTGATCGTCTTCGAGTTCTTCACCGTCAGCATCGGCCTCGCCTCTTTCGTGGGCGCCGCCTGCCTGGTGGGCAGCTTCTTCGGTTTCTCGCATGTGCCCGTGGCCTGGTGGGCGGTGGCCCTCATCCTGCTGTCCACGTTCGGGTTTGCCGTCGACATCCAGGCCGGGCATCTCGGGTTCTGGACGGGGGTGGGGGTAATCGGGCTGCTGGCCGGTTCGCTTGCCCTCTACGGGGGATCCCCGTTGCTCAATCTCACCTGGTGGCAGGTGGCGCTCGGCGTGGTGAGCCAGAGCGTGTTCATGCTCTCGGGCATGACCGTGGCCGTCCGCAACCGCTTCTCCCTCCCGACCGTGGGACGCGACTCGATGATCGGCGAGGTGGGCGAGGCCCGCACCGACCTCAATCCCGACGGCGTGGTCGTCGTGCGGGGGGCTCCGTGGCGGGCCCGGACCCTCCGCGGACGGCCCGTGGCCCAGGGCGGTCCGGTGCGGGTGGTGGCTGTTGACCAACTGGTCCTCGAGGTCGAACCGGATGGCTCGGGCGGTAGTTCGTAAACACAAAATGACAGGCCTCTTCGGGCCTTGTTTTGGCTGGCCAGGCCGGTATAGCGTCCGCCTTGGTTGCCCTGATCCCCCGATTGCCTAGCTCCCCGATTGAAAGTCGATCAAACCTTGGGTACTCGCACGATCAACGAGGTGTGGCAGCTGCGCGCCTTGTGCCGAGGTCCCGACTCGTCGCTGTTCTTCCCTCCCAGTCACTTCGAGCGCAAAGACGAGAAGGAGGAGCGGGAGCTGCAGGCCAAAGCGATCTGCCGCACCTGCTCGGTCAAGCGGGAGTGTCTGGAGTACGCGCTTCGCATCCGAGAACCCCATGGCATCTGGGGCGGTCTCAACGAGTTGGAACGCAAAGCGCTGCTGTCCGTCCGGGCCGGCTGAGAGGCCGCCCAGCTCAAGCGCCCAGCTTGGGGCCGGGAAAGCGCTCGTCGCCGCGGCGGCGGGTGACGCCTTCGGCGTCCATGCGGGCCAGGAGAGCGAGCACGTACTTCCGCGACGACCCGAGCAGGTCGCGCGCCTGGGCGACAGTCAGCGACCCGTGCTCGGCCAGGCCCCCGCGCACCACCGTGCGGGCCTGCTCCAGGGCGTCGGCGGTGAAGACCAACCCCTCGACGTCGACCAGCAGGCCCTCCCGCACCAGCCCCCGGACGATCTCGGGCCGGGCCCCCAGCTCGGCCGGGGTCGGGGGCGCGAACGGCTCTGCGCCGAGGGCGGCCAGGAGACGCCGGGCCTCGGGCTCCTCCGACACCCGGGCCTGGTGGGTGGCGGAACGCACTCTCCCCTGCTCGACCACCAGGCCGGGGGCACCATCGAGGACAGCCCGGGCCCGGGCCGGGTCCAGACCCAGCGCGGGACCGAGCACACTGAGTTCCAGGCCGGGTTCCAGAGGCTGGCGACGGTGGTGGTCGGCCACCGCCTCGGCCGCCCGGCGCCTTGTCTCCTCCAGGGCGGTGGCGGCCACCAGCCACTCCCCGACGGGGACAGCCCAGCCCGAACCGACCAGGTCCTTGGCCAGCTGCTCGGCCCCGGCCGGATCGACACCCGCCAGGCGCACCACCTCGGCCACCTTGAGCCAGGGACGGCCGGCCAGCAACCGGGCGCCGAGGGGCAGGACCAGGCGCTCGGGCGCCATGCGGGCCCGGCCGACCGGAGCCACGTCGAGGACCTCGGCGCCGCCGACCGTCTCCTGCCGGCCCGTCTCCCGCAGGACCAGCCGGTCGCCGGGGGCGAGCGGGAGGGCCGCTTCCAGCCGGAGGCGGGCGAAGCGACCCTCCGCGCCGAGCACCCGCAGGCGCACGTCGTGCTCCCCGGAGCCGGCATAGGCCTTGTAGGCACCCCGACCGAAGGCGGCGCCAGGGAGGGCGGTGAGCGCCACGTCGAGGATCTGGGTCGGGTTCCACTGCCCCGGGAGGACGAGGGCGGCGCCCCGGTGCACGGCGGTGTGCTCGACGCCGGCCAGGTTGAGCGCCACCCGGCTCCCGGGGGCGGCTTCGGCCAGCTCCCGATGGTGACTCTCGATCTTGCGCAATCGGGCCCGGTGCCGGCCGGGCAGGATTAGCACCTCCGTGTCGAGCGGGAGCCGACCGCCGGCCAGCGTGCCGGTCACCACCGTGCCCGCCCCCTTGGCCGCGAAGACCCGGTCCACCCACAGTCGGGGGCGGCCGGCGTCGGCCGCCAGGGGGGCGGAGGCGAGCATGGCATCGAGCTGCTCCCGCAACTCGGCCAGGCCCCGGCCCGAACGGGAATCGACCGCCAGCACGGCCAGGGGCGAGAACGCCGACTGCTCCAGCCGTTCCTCCACTTCCATACGGGCCAGTTCCAGCAGGTCGTCGTCCACCAGGTCGGCCTTGGAGACGACGGCGACCCCATGGTGGATACCGAGCAGGTCGAGGATGCGCAGGTGCTCCTCGCTCTGGGGCATCCAACCCTCGGTGGCCGCCACCACCAGCAGCGCGGCTTCCACCGCCCCCACGCCGGCCAGCATGTTCTTGAGGAAGCGGACGTGCCCGGGCACGTCGACGAAACCAAGCTCCTGGCCGGAGGGGAGGGTGGTGAAGGCGAAGCCCAGGTCGATGGTGAGGCCGCGGGCCTTCTCCTCCGCGAAACGGTCGGGGTCGGTGCCGGTCAGCGCCAGCACCAGCGACGACTTGCCGTGGTCGACGTGACCGGCGGTGGCGACGACCCGCATCCGCTAGCTGCGTTCCCTAGTCGCGGGCATCGCGACTGGCGAACGCATCCTTGAGCAGTCTGACCAGCACTTCATCTTGGGCCGGGTCCACCGTGCGCAGATCGCACACCACGGCCTGACCCTCCACTCGGGCGACGACCCCCACCCGGCGCAGCGAGGCCAGGGCCGCATCGGGGTCCGACGATTCCAGGGCGATCCCGGCCGACGGAATGGTGAGTCCGGGCAGGGACCCGCCCCCCGCCACCGCCTCGGTGTCCACCACCTTGGCCTCTGGCAGCTGGGCCGCCAGTCCCGATGCCCGCTCCCGCAGGCTCTCCACCGTGAGGGTGGCCATCCGCCACAGCGGGATCCCGGTGGCGTCGCCGGAGAGATAGGTGAGCGCCAGGTGCTGAAGGGCGGCCAGGGTCATCTTGTCGGCCCGCACCGCCCGGGCCAGCGGGTGGCGGCCCACGGCGGCCACGAGGTCGGCCCGGCCGGCGATGATCCCGGCCTGGGGGCCGCCCAGCAGCTTGTCGCCCGAGAACGTCACGAGGGCGGCGCCGGCCTCGAGGGTCTGGCGGGCCCCGGGCTCGTCCCGGAGCCACACCGGATGCCGGGGCAGCCACGGGGTGGTCTCGTCCAGGAGTCCCGACCCGATGTCGGCCACCACGGGCGGGCCCAGGGTGGCGAGCTCGGCCACCGGGGTGGACTCCACGAAGCCCACCATCCGGTAGTTGGAGGCGTGGACCTTGAGGACAAGGGCGACATCAGGGGTCAGCACCCGGCGATAGTCGGCCAGGCGGGTGCGGTTGGTCGTCCCCACCTCCACCAGCCGGGCCCCCGACTCGGCCAGGACGTCAGGTACCCGGAAGCCGCCTCCGATCTCCACCAGCTCGCCCCGGGAGACGACGACGTCCCGACCCCGGGCCAGGGCGGCGAGCACCAGCAGGACGGCGGCGGCGTTGTTGTTCACCACCAGCGCCGCCTCGGCTCCACACAGCCGGGCCAGGAGGGCCGCGGCGTGGTCCTGACGTGACCCCCGCCGGCCCTCGTCGAGGCGGTACTCCAGGTTCGAGTAGCCCGCCGCGATCCGGTGGTCCGTCTCCCCGATCGGGACCCGCCCCAGGTTGGTGTGGATGATGACCCCGGTGGCGTTGATGACCGGCCGCAGCAGCCTTCCCTGCAGGTCGTCAGCCCGGCGGCGGGCGTCGGCCATCACCGCGGCCGGGTCCACTGCCGCCCCGCTCTCGGCCGTGGCCCGCGCCTCCTCCACCGCGGCCCGGGCCACCTCGACGGCCAGGGCGTGGGGCAGTCCCTCCAGCGTGGCGAGGACGCTGTCCACGGAAGGCAACGCGCGTCGGGCGTCCATCAGGACCTGCGGAGCAGGGACTGGCGGCTGGGGCAGGGGCCCCCGGCCGTACCGCGATGAGCCGGAAGGCGAAGAGCCATGGTCACTGCAGCGTAGGCTGTGGCCATGCCTTCGTCTTCTCGCACCTGGGCCCGCCGCATCGGACGCGCCGTGGTGGTCCTGGTCCTCAGCCTCCTGGTGTTGCCGCCGGCCACCGCCGGCGTGGCCCTGGCCACCTACCTGTTCATGCCGCTGCCGGCCACCCTGCCCGAAGAGCGGCCCCAGGCCGACTCCCGGCGCAGCACCGTTTTCGCGGCCGACGGCTCACCCATCGGGGAGTTCCGGGAGGCGGAGTCCCGGGTCGTGATCGACAAGGATCAGATCCCGGACGTGATCAAGCGGGCGGTCATCGCCGCCGAGGACCACGAGTTCTACCAGCACGAAGGCGTCGACTGGCAGGGGATCGGGCGGGCCTTCTGGGCCGACGTGCAGTCCCGGAGCCTGGAGCAGGGCGGCTCCACCATCACCCAGCAACTGGTCAAGAACCTCTACACCGGCGGGGACCGGACCGTCGTCCGCAAAGCCAAGGAGGCCCTCATCGCGGCCCAGGTGGAGCGGGTCCTGGACAAGGACGAGATCCTGGCCAAGTACCTCAACACCGTGTACATGGGCGACTCGGTGTTCGGCGTGGAGGCGGCGTCCCAGAGCTACTACCGCAAGGCAGCCAAGGACCTCACCCTCTCGGAGGCGGCGCTCCTGGCCGGCGTGCTGCCCGCCCCCAGCCGCTACTCGCCCCGTACCCACAAGGAAGCGGCCGAGTTCAAGCGCAACCTGGTCCTCGACGCCCTGGAGCGCTACCGGCTGGCCACCCCCGAGGAGGTGGCCGCCGCCCGGGCCGAGAAGCCCAAGATCTTCCCGCCGCCGGGGGTGGTGGGGAAATACCCGTACTTCCTCGACTACCTGCGGATCTACCTCCTCGACGTGAAGGGCTACTCGCCCGACCTGATCTACCGGGGCGGGCTCAAGATCGAGACGACCCTCGACGTCGACATGGAGGAACAGGCTCTCAAGGTCCTGTCCAGGACCCTTCCCAACGCCGAGGACCCTGAGGCCTCCCTCGTCTCCGTCGAGCCCCAGACCGGTTACGTCCGGGCCCTGGTCGGCGGCCGTAACTGGGACCAGTCGAAGGTGAACCTCGCGCTCGGGAAGCTCGGCGGCGGTTCCGGACGCCAGGCCGGATCGGCCTTCAAGCCCTTCGTACTGGCCCGGGCGCTCGACGCCGGGGTGTCACCCAGCAAGGTCTACTCCGCGCCGTCTTCCGTCCAGCCCCGCGGGTTCACCAAGCCGGTGGGCAACTACGAGGGGGGCTCGTACGGTTCGGCCACCATCGCCAAGGCGATGCACAAGTCGATCAACACCGTCTACGTCCAGCTCATCGTCGACGTGGGGATCAAGCAGACGGCCGAACTGGCCAAACGCCTCGGCATCTCCAGCTTCGACCTGTCCAAGCCGGTCTACGGCGGCATCGCCATCGGTACCCAGGAGGTCTCCCCCCTGGATATGGCGTCCGCCTTCTCGGTCTTCGCCGCCCGGGGCCTGCGGGCCGAGCCCACTCCCGTGCTGCGCATCACCGACCTGAACGACCGGGTGCTCGAGGACAACACGCTCTCGGAGCGGGGCGAACGGGTGCTGGAAGAGCCGGTGGCGGACAATATGAACCAGATCCTCCGGGGCGTGATCGAGGCCGGGACGGGGACCCGGGCCAACATCGGGCGGCCAGCGGCGGGCAAGACCGGCACCTCCCAGAACTACGAGAACGCCTGGTTCGTGGGCTACACGCCGACGCTGTCCACGGCGGTGTGGATGGGCTACCCCAAGGGCAACATCCCCCTGCTGCGCATCCACGGCACCCCCCGGGTGGCGGGTGGCACCATCCCGGCCAAGATGTGGCACGACTTCATGGTCCAGGCCGTGAGGGGCGTGGAAGCCACCGACTTCACCGAGCCGGCCCCCATCGAATCGCTGGCCGACCGGGCCAAGCGGGAGCAGCGGGGCGGTTTCGACCTGGGCGGCAAGCAGGACGGGCCGGGCCTTCCCGACGACGGGCCGTACTACACCGACCCTCCGGTGCCGTCGGCCAGTGAGCCGACCACCACCACGTCCACGGAACCGCCGCCCACCACCACGACCACGGCGGCCGGCCGCCACCACAACCACGACCAAGCCGAGTGGCACCACCACCACCACCAGGCGGAGTCCGACCACCACCACCACCAAGCCCCGCAGCGGCATCGGCTAGCGCCGCCGCGCGCCTCCTCCGCCTGACGTGCGGGGCGACTGAAAGACAAAGATGCAACGAAGGGGTGAGGGGGGTCCCTGCGCTGGGGGCCTACTTCAGAACGGGTTGGTCAAAACGGACAAATCGGACGTCCGGGGGGGAACTGTGCTTCCGCAGGGACCGTGGAGGGACCTGCCGAAGCACAGTTCCCAAGAAAGCCCCCAGATTCCGAAGTAAGCCCCCGGCTCCGGCTCCCGCCACCCCTTCACTGCGCCCTTGCCTTCCCCTCCGCCCCCCGACGCTCCCGCGCAGGGGACCGGGCCCAGCGACCCTAGCGGCGCTCGCCGGCGCCGCCCGGTGAGGTGGCACCCTCGGGGCACTTGAGGACCTTCTCGCAGGCGGCCCGGATGGGGGAGGCGAAGGTGATCCGGTCCGAGGTGAAGCCCAAAGGTGCGTAGTCGGGCGTGGCCACTCCTACCACTTCGCCCTTGGAGTTGAGCAGCGGGCCACCGGCGAAAGCGCCGGTGGCGGCGGCGTCGTGCTGGATCCCGGCGGCGGAGACGTCGGCCACCGAGCCCTGGGTGATGGAACCCCCGGCGCCGCCCACCCCGGCCACCACGAAGACGCGCTGGCCGAAATCGAGCTTGTCCCCGGCCGGGGCCCACTTGATGCGGGGCAGGCTGCCCTTGTCCACGATGAGCAGGGCCAGGTCCCGCTCCTCGTGCCAGGTGTGGAGCGTGGCCCCGAACCTCTCCTCGCCCCGCCGCAGGGTGATGGCCGGACCGGGACGCTTGGTGGACGCCCTGACCACGGACAGCGAGGTCACCAGGTAGGACTTCTCAGCGTCCGAGGTCACCACGAAGGCCGAACCCACCTTGGCTTGCCCGAACTCGTCCTGGGTCTCGAGCAGGTAGGTGGAGTCCTTCACGTTGTCGATCAGTTCCTTCAGGGTGTCACCCGAGGCCCGCAACTGCTCGATGGGCTCCAGTTCCTTGCGGATGTCCGTCTTGGCGTCGGCGAGATCGGCGGCGATCTCCTTCCGGGCGCTCTCCCGACGACCCTCGAACCCCTCGATGAAGTCGTTGACCCGCTTCTCGACGTTGTCGAGCTTGTACTGGTAGTAGGCGTAGAGCACCGTGCCCCCGAAGGCGAAGCCGATGGAGGCGGCCAGCAGCAGGGTGACCAGGCCCAGAGCGGTCCTGGGTATGACCCGCTGCCGGAGACTGGTCCCATCGCCGCCCCGGCGCCGCCGGCCGCCGTTCTTGCCCGGCCCGGGCGTCTCCGTCGGCGTCTCGGGTGCTTCGGTACGCATAGAGCCAATGGTAGGCGCCAACCACCCCCACCGGGTCGCATCGGGGCCGCCCCTAGAATGGACGGCGATGAACCACCCTGCGCCGGCTGTCGAGATCCGGCCGGCCGCCACTCTGATGCTCGTCCGCGATGGTGTCGACGGGATGGAGGTGCTGATGCTGCGCCGGCATCCCGACTCCGTCTTCGCGGCCGACGCCTGGGTGTTCCCCGGCGGAGCGGTCGATCCCGCCGACGGCGAGGTGGCCCCCGAGGCCGTCCTCGGCACCACCGACCGCGATGCGAGCGCCACCATCGGTGTTCCCTCGGGGGGACTGGCCTTCTTCGTGGCCGCCATCCGCGAGTGCTTCGAGGAGGCAGGCGTCCTGCTCGCCCGGTCCGCCGGCGGCGCCGCCCTGGACGTCTCCTCCGACCTCGATGCCACCCGCTTCGCCCGGCACCGCTGCGACGTGCTGGCCGGCCGGCGCACCCTGGCCCAGGTGCTCGACGCCGAGGACCTGGTGCTCGACCTCGGCACCGTGTTCTACGTCTCGCACTGGATCACCCCTCCCGGGCCGCCCCGGCGCTTCGACACCCGGTTCTTCGTGGCCCCCGCGCCGTTCGGGCAGACGGCCACCCACGACACCGCCGAGACGGTGGAATCGGTCTGGACCACCCCCGCCCGGGCTCTGGAACGGCGGGCGGCGGGCGAGATCCACCTGGTCTTCCCCACCATCAAGAACCTGGAGGCCCTGGCCCGGTTCCCCGCCTCCGCCGACCTTCTGGCCGCCGCCTCCGCCATTGACTCGGTGCCCCAGGTGGCGCCCCGCTTCGGCGGCGACACTCTGATCCCGGCAGCCGCCCTGCACGACTCCGGGGAGCCCACATGCCCGACCTGACCCCGGGCGTGGCCAGCGCCCTGTCCCCCCTCGTGCGCCGGATCGTCGCCCCCAACCCCGGGATGATGACGGGTCCGGGCACCAACACCTACCTGGTGGGCATCGACGAGGTGGCCGTCATCGACCCCGGCCCCGACGACCCGGGACACATCGAAGCCATCATCGGGGCGTCGATGCTGGAGCGGGTGCGCTGGGTCCTGGTCACCCACCACCACCATGACCATTCGTCGGGTGTGGCCCGTCTCGTGCAGCGCCACGGGTGCCGAGATCGTGGCCTTCGGCGCCCCCCGGGGCGTCGACCTCGGCTGGACCCCCGACCGCCGGGCCAAGGACGGGGAGATCATCGAGGGAACCGAGTGGGGCCTCGAGGTGCTTCACACGCCCGGCCACGCCTCCGACCACCTGTGCTTCTTCCTGGAGGAGGAACGGGTCCTCTTCACCGGTGACACCGTGCTCTCCGGGACGACCGCCGTCATCCCCCATCCCGACGGCAACATGGCCGCCTATCTCCAGAGCCTGGAGCGGCTGCGCAAACGCCGCCTGGCCCGCCTTTGCCCCGGCCACGGCGACGTGATGGACGACCCGAAAGCCGTCCTGGCCGAGTACGTCGAGCACCGCCTCGCCCGGGAGCAGCAGATCCTGGACGCACTGCGGGACGGCCCGGCCAAGATCGAGGACCTGGTGTCCCGGATCTACGTGGGGGTTCCCGAGGCTCTCTATCCCATGGCCGCCCGCTCGGTCCACGCCCATCTCGTGAAGCTCAAGGCTGAGGGTCGGGTGTCCGGGCGTGACGCCAACTCCGCCTGGAAGCTGGCGTAAACAAAAACAAGGGCATCCCAGTTCGGGCGAAGAAGTGAAACACGGCCTGTTCCCCGCCAAACGGGCTGTTCCACTCAAAACGGACAAAGGGAGGGCGTCATCGCCGAGCGCACCGGCAAGCGGCTGAAGAGTCTGGACGAGGCTGCGGACGATCTCCGCCTCCCCGTCGAGGCTCTGCGGGCGCTGGCCGAGGCCGGGTATCTCCCCGTGGGCGGGGAGGAGGGCGACGATCCGCTCTTCGCGCTCTCCGACCTGAAGGCCTTCACCGCCCGCAACGCCCCCGGGGCCGATGACATCTCCTTCGGGATGGACGAGGCGCCCGACACCAAGGAACTCCTCGACGTCCTCGCCTCCCGCAGCGACGAGATGGCGCTCCGGGCCTACGACATCTTCGCCGCCGCCGTACCGGAAACGGCCCTGTGGACCGACGAGGAACGGCACCGCTTCATCGACCAGTCCCGCAAGCGGTTCGAGGCGATCCTGGCTGTGACCGGCCAGGGGGCACACGTCGACGAGGCGCTCGTCGCCGACCTCAAGGAAGTGGGGGCGTCAGCCGCCTGGGCGGGCAGCCCCCTGCCCCAGCTCCTCGTGGTGCTCCGCATCTCCCGTGACCTCGTGGTCCAGAGCGCGGTGGCCATCGCCGAGGAGGGCGGGCGGCGCTGGGGTCTGGCCCTCTCGCTGCTGCTCACCCGGGTGCTCCCGGCCATGGACCGGCTCACCGACGCCCTGGCCCAGGGCTACTGGTCGGCCGTGGTGGGCAAGGAGGAGACCGACCGGGCCCGCTACGAGCACGTGGTGGAGAGCTCTTCGGATGGCATCTACGAGATCGACATCACCGGGCGGCTGTCCTACGCCAACCCTTCGCTGGCCACCATGGTCGGGGTTCCCACCCATGAGCTGGCCGGCGCCCGCCTGAGCGAGGTGCTCAACGTGGTGGGCGACACGGCCGTGCTCGACCGCCTCACCGCCGGGGCCGACGTGGCCTTGGAGGAGACCCTCGAGGTGGTGCGGGCCGACGGCGTGCGCCGGGAGCTGTCCGTCCTCACCTTCCCCCGCCACGAGGAGGGGATGGTGGTCGGCTACCAGGGGATCGTGCGCGACGTCACCGCCGGCCGCCGGGCGGAGCGGGCCAAGAACGAGTTCCTGGCCATGGTGACCCACGACCTGCGCAGTCCGATCACCACCATCCTGGGCCTGGCGGTGACGCTGGAGGCGTACGCCGGCGAGCTTCCCGTCGAGCGCCTCGGGCGCACGGGACACTCCATCCGGCTCCAAGCGGAGCGGATCAGCCGGCTGGCCGACGACCTCTACGAGGTCTCCCGCCTCGAGAGCCAGTCGCTGCGCCTCGATCTGCGGGCCACCTCGGTGCCCCGGGCGGTGGAGGCGGCCCTGGCCTCGCTGGCGGTGGGCGACCCCGTGGACGTCATGGTCGAGGAGGGCCTGGTGGCGCTGGCCGACTCCCGCCGCCTGGAGCAGGTGGTGGCCAACCTGGTGGAGAACGCCCTCACCCACGGCGCGGGCCCGGTGCGACTGGAGGCTGCGGCCGGCGGTGGCGGGGTGGAGATCTCGGTCTCCGATGCCGGACCGGGGGTGCCCGACACGCTCGTGCCCACCCTCTTCTCCCGCCTCGGCGGCGAGGCCGGAGGGGTCGGCCTGTTTCTGGTCCGGGGCCTGGTGGAGGCTATGGGCGGCCGGGTGGCCTACGAGCCCGGCCCGGGCGGCACAGGCTCCGTCTTCCGGGTCCGGCTCCTGCACCCGCCTCGCCGCTAGCTGTCCTGCCGCGGCCTCCCTAGGGACAGGGATTCGGCGCGCCGTTCTCGGCCCGTCCGGCACAGGTGGCCAGCTGGGCCAGGCGGGCGGAACGGACCGTGACGTCGGGGTCATTGGCCGGATCCGCGTCCGCCAGCAGGTTGTCCATCTCATAGGGGTCGGCCTGGAGGTCGTAGTACTCGCGGAAGGCGATGCTGCCGTCGTCCTCGTAGTACTCGATGTACTGGGAGGACTGGTCCCGCAGCGACGCCCACGGCGGGTACCGGAAGCCCGGGTCCCGGGAGTACTCCACGTAGTGCTCGGCGCGGGTCGAGGGCGCCAGCAGCGAGGTCCCGTCCATGATCCCCACCGGGGCTGCCCCCGCCACCTGGATCACCGTGGGGGCGACATCGGCCACCGACGCCCACCGGGTGTCGACGGTCCCCGGCGCCGCCCGGCCCGGAAAGCGGAGGAGCAGGGGAACCTGGATCCCCTCCGTGTAGGGCAGGCTCTTGGACTTCTGGCCGTGCTCCCCCCAGAAGTAACCGTTGTCGGAGGTGAGGATGACCAGGGTGTCGTTGTCCTCGCCCAGGGCGGCGAGCTTGGCGGCGACGCCGGCGACGAGGTCGTCCACGGAGTACAGCGTGCGCAGCTGGGCGTCCCGCTCCTCGCGGCCCTGGGCCTCGCCGTGGCGGTGGACCGAGACGAAGGAGGGCTTGTCCGAACGGTCGTCCTCGTGCACCGACGGGCTGGGCTGCCACTCGGGCACGGGAGCCGACTGGTAGTCGGGCTCCGGGATAAAGGGTTGGTGGGGGGCCTGGGTGGCGACGTAGAGGAAGAAGGGCCGGGTGTCGTCGGCTTCGAAGCCGTCCAGGAATTCGAGCGCCTTGGCCGCGATGTAGTCGGTGGAGTACTCGTCGATCTGCTGGCGCTCGCCGTCGACGCTGTAGTAGTCGCCGTAGTAGTCGGTCTCGTTGACGATGGCCCAGTGGTCGAAGTTCGGCGGCGGCTCGGACAGGTCCCAGTAGAGCAGGAACTTGCCGCTAATGGCCGTCTGGTAGCCGGCGGTCTTGAGCGCGGCCTGCATGGTGGTGGTGTGGTCGAGCTCCGGGGTGAGCCGGTTGTTGCGCACCCCGTGGTTGTGGGCGTAGCGGCCCGTCATGATCGACGCCCGCGACGGGCAGCACAGCGGCGTGGCCACGAAGGTCTGGGGGAAGGTGATCCCTCCGTCGCCCAGGAAGGCTCGGGTCTTGGGCATGACGTCGAGCGTGTCGGCCCGCTGGTCGTCGGTGACGATGACCACGACGTTGGGCCGCGCCCCTGTGCTCTCCGTCGCCGGCGTCTGGGACGGCGCCCGCCGCTCGGGCAGGGCGACGGCCAGCGTGATGACGGCGACGGCGAAGACCAGGCTCGACCGGGGACGCATCAGCCCATCCTGACGGCGCGCGCCACCCAGGGGGTGGATGACGCCCGGTTGTGAGGTCCTAGCGGGGAGGGCCGAACTGGCCCTCAGTGGGTTCCGCTCAGCAGAACCAGGGTTCGGTCAGCCGGGGCCGGGCGTCGCCGGCGGCCAGGGGAATGAGATCGGGCGTCAGCGCCCCGCCCCGGCCGGCGGCCTCGTACACCGCGGCCCGGATCCGACCATAGGTGGCCGCCACCGGCTCGCCGGCGTGGAGGTCGGCCTCCACCAGTTCGACCAGGCGGCGCTGGAGCCGGTCGACGGCGGGGTCGGCCGAGGACCAGGACCAACTCAGGCGCTCGGGGTCGTAGGGACCGAGCCGGCCGGCGAGTGTGGGGTCGTCGAGGAGCAGCGAACCCTCGGGCAGCAGGAGGCGGATCGTGTACTGGACGGGCTCCACGTTGTGGACCAGGTCATGGACGGCCACGAAATCGACCAGGGCGACGACGTCGTCGAGGGAGGTCCAGGGCGTGAAGGGCAGGAACGACGGCCGGACCTCGATGCCGTGGCGCCGCAGCAGCGCCACCACCTCGGCGGCCTGGGCGGCGGTGTGGCCCTTGTCGAGCCGGGCCAGCAGGGTGTCGTCGACGCTCTCGAAGGCGCTGATGACGAACAGGCAGCCCGCCCCGGCCAGTTCCGGCCAGAGGTCGGCGTGGTCCAGGATGTGGTCGACCTTGGCCGTGCAGTCGAAGGTCACCTCCGGGAACCGCTCGTGGAGCCGGCGCACGACCCGCAGGGAGTGCTGGGGGCCGTTGAGGAAGTCCGGGTCGCCGAAGGTGATGTGCCGGGCGCCCGCCGCCACCTGCGCCTCGGCGTCGGCCAGGACGACCTCCTCGGGAACGATCCGCAGCCGCCCGTCGTAGATGACGGGCACGGGGCAGTGGCGGCAGCGGTGGAGGCAGCCGTGGCTGGCCTCCACATAACCGGCCAGCCGCCGTTCGTCCCCGACGGCGAGCTGGGCGTAGCGCTCCAGGGGCGGGAGGCCCTCCCGACGGGGGGCCCGGAACGGCGAGCGGCCCAGCTCGACTGATGTTCCGGGGACACCCCCGAGCTCATTGGCCCAGGCCACCAGCGCCGGCTCGTACTCCCCGGCGATGAGCCGGTCGGCGAGGCCGTCCGGCGCCGTGGGTGCGTACAGGCCGTAGAGGCAGATGGGGAGGTCGGAGTGGAGGACCCGGACGACCTCGACCCAGCGCTGGGCCAGCCGCATGGCCGTGTGCATCGGCACCGAGACCGCTACCGCCTCGGCCCAGTTCACGGCCTCGAGGTCCCACGCCTCCACGGCCAGATCGAGGGTGCGGACGTCGTGGCCGGCGTCGACCAGGGCGGCGGCCGGCGAGGCCAGGTGCAGCGGCTGATGACCCAGTTCGTAGGTGGAAACCAGCAGCACCCGCATGCCATCAATCTATGCGGGGCCCCGCTCAGGCCGGATCGACGACCACCTCGAGGCAGGCGTGGGCGGCACGCAGGGCGGCCTCCACGGCCTCGGGGGTGGCGGCCCGGGCGAAGAGAAAGCCGAGGTAGCGGTCGCCCTCGGGCAGGGGTCGGACCGGGCGCCCGGGGAGGATCGAAATCTCGAGGCCGGCCACCCCGGGTACCGCCCGGGCCGCCTCTTGGCCCCGGACCCCGACCAGCGTGCCGGCCGTGGGGATGGGCAGCATCATCACGCCGGAGGCGGCCGCCTCCCGGACCGGGTCGAGGGGGAAGCCCAGGGCGTGGCGGAGGATGAGCTCCTCCAGGCTGACCCCCGCCCCGAAGCGCAGGGCCCGGGAGCACAGCCCGCCGATGGAACGGGCCGCCACCTCGAGGATCCAGGGCTGGCCCTGGGCGTCGATGCGCAACTCTCCGTGGACCGGTCCCTCGACCAGGCCGATGGCGGCGGCGGCGCCGGCCACCGCCCCGACCACCCGGTCCTGGGTGGCGTCCGGCAGGCGGGACGGGGTGACGTAGAGGGTCTCCTCGAAGTACGGGCCGGTGAGGGGGTCGGGTTTGTCGAAGACGGCCAGGACCTCGAGCCGTCCCCCCCGGAGCAGAGCCTCCACCGCCACCTCGGTCCCCTCGACGTAGCGCTCCACCACCAGGGGCGCGTCACCGGCCCCGGTCGCCTCGGCCACGATGGCCCGCACCCTCTCCCCGGCAACGGCCGCCTGAGCAGGGTCGTCGACCCGGATGACACCCCGGCTGGCGGAGAGCGATACGGGTTTGACGACGCACGGAAAGCCGACCTCGGCCGCGGCGGCAACCACATCCCCGCCGGGTGGGGACGATCACGAAGCTCGGCTGGCGCACGGTGCCGGCGGCGGCCAGCGCCGTGCGCATGGCGGCCTTGTCCCGGGTGGCGGCCACCGCCTCCGGCGGATTGTGGGCCAGGCCGAGGCGGGCGGCAGCCAGGGCACCCACCAGCACGCCCTGGTCGTCGACGGCGACCACCGCGTCCAGCGGGTGGCGGCCGGCGGCCTCCACCACGGTGGCGGCGGCCGCCTCGGGGTCGGCCAGGTCGAGGACGAGCGCCCGGTCCCCCATGTCGATGGTCTGGGCCACATCCGAGGCCACCACCACCTCGGCGCCCGAGGCGGGCGGCGGCGGCCAGAAAGTCCGGGGCCCGGTAGGTGGCGGAGGGCAGCAGGATGAGGACGCGGGCCACGGCGGTATCATGGCCGGTCATGAGCGCCGAATCGGACCCCATCCTCACCGTCACCGAGGTCGCCCGCCAGAAAGTGCTGCGTGTCCGGGCTGCCGAAGCCGATCCGGACAAGCTCGCGCTCTGGCTCGAGGTCAGCGGTGTCGCCAACGGCAAGTACCGCTACGACATGTACTTCCAGCCCGCCGATTACGCCGGTCCCACCGACGCCGTCCAGGTCCACGACGACCTCTCGGTGGTCATCCCCGCCTTCTCCATCGACAAGGTGCGGGGTGCGACACTCGACGTGGCCGGTGATCCGGTCGACGGCGGCCTCGTCCTCGACAACCCCAACAGCCCCAGCCCGGCGGTGGCCTCTCCGGGGGCGCCCGCACCGCCTCCGGTCGACCTCACGGGCGACGTCCCCCAGCGGGTGATCCAGGTGCTCGACAGCCAGATCAACCCGTCCATCGCCGCCCACGGCGGACACGCCCAACTGGTGGCCGTGGAGGGCGACACCGCCTACCTGCGCCTCTCCGGCGGCTGTCAGGGCTGCGGGATGGCGTCGGTCACGTTGAGCCAGGGGATCGAGGTGCTCCTGAAGGAGAGCGTCCCCGAGATCCTGCGGGTGGTCGACGTCACCGACCACGCCAGCGGCACCAACCCCTACTTCGAGCAGGCCAAGAAGTAACCGGCCCTACTTCGGCTCGGGCCTCCGCCGTCTCATCAGGAGCCAAAGCCCCCGGAGCGCAAGGAAGAAAGCCGCTCCGACGGCCAACGGCAGGGTCTGGGGCCCTGTCCTGGGGAGTTCCTCGGGACCGGCCGGGAGGACTGGAGCCGGCCCGTCTGATCGGGGCTTGTGGTCATCGGAGCCGGGCGGGGCGAAGCCGTCCTGGGTCGTCCCGGCGACGCCACCTGCCGGCTCGCCGTCGGATCGGGTGGCGCCGAGGTCACCGGGCGGCTCCGGGTCGCCGAAGGGCGTCTCGAAGTCGAACACCGGGTCTCCGGGGTCGTCGTCGTATCCACCACCGCCGTCATCGTCCGAGAGCGTGAATCGGCAGGTCACGGGGTCCCCGCCGGTGACCTGGAAGATGACCCGCCGGAGAACCAGGTCGACGTCGACGGTTGCCGAGCCACAGGTGATGGCGTCCAGCACCGTTCCTGGTTCGGAGCTGGTCATGGTGAGGGCGTAGGCACCGGTGGGGAGATCCTCGAAGGTGCGGGACTCACCCGGGTCCAGCGAGAAGCTGGCGTCGAATGGTCCGTCCAGCACGAAGTCGGGGTCACCGCCCACCACGCTCACTGTGAGCCGGCCCTGAGGCGACGGTGCCGATTCGACCGTCGTGGTGTTCGTAGCGGTGTTGTTGTTGGGAAAGGGGTCAGGTTCAACGGCAGTGACGGTCGCTGTGTTGGTGATCGGGCCGGCGGCGCCGGGACGCACCCGCAGCGAGATGGTGGCGGTGGCCCCTTCGGCCATTGGCCCGAGTTCGCAGGTCGTGCTCTGGCAGGTCCCCTGGCTGGCGGTGGCCGAGAGCAGGGTGACCCCGGCGGGCAGCGTGTCGGTCACCACGACGTCGGTGGCGTCGCTCGGGCCGTGGTTGGTGACCGTCAGGGTGTAGGTGAGCGTCTCGCCCACCGCCACCGGCTCGTCGGCCGACTTCGTGACCTCGAGGTCCGCTTCGATGCAGGGTGCTTCGCCGATGAACGTGGCCCCGGTCAAGGCGATGCTGTAGTCACCAAGTGAGAACCCCTCGCCCGACCAGCTCGACAGAGGGCCGGCATCCGGGATCGGCGCCTCGATCGCGCCGAAGTCTCCTGGGAAGATCGGGGCGCCCTGGGCGTCGAGAGGGTCGTTGTTGAAACTGGAGATCGCCAGCAGGTGCGGTCCGGGGCTGAAGACGAGGGAGTCACCGTTGGTGTACGTCGGGCCCGCGATGTGGGAATCCAACTCGTTTGAATCAGCGTCTTCATCGTTGGCCGCAATGCCGCGGCCGGCGTCATCGAAAAGGAACAGCTGGGTATTGAAATTGAAGGGGTCTTGCGGCGTCGCCGCCGAGAACGTGTCTCCGGTGACACAGATCCGGTACAGATCCACGTCCTTCGGGCCGCCGAGCCTTCCGGAGATGGACGTCAGCGGCCCGCGGCCCGTCAGGGCCCGTCCCGGAGGCAGGTCCGGCGCCTCGTCGGTGGTGTCGCGCGGAACCACCGTCGTCAGAAGAGTGGCGGTGTTGTCGGACGGGTCGTCCCCGGGGAAGTCGACGACGATCTCAGCTGAGGCGGTAAGCGTCCCGGCCTCGTCCGGGACGGCAACGACCTCGAGTTGGTAGACCTCCTGGCTGGGCAGAGCCGGGAAATCACAGGAGAGCGTCAGGCCCACCAGGATGCATGCCGGATCCGACACCGAGAACGGCTCGAGCGGCAGCGACACGACGAGCTTGCCGGCCGGCGTGGGCTCGAAGCCGAAGTTGCTGACCCCCAGCGTATATATGATCGCCTCGCCGGCCGGGACCGGTTCCGGCAGAGCGAAGAGGGATACCCCCAGCGCTCTGGGAGCGAGGACCGTGGTCTCTTCTGAGACGAAGTTGTCGCTCGGGTCGTCGCCGGGGAAGTCAACCAACAGGTCTGCCGACGCTGAGATGGTCCCGATCTGGCCCGGCACCGTGGTGACATCGACCGCATAGCTCTCCCCGGCGGCGAGGTTGGCGACATCGCAGAAGACGAAGGTGGAGGAGAACCCGCAGTTCGGGTCCGAGATCATCGTGGGGACGGAGGG
Source organism: uncultured Actinomycetes bacterium (assembly GCA_963789165.1). Classification (GTDB taxonomy): domain Bacteria; phylum Actinomycetota; class Acidimicrobiia; order IMCC26256; family BP-133; genus CAWBJP01. The sequence continues at coordinate 518,014 of CAWBJP010000007.1, forward strand.
CAGCGTGACGATCACGAAGCTCGGCGACGCGCCGGGCCCGTGGCTATCGACGCGCACGTGGTAGGTGACCGGTGCACCGACGCCGACGGGGTCCGGCTCATCAGTGAGAGAGACGGACAGCGAGGGCGGCAGGATCACCAAGGTCTCCACCGTGGCGATGTTGTCGGACGCGTCCTCCTGAGGGATGTCGAAGTCGATCTCGGCGGTCGCTGAGATCGTTCCGACTTCAGTGGGAACGACGGTGACTTCGAGCTCGAAGCTCTGGCCGGCGGCCAGGTCGGGGAGGTCGCACGACACGGTGGATGGGCCCTGATCGCAGGCGATATCGGACACCGAGGCCGGTTCCCCGGGGAGCGTCACCGTCAACGAGCCGCTCGAGGCGGTCCGCGGTCCCTCGTTGTGGACGACCACCCCGTAGCTCACGGTGTCCCCGAGCAGAACCGGGTCGGGGTGGTCGAACATCTCCACCGAGACCGAGGCGGGAGAGATGACCGTCGTCTGTGCCGAGGCGAGGTTGTCGGAGGGATCGTCCCCAGGAGCCGCGATGGCGATTGTGGCCGAGGCGGAGATCACTCCCACGTCGGTCGGAACGACGGTGATCTCCACCTCGTAGCTCCCGCCGGGACCCAGGGGCGGCACCGGGCAAACGACGTCGGTGCCGGCCGGCGCACACGCCGGATCCGACACGGAGACCGGCCCGAGAGGCAGCGCCACCGACAGGGTTCCAGCCGGGCTGGGCTCAGGTCCGCGGTTCTGCACACCGGCCACGTAGAGCAGGGGGTCCCCCAGGACGGCGGGGTCGGGACCATCGGAGAGGAACACGGAGGTGCCGACGGGCGACGGAAGCTTGAAGAACAGCAGAACGTCGGGGTCGACGAAGTCGAGGACGACGAGGTCGAGGTCGCCGTCTCCGTCCAGGTCGCCGGAGGCGACCCGGAACGGAAGCGTGCCCGCCGGGAACTCGTCCGGCGCCCGGAAACGGCCGTGACCGTCTCCCAGTCGGACGCCGAGGACACCGCCAATCGTCACCAGATCGAGCCGCTCGTCCCCGTCGACGTCCACGAGCAGCGGCTGGAAGATGGACCCGAGGGCCTGGGGAATCGACGTGGGGAAAGAACCGTGGCCGTCGTTGAGGAAGACCTCGCTGACCGGATCGGCACCGGCCAGCACGTCGGGAAACCCGTCGCCGTTGAGATCGCCGAGCGTGGTTTCCAGGGTGACGATGGTGCTGCCAAAGTCTGCCGGCGCCCCGAACGTGCCCGTCCCGTCGTTGAGGTTGATCGAGATGCCGCCGGCGGGGTTCGGCGTGACGATGTCCACATCACCGTCGGCATCAACGTCGGCGAGGTCGAGGTCACGGCCTTCGCGGACCGTCGGGATCGGCTCAGCGGCGCCAAAGGTGCCATCGCCCTGATTCCGCAGGACGTGGGCCGGGCCGCCGTTGCACTCGAAGAAGGCGAGGTCGGCGTCGCCGTCAGCGTCCAGGTCGGCGGCTTCGTCCGCCAGGTCGTCGCACCCCGACTCCGAGACGGAGTACACGCCGAGGGAGGGCGAGAACGTGGCGTCCCCCTGGTTGAGGGCGATGTGGAGGGGCGCAAAGGACTGCTTGAGGGCGAGATCGAGATCGCCGTCGCCGTCGAGGTCGGCGGCGACGACGTCGGGCTGAAGGAGGCCCGTCGGGAACAGCGAGGCCAGGGTCATCCCGCCGGCGCCGTTGTTGGTGAGGACCTGTACGTCGCCGGTCTGCTTGACCACCGCCAGGTCGAGATCGCCGTCGCCGTCCAGGTCCCCGACAGCGACGTCCTGGGGCGCGTGGTTCACGCCTCCGATCACCGTGACCGGGCCGAAGGCGCCGCTCCCGTCGTTGCGGAAGACCGACATGGAGCCCGGATCCGAGAAGTTCGTCGTCACGATGTCGCTGTCCCCGTCGCCGTCGATGTCCGGCGAGGCGATGTTGAACGCTCCGGCGCCGGCGTCCATCGTGAAATCGGTGATGAAATCGTCGATCAGAAAGACCGTGACGCTCTTGTCGATCTCGTTCGAGACGGCCAGATCCACGCGTCCGTCGCCGTTGAAGTCGGCGGTGGTCGCCGCCGATGATCCGGCGGCTGTGGGGAGATTGAAGGCGAACTCGAAGTTGCCGGAGCCGTCGTTGAGCAGCAGCGAGACATTGGCGGACTCGTAGTTCGGCACCCACAGATCGATGTCGCCATCGTTCTCGTAGTCCGCCGCCGTCACGTTGTACGGCAGGGTTCCTGCAGCCACCTGGTCGACGAGCATGAACCCGGCATCGCCGTCGTTCAGCAGCACCGACACCTGGTCCGGGCCTTCTCCGGCCATGGCGACGTCGACGTCGCCGTCGCCGTCGAAGTCGGCGGCGTCGATGTTGTTCTGCAGACCGTCGAGCGGCAGGAAGGAGGCTGCTCCGAAGACGCCCGTCCCGTCGTTGCGCAACACCGCCAGCCCGGCGGTGGTGGAGGCGGCGGCGTCGATGTCGCCGTCCCCGTCGAAGTCGTGTGCCACCGTCCCGCTCGAGCTGGCGGGGAGGGACGAGACGTCGACGTCGAAGCTCCCGGCACCGTCACCGAGCAGGACGAACAGACCGCTCTTCGCGCCTCCGCCCACGAGGTCGTCGTGCCCGTCGCCGTCGAGGTCGGCCAACGCCAACTCGTTCGGGTCGCCGTCGGGCATCTGGAGCGTGACGACCTCCTCGAAGTTGCCCGACCCGTCGTTGGGGAGGGTCAAGAGCTGGTTGGTGCCGATGCTGGACGTGACGAGGTCGAGATCGCCGTCTTCGTCCACGTCGGGGTTGGCCAGCGACACCAGACGGGACCCCACGCGCGGCGGTCCCAGCCGAACCGGCACAGCGGGGGCGAAGGCGGCCGCCGGGTCGGCGCCGGCCGGGGTGGCCGGCCCTACGGTGACGAGTCCCGCGGCCGCCACGGCGGCCGCGAGGGCGGCCCGGGCCAGGCGCCGATAGCGCGAGAGGTTGCCGGCAGACGTGTCCATCGCCAGCGAGTTCTGCCCCCGGGGGCGGATACCTCGGCTCCCGAGAGATCAGGCGGAAGGTCTGCGCCGACCATCCGCTTTGGTACGGCTAGTACTTCTCCTAGCTGGGCGGTTCGCGGCGATTGACGATGAACGTTCCGGTGGCGTGGGCCACGTCGGTGCCGTCGTCGGCGGATCGGAGCCAGGCCTGGGCGAACCCGACCCGGCGCGCCCACCCGGATGACCTCGCCCCGGACACTGAGGGGATCCCCGCCGGCCGCCGCCCGCAGGTTGATGACCTTCATCTCCAGGGTGGCCACCCGGTCGCCCCGGTCGAGTGCGGCGAGGAGGGCGAAGTTCATGGCGGCGTCGAGGAGCACGGCCTGCACGCCGGCCTGGACCGTTCCGGCCGGGTTGCAGGCGTCGGGGGTCGGGGTCCCAGGTGGCCTCCGCCCAGCCCTCGCCGTAGGAGGTGAAGGAGGCGCCCAGGTGGGCGATGAGGGGCATGCCGCCGTCCCCCAGCCAGCGCTCCATGTCCCGCACGGCGGGGGACGCTACTAAACTTGACCACCTGGTCTAGTACGAGCAGCACGAGCAGAGGAGTGCGCATGCCCACCGCCGTCATCGTCGACGCCGTCCGGACGGCCGTGGGCCGCCGGAACGGCCAGCTGAAGGACTGGCATCCGGTTGACCTGGCCGCCGAAACCCTCAAAGCCCTGGTGGCCCGCAACGACCTCGACCCCGCCCTCATCGAGGACGTGATCATGGGGTGCGTCATGCAGGTGGGCGAGCAGAGCCTCAACGTCGCCCGCAACGCCGCCCTGGCCGCCGGCTTCCCCGAAACCGTGGTCGGCACCACTGTCGACCGCCAGTGCGGCTCCTCCCAGCAGGCCGCCCACTTCGCGGCCCAGTCGGTCATCGCCGGCGCCAACGACATCGTCATCGCCGCCGGGGTGGAGGTCATGACCCGGGTGCCGATGGGGGCCTCGGTCCAGAGCGGCCCCGGCTTCCCCTTCGGTCCCAAGCTCATGGAGCGCTACGCCGCCGTGGGCGGCCTGGTGCCCCAGGGCATCTCGGCCGAGCTGATCGCCGACAAGTGGGACCTCTCCCGGGAGGACCTCGACGCCTTCTCCCTCCAATCCCACCAGCGGGCGGCCCGGGCGATCGAAGAGGGCCGGTTCGAGAACGAGATCCTCCCCGTGACGGGCGCCGACGGGGGAACCTTCACCCGGGACGAGGGCGTGCGGCCCGACTCGTCGCTGGAGAAGCTGGCCTCGCTCAAGCCGGCCTTCAAGCCCGACGGCAAGGTGACGGCGGGCAACTCGTCGCAGATCAGCGACGGCGCCGCCGCTCTGCTCATCATGACGGAGGAGAAGGCCAACGAGCTGGGGCTCCGGGCCCGGGCCCGTTTCCACTCCTTCGCCCTGGCCGGCGTCGACCCCGTCACCATGCTGACCGGCCCCATCCCGGCCACCGACAAGGTGCTGGACCGGGCCAAGCTCAAGCTGTCCGACATCGATCTGGTGGAGATCAACGAGGCCTTCGCCTCCGTGGTGCTGGCCTGGGAGAAGGAGCACCATCCGGACATGGCCCGGGTGAACGTGAACGGCGGCGCCGTGGCCCTGGGCCACCCGCTCGGGTGCTCGGGGGCCAAGCTCATGACCACGCTGCTCAACGAACTCGAGCGCACCGGTGGGCGCTACGGCCTCCAGACCATGTGCGAGGGCGGCGGCATGGCCAACGCCACCATCATCGAGCGCCTCGGCTAGCTAGGACCGGCCGCCGGCGGGGGCGGGCCCGAGCGTCCCTACACTGAGCCCGTGTTCTGGGACGTCGCCAAGTTCGCCCTGGCCATCGGCTTCGCCCTCGCCATCTACCTGGCGGGGACGTTCGTCGTGCGCTCCTTCATGTTCCCGCCCCCCGCCGAGCCCGACCCGACGGCCATCCGCAGGGTGAACTACCGCTACCGCTGCGGCGTGTGCGGCACCGAGGTGACCATGACCTCCGCCCCCGAAGGGGAGGTTCCCGACGCCCCCCGGCACTGCCGGGAGGACATGAACCTGGTGGTCGAGCGGGGCGAGTGGTAGCTGGCGGCGCCGTCAGCGGTACTGAGTGGCCAGGAGGAAGCCGCCGGTGATGAAGCCCAGCCCGATGAAGAGGTTCACGTTCTTGGCCTCGCCCGGAAGGGCGTTCAAGTAATTGAGGATGATGACCAGGACGCCGATGCCGAAGCAGACGAACATGAGCACCGGTACCCAGGTGGGGCTCGGCGGCGCCTTCTTCGGCGGAGGTGGGGTGTACCGTGACCGCTTGCTTTTCGACCGAGGCATGGGGCGAGGATAGTGCGCGGCGGCAAGCGGGCGTGGGCGTGTGGGGCCGCGGCCCTGGCCGGCTTCCTTCTGGTCACCGCCCGGCTCAACCCGACCGCCGGCGACTTGAGCATCCGGGTGCCCGAACAGGAGCGTCTGGCCCGGCTGATCCGGGTGGAGCAGCGGCGCTCGGCCGACCTGCGATCCACGGCGGAAACCCTGCGTGGGCGCGTCCGCCAGTTCGAACGGGCCCAACCTGATGGGAACCCCCAACCGGACCAGAGTCTGGCGGGAACGAGAGTGCAGCTGGGTCTGGTGGCGGTCGAAGGTCCCGGGATCAACGTGACCCTGGACGACTCGTCGTTCGACGAGTCGCCGTCCGGCAACCTGAATGACCTGGTCGTCCACTCCCAGGACATCCAAGCGGTGGCCAACGCCCTGTGGGCGGCGGGGGCCGAAGCCCTGGCCGTGAGCGGCCAGCGGGTGGTGCCGACCAGCGCTCTGCTGTGCGTGGGCAACACCCTGCTCATCAACGGCACGGTGCATTCGCCGCCCTATCGCTTCGTAGCCGTCGGCGAGCGGCTGAAAGACGGCCTCTTGGCCGACCCGCTGGTGGAACGGCTCCAGGGCGACGCCAGCCGCTTCGGGCTCGGCTTCGAGGTCAACGAGGCCGACAAGGTCCGAGTGCCCGCCTACAAGGGGACCACCGCCGTCCGCTACGCCCGGCCGGGCTGAGGCAGGTTCCGACATGGCCCTCGTCCTCGTCATCGACAACTACGACAGCTTCGTCTACAACCTCGTCCAGTATCTGGGAGAGCTGGGGGCCGAGCCGCTGGTGTACCGCCACGACGAGGCCACCCTGGAGCAGATGGTGGCCCTCGACCCGGCCGCCGTGCTGGTTTCTCCCGGTCCGGGCCGGCCCGAGGACGCCGGGGTGTCCAACGAGGCCATCGCCACCTTCGGCGAGCGGGGCGTCCCCGTGCTCGGGGTGTGCCTTGGGCACCAGTGCATCGGTCAGCTCTACGGCGGTCGGGTGGTACGGGCCGACCAGGTCATGCACGGCAAGACGTCACAGATCCGCCACCAGGGCCAGGGCCTGTTCGAAGGCCTGCCGAGCCCGCTGGAGGCCACCCGCTACCACTCCCTGATCGTCGAGCGGTCGTCGATCCCCGACGTCCTCGAGGTGACGGCGGAAACCGAGGACGGCGTGGTGATGGGCCTGCGCCACCGGGACCTCCCCGTCGAAGGCGTCCAGTTCCACCCCGAGTCGATCCTCACCGAAGGCGGCCACCAGCTGCTCCAGAACTTCCTCTCCCGCGCTCGTTCCTGAGCCCGCCACTACCAACCGGCGCTTCTCACCGCCTATATGCAGCGCTGCGCCACGCCGGTTGGTTGGTAAGTGGCGTGCTCCTCGAACCGGCGCTGTTCACCGCCTATATGCGGCGCTGAGCCACGCCGGTTCGCTCAGGGGAGGCGGGCGACGTCCCCCGGCCACGGCCGCCAAGCCGTCGGCCACCAGCGACTCGAGCGCCGCGCCGTCGAGCCCCGCAACGGCGGCCGGCCCCTCTCGCAACGCCGCCAGCACCACCCCCCGGCGCTGCCGGAACGATCCTTCATAGCGCTTTTGCTTTTGACTGGGCCGCCCGACGCCCGCCTCCACCAGCGCCGGATCGGCCACGCTGGCGCACCCGCCGGCGAAAGGACACTCCCCACACCGTGGCGCCCGTGGCCGGCAGACCACCGCCCCCACGTCCATCAAGGCCAGCAGCCGATCCCGCCCGACCAGCCCCGCCCCCGCCTCCCGGCTGGCCGCTACCGCCTCGGACGCCGTCAGCCGCCGCCCGGCCCGGCGCTCCAGCACCCGCCGCACGTTCGTCTCCACGGCCACCACGTCAACGCCGTCGACCTGGGCCGCCACCGCGTCGGCCGTGTAGCGGCCGACGCCGGGCAGCTCGGCCAGGTCATCCGGCCACCCGGAGGCGGACACCACGACCGCCGCCTCCCACAGGCGCCGGGCCCGGCGCGGGTAACCGAGGTTCCCCCAGGCGCCGATCACCTCGCCGGCGCCGGCCGCCGCCATCACCTGGGGTGTGGGGAAGCGGGCCAGGAACCCATCCCACACGCTGGCCACCCGGCCCACCTGGGTCTGGGCCAGCATCACCTCGGAGACGAGCACCGCCCACCGGTCCCGGCTGGCTCGCCAGGGGAGGTGGTGGCGTCCCGAAGCGGCGAACCACGGGGCCAGCTGCCCGGCGCCAGGAGGTGCCGGCCCGCCCGCTCCCGGCACGTCAGTTCCCCAGGAGCCCAGTCGTCGAGGTGGCGCCGGCGGTGGTGGTCGTCGCTCCCGTGGCGGTGCGGCCCACGGTGATCCGCACCGTGGAGCCCTTCGCCTGGCGGGATCCGGCGGGGGGCGTCTGGGAGATGACCTTGCCGTTACTGCCCGGGTTGAGCACGAGGGCCTCGTCAGGGATGACGTTGAAGCCGGCCGCCTGCAACTTGCTGGTGGCCTCGGCCTGCGTATCGCCGACGACGTTGGGCACGGCCACCTCGTCCTTGCCCGAGGAGACGACCAGGCGCACCGTCGACCCCTTGGGCGCATCGGTGCCCCCCGCCGGATCGGTGCGGATCACGGTGTCCGCCTCGACCGAGTCGGACGGCTCGGTGACCCGCTCCACCTTGAACCCGGCCGCGCCCAGCTCGCTGGCCGCGCTCACCGCGTCCTTCCCGGTCACGTCGGGAACGGCCACCAGCTGCACGCCGGCGGACTCGAACAGGATCACCTCCGAGCCCCGCTCGGCCTCGGTTCTGGCCGCCGGCTCGGTCCGGATGATCTTGCCCTTCTCGACCGAATCACTGACCTCCTGGCGGACGTCCACGTCGAAACCGGCGTCCTGCAGCTCCGACTCGGCGTCCTCCACCGACTTGCCGGCGACGTCGGGCACCGCCACCTTGCCCCGGCCCGAGCTGACGGTCAGCTCGACCTTGTCGCCCTCGTCCACCTTGGTGCCCTCGGGCGGCTCCTGTTTGAACACCTCGTTCTCGGGGATCCGGTCGTTGATTTCGAAGGTCGGGTCGGCCTCGAGCCCGGCCCGCTCGATCAGGAGGGTGGCCTTGTCCAGGGTGAGGCCGACGTAGTCGTCGACGGTCACCGTGCCCCCACCACCGTCGCCCTGGAGCTGATCGGCCAGCAGGTAGCCCAAGCCGGCCAGGACGGCCAGCAGCAGCACCAGGACGAGCACGAAGGGCCAGGCGGAGCGCTTCTTCTGCGGGGGCGCCACGGGCGCCGCGACCGCCGTGCCGACCCGGGTGTGGTCGACGGCCCGGGAGACCGTGGTGGGCTCGGTGCCGGAGACGGGCACGGCGGCCACCACCATGTCGGGTACGGCGTGGGGCTGTTCTCCCCGGCGGAAGCGGGCCAGGTCGGCCCGCAGGTCGTCGGCCGAGGGGTAGCGCTCCTCGGGGGTCTTGGCCAGCGCGGTGAGGATGATCTCCTCCAGCTCGGGAGGCACATCGGGGTTCACCACCGTGGGCCGGGGAGGCTCCTCCCGGACGTGCTTGTAGGCCACGGCGATGGGACTGTCGCCCGAGAAGGGTGGCACGGCGCACACCATCTCGTAGAGGACGACGCCGAGGGAGTAGACGTCGGACCGGGCGTCGACGGGAAGGCCCTGGGCCTGCTCGGGCGAGAAGTAGGTGGCCGTGCCCATCACCGACCCGGTCTGGGTCAGGCCCTCGGACGCCCCGCCGGCCCGGGCGATGCCGAAGTCCGTCACCTTCACCTGGCCCTGGGGGGTGAGGAGGATGTTGCCGGGCTTGACGTCGCGGTGGACCACACCGTTGCGGTGGGCGAACCCGAGCGCCCCGGCGATGTCGGAGGCCAGGTCGGCGGCCAGATTCGGATAGAGAGGGCCCTCGGCGTGGATGGCGTCGCGCAGGGACCGGCCCTCGACGTACTCCATGACGATGAAGTAGGTGCCCTCGTCCTCGCCCCAGTCGAAGACGGCCACGATGTTGGGGTGGTTCAGGTTGGCGGCCGACTGCGCCTCCCGGCGGAAGCGCTGCACGAAGGCGGGGTCCCGGGCGTACTCGGCGAAGAGGACCTTGAGCGCCACCTTGCGGTCGAGCAGCTGGTCGTGGGCCAGGTACACCTCCGCCATGCCCCCCTGGGCGATGTGGCGCACGATCTCGTAACGGTTGTTGTAGACCCGATCGGGCATCTCTTGGAGGCTACCTTTCGCCTTCCGGGGGCAGGGACGCGAGCATTTTGGCCAGAACCTGGCCGGCCACGGGGGCGGCCACCCGTCCGCCAGTGGCCTCGTCGCCCATGTCGCCGCCCCGCTCCACGATGACGGCGATGGCCAGCCGGGGGGCTTCGGCAGGGGCAAAGCCGATGAACCAGGCGTGGGGCGGCCCGCCCGGGGCCTGGGCCGTCCCCGTCTTGCCGGCCACGGTCACTCCGGGGACGGCCGCGGCCCGGCCGGTCCCGGCCCGCACCACGTCGACCATCATCCGGCCCACCGCCGCCGCCGTCTCGGTCGACACGGCCCGCTTCCACTGCTTGACCTGGGGGCGACGGGCCACGCCGCCGTCGGGGTCACGCACCTCGGCCACCACCCGGGGGGCCATGAGCACACCACCGTTGGCGATGGCCCCCGCCACCATGGCCATCTGGAGCGGGGTCACGGCCACGTCGCCCTGACCGATGGCGGCGTTGGCGAAGGACGGCTGGTTGCGCTTGAACGTGCCCGGCACCGGCCCGGCGCTGCGGGCCTCGTTCAGGTCGAAGGGAACGTCCTCTCCGATCCCGAAGGCCTTGGCCCCGTCGGCCAGTTGCTCGCCCAGATCGAGGCCGAGCTGGGCGAAGGTGGTGTTGCAGGAGCGCCGGAAGGACTCCACCAGCGTGCCCCCGCAACTGGAGGACCCGAAGTTGCGCAGCACCTTGTCGGACTGGGGCAGGTCGAGGAAGCGGATCGAGGGAAAGCGCCGCTCGGGGGTGGATACGCCCTTCTCCAGGGCGGTAGCCGCGGTGACGACCTTGAACGTCGACCCCGGCGCGTAGCGCTCCCGGAAGGCCCGGGCCAGCATCGGGTTGCCGGGGGCGTCCCGGTAGGCGTCATAGGCGGCCTGCACCTCCTTGGCCTTGTGCCCGGCCAGGGGGGTGGGGTCGTAGGCGGGATTGGACCACAGGGCGAGTACGTCGCCGCTGACGGGATCGAGCACCACCACCGAGCCCCGCCGGTCCCCGAGGGCGGCCCGCGCCTCCTTCTGGGCGGCGTCGGTGATGGAGAGGACCACATCGCCCACGGGCTCCTTGCCGATGAGCCAGTCGCCCAGGTTCTTGAGGGCCAGTTCCGGGGAGCGCCCGGCCAGGTCGGCGTTGTAGGCGTCCTCGACGCCTGTCGCCCCGAAGGTGAAGGAGAAATAGCCGCTGACGTGGCCGAAGAGGTCGCCGGTGGGGTAGCTGCGCTGGAGCTCGAACTCGTCGTCGACCGGGGTCGAGTGGGCCACCACGGCGCCGTCGGGGGTGAGGATGTCGCCCCGGGGCGCGGAGTAGTCGCGCAGCACCGCCCGCACGTTGCGGGGATGGTTCGCCAGCCGGCTGGCCGAGACAACCTGGAGGTAGTTGAGCTGGAGGAACAGGGCGACGAAGCAGGCCACCACCACCAGCCCGACCCGGCGGATCTGGCGGTTCATCCCACCGCCCCGGACTCGGAGCCGGCGGGGACCTCGGCCCGGCGGGCCACCTCGTCGGAGACCCGCAGCAACAGGGCCAGGATGACGAAGTTGGCCAGCAGGGACGAGCCGCCGTAGGACACGAACGGCAGGGTGATCCCGGTCAGGGGAATGAGGCGGGTGACCCCACCGATGATGATGAAGGTCTGCACCCCCAGGATGGTGGTGAGCCCGGCGGCCAGCAGCTTGAGGAAGGGCTGCTCGGCGGCGAGGGCGATGCGGAACCCGACACCCACCAGCAGGACGTAGAGGGCGAGGACGGCGGTGGTGCCCAGCAGCCCGAGCTCCTCCCCGATGGCGGCGAAGACGAAGTCGGTGGGGGCGTTGGGGATCTTGCCCGGGCTGCCGAGGCCGAGCCCGGCGCCGGCGAACCCGCCCGAGCCGAAGGCGAACAGAGCCTGGACGAGCTGGAAGCCCCGCCCGTCGGAGGTGGGCCAGGGGTTGAGCCAGGTGGTGACCCGGTCCTGGACGTGGCCGAAGGCGCTGTAGGCGAAGGCGGCTCCGGCGGCGAACATGACGGCCCCCACCCCGAGGTAGGAGGCCCGCCCGGTGGCCATGTAGACCATGGCCAGGAAGACGGCGAAGAACAGCAGCGAGGAGCCCAGGTCCTTCTCCTGGACCATGACCAGGATGGAGAAACCCCAGGCCAGGAGCAGCGGCCCCAGGTGCTTGGGGTCGGGCAGCGAGAGTGGGCCGAGGCGCCAGGTGCCCACGGCCAGCAGCTCCTTCTTCTCCACCAGGTAGGCGGCCAGGAAGATGACCAGCAGCACCTTGGCCGCTTCGCCGGGCTGGAAGTTGAGGGGCCCGAGGGCGACCCACAGGCGGGCCCCGTTGATCTCCCGCCCGACCCCGGGCAGGACGGGCAGGAGCAAGGCGGCGATGCCGACCAGGGCGAAGGTGTAGCGGTAGCGCTCCAGATCCCGCACCCGGCGCACCACCACCAGGACGGCCACGAAGGCGGCCACCGACAGCGCCGTCCACGCCGACTGCAGACGGGCCAGGTCGGGGTCGAGGCGGGCGATGATGACGAAGCCGATGCCGTTGAGGAGGGAGGCGACTCCCAGCAGGGTGCCGTCGGCCCGGGGGGCGAGGCGGCGGACGGCCAGGTGGGCCACCAGCACCAGGCCGGCCGCCGCCCCGGCGAAGGGCAGCAGGTCGGCGGGGACGGTGGCCCGGGTGCCGAGGGACGTGAGGGTGTAGCCGCCGGCGGCCACGATCACGGCCAGGACGACCAGGCCGAGTTCCACGGAGCGCCGGGAGTCGCCCGGGACGGTGAAGATCTTCACCTGATGGTGGAGGGTGTCTTCGGGTCGGGCGGGTCGACCACACCGAACGGCGGGACGGTGGTGGACGACGTCGCCGGCTCGGTTAGGGGGGCGCGTTCCTCCTCCAGGCGCTGGAGATAGAGCAGGGCCTCGGACCGGTTGGTGAAGCGGTGCCCACCCTCCAGGTCCGTCCGCTGGGCCTGGGTCAGATCGTCGGCGATCAGGCCGGAGCGGCGCTCCACCGTGGGCTCCCAGCCGAGCACCCCGCCGGGCACGCCCCGGTAGAGCGTGACCCGGTCGCCGGCCAGACCGACGTAGTAGGTCCGCCGGGCGTACCAGCCAATGGCCCCCAGACCCGCGCCGAAGAGGAGGATGACGGGCAGCATCCACACCAGGACGCGCCGGGCCCGCGCCCGCCTGGGGGGACCGGCCTCGGTCGGGGCCGGAGAGGGCCCCTCAGGTAAAGGCAGCTCCTCCTCCACCAGTTCCGGGGACACCGCGGCCACGCCCTCCACGGTGGTGTCCCCCAGGGCGTCGATCACCACCACGGTGATGTTGTCGTCGCCACCGGCGTCGTTGGCCATGTCGACCAGCTGCTCGGCGGCCTGCTGGGGGTCGGGCTGACGGCTCAGGATCCCGGCGATGGCTGTGTCGGCCACCATGTTGGTGAGACCGTCGGAGCACAGCAGCAGGCGGTCGCCGGGACGGAGGTCGACGGGATAGGTGTCCACCTCCACCTCGGGGTCGATGCCCAGCGCCCGCGTGATGATCGCCTTCTGAGGGTGGCTGGACGCCTCCTCCGGGCTCAGGCGACCCTCCCGGACGAGCTGTTCGACCAGGGAGTGGTCCTCCGTGATCCGGGTGACGGCGCCGTCGCGCATGAGATAGGCGCGGGAGTCGCCCACGTGGCCGAGGAGCACCCGGTGATCGTCGAGCAGGGCGGCGGCGGTGAGCGTCGTCCCCATACCCCGCATGTCCAGGTTGGCGGACGCCATCTCGAAGACGGCGGCGTTGGCCGCCTCCACCGCCTCGTCCAGAGCGGCACCGCCGGCGAAGGCGGCCTGGAGGGCGTCGATGGCGGTGGCGCTGGCCACCTCGCCGGCCCGGTGGCCGCCCATGCCGTCGGCCACGGCGTAGAGCCGGTCGTCGTGGTCCACCAGGAAGGTGTCCTCGTTGGCCGGCCGTCCCCGCCCGACATCCGTTTTGGCCCCCACGGCGAAATTCACGCGCTGACCTCGAGGACCGTCTGGCCGATCTGGAGGCGGTCCCCGCGGCGCAGCCGCATGGTCTTGGTCAGCCGGGTCTGGTTGAGGAAGGTGCCGTTGGTCGAGCCGAGGTCCTCCACGAAGGGCTGCCCGTCACGGACGTAGACCCGGGCGTGCAGCTGCGACACGAAGTCGTCGTCGGCCAGCGCCACCGAGCAACCCGGCGCCCGGCCGATGGTCACCTCCTCGGAAAGGGGGAACACCTGGGCCGTGGGGGGTTCGATCATCCGGAGCTGGTACGACCGCGCCCCGCCGTCGGAGTCGGCCCCCCGGCCGCGCCGGCGGAGGCCGCCCAGGCCCGCGCCGGGCCGCTCGAAGGCCAGTCCCCCCTCGACGGCACGGAGGACCCGGGCCACGAAGAGGTAGAGCAGACCCAGGAACAGGAACTTGAGGATGGTGAGGATGGCCTCCGGCACGCCGCGCCCGGTTCCTCAGGAGCTCTCGAAGCGGATGGTGGCCGACCCGATCCGCAGCTCATCTCCGTCGGAGAGGCGTCGTTCCCGCACCGGAGCGCCGTTGACGACCGTCCCGTTGGTGGACCCGAGGTCGAAGACGCAGAACCCCTCGGCATCGCGGCGCACCTCGGCATGGCGGCGGGACACCTGAGGATCGCCGAGCGGGATGTCGCAGCTGGAGAGCCGGCCGATCACCACGGGCTGGTCGGCCACGGGGATCCGCCGGCCCTCGGCGGTGACCAGCGTCCCCACCCGGCCGCCGGGGTCGGCCACGATCTCGCCGGTCACGGCGCACTGGCCGGCCTTCAGCTCGGGATCGCTCTCCAGTTCCACCGTGACCTGACCCAGGAACCCGTACCCCTCGTCGCGGGCGTGGGCGCGGACGGCGTCAGCCAGTTCGAGCCCCAGGGCGTCTTCGAAGGATGCGAAGCGCTCCCGATCCTCGGCCGAGACCCGCACGGTGAAGCGGTTGGGGGCGATGAGCCCGTGGACGCCCACGGTGCGGCCGTTGTCGAGCTCGCGAGCCAGGCGGCGGCCGATCTCCACAGGCTGGAGGCCGCTCTTGAACGCCCGGGAGAACACCCCCTCGACGAGCGCCTCGAGGCGGCGCTCAAACCCTGTCAGTCCCACGGCCCGGGAGTCTAACGACGGGCTGCGTCAGCGGAGGGTGACACGCCTGAATGCCTCCAAGCGCCGTGATTTTGACCCCGAACCACCACCCTGGGCGGCTGCTAACCTCGATGCGTTCACCGGGCGAGTGGTGAAATGGCAGACACGCAGGCTTCAGGTGCCTGTGAGGGCAACCTCGTGGGGGTTCAAGTCCCCCCTCGCCCACCACGTTCTCCCAGTGAAGTTGCTGGTAGAGAGGCTCGAACCGACTCCCCGCCGATCGCTCGGAGGGCCCGTGGTCACGGATTGGTCACGAACCCCGTGGTTCCACGCGCGGCGGCCACAAGGCACAATGGTGACCATGAAGCCCGCCCGCTCGCGCAAGGAAGAGATCGAGCAGCTGCGCCAGACGGGTGACCCGCGGCTGAGCGAAGAGGCCAAGAAGCTCCTCCGGGAGATCACCCGTGGCCCTGAGCTCGCCCGAGAGCTGGCGGCGCAGGCCAAACACGACCCGGAACTCGCTGGCTGATCGGTCGTTACGACGATGCGCGTCGTTGACGAGTACGTCGCCCTACGCGTGCTCGCCGGCGACTGGCCCGCCGAGATCCCGCACGACGTGCTCGGCTTGACCTACGCACGACACTGGCGGTTGCTCTCGGCCATGGCCAAACCCAGGGTCGGCCGGATCAGCCGAGGACTTGCGGCGCTCAGCGGCGAGGACCGCGAGCGCCTGCGCCGCCCGCATCCCGACCTCATAGAGGTGCTCGACCCTCGGGCCACCAGCCTGCTTGCCGCTGACCTCCTGGAGACGACCGGTCCCACGAGCATGCTCATCGCCGAGACGCTGGCAGCAGCCATCCGTCTGCAGTCGGAGATTTACGTCGGCGATCCCCAGAACGCTGTCGGCCCGATGCGGAAGCACGCTCGAACCCTCGGCGTGGAGATCGTCATCGTGGTGCCGCAGTGAGGGCATCCCTCACGCTTGGGGGCCGAATATGAGCCGGGCGACGGTCTCCGCCGCGTTCGACTGCATCGTCGGCGAGACGTGCTGGTAGATGTCCCAAGTGATCTTGGCACTGGCATGTCCGAGCCGTTCGGAGACGATCTTCACGTCGACGCCAGCCGACAGCGCGAGGGTCGCCCAAGTGTGGCGTAAATCGTGCAGCCGGATCCGGGGCAGCTTGTAGCGAGCTACACGCCGGTCGAAGGCCATCGAGAAGTGCTCCGGGTGCATCGGCTTCCCGTCCGCCCGGGCGAAGACCAGATCGTGGTCTGCGTACGTGGGGCCCAGAAGCAGCCGATCCTGCGCCTGTCGGGCCCGTACGGCCCGGAGCGCGGCGACGGTTGGCCCGTCGAGTTCCACCGGGCGAGGCCTGCCGCTCTTTGTGCGGGGAGCCACACGGACCTCATGGGCGATGGCGGAGACGGTCTGGCGGAAAGCCAATGACCGGCTCGCCGGGATTGGGCCCCAAGCGCTGCTGCGCCGCCACGGCCGTAACGAGAAGAGCGCGGCGCTCGAAGACATCGAGCGCTTCGGCGGCGATGTCGTCCGCGCCGCCGACACGGTGGCCCGCTGCGAGCACAGCCATGATCAGCTGACCGACGAGGTCGCCCAGGGCGTCGCGTGGCACCTCCAGCACGACTGGCGTCGGGGACGGTTGAACGAGATCGAGACGGAGCTGGCCGACCTTGGCCACATCGACCTGAGGCACATCCCGTTGGCCGAGCGCTCGCCCGGTCTTGGGCGCGATCGGTCCCGCACGGCTGGCCGGGGCTTGCGTCCCGACCGTGTCCCGCTGGCCCGGGCTGACGCCAGCGACGTGCCAGCCTGGTGGGCAGATCGCCTCGCCGAGATCGCGGCGCCTCCCCTTCCGGGGAAAGACGCCGGTCTCGGCATTGACCTCGGTCTCTGAGTTGGCGAGCGCTGCCAAGCCGGGTGGTTCACCAGGCATGGCGTCGAGAGCGGACGGTCGGCTGCCGTCTCTCTAAAAGGACACCAGGGCGAACTCGGGGTCGACGCCCAGGTACACCTGCCCGGCCGTCTCGTAGCGGGCCTCGCAGACGAACCCGTGATGCCGCAGCGTCTGAACGTCCCGGAAGTGGCGCTCCAGCGGGCTCCTGGCGTAGACGGCGCTCGTCCCGGCCAGGCTGTAGGTGAGGTCGACGGCCTTCACCGAGCTGGCCACGGCGTGGGCGGCGGCCAGCTGGAGGTCGGCCTTCTCCTCCAGGGTGGGCGGCTCCCCGGCGACGGTTCGCTCCCACGCCACGCTCAGGGTGTCGTAGAAGAGGAGGCGGGCGGAACGCCAGATGGCCTCCGCCCGGGCCAGCTTGGCCTGGGCGGCCGCCCGCTCCCGCAGCACGGTGGCGGACCCGAAGGGCGTCTTTCCCTGCGCAAGGCGGCGCAGCTCAGTCGAGCGCGGCGCCGGCGATAGCGAGGGGAACCGGGCAGATCACGACGGCGGCCTCGCCGATTCCGGGGAAGCGGTAGAGCGGCCCCCCGTAGCGCGGTCCCGGCTGGAACTGGGGAACGAGCGGGAATGTCCGGGCGGTGGGAACGAAGACGTCGGTGAGGGCGACGTCGTGGCTGTCGGTCCCCCGCATACCCAGGCTGTCCCAGGTGTCGATGACCTCGGCGGCGGAGGCGGGCACGAAGACCCCAATCGCCTCCCCGGCTCCAGGTTCGACCACCCCGGTCACGAAGAGCCAGTCGGCGTCGTGGATGTTGCTGGCCAGAGGCCGGCGTCCGGTCACCCGAAAGCCACCCGCCTCCGGCGTGGCCTGCATGGGTGGGTGGAAGGCGGCGGCGATGATGGTGTCGGGGCCACCGGCGTAGATCTGCTCGGGGCCAGCGGCCGGGAGGCGCCCACACCACCAGTCGGCGGAGTTGCCCGCCTGGAGGGCCCAGCCGGCGGCGCTGTCGAAGCCGGCCACCTCCTCGATGACCCGAGCGCAGGTGACGGGGTCCACCTCTAGGCCGCCGAGCGACTTCGGGGTGAACATCCGAAAGAGGCCCGCTTCGGCCAGCGCTTCTACCACTGGCTGAGGGAGCCGGCGTTCGTGCTCCGCTCGGGCGGCGTGGTCCCGGACGACCGACTCGAGCTTGCGGGCGGCGTCGAGGACCTCCTCGTCGACCATGAGCCTCATCTCGGCCTCACCATGGGGGCCTCGACCCGCTGGCGGGTGATGGTCGCGGCGTCCCAGATGCCCGTGCAGTAGATGACGTGGTCGGTGATGGACTCACCGTCGGTGTGCACGATATGTACGTTGCGCCACAGCCGCTCCTCGCCCTCGTGGTCGAAGTGGACTTCGGCTTCGACCACCACTCCGTCGGCCATGGTTGTCGCCCGGGAGGAGGCGAGCCTCCAACCGGCCAGCGTCATCTCCTCCTCCCGGAAGAGCTGGAGAATGGCGTTGGGGCCTTGGAGCTGGTAGCGCCACTCCGGGACGTTGGCGTCGAGGAGGGCGTCGGGCCGGTAGAGCGTGGCCAGGGATTCGTAGTCGCCGGCTTCGAGGCAGGCGGTGATGCGCTCGACGAGCGCCATGGTCCTGGCGGTCGTGGTCATGGGGTCTCCTCCTCGGATCAGCGGTCAGGGGACCAGGCGGTAGAAGCGGAAGAAGTCGTGCTCGATCGGGAGCACCTCGACGCCCGAGTACCCGGCCTCGGCGGCGTAATGGCGGACCGTGGCCTGGCGCAACACCGTGCCGGTCCCGGCAGAGGGCTGCTCGAGCATTCCGGTGGGCAGGCAGTGGAGCACGCTGGCGGCGTACATGAATCGCTCGACCTCGTCGCCCGGGGCGGTGAAGGTCTCCGCCACCCGCTCGTCCATGACGATGAGCGCGCCGCCCGGGGTCAGCATCCGCCCGGCCGCCCGCAGGACCTCGACCGGCCGAGAGAGGTCATGGAGCACCTCGAACATGACTACGAAGTCGTAGGCGCCGGTCAGGGCGGGGTCGGTGGCGTCGCGCACCTCGAAGGTGGCCCGGTCGGCCACCCCCGCCTGCTCGGCGTTCCTGCAGGCGGCGGTGACAGAGGGGGCGTCGAAGTCGAAGCCGTCCACCCGGATCTTGGGGTAGTGGCGGGCGAGGGCGATGCTCGACCAGCCCAGCCCGCAGCCGAGATCGGCGACCCGGGCCGGAGGGTCGGCACCGAGGCGCCGGTGGACGTCGGGCGCCCCCTCGGGCAGCCACCGGGTGGCGAGGAGCTTCATGAAGGCGGCCCGGTTGAAGGCGCCCTGCCCTTCCCGGTGGTAGGGGTCGTAGTGGGAGTGGTGGACCCCGCCGCCGGTGCGGAAGGCCTCCACCAGGGCGGGCAGGGCGGGGGGCACGCACAGCAGGAACGAGGTGAAGGGGGCGGCGTAGCTCAGGCTCTCAGGGTCGAGGAGGGCCTCGGCGTGCCCCGGGGGGAGGCGGTAGACGCGCTCGGTGGCGTCCGTCTCAATGTCGTCGACCTCGATGATTCCGGCCACCGCCTGTTGCTCCAGCCACTCCCGGGCGTAGCGCTCGTGGATGCCCGCCACCCCGGCGAGGGCCTCAGGAGGGCAAGGACCGGTCTCGACCAGGCACCGGTAGAGACCGAGTTCGAGGCCGAGGTGGACGCTGTAGAGCTCGAAGCTGGCGAGGCCGGCGCGGAAGAGGCGCTCGCTCAGTCCCGCCGCCTGGGT
This sequence comes from uncultured Actinomycetes bacterium, assembly GCA_963789165.1. Lineage (GTDB taxonomy): Bacteria > Actinomycetota > Acidimicrobiia > IMCC26256 > BP-133 > CAWBJP01. The sequence goes on from CAWBJP010000007.1 coordinate 537,299, forward strand.
CTCCCGGTAATCGGTGGGGATGAGAGGTGCTGCTGTCTGGGTCATCTCCGCCTCCTGGTCGGCCGTCTTGCAACGGGGGCGTGAGATGCGGCCTTACGACGTGAGCCCGCTCCCGCTCGGGGGCTTACAGCTCCCAGGTCAGGGGCTCGGCGGGGTCGTAGGCGCAGAAGGTCCCGGTGCGCACCGAGCGGCGGAGGTGACTCCCGAGTTCGGGGTGGGCCCGCTCGATGCGGGCGATGGCCTCCCGGATCCGCTGGGTGACGGCGGAACGGGCTCGCTCGGCGGCGTCGCCCGTCCGCCGGGCCCGCCCCCCCAGGCCGAGAGCGGAGGAGAGCTGGTCCACCAGGAAGTCGCGCTCGGCCTTGGCCCGGGCCGCCCGCTCCGGGTCGCCCGCCGCCTCGGCGTCTTCGACCTCGTCGTCAAGGTCGCGCAGGCGGGCCCGGTACTCGGTCTTGGCCCGCTCGTCGAGCACCTCCCCGGCATGGCCCGGTGGGTGGAGCCCCTCGGACACCGACGGCCGTCTCCCGCCCATGGGCGCTCGGGCGCCGGTCAGCTCCAGGGCGTGGACCTCCTGGCCGGGACGGGCGAGGAGCAGGGCCAGGTCCCGAAGTCCCTTGGCGTCCTTCAGATGGACGACGCGGCGGGCGAAGCCGACGGTCCAGAGCTCGCCCTCCCAGCGGAAGACGTTGCTGGCCGCGGCTGCCGCCGCCTTTGATGGCGGGGGGCCAGCGAGGAGGCTTTCCACCTCGGAAGCCCGGTACTCGAGGCCGAGCTCGCGGTAGATGGAGAGCGCCTCGGCGAGTGGTTCCGGGTCGGCGAGGAATCGTCCGGCGTCGCGCAGGGTGTGGGCGACGAGGAGCGGGGCGCCGCCGCCGCGGTTGGCAGCGAGGGCGGCGGCGAAGTGGGCGGCGGCCGCGTCCCGGCGGCCGGTCATGCCCGCCAGCACCCCGAGGTGGCGCTCGGCCGAGCCCATGGAGACGGCGCCGATGCCCTCGATGACGAACCGGGAGCGGTAGGGGAGCAGCAGCTCGTAGGCCAGCTCCGCCGCCGGATGGTCACCGTAGGCGGCGAGGGCCTCGACCAGCTCTCCCATCATCGGGAGCCACTCGCTGTCAAGAGAGGCGGCGCCCAGCTCGCCGGCCACCCGGTCGAGCCACGCCCCCGCCTCGGCCCGCCGTCCCGCCTCGGCCAGGGCGAGGGCGAGCGAGGGATAGGTCTGGACCCCCAGGTCGGCAACCAACCCGGAGAGCCGCCGGTTGGCCTCGAGCGCCTCCTGGGATCGGCCCCGCTCCCGCAGAGCGAACCAGCGCTGCACGCCGGTCAGCATGGCGGCGTTCTCGCTGTGGGCCCGGGCGCCGGTCGCCGCCGCCTCCGCGGTCAGGCGCTCGGCCTCGTCGAGGCGACCGTCCTGGAAGGCCCGCAGGCCCCGCCACAGCGGGACGTACCAGAGGTACAGCGGCTGGCCGAGGGCCTCGGCCAAGCGGGCAAAGCCCTGGACCTCGGCGTCGGCGGCTCTCGTGTCGCCCAGTTCGAGGAGAGCGACGAGCCGCAGCCTTCGTCCCATCAGCTCCAGGCCGCGGTCGCCGAGGGCGGAGGCCAGGGCGATCACCTCGGTCGCCTCCTCGAGGCGCGCCTCGGTGTGGGCGGGCCCGGCGGTGGCGTCGCAGTGCGCGGCCAGGGCGTAGGCGAGCGCCGCCGGGTCGTCCGCCCGGCGGGCCATGCTGACCGCCTCCCGGCTGAGGGTGAGCCGGCGATCCTCGGCGCCGGCGTACGACAGCGCCACCGACAGGCGAGCCATGACGACGGCCCGCAACGCCGAGACCTCACCGTCGAGCCGGGTCAGCGACTCCTCCAGCAGCTCGATCTGCTCCCGGTCGTGGAGCGGGACCTCGAAGCCTCCCGAGCCGGAGCCCATGCCCAGGCCGGCCCGGGCCAGCAGGTCGGCCCGGCCCGCCGCCCGGGCCACGAGAGCTGCCTCCCGATACGCCTCCCGGGCGCCGGGGAGCGCGCCGGCGGCGGCCCGGGCGTCGCCCAGCGAACACAACAGCTCCCCACGGTCGCCGGCGCTCCGATCGAGTTCCAGGGCCGAGAGGGCCTGCTGGTAGAGGCGCCCGGCGTCCTCGTAGGCCAGCGCGGCCATGGCCCGGTCCCCGGCCTCGGCGGTGTAGCGGAGCGCCTTGGCGGCGTTGCCCCCCGGGGCGGCGATGAGGAAGTGCCAGGCCAGCTGGGCGGGGTCCACCTCCGCTCCCCGCTCCACCCGCGCCTCGAGCGCTTCGCCCAGCTGCTGGTGGAGCCGCACCCGTCGGGCCAGCCCGAGTTCCTGGTAGACGGCACCCCGTACGAGCGCGTGCCCAAATACGTAGCGGCCCAGCCCCGCGGCGCCCACCACCCGGGCTTGCACCGCCTCGTCCAAGTGCTCGAGCACCTCACCGGGCGGCCGTTTCGTGGCTTCGGCCACCTCGTCGAGGCCGAACTCCTGACCCATCGCCGCACCCGCCTGCAGCAACTGGCGGCATTCCTCCGAGAGCCGCTCCAGACGCCGGCTGAGCACCTCCCGAACACCATCGGGGAGCGCAGCCGGCCGCTCTCCATCCTCCAACTGTTCGAGGCCGCCGGAAGCGGACAGGAGACGGACGAGCTCCCGGACGAAGAGCGGGTTGCCCCCGGTGTGGCGGTGCAGGGTGGCGGCCGTCCTCGCCGGGGGCGTCGACCCGGTGAGCGAGGCGACGAGCTCGCCCACGTCCGCACGGGTGAGCCCGCCCAGACTGAGCATGCGGCCGTGGCGCACCAGCTCGGGGAGGGCGCCGGTCACCGCCGAGCCGGGAGGAGCATCGACATCCCGGTAGGTGCCCAGGAGGACGGCCGGCAGGGCCCGCAAGGTGGGGGCGACAACGCCGAGCAGCAGGACGGAGGGAACGTCGGCCCAGTGGAGATCGTCGATCACGAGGAGCAGAGGGCGCTTCCCGGCCGCCCGCCGCAAGAACGCGGCGACGGCGTCGAAGAGCTCCAGGCGGGCCAGTTCCGGGTCGACCTCCGTTCCCTTCGCCACCCCGCCCCCGACCTCGGGGAGGAGCCGCGCCAGCGGGCCCCCCGCCGGTGGCCCGTCCTCTCCGGTCTCGAGGAGGCCCCGAAGGAGTTGCGTCCAGGGCCAGAAGGCGGGGGCCATTTCGGCCTCTGAACACCCGGCCCAAGCCACGGTCATCCCCCACGCCCGGGCCCGATCCACCACCTCCTCGGCCAGGCGCGTCTTGCCCACCCCGGCTTCGCCGGGCACCAGCACCAGCTCCCCGTGCCCGGATCCCGTCCTCTCCAGGACGGCCTCCAGCTCGGCGACATCTGCTCCGCGGCCGACGAAGTCGCTCGTGCCCACGCCGCGAGTGTGGCGCGCCGGGGGTCCGGGCCGCATGGAGCAGTCCGCGAGGTTCAGCCGCGGATCACGTTGGCCAGGCGCTCGAGGTCGCCGACGCGGTCGTCGCCGGGCCAGAAGACAACGAATTCGGCGACTTGGGCCTGCTCGGCGAAGCGCTCGATCACGGCGGCCGGTTCAACGTCCGAGGTCCACGGATCGAGCGCGGCGAAGAGGAGCAGGGAACGACGAAGCGAGGCCGGTTCCCGTCCCGCGGCGGCGCAGAGCTCGTCGAGCTGGTGGGTCTGGCTCCGGGTGATCTTCACGATCTCGTCCAGGCCGGCCCCGAAGGGGCCGTGGGTGTTCCAGGCGTCGGCCCGCTCGGCCGCCACCCGCAGCACAGTCGGCGACTGCCCGGCCACGATGATGGGCGGCCGAGGCCGCTGCACCGGGCCGGGGACGGTGGACGCCTCCCGGGAGCGGTACCAGTGACCCGCGAAGGAGTAGGGCCGACCCGCTCCCCGCAGTAGCCCGTCCACCACCTCGACGTACTCGGCGAAGCGGCCGAACCGCTCGCCCGCCGACCACGGCTCCGTGCCGGTGGCGGCGTGGTCGAAGGGGGCGATGCCCGTCCCGATCCCGAGTTCGAGGCGGCCGTCGGAGAGATGGTCGACGGTCACTGCCGCCTTGGCCAAGACTGCCGGAGGACGCAGGACGGGATTAGTCACCAGCGTGCCGATCCGGATGCTGGTCGTTTGGGCCGCCATGGCGGCCAACACCGTCCAGCCGTCGAACCAGGGCCCGCCGGGGGTGTCCCGGTAGTCCCCGGTGTGGTCGGCCACGAACAGCTGGTCAAAGCCCAGCTCCTCGACCCGCCGCCACCGCTCCACAAGGGTGGGAAAAGGGGCGTCCTGGAGCACGAGGACCCCGAAGCGCAAGACCGTCGTCACCATGTCCCACCTCCACTCACGACAACATGGGGTTGTAGCGGGTCTGTCCGGTAGGCGTAAGGATCGCGATCACGATGTGAGAAGACGGGGCGCGAGCCGGCCGGTCGAGGTCCCACATGGCGGCTGCCCGTGGTCACGTGGTGGTCACGAACGAGGCAGAACAAGACGAAACCGAGCATGATTGGCCGGACAAGCCGATCAGCGTTTGCCCTGCTCAGCGGGACGTAGCGGTACGAGGCGGCACCACACGACACCAGGTAGGGCAGAGTTCAAGTCCCCCCTCGCCCACCACAGCTGGGGGTATACGCCGGCTCCGGCCGGCGGCCCGTCGGCCCGGTTAGGGCAGGATCTCGACGTACCCGTCCGTTCCATGCACGCGGATCCGCTGCCCATCCCGGATCAACCGGGTGGCATGCTCCACCCCCACGACGGCCGGCAAGCCGTACTCCCGGGCGATCACCGCGCCATGGGTCATGACGCCACCCACCTCAGTCACCAGGCCCTTGATGGCGACGAACAGGGGCGTCCAGCTGGGGTCGGTGTAGGCGGTGACGAGGATGTCGCCCGGTTCGAGATCGGCTTCCGCGATGTCGAGGATGACGCGGGCCCGCCCCTCGATGGTGCCGGCGGAAACGGCCAGGCCGGCCAGGGCGCCGGCCGGCAGGTCGTCGCGTCGGTACGTCCCGGAGATGCCCTCACCATCTGACGTGAGCACCCGGGGTGGCGTGAGCGCTTCATACGACCGGAAGGCGTCCTTGCGCTGGCGGATGAGCTGGTCGTCCACTCGGTGGGTGCGCACGACTTCGTGGAGCTCGGAGAACGTGAGGTAGAAGATGTCCTCCTTCTCACGAAGCACCTGTCCCTCCACGAGGCGCTCGGCTTCTTCCAGGAGCGCCTGCTTGTAGACGAAGTAGCGGCTCATCCAGGCGTACTTCGGGTACTCCCGGTACCCGATGAAGGTGCGGACCCGGTCGATCTTCGCCTTGACCTCTTCGGCCTTCTGCTCCCCGTCCGGCAGGGCCCGCAGGCGCTCCAGCAGCTCCTGTTCCTTGTGCTGCGCCTCCTGCCGCCCTTGCTCGAAGCGACGAGCGCCGGCGCCCGGCTCGAAGTTCTTGATGTTGCCGAGGATGAGGGGAACGAGCGCGCTGGGACGTTCGCTCCAACGGGGCTTCGTGATGTCGATCTCGCCGACGCAGCGCATGCCGTACTTGTCGAGGTAGGCCTGGATGGCGTCTCGCGCCTCCGGCCCGCCCTCGAGCTTGACCAGCTCGTCCAGGAAGCCCTCGTCCTCGACGTGCTGCAGAGCGACCACCACATCCGGGTGTGGGCGGATCACGTCGGCGACGTCCAAAAGCGCCAGCCCCATCTCCGAAGTGACGTTGTTCGGGACTGACTGGGTGAGCGTGTCGGCCGGGTTCTTCTCGCCCAGCCACGCCAGCAGCTGGTCGTTGAGCCACCAGGTGGCCTCGATCGCCGACATGAACACCTGAAAGCTCTGCGGGTCGAACAAGATCCGCTTCAGTTCCTGGTGGTCCTCAAGGATGAAGTCGAGCAGCGCGGAGCCCGACAACGTCTCGATGTCGTGCTTCAAGGTGGCAACGGACGCCTGGTTGCGCCCGATCAGCTCGGCGACGATGGCCGGATCGGTCTCGATCGGGGCAAGCGGGGCTGGCGCGCTGCCAGCCGGTGGTCCGACTGGGCCGTCGTCGGGGACCGACCGGATGAAGTCGCCGCGCTCGAGGACGGTCTCCAGGGCGTCCCTGGTCAGCGGGTCGTGCTTCCCCACCATCTCCAGGAAGCCGGCGCGGCTGGCGGGCGCAGCGAGGCGCGCGGTGACATCGACGAACAGCCTCCCGCCGGCCTCGAACATGGGCGCCGGGGTCAACAGCAGCCAGAAGGACAGCCCCAGGGGCTTCATGGCGTCGGTCATCATCTGCTGATGGCCGGTGGAGAGGTAGACGCGGTTCTCTTCGTCGCCGGCATTGGGGATGGGGAACAGCGTGGTGATCGGCCGGCTCTGGACGATGTGGAAGGCATCGTCGACCAGGCACCACTCGATGTCCTGGGGGCGGCCGAAGTGCGCTTCGATCTGCCGGCCCAGCTCCACGAGCTGCACGACCTGCGCATCCGTCAGCGCCGGCTGCTCCTGTTGCTCCGGCCCGATCGCCTGTTCCTGCGTCCCGCCGGCGGGCGAGGCGTGGATGGCGAGCCGCTTGGCGGCGACCGCCTTGGCGATGATCTCGCCGCCGCGGACCTGGTAGGCGTCCGCGTTCACCAGGCCGGAGACCAGGGCCTCGCCGAGGCCGAAGCAGGCCTCCACGGAGGCGACCTTCCGGTTGGAGGTGACGGGGTCGGCCGTGAACAGGATGCCGGACGCCGCCGGGTCGACCATCTGCTGCACGACCACGGCCATGTGGACCTTCCGGTGGTCGAAGCCGTTCCGCAGCCGGTAGGTCACGGCCCGCTCGGTGAAGAGCGAGGCCCAGCACCGGCTGACGTGCTGGAGGATCGCCGCTGGCCCCGCGACGTTCAGGTAGCTGTCCTGCTGGCCCGCGAAGGAGGCCGTCGGCAGGTCCTCCGCCGTCGCGCTGGATCGGACGGCGTAGGCGGCTTGCTCGCCGAGCCGGGCGAGCGGGCCGGTGATCGCCGCCGCCAGATCATCGGGGATGGCGATCCCTTCCAGGGTCCGGCGGATCTCCGCGCTGAGCGCGCCGATCGCCTCCCGGTCGTCCGGCTTCAGGCTCGACAGCCGATCGAGCCGATCGTCGATCGACGGCGCTGCCGCCGTGATCCGCTGGAAGGCGTCCGTCGTCACGCAAAAGCCAGCCGGCACGCGAATGCCAACGATGCGCGAAAGCTCCCCCAGGTGCGCGCCCTTGCCGCCGACGACCGCGACCTGCGTCTGGTCGATCTCCTGGAAACTCAACACGTAGCGGCCCACAGCATGTCCCTCCATCAATTCGTCACTCTCTTTTCCCCTGGGGACGGGACAACCAGTCTGACGCTCGCTCAGGGTGCCGGCGGCGGCGTCCAGATGGAGCCCTCGCTTCCGCGAAGGACCACACGTCCGATGTCCTCGAGATGACAGACGGTAAGGAGACCGGGGTCGGAGGTGGCGAGCGGTTCTGCTCGTGATCGGGCTGCTTCGGCGGCAACGCAGTCGGCCATGCTCACTGGACATCGGGTGCGGTGGTAATGACGGGCCCGGAGCCGTCCGGCGTCGGCGCCGAGGGCGGCGGTGACAGGGATGGCGTCAAGCAGGCCGAGCTGGGCGAGGTCCAGGGCGGCGGCCTCCTCGTCGGCGCCGACGATCCTGATCAGATGGTCGAGCACCTCGGCCACGCCCACGGCGGTCAAGGCCACCTCGGTGCTCTTGAGCAGAGCCCTGACTTCAGCCGCGGCCGGTTCTGCTCGGAGGTAGGCGATGACGGCATAGGCGTCGAGGACGGTCAACGGCCAGAGGCCCGAGCCGATTCCTCCCGTCGGGACCGACGGCGCGCCTGGTCGGCGGTGGGGCCTCTGCCCTCGTATTTGCCTTCGAGGTCTTCAACCGGGTCATCGGGTAGGGGCCGCATCACGACGCGGTCACCAAAGTCCACCACGACCACGCGCCGGGCCTTCCAGCGGGCCCGGGCATCAGCCGGGATGGATACCTGCCCATTCTGGGAGACAGTCATCACATAGCTCGCCATCGCCATGGCTCTATTGTATAAGAACGCGGTCGCGTTGTATGTAGCCTAAGACCGGCGGAAGACGCCCTAAAGCGTCAGTTTCGCCTTCAGGACAGAATGTCGCTGTGGTCCATGCGATCGAGCTCGGGCGCGAGGCGTTCGCCCGCCGGGCGTGGGGCGACGCCTATGCGCACCTCGGTTCGGGTGAGGACCTGGCGGTCGAAGACCTCGAGCGCCTGGCGATCGCCGCCTATCTCATGGGCCACGACGAGGAGAGCGGCGAGGCCTGGCAGCGGGCGCAGCTCGAGTGCGTCCGCCTCGGCGACCAGGACCACGCCGCGCGCTGTGCCTTCTGGCTGGGGCTCATCCTGTTGCTGCGCGGCGACATGGCCCAGGGCGGCGGATGGCTCGCCCGCGCCGAACGTCTCGTGGAAGACGCCGACCACGACTGCGCAGCCCGGGGGTTCCTCCTGCTCCCGGCATTCCTCCACGCGCTCGGGGACGGCGATCCCAAGACGGCCGACGGGATCGCCGCCGAGATGGTCGACACCGCTCGCCGGTGCGGTGACCAGGATCTGCTGGCCTTCGGCCTGCTCGGTCGGGGCCAGGCCTTGCTGGCACAGGGTGACTCGACCCGGGGCATGAGGCTGCTGGACGAAGTCATGGTGTCGGTCAGCACCGGCGAGGTTTCACCGATCCCGGCGGGCATCGTCTACTGCGCGGTCATCGAAGCGTGCATGGACGTCTTCGATCTCCGCCGGGCGGCTCAGTGGACCGAGGCGCTCCACGTCTGGTGCTCCTCGGAGCCTGATCTCGTGCCCTATCGGGGCCAGTGCCTCGTACACCGGTCGCAGGTGCTCCAGGCGAACGGGAGGTGGGCGGAGGCGGTCACCGAGGCGGAGCGCGCCCGTCAGCACCTGTCCACTGCCGCCCATCCCGCGCTTGGCCTCGCCTTCTACCAGCAGGGCGAGCTCCACCGGCTCCGCGGCGAGTTCGCCGAGGCCGAGCAGGCCTATCGGGACGCGAGCGAGCGGGGGCGGGAGCCGGTGCCGGGCTTCGCTCTTCTGCGGGTGGCCGAGGGACGGGTGGACGCCGCCGTTCCCGCCGCCCGACGGATGGCCGACGAGAGCCACGGGCAGGCGGCCCGCCCGGCGATCCTCGCCGCCGTCGTGGAGGTGCTGCTGGCGTCGGGGGACGTCATCGCGGCCCGTTCGGCCAGCGACGAGCTCGCCACCATCGCCCGGTCGGTCGACGTGCCCGTCATCCATGCCCTGGCGGACCACGCGGCCGGGTCGGTGCTGCTGGCGGCGGACGACGCCCAGGCCGCCATGACCGTGCTCCGCCGGGCGTGGAACCGCTGGCGCGAGCTGGGGATGCCCTACGAGGCCGCTCGCACCCGGGTGTTGGTCGCGCTCGCCATCCGGGCCCTGGGCGACCACGATGCCGCCGGACTCGAGTTCGACGCCGCCCGGGCCACCTTCGAGCAGATGGGGGCACGGCCCGACCTCGAGCGCGCCACCCAGCTGGCCGGGGGGACGGAGAACCGGCGGGCGGACACCCTGACCGACCGGGAGTGCGAAGTCCTGCGCCTGGTGGCCACCGGCCGGACCAACCGTCAGATCGCGGCCGACCTCGTCCTCAGCGAGCACACCGTCGCCCGGCACCTCCAGAACATCTTCCTGAAGCTCGACCTGTCGTCACGAGCCGCCGCCACCGCCTGGGCCTACGAGCACGGCCTCGTCTAGCCCCGCTGGGCGCGTGGTCAGAACTGACCATGCCTCCCGGCGAGGAAATGGTGCGTCCCGTCGATGCGAGCCCGCCGTCCCGTTGCATACCTTTCCTCTATCGCATCCATCACAGGGGGAGAGGGACATGCGCAAGATCGGAATCCTCGGAATCGGAGTCACGCTGGCCTTCATGCTCGGCGTCGGCGTCCACGCCGGGGCCACGCCGGAGCAAACGAAATCTCCCGGTGCTCAACTGATCGAGGCTCTCGTGGCCCGGGACTTCGACCGGGCAGAGTCACTCCTCGCTCCGGGCATCGAGTTCAAGGGGTACACCCCGACCAAGGGCTTCTTCGAGCTCACCGGGTCCGAGGCCGTCATGAGCCTCTACCACGAGTGGTACGAGGCCGACAGCGTCATCGAGGGCCTCGACACCGAAGAGATCGTGGACCGGCACCGGGTCGGCTACCGGATTCGCTGGACCGATCCCGATGGGGCCGCTTACGTCTTCGAGCAGCAGGCCTTCTACGACATCGCCGACGGGAAGATCACCCACCTGCAGCTGGTCTGCTCCGGCGACCGTCCGTTGGCAGCCTGAGATGGCCACCGACCAGCTGGTTTCGTCGCCTGACGCCGCCACTGTGGAACGACTGAGCACCGCCTTCAACCGCTGCTTCGAAACGCTCGAAGTGGGCGACGACGTCTTCACCGACGATGCCTTCTTCGATCTCCTCCCGCCCCTGTGGCGGCTCCAGCTCCAGGGCCCCCGGGCCTTCATCGCCCAGCTCCGGGCCATCAGCGAGGGGGAGTCGACGGCGCGGATCGTCCGGGTGGTGCCGACGGCCACGGGCTTTGTCCTGGAGCACGAGGAGACGCAGCGGGGTGTCAAGGACGAGGTCGCCCGCCGCCTGTGGCTGTGCGAGGTGCGGGACGGCCGGATCAGCGAGGTGGTGGGCTACTGCAACGGCGGCTGGGATGACGACCTGCGCGCCCGCCATGCCGCCGAAGCGCCGATGCTTCGACCCTGATCGGAGGAGAGATGACCACGGTGGAGCAGATCATCACACCCGACACTGTGCTGGCCGCAGCTCTCGAGCTGGCGCCGGCGATCAGCGCCCGTGCCGCCGAGATCGAAGCGGCCCGCCGCATACCCGGCGACCTGCTCGAACAGTTGATCGACGCCGGCTGCTTCCGGGTGCTGCTCCCGACCAGCCATCTCGGTGTCGGCGCTGACCTGGCCGGCGCCATGCGGGTCATCGAGGCGCTGGCCCGCGCTGACGCGTCGGTGGGATGGACGGTGATGATCGGAGGGTTTGGCTGGTGCGACTTCCGCGGGCTGCCGCGCGCGACCTTCGACGAGATCTTTTCCCGCCCCGACGTCATCGTGGCGGGCGCCTTCAATCCCAGTGGCTCGATCCGCGCCGCCGGCGATGGATACCGGGTCACCGGCCGGTGGGGCTTCGCCAGTGGCTGCGAGCATGCCATCTGGTTCTTTGGGAACTGCGTCGAGGGCATTGAGGACGGCCGCCCGAAGATGCGGGTGGCGGTGCTCACCGCGGACGAGGTCGTGATCGAAGACACCTGGAAGGTCTCCGGCCTGTGCGGCACCGGCAGCCACCACTTCCACGTCGACGACTTGGAAGTGCCCGCTGAGCGGACGTTCGTGCCGCTCGGCGACGAACCGTGCCTGGACGACCCCGTGATGCGCATCCCGGTGCCGTCGATGTTCGCACTCGGGATCGCCACGGTGGCCGTCGGATGCGCCCAGGGAGCCCTCGACGACATCCTCGCCCTCGCCACCGACAAGGTGCCGTTGCTGGCGCCGGCGGCCCTGGCCACCAATCCGCTCTTCCAGTTCGAGCTGGCCAGCGCCGACACCGAACTCCGTGCCGCTCGTGCTCTGCTGTACGAAACCGCCGAGTCGGCCTGGGCGACGGCGGCGGGCAGGAGTGCGTTCACGCTCGAGCAGCGGGCCCGGATGCGGGCGGCGGCTGTGTGGGCCACGACCCGAGCAGCCGGCGTGGTGGATTTTGCCTACCGGTCCGGCGGCGGCAGCTCGCTCTACACCGACAGCTCCCTGCAGCGCCGTCAACGCGACATCCATGCCGTGACCCAGCACTTCCTGGTCAAGCGGGACGTCCTGACGACGGCGGGGAGCATCCTCGCCGGCCAGAAGCTCTCGACTCCCGTGTTCTGAGCCGGCGCGCTTGACACCTCGCCACCGTTCATTGTAACAATCCTGGATGTCGGTCCCACCTGTGGGCCGCGCGGTGGTCCGGGGGTGCACGGTGGCCACGACCGAGACGCAACCGTTCTATCTGCAGGGTGCGTTCGCTCCGGTGGGTGACGAGGTGACGGCCTTCGACCTGCCCGTGACCGGGGCGATCCCGCCGGAGTTGGCCGGCCGCTTCCTGCGCAACGGTCCGAACCCGCGGGCCGGTGACCCCGGCCACTGGTTCTTCGGCGACGGGATGGTCCACGGCATCGAGCTGCGGGACGGGCGCGCCTCCTGGTATCGCAACCGCTACGTGCGGACGCCGTCGTTCGACGAGGGGCGGACCCTGGTCGGCGAGGACGGCATGCTCGACCCGAGCGTGTGCGTAGCCAACACCAACGTGATCGGCCACGCCGGGCGCATCTTCGCCCTGGTGGAGAACTCGTTACCCACCGAGATGGACGCCGAGCTCGACACGCTCGGGCCCTACGACTTCGCCGGCCGGCTCGACACGGCAATGACCGCCCACCCCAAGGAGTGTCCTCTCACCGGGGAGCTGCACTTCTTCGGCGCCGGATTCTTCCCGCCCTTCCTCACCTACCACGTGGCCGACGCCTCGGGGAAGCTCGTGCGGAGCGAGGTCATCGACGTCCCGGCCGGGACGATGGCCCACGACTTCGCCATCACCGAGCACTGGGCCGTCTTCATGGACCTGCCCGTCGTGTTCGACTGGAGGATGCTCAAGGACGGCACCATGCCCTACCGGTGGAGCGACGAGCACGAGGCCCGCATCGGGCTCCTGTCCCGCACCGAGCCGGGCGCCGCCGTCCGCTGGTTCCCGGTCGAGCCCTGTTTCGTCTTCCACGTCCTCAACGCCGCCGAGCGGTCGGAGACGCGCATCGAGATCGACGTGGTCCGCTACCCCGAGCTGTGGCGGGAGTCCCCGCTGGTCATCGGCCCGGCCACCCTGCACCGCTGGTCGGTGGACCTGGCTGCGGGGTCCCTCACCGAAGCGCCGCTCGACGACCGGCCGGTCGAGTTCCCCCGGGTCGACGACCGCCGGACCGGCCTCCCGCACCGCTACGGCTACGCCGTCGGGACCGTGGCCCGGCCCGACGGAATCGACGTCGACCCGTTGCTGGCCAAGTACGACCTGGCCACCGGCGTGACCGAGGTGCACGACTTCGGCCCCGGCCAGAGCCCCGGCGAGGGCGTCTTCGTTCCCGCCGCCGACGAAGCCGCAGAAGGGGAGGGCTACGTCGTCACCTACGTCTACGACGCCGCCCGCAACGGCAGCGACCTCGTCATCCTCGACGCCACCGACTTCACCGGCCCGCCGGTCGCCACCGTCGCCCTGCCCCAGCGGGTGCCGCTCGGCTTCCACGGCAACTGGCTCCCCGACTGAAGGGACATCCCTGGTGGACGGACGCGACGACATCGAGCCCATGAAGGCCCAGGAGATGAACGACCTCGCGGCCGGTCGCACGGCCGGCGTGGTCCTCGAGGCACTCTCGGCGCCCGACACCGAAGCCCTCCTCGACCGGGTCTTCACGGCCATGGAACAGGGGTTCCAGCCCGACCGGGCCAAGGATGTGGCGGCCGTCGTGCAGTGGAACGTGAAGGCTCCGGAGACCCAGTACAGCTACCACATGATCTTCGACCACGGGACGTGCCGGGCCCTGCGGGGGCCGGCCGAGAACCCCCGCACCACGCTCAGCCTGACGCTGGTTGACTTCCTCCGCTTCATCGGCGGGGACCTGTCGTCCGTGAAGGCCCTCATGACCGGGAAGCTCAAGGCCAAGGGCGACATCATGTTCGGCAAGCACCACGAAGGCTTCTTCGAGCGGAGCTGAGGAGACCACCAGCCATGGCCACCACCGACGACTGGCAGTCCACGGCCTGCATCCTCTGCTACATCAACTGCGGCATCGACGTCCGGGTCGGCGGGGACAGCGGGCGGGAGTTCGTCCGCATCCGGGGCGACAAGGCCCACCCGGCGTCGTCGGGTTACACGTGCCAGAAGGCACTGCGCCTCGACCACTACCAGAACGGCCGCCACCGGCTCACCAGCCCGATGCGGCGCCGGCCCGACGGCACCTTTGAGGAGATCGACTGGGACACGGCCATCGCCGAGATCGCCCAGCGGCTCGGGGCGGTGATCGCCGAGCACGGTGGCGAGTCCCTCTTCTATTACGGCGGCGGGGGGCAGGGGAACCATCTCGGCGGCGCCCACGGCTATACCTTCATGGCCGCCCTCGGTTCGAAGTTCCACTCCAACGCCCTGGCCCAGGAGAAGACGGGGGAGTTCTTCGTCGACCACCAGCTCTACGGCGGGCATTCCAACGGCGACTTCGAGCACGCCGAGGTGGCCATGTTCCTGGGGAAGAACGCCTGGCAGTCCCACGGCGTCCAGCGGGCCCGCACCGTCCTCAAGGCCATGGCCAACGACCCCGACCGGACGATCATCGTCGTCGACCCGGTCCGCAACGAGACGGCCGCCCTGGCCGACCATCACCTGGCTGTCCGTCCCGGCGGCGACGCCTTCCTCTACGCCGCCATGCTCGGGATCCTCGTCCAGGAGGAGCTCGTCGACCACAAGTTCGTGGCTGCCCACACGGTGGGCGCCGACGAGCTGTTCCCCCTGCTGGCGGCGGTGGACGTCCCCCGCTACTGCCGGCGGGCCGGAGTGCCCGAGGACCAGGTGCGGGCCGTCACCCACCGCCTGGCCACGGCCTCCAGCGTGTCGACCCTGGAAGAGCTGGGCATCGAGCAGATCCCGCACTCGACGCTCAACTCCTACCTGCACAAGCTCCTGTGGATCCTGATCGGCAGCTTCGCCAAGCCCGGCGGCATGGCCGTCCACTCCTCGTTCCTGGACCTCACCCGGATCTTCAAAGGCCCGGACACGCCGGACTTCACGCCGGTGACGGGGGCCCGGGTCCTCACCGGCCTGGTCCCGTGCAACGTCATCCCCGACGAGATCCTCACCGACCACCCGAAGCGGTTCCGGGCCATGGTGATCGAGACCAACAACCCCGTCCACAGCCTGGCCGACAGCCGGCGGATGCGGGAAGCGATGGCCGCCCTCGATCTCGTGGTCGTGATCGACCTGGCCATGACGGAGACGGCGCAGTGCGCCGACTACGTCCTGCCCGCCGCCTCCCAGTACGAGAAGTGGGAGTGCACGTTCTTCAACTTCGAGTTCCCCCACAACTACTTCCACCTGCGGGCCCCGCTCCTCGACCCGCTGCCGGGCACCCTGCCCGAGCCGGAGATCCACGCCCGACTGGCCCGGGCCATGGGTCTGCTCAAGGAAGAGGACCTCGCCCCGCTCCGCCAGGCGCTGGAGGAGGGCGGCCGCCTCGGCCTGGCCGGCGAGTACTTCGAGACCTACGGGATCGGGGTCAGCGTCGACGAGTTGAAGATGGGCCCGCTGGCCCTCTACGAGACGCTGGGCCCGACGCTGCCCGGCGGAGCGAAGGCCGCCGCGGTGCTGTGGGCCGCCTGCCACTACGTGGCCATCACCAACACCGAGGCCGTGCAGCGGGCCGGCATCGCCGACGCCGATGGGAACAACGAGGTGCCCTTCCTCGGCGAGGCGCTGTTCGACGCCATCCTCGCCTCCCCGTCGGGCGTGACGTTCACGGTCGACGACTACGAGGACGCCTTCCGCTATGTCGACCGGCCCGATCAGAAGTTCCACCTGGCCATCCCCGAGCTGCTGCCCGAACTCGCCGGGCTGGCCGACGAGCCTGAACCGGCGGCGGATCCAGAGTTCCCCTTCGTTCTCACCGCCGGCTCGCGCCGGGCCTACTCCGCCAACACGATCATGCGGAACCCGGACTGGCGCAAGATCGACCGCGACGGCGCCCTGTACGTGAGCCCGGCCGACGCTGCCGCCCTCGGCCTCACCGACGGTTCCCGGGTGGCGGTCATCACCAAGCGGGGCCGCGCCGAGGTCGCGGTCCTGGTCACCGACACCATGCAGCCCGGACACGTGATCCTCCCCAACGGCTACGGGCTCAGCTACCCCGACGAGGCCGGCCGCCCGGTGGTGGTGGGCGTCGCCCCCAACGAGCTCACCGCCTCCGAGGACCGGGACTGGTTCGCGGGGACGCCGTGGCACAAGCATGTCCGGGCCCGGGTCGAACCGATCCCCGCCGTCCCTGCCTAGCATCGACCCTGTAGCGGTGGGAGACGACATGGTGCGAGACCCCGACGAGCTGCTCACCATCGACGAGCTCGCCCACCGGGCGGGCACCACCACCCGCAACGTCCGGGTCTACCAGGAGCGGGGCCTGCTGCCGCCGCCCCAGCGCCGGGGCCGGCTGGGCCTCTACGGCCCGGCGCACCTGATCCGCCTGCAGCTCGTGCTCCGGATGCTGGACCGCGGCTACCCGCTGGCCGCCATCCGCGAGCTGGTCGAGGCCTGGGAGGCCCAGCGCGACCTCGGGGACGTCCTCGGTCTGGAGGAGGCCATCGCCGCGCCGTACGTGAGCGGGGAACCGCTCCGCTTCGCCCGCGACGCCTTCGCCGCCCTCATCGGCGACGAGATGTCGGTGCAGCGGGCCATCGACGCCGGCCTGGTCCGCCCGGAGAAGAACGAGCTCGGCGGCGATGACCTCGTCGCCACCAACCCCAGCTTCCTGGCCGTCGGGATGGAGATCGTGGCCGACGGCATCCCGTCCCAGGCCATGATCGACGCCGCCGTCGAGATCCGGGCGGCGGCGGAGCACATCGCCAAGGTCTGCGTGGGGGTGGTGGACGAGCACATCTGGCAGCGCTTCGTCGCCGCCGGCATGCCCGCCGACCAACGGGAGGAGATCGCCGCGGTCATCGGCCGGATGCGTTCCCGGGCCGAGGCCGTCGCCGTCGCCGCTCTGGCCCAGGCCATGCAGGACAAGGTGGACGAGACCTTCACCGGCACGCTCGAAGGGCTGGCCTCCCGCTCCCGGCGTCGCAAGACCGCCCCGTAGCGCTTGGTCCGAAATCTCCGCGTTGGTCGAGACCTGAAGCGTTGTGGGGTCAGGACCAGAACTCGTCGATCTCGTAGAGGTCGCTGTACACCTCCCAGACCTCTGTGATCTGGCCCTCGCGGACGTGGAAGATCACGGTCTCATTGTGGTCGTAGGTCTTGCCGGCGCGGCTCGCGGCGCTGTGGTGGAGACCCACGACGTGGTCGTCGTTCGCCACAATGTCGTGCACTTGGTCGATCTGGTAGGTGCCGCCGCTCAGCTCGTCGATGGTGCTCAGGTAGCCGACCACCGCCTCGCGGCCCTTGTAGGTGCCGGCGACCGGACACCGGCCAGGGACGTGCCAGGACACGTCGTCGGCGAGCAGCTCCAGGAAGCCGTCCATGTCCCCGTTGGCGAACAACTCGTAGCCTCGCCTGACCAACGTCGCGTTCGGATGCTCAGCCATGTCTCTCCTCCTTTTCCCTTGAGGACCCTACTGCGGGCTCCTGGACGCTCAGTTTGACCTGCGTGACACAACGAAGGTCAAGGTCGGGACGTGCCCTGGGCCCCGAATCTTCGGCCGCGACGTCACTACTGCGAACATCGTCGAAATCCGTACTGCTACGGAGGACAGGAAGGGTCGCTCGTCCTACCGTCCCCGGCGTACTGACCTTGCCTCGGAGGCCGGTACCCAGCCAGTAGGAGCCTCGGTACGTGTTCGGCGTACAGCGGCGACCAGAAAGGAGGCCGAAATGGCCAGGGTCAGCCAGATCGACTGGACGATCAAGACCGGTCAGTTGTGGTGGAGCGGCACGGATGACATCGTCAGGATCGAGATTCTGAGGGACGGAGGTCTGATCAAACGCCTGAATCTCGAGCCGGGCGATACCCCGCGGCTGGACCGCCACGAGTACGCAACCTACTACTGGGTCTTTCGGCATCCCGACGGTCTGGGAGTGAATGTCTCTGGGACGAACGTCCCCTACACGGAAGACTTTCCTGAAGGTATCTCCGGTCACCTGAAGGTCAGGTTGGCGGCGAAGGGCAACGACGCGTGGGAAGCCCTGGACATCGACAGCACCGTTCATACCGGCCGCCTGCGACACATCCCCGGGACCCTCGACGCCACCGAATGGGTCGAGGAACTCCACGACTTCAGCTTCCCGGGCCGTGACGTCCTCAGCACCGACCACTCAGAAGGCTTCACCACACTGACGCTCAACTATTGACGGCACCAAGCTGGTTGGTCGCAAGACCGCCCCGTAGCGCGCTACTGACCCCCGTCCGACAGTGGTTTGAGCTCGTCGGCCACGAGGCGTACCACGAGATCGTCCAGGGCGAGGACGGCGTAGTCCGACACGTGGTGGTCGGTCAGGTCGCCGGGCAAGACGCCATCAGCCCCGTAGGTGAGGAAGGTGAAGCGGCCCATGGTCGCCTGGGCCATCTGGCGGAAGATGTACTCGCCCTGGTCGTCGAGGCCGGAGGAAGCGATGGGCATGATCTTGATGCCCTTCCGGGCGGCCGTGCGGACGTCGGCGGCGTAGTCGGGACCGTCCTGGTAGTCGAGGTGGGGCGGGGCGTCGGCGATCAGGAAGATCAGCTTCACGGTGTCGTCGCCCCGCCAGGCGGGGGCGGTGACGGCCTCGTGGAGTCCGGCGTTGAGGTCCTCGGGGGTGTCGCCCCCGCCTCCGGCCTGGACCGCGGCCAGCGCCGTCTGGAACACACCCACGTCCGGGGTGAAGTCGAAGGTCCGGGTGACGAAGAGATCGCCCCGATCCCGGTAGACGGTCATGGCGAGGCGGAGGTCGGCGTCGGCCGGGAGCTCGCTGATCCGCCCGGCCACCGACCGCACGCTCTCCTTGAGCCGGTCGATCTCGTCGTCCATGGAGCCGGTGGTGTCGATGAGGAACAGCACGTCGAGCTTCGTCCGGTCCTCGGCCCGGGTGAGGGGGAACGTCACCCGGTGCTCGCGGGCGTCCGGGCCGAAGTCGGCCGTGGCCGTCCGCTCGCCGTAGCGGATGGTGGCCGACGCCACGTCCCCGAACAGCAAGGCCCGGCCGTCGGCCGCCGTGCGCACCTCCTGGTCGCCGGCGCGGACCGCCGCGCCCAGCAGCGGCTTGCCGTTCTCATCGACGACGGTCACCACGTGGCGGACGGACACGTCGAAGTCAGCGACGGTGATCCCCAGACGCTTGAAGTCGTCCCGGTACTTGAGGTAATCGGCGAAGGCGGCGTTGTCGTCGGTGCTCCCGGCCCGCAGGCCCGGGCCCTGGCGCTCCGGCGGCACGACGGCGACATCGTCGCCGTAGGGCTCACCGGGAACCGGAGCGGCGGCGGGCTCGGCGGTTGAGGCACCCCCCGCCGACAGGGCCGCCGACTCGGCGCCGGACCGGTCCGACCGCGCCTCGTCCCAGTTGCGGTCGGCGTCCCCGCCGAGCCAGCGCCCGCCGGGGGCGGTGGTGGAGACGGTTGCCGCCGCCTTGCCGGACGGGTCGGATTCGGGGCCGCGGCACGAAGCGAGGAGCATGGCGGCGGCGATGAACGTGAGAGCGGCCTTCTTCGTCATGCCCTCTGAGACGACGCCGACCGCGCCGCGGTTCCGCAGGACCTCTACATCCGTGCTTTCGTCCCTCTTCGTAGGTGGGAGCGGGCTCAGCGTCCGGTCAGGCGGGTCAGCAAGGTGCGGCGGTTCCGGGCTCCCGTCTTGGCGAAGATGGACTTGAGATGGTCCTGGACGGTGTTCTCCGACACGAACAGCGCCTGGGCGACAGTCCGGGTGTCGGCACCCTGAGCCAGGTGGTCGAGGAGCTCAGTCTCACGGGGGCTGAGGGCGTGGCTCCGGGCGAACAGGCTGCGCCGTTCGGACGGCGATGCCGGCTCGATGGTGACGGCGATGTCGTGGTCGGGTGACGGCCCGTCGGGGGCACCCTGGGCCCCGGCTCGGGCCGCCCGGAGGGTCAGCCACACCCCGCCGTCGAGGTGCACCCGGGCCGAGGGCGGATGAGCATCGACGCCGGCCTCGACCGCCAACAGCTGGGCGGCGACGTTGTAGGCCCCCGCGGGGATGGGTCGCCGGTCGCCGTCGGGCGGGACGAGGGCCCGCAGGTACTCCTCCGTGTCCGGAGTCTGCGCCCGCACCTCGAGCCGGGGGGACAGGATGAGCACGGCTGGGCCGGCGCGGGCCGGCAGTGAAGCGGCGGCCTCGAAGGTGCGGGCCTGCGAGCGGCGCAGCGCGCCGGTGATCGGGCCGGCGGCGGCGCCCAGGTAGGCGAGGTCGACCTCGCCGAAGGGGTGGGCGTCGCCGGATCGCCAGAGGTCGAGGAACCCCCAGCAGCCGTGGGTGTCACGGAACACCAGCGAGGCCACGTCGCAGACGCCGTAGGTCGACAGCACCTCGCGCCAGACGAGGCTGCGATCCAGGTGGCCTCCGCTCGACGCCTGCAGGGTGACCGCGGGCACCTCGAGGGCCGTCCAGCGGTTCAGGGCGGTGAGGTATTTGCACCGGATCAGGCGGGGCAGGTCAGCCAGCGAGGGCGCCTCGGCCAGCGGTGCGCTGCCGACCTCGGTCTCGGGGTCGGTCAGGAGCCAGGCGTACCAGTCGAAGCCGACCGAACGCCGCAGCTCCTCGACCAGCGCGATCCGGAGCGGTCGCTCTCCGACCGGTCCGTCACATAGACGCTCGATACGTTCGACCGCCCTCGCCGCCGGGCCACCGCCTGTGATCACGTCGGCACGGTACAAGAACCCCAGGTTTCTGGGATGGGCACCGACCACCACCATCCGTAGAGTCCCGAGCATGCCTACTTTGCACATCGAACATGCCATCACCGACCTGACCACCTGGACGAGAGCGTTCACCGCCCTGACGGAGGTCCGGCGCCAGGCCGGCGTCCACACCGAGACCGTCCGCCACCCCGCCGGCGACGAGAAGTTCGTCGTCGTCGACCTGGAGTTCGCCACCTTCGAGCAGGCCCAGGGTTTCCTGGCCTTCCTGGAGACCAAGGTGTGGGCCGTGCCGGCGAACTCCCCCGCGCTGGTGGGCTCCCCCCAAGCCAGGATCCTCGTGCCGGTCGCCCTTGACCGGGGGACATCCGCCGCCGCGTAGGCTTCTCGAGAGAACCGACGCAGGAGGTGGGATCGTGACCCAGACCGTGAAGGCGGCGGCGGTGCAGGCCGCCCCGGTGTTCCTCGACCGGGACGCCACCATCGAGAAGGTCGGGGTGCTGACCAAAGAGGCGGCCGCCAACGGCGCCGGCCTGGTCGTCTTCGCCGAAGCGTTCGTGCCCGGCTATCCCGACTGGGTGTGGCGGACCACGCCGTGGAGCGACGGGGCCTGGTACGAGCGGCTCTTCGACCAGGCCGTGGAGGTGCCCGGTCCGGCCGCTGACGTCCTCGGCGGCATCGCCCGGGACAGCGGCGTGTACCTGTCCCTCGGGGTCAGCGAACGTGAAGGGGGGACGCTCTACAACACCCTGCTCTCCTTCGGACCCGACGGGTCACTGATCGGCCGGCACCGCAAGCTGATGCCCACCGGCGCCGAGCGGCTCGTCTGGGGGTTCGGCGACGGCTCGACCATCGACGTCTTCGAGACGCCGTTCGGCCGGGTGGGCGGACTCATCTGCTGGGAGAACTACATGCCGTTGGCCCGGGCCGCCATGTACGCCCAGGGCATCGACATCTACCTGGCGCCGACCTGGGACAACTCCGACATGTGGGTCCCCACGCTCCGGCACATCGCCAAGGAGGGGCGGATCTACGTGATCGGCGTCACGTTCTGCCTGCGGGGGTCGGACATCCCCACCGACCTGCCCGGCGCCGGCGACATGTACCACGGCGAGGACGACTGGCTGGCCCGGGGCAACTCCACCATCGTCGGCCCGGACGGCGACATCCTGGCCGGGCCCCTGGAGGAAACCGCCGGGATCGTCTACGCCGACCTCGACATCGACCGGGTCCGGGCCAGCCGCCGGCAGTTCGACCCCACCGGCCACTACTCCCGCTCGGACGTCTTCCGTCTCGTCGTCGATACGGGCCGCAGGCCGGTGGCGAGCTTCCTCGACCGAGCCGACCCGTCGCCCCCTTCGGCCGGCGACTGACGGTTTCGTTCCCTCCAGGCGGTTTGCACCAGATCCGCCGATGATCCCGGGAGCCGCCCCGGGGGCCACGAGAGGGCAAAGCTGTCGCGGCGGCGAATGGTGGAGGGTCCCCCCGACGAAGGAATCCTCCCTGTGTCCCGACGTGCCCTCTGGGCCGCGCTGCTGGCGATCCTCCTCCTCGGCGCGGCTCCCCTCGTGCGGGCGGCCACGCCCAGCGGGCCGGCCTCTCCTACGGTCGAAACCGAACCGGTCCTCTCCGACAGCGACGCGGCCGACGACATCGCCATCTGGCGTCACCCGGGTAACCCGGCTCTGTCGCTGGTGGTGGGTACGGACAAGCGTGCCGGCGCCGTCGAGGTCTACGACATGGACGGCCTGCGCCTCCAGCGGATCACCGACGGCCGGGCCAACGGTGTGGACATCCGGGGCGGCTTCCCCTTCGAGGGCGGGCACATCGACCTCGTGGTGGTGGGCGGGGGCGACGAGCCCCGGTTCTACCGGGTCGATCCTGCCGCCCGGCGCCTGGTGCGGCTCCCACTCGGCGTGGACGGTTCCGACGTGAGTCCCAACGGGGTGTGCCTCTACCACAGCGCCGTCTCCGGCCGCTTCTACCTGTTCGGGATCGACCTGTCGAGCGTCGTCGAGCAGTCCGAGATCGTGGAGACCGGAGGCAAGGTCGACGTGCATCCGGTCCGGGCCAAGTTCGACGTGGGCAGCGACGCCGAAGCCTGCGTGGCCGACGACACCCTCGGCCACCTCTACGTGAACGAGGCCGACGTGGCCCTGTGGAAGTACGGCGCCCAGCCCGGCGCCGGTGGGTCCCGGCGGGCCGTCGACACCATGGGGAGCAGCGGCGGGCATCTGGACGCCGACGTGGAGGGCCTTTCCCTGGTGTCCCTGACCGGTGGGTCCGGCTACCTGCTGGCCTCCTCCCAGGGCGACGAGTCGTACACGGTGTACCGGCGGGAGGGCGACAACCCCTTCGTGCGCAAGTTCACCGTGGAGAGCGGCCCGGACGCCGACGGCTGTAGCAACACCGACGGGATCGAGACGCTCGCCGCCGATCTCGGCCCCGGCTTCCACCAGGGGATGTTCATCTGCCAGGACCACACCAACACCTCGCCGGCGTCCGGGAACCAGAACTTCAAGTACGTGCCCCTCGAGCGGGTGGTCGACCTCGACGCCGCCGAACCCCCGACGACCACCACCAAGCCGCCGACCACGACCACCACCCGGCCGCCGACCACGACCACCACCAAGCCGCCGGTGACCACGACCAGCAGCACCACGACCAGCAGCACAACGACCACCACATCGGCTCCGACCACGAGCACCACGGCGGCCACCACCAGCACGACCGCCACCACGGTGACGACGGTCTCGACGAGCACGACGGCCACCACCGCCACCACCCGGCCCTCGCCTCCGGTGGTGCTGTCGGGCGTGACCACCCGCTCCGGCTACTGGATGGCCGGTTCGGACGGCAAGGTCTTCGCCTTCGGCGACGCCGTCCACGCCGGCGACATGGCGAAGAGCCTCCCGTCGGGTGTCGAGGCCGTGGACCTGGAGCCGAACCCCGCCGGGAGCGGCTACTGGATGGTGGACGGGCGGGGCACGGTGGCCGCCTTCGGGTCGGCCGGCTACTCCGGAAGCCTGGCGCGGTCGACTCTGACGCCCGGCGAGTCGGTCGTCAGCCTGTCGGCCACCCCCACGGGCCGCGGGTACTGGATCTTCACCTCCAAGGGCCGTGTCTCCGCTTTCGGTGACGCCGCCCACCTGGGGGACCTGGCCGGCCAGCGGCTCAACGGCCCGGTCCTGGATTCCATCACCACCCCCTCGGGGCGGGGCTACTACATGGTCGCCTCCGACGGCGGGATCTTCTCCTTCGGCGACGCCCGCTTCTACGGCTCCATGGGCGGCGTACGCCTCAACCAGCCCGTCCAGTCCCTCGTCCCCGACCCCGACGGCGCCGGCTACTGGCTCGTCGCCGCCGACGGCGGCGTCTTCGCCTTCGAAGCCGACTTCCGCGGCTCCATGGGCGCCACCCGCCTCAACAAGCCCGTCACCGGCATGGTCCCCTTCGGGAACGGCTACCTGATGGTCGGCGAAGACGGCGGCATCTTCAACTTCTCCGACAAACCCTTCCACGGCTCCCTCGGCGACAAGCCCCCCGCCAAACCCATCGTCTCCGTCGCCGCCCTCGACTGACCCCGGCCCGCCACGACGTCCAGCCCAACCCACCTGAACAGGACCAGAGGGCAGGAACCTTTCGGTCCGAGTCGAATTCGGGTAGGGAACGCCCCCCTACCGACCGGGATAGATCGCCCATGAACCCCTTGCTCTCGTCGCGCTCGTCGCGCCGTCGCCACCGGCCTGACCGCCGCCATGGTGGCCGGCCTGCTCCTGCTGGCCACGCCCCCCAGCCCCGCGGCGGAGGACGCCATCATCGACGCCGCGGCGACGATGGAGACCCAGCCGTCGGACCTCCCCGGCGACACCATGGACGACCCCGCCATCTGGGTCGACCCCGCCGATCCCGCCCATTCGGTCCTCATCGGCGCCGACCACGACGAGGACAGTCTCTCCGTCTACGACATGTCCGGCACGCGGCTCCAGAAGCTCGATCTCTCCCACGGCAACAACGTCGACCTGCGTCCCGGCTTCTCGCTGGGCGGGGCCACCGCCCCCATCGTGGGCCTGGCCGGCGACGGATCGGTCAGCTTCTACAAGCTCGACCCGACCACGAGGCAGCTCTCGAACGTGACTCCCGGCGGCGACAAGATCGAGCGGCAGGGCTTGGAAAAGCCCGGCGAAGGACCCTTCTACGCCCACGGGATGTGCCTGTACAACAGCCCGGTCAGCGGGAGGTTCTACGCCTTCATCGTCGATCGCGTGCGGCACGATCAAGCAGTTCGAGCTCACCGACGGCGGCAGCGGCAAGGTGGCCCTGAACGAGGTCCGCCAGATCAAGGTCGAGCCCCGACCGGCGGTCGGCAATCTCGACGCGCTGGAGGCCTGCGTCGCCGACGAGGCCGGGCGCAGCCTGTTCGTGGCCGAGCAGGACTGGAACATCTGGCGCTACGGCGCCGAGCCCACCGACCCGACCGGCGTCGCTGACCGGGCCATGGTGGACAAGGAGCAGAGCGAGGGCGGCCACTTCATGCGGGAGGCCGAGGGCCTGGCCGTCATCAACGATGCGAGCGGCGCCGGCTATCTCATCGCCTCCTCCCAGGGCGACTTCACCTTCACCGTCTACCGCTCCACCGCTCCCTACGACTTCGTCCGCAAGGTGAAGATCGTCGGCTCCGCCACCGCCGACGGGTGCGAGCGGACGGACGGGATCGACGCCGTCGCCGCCAACCTCGGCCCTGCCTTCCCCAATGGCGTCTTCATGTGCCAGGACAACACCAACGCCGCACCGGCCCCCGGCAACATGAACTTCAAGCTCGTGCGCCTGGAGACGATCGGTGCCCATGGCCGACGGGCCGCTGCCGGCCCCGTCGCAACCCGACCACGACCACCACCGCACCGGTGGGTCCCGGACCGCAGCCAGGACCTCCGACTGCGCCCGGCCCCAGCCGGCGGCGACAACCTCCCGCAACGGCTCGGGCTACTGGATGCTCGGTTCGGCCGGCCAGGTCTTCCCCTTCGGGGACGCCAAAACCCAAGGCGACGCGCCCGTGACCCCGCCCGCCAACGCCGTGGACCTCGAGCCCACCCCCAGCGGGAACGGCTACTGGGTGATCAACGACCGGGGCGACGTGTTCGCCTTCGGCGACGCCGCCCACCATGGCGCCCCGGCCGCGGCCCGCCTCACCACCGGCGAGATCGGTGACCAGCCTGTCCGCCACCCGCACCGGCGCCGGCTACTGGATGTTCACCAACCTCGGCCGGGTGTTCGCCTTCGGTGACGCCGCCCACCTGGGGGACCTGGCCGGCCAGCGGCTCAACGGCCCGGTCCTCGACTCCATCACCACCCCCTCGGGGCGGGGCTACTACATGGTCGCCTCCGACGGCGGGATCTTCTCCTTCGGCGACGCCCGCTTCTACGGCTCCATGGGCGGCGTACGCCTCAACCAGCCCGTCCAGTCCCTCGTCCCCGACCCCGACGGCGCCGGCTACTGGCTCGTCGCCGCCGACGGCGGCGTCTTCGCCTTCGAAGCCGACTTCCGCGGCTCCATGGGCGCCACCCGCCTCAACAAGCCCGTCACCGGCATGGTCCCCTTCGGGAACGGCTACCTGATGGTCGGCGAAGACGGCGGCATCTTCAACTTCTCCGACAAACCCTTCCACGGCTCCCTCGGCGACAAGCCCCCCGCCAAACCCATCGTCTCCGTCGCCGCCCTCGACTGACCCCGGCCCCCATCCACCAGGAGCAGGTGCCGGAAGCCAGGGCGGCTTCCGGGAGCGAACCGCAAGAGGCGCGCCGAAACTAGGGTCTGCGCGGATGACGGGCGCCGCCACTCCACGGGTTCGATCCGTGCGCGCCGCATCCGGCGCCCTGGCCTTTCCGGTCCTGATCTGGGTGGTCTGGCGTCTCGGTCACGCCCTGGCTCTGGTGGCGTCGGGCGGCGATCTGGCCGACGATGCCTTCCTCTTCGACGGCAGCTGGCTGCTCGGCATCCTCGAGCACGGGTACTCGGTCACCGACCCGACCTTCGGGACGCAGCAGAACGTGGCCTTCTTCCCCGGCCTGGTCTGGCTCACCGAG
This sequence comes from uncultured Actinomycetes bacterium, assembly GCA_963789165.1. Taxonomy (GTDB): domain Bacteria; phylum Actinomycetota; class Acidimicrobiia; order IMCC26256; family BP-133; genus CAWBJP01. Next base: position 563,967 of record CAWBJP010000007.1, read on the forward strand.
CCCTTTTCGTGGCTGCTCGGCCCGCGCCCCGCCGCCATCCTCGTCGCCAACCTGACCGCGGCTGCCGCCTTCCTCGGAGTGTTCGGCGCCCTCCGGTCGGTGGCCGGCGAGCGCATCGCCCGGCGGGGCCTGATCGGGCTGGCCCTGTGGCCGGCGTCGATCGTGATGACGGCCTATTACGCCGAGGGCCTGTTCGTGGCGACCACGGCCGGTGCGGTCTGGGCAGCGCGGCGGGAACGACATGCGCTCGCCTACCCCCTGGCCTTCGTGGCCGCCCTGACCCGCTCGATCGGGTTCCTCTTGGGGCCAATCCTGGCCGTTGCCCGGGTCGTCAGGCTCCGCCGCCTCGACGGCGTTGGCGTCGCCTACGCCTGCTCGGGTCCCCTCGGCCTCGCCGTCGTGGCCGCCACCCAGGCGGTGCAGGTCGACGACGGACTCGCCTTCCTCCGGGCCCAGAAGGGGTGGGATCGCAGCCTGTCCGGCCCGTGGCTCCCGCTGTGGCGGGCGGCCGACGGGATCATCGGCAAACTGCCCCGTGTGGCCCTGGAACTCGGTCTGAACCTGGCCGCCATCGTGGTCGTCGGCGCCGCCCTGATCGCCGTCACCCGCCGGTTCGCGGCCGGCCCGCACCATTGGGCCGCGCTGGGCTGGGGGTGGGCAGCCTGGTTCGCGCCGCTCCTCACCTCCCTCCCGTCGAGTCAGGTGAGGTTCGCGCTGGCCGCCTGGCCCGCGCTGGCCGTCCTCGGCGACGACGCCTCTCCCGGGGGACGGAGGCTCCGGTGGGTCGCAGCCCTGACAGGACTCGCTCTCTCCGTCGTGCTCATCCGCCGCTGGACCGACGGTGTGTACATCGGGTAGTCGAACCCCCCGAATCGGGGCAAAGCTGCCAACCTGGCTCTTCTCCATATCGATAGTCGATGGTATCGTTTTTCGATAACATCCGCTGTCGTCCGGAGGAGAGAACCGTTATGGCTGGCCAAGGGCCGTCCCGTGCAGTCACCGTCGCCACCAACCTGTCCACCATCGCGTTGGTGCTCGCTTCGCTGGTTTCGCTGTTGATCGTCGGGAGCGCGGTGGCCGGCGGCCTCCGGGGCGACCGGGACATCGGGGTCCACCAGAAGGTCGATGCGGACCGGATCGGCTCACTGCCCGACGAGGTCATCCTGCCCGAGACCGTCGGGGTGACGGTGAAGATCGAGGACGCCACGCTCGGCCAGTCCGCCCTCGACGTGGCCCGCTCTCTGGGCCCCGTCGTCCTGATCCTGGCTCTGCTCTGGCTCGCCCGGGCCCTGTTGCTCTCGGTCCGGGACGGCGATCCGTTCGTGACCGCCAACGTCCGCCGGCTCCGGATCATCGGCTTCCTGCTGGCCGTGGGCGTCCCGATCATCGGCTACGTCACCCAGCTGCTCGACGGAGCCCTGGCCGCCACCTCGGCGGTGGGGGAACTGGGCAGCCAGGGCTTCAGCATCTCCGGGAACGCCCCCCTGGCCGGGCTCGGTGTCTTCGTCCTGGCCGAGGTGTTCGCCCACGGCGTCCGCCTCCGGGAGGACATCGAAGGCACCGTCTGATGCCCTTCCTCACCGAACACGGCATGGCCGTCCACCTCGACGAGCTCCTCGCCGCCCGGGGGATGACTCTCACCGAGCTGGCCGAGCGGGCCGACATCACCGTCGTCAACCTCTCGGTCCTCAAGAACGGCCGGGCCCGGGCCATCCGTTTCTCCACCCTGGCCGCCATCTGCGCGGTCCTCGAATGCCAGCCCGGAGACCTCCTGACCTACGACGCCTGATCCTGGGAAGAAACGCTAAACCAGCGTTAAATCCCTCTTGGGGGGCAGGGTCCGGCTCGTCCCTGCGCCAATAGAACCTTCTGTGGCTTCCAGGGCGGGACTCCCCTGCCCTGGCTACGGAGGAGTCATGCCCCCCAGGACTCATCGCCAACTGGTGCCCCTCATGCTCGCCGTCGCGTTCGCGGGGTCGCTCATCTACGTGGCTGCCGGCGCCGCGCCGGGCGACGGCAAGACGCTGGCCCCCGCCGCGGCGGACTCCGACTGCCCGTCATCGGGGTCCACCACGACGACGACGGACCGGGACGGCTCGACCACCACCACGGACCCGGACGGCACCACCACCACGACCTCGGATCCGGACGGCTCGACCACGACCACGGACCCGGACGGCACCACCACCACGACCGCGGACCCGGACGGCACCACCACCACCACGGCGGCGCCCTCGACGACCACCACCGCGCCTCCGGCGACGACCACGACCACGGCGGCCGAACCGGCGACCTCGACCACAACGGCCAGCTCCGGCCCGGGCCAGCAGATGGCCAGCGCGGCGGCGGACACGACGACGACCACCGCCGGTCCCGGCGGCAGCACCACGACGACGCAATCGGGTGCCACCACCACCACGACGGCCCGTTCGGATGGAACGACGTCGACCACCGACCCGTGCGACGACGGACCGACCACCACCACCACACGCAAGCGGCGCAAGCCCACCACCACGACGACGTCGGAGCCGGCCACGACGTCCACCACCGCCCAGAGCGGCCAGGGGCCCGACGACCCGCCGACGCCTCCCTCCACATCCCCGCCGCTGCTGCCGCTCGAGTTTCCCGTCCAGCCCGGGGCCGGTGGTCACGCCCCGGCACCGTCGGCCGACCCCGGTACCGACCCCGGGCCGGCCCTGCCTACCGATGGACAGGTGCCCCCCGCCGGCGAGGCACCGACAGTGGTCGAAGTGCCCTCCCCGCCCTACGCCCCCGTGGTGGCCCTGGCCGTGGACGACGGGCCGCCGGTGCCGCCCGAGCTCGACGACCTCCTGCCCCCGCCGTCCGCCGACCCGCCGGAGAACCGCCCCGCCGCCCGGGGCGGAAAGAAGACCAGCGCCGACCGGCATTCCGACGCCGGAGTTCGGGGCGGTGCCCCCTCCGGGAGCGTGGCCACCCCACCGCCGTGGAACTACGGGCCGGTGCCCTCACCCAGCGCCACTCCCGCCGCCCCGGCGCCGGCGTCCGCCTCACGTGACACCGAGCAGGTGGCGGCACCCGCCCAGTCGGCCCTGCCCACCGTCACGGAAGCCAGGCGCCAGCTGACGGCGGCCAACGCCCGCCACAGCCTGTCGGCCATGGGCGTGACCCTCATCTTCGGCGTCGCCTGGGCCCTGGTGTCGGCCCGCCGGCGCCGCACCGGCTGGTACTGACCGCCTGATCCGGGGCTGACGGCCCGCCTCAGCTCCCGGACGGTACAAGCCCGCCATCGGCCGCTTCCAAACTGATGACGAGGGTGGCCCCCCCGCCAGGGGTCTCCTCGATCTCGACGCCCCCGTGCATGGCCTGGAGGAACCCCCGGGCGATGGCCAGGCCCAGGCCCACCCCCGTCCCGGCGGCTGGATGATCGCCGTGCCGCTGGAAGGGCTGGAACACACGCTCCCGCTCAGCCGCCGGGATCCCGGGCCCCCGGTCCACGACGGAGAGGGAAACCCGACCGCCGGAGGCGGCCGCTTCCACCCGGACCCGCACGCCGGGCGGGGACCACCGCACGGCGTTGTCGACCAGGTTGGCCACCGCCCGCTCCAGAAGCGCGGGATCGGCCGTGACCAGCGGGAGCTCCTCGGTCAGGTCGGCGTCGACCGACGCGGCCCGCTGACCGAGGCTGGCGAGGGCGGCGGGCACAACCTCCTCGAGCCCCACCGGGCGCAGGGCCGGATGCAGAGCCCCGGCCTGGAGGCGGCTCATGTCGAGCAGGTTGGCAACCAGCGTGGTGAGCCGGTCGGTCTCGGCGTCGATGCTGGCCAGGAACTCGCTGATCTGCTCGGGCGACCAGGCGACGTCACCCGCCGTCAGGCTCGACACCGAGGCCTTGATGGTGGACAGCGGCGTGCGCAGGTCGTGGGAGACGGCTTGGAGCAGGGCGTTGCGCAGTTCGTTGGCCTGGGCCAGCAGGCGCACCCGGGCGGCGTCCTCCGCCCGCCGGGCGGCGTTGAGAGCGAAATTGGAGACCACGCCGGCGACACCCACGAAGACGAGCAGGTCGACCAGGTTCTCGGCGTCGGCGATGGCGAGCTGGTGGAACGGCGGCGTGAAGTACCAGTTGGCGGAGAGAAAGCCGGCGGCGGCCGCGGCGAAGGCGGGTGGGCGCCCGCCGGCGGCCGCGGCGGCCACCACCAGGCCCAGGAACAGCAGCAGGACGGTGGGGAGCCCGATCTCATCCCGGAGGTGGGCCAGCCCGACGGTGAGCAGAGCCACCCCGCCGAGGGCCAGGACCCAGCCCGTGGCCTGCCGGCGGGACGAGAGCGGCGACCCCGGTTTGCCTTCTCCGCCGGGTCCGATCATGGCCCGGCCACGAAGCGATGGCCCATGCCCGGCTCGGTGAGGAGGTAGCGGGGCCGGCTCGGGTCAGGTTCGAGCTTGCGGCGCAGGTTGGCCATGTGGACCCGCAGATAGTTGGTCTCCACCCCGTACTGCGGGCCCCACACCTCCTGGAGGAGCTGCCGGTGGCCGACGAGCTTGCCGGCGTTGCGGACCAGGACCTCCAACAGGTGCCACTCGGTGGGAGTGAGGCGGACCGCTCCCGCCGGGCTGGTGACCTGCTTGGCCGTGAGATCGACCCGGAAGTGCTCGGTCTCGATCACGGCCGCCCCCTCGGTGGGGGCGGCACGGCGCACGGCGGCCCGCACCCGGGCCAGCAGCTCGTCCATCCCGAAGGGTTTGGTGACGTAGTCGTCGGCGCCGGCATCCAGGGCCGCGACCTTGGCTGGCTCGCTGTCGCGGGCCGAGAGGATCAGGATGGGGACGGTGCTCCAGCCCCGCAGGCCCCGCACCACCTCCACGCCGTCGATTCCGGGCAGGCCGAGGTCCAGGATGACGACGTCGGGATGGCCCCGGGCCGCCAGCGCCAGGGCCTCCTCGCCGGAGGCGGCCAGGTCGACGTCGTAGCCGCGGGCCCGGAGGTTGGCGGCCAGCGCCCGGCGCAGCCCGGCCTCGTCGTCGACCACCAGCACCCTCGTCACAGGGGGATCATTGCCCCGGTTCGTCCGGGTGACTAGTTCCGCCCCGGCCACATTGCTCCCGGACGGGCCATATCCCGGCCCCCCGGCCGGTCCTTACCATCGATCAAGACGACGGGCCGGACCCGAGAAAGAACTGATGTGAGGCGAACATCGAGATACCGGCCCCCCACCTGGGCGGCCGGACTAGCTGTTCTGGGGGGTGTGTCCTGGTGCGCGTCCGCGCTCGGGCGGCGGGTCCAGACCGACCTGGCCCATCAGGCGCAGGACGAACTGGCCCACCAGGCGCTCCACGACGCCCTCACCGGCCTCCCCAATCGGACCCTGCTCGCCGACCGGCTGGACCAGACCCTGGCCCGGGCCGCCCGGGGCGGTACCGGGGTGGCGGTGCTGTTCATCGACCTCGACCGCTTCAAGGTCCTCAACGACAGCCGGGGCCACGCCGCCGGGGACGCCCTGCTGATCACGGTGGCCGAGCGGCTCCGCCAGGCCGTACGGACCCAGGACACCGTGGCCCGCTTCGGGGGCGACGAGTTCGTGGTCGTGTGCGAGGACGCCGCCGCCGGCTGGGAGGCGGGGAGCGTGGCCGAGCGCATCTCCGACGCCTTCGAGGCCCCGTTCCTGGTCAACGGACAGGAGGTGTTCCTCAGCGTGAGCGTCGGCGTGGCCGTGGGGACGGGAACCGACTCGCCCGAGACGCTGATTCGGGATGCGGACGCCGCCATGTACCGGGCCAAGGCGCAGGGCCGGGCCCGCTTCGAGTTCTTCGACGAGAACATGCGGACCGAGGCGGTGGAGCGTCTCGACATCGAAAGCGCCCTGCACCGGGCCGTCGAGCGCGACGAGCTGCGCGTCTTCTACCAGCCGGTCATCAGCCTCACCACCGGGCGAGGTGGTCGGGGTCGAGGCGTTGGTGCGCTGGCTGCATCCCCAGCGCGGCCTGCTCCCGCCGATATCCTTCATTCCCCTGGCGGAGGAGACGGGGCTCATCGTGCCCATCGGCCAATGGGTGCTGGAGCAGGCCGCCGCCCAGTGGCGCCGCTGGCAGGACGCCCGTCCGGACTCGCCCCTGACCCTGAAGGTGAACCTGTCGGCTCAGCAGCTGCGCCGCCCCCAGCTGGCCGATTCGGTGCGGACCATCCTCGACGCCACCGGGCTTCGAGCCGGGACGGCTGTGCCTGGAGCTCACCGAGAGCAGCTTCATGGAGGACATCGAGTACCAGGGCGCCGCCCTGGCCGCCCTCGAGTCCCTGGGTGTGCTCCTGGCCATCGACGACTTCGGCACCGGCTACTCCTCCCTGACCTATCTGAAGCGCTTCCCCCTGAACGTGCTCAAGATCGACCGGGGCTTCGTGGAGGGACTCGGCCGCGACGCCTCCGACACCGCCATCGTGGAGAGCGTGATCGGCCTGGCCCATGCCCTGGGCCTGACCGTGGTGGCCGAGGGTGTGGAGACCGGCCCGGCAGGTGGCGGAGCTCATCGCCATGGGCTGCGACCTGGCCCAGGGCTACTTCTTCGCCCGGCCGGCGCCCCCCGAAGAGCTCGACGCCGTCCTCCAGCCGGGCGGGGCCACCTGGCCGGCGTTGCGCCGCCCGTCCCGGATCGAGCTGCCCACTCCCGTCGCCTGAGGGACGGGGCTAGCAGGTGGTGCCGTCGGCCGGCGGGCGCCCGTTGATGATGTAGGCGTCGACGATGCTCCGCACGCAGGAGGAGTAGTAGTAGGCCACGTGCTCGGTGCCCTGGCGCAGGACGAGAACGCCCTGCTCCAGCTGGCCGGCCAGCGACTCGGCCCAGGCCTGGGGGGTGGCGGGATCCCCGGTGGTCCCCACCACCAGGATGGGAGGCGAGCCTGAGGCCCGTACCGGACGGGGCTGGAGGGCGGCCGGTACCGGCCACACCCCGCAGGACAGGGCGGCCCAGGTGAACAGGGGCCCGAACACCGGCGCCTGGGCGGCGGCGGCGTCGACCAGGGCCGGGTAGGCCGCCGGATCCCGGGGGGCGGGATGGTCGGCGCAGGTGATGGACGAACGCGCATCGGCGAAGTTGCTGGCCCCGCTGTTCACGTAGCGGTCGGACAGGCCGGCCAACGGGGTGCCGTCACCCCGCTCGGCGGCGGCCAGCGCCTGGCTCAGGGAGGCCCAACGGGACCGGGCGTAGAGGCGGCCCATGACTCCGGTGAAGAACTCGCTCACCCCCACCCGCTCCCCGTCGGGGGCGGGCAGGGGCTCGCGCCGGATCCGGTCGATGAGGGCCAGGAACGAAGCCTTCAGGTCGCGCACCGGGCCGCCAGGCGCAGCCCCCGTCGGAGGCGCACCAGGCGAAGAACCCGTCCAGGGTGCGATCGAAGGCGACGCCCTGGGCCCGGGTCATCCCGATGAGGTCGAGGGAGGGGTCGATGGGTCCGTCGAGGACCAGGGCCCGCACCCGCTGCGGGTAGCGATCGGCGTAGACGGCGCCGAGCAGGGTGCCCGAGGAGTGACCGATGAAGGTCAGGCGCTCGTCTCCCAGGGCCACCCGGATGCGCTCCAGATCCTCGACCGTGCTGTCCGTTCCGACGAAGTTGAGGTAGGTGCCGTGGGCCCGGGCGCACAGGTCGCCGTAGGCCCGGTAGGCGTCGGCCAGTCGCTTGCGGTCGGCGTCGCTGGTCGGGACGGGGTCGAGGGGCGGGCCGGACTCCCCGGACGAGGTTTCGCCACCACTCGCCGGCCGGCAGCGGATGGGGGCGCTGCGGCCGATACCCCGCGGATCCCAGGACACGATGTCGAAGCGGTCCTGGAGGGCGGCGGTGAGGGCGTCCAGTTCGTGGGGGAGGGCATCGATGCCGGAGTCCCCCGGCCCGCCGGGGTTGAACACCAGGGAGCCGATCCGGGCGGACGGCGATCTGGCCGGACGCCGGGCCAGGGCGAGGTCGAGGGTGCCCCCGGCGGGGTTGGCGTAGTCCACCGGCACCCGCAGGGTGGCGCACTGGAGGCTGCCGCACGTCGTCCAGGCCAGCGTCCCGGGGGCGGGGGCCGGCGGTGGAGTGGTGGTGGCAGTCGACGGGCTGGACGCCGGCGGGGCCGTGGAGGCCGTGGTGCTGGTCGGCGCCACTGTGGTGGTCGTGGTGGCGGTGGGGGCAGTGGTCGAAGTCGGAGCGGCCACCCCGGTCAGCGGCTTGGCCGGGCGGCCGTCGCCGGCGCAGGCTCCGGCCACGACGGCCACGACCACGAGGGTGCACAGACGGCGGCTCACGACGGCCATGCCCACCATTGTCCCAAGAGTCGACCGCTCAGCGGGTGCGGCACCCCGGGTCCGCCGCCCTGCCGGGGACCCGTCAGTGGGGGACCGCGGCCAGCTTCACTTCTTCGGTCCGGTCGCCCAGCCGGCAGTGGGGGCAGGGGTCGGAGTGGACCCAGGACCGCATCATCCGGGTGTCGTCGTCGTTCAGGGTGATCATGAACGAGCCGGAGGGGTCAATCTCGAGACGGTGGTAGGGCGCCCATTCCCCCTCGGGGATGACGTCGACGCCGCGGGGAGCGCGCTGGAAGCGTTGGCGGGACGGGTCGAAGTACCAGGTGCTGTGGCAGGAATGCAGGACCCGGAGGTCCATGCCCGCCAATTCGATCGCGTCGGTCTCCGCGGAGATGCGGTTTTCGTCGCCCACGCCAGCCTCCGTCCATTCGAAGGGAAGAGCGCCCAGGGAGTGACGGGGGTGTGATTGGTCGCCCGCTCGGCAGCATCAGTGGTGCCAGCCAAACGGAGATACCCAGCGCCCGGCGCTTGAAACCGCCAACAGGTCACATTTCAGGTCACATTTGGCGCGTCACCCCCTCTGAGCGGCGCTAACACCCGTTCGCGGTCCTTCCATTCGTCGCTGGAGAGGGGCCGCTCACCGCAAGAGGCCCGACGCTCGACGCTTCCCCCGTGCGCCGAGCGTCGTCTCTCACTTACTGTCGAACTGGACCAATCGGACAACACAGGGGGAACAGGACGTGGTAGCAAGATCCGACGACCTGATGATCGCCGAGGAGATCGCCCGAAAGGACTACAAGATCTGGAACGTGATCGGCGCCTCGTCCGCCGGCACGGTCATCGAGTGGTACGACTTCTACATCTTCGGGACGCTGGCCACCACGCTCGCGCCCCGAAGTTCTACCCACCGGGGAACGAGACGGTGCAGTTGCTGCTGTACCTGTCGACGTTCGCCGTCGGCTTCATGGTGCGACCGTTCGGGGCACTGTTCTTCGGCCGCATCGGCGACCTGGTCGGCCGGAAGTACGCCTTCCTGGTGACGCTGATCATCATGGGGTAGCTGTACGGCCGGCGTCGGCTGCCTCCCGGGCTACGGCACCATCGGCTATGCCGCACCGGCGTTACTCATCGTGTTCCGGATCCTCCAGGGCCTGGCCCTGGGCGGCGAGTACGGCGGGGCCGCCATCTACGTGGCCGAGCACGTCCCCGACAAGACGGCGGGGCTTCTACACCAGCTTCATCCAGATCACCGCCACCCTGGGCCTGTTCGTGGCCATCGTCGTGGTCATCCTCGTCGAGCGGGCGCATGTCGCCGGAGAGCTTCGCCGACTGGGGTTGGCGGATCCCGTTCCTAGCCTCCGCCTTCCTGGTCGGCCATCTCGCTCTACATCCGCCTGAAGATGAAGGAGTCGCCGATCTTCTCCGGCCTCAAGGCCGGGGGGAAGACGTCGACCAACCCGCTCAAGGACGCCCTAAGCGGCAGGGCCAACCGGAGGCGGATCTCAGACCCTCTTCGGCGCCACCGCCGGCCAGGGGGTGGTGTGGTACACGGGCCAGTTCTACGCCCTGTTCTACCTGACAGACCATCATGCAGATCTGGAGACCGAGGGCCCGGGTGGTCATCGCCGTCGCCATTCTGCTGGCCATGCCGATGTTCACGGTGTTCGCCAGCCTGTCCGACCAGATCGGCCGCAAGTGGATCATCATGGCCGGCTGCGCTCTGGGCTCCGTCGCCTACATGCCCATCTACAAGGCCATCGTCGAACGCGGCCAACACCGGCGTCGTGACCCTGGCGGCGAGGCCAAGTACCGCCATCCGGGGAACGCACCCTGGCCGCCTTCGACGAGAACGGCAAGCAGGTGATCGCCTCGACGGCCTCCGACCCGAACTACGCCCTGCTGGTCGTGCTGGTGTTCATTCAGATGATCTTCGTGTGCATGGTGTACGGGCCGATGGCCGCATACCTGGTGGAGGCCTTCCCGGCCAAGGTCCGCTACACGTCGCTCTCACTTCCGTACCACATCGGCAACGGCGTCTTCGGCGGTCTGGTCCCACTCACCGGCCTCTACGTGTGCGCCGCCACCAAGAGCCTCTACGCCGGGCTCATCTACCCGATCAGCATCGCCGCCATCACCTTCATCGTGGGGTCGCTCACCTTGAAGGAGACCCGCGACGTGCGGATCTGGGACGAGCTGGAGTCGATGCGGAGGGACCAGCAGGCGGAGGCCAAGACGGGAGTCAACATCGAAAGTCCACCGCCGATACCGCCACCCGGCGTCGGCGTCTGACTCCACTTCGAGAAGCTCGCACGCCACCGGCCGGCCTTCGGGCCGGCCGGTGTCAGTTCGGTGTCAAGTCTGTCGCCGGTATGGTCGATACCTCCCCCGAGATGACGACCGGGGAGGAAGGGACGACCATGGCGACGACGACCGAGGCCAACTTCAGCGACCGTGTCCAGGCTGTGCTGGCCGACTTCGGCACCACCGGCGTGATGGACCGCTACGCGGCCAACGACGTCCTCCTCGACCTGCTCGAGGTGGCCGCGACCGACGACGAGCAGTCCCGGGTGCTGGGTGCGCTGGCCCAACTGCCCAAGTCGTCCCTGGTCGACCGCGCCCTGCTGGCCACCCTGCTGGTCGGCCTGTCGCCCAGCAACAACTGACCTCCCCGCCGGCTTAGATCACCCGCTGGCGGCCGGCCCAGAACGGGTCGCGCAACTCACGTTTGAGCAGCTTGCCCGTCGGGGTGCGCGGCAGCGTGACGGCGAAGTCGACGGAGCGGGGCACCTTGTAGCCGGCCAGGTGCTGGCGGGCGAAGGCGACGAGGTCGCGGGCCAGGTCGTCGGACGGCTCATGGCCGGGGACCAGCTCCACCACGGCTTTGACCTCTTCGCCGAACTCGTCGTTGGGTATGCCGAAAACGGCGGCGTCGGCCACCGCCGGGTGGGTGACCAGCACGGCTTCGATCTCCGCCGGGTAGATGTTCACCCCGCCGGAGATGACCATGTCGATCTTGCGGTCGCACAGGAACAGGTAGCCGTCGTCGTCCAGGTAGCCGACGTCGCCCACGGTCATCACGCCCGGCTCGAGGTGGGCCTCGGCCGTCTTCTCCGGCGCCCCCTTGTACTCGAAGTCCCCGCCCATCAGGTTCTTGATGTAGATCTGGCCCTCCTGGCCGGGGCCGAGGCGCTCGCCGTCCTCGCCGATGATGAGGATCTCGGCGATGGGCATGGCCTTCCCCACGGTGCCCGGCTTGGCCAGCCACTCGCCGCCGGTGACGAAGGTGCCCAGTGCGCCGGTCTCGGTGGCGGCGTAGAGCTCGTGGATGACCGGCCCCCACCACTCCAGCATCTGACGCTTGACCTCGGGGGCGCAGGGGGCGGCGGTGTGGTAGACGGCCTTCAGGCTGGAGCCGTCGAAGGCCTTGCGGGTCTCCTCGTCCAGCTTGAGCAGGCGCACGAAGTGGGTGGGGACGAAGTAGGCCGTCGTGATCCGGTGCTCGTCGATGAGGCGCAGCGTCTCGGCGCGCGTCGAACTTGCGCCGGATCACCACGGTGGCGCCGAGGGCCGCGGCCAGGTGGGTGTAGAGGAACGGGCCGCCGTGGTAGAGCGGCGAGTTGCAGAGCACGGCGCCTTCGCTGGGCATCTGGAACAGGCCGGCGAGGCCCTGGAGCATGACGTTGCGCACGGCCAGGGGCTGGCCGGTGGCGAAGGCCGTCGAGCTGACCCCCTTGGGCCGTCCGGTCGTCCCCGAGGTGTAGATGAGGTAGGCGCCGGTGGCCTGATCCTCGGGTTCGGTGTCCGGTGAGGCGGCCAGCAGCTCCTCGTAGTCCAGGAAGCCTGTGCTCGGGACACCGGCCCGGGCGCGGCCGCCGAACATGACCCTGATCTCCACCCCGGGCGAATCGGCGGCCGCCGCCACCGCCAGCTCGGAGAAGGCGACGTCGGCCAGCAGGGCCTTGGTGCCCGAGTCCTGAAGGATGTAAGCCAGCTCGCCGGCGGTGAAGTGCCAGTTCAAGGGGACGAAGACCCAGGAGCTGCACCCGGTGGCGGCCACCGCTTCCAGCCACTCGTGGCGGTTCTCGCCAGCAGGGCGACGGTGTCGCCGGGGCCGAGGCCGGCCCCCCGCAGGGCGTGGACGAGCTGGTTGACCCGGGCGTTGAACTGCGCCCGGGTGAGCTCGGTGAACTCGTCGATGATGGCCGCCCGATCCGGGTCGGCCTCCGCCAGGGAAAGGAGGTTCTCAGCCATTCGCGGGAGGTTACCGTTCCGTATATGGGCGAGCGGCATTGGTTCGAAGACGTCGCCGACCACCTCGGCGGGACGTACCTGCGCTACTCCTTCACCAAGGGCACCGACCAGGAGGTCGGCTTCCTGATCGAGGAGCTGGGCCTGGCGCCGGGGATGCGGCTCCTCGACGTCGGCTGCGGCCCGGGCCGCCACGCCCACGCCCTGGCCCGGGCCGGCGTCGAAGTGGTGGGCGTCGACATCTCCGAGCGCTTCATCGACCTGGCCCGGAAGGGAGCCCCGCCGGGCGCGACCTTCGTGCGGGGCGACGCCCGGTCGCTGACCTACGAGGGTGAGTTCGACGCGGTGATCTCGCTCTGCCAGGGCGCCTTCGGCCTGAGCGACGGTCCCGGCACGCCCGTCGATCCCGACGGACCGGCGTCCTGGCCGGGATGGCCCGGGCCCTGCGCCCCGGCGGGCGCCTCGCCCTGACCGCCTTCTCCGCCTACTTCGCGGTCCGCCATCTCGAAGCCGGCCAACAGTTTCGACGCCGGCCGGGGCGTGCATTACGAGGTGTTCGAAGTACTCGACGAGGAGGGCCGGACGGCGCAACATCCGGCCTGGACGACCTGCTTCACCCCCCGCGAGCTGCGTCTCATGATCGCCGGCGCCGGGCTCGAGCTCGGAGGGCTGTGGGCCGTCGAGCCGGGCGACTACGCCCGCCGGCCCCCCGATCTCGACCATCCCGAGTTCCTGGTCATGGCCCGCCGTCGACCGGAATGACGGCGCCGGTGGTGAAGCTGGAGGCGTCGCTGGCCAGGTAGAGGGCGGCACCGACGATCTCCGACGGGTAGCCCGCCCGGCCGAGGGCCAGACGGCCGAGGCTCTTGTAGGTCTCCGCCTGCCAGGCCCGGCTGATGTCGGTGAGGAACGGACCGGCCATGATGCAGTTGACCCGCACCGCCGGTCCGAAGGCGTGGGCGAAAGCCACGGTGATGGCGTTGAGCCCGGCCTTGGCCGCCGCGTAGGGGATGACGTCGGCCCCCGGACGGACGGCGGCCGTGCTGCTGATGTTGATGATCGAACCGCCGCCCGCTTCGGCCATGCGGGTGCCGGCCAGGGCGCTGAGCCGGAACGGGCCCTTCAGGTTGACGTCGAGCACCGTGTCCCACAAGGCCTCGGTGACATCCACCGGCCGGTCGTAGAGCGGGGACAGGCCGGCGTTGTTGACCAGGAGGTCGAGCTTCCCGAACTCGGCGTAGGTGGCGTCGACGAGTCCATCGAGCTCCTCCCAGCGGCCCACATGGCAGGCGTGGGCCAGCGCCCGCCGCCGCGTCTCCTTCTCGATCTCGGCGGCCAGCGCGGCGCAGGCCTCGGCCTTGCGGCTGGCGATGACGACATCGGCCCCGGCGGCGGCGAAGGCCCGCACCATCTCCGCGCCCAGGCCCCGGCTGCCGCCGGTGACGAGCGCCACCCGTCCAGTCAGATCGAAGAGCTCGGCTGGTCCCACCATGGTCAATGCAACGTGATGCCGCCATCGGTGACGATCGTCTGGCCCCGGATCCACCGGCCGGCCGGGGTGGTGAGGAACTGGATGATGCCGGCGATCTCCTCGGGGGTGGCGGCGCGGCCGGCCGGGGTGCGGGCCCCGGCTTCGGCCTCCACGGCCTCGGGCCCGGCGTGGTGGACGGTCTCGGCAAAGAAGCGATAGGAGGCGGTGTCCACGTAGCCGGGCATCACCGCGCTGACGGCGATGTCCCGGGGGCCAAGCTCGACGGCCAGGTACTTCACCAGCTGTTCCAGGGCGGCCTTGGCCGCGGCCAGCAGGCCGTGGTTGTCCATGACCCACACCGTGTCGATGCCCGACACCGCCACCACCGTCCCCGGGCGCCCGGCCATGAGCGGCACCGCGCCCTGGACGAGGAGCAGGAAGGACTGCACCACGGTCCGGAAGGTCAGCTCCAGGTGGCGGGGCTCGATCTCGAGCATCGGCTTAAAGACACTGGAGGCGGCGTTGGCCACCAGCACGTCGAGCCGCCCGAACCGCTCCTCCACGGCCGCCATCAGCCGGCCGGGCGCCTCGGCGTGCTGGAGGTCGGCCGCCACCACCAGGGCCGACACGCCGGCCGCCTCCACCTCCTTGCCCACCGCCTCGGCCGCCTCGGCCTCCCGCCGGTAGTGCACCACGACGTCGTGGCCGGCCCCGGCCAAAGCGAGGGCGGTGGCCCGCCCGATCCCCCGGGAGGACCCGGTCACCAGGGCGACGGGACGCGGGCTAGTCATCTCCGGAATTTGGAGAAGTCCGGGGGCCGCTTCTCCTTGAAGGCCCGGGCGCCCTCGGCGGACTCCTCGGTGTCGTAGTACAGGGCCAGCCCGGCCATGCCCAGGGCGGCGATGCCCCGGATGTGTTCGCTGGCGGCGTTGAAACTCGCCTTGGCCAGCTTCAGGGCGGTGGGACTGCGCTCCAGCATCTCCCCGGCCCAGGCCCGGACCTCGTCCATGAGGCGCTCGGCGGGCACGACGGCGTTGACCAGGCCCATCTGGAGCGCCTCGGCGGCGCTGTACTGCCGGCACAGGTACCAGATCTCCCGGGCCTTTTTCTCTCCCACCAGGCGGGTCAGGTAGGCGGTCCCGAACCCGGGGTCGACGCTGCCCACCTTGGGGCCGACCTGGCCGAAGCGGGCGTGCTCGGCGGCGATGGACAGGTCGCAGAGCACGTGGAGGACGTGTCCGCCACCGATGGCAAAACCGTTGACGGCGGCGATGACCGGCTTGGGGATGTCCCGGATGGCGGTGTGGAGGTCCTCGACGTCGATGCCGACGTCGGCCCGGGCCTTGCGCTGGCCGGGTACGGACTTGTAGCCGCCGTCGTCCGCCCGGGCGCTGGCGTCGCCCCCCACGCAGAAGGCCCGGTCGCCGGCACCGGTGAGGACGACCACGCCCACCGTCCGGTCGGCCCAGGCCTGGTGGAAGGCATCGATGAGCTCGTCCACGCTGAGGGGGCGCAGGGCGTTGAGCACCTCGGGGCGGGAGATCGTGATGGTGGCGATCCCGCCGTCGGCCTCGTAGCGGATGTCGGTGTACATGGCCATGGTGGTCTAGCACCTCGTCCCTGAGATCCGCCGATCTAATGTCCCGGCGATGCGGGGACTGCGGATTCTGCTGATCGCGACGGTCGTCCTCGCGCTCGGCCCATTGGGTTTCGCACCTGAGGCCCAGGCCGCGCCCTCGCTGGGGTTGGATCCGAGCAGCGGACCAGCGGGCAGCTTCACCGATGCCATCGGCGGGGGCTGGAAGGAACAGGACAACGTCCGCATCTACTTCGACCAGGCTCTCGTCACCACGGTGACAGCCAGCCAAAACGGCAGTTTCAACGTCCGCTTCAAGGTCCCGTCGGACGCCACGGTCGGGAACCACCCCGTCTCCGGGTGCACCAACGGCACGCCGCCCAACTGCCAGGGCGCGATGGCCAATTTCACGGTCACGGCCCCACCCACCACGACCACGTCGAGCACGTCCACGACCACGACCACCGAGCCACCGGCCACGACCACCACCGGCCCGGAGACAACCACGACCACCGCCCCGGCGGCGTCGTCCACCAGCTCGTCGACGTCGTCGACCTCGACCACCACGACGACCACGACCGCGCCTCCGCCGCCGGGTCCGGGCGCGCCGCCGGCCCCGGCCCGTCCCGCGCCGATCCAACTGACGGGCACCCGCGGGGTCGGCATCGGCACGGGGCTGTTCGGCCCGTCCGCCACCATCCGGCTCGACGAAGGCGGCGCCGCCCGCCTCGACGCGATCGGATTCCGGCCCCGGTGCACCCTGCCCGACGGGGCGCAGATCGTCGACTTCGACGACCTGCCGGCCGGCTCCGACCCGTCGGAGGCGATCCGGGGCCTGCACCTGGCGGCCGACAGTCTCGGCAGCGTGAGCCGGGCCCGCACCCCCGACGCCGAGCGCCTCACCGTGTTCGAGCCGTCCACCGGCACCATCAGCGAAGCCAACGGGGTCCGCTGGCGGGACGCGGGGGACCGGCCGGTCGACCGCCACTACGGGGACAACGTGGTCGAGATCCGCTTCGACACCCCCCAGCGGGTGGCGGGGCTCTACGTCGGCCAGACCGGCGCCGGGGACCACGGGACGGCCACCCTGCGCACCGGCCGGGCCGACGCACCGGAGGCGGGCCTCGACACCGTGTTCGTGAGCGGCGGCAGCGCCCTCGTCACCTGCATGCTCGTCTTCCGGCCCGACGGCTCCGCCTTCGACACCGTCACCCTCACCGGCGTGGACTACAACCGGCCCGAGTTCGACCGGCTGTTCTTCTCCGAGGCGCCCTTCACCCCGCCTCGTCCGCGGCGGCGTCTCCAAGGCCGAGGTCTTCTTCCGCGCACCCCACTCCGGGGATTCCTTCGACGCCGCCACCGCCTTCACGGTGACCGGTAGCGTCTTCCTCAACGCTCCCCGGGGCGGCTTCCCCCCGGGGTCCGACCCGCTCGACGAGGTGCGGGTCACCTGGGTGGACTGGGACGGGGTGTCCTTCGTCACCCGTGAGGTCGAATTGGATGGGCCCTCGCCCTTCGGCGGGACGCCGTCCGGCGGCCCGGCCGCCGCCTTTCGCTACTCCTTCACCGTCGACGGCGTGAAGATCCCGCCCGGCGAGAGCCGGATCCACGCCGTGGCCCTGGGCGACGGGTTCCTGGTCACCGCCGACGTGACCGTGACCGGGACCGGCGCCCCCGACCGGCCGGTGGCGGGATACGAGCGCCTCGTCGACTTCCAGCCCCTGGGGATCGAGGTGACCCAGGGCCTGCGCCCGGCGCTGGACACCGTCACCCCGGGCGAGGTCGTCACCGACGACACGGTGCACGTCGCCCGGCGCGACACCGTGGTCCGCCTCTACGGCCGGTCGGAGTTCAGCGGCTCCAGCGAGCGAGGTGCGCCGCCAGCCTCTGCCCGCCGAGGCCCGCCTGTGGGCCTTCTCCCGCCGGGGGGCGCTGCCCGGGTCGCCGATCCCGCCCCGCATCCCGGCCGTCGACGTGGCGCCCGTCCGCCGCAGCGGCCTGTCGCTGGCCGCCCGGCGCCTCGAGGCCTCCACCTCGTGGAACTTCGTCCTCCCGACGGCGTGGACCCGCGGCGGGCGACATCACGCTCCTGGCCGAGATCAACCCGAACAGCTCACCCATCCACCTCCGGGAGACGGACGGCACCGGCGGCGCCCGCAACTTCGTGACCGTGCGCCGGGTGCGCTTCGCCGAGATCGCCCCCCGGCCCGTCAACCTGGTCCTGGCCGAGAGCCACCAACGGGTGCGGGGCCGCGAGCAGCGGGTGGTGCCCGGCCTCGATGCCATCGCCGACGTGTTCGACTACTGGTACCGGGCCTGGCCGGTGCCGGTCGACGGCCTCCCCCTCGAGTCGGTCGACGTGTACCGCCAGTCCTTCCGGCCCTGCGTGCCCGAGGACCCGCCGGGGACGGTGTGCCAGCCCGGGGCGCCGGTATCCGACGGCACGCCGTTGTGGGACAGCGGGGTGATCGCCGCCCGTTACCCCGACGAGATGGGCGACGACCGGCGCCGCTACATCCCGCTCCTGTTCAGCCCGGCCAGCCTGGTGGGGTGCTCGGGGGCGGCGGGGGTGGGCGGCCCACCCCTCTTCCACGCCGGCGCCTGCGGGCCGACCGTGGCCCAGGAGGCGGGCCACTCGCTGGGGCTGATCCACGTGTCCAACGCCCATGGCGAGTTGCGGGGCGGCGCCTTCGCCGACCGCTTCGCCGGCGACCACGGCCAGCTGGAGGGCGGGGTGGTGGGCTGGGACCTGGGCACCATGCAGCCCGTCACCTTCGAGGAGGGCGAGAGCCACCGGCACGACTTCATGTCCTACGGCGGTGGGTCGCTGCCCTGGGCCAGCATGACGACCTGGAACAACCTGGCCCGGGCGCTCCGGGAATCGGACCAGGGCGCGGGCCTGTTCCCGGCTAGCGAAGCGCCCCAGTTGGCGTTCAGCGCCCAGCCCCAGCTGGTGGCCTCCAGCCAGGCGGCCGACGACGCCCCCGCCGTGCTCGTCACCGGCCGGCTGCTGGGCGGGGGCAAGGGAGTCATCGACAGCCTCATCCCCGCGGCCGAAGGCGCCGCCACGCCCCCGAGCCCGGCCCCGGCGGCCGCCAAGCCCGCCTGGAGCTGCGCGACGCCGAGGGCAAGGTGCTCCTGGAACGGCCGCTGAAGGTGGCCGGCGGACAGCCACCTGAACGAGGTGGCGCCGTTCCGGGCCGTGGTCCCCGCCCTCCCCGCCGCGGTGTCGCTGGTTCTGGTGGTGGGCGATGTCGAAGCCGCCTCGGGGGCCTCCGGGCCCGGCATCCCCGTGATCTCCCAGGTCGGCGCCGAGCGCCGGGGCGACGACCTGCACCTGTCCTTCCACGCCGGCGCGGCCGACGGGGACCCATTGGTGGTGTGGTTCCAGGCCCGGGTCCACGGCGTGTGGCGGACGGTGGCCGGCCCCTTCACCGGCACCACGGCCGTCCTGCCCGCCGGAGAGCTGGGCGCCGCCACCGGGGCCGACATCCTGCGGCTGGTGGCCACCGACGGCCTCCACCCGGTGGCGTCCGACGTGCTCCTGCCCGATCTGCCCCCACCCGCCCTCCAGGTGGCGGTGCGGGGCGTCCCCGGCCACGGCCGGGTGGCGGCCCGCCGGGCTCTCACCTTCGAGGCGCTGGTGAGCGGGGGCGGGCGCACGCGGGAGCCCCGGGACGCCGTGGCCTGGACCCTCGACGGCGAGCCGGTGGGCACCGCCGCCGAGGTCACCCTGGCCGGGGTGGCGCCCGGGGAGCACACCCTGAAGCTGGTGGCCACCGCCGGCGACGGGCGCACGGCCCAGACCGAGTCCCGCCTCGACGTGCAGGCCGACAGCGACGGCGACGGGCTGACCGACAGCTTCGAGCGGGACGGCGGTCTCGACGCGAAGGACCCCTCCGACGCGGGCAGCGACACCGACGGCGACCGGCTGACGGCGTGGCAGGAGCAGGCCGCCGGCTCCGACCCCGTCCAGGTCGACACCGACGGCGACCGCTACGCCGACGCGGTGGAGGTGGCCGGCGGCAGCGACCCGGCGGACAAGGCCTCGGTGCCGGTGCGGCTCCATGGCGACCCGGCCGCTTCCGTCCCCCGCCTGGGGGCCAGGACGGCGGAGGGCGGCGGCAAGGGCCTGGCCGCCCTGCTGGCCTTCACCGCCCTGGCCGCCGCCGGGGGCGGCTTCGTCCTCGTCAACCGCCGCCGGGCCCCCGACCCCCCGCCCGTTTAGCCGGCGGTGCCTGTCGCCGGACGGTGACGGCCAGGCCGGAGAACCTGGGCATGCCGGTCAGTTGATCGACATCGTCAGCGGTCGAGGTGAGCCGGTTCACGCCCGGCGTATCCCAGGCGTGGGGCAGGGAGACGACGCCGGCCCGGATGGCGCCGGTGACCTCCACTTCGGCGGCCGTCTCGCCGTGAGCTGACGACACGGTCACCTGATCGCCGGCGTCGAACCCGAGCCGGTCGGCGTCGTCGGGATGCATCAGCAGGGTCGGGTGGGGCGGCCGGGCCCGCTGGCGGGCGGAGTGGCGCAGGACCGAGTTGGACTGGCGGGGGAGCCGGCGGTTGATGAGCACCAGGGCGCCGTTCCCGTCGCCGGCCGGGCGGGACCCGCCCCAGTGCCGGAGTTGCTCCACCAGCTCGCCGGGCGCCAGATCCAGCCGGCCCCGGGGGAGACGGCCGGGGATCAGCCAGCCCGGGCCGGGGGCGTCCTTGGGCGCCAACCCCGAGGGCGCCGCCTTGATCTCCTCCCACGGCACCCGGGCCCGGGAGGCGGCGGACGCCACCAGGGTCTCCTCGTCGGTGTCCTCGGCCGTCTCGAAACCGGCCACCCCCAGGCGGCGTCCGAGCCCGGCGAAGACCTTCCACATGGGCGGGCACTCGGGCCGGGGCGCCACCACCGGCGGCCCGTACTGGACGAAGGGAACCGGGAAGTACAGGTCGAGGAAGGAGGTGATGTCGTGGCGTTCCAGCTGGTCGGCCACGGGGAGGACGAAGCCGGCCAGCGCCGTCGTCTCGGTGGGGCGGATGTCGCACACGGCCAGGAGCTCGAGCGAGGAGAGCGCGGCCCGGAGCCGGTCGGAGCCGGGCAGGGTGGTGGCCGGGTTCCCGCCCAGGACGAAGAGGGCCCGCAGCGCGCCGGACTCGATCTCGTCGGCCAGGGCGGTGCACGGCAGCTCGCCGTAGGCGTGGGTGAGTTCCGGCCGGCTGGCCGGCGACGGCCCGCTGACCCGGGGGCGGGTGACGAGCCGGGTTTCCTGCGGGCGCAGGACCCCGGGGTTGAACAGCATGCCCCCCGGACGGTCGAGGCTGCCCGTGACGGCGCCCAGGGCCCACGCCAGCCACTCGGTGGCATTGGGAGCCGCGCCCATCGACACGCCGGTTCCGGTCTGGATCGACAGGCGGGGCGTCGATTCCACCAGGGCGGCCGTCCGGGCCAGGGCCTCCTCCGGCAGGCCGCACCGGGCCGCGGTGCGCTCCCGGGACCACGGCTCGACGGCGGCCCGCAGCGCCTGCACCGAGGCGGGATCGGCACAGGCGGCGAGGTACTCCTCGTCGGGACGCCGGGCCAGGGCCTCCCGCACCAGGAAGGCGAGGAAGGCGGCGTCGGAGCCCGGGCCGCAGCGGCAGGTGGAGGTCGGCCATCTGGGCCGTCTCCGTGGTCCTGGGATCCGCCACCACCAGCATCCCGCCCCGCTGGCGGATGCGGCGCAGCGCCACCACGGGGTCGGGGCGGGCCACCGTGTGGCCGTGGGAGACGACCGGGTTCTGGCCCACCAGGAGCAGCAGGCGGGTGGTCTCCCAGTCGACCTGGGGGAACACGAAGGGTGCGCCGGCCATCAGGTCGGGGACCAGGGTCTTGTTGGGGGCGTCGACGGTGACGGCGGAGTACAGCTGGGTGGTGGGCAGGGCCCGGAAGAAACGCTCGGCCAGCATCCGTCCGGTGCAGTCGAAGGCCCAGTGGGTGGCCCGGTACGCCCCGATGGCGCCGGGGCCGTAGCGGGCGGCGATGTCCGCCAGGCGGCCGGCCAACTCGTCCAGGGCGGCGTCGAACCCGACCGCCCGCCACTCCCCGTCGGGACTGCGGAGCTGGGGTGACCCGAAGCGGGCCGGGTCGTGATGGAGCTCGGGCAGCGACCGCCCCTTCGAGCACGTGTAGCCGGCCGAGACGGGATGGTCGGGGTCGCCGCTGACCCGCAGGACCCGATCGCCCTCGACGTCAACGACGATGCCGCACATGGCGTTGCACACCCGGCAGAAGGTGTGCACCTGCCGGGTGCCGTCAGCGGGCATCTCCGCCCCCTTTCCAGAGATGATCAGCGACGTCGGCCAGCCGCCAGCTGCTCCCGGAGAAGGTACTTCTGGGTGGGTCGAAGAGGCACCGCCGGGGCCCGGCGCCCAGGGCGGCAAAAGCCGGGTCGATCCACCAGTCGCCGCCGGCCAGCGGATCGGGCAGCCGGCCCCGGGGAAAGAATCCGACGTCGGTGGTCTCCAGGGGATGCCGGCGCAGCTGGCCGCTCAGCATGCGACAGGAGAAGACGAGCACGTAGAGCGGGATTCCGTGGAATCCGAAGCGGGTGGCGTCGAAGACGGCGGCCAGCGAGACGGGTTCCACGGCGATGCCCGTCTCCTCGGCGGTTTCCTTGATCGCCACCTCGGAGGGCGAATAGCCGATGTCGGCCAGGCCGGCGGGGAACAACCACATCCCCGAGTCGGCCCGTTGCACGAGCAGGATGTCGCCGGCCTCGTTGCCGACCAGGGCGCCCACCGCCGTCCTGGGCCCCGCCGGCGGGGGCCGGCCGGCGACACTCCCGGCCGCCTCCGCCCCATCTTCGGGGTCCGGCGGCCGGTTGACAGTGGCGCCGATGTCGCCGGCGATTCTCGCCACCTCCTCGAAGCGCTCGCGCTCGTAGAGGCTGGCCGTGAAGTTCAGACCGGCGGCCGCTTCCCCGGCCAGGGCGCCGGCCCAGCGCCGGAGATCGGCGGCTGAGACGCTCCTCGCCTCGGGACCCGGCTCAGCCGCCTCCGCCACCCGCCGCCGTCCATTCCCGGCCGGCGGCCAGGAGCCGTTCCCGCAGCGACAGGGCGGCCGGAGGAGCCGGCGGCACGAGCACCTCCACCGTCCCGTCGACGACCCGCACGGGATAGCGGACCAGGCGCAAGCCGGGATCGCCCACGTGTTCCCCGCTGAGCAACTCGAAACGCCACCAGTGCAGGGGACAGGTGACCACGCCATGGCGCACGATCCCGTCGGCCAGCCGGCCGCCTCGGTGCGGGCACGTACCCTGGAGGGCGCAGAGCTCCCCGTCGACGTTGAAGACGGCGACTTCGCTCTCCGGCGCCATCACCGTCGCCACCGTCCCCGGGGGCAGGGCATCGAGATCGGCCACGACGACCCAGTCCCCGCTCAGACGCACCCCAGCTCCACCACACCGAGACGGTCGAAACGGGCCCCCACCACGTCGCCGGCGGCCACCGGCACCGCCTCGGTCAGCCCTCCGGACATGACCACGTCGCCCTCCGACAGCCCTTCGCCCCGGGCCGCCAGCTCCCGCACCAGAGCGGCCACGGCCGCGGCCGGGTGTCCGAGCGAGGCGGCGCCGGCGGCGGTGCCGGCGAGGGTCCCGTTGCGCTCGAAGACACAGCCCACCAGGCGCAGGTCAACGCCCAGGGGCGACGTGAGGGTGGCGCCGAGTACGAAGCGCCCGGCCGAGGTGTTGTCGGCCACCACGTCGGGGAGGGTGAACTTGTAGTCGGGGTAGCGGGAGTCGAGGACCTCGAGCGCCGGGCACACCGCCTCCGTGGCCCGTAGCACGTCGCTGGCGGTGGCCATCGCACCGGAGAGCTCCCGGGCCATGACGAAGGCGATCTCCGGCTCTACCCGGGGCTGGCCCAGCGCCGACACCACCAGCGGCTCGCCGATCTCCAGGCGCATGGCGTCGGTGAGGAAGCCGTGGACGGGCGCCGCCAAGCCCATCTGCGCCTGCTTGGCCCGGCTGGTCAATCCCAGCTTGGCGCCCACCAGGCGGGCGCCCTCCTTCAGGTGCCGCCTGCGGAGGGCGAGCTGGATCTCGAAGCCCTGCTCCAGGGTGAGGTCGGGATGGTCGTCGGTCAGGCGGGCCACCAGGGATCGGTCCAGGTTGGCCTGGTGCAGGTGCCTGGCCAGCGCCTTGACGTCCACATCCACCTTGGTTGACGGGCTCATGACCGGGCGGCGGCTGCGGCCGCCTGTCGGGAGAGCTCCACAGCCACGTCGATGATCATGTCCTCCTGACCTCCCACCGCCTTGCGCCGGCCGAGTTCGAGCAGGATGTCGGCGGTCGGCACCCCGAAGCGCTCCGCCGCCCGCTGGGCGTGGAGCAGGAACGAGCCGTACACCCCGGCGTAGCCCAGGATGAGCCCGTCCCGGTCGATGATCCCCTGGGAGGGCTTCAAGGGTCGCACCGCGTCCTGGGCGGCGTCCATCACCGCGAAGGGGTCGACCCCGGTGGCGATGCCGGACTTCTCGCACGCCGCCACCAGCACCTCGGTGGGGCAGTTGCCCGCTCCCGCCCCCAGACCGGTGGTGCAGCCGTCGAGCTGGTCGGCGCCCTCCTCGTAGGCGGCCAGGGAGTTGGCCACGGCCAGGGACAGGTTGTTGTGGGCGTGGAGCCCGACCTGGCACGTGAGGTTGGCTTTGAGGGCGGCCACCCTGGCCTTGGCCCCGTCGATGGTGAGGGCCCCGGCGGAGTCGACCACGTAGACGCAGTCGGCCCCGTAGCCCTCCAGCAGGCGGGCCTGCTCGAGGAGGTCCTTGGGCTCGGTCATGTGGGCCATCATGAGGAACCCGACGGCCTCCATGCCGAGGCGTTTGGCCAGGCCGATGTGCTGTTCGGAGATGTCGGCCTCGGTGCAGTGGACGGCGATGCGGGCCACGTCGACGCCGATCTCGCGCACCTCGTGGAGGTCGTCGGCCACGCCGATGCCGGGGACGAGGAGGACGGCCAGCTTGGCGTTGCGCCGCACCTCGGCCGCGGCGCGCAGCAGCTCCCGCTCGTCGGTGTGGGAGAAGCCGTAGTTGAACGAGGATCCGCCCAGGCCGTCGCCGTGGGAGATCTCGATGACGGGCACGCCGGCGGCGTCGAGGGCGGCCACCACCGTGCGCACCTGGTCGGGGGTGAACTGGTGGGCCAGGGCGTGGGAGCCGTCGCGCAGCGTCGAGTCGGTCAAGCGGAAGTCTCGGGCCACCGTGTCGGTCATGCCGTCACCTCCG
Organism: uncultured Actinomycetes bacterium; assembly: GCA_963789165.1. GTDB lineage: Bacteria > Actinomycetota > Acidimicrobiia > IMCC26256 > BP-133 > CAWBJP01. The sequence continues at coordinate 588,762 of CAWBJP010000007.1, forward strand.
CCGCCTGGATGCGTTGTGCTGCCATAGCCTCGCCAACCCGGACGGCCGAAGCCGTCATGATGTCGAGGTTGCCGGCGTAGGGCGGGAACCAGTCACCCGCCCCCTCCACTTCGAGCAGGGCCACCACCCGGCCCGCGGCCGGCCCCCCCGGGGTGGCGTAGGGGCCCTCGTCGAACACGGGCGGGCTCTTCAGCCGGTACCCGGGTACGTAGGCGGCCACCTCGGCCACCATCTCGGTGATGCTCTTCGCCACCGTCTCCTCGTCGTAGCCGTCGGGGAGAGCGCAGAAGACGGTGTTGCGCATGAGGATGGGCGGGTCGGCCGGGTTGAAGATGCAGATGGCTTTGCCTTTGGACGCCCCGCCCACCTCCTCCAGGGACCGGGCCGTGGTGCGGGTGAACTCGTCCACGTTCTGGCGGGTGCCGGGCCCGGCGGAGACCGAGGACACGGTGGAGACGATCTCGGCGTATGGCACCCCGGGGCCCGGGGTGTCCCCGAGACGAAACACCCGGGACACGGCGGCCACCACCGGGGCCGTGGCCTGCCCGCCGCAGGTGATCATGTTGACGTTGGGGGCGTCGAGATGCTGGGAGAGGTTGACGGTCGGCACCACCAGCGGCCCGATATGGGCGGGGGTGAGGTCGACGGCGGTGATGCCCGCCTCCTGGTAGCGGGGCGCGGCGGCGGCGTGGACCCGGGCCGTGGTGGCCTCGAAGACGATCGCCACGCCCAGGTCTCCGGCCCGCGCCAGCAACCAGTCGACCCCCTCCGAGCTCGCCTCCAGGCCCAGTTCCCGGGCGCGAGCCAGGCCCTCGCTGGCGGGATCGATCCCGACCATGGCCACCGGCTCGAGGACGGGCGAGCGACCGAGCTTCATGAGGAGGTCGGTTCCGATGTTCCCGGAGCCGACGATGGCGCAGGGCACCTTGGGCACGGCGGTTCGTCTCCTGGCTAGATCATGCGGACGGTGACGGGGCCGAGGCGGTCAAACTCGGCCCGGATGACGTCGCCCGGCTGCGCCGGGAAGGCGGCGGACAGGGCGCCGGTCATGACGAAACGGCCCGCCTCCAGCGTGACGCCGTGAGGAGCGAGGGTGTTGGCCAGCCAGGCCACGGCCTGGACAGGATTCCCCAGGGCGGCGGCGCCCGCTCCCGTGCTCACCAGCTCGCCGTTGCGGGTGATGACCATCCCGATGAGGCGCACGTCGATGTCGGTGATGGGGACGAGCTGCGACGAGAGCACGACCGCCCCCGAGGAGGCGAGGTCGGCGATGGTGTCGGGCAGCTTGATCTTCCAGTCCTCGATGCGGGAATCGACGATCTCGATGGCGGCGGCCGCCCCGGCGATGGCCCGGGCCGCATCCAGGGCGGTGACGCCCGGTCCGGTAAGGGGACGGTCGAGCATGAGGGCGATCTCCGCCTCCGCTTTGAGCTGGATGAAGCGGCCGACCTCGACGGCGGCCCCGTCGTCGACCACCCCGGAGGCGAATACCGGGGCGTAGTCCGGCTCGTCGACCCCGAACATCTGCTGCATGGGCGCCGACGTGAGGCCCAGCTTGTAGCCCACCACCCGGTCCCCCTCGGCCAGGAGCATGTCGCACAGCTCCGACTGGATGGCGTAGGCGTCGGCCACCGTCATGTCCGGATGGGTGGTGGTGAGCGGCGGCAGCGGCGTGCGGGTGCGGGTCGCCTTGTAGAGAGCCTCGGCCGTGGCCTTGACGTCGATCACGTGACCTCCCTCCGGGCGCCCGTGGCGCCCCGATATCCGAGCCGGCGGGACACGGCGTCGGCCGCTTCCACGACCACACCGGCGTAGCGGCGCATCGAGCCGCCGTCGAGGCGCATGGCGGGGCCGGCAACCGACAGGGCGGCCACCACCGCCCCGGCGGCGTCTCGGATCGGTGCCGCCACCGACGCCACCCCCATCTCGACTTCGTTGGCGTTCTCGCCCCAACCCCGGCGGCGGACCTCGGCCAGCGCCGTGCGCAGGGCGCCGTGGTCGGTGATGGTGTAGGGCGTGCGGGACTCCAGCACCCAGCCGTCGAGCAGGGCGTCGAGCTCGGCCTCGGGCAGGTTGGCCAGGAGGACCTTGCCCGTCGAGGTGCAGTGGGCCGAGTTGCGGTGGCCCACGCGGCCGAAGAGGCGCACGGTGTGGCTCGACTCCAGCCGCTCCACGTAGACGACCTCTCGGCCGTCGAGGACGGCCAGCTGGACCGTCTCGCCCGTGCGGTTGCGAACATCATTAAGCGCCGGGGAGGCCGCCTCGTGCAGGTCGAGGTGCACGCCGACCAGGGCGCCGAGTTCGTAGAGGTGGAGCCCCAGCCGGTAGCGGCCCGTCTCCGGGTTGTGGTCGAGGAGCCCGCCCGCGGCCAGGGTGGTGCACAGGCGGTGGACGGTGCTCTTGCCCACCCCCAGGCGCCGGGCCAGCTCGGAGACGCCGAGGTCCCGCTCGGTGGCGCTGAAACAGTCGAGCACCCGCAGGGCGTTCTGCACCGAGGACAGCAGCTGGGTGCCCTCGCCGTTGGCGCTCACGTCTGGTCCGATTGGTCGGCGAGGAGGTCGCGGGCGTGGCCGTGGCCCAGGGCGGTGCCGGCGTGGACGGCATTGTGAGGCGACAGGCCGGCGCTGGGCGAGGCTACGAGGTGGTAGAGCCAGCTCTCGACACCCAGCGTCCGCCGGACCTCGTCGCCGACGTCGGCCCCGGCGCCGCCGGCCAGGGACGCCAACTCGGGGACGACCACCGGGTCGTAGAAGCGCAGCCGCCAGCGCAGTGGGCCCAACTCGCCGGCCGCCTCCACCATCCGGCCCCGGATCGGCGGCAGCGGTCGAGCGGTGGCGATCAGATGCAGGTCTCCGGCGCCGACCGCCAGCACCGAGAACTCGCTGGCCGCTCGCAGGGGCAGGGCCTTCGCCGCCTCCGGCGCCAGGCCCGCCGTCGCCGCCAGATAGGCGCGGTGGACGGCAGCGACGTAGTCGGCCACCGCCTGGCGCATCTGTTCCGGGCTGGCGATCTTGGGGGGCATCTCGGTCTTTCGTTGCCGGTGTTCCGTTATACGGTACGGCGGTCTTGCATGCGGGATGATCTTCGCGTACTCTCCCCCCACCACGCAAGGAGGACCGGATGGGAATCTTCCGCCTCGCCCACGTTGACCTGCGGGTGCCCGACCTCGATCTGGCCACGGCCTACTACACCGAGGTCATCGGGATGCAGCTCGTCGAGAAGGACGACGACACCGTCTACCTGAAGTGCTGGGACGAGGCCGACCACCACTCGCTGCGCCTCCGCTACGCCAGCCGCAACGGCCTCGACCAGATGTCGTTCAAGGTGGAGACCGAGGACGACCTGGCCAACCTCGAGCGCCGGGTGGAGACCTACGGCTTCGCCGTGCGCCGGGTGTCGAAGGGCGAGGAGGTGGGCCAGGGCGAGTCCATCCGCTTCGACACTCCCTCGGGACAGGTCATGGAACTGGTCCACGACGTGGAGAAGGTGGGGGGCCTGCTGGGCAAGCTCAATCCCTCCCCCATGCCCATGGGCCTGCCCGGAATCGCGCCGCCCCGCCTGGACCACACCCTGGTGACGGCCGAGGAGGTGGGCGAGGCGTGCCGGTTCTACATGGACGTGCTCGGCTTCCGCCTCACCGAGCAGCTCCTCGACGGCAACGGCCACCAGCTCGGCGTGTGGCTGGAACGCTCGGGCACGCCGCACGATCTCGCCGTTGTGGTGGGCCCCAACGGCGGCTTCCACCACATGGCCTTCTGGCTCGACGACTGGGACCACGTGCGCAAGGCGGCCGACATCCTGGCCTACAACGGCATCGAGCTCGACGCCGGCCCGACCCGCCACGGGATCACCCGGGGCAACACCATCTACTTCTTCGACCCGCTGGGGATCCGCAACGAGGTGTTCACCGGCGGCTACGCCGTCGACCCGGACTTCCCCACGATCACCTGGACCGAGGACCAGTTCGGCCGGGGACTCTTCTACTGGGAGGGCGAGATCAACACCCGCTTCCTCCGGACGCATACCTAAGGAGAACCCGTTGGGCATCCTGCGGCTGTCGCACGTGGAGGTCCGGGTCCCCGACCTGGAGCTGGCCACCGCCTACTACACCGAGGTCCTGGGGCTGATCGAGACGGCCCGGGAGCAGGACCGGGTCTTCCTCAAGTGCTGGGACGAGCACCAGCACCACTCGGTGATCCTGCGCTACGCCCCGACCTACGGCCTGGAGCACATGGGGTTCAAGGTGGAGCACGAGGACGACCTGGCCGCCGCCGAATCGCTGGTGGAGGCGATGGGCTCCACGGTGAAGCGGTTCTCCCCCGGCGAGCTGGCGCCCGGCCACGGCGCCGCGGTGCGCTTCGACACCCCGTCGGGCCACGTCATGGAACTCGTCTACGGGATGCAGCAGGTGGGGAACATGCTGCCCCGCATGAACCCCGCCCCCCGGCCCCAGTCGCTGGTGGGCATCGCCCCGCCCCGCGTGGACCACATCTTCCTCACCGCCGAGGACGTCGACGAGTCCACCGAGTACTTCCAGCGCTTCGGGTTCCGCCTCACCGAGCAGATCCTGGCCCGGGACGGCCACCAGCTGGCCACGTTCCTGGAACGCTCCCACACCCCCCACGACATCGCCTTCGTCACCGGACCCAACGGCGGCCTGCATCACTTCGCCTTCTGGCTCGACGACTGGAACGAGGTGCGCACCGCGGCCGACACCCTGGCCTACCACGGCGTCCCCATCGACGTGGGCCCCACCCGCCATGGCGTGACCCGGGGCTACACCCTCTACTTCTTCGATCCCGTGGGGAACCGCAACGAGGTCTTCACCGGCGGCTACTGGGTCGACCCCGACTTCGAGACCATCACCTGGACCGAGGAGCAGATGGGCCGGGCCATCTTCTACTACGAGGGCCAGGTCAACGACCGATTCTTCACGGTGCACTCGTGAGCGGCGACGACACCACCGACGACACGACCGGCAACGGCGGCGGCGGCTCGGGCTCCGCCCCCCACCTGCCCCGGACCGAGCGCTACGAGGCACCGCTGTACCTGGCCCGTTACCTCGAGCGCCAGGCCCGCCGGGGGACGGGAGGCGACGGCGACGGCGCCCCCGACGGCGACGACACACCCCTGTACCTACGCCGCTTCCGGGCCCGCCGGGCGGCGCCTCCCACCCTCGAGTCGCTCCCGCCCGAGCCGCCCGGCTTCAACGCCAAGTACGCCGAGGTGGCCCGGTCCAAGGAGATCGTGGCCCCGCCCGAGGCCCGCACGGCCTTGCGGGCCAGCGTCCGGCTCGTCCGTCACGGCGAGACCCAGGGCTACTCCACCGACTCGGGGCTCACCCCGCTCGGCGGCTGGCAGTCGCACAAGCGCGGTTTCGACATCTCCAAGAGCGTGCGCGACGGCGACGTCGTCCGCCTGGTGTGCGCCGACACCGCCCGGGCGCGCCAGACCGTCGAGCACATCCACCGCGGCCTCCTCGACGGGCTCGAGCAGTGGGGACGGGAGGCCGAGATCATCGGGCCCGATGCGCTGGTTGAGCTGGCCAACTTCCAGGTGGCCACGCCCTCGGGCCTGCGCGACGTCACCGCCGCCTTCCGGGAGTACCAGTCGATGATGGAGGGTTACGAGCGGGTGGCGCTGGGCGACCGGCCCCTGTGGCTGGTGGAGATCGACCGCTTCTGGCGCACCCAGGTGGCCGGAGCCGACCCCATCCATCACTGGCTGACCATCCCGATGCTCCACTTCGAGCCGCCGGTGTCGTGCGTGCGGCGCTTCTGGTCGGCCATCACCCGCCTGGTGGAGGAGACGCCCAACAGCGTGATCGTTGCCGCCACCCACTCGGGTCCGATCCGAGCCTTCGCCACCTGGGCCCACGGCTACGACCCGGGCGAGCCCTACAACCTCGAAGAGGTGGTGGTGTCGGTCAAGGAAGGCGCCAAGGAGGCCACGGTCGCCTACCGCAACCGCGTCACCGAGGTCCACGTCCCGCCGATGCACGAGCTGCCCAAATGGGGGGAGGCAGAGGTCGATGCCCTACGTGGCGCACTTTGACGAGTACACACCCGAGCTGCGGCTGTCGCTGGGAGGGAAGAACGCCAGCCTGGGCGAGATGACCGGCGCCGGACTGGCCGTGCCGCCCGGCTTCGCCGTCACCACCGAGGCGTTCACCGCCCACCTGGCCGGAACCGCCCTGGCCCGGGAGGTGAAGGAGTTGCTGGCGGCGGCCGACCCCGGCGACCCCGGAGCTCTGGAGCCGATCTCCGCCGCCGTGCGGAGCCGGGTCGAAGCGTGGCCGCTGGCCGCGGAGGTGGCCGAGGAGGTGGCCGCCGCCTATGACCGCCTGTGCCAGCTGTCCGGCACCGAAGGCCTGCCCGTGGCCGTGCGGTCCTCGGCCACCTGCGAGGACGCCCCCGACGCCAGCTTCGCCGGCGAGCACGACAGCTTCCTGTGGGTGCGCGGGGCGGCCGAGGTGGCCCGCCACGTGGTGCGGTGCTGGTCGAGCCTGTGGACGGCGCGGGCCATCTCCTACCGGGCCCAGACCGGCTATGCCGACACGGTGGTGGCCATGAGCGTGGGCGTCCAGAAGATGGTGCGGCCCATCGCCTCGGGCGTGGCCTTTACCCTCAATCCCACCAACGGGGACCGGTCCCAGGTGGCCATCGACGCCAGCTGGGGCCTGGGCGAGCCCGTGGTCTCGGGCGAGGTGACGCCCGACAACTACCTGGTCGACAAGGTGCTGTGGGAGATCACCAGCCGGAAGGTCTCGAACAAGACCGTCGAGATGCGGGTGGAGGGCGACACCGTGACCCGGGTGGAGCTCACCGGCGAGCGGGCCAGCGGACCCTGCCTCACGGACGCCGAGATCAAGGCCGTGGCCCGCCTGGCCCGGGCGGCTGAACGCCACTACGGCTGCCCCCAGGACATCGAGTGGGCGCTCGACAGCGAGCTCCCGTCGCCGGACAACGTGGTCCTGCTCCAGTCCCGGCCGGAGACGGTCTGGAGCCGTCAGGCCCGCCAGCCGGTGGCCACCTCCACCAACGTCATGGACAGCATCGTCTCCACCCTGTGCGCTCCGATCCACACCCGTCCCCAATCGGCCCCTTAGCGGAGAGAGAGGAACGAACGATGAGCGACCGGTTCCCGAGCCCGTTCGAGATCGAGACGCCCCCCGGTGCCGAGGGGTGGGAGGAGCTCTACTCCTATTTCATGCTGTTCTCCGAGGACCGCCGGGCCTACGAGGACTCCATGTTCTGGTTCCAGGACGGCATCCACTGGCCCACGGCCCTCACCCCCTGGGACGCCACCTTCTTCGAGTACGCCATCGCCGCCCTCTCGCAATACAACACCCGCCACTACCTCATCCCCCCCGCCCTCGGCGTCGACGCCCGCATCCTCAACGGCTACTGCTACCTGTCCCCCGTGGGGGTGGCCGACCCGGCCGAAATAGAGGCCCGGGTCCCCCACTTCCTGGAGCGGGCCGGCTTCTACTTCGGCAACTGGGACCGCCTCTACGGCCAGTGGATGGAGAAGATGCGGGCCCTCATCGAAGACATGGAGGCGGTGCGCTTCGAACCCCTGCCCGAGAAGGAGGACATCGAGGTCGTCACCGAGGGGCACGGGACGGGATCGGGGCTGGCCCTCGTCGTGTCCTACCACCGGCTGATCGACCTCGCCCTCAAGCTGTGGCAGTACCACTTCGAGTTCCTCAACCTGGGCTACGCCGCCTACCTCGACTACTTCGGGTTCTGCAAGCAGGCCTTCCCCGGAATCCCCGACCTGTCCATCGCCAAGATGGTGGCGGGCGTGGACGTCGACCTCTTCCGGCCCGACGACGAGCTCAAGGCGCTGTCCCGGGCGGCGATCGAGCTCGGGGTGGAGAAGGCCTTCGCCGTCACCGACGACGCCGAAGCCGTGATGACCGAGCTCCGGTCGACTCCCGCCGGTCAGCAGTGGCTGGAACGGTTCGAGGGCGTGAAGCATCCCTGGTTCAACTTCTCCTCGGGCTCGGGCTTCTACCACACCGACCGGATCTGGATCGAGCACCTGTCCATCCCCTTCGGATTCATCGGCAACTACGTGGCCAAGCTGGCCGCGGGCGAGAACATCGACCGGCCCGTCGAGCAGGTGCGGGCCGAACGCGACCGGATCGCCGCCGAATACACCGAACTGCTCGCCACCGACGAGGACCGGGCCGCCTTCGCCGGCAAGCTGGGCCTGGCCCGGACCGTGTTCCCCTACGTGGAGAACCACAACTTCTACGTCGAGCACTGGAGCCACTCGGTGCTGTGGCGCAAGATGCGCGACCTGGGCCGGGTGCTGGCCAAGGAGGGATTCGTCGCCGAGGTCGACGATGTCTTCTACCTCAAGCGCAACGAGATTCCCGACGCCCTCATCGACTACTACGCGGCCTGGGCCGTGGGGGTGTCGTCCCGCGGACCGCAGTACTGGCCCCGGGAGGTGGAACGCCGCAAGGGCATCCTGAAGGCCTTGCGCCAGTGGTCGCCCCCCAAGGCCCTGGGCAACCCGCCCGAGGTGGTGACCGAGCCCTTCACCATCATGCTGTGGGGCATCACCTCCGAGTCGGTCAAGGCCTGGCTGGGCGGCGGTACCGATGCCAGCGGAGGTCTCTCGGGCTTCGCCGCCTCACCCGGCGTTGCCGAGGGCCCGGCCCGGGTCATCTTCTCCGCCGACCAGATCAACGAGGTGGAGGACGGCGAGATCCTGGTCGCACCCCTCACCGCCCCGTCGTGGGCGCCCATCTTCGGCAAGATCGGAGCCACCGTCACCGACATCGGCGGCATGATGAGCCACGCCGCCATCGTCTGCCGGGAGTACGGCCTCCCGGCCGTGACCGGCACCGCCTTCGGCACCAGCCAGATCAAGACCGGCCAGCGGATCAGGGTCGACGGCAGCAACGGCACCGTCACCCTCCTGGACGACTGAGGAGGCGAAAGTCGATGCTGTCCGCCGAGCAGAACGAGGCCCTCACCCGGGTCGGGCCGGGGACGCCCATGGGCGACATGCTGCGCCGCTACTGGTACCCGGTGGCGCTGACCTCGGACCTGGACGAGTTCCCGGTCCGCAAGGCCCGTCTCCTGGGTGAGGACTTCGCCGTGTTCAAGACGCCGTCGGGACGCTACGGCATCCTGGGGGAGCACTGCCCCCACCGCCGGGCGTCCCTGGTCTACGGCATCGTGGAGGAGGATGGGCTGCGCTGCGGCTACCACGGCTGGCTCTTCGACTGCGACGGCGCCTGCGTGGACCAGCCGGCCGAGCCGGACAAGTCCGTGTTCAAGGACCGTGTCGTGGCCCAGGCCGGCAGGGCCGAGGAGCTGGGGGGTCTGGTGTGGGCCTACATCGGGCCCGACCCAGTCCCCCAACTGCCCCGCTACGACGTGTACGTCATGGACGGCCTCCGGGACATCGGCCACGCCCAGCTGCCCTGCAGCTGGCTCCAGATCATGGAGAACGCCGTCGACCCCCACCACGTGGAATGGCTCCACGGGCGCTACTTCGCCTTCCTGGCCGAGCAGAAGGGCTTCGAGGCGCCGCCCAGCTTCCAGCGCAAGCACGTCAAGATCGCCTTCGACCCCTTCGAGCACGGCATCATCAAGCGCCGCCTGTACGAGGGCCAGAGCGAGGACGCCGACGACTGGAAGGTCGGCCACCCTTTGGTGTTCCCCTACAAGATGCGGGTGGGCGGCGCCTACATCGAGCAGATGCAGATCCGGGTGCCGGTGGACGACACCACCACCTGGTTCATCCTCTACACCGTCCACTGCCCGCCGGGGGTGGCGATCCCCGACCAGGCGTCGATCCCCGCCTACGAGGTCCCCTTCCTGGACGAGAACGGCCGGCACATCACCGACTACGTCGAGGGTCAAGACATCATGGCCTGGGTGACCCAGGGTCCGATCACGGACCGGACGGTGGAGCACATCGGGAAGTCCGACATCGGCATCGTCACCATGCGCCGGATGTACCGGGAGCAGATGGCGGCCGTGGCCGAGGGCCGCGATCCACTGGCCGTCATCCGGGAGCCCCACGAGCGCATCAACCTGCCCTCCGAGAAGGACAAGTTCGGGGCCCGCTGGGAGGACTTCGCCGTCCAGTGGATCAGCCAGGGGTTCGCCCGCTACAGCCCCCAGCGCGACGCCCTGCTCAAGCTCCACCTCGACGCCGCCGCGGCGCGGGACAGCCAGGGCGTTGGCTGAATCGCGCTGGTTCGCCCACGACGCCATGGCCCATGCGGTGGATTCGCCGTCCTTCTGTCCCCGGTGCGGGGCGGGGGTGACGGGCGATGGCGGCTTGGTGGTCGAGTACTGGACGGGCGACGAGCGGGTGTTCCACTGCTGGTGCCGGTCGTGCGGGTGGGCCGGCGACGTGACCTCTGTCGAGCGGATGATCGGCCACGAGGCCGAGTGAGGAGCGGAACATGCCACTGATCAACGTGCACTTGGCGGCCGGGCGGACCGACGAGCAGAAGAAGGCGCTCATGGCCGCTCTGACCCAGGCCGCCCAGGACTCCATCGGGGCGCCGCTGGCCTCCATCCGGGTGTGGATCACCGAGATGCAGCCGACGGAGTTCATGGCCGGTGGCGAGCTGATGGCCGACCGGCTGTCATCCGGGGGGACACCCCCGACCCCCGGGCGAAGGCGGCCACAGGATCGTGATCCCCCACGTCATCGACGGGGAGGCCCGCAAGTCCTCGGACGGTCGCACCTTCGAGACCGTCGACCCGTGGCGCCAGGCGCCCTGGGAGGAGGTCGCCCTCGCCACCCGGGACGACGTGGACGCGGCGGTGTCCGCCGCCCGCCGGGCCTTCGACGACGGGCCGTGGCCCAGGATGGGCGCCGCCGAGCGGGGCCGGATCCTCCACCGCCTGGCCGAGCTCATCGAGGCCCATACGGAGGACTTGGCCGAGGCCGACACCTCAGACATGGGCAAGCCTCTGGCCGACATGCGCCACAAGGACGTCCCCCGGGCGGCCCAGAACTTCCGCTTCTTCGCCGACCACGCCCGCCTGTCCACCGCCGACGTCTATCCGATGGACTCGCCCCACCACGCCTACACCCGCTACGAGCCGGTGGGGGTGGTGGCCGCCATCGCCCCCTGGAACTTCCCCTTGATGCTGGAGACCTGGAAGGTGGCGCCCCCGCTGGCCTGGGGCAACACGGTGGTACTGAAGCCCGCCGAGGACACGCCGGCTTCAGCCTCGCTGCTGGCCTCGCTGGCTCTGGAGGCGGGGATGCCACCCGGGGTCCTCAACGTCGTCCAGGGTTTCGGGCCCGACTCCGCCGGCCAGTGGCTGACCGAGCACAAGGAAGTCGACCGCATCACCTTCACCGGCGAGTCGGCCACCGGGCGGGCCATCGCCCGGGCGGCGGCGGCCAATCTCACACCGGTCAGCTTCGAGCTGGGCGGCAAGGGCGCCAATCTCGTCTTCGCCGACGCCGACCTGGACAGGGCGGTGGGCTGGTCGCTCAAGGCCATCTTCACCAACGCCGGCCAGGTGTGCCTGGCCGGGAGCCGGCTCTACGTCGAGCGCCCGGTGTACGACGACTTCCTCGGGCGCTTCGTGGCGGCCGCTTCTGCCATGCGCTGCGGCGACCCCCGGGAGCCCGCCACCGAGATCGGGCCGCTGTCGTCGAAGACCCACTACGACAAGGTCACCGGTTTCCTGGAGGGCATCGCCGACGGCAGCTGGATCCTGTGCGGCGGGGCGGCGGACGACGGCACCTGGGTGGTGCGCCCCACCGTGGTGGTGAACGCCCCCGAAGACTCCCGCCTGTGCCGGGAGGAGATCTTCGGCCCCGTGGTCACAGTGGCGCCCTTCGACTCGGAGGACGAGGCCGTGGGCCTGGCCAACGACACCCCCTACGGCCTCAACGCCATGCTCTTCACCGAGAACGTGCGCCGGGCCCACCGGGTGGCGGCCGCGCTGCGGGCGGGCACGGTCTGGGTCAACTGCTTCTTCGTGCGCGACCTGCGGGCCCCCTTCGGCGGCGTGGGCGACTCGGGCATCGGCCGGGAGGGCGGCGACTTCTCCCGGGAGTTCTGCACGGAACCCAAAGCCATCGTCATGGAGCTGTGACCCGCGTCCCCGGGGTCCCCGTCTCCGGGCTCCTCCTCGACGTCGGTGGCGTGGTCATCCGCCACGCCTTCGAGCTGCGGGACCTCATCGAGGCCAGGCTCGGCCTGGCCCCGGGGGCAATCGAACGGGGCGGCCCCTTCGGGCCGGCGCCCGACCCCGACTGGGACCGGGTGGAGCGGCGTGAGCTGTCCGAGACGGCGTACTGGACGGCGTGGACGGAGGAGATCGGCCGCCTGGCCGGGCGTCCCGAGCTCACGGTCCAGGAGCTGTGGCCGATGACCTACGCCGGCCCCGAGGAGGAGTTCCTCCGCCCCGAGATCGTCGCCCTGGTGGACGAGGCGGCCGCCGCCGGCATCCGCACGGCCATGCTCTCCAACGACCTCACCACCTACCACGGCGCCGGCTGGGTGGACGAGGTCCCGTTCTTCCGGCGCATCGGGACCTTCTTCGATGCGGCCTCGCTCGGCGCCCGCAAGCCCGCCCCGGTCGCCTACACCGCCGCCGTCGACCGGCTCAGCCTTCCCGCCGGCGCCGTGCTGTTCGTCGACGATCTCCCCGAGAACGTCACCGGGGCTGAGACCGCCGGGCTGCCGGCGGTGCTCTTCGACCTCGCCGACCCAGCCGGCAGCACCGCCGTGGTCCGCAAAGAACTCGGGCTCTGAAGGAGGCGCCATGCCCGGATACGTGATTATGGACGCCGAGGTCACTGACCCTGACGGCTACGAGGAGTTCAAGCGCCTGGCCTCCGCCGCCATCGCCGACCATGGCGGCCGGTACCTGGTGCGCGGCGGCGCCTTGGAGGTCCTGGAGGGTGAGTGGCATCCCCGCCTCGTCCTGCTCGAGTTCGACACCCTCGACACCGCCCTGCGCTTCTACAACTCCGACGCCTACCAGGCGGCCCGGGAGATCCGCCTCAAGACCGCCACCGCCCGGGTGGCGGCCGTGGACGGCACCGGCGACGAGCGCGGGCGCATGGAATCCCTCATCCGCCGTTACTTCGACGCCTGCAACGCCGCCGACGTCGAGGGCATCGCCGCCTGCTTCGTGCCCGACGCCGTCCATTACTTCCCGCCCGGCATGTACGACGGGCCTTTCCGCGGCGCGACGACCATCGGTGAGAAGTGGCGCAAGGCAGTGGAGACCATCGGTTCCTACTGGACCATCGACCGGATGATCTGCGATCCCGGCAGCGCGCCAGGCCGTGATCGAATGGACCCACTTCAAGACCAAGGACGGCAAGGTTCTCCGGGGCGACGAGTGGTACGTCTTCGACGCCGCCACCGGGCTCATCTCCGAGATCCGGGCCTACTACGCCTCGCCCCAGGACCCCGCCCTGGACCGCCTCGAGCTGGGCGGTTACAACTACGCCGCCAGCGGCTACGCCCTGGAGCCGCCCCCAGGCGAGCGCTGAGCCTCGCCGGAGGGCAACCTCGCTCCCGGGAGCGTCAGACGTTGACGTCGACGACCACCCGGGCCCCGTAGGGCTACGCCACTTTCGTCACCAAGACCGAGGAGCTCCTTGGCGGCATCCGTTGAACGCTCCTGGTTTGGCGGAACCTCAGCGCAGCGTGATGAGGCGGGCGAGAGTCTTGGTCTGCTCGGCTTCGGTGTCGAAGGGGGCGGCCATCAGGTCGGTGACTCCGGCGTCCGCCAGTGCGGCCACGCTGCGGGCGACCTCCTCCTCGTCACCGACCAGCGCCACGTCCTCGGGTCCCTTCACGCCCGCCTCGTCAAGTAGGCGCCGGTAGGCGGGCAGGGTCCCGTAGATGCCGAACAGGTCGGCGGCGCGCCGGCGGGCCCCGTCAGGATCGCTTGTGATGCACACTGGCAGACCGGCGATGACTCGGGGTTCGGGTCGGCCGGCAGCGGCGGCGGCGGCGTTGATGGACGGGACGATCCGGTCGCCGAGCACCCCGGCCGTCGCCATCCACGTGATGGTGCCGGCGGCCAGTTCGCCTGTCAGCCGGAGCATGGCCGGGGCCAGCGCGGAGACAAGGACGGGGATGGGCGCGGCATCGGCCACCGGATGGGGACCGATCAGGGTGTTGGCGGTGATCAACTCGCCGGAGAACTCGACTCCACCGGTCTCGAGGAGTGCCTGCAATACGGTCAGGTACTCGCGGGTGTGGCGGGCGGGACGGTGGTAGGGGATGCCCATGAACCCTTCGGTGGCCAGCTGGTGGGAGGGGCCGATGCCCAAGGTGAGGCGTCCCCCGCAGGCGGCCTGGGCGGTGAGGGCCTGGCTGGCCAGGGTCATCGGGTGACGGGAGTAGGTGGGGACAATGGCTGTGCCGAGCTCGATGTCGGGGACGCGTGGTCCGGCTGCGGCTATCAGGGTGAGCGACTCGATGCCGTAGTTCTGCGGCACCCAGACGGTGTCCAGGCCCGCCGCCGCCACCGCCCCCATGGCGTCCACGGCCTCGGAGAAGCTGCACGGTCCGAGTGTGTTCGAGATCATGACTCCGATCCGCATGTTTCGGAGTATGACACGCCATCGCGAGGACACGCCGGGGAAGACTTCGGATAGCGTCGAGACACGTACCGCTGAAGGATTGCCGGCGTGAGAACACGGTTGTGCGTGGTCGTCGGGCTGTTCGTGGTCACCCTCGCCTGCGACGGTGGCCAAGGCCGAGGAGAGCGCGGGAACGCCTTCTTGGCCGGACCCGGCGTCAGTGCCACCTCGATCCGACTGGGCGTGTTGACCGACGAGTCCGGGCCGAATAAGGCGTTTGCCTTGGCGAGGCTCAGGGCCGCTCGGGTGTTCTTTGAGGCGCTCAATGACGACGGAGGGATCGACGGACGCCGAGTGGATCTGGTCGTCGCCGACCATCAGTTCAACCGGGACATCGCGGCGCAGAAGTACCTCGCCATGAGGGAATCGATCCTCATGGTCGAGCACGTCTATCCCATGGCGTTCTTGGAGGACGACCTGGCCCGGGACGACGTGCTCGCCAGTCCCGTCGCCCGGTATTCACGCCTGGCCGCCAAGCCCCTTCTCGTGATGACCGGCCCCTCCTACCGGGACGAGATGGCGAACGCGGTCGACTGGCTTGCGGGCACTCTCGCCGAACCCGAAGGAACGCGGATCGCGGCGGTGAGCCAGGCAGATGAGTACGGCGCTGACGGTCTCGCCGGAATCGAGGCGACGGCCAGGCACCATGGTTTCGAGCTGGCAGCCCGCGTCACCTACCAGGCGACCGATACGGACTTCTCCAACCAGGCGACCGCCCTCAAGGACTCGGGGGCGAAGTATGTCTTCATGGCGACGCAGTCCCGGTCCACCGGCAAGATCGTCGAGGCTTGCGCCAACATCGGATTTTTGCCGGACTTCGTCGGCAACTACTTCGCCTTCAAACCCCAGATCATCGCCGACAGTCCGGCCCTGAAGCCCTTATTCGAGAAGCACTGGAAGACGTCTGGGCCCTACGCCCACTGGGGTGAGGACGTGCCCGGTATGAAGAAGATGCTCGACGCCATCCGCCGATACGCTCCGGACCAGAACCCGGAGCCTCTCTTCGTCCAAGGCTGGGTCCAGGCCGAGATCGTTGCCGAGATTCTGAAGCGGGCCGACATGATGAACGACCTGACGAGGGCGGGCCTCATCAAGGCACTGGACAGCATGCGCGATGTTGACCTGGGTGGACTGTCGGGCCCCCTCTCCTACGGGAACGACCAGCTCGGCCAGTCGCCATCACGCCAGACCCGAATCTTCGAGACCTCGGTGGACGACCCTCGCTACCCGGACATGCTCAAACCGATCACCCCGTTCTCGAGGGCCCAGTCATGAAGTCCATACCGGCGGGGAGAGCGGCGACCCCCACGCCCTGCGTCGGCCGGGAGGCCGAGCTGGAGATCCTGGACCGCCTCCTCGAGGAGACGCGGGCGGGGAGCACGACCTTCGTGGTGGTCGAGGGCGAAGCCGGGATGGGCAAGAGCCGCCTCCTGGAGGAGATCCTGGCCCTCCCCGCCGCCTCGGGTTTCTCGCTGCACCGGGCCCGGGCGGAGGAGCTCCAGCCCCGCCCCTTCGGCCTGCTGGCCGACGCCCTGGGCATCGACGCCCGCTCGGCCGACCCTGACCGATCGGCCATCGCCGACCTGCTCGACTCCGGCTCCGACACGGCCGGGGAGGCGACCGACCGCCGCTTCCGGGTGACCGAGGGTGTCATCAACCTGATCGAGCGGGCCGCCATCGGCGGACCCGTCCTCGCCGTCTTCGACGACGTCCACTGGGCCGACCCCAGCTCCCTCCAGGCGCTGCACGTGACCTGCCGCCGGCTGGCCTACCTGCCCGTCCTCGTCGTCCTGGCCTGCCGGCCGCTGCCCCGGCCCCCCGAACTGGCCAGGCTCCTGAACGGTGTCGTCGAGGCGGGAGGGCGCCATCTCCCCCTCGGTCCGCTCCGGGACGAGGCGGTCGGCGAGCTGGCGGCATCGAAACTGGCAGCCGACCCCGGCCCGGTGCTGCGGGGCCGGCTCCAGGGCGCCGCCGGCAACCCCCTCTTCGTCCTCGAGCTCCTCGACGCCCTCACCGAGGAGGGGTTCATCAAGGTCGAGTCGGACGTGGCCGAGGCCGCGCCCGTCTTCGAACCACCCCCGTCGCTGCGCATGACCATCCTCCGGCGCCTCGCCTTCCTCAGCCCGGAGAGCCTCGAACTCCTGAGGACGGCCTCCTTGTTCGGTGGTTCCTTCTCGGCTGCCCAGCTGTCGCTGGTCACCGATCAGCCGCTGCTCGACGTCCTTTCCCACTTGGACGAGCCGACTGCGGCGGGTTTCGTCCGGGCCTCGGAGGAGGCGTTCGCCTTCCGCCACGACGTCGTCCGGGAAGCGCTCTATCTCGAGATCCCCGCCGCCGTGCGCAAAGGCCTCCACCTTCACGTCGGCCGAGCCCTGGCGGCGAGCGGGTCACCCCCGGCCGAGGTGGCTCCGCATCTGGCGCTGGGCGCCGAGCCGGGCGATCGGGAGGCCGTCAACTGGCTCGCTCAAGCGGCGCGGCAGCTCCGCTGGCAGGCTCCGGGGCTGGCGGTGCAGCTGCTCGAGCGGGCCGCGGCGCTGCTTCCGGAGCCCGGCCCCGAATGGATCTCCCTGGTGGGGGAGGAAATCTCAACGCTGACCCTGGCCGGAAGGGTGCGCGAGGCGGACGCGCTCGTCGATGACGCCCTGAGCCGGGTGAGCGACGAGTCCACCGCCCTGCATCTCTCGATGGCCAGGCTCGACCTCCTCACCATCCAGGGCCGGCCCCGGGAGCTCGAGGACATGGTCCCTCGGCTCCTCGCCGCCCGGTCGGTTCCAGACCGGCTCCGGGAGTCAATCCTCGGATTCTCGGCGGCGGCCCGTGTCGCGCTGGGCGACCTCGAGGGTGCGCAGGCGCGCCTGGCGGAAGCAGAAGCCACCGGGAACCTGGCGTCGGGCAACCTCGCCATGTGGCGCGCCGTTCGGGCCATCATCTCGTGGATGCAGGGCCGCTGGCGAGGGGCGGCCGAGGAGGCCGGCCAAGCCGTCGCAGGCCTGCGCGAGCCGTCATCGAGGCACGTTCAGGTGCAGCTCTGGCTCGGACTCTTCCAGGTCGGAGCAGATGAGTTCACCGAGGCCCGCGCCACGTTGGAGCGCGCCAGAGCCGAAGTGGAGCGCCTCGGATTCCTCACCTACATGGTCGAGCAGCACTGGCAGCTGGCGGCCCTACATGTCGCTGCTGGTCAATGGGACGACGCGCTGGCCGAGCTCGCCACCTCCCTGCAGCTCTCCGAGGAGACGGGAGCGATCGGGGGGACCGTCCTCGGTGCCTACCACTCACCGCTGATCCACCTGCAACGGGGCAACCTGGATGGCGCCCGGGCAGCCATCGAGAGGATCCAACGCGAACCCTCCCACGACCCGACGACGGCGGCCGGGCTGTGGGTTCATCCCCTGATCGCCCTCATGGAGGACGGCGCTGGGCGGCCCATGGTGGCCGCCGACATCGTCGAGACATGGCAGGACCAGGTCCGGAAGATGACGGCCCTCCCCGACTACCGGGGAGTCGGCCGGGCCCTGCTCCGGATCTGTCGAGCCCAGGGACGGACCGAACTTGCCGACCGGATGGTGACCGATGCCGCCGAGGCCCGCCGGCGTGCCGACGGGATCCCATCGGTGGACGGCACCGCCCTGCTGCTCCAGGGCATGGCGGAGGAGGACCCCGGTGCGCTCCTCGCCGCAGTGGAGGCGTTCCGGGCCGCCCCCCGCCCGTTCGACCGGGCCGAAGCCTGCGCCGAGGCCGCCATCTGCCTCCTCGTCCCGGGGCCGGGACGGAGAGGGACGGGCGCTCCTCGACGAAGCCTTCGAGCTCTACGACGAGCTGGGGGCGAGCCGGCCCAGCGCCGCTCTGGCCCAGGAGGTGCGGGCCTACGGGGTCCGCCCGGGCGCCAAAGGCCGGCGGACCCGGGCCACGTCGGGTTGGTCAGCGCTGACCGCCACCGAGGAACGGGTCGTCCGCCTCGTGGCCGGCGGACTCACCAACGCCGAGATCGGCGACCGCCTCTACATCTCCCGGGGCACGGTAGCCACCCACCTGCGCAGCGTGTTCCGCAAGCTTGACGTCTCCTCCCGGGCGGAGCTGGCCGCCGGGGCCACCCGTCACCTCATCTGAGGCCTCCGCCAGCCAGAACATCTACCACCCTGTAGATGTTTCGGGCTCGCCCTCTTCCTTACGATGACCCCAGGCGAGATAAGCTCGTCACCGGATCAGGGAGAGTGATCCATGAGCGTCTTCAGCCGTATCCTCGCCACCGTCGCGTTGCTCCTGGCCACCGTCTTCGTCGGTGTGGCGCCGTCAGAGAGCCTTTCCGGCCCAACCTCCGGATCAGCATCCGGAGACTGGTCGTCCGAGTACCCGCCCCGGCCGGCGGTGGACTGCGAGGAGACGATCAAGCCTCCGCCCCCCCGCTGCGACAACTTCGACTGCGACGATCCGCTGTTCAAGCAGTACCCGCCGAAGGGAACGTGGATCACCGCCCACTGCTCGGAGCTGACGGTCCCCTTCACCATCTACGACACCGAGGCCATGGCGATGTTCGGCTCCGCCGACCTCGCCGCCCTCCGTTCGATCACCGAGGGGTCGGGCTACCACCCGGTAGCAACGGACACGGGCCGCGGTATCGCCATGTTGTTCACCGCCTTCCACCGGGACGGCAATACGGTGCCGTACTTCGAGACCGGCCTCATGTTCTCGGTCAACGACTCGCCCACCACCGTCGCCTCGGACAACCCGTACGCCTACGTCTCTGAGATGCTCCGGCCGGAGAACGAGGTGTTCTGGATCAAGCTCCTGCTCAGCCATGACATGCCGATCGATTACGGCCGGGAGCTCCTGGGCTACGACAAGAACCCTGCGCCCCAGAACATGATGGTCACGACGGACATCACCATGTCATCCGTCGTGCAGGCGTTCAGCTTCAAGGATCCGCAGTTCGACCCGATCTTGTCCGGACGGGCGGTGGTCGACCGGGACCCGGGCGCCCGGGCGGAAGCTCTGCGGCTGCTGGCCGCCGCCCCCAACGGCGGCGACATCTTGGCCAAGGCCCTGACGGAGGGCGGGCTGGTCCGGATCAACACTGTCAGCCGGGATGTTCTCAAGCGCACCGACAAGCTCATCAAGAGCTCCCTCGTCGTGCGCGCCAAGTCGGTCGACCTGGGACTGTGGGAGGAGGCGTCGACGCTGACCGTGAACGCCGCCTCTGACTACGGCGCCGCCATCACCAGGATCGACTTCCGGCCGGTCGCCAATGTCTACCTGCCCTTCCGGACCGTCCTGGACAACGGCCACCTTCCGTAGGCCAGCGCGACGCCCGCTGATCAGATCCGGGCCAGAATTCCCTCGACCTTTTGGTCGGGAAGGGCGACGGGATTGACAGCACGAACGCCTTACTTCGGCCGGGAGGCGGAGCTCGAAGTGCTCAGGCTGCTCCTCGACCAGGCCCGGGCGGGAGCGACGCACTTCGTGATGATCGAGGGGGAGGCGGGGATGGGCAAGAGCCGCCTCCTGGAGGAGATCGTCGCCCACCCCGCCGCCTTTGGATTCTCGCTCCATCGCGCTCGGGCCGAGGAGCTCCAACCCCGGCCGTTCGGCCTTCTGGCTGACGCGCTGGCCATCGACACCGCGTCGGCCGATCCCGACCGGCTCGCCGTCGCCCAGCTGCTCGACGCCAGCGCCGACGCCGCCGGGCAGGCGATGGACCGCCGCTACCGGGTGATCGAAGGCGTCATCAATCTGATCGAACGCGCCGCCATCGGCGGCCCCGTGCTGGTCGTCCTCGACGACCTCCACTGGTCCGACCCCAGCTCCACCCAGGCTCTGCATGTGCTCTGCCAGCGGCTGGCCTACCTGCCGGTCGCGGTGCTCATGACCTGCCGGCCGCTGCCGCGTCCCGCCGAGCTGGCGAGACTGCTCGACGCCGTGGTCGAGGCCCGAGGACGTTGTCTCCGCCTCGATCCCCTCGGCGACGAGGCGGTCACCGAACTGGCGGCTTCGCGGCTCGCGGCAGAGCCGGGCCCCATCCTGCGGGGTCGGTTGGACGGCGCCGCCGGCAACCCCCTCTTCGTCCTCGAGCTCCTCGACGCCCTCTCCGAGGAGGGGACCATCAAAATCGAGGCCAGCGTGGCCGAGGCCACCGCCGTGGTCGAGCCGCCCCCCTCACTGCGCATGACCGTCCTCCGCCGGCTCGCCTTCCTCAGTCCCGCGGGTCTGGAGCTGCTGCGTACGGCCTCCTTGTTCGGCCGGTCGTTCTCGGCCGCACAGCTGTCGCTGGTCACCGATAAGCCTCTGCTCGACGTTGTCTCCCATCTGGAGGAGCCCGTCGCCGCAGGGTTCGTCACCGCCTCGGACGAGACGTTCGCCTTTCGCCACGACGTCGTCCGGGAGGCGCTCTACCTCGAGCTTGCTCCGGCCATACGCAAGGGCCTGCACCTGCACGTGGGCCGGGCGCTGGCCGCGGCGGGAGCCCACCCGGGCGAGGTCGCCAACCACCTGGCTCTCGGCGCCGAGTTCGGCGACCGCGAGGCGGTGGCCTGGTTGCGGCGAGCAGCCCGGGAGCTCAGGTCCCGGGCACCGGCGATGGCGGTGCAGCTGCTGGAGCGGGCGTCATCGCTGCTGCCCCCGGACGACCCGGAGCGAGCGTCGCTCGTCCGAGAGGAGGTCCGCACGCTGGCCGTGGCCGGCCGGGTTCTCGAGGCGGAGGCACTCAGCGCTCGCGCGCTGGCGCGAATCAACGATCCCGGAAGTGCCTTACAGCTCACCGTCGCCCACATCAACCTCCTGATGTTCGAGGCGCGCTTCCAGGAAGCGCTCGACCTGGGCGGACGCCTGCTCGACAGCGCCTCCCTTCCCGTCGAAGTGCGTGCCGAGGTGTCGGGGCACATGGCCGTCGCCCGCGTGGGCTTGGGCGACATCGACGGGGCCTTGGCGGTGGTCGCCGAACTGAGCGCCCTCGTCAAAGCCCACCCTCGCTCACAGGCGGCGGCGTTGTTCTTCTGCACCCGCGGCTACATCAGCCAGGCTCAGGGGTTCCTGGAACAATGCCCCGAACTCGTCGAGCAAGCCGTCGCCGCCTCGGCAGATTCGCCTCACCGGACCGCCGAGATGCGTCTCTACCACGGCTGGGCCTTGACGTGCACGGACGACCTCCACGAGGCGCTGGCGACCCTCGACCGTGGGCGCGCCGAGCTCGAGCAGGTCGGCTACATCGCCCTGATGCAGGAGTACCACTGGTACTCGTCGCGTCTCCATTTCCTGGCCGGTCGCTGGGACGACGCATTGGCTGAGATGGCCACCTCCAGGCGTCTGATCGAGGAGACCGGCCTCGGAGGCCTGCGGCTCATAGTGGCTGGCGATCCCTTGCCTCTGATCCATCTCCATCGCGGTGACCTGTCCGCCGCCGGCGACGCCCTCGCTGCCCTGGAGGGAGACCCGACGTTTCGGGATTCTGCACTCATCACACGCTCTTGGATGGAGCCCATGCGCGCCCTTCTCCAAGAAGGCGCCGGCCAAACCGAGGCGGCGCTTCACACCATCGAAGCCTGGCGCGAGGCCGTTCTCGGCATGCAACTCCTGCCCGATTACCGGGGCTTCGCCCGGACACTGGTGCGGATGAGCCGGGCCCAGGGCAAGAAGGAATGGCTGGACCGTATCGCCGGCGAGTCGGCCGAGATGGAGCGCCGCGCTGGCAATGTGGCGTCGGTGAAAGGCACCGCGTTGCTGGTCCGCGGGATGGTTGCCAACGACACGGAGACGCTCCTGTCGGCGGTGGAGGCCTTCCGGGCCAGTCCCCGGCTCTTCGACCGGGCCGAGGCCTGCGCCGAAGCCGCCGTGAACCTGCTCTCCCACGGCCGCGACGGCGAGGGACGGGCGCTACTGGCCGAGGCCTTCGACCTCTACGGGCAGATGGGCGCCCAGCGGGCCGAGGCCGCCTTGGCCGGCGAGGTCAGGAGCTTCGGGATCCGCCGGGGGACGAGGGGACGCCGCCAGCGGCCCGTGTCGGGGTGGTCAGCCCTCACCGTTACGGAGGAGCGCATCGTCGGCCTCGTCGCCGATGGCCTGACCAACGCGGAGATCGGGGACCGCCTGTACATCTCCCGGGGCACGGTCGCCACCCACCTGCGCAGCGTGTTCCGGAAGCTCGACGTCTCCTCCCGGGCGGAACTGGCCGCCGGGGCCGCCCGTCACCTCGTCTGAGGCTTCAGCCAGCTCGGAGATCGCCTGGAGGAGCCCGAGCCAGCCCGAGAAGCGGAGCTGATCCTCCCCCGGGAGTCTCCGCACCCACCCCTGGGGCGGTTCCTTGTGTTGGAAGTCGATCTGGAGCACCAGCTCAGGATCGCGCCCACCTGACGCCAGAACATCTACCACCCTGTAGATGTTTCGGGCTTCCCCTGTCCTTACGATGACTCGGATCAGGGGGAGAGTGATCCATGAGCATCTTCATCCGTATCCTCGCCACCGTCGCCTTGCCACTGGTCACTGTGTTCGTCGGGATGACCCCATCGGAGAGCCTTCCCGGCGGAACCTTCGGATCAGCCTCCGAAGACTGGTCCGAGTACCCGCCCCGCCCGGCGGCGGACTGCGAGGAGACCATCAAGCCTCCGCCGCCGCGCTGCGACAACCTCGACTGCGACGACCCACTGTTCAAGCAGCACCCGCCGAAGGGAACGTGGATCACGGCGCACTGCTCGGAGCTGACCGTTCCCTTCACCATCTACGACAACGAGGTCATGGCGATGTTCGGCGCCGCCGATCTCACTGCCCTTCAGTCGATCACGGACGGGTCCGGCTACCACCCCGTGGCCACGGACGCCGGCCGCGGGCTCGCCATGCTCTTCACCGCCTTCCACCGGGACGGCAACACGGTGCCGCACTTCGAGACCGGCCTCATGTTCGCGGTCAACGACAAGCCGACCACCGTTGCCTCCGACAACCCGTACGTGCATGTCTCCGAGATGCTCCGGCCGGAGAACGAAATCTGGTTCGTGAAGCTCCTCCTCAGTCACGACATGCCCATCGAATACGGCCGGGAGCTCGCGGGCTACGACAAGAACCCTGCTCCCCAAAACATGGTGGTCACCACGGACGTCAACATGTCATCCGTGGAGCAGTCGTTCAGCTTCACGGACCCACGGTTCCATCCGATCATGTCCGGGCGCGCCGTCGTCGACCGCAACCCCAGGTCGCGGGCGGAAGCTCTTCGGCTCCTCGCCTCCGCACCCAATGGAGGCGATGCCGTGGCCAAGGCCCTGACCGAGGGTGGCCTGATCAGGGTCAACGCCGTCAGCCCGGATGTCCTGAAGCGCACCGACGCAGTCGTGAAGAGCCATCTCGTGGCCAGGGTGAAGTCGCTCGAACTGGGACTCTGGAACGAGGCCTCGAGCTTGAACGTGAACCCCGACTCGGATTACGGGGCCGCACTCGAGCGGATCGACTTCCAGCCGAAGGTCAACATCTACATGCCGTTCCGCCTCATCCTGGGCAACGGCCACCTTCCGTAGTCCCGGTGCGGGACTCAGTCGCTACCGGCTGAAGGTAAGCCGCTCCAGCTCCCGGCGCGTCCGGACCAGCCACAGCGGCGCCTCGAACCGCTCGTGGAGATCGGCGGCCGCCCGGAGGTGCTGCTCGGCCTGGGCGTGGTCGCCCATGGTGGCGCTGAGGCGGCCCAGGTAGTAGGCGGTGCAGCCGGTGACAGCCGACGCCAGGACCCCGAAGTGCGTGGCGTAGGGCTGGAGCAGGTCGTAGAGCACCGCGGCGGACGCCTGATCTTCGAGGTCGCAGACAACGTCGGCCGCCATGTTGAGGAAGCCGAGCCACAACGGGTCCTTGGGGATGTCGAAGCCAACCTCCGCCAGCCGCCCGAGGAAGGTCCGGGCCTCGCGGTCCTGACCCAGCTGGTGATGGGCGGCGGCCAGGAGCGCGGCGGTACCGGGCACGGCCGGGAACCGGGCGTAGAGGTCTGACAGAGGCGGCTCCATCTCGCCGATCCGGCCCTGCTCGTACCGGACGACGGCCTGCTGCATGACGAAGACCAGGCGGGCGTCGGGCTCGCCACCGGCCTCACCGATCTCCAGCACCTGCTGGACGAGGCCCTCGGCCTCCTCGATCCTCCCCGCCCGGAGCGAGTGCCCTGTGCTGACCCACCTGGACATGTAGCGCAGCGTGGGCTGACCGAGGTCGTCGGCCACCGCCCGAACCTGGCGGGCGAGCTCGACCCCGCCCTGAGTCCCGGTTTCGAGTGCCACCCGGGTCCGCAGGAACAGGGCGATGAATTGAACGAGCGGGTCGCCGAGCACGTCGGCCAGGCCGAGCAGCTCGTCGACGTTGGCCCGGCGCTCGGCCAGCGTGTCGGGGGCGTTGATGGCCCATGCCCGGGTCATCAGCACGTGGGCCAGGGTGACCGGCTCGCCAACGGAGCGCGCCATGCCTAACGCCTCATCGCTAAGACCGAAGCGGCGGACCCAGTTCGGGGCGAAGACGAGCTCCAGGGCGAGCATGGAGAGCAGCCGGGCCCGGACCGCCGAAGGGGCATCACCCACCGCCGCCAGGGCATCTTCGAACATGGCCACGCGGTCCGAGTCGACCGACCCGCCGGAGCTCCAGTACACCCCCCGGTTGTTGGCCAGCGCGGCCCGGGCCAGAGCGTCGGTGTCGCCCCGGGCCCGGGCCAGGGCGAACGCCTCGAACAGGGTCTCCCGCGACGACTGATCGCCGGCTCGGCGTTGCGCCTCTCCCAGCGCGATGAGCAGCTCGAGCCGCACGGCGTCGTCACCTGGGGGGCCGGCGACGGTGAGCAGATCGAGGGCGGACCGGTAGTAGCTGACGGCCTCGTCGTGGGCCAGCTTGGCCAGCGCCCGGTCACCGGCGCGGGTGGCGTACTCGACCGCCCGGGCCGTCTCGGTGGCCGGCGCCGAGGCACGGGCCCAGTGGTGAGCCAGCGCCGGCAGATGGTCATCGAGGCGACCGGCGTAGCGCTCCTCGATCCCCTCGGCCACACGGCGGTGCAGCGACACCCGCCGGGCCGTGGTCAGCTCGTCGTAGAGCGTCGCCCGCACCAGGGCGTGACTGAAGCGGCACCGGGGCACGGTTCCCGGGACCTCGACCAGGAGCCGGGTGGCGACCGCCTCCTCCAGGGCGGCGAGGACGGCGTCCTCGGTGAACTGGCCGGCGGCTTCGACCAGGGCCGGCTCGAACTCGAGGCCGACGACCGAAGCGCAGGCCAGGACCCGGTTGGCCTCGCCGGAGAGCCGCGACAGCCGACGGCCGACCACGTCCCGGACACCCTCGGGAATTCCCAGGTCGTCGATGGCGGACGTCAGCACCCAACGGCCGCCCCGCTCCTCGAGGGCCTTCGACTCGGCCAGGTGCCGCAGGACCTCCGTCACGAAGAAGGCATTGCCTTCCGTCTCCCGCCACACCACCCGCGCCAGCTCGTCGCCCTCCTCGTCGAGCTCGTGTCCCGCCGCCCGCTCCAGAAGGTTGGTCACGGCGGGAACGTCCAGGCCGCTGAGCGGCAGGCGCTCGGCCGCCTCCAGGCGCGGCACGTCGGCCAGCAGCTCGGCCAGGGGATGGCCCCGGCCGACGTCGGTGTCCCGGTAGGTGCCCACCACCAGCAGGCGGAAGGTCTCCGGAGAGCGGATCACGTGCCGGAGCAGCAGCAGGGTGGGTTTGGCCGCCCACTGCAGGTCGTCGAGCACGAGGAGGACGGGCGCCTCGGCCGAGACGGCCGACAGCCAGGCGGCCACGGCGTCGAAGAGCCGGTAGCGCTCCGTCTCGGGGTCCGACCGCAGGACCTCGGGCAGGCCGGGAACGAGGTCCGTCAGCTCGGGAACGAGGCGGGCGAGCTCGCCGGCGTGGCGGCCGAGGGGGGCTTCGGGCCGGTGCGTCACCTGGTGCCGGAACGCCTCCACGAAGGGTTGGTACGGCACCCCCAGGTCCTCGTCGCAGCGTCCGGCCAGGACCAGCGGACCCCGGCCGTGCAGGGCGTGGGCCAGCTCGGTGGCCAGACGGGTCTTGCCGACCCCGGGTTCGCCGCCCACCAGGACCAGACGCCGGTCGCCGGCCTCCACCGCCTTCCACAGTTGCCGCAACCGCTCGAGCTCGTCCTCCCGGCCGACGAAGATCCGGCCCGCCCCCACGAGCAGCGGCGGAAGGGGAACGGGGGCCGGCGCGCCGGGGAGGGGCGCCCAGGCGACCTCGCACACCGCCAGCGGTTCCGGCAGACCCTTCAGCTCCAGCGTGCCCAGGTCGGTGAAGGTCGCTCCCGACCGGGACCCGCCCACCATGCGCACCACCGCGGTGGCGTAGATCCGCCCCGCCCCGGCCGCCGCCACCAGGCGGGCCGCCTCCACCACCGGCGTCCCGAAGACATCCCCGCCCTCGAAGCTGACGTCCCCAAGGGCGACGCCAACCCGCACCGCCAGCCGCACCCCGGAGTCACGGGCCTGGCCATCCGTCGCCTGCTGGATGGCCACGGCCGCCCGGACGGCATCGGCGGCGGCGGCGAAGGTGGCAAGCAGGCCGTCCCCGGTGTTCTTGATCTCCTCACCATCGTGGGCGACGACGGCGCGGCGCAGCCGGGCGAAGTGCTCGGAACGCAACTCGTCGTACGACAGCTCCCCCAACCGCGTCATGAGCGCGGTCGAACCCACCAGGTCGGTGAACAACACAGTCACGGTCCCGCTCGTCCGCCCCGGCCGGCTCACGCCACGCCCCCTCCCCCCGAGCGACTGGAACCATCCTGGACGGAGACGAGCACGGCATCAACATCGTCAAGAACGGCCCCGGCGCCGGCGGAGGAGCTCCCGCCAGCGCCGCCACGGGGGCTCGGGCTCGCTTGGGTTCCCGGACCTTGCCCCAGCGGAGCTCGAGGTACAGGGCCTTGGTCGCGCCGACCAGGGGCGTGGCCACCAGCGCGCCGGGGATGCCGGCGGCGGCGGCGCCGATGAGGGCGGCCAGCATGGTGGCCGGGGCCGAGAGGTTGACCGCCTCACCCACGATGGCGGGCTGGATGATGTGGTTCTCGATCTGCTGGTAGACGAGATAGATGACGAGGCAGGCCAGGCCGGTGCTGACGCCCTTGGACAGGGCCAGGAGGACGAAGAACCCGCCACCGAGCAGGCCACCCACCTGGGGGATGAGGTTGACCACCAGCATCCACAGGGCGGCGGCCGGCGCCAGGGGCACGTGGAAGGCGAGGCCGAGCGCCAGGATGAAGGTGGCGCCGAGGGCGGCGACCAGCAAGGAGCCCGAGAAGTAGGCGCCGATGGTGCGGTAGAAGACCCGCCCCACCCGGACGGCCTGCGGCTCGATGCGGTCGGGGATGGCGGCCCGCAGCCGGCGGACCAGCTGTTCGCCGTCGACG
Source organism: uncultured Actinomycetes bacterium (assembly GCA_963789165.1). Classification (GTDB taxonomy): domain Bacteria; phylum Actinomycetota; class Acidimicrobiia; order IMCC26256; family BP-133; genus CAWBJP01. The sequence goes on from CAWBJP010000007.1 coordinate 616,726, forward strand.
AGCACGGCCAGGCCGACCAGCACCACGATGAGGCCGGACACCACCCCGTCGAGGATGCCCCGGGCCGCCCGGGTGACCGCATCGGTGTCGATCCGGGCGGGCAGGTCCTCGGCCCACTGCCGCACCTTGAAGCCGGCGCCCGCGTCCCGCAGCCACCCCCCCACCAGCGGGAGGTCGTAGAGCTGCTCCACGGTCTCGGGCAGCTCCCGCCCGAACCGCCGGGCCTGGTCGAGGGCGGGGGGACCGAGGACGAGCACGAGCACGGCGAACAGCGCGGCCACGGCGGAGCCGACCATGGCCACCGCGGTGGCCCTCGACACGCCCCGGGCCGCCCGCACCCGCACCACCACGGGATCGAGGGCGAAGGCGAGGAGGACGCCGACGCCCACCTTGGTGACGCTGTCGGGGACGTTGCGGAGGAAGGCGACCAGCAACATGCCGAGGAAAAGGCTGACGGCGATCCAGGCCCCGGACCGCAGATCGAGGCGGAGGAGCCGGGGTTCCGCGGACATCCCTCCGTCGGCGTCGGGCACGGCACTTCCCTTCCCGCCGGGACGGCGCCCCGGGCTGCTCCGGCCCGCGGGCCCCCGACCCACGGTCCGGCCGTGGCTATCGTACGGACCCGTGGCACCGGCCGGACGGACGTTGGGGGTGACGGTCGGACCCCAGGCGATGGCCGTGGTGCTGGGCGCGGTGGCCACCGCCACCGTCGCCTTCGGGGTGGCCACCGCCGCCCGGCGCACACTGGGGTGGGCCGTGGCCTGCGCGGTGGTGGCGTCGCTGATGGCTCCCTTCGTCTCCGTCCTCCACCGGTGGCTGCCCCGGGCTCTGGCCGTCGGCCTGGTGCTGCTGGTGGTGGGCGTGGCCGGGATCAGCGTGGCCGGCGGCGTGCTGCGTGACCTCGACACCCAGTTCGACCGGCTCCAGCGCGAGGCACCCCGGGCCGCCGCCCAACTGGAGCGGTCGGAGCGGATGGGCGGGCTGGCCCGCGACTTCCGGCTCCAGGAGCGGGTCACCGAACTGATCGACCGGATCCGGGACCCGACCAGCGGCCTGGCCGCCGAGGTGCCTTCCCGGGCCAGCACCTTCTTCCTGTGCGCCATCCTCACCGCCTTCTTCGTCTCCTGGGGTCCACGGGTGGCCCGCTCCGCCGTCAAGCAGCTGCCCGACCCGCGGCTGCAGGCCCGGGTCCGGGAAGTGGTCGGCGCCGGGTTCGCCCGGGCGCAGCGCTACGCCCTGGCCTCGGTCGGCCGGGCGGTGGTGGCGGGGCTGGCGGCGTGGACCCTGTGCCGGGTGGAGGACGTGCCCGCCTCCGTCGTCCTGGCCGTGACGGTGGGGGCTCTCAGTGTCATTCCCGGCTTCGGCATCCTGGTCGGATCGCTGCCCGCCCTCATGCTCGAGGCGGGACTGGGTAGCGGAGCCGGGGCCCTGCGGCTGGCGGCGGCCTTCGCCGTCCTGGAGGTGATCGACGGGATCGTGCTGCGCCGGGTGGTCGCCCCCTGGTCGCTCAGCGTCGGTCCCGCGGCCATCCTCATCGCCCTCGTGGTGGGCTTCGAGGTCTACGGCGTGGGCGGGGCCTACTACGGGGCGGCGCTGGCCGTCTTCGGGGTCGCGCTGCTCGATGCCGCCGGCGAGTCGACCCCGACCCGGGTTACCGCGCCCGGCGGCGACCCGGAGACGGCGGTCAGGTCGGCGCCGGCGCGGGATGTGGGGCGGCGGCGTGCCCGCCACCGGCGGGTAGCCGGCTCACGGAGAGGGCGGCGGCCACCGCGCCCGCCAGGATGAGGGCGAACACCGCCCGGCCGGTGGGGTCGCCGGCGGCCGCCAGCAGGCTGGAGCCGAGGATGGAACCGAGATAGCGGCTGGTGGCGTAGACGCCGCTGGCCGCCCCCGACTCCTCGGGCGCCACCGCGTCGAGGGCGGCGGCCTGCATGGCCGATGAAGCCAGGGCCAGGCCCGCCCCCGTCACCATCAGCGCCGGAACCAACAGGGCCAGGGCGATGTCGGCGCCCGCCAGCGGGAGGGGCAGCCAGCCCGGCGACCATGAGGCACATCCCGATGACGGCCGGGATGCGCCGGCCCACGCGGTCGGCCAGGCGGCCCCCGACGGGGACGAGCACCATGAAGGCCAGCGCCGGGGCGGACAGCACCAGGCCGGTGCCGAGCCCGCTGGACCCCGGCCGGTCCTCCAGCGCCAGCGGCACCACGATGAGCGTGAGGTACCAGGCCAGGTTGCCGAAGCCGATGCCGGCGTTGGCCGCCGCGAACGCCGGTCGGGTGAAGAACCGGGGCTGCAGCACGGGGTCCGGATGGGCCAGCTCCCGGCGCACGAGCAGGATGCCCGCCCCGACCACTACCGGCAAGCCGGCCAGGAGCAGCAGGGGTGACCCGTCGGAGTGGGTGGAGACGTTGACCAGGCCGGCGGTGATGACCAGCAACGCCGTCCACCCCAGCGCACCGGCCAGGTCGAAGGGGCCCGCCCGCTCGGGCACCGGCGCCGGCCGGATCCGCCGGGCCAGCAGCAGGGCGGGGCCGGCCACGGCCAGGTTGACCAGGAAGACCGAGCGCCACCCGGCGAGGTCGACCAGGATCCCGGACAGCGGCGGGCCCACCGCCACGGAGACGGACAGGACCGAGCCCACCACCGCGAAGCGGCTGGCCACCCGACCCGGAGGGGCTGACTGGCGCAGCATGGCCCACCCGTTGGGGAAGGCGCCGGCGATCGCCACCCCCTGTCCCACCCGGAAAGCGGTCAGCAGCGAGCAGGGTCGGTGCGAGCGGCGGCGCCCACCGTGGCCACCATGAAGGCCAGCAGGGCGCCGATGAAGATCTTGCGGTGCCCGAAGCGGTCGCCGAGCTTGCCGGCCGGGGTCTGGAGGGCGGCGACGGCGATGAGGTAGCTGGTGATCAGCCAGCCGCCGGCGGACAGGTCGGCCGAGAAATCGTCGAGGATCTCGGGCAGGGCCACCAGCAACATGGTCGAGTTGAGGGGCGCCAGGCAGGCGCCGAGCGCCACCGCCACGAGCACCCGCCTGTCGGCGCGGTCGGCCCGGTCGGGCGGGTCAGGGGTGCTCCCTCGTCGGACAAAACCACGTCCTCCTCGGGACACGCCCTGCCCCTCCCTCCCTCGTCTACCCAATGATCCGGACGACTCCGGCGTCGCCGTCGACTTCGACGGCCGCGCCGTCGGGGATGCGGTCGGTGCCGTCACCGGTGCCGACGACGGCCGGCATGCCGTACTCCCGGGCCACCACCGCGCAGTGGGAGAGGACACCGCCGGTATCGGTCACCACCGCGGCCAGGGTGGCGAACAACGGTGTCCAGGGCGGCGTGGTCGTCTCGGCCACCAGGACGTCGCCCGGTGCCAGGCGGTCGGCCTCGTCCAGGCTCCGGACGATCCGGGCCACACCCCGGACCCGCCCGGGCGAACCCGGGTGACCCCGGACCACATCCGGAGGTTCGGCCTCGGCGTCGGGTTCGGGCGTGCCGTACATCCGGCCGTTGAACTTCCCCATCGACCGCATGAACGGGTCGGGTGGGATCCCGGGAGGCGGGGGTGGCAGGGGCGTGCCGAGCTGCTCGGGGGGGCGGACGGCGGCGAAGTGCTCCATCTCGGCCCGCCGGGCCTCGACCAGCGCCCGGCGGTCGGGGGTCCGGTCGGCCGTCACCGTCTCCACCAGCTCGTCGAGGGTGAGGAAGAAGACGTCGGTGGGGACTTCGAAGGCGACGGGGACGAGGCGCCAGCCCAGCTCACACAGCACGCGCCGGACCTTGTAGGCGGACCGGAAGTCGATCCAGAACCCGTGGTCCTCGGTGATGACCACGCCGGTGGAGGCGGCGGCCAGGAGGAACTCGAAGCGCTCGCGGTCCTCGGGCGGACAGCCCATGAGCTGTTGCCGCACCTGGACCCGGGCCTGCTCCCGCTCGGCGGCCAGGTCCTGCTGAGCCCGGGCCGGGTCCTCGTCGTCGGGTTGCGCGACGTAGGCCCGGAGCCGGTCGAGGACGGGGGTGGGATCCTCCACCCACGACGGGCGGTCGCAGATCGAAGAACTTGTCGCCCCGCTGGCCGTAGTCCTCCAGGTAGCGGCGCAGCAGCACCAGAAACTCGGTTCCCTCCGGCGTGGCGGCCAGGGCGGCCAGGGCGTCGGTGGTGCTCGGCCACCGGCTCACCAGGGTGGCCAGCACCCCGGGCTGCTCCCGCACCGTCCGCGACAGTTTCCAGAGGGCGTGTCCCACCTCCACCGTCTTGTTGGGGAAGCCGGACACGAGCCGGTACGCATCGAAGGCGCCGTGGCACCCTCGTCGGCCAGCAGCCGGCGGTGGAGCTCGTCGAGCTCGGAGATGGCGACGTAGGCGGGGAAGACGGCCAGGAAGTGCAGCTCCATGAGCCGGGCGAAGCGGGCCAGGGTGTCCTCGAGGTGGCCGAGGAGCTCGGGCATCGTCGCCGCCGGCAGGTCGAACGCCTCCCAGGCAGCCAGATGGAGGTGGATCTCGGGGAGGTACTCGCGCTCCCAGTTGTCGTGGATCCGGGCCATGGCCCCGTCCAGGGCCGCCTGCGAGCGGGCCCCGGCGGCCGCCATCTCCTCGGGCGGCACAGCCGGCGGCGGGGCCGCCCCCATGTAGAAGTAGGTGTTGATCCGCCGCATGGCGATGTCCCGCAGGGGGGCGGCCAAGGCCCGGGCGGCGGCCATGAACCCGGAGGGGAACGCCGCCTCCATCACCGAGAAGGCCAGGGGCGTCACCGGGTCGGGCCAGTGCATCCGGTCCCGCATCCACAGCCGGGCCTCGTCGGCCGGGTCGGGCCACTCCACGGGAAAGTCGTCCGGCACGGGCAGGGGCCCGGCCGGCGTCAACGGGGTCGTGGGCACAAAGGGCCTCCCAGCCGATGTTCTCTGACTGGCAACCTACCGTTCACCTCGGGGTCGTCCCAAGGCGACGACCCGATTCCCCGGGGCGCCTGCCGCTCAGCTCGCCTGGTCGGGGTCGGTCAGGGACGGGCTCTCCCGGGCTTCGGCCTCGGCCCGGGACACGACCTCGCGCAGGGGGAGGCCGGTGCGCCGGGCCACCCGGGCGGCGTCCTCGTACTCCACCTTGACCCGGCGGGCCGCCCGCTTGATCCGGATCGGCATCCCCTCCACCTCGACCTCCTCCACCGAGCGGGCGAAGGGCCAACGCTCCAGCTGGGAGATGCGCACCCCCAGCGTCCCCGTCTCGTGGGCGAGCAGGTCGCGCATGCGGGGCGCGTCGGGCAGGTGGCACAGCAGCGCCACGATCACCCCCGGCCGCCCCTTCTTCATCGTCACGGCCGTGGTCCAGGCGTCGAGGGCGCCGGCGTCGAGGGCGGCGTCCACGGCGTGGGCCACCACCTCCCCGGAGACGTCGTCGAGGTTGGCTTCGAGGAGGGCGAGCGGCTGGCCGGGGGTCGCCTCGGCCCCTCCTCCGGCGCCTACCGCCTCACCCACGGCCAGATGGAGGAGGTTGGGCATGGCTTCGATGTCCTTCGTCCCGGCCCCGAAGCCGGCGCTGAGCAGGCGCATCGGCGGCAGGGGCCCGAAGCGGTGGCACAGACCGGCGAGGAGCGCGGCCCCCGTCGGGGTGGTGAGCTCCACGTTCAGGTCGACGCCGGCCAGGGGCGCGCCCCGGAGCAGGTCGACCACCGCCGGGGCCGGGTTGGGCAGCATGCCGTGCGCGGTGCGCACCATCCCGGTGCCCACCGCCACGGGCGAGGCCGTCACCTCGTCGACCCCCAGGGTCTCGAGCGCGGCGCAGGTCCCCACCACGTCGACGATGGCATCGATGGACCCGACCTCGTGGAAGTGGACCTGTTCCAACGGACGGCGGTGCAGGCGGCCCTCCGCCTCGGCCAGAACCCGGAACACCCGCCCGGACCGGTCCCGGACCCGGTCGGGGAGGCGGGCCTCCTCCAGCAGGCCGGCGATGTGCGAGTAGGTGCGGGCCACGGTGTCCTCCTTGGCCTCCACCACGGCCCGGGTGGCGGCCAGACCGCCGCGCAGCACCGGTTCGGTGGACAGACCCCAGCCCCGCACCGGGAGCCGTCCCAGAATCTCGCGCACCTCGTCCAGCGGGGCCCCGGCGTCGAGACAGGCCCCCAGCGCCATGTCCCCGGCGATCCCGGCGAAACAGTGGAACCAGGCTGTGATCATGGCTCTTCGCCTGGCGGCACTGTGCTCACGGCTCTTCGCCTGGCGGCTCATCGCGATGCGGCGGGGACCCCAACCCCGCCGCCGACCCCAACCCCGCCGCCGCGCTCCGGGAACGCAGGATGCGGGCCGCGGCGCAGGCGGCGCCGTAGCCGTTGTCGATGCCGACGACCGTCACCCCCGGGGCGCAGCTGGCCAGCATGGCCAGCAGGGCCGTGATGCCCTCCAAGGACGAGCCGTAACCGGCGCTGGTGGGCACCGCAACCACCGGGGCGGCCACCAGCCCGCCCACCGCCGAGGCCAAGGCGCCCTCCATGCCCGCCACCACCACGACCACATCGGCGGCTCGCAGGAGGGGCTCGTCGGCCAGCAGGCGGTGGAGACCGGACACGCCCACGTCGGTCAGGCGGGCGGGCGGCCAGCCGAGGGCCTCCAGGGTGGCGGCCACCTCGTCGGCCACGGGCAGGTCAGCGGTACCGGCGCAGGCCACCACCGGCGTCCCGGTCCGGGGTGGCGTCGGCCGCCAGACCCCGAGGCGGGCCTCGGCGTGGTAGATCCCGCCGGGCACGGCGTCCATGACCGTGGCGGCCAGATCGGGTTCCGCCCGGGTGAGAAGGACCGGCCCGCCACTCGGGCCTTCGAGCAGTTCGGCGACGATGGCGGTGCACTGCTCCGGTGTCTTCCCCGGCGAGTACACCGCCTCGGGAAAGCCCTGGCGCAACTCGCGGTGATGGTCCACCCGGGCGAAACCCAGATCGGCGAAGGGAAGCGTCCGGACGCGCTCGAAGGCGTCGTCGGGGGAGGTGACCCCCTCGGCCACGTTCTCCAGGATCTCCCGCAGGGTCGGTTCGTTCACGCCGCCACGCTAGTGGCGGCAGGAGGTGGGGCAGGGGCCCCCGCCGACCCCGCGATGAGCCGCCAGGCGAAGAGCCATGAGCACAGTGCTGAATAGGATGGCGCGCCGTGACTCCCCGCGTCGCCTTCCTGGGCCCTCCCGGCACCTTCACCGAGGAAGCCCTGCTGTCCCAGCCCGACCTGGCCGCCGGGGAACTGGTGCCCATCCGGTCCATCGCCGAGGTGATCAGCGCCGTTGAGAACGGTGAGACCGACCTCGCCGTCGTGCCCATCGAGAACGCCATCGAAGGCTCCGTCAACATCACCCTGGACACGCTCGGGTTCGACGCCGACCCCACCCTGCTCATCCAGCGCGAGGTGGTGCTGTCCATCTCCCTCAACCTCTGTGCCAAGCCGGGCACGGTCCTGTCCGACATCAAGGCCGTCGTCTCCATGCCCCATGCCGTGGCCCAGTGCCGGGAATGGCTGGCGAGCAAGCTCCCGGGTGTCGAGGTGGTGGCGGCCAACTCCACGGCCGAGGCCGCCCAGCAGGTGGCCCGGGGGCGGGGCGCGAGCCGGGCCGCCATCTCGACCTCCCTGGCCGCCCATCTCTACGGCCTGGAGGTCCTGGCCGCCGACGTGGAGGACCACCCCGAGAACCAGACCCGATTCGTGGTGCTGGGCCGGGGCCTACCCCCCCGCACCGGCCACGACAAGACCTCCGTGGTGGTGTTCCAGTCCCAGGACCGTCCCGGCTCGCTCCTGGCCATCCTCCAGGAGTTCGCCGCCCGGGCCGTCAACCTGACCAAGCTGGAGTCCCGGCCCACGAAACGGGGCCTCGGCCACTACTGCTTCTTCATCGACTGCGAGGGTCACATCTCCGACGAGCTGGTGGCCGACGTACTGCGCAACCTGAAGGCCAAGCACAACGTCAAGTTCCTGGGTTCCTACCCGGTGGCGAGCGAGGGTGCGGTGGGAGAGGCCCGGCGCAAGGCGGCGGGCAAGGCGTGGAGGGTGGCCACCGCCTGGGTCGATGAGCTCCGGTCCCAGGTGAAGGAGTGATCGACCTCCGCGCCCTGCGCGACGACCCCGCCTACCGGGAGGGCATCGCCCGCAAGCGGGTCCCCGAAGGCCTCGTCGACGAGGTGCTGGCCGCCGACGAGACGGCCCGGGGGCTGCGCACCGAGGTGGAGCAGCTCCGGGCCCGCCAGAACGCGGCCAGCAAGGAGATCAAGGAGGCCGCCTCGGAGGAACGACCGGCCCGGATCGCCGCCGCCTCCGCCCTCAAGGACGAGCTGGCCGCGGCCGAGCCGCGCCTGGGGGAGGCCGAAGCCCACCTCCGGGAACTGGCCATCACGGTCCCCAACCCGGCTCATCCCTCGGTGCCCGAGGGCGGCGAGGACGACTACCAGGTGATCCGGACCGTGGGGGATACCGGCCCGGCGCCGGCCCTGGATCACGCCGCCTTCGGGGAGGCCATGGGCTTCGTGGATTCCGAGCGGGCGGTTCGGGCCAGCGGCAGCCGCTTCGCCTACCTCATGGGTGAGGCCGTGCTCCTGGAGCTGGCGCTGGTGCGCTGGGTCATGGGGCGGCTGGTGGAAGAGGGCTTCACCCCCGTGGTCCCGCCCGTCCTGGTGCGGGAGCAGATGATGGAGGCGGCCGGGTTCTTCCCCACCGACCGCTCCCAGGTCTACGAGGTCGACGGGGGCGAGCTGTTCCTGGTCGGCACCAGCGAGGTGCCCCTGGCCGGGATCCACATGGGGGAGCAGCTGGAGGAGGATTCCCTCCCCCTGCGCTACGGGGGCTTCTCGTCGTGCTTCCGGCGGGAGGCGGGCACCTACGGCAAGGACACCCGGGGCATCTTCCGGGTCCACCAGTTCGACAAAGTGGAGATGTTCAGCTACTGCCAGCCCGATCGCTCCTGGGACGAGCACGAGGCCATGCTGGCCGTGGAGGAGTCGATCGTGGGCGGGCTCGGCCTCCCCTACCGGGTGATCGCGGTGGCCGCCGGCGATCTCGGCGCCCCCGCGGCCAAGAAGTACGACCTCGAGGTGTGGCTGCCCTCCGAGGGGCGCTACCGGGAGCTCACCTCCTGCTCCAACTACACCGACTACTCGGCCCGACGTCTCGGCACCCGGCTCCGTCCCGCCGGCGGCGGTGCCACCCGTCTCGTCCACACCCTCAACGGCACCGCCTGTGCCGTGGGCCGCACCCTGCTCTTCCTCTTCGAGCACTACCAGGACGAGGGCGGAGCGCTGTCCGTGCCCGAAGTGCTGCGCCCCTTCACCGGCTTCGGTCGAGTAGAACTCCGCTCGTAGCGATCACCAGCAACATAGGTATACAAATTCCTCAATAGTTGCGGTAGGATCGCTCCTGTGAAGCTGAACATGAAACAGGGGCTCATCTACCTGGCACTCGCCTTCGTCATCATGAACATCTGGAACGACCCCAACAGCTCGTCCGATTCGATGGGGTCCTTCCTCGGTGACACCGGCCACTTCTTCGCCCAGGCTATGGACAAGGGCGCAGAGTTCTTCGGGGACCTGGTCGACTGACCCGGGGCCCGGGGCGTCTCTGGAGGACCCGGGGGCCGGGGTGTCCCCGAAAACGTTGACGGTGCTGCGGCGTCTGCGGTCGGCTGTCCTGCCGCCGCCGGACGACATCCTGCGCGGCTACCTGATCGGTGACGAGCAGCTCATCCTGGTCGACGAGCCCTCCACCGGCGCCTTCCTGGTCGACGCCGCCCACCAGATCCTGCTCATGGTGGCGGTGGCCACCCTGACCGGCTTCGTGGCCGGTCGCAGCGGCGCCAACCTGTTGAGCATGGCCGGCTTCCTGGTGGTGGACGTCCTCGCCATCATGCTCGTCGTCCGGCGGGCCCAGGCCTGGTACACCCGCTACGCCCTCACCGACTTCCGGGTCGTGCGCTCCTGGGGGATCCTCTCCCGCCGCATGGCCTGGATTCCCTGGTCCAAGGTGACCGACGTGTCCCTGGCCCAGAGCCTGGCCGGCCGGATGCTGGGCTACGCCACCGTGCGGATCGAGTCGGCCAACGAGGCGTCGGGCTTCAAGGAGATCACCGACCTGCGGGACCCGCACCGCTTCCATCGCCTGATCGCCGAGATCGTCGAAGCCAAGCAGGGCAAGACCTACCCCCGCTGGATGGCCTCGGCCACCGCCTCCCTCGACGGCCCGCTACCGGGCGTCTCGCGTTAACCAAACCCACCGGGGAGGTGGGTTTCGCTAACACTCGACGGGTTCAAGGGCGCATTCGCGCTCAAGTCCTGTCCGATTTGTGCCGATTCGTCCCCCGAGCCCACGAACCCGGGAGGACGCCATGACCCTCGCCCTGATCTTCATCGCCCTCGTGATCCTCGTCCCCGTCGGCGCCCGCCTGGGCGGCCGCGGCGAGGCCGGCACCGTGGCCGCCGCCCTCCTCACCGTCTTCGTCACCGTGGGGGCCATGAGCACGCTGGTCTGACGTCCGGGGGCGCCACTACCCTCCCCCCCGGAGGGGTGCCAGAGCGGCCGAATGGGGCAGTCTTGAAAACTGCTGGGTGCAAGCCCCCCGGGTTCGAATCCCGGTCCCTCCGCCGCCACGAACAGTTCACGCCCCCTCACGGTATGTTGACGGAATGAGTGAATCTGATCTGTCAGCCCTGCGTCGTCTAGCCGATGGCGGTAACGAGGAGGCTGCGGATCGGCTGGCCGAGCTCGCTGGGGAGCGTGGCGACATCGAGGAGCTACAACGCCTAGCCGACGAGGGTGTCGAGAAGGCTGCGGATCGGCTGGCCGAGCTCGCTGCGGAGCGCGGCGACATGCAGGAACTAGAGCGCCTGGCCGACGAGGGTGTCGAGAAAGCTGCGGATCGGCTGGGCGAGCTCGCTGGGGAGCGTGGCGACATCGACGAGCTACAACGCCTGGCCGACGAGGGCAACGAGACGGCCACAAGGCTGTTGTCCGAGTTCATCCGCAAGGTCAAGTAGCTCTCAACGCTGCCCGTAGGCGACGTCGGCGTTGTCCGTGCTCGGCGCCGCGATGGGCGTGCGTTGCCCCGATGCGACGTTGACCGCCGAAGCGGTTCCCGCCGATAGGAACATCGAGCCGTGTCCCCCGGCCATGCACGTGTCGGCGTCGTCCGGGCACGGCTCAGTGTCGGTCACGGCCAGATGCCCGCTGTCGAGCCAGAGGGGGGCGATGGCGCCGGTGGTCACCCGGCGCGGCCGGCTACCGGGGCTCAGCTCGAGGACGTGGACGGCCGGGGTGTCCTCCCCGTCGTCGAAGGCCAGAAAACGTCCGTCGGGGGACAGCGAAGGTCGCATGGCCTGCTCGAGGAGTAGGGGTCTCCCGACACCGTTGCCGGTGTCGATCGCCTGCCAGGCCCAGCTCTCGTCACCCGGGTGGAGGGCGCACAGGCAGTAGATGGTGTGGGCATCGGCGCTCCAGCGGGCCCACGTTCCCGCCCGGGGGGCGATCGCGTCGGTCCCGTCCGGCCGGAGGACGTAGAGGGTCTCGTCCTGGGACGTGTCGAGTGCCGTCTCCAGGACCAGGAGGTGGCGACCGTCGGGGGCCCATTCGACCCGCGACTCGTCGTAGTTGATGAACCCGCCCCGGCCCAAGACCGGGGCCAGACTGCGGACCACCTCATCGCCATCCTCGGGCAGGAACCGGAGTTCGGTGGTGGTGCCATCGCCGCTAGCACCGAGCAGGGCGAGCGTCATGCCGTCGGGACTCCAGTCGTGGGCGCCGACTCCGCCTTCGATGCTGGCCAGGTCGGCCATCCGTCCCGTGCGCAGATCGACCTCCCGGATCACCGAGGCCGGCGACCCCACTCCGGGACGGAAGTCGTTGTCGGGCCAGCCCTCGTTCACCACGAAGGTGACCCGGTCCGGGCCGTGGAATCGGGGCAGGTACTCGGAACGGGTCTCGCCGTCGCGCGTGAGTGGCCGGCGCTCCCCGGTGGCTGCCTCGTAGAGCCAGATGTCTCCGCTCTCCGCCCCCACGATCCGGGCCGCGGTGGCGGGCGCCGTGGCAACCGGGACCGGAATGGCGGACGGGGACGGCACGGCGAGGTCCGGCCGCGTCGGGGGGGACGCCTGGCCGCCGGCTCGAACCGACACACCGCGGTCGCGGTTGGCCCAGGCCAGCCCCGTGACGACGAGCGCGCCGACCACCGCCGCCGCCAACACCCACCGACGCTGAGTCCCCAGCACCGAACCTCGTTGTTCGCTCACCCTCCGCATGGTGAACCATCTCCGCCGGCGCCGAAACTGTCCCCGGGGTGAGAAAACCCTCACCGACCGTAGGCGCCCTGTGATCCGCGGTGATTGCGTCGCTTACAGTCCGGGCATGCCGCGGGCGTAGGGGCCGCGGTCGGATCCCAGGGGGGGACATGAAGCACTGGCGGGTCGTCGCGGTCGTGTCCGGCATCGGTCTGGTGGGGCTCGGCGCAGCCTGGTCGCCGCTGGCCTCGGGGGCCGCGGAGCCGGCGCCGCCGGTCGAGCACCTGAACGAGGACCCCGCCACCACGGCGCCGTACTCGGACGCCGTGCGGGTCGGGTCGACGCTGTACCTCGCCGGCAACCTCGGGCTCGATCAGTCCGGGAATCTCGTCCCAGGCGGGATCACCGCCGAGGCCGAGCAGACCATGGAGAACCTCAAGCACGTGGTGGAGCACAACGGGTCGTCCATGGACCGGGTGGCGGCCTGCGAGGTCATGCTGGCCGACATCGCCGAGCGGGGAGCCTTCAACGAGGTGTACCAGAGGTACTGGGCGCAGGGGCATTTCCCCGCCCGCCACGCCTTCGGCACCACCGGGCTGTACGCCGGCGCCCGGGTGGAAGTCTCCTGCGTGGCCATCGTGAAATAGGGCCCACGACCGCCCGCCGCGACCCCAGCTCAGAGACTCAGAGAGGAGCCAGTGCGGCCGTGCGAGCCCCCGATCCCTGGGCCACGTCTTCTTCGATGGCTTCCGGGGGGACCGGTCGGCCCAGGTAGTAGCCCTGGGCCCGGTCACAGCCGAGAGTCCAGATGCGGGCCAGCTGGTCCGGGGTTTCCACGCCCTCGGCGATCGTGCTCAACCCGAACGCTCGAGCGAGCCCGACGATGGCCGTCACGATGGCCTCGTCCCGCGGGTCGCTCCCGAGGCCGGCCACGAAGGACCGATCGATCTTGATGACGTCGATAGGCAGCGCCTTCAGGTAGTTGATGCAGGAGTAGCCGGTGCCGAAGTCGTCCAGCGCCAGCCTCACCCCCAGTCCCTTCAGGGCCACCAGGGTCCCTCCGACCGAACTGGCGTCCAGGAACGCGGCTTCCGTCAGCTCCAGACCCAGGCGGGTGGGGTCCAGTCCGGTCCGGTCCAGAGCTCTCCGGATCACGTCGACCAGACCTGGTTGCGCCAGTTGCCGGGGTGAGACGTTGACCCAGACCCCGAGCGAGGCGAGGGCGGGGTGAGCCGACTGCCAGGCGGCCAGCTGCCGGCACGCTTCGGAGATGACCCACGTGCCGATGGGAACGATGAGACCGCTGGCCTCGGCCACGGGGAGGAACGCCGCCGGAGCCAGGAGGCCACGGTCAGGGTGCTGCCACCGGATCAGTGCCTCCACCCCCAAGGTACGGCCGTCCGGAAGGGCGACTTCGGGCTGGTAGAAGAGCCGGAGCTCGCCTCTCTTCAGCGCCCGGTGGAGCGCCCACTGCGCTTTGTGGGCCCTCACGTCGTCGCCGGGGGAACGAGCAGGAGGTCGGCCGCCGCCCCCCCGGGCCGCGAGCCGTGAAAGCGAGCCGCCCCGAAGGCGAAGATGCCCCCGTCGGGACCGAGGATGTAGTAGCCGGCGCCTCCGGCCGTCGCCCGGATGCGTAGCCCGCGCAGCTCGCCGGCCTGGCTCAGGCCGGGCAGGCTGCCATGGAAGGGCACCCCGAAGGAGAAGATCCCGCCGTCCTCGGCCACCAGCCAGTACCCGCCGCCCGGCGACGGGGTCAACGAGACCACCGGGCGATTGAGCTTCATGCCCCCGGTCGAACCGAAGAAGCCGGCGTCCCCGAAGGAGAAGACGCCGCCGTCGGCGCCCACCAGCCAGTAACCCCGGCCCGTCGGTGACGGGGCCAGGTCGACGATCGGACGGTTGAGCCGGGCGCCTCCGGTCGAGCCGAAGAACGGGGCGTCTCCGAAGGAGAAGATGCCACCGTCGGCGCCGAGCAGCCAGTACCCCTGGCCCGTCACGGTGGCCGCCATGCCGACGATGGAGGCGTTGAGGCGGGTGCCGGCCAGAGAGCCGTACGAACCGGCGTCCCCGAAGGAGAAGACGCCGCCGTCAGCCGTGGCCAGCCAGTAGCCGCCGCCCGACAGAGTTGCCGCCGCAGCCACGACCGGCGCGGACGGCAACCGGCTCTGAAGGTCTCCCAGGGCTGGGGCTGAGCCAAAGGCGTCCACCCGGCCCCTGCGACCGACGACCCAGTAGCCGGGGGCCGACGTCGAGGCGCCCTCGGGGGCAACGGGCACAGGCGGCGAGCCGACGGGGACATGGTCGGGCGCCGGGCGCTCGGCTCCGGCCCGGACCAGGGCCGCCCGGGGACTGGCCATCCCGGCACCGAACTCCTGGTCCCAGCCGGGAGCTCCGAGGTCCTCAGCCGTCGTCTGAAGCAGGCGCTGCACGTCGGCTGGCTCCAGACGGGGCTGGGCGGCGACCAGCAGGGCGGCCGCCGCGGCCACGAAGGGGGCCGCCATCGAGGTGCCCGAGAAGACGGCGTAGTCAGGAGGCAGGGAAGGCGTCCGGTTGCGGCCGCACTTCGTCGCGGTCGCCGGGCAGGGGCCGAGAATGCCCACACCGGGAGCGGCAAGGTCGACGTAGGGCCCCCAGTTCGAGGTCGGGGCCCGAGCATCGGCCGGCGTCACCGACGCCACCGCCAGTGCATCGGGATCGGCGGCCGGGTAGAAGGCGGCGTTCCCCTTCAGCGCCTCGTTGCCCGCCGCGGCAACCACGACGACGCCGTGGTCACGGGCGTACTGGATCACCGGCCGGTAGATGGCGGCCCCGGAGATGCCGCCAAGACTCAGGTTGATGACGTCGGCCCCATGGTCCACCGCCCACACGATTCCCTTGGCGACATCGGACATCGAGCCCGAGCCGTCGGGGCGCAGTACCCGCACGGGCAGGATCCGGGCTCCCGGGGCACCGCCGGCCGTACCCCGCCCGTTCCCGGCCACCGCCGCCACGATCCCGGCCACATGGGTGCCGTGGCCGTCGGGGTCGGTGGTGGCACCGGGCCGGTTGTCGAGGACGTCCCAACCCGGAAGCACGGAGCCACTCAGGTCCTCGTGATCGGCCTGGACGCCGCTGTCCACCACCGCTACCACGGCGCCGGCTCCGTCGGTCATGCTCCACGACTCCTCGAACGACAACCGGTCGAGAGCCCACTGGGCGGGGCGGAGCAGGTCCCCCAAACCGCCGACCGGTGCCCCGAGGGCGTGGACGCGCCCGTCCGGGGACAGGGCCAGAAGCTCGGCGTCAGTGTCCAACGCACCCACCTCCTGGCGTGCTTCGCTGAAGCTCGAGGCCCGGACCTGATCCACTCTCAGGGACCCGTCCGGCTGCGTCGACACGGCGGCATACGTCCGTTCGACGCCCGCGTCGACGGGCGTGGTGGGAAGGGCCTGGGCCGTCAGCACGGCGGCAAGGGTCAGGACGGCATGTGGGCGCCGCCGCATGGCTGATGTCGTCGGCCACATGCTCATCGTTGGTGTTGTCGACCGGTACGGGACAACGAACCAACAACGGGAGCACAAGTCCTGCCCGCGCTCCGGCGCCGGCGACCTCAGGGCTCGAAGCGGTACCCGACCCCCGGACGGTCCTGATCCAGCGGGGCGTCTCCGGGTCCGGTTCGATCTTCAGACGGAGCCGGCGGACATGTTCGGTGACGGTGGCATGCTGCTGCCAGTTTCCCGACGAACCCCACACGTGCCGGAGAAGCTGTTCCCGGCTGAACACCTGGCGCGGGTTGGCCGCCAGGTGGGCCAGCAGGTCGAACTCGCGGGAAGCGATCTCGACCGGGCGGCCATTGACGACCACCTCCCGGGCCCCGGTGTCGATGACCAGGCCTCCGAACTCGAACCGGCGTCCAGAGGGTGGCGGCATGGTCCGCCGGAGAACCGAATCCACCCGGGCCAGAAGCTCGCGGGGTGAGAACGGCTTGGCCAGGAAGTCGTCGGCCCCGGTCTTGAGCCCGAGCACACGGTCCGACACCTCCGCCCGCGCACTCAGGATGATCACCGGTACATCGTCGGCTCGGCGAAGCTCGGTCAGCAGATCGAGGCCGTGCATCCCGGGAAGGCTCAGGTCGAGGACGACCAGGTCGATGTGCTCGACCTTCAGCAGAGCCAGAGCCTCCTCCGCCCTGCCTTCGAGGCGGACGTCGAACCCGTGGGAGGCGAAGACCTCGGCCACCAGCCCCTGGATGTGCAGGTCGTCGTCGACGACCAGGATGGTCCGGCCCTGGCCGACGTCGACCACGCCGCCGCCCCGCATGCTCGGTCTCGGTGCCATCGATGCGCCCCGCCGCCCCTTAGCTGGACCATTACCTTCCATTACCTCGTAGTAACTTCGGCGCAGAATTCTTTCCCCTTGAGGCCACCAATGGCCCAAAGAGACATAGGGCGCCCCTCCGGCCTCGGGCGCGGAACTGCTCCGCGGAAATCCGACTAATTTAGTCTGAAAAATTCCTGACCAAATCACTGGTAATTAGCCGAGGGGCGCGGTAACCTCGCTGGCAATGATCCGGGAGCACGGAGCGCCGACCATCTTCATGGGCCGCACGCCCCACGAGGGGCACGACGAGATGTGTCGTCGCGCCTCCGCCGCCGCCTGAGCCCACCGGCCCGGCTGCGCCCCCCGCTCCACCGCCCTCGCCTCCGCCGCGACGGCCTCCCGGAAGGAGCACGGACTCCGTGCCTGCCGATCTCGCCGCAGTCCCCGTCGATCTTCCCGATCTCGACCATGCCCCGGCCGAGGCGATCCTGGCCTATGCCATCGGCCGGTTCTCACCCGGCATCTCGGTGGCCTGCTCCATGCAGGACGCGGTGGTGGTTGACCTGGCCGTTCGACACGACCCGTCCATCGAGGTCTTCTTCCTCGACACCGGATTCCACTTCCCCGAGACGCTGGAGACGGCCCGGCGCCTGCGGGACCGCTACGACCTGAACCTGGTGGTGCTGCACCCCGAGCCCGAGTCGGCCGTCTATTCCGCCGACGGGCTCGACGCCTGCTGCGGGGCCCGCAAGGTGGCGCCCCTGGCGCGCTACCTGGCCACCCGGGCGGCGTGGGTGAGCGGTCTGCGCCGGGACGAGACACCGGCGCGCGCCGGCGCCCGGGCGCTGGAATGGGACGCGACCCGGGGCCTGGTCAAGGTCAACCCGCTGCTGACCTGGAGCGAGGCCGACGTCGAGCGTTACGTGGCCGACCATGACCTGCCCGTGAACCCGTTGCGCTTCCAGGGCTACGGCTCCGTCGGCTGCGCCCCATGCACCCTGCCGGGCACGGGGCGGGAGGGCCGCTGGGCGGGGACCGACAAGCAGGAGTGCGGGCTCCACCCCGGCTCCGCCACCGCAACCGCCCCCGGGGCTCGGGGTGTCCCCGAGGCCATCGCCGGGAGCCGATGATGGCCTTCGCCTACCCCGTCGCCCTGGACCTCACCGGCCGCCGCTGTGTGGTCGTGGGCCAGGGGCCGCTGGCCGAGGAGAAGGTCAGGGGCCTGCTCGAGGCGGGCGCCGGCGTGACCGTGATCGCTCCGTGGGCCTACCGCCGCGGCGCCCTGGCCGGCGCCTTTCTCGTCATCGCCGCCACCGGCGACCGGGCTCTGAACCGGGCCGTGTTCGCCGAGGCCGAGGCGGCCCGGGTGTTGTGCAACGCGGTCGACGACATCGAGCACTGCCACTTCGCCGCGCCGTCCGTACTGCGCCGGGGCGACCTGGTGGTGGCCATCTCCACCGGGGGCCGCTCGCCGGCCCTGGCCAAATGGCTCCGGACCCGGCTCCAGCACGAGATCGGACCGGAGATGGAGACCCTGGTCGACGTCCTCGGCGACTTGCGGTCCGAGCTGTTCCCCATCCGGGAGGTGGATGCGGGCACCTGGGCCCGCCGGTGGGAAGACGCCCTGGAGGCCGACCTGGTCGGCCTCGCCCGGGCGGGCCGGCTCGACGACATCAGAAACGCGGTGCGCCGGGCGGTGTCCGGTGCAGGCCCGGGGTTCGGGGTGTCCCCGACGACCCCGGGGCTCGGGGTGTCCCCGACGACACAGGAGGCGGTGGCATGACCACGACCGAGGTGCGGGACCTGGACGCCGCCGTCGATCCCGCCCTGGCGGCCGACATCGACAAGTTCGAGCGGATGCTGGCCGCCTATCAGGCCGGCGAGCTGGAGGAGGAGCGGTTCCGGGTCTTCCGGCTCGGCAACGGCACCTACGGCCAACGCCAGGGCGGCACCAACCAGATGGTGCGGGTGAAGATCCCCTACGGGTCCGTCACCCCCGCCCAGCTCGACCAGCTCGGCCACATCGCCACCGAATACTCCCGGGGCTGGGGGCACATCACCACCCGCCAGAACGTCCAGTTCCACTTCGTGGCCCTGGAACGCATCCCCGCCCTCATGCGGGACCTGGCCGCGGTCGGGCTCAGCACCCGGGAGGCATGCGGCGACACCGTGCGCAACGTCACCGGCTGCCACCTGGCCGGCGCCTGCCCCTTCGAGGTCCTCGACATCAGCCCCTGGGCCGAGGCGACCTTCCGCCACTTCCTCCGCCACCCCTACGCCCAGCGCCTGCCCCGCAAGTTCAAGATCAACTTCTCGGGCTGCGCCACCGACTGCGGCCAGGCCATGTTCAACGACGTCGGCGTGGTGGCCGTCAACCGGCCCCGGCCCGACGGCACCACCGAAGCCGGCTTCCGCGTCTTCCTGGCCGGCGGGCTCGGCGCCAACCCGCACCCCGCCTTCGCCCTGGAGCCCTTCACCGCCCGGGAGGACCTGCTCCCCACCCTGGAGGCCGCACTGCGCACCTTCGATCACGACGGGAACCGCGACAACAAGCTGCGGGCCCGCATGAAGTGGCTGGTGGACACGCTGGGCGAGGACGAGCTGCGCCGCCGGATCCTGCGGGAACGGTCCCTTCTGGTCGCCGCCGCCGGCTGGCCAGAGGGAATTCCGGCGACGGTGGCCGAGGCCGGCGACCTCCCTGCCGGCCTCGCCCCCGGCGCTGTCCCCACCCCGGTCGGACGGCCGGCGGAGCCGGGCGGGGTCCCCGTCACCATCGCCGGTGCCTACGCCCGGTGGGACGCGGTCAACGTGGTGCGAGGCGTGGCCAAGGGAACGGTTTCGGCCTACGCCTGGTGCCGGCTGGGTGACGTGACCGCCGAGCAGTTCCACGGGCTGGCCACCCTCCAGCGCCAGCTGGGCGCCGAGGTGCGGGTCACCAACCGCCAGAACGTCGTCTTCCGCAACCTGGCCGAGGACCAGCTCGGCGCCCTCCACACGGGCCTGGGTGCCCTCGGCATGGCCGAGCCCGGCGCCGAGCTGGCCCGAGACGTGGTCAGCTGCCCCGGCGCTGACACCTGCAACCTGGCCGTGACCCAGTCCCGCGGCCTGGCCGCCGAGATCGGCCGGGCCCTGGAGGACGCCGGGCTGGCCGACGTGGGCGGGGTTCGGGTCAACATCTCCGGCTGCCCCAACTCCTGCGGACAGCACCACGTGGCCGACATCGGGTTCTTCGGACTCGAGCGCCGCGCTCACGGCCGTCCCGCCCCCGGCTACCAGCTGCTCCTGGGTGGCCATCTCGGCGACACCACCGTCGAGTTCGGCCGCAAGGCCCGGCGCCTCCCGGCTCGGGCCTGCCCCGAGGCCGTCGTCCGGATCGTGGGCCGCTTCGCCGCCGAGCGGACGGCGGGCGAGACGTTCCCGGTCTGGCTGGACCGGGTCGGCGGCCCCGCCGCCCTGGCCGCCGAGCTGGCCGGGCTGGACGCCTTCCCCGATCCCGACGAGGACCCCGGCTTCTACGTGGACTACGACGAGACGGGGCCCTACTCGGCAACGGTGGGCGTCGGAGAGTGCGCCGGCGCCTGACCGGCCGAACTGTGCGCGGCTTGCGCACGGTGGTTCCCGTCGCCTTTCGTGGAGGGCCGTGACCCCCCGCCCCGCCGACCCCGACGCGCCGCCGGCCAGCGGCGCCTGGGCCCCGGGTGACAACCCCGGGCGCCGCCAGTTCGTCACCCTCTTCGCCGACGGCGCGCTGGAACTGGAGACGGGTGGCTCGCTGTCCTCCGTAACCGTGGCCTATGAGACCTGGGGACAGCTCGACGCTGAAGGCGCGAACGCGGTGATGGTGGCCCACGCCCTCACCGGCGACAGCCACGCTGCCGGCCCCGCCGGTCCCGGCCACCTCCACCCGGGCTGGTGGGACGGGGGGATCGGCCCGGGGAAGGGGATCGACACCGACGGGTTCTTCGTCGTCTGCCCCAACGTCCTGGGGGGCTGCCAGGGCACCACCGGGCCGTCGTCGCTGGCGGCCGACGGCCGGCGCTACGCGGGGCGCTTCCCCCGCATCACCATTCGCGACCAGGTGGCCGTGGAGGTGGCCCTGGCCGACGCCCTGGGCATCGAACGTTGGGCGGCGGTGGTCGGCGGATCCATGGGCGGGATGCGGGCCTTGGAGTGGGCCGTGGGCTACCCGGACCGGCTCGACCGCTGCATCGTGGTGGCCTGCGGGGCCGCGGCCTCGGCCGAGCAGATCGCCCTGTGCTCGGTGCAGAACGAGGCCATCCGGGCCGACGGCCGGTTCCGGGGCGGCGACTATTACGACGCCCGGCCCGGGGAGGGACCGCACCGGGGCATGGGCGTGGCCCGCAAGATCGGGCACTTCTCCTACCGGTCCGAGGAGGAGTTCGCCACCCGCTTCGGCCGCAACCCCCAGGAGGACGAGAACCCCTTCGCCGGCGGCCGTTACTCGGTCGAGTCCTACCTCGAGCACCAAGCCGACAAGCTGGCCCGGCGCTTCGATGCCAACAGCTACCTGGTGCTCTCCGAAGCGATGAACCACCACGACGTGGGCCGGGGGCGGGGCGGTCTCGCGTCCGCGTTGGCCCAGGTCAAGGCGAGGGTGTCGGTGGCCGGCATCAGCAGCGACCGCCTCTACCCCCTCTACCAGCAGGAGCAGATAGCGGCCCTCGTGCCCGACCGCCCTCGGGTCCGGGTCATCCACTCGCCCTACGGCCACGACTCGTTCCTGATCGAGAGCGAAGCGGTGGGTTCGTTCATCTCCGGCGCACTCCGCTCGGGGGAACGGTAGAAAGAGGGCATGCGCATTCTGCTCATGGTCGGCGACGACTCCCCCCCGGGCCGCCTGGCGGTCCGCTCCGACCATGTGCTGCACACCCCCGAAGGCGCACTGGATGCCGGCGTGCTGGCCCACGTGCGGGCGCACATCCCCGAGGACGTGGCCGTCACCGGGCCACCCGAAGCGGCCCTGGCGGTGGCCCGCGAGCTGCGCGAGCACGGCTTCCCCGTCACCCTCCACACCGACGCCCCGGCCGCTGGCGCCCTGGCCGGGATCCGGGTCGTCCCCCTCACCGACACCGGTGCGGCCATGGAGGTGGCCCCCTCGCTGCTCGAGCTGGTGGGGAACACGCCCCTGGTCCGCCTCGACCGGGTGGGACGGCGCCTCGACTGCCACCTGGTGGCCAAGCTGGAGCTGCTCAACCCCGGCGGCAGCGTCAAGGACCGGCCCGCCATCGCCATGGTGGAAGCGGCCGAGCGCGACGGGAAGCTGCTGCCCGGGGGCACCATCATCGAGCCCACCTCGGGGAACACCGGGGTGGGCCTGGCCATCGTGGCCGCCCGCCGCCGCTACCGGTGCGTGTTCGTGATGCCCGACAAGATGAGCGCGGAGAAGATCAAGCTGCTGCGGGCCTACGGCGCCGAGGTGGTCGTGTGCCCGACGGCCGTGGCCCCCGACCATCCCGAGTCCTACTACTCGGTGGCCAACCGCCTCACGGCCGAGATTCCCGGTGGCTTCCAGCCCAACCAGTACCAGAACGCCGAGAATCCCGCCGCCCACGTCCGCTCCACCGGGCCCGAGATCTGGCGCCAGACGGCGGGGCGCATCACCCACCTGGTGGCCGGCATCGGCACCGGCGGCACCATCAGCGGGCTGGGCCGCTACCTCAAGGCCCAGAACCCCGGCGTCCAGATCATCGGCGCCGACCCGGAAGGCTCGGTGTACTCGGGCGGCACCGGCCGGCCCTACCTGGTGGAGGGCATCGGCGAGGACTTCTGGCCCACCACCTACGACCCGTCGGTGGTGGACCAGGTCGTGATGGTCTCGGACCGGGACTCGTTCCTCACCGCCCGCCGCGTCACCCGGGAAGAGGGCATCCTGGTGGGCGGCTCCACCGGCACCGCGGTGTGGGCCGCGCTGGAGGTCGGCCGGGGGCTGCCGCCCGAGGCGGTGGTGGTGGTCATCATCCCCGACTCGGGCCGGGGCTACCTGTCCAAGGTGTACGACGACGAGTGGATGGCCGACTACGGGTTCCTGTCCGCCACCGGCCAGACGGTGGGCGAAGTCCTGGCCCGCAAGGCGGCCGAGCTCCCCGTCCTCGTCCACGTCCACCCCGACGAGTTGGTACGGGACGTGATCGCCATCATGCGGGAGTACGAGGTGTCCCAGATGCCGGTGGTACGGGCCGAGCCGCCGGTCAAGATGGCCGAGGTCGCGGGCAGCGTGGGGGAGCGGGAGCTGATGGCACGGGCCTTCGCCGACCCATCCGTCCTCGACCGGCCGGTCGGCGACGTGATGTCGGCGCCACTGCCCACGGTGGGCACGGGCGAGCCCGTCGAACATCTGGTCACTGACCTGGAGTCGGCCACCGCCGTGGTGGTGCTGGAAGGCGGCCAGCCCATCGGGATTCTGACCCGCTCCGACCTCCTCTCCTTCCTGACGGGCCGCTGATGTCGGAGTCCCGACCCCCGAAGCGCAGCGCTGAGGATCGGCAGGGATTCGAGACCCGTTCGATCCACGCCGGCCAGCCACCCGACCCCGCCACCGGGGCGGTCATGACCCCCGTCTACCTCACCTCCACCTACGCCCAGACCGGGGTGGGCGCCCACCTGGGCTACGAGTACTCCCGCTCGGGCAACCCCACCCGCTCCGCGCTGGAGGACTGCCTGGCCTCCCTGGAGGAGGCTGACTTCGGTTTCGCCTTCGCCTCGGGCATGGCCGCCGAGGACGCCATGCTGCGCCTCCTCGCCCCCGGGGACCACGTCGTCCTGCCCACCGACGCCTACGGGGGGACCTGGCGGCTGGTGGACCGGATCCACGCCCCCGCCGGCCTGGCCTACGACACCGCCGACCTGACCGACCTCACCGCCCTGGAACGGGCGTGGCGGCCGGAGACGAAGCTGGTGTGGGTGGAGACGCCCTCCAACCCGCTCCTGTCCATCGTCGACATCGCCGAGGTGGCCGCCTTCGCCCACGAGCGGGGCGCCCACTGCGTGGTCGACAACACCTTCGCCACCCCCTACCTGCAGCAGCCCCTGACGCTGGGCGCCGACGTGGTCGTCCACTCCACCACCAAGTACCTGGGGGGCCACTCCGATGTGGTCGGGGGCTTCGTGGGTCTGAACGACCCCGACCTGGCCGAGCGCCTGGCCTTCCTGGAGAACGCCACCGGGGCGGTCCCCGGCCCCCTCGACTGCTTCCTGGTGCTGCGTGGCCTCAAGACCCTCGGCGTGCGGATGGACCGCCACTGCGCCAACGCCGCCGCCGTGGCCGAGATGCTCGCCGCGCATCCCGCCGTGGAGCGGGTGCTGTGGCCCGGGCTGACCGAGCACCCCGGCCACGACGTGGCGAAGCGCCAGATGCGCGACTTCGGCGGCATGGTGTCGTTCATCGTCGAGGGCGGCGAGGAGGCGGCCCTGACCGTCATCACCCGCACCCGCCTGCTCACGCTGGCCGAATCTCTCGGCGGGGTGGAGTCCCTCATCGAGCATCCGGGGCAGATGACCCACGCCTCAGTGGCCGGGTCCACCAATGAGGTCCCCCCGGCCCTGGTACGGGTGTCCGTCGGCATCGAGACCGTCGACGACATCGTCGACGACCTCCTCCAGGCCCTCGACTCCCTGCCGTAGCCCGCAACTTCAAAGGCGCAATGAAGGGGAGTGGGGGGTCCCGGGCCTGGGGGCTTACTTCAGAACGCCGCCGTGGCAGGGCTCAGATGGGACAAATCGGACGGCCGAGCCGAACTGTGCTTCCGCCGGGACCGTGGAGGTACCTGCCGAAGCACAGTTCCAAAGTAAGCCCCCAGCGCCGGCACCCCCAACCCCCTCATTGCGCCTTTCGTCCTCCCCGGAAACGGTCGAGCAAGGCCGGGACCGGCCTCACGCCGGAAGCGGCGGGAGGGGCTCGGCGGCCGCCACGCCCGCGGCCAGGCGGGTACGGCGCAACATGGCCCGGCCGGTCCAGATGGCCGCCGAGGCGCCCGCCGCCGCGGCAGCCGCCACCAGCCAGGCGGCGGTGAACGACACGTGCTCGGCCAGGAAGCCGAAAGCCAGGGGACCGGCGACCGCCCCCAGGTAGGTGCCGGTCTGGGTGATGCCGGTGGCGGCGGCCGGTGATCCTGGGTTGGCCAGGACGACGGCCAGGTTGAAGAGGCCGGGCCAGGCCCAACCGGCGCCGAAGGCCAGGGGGACGGCGGCCACGATCACCCCGGGCCGGCCGGTGGCGAAGAGGGCGAAGGCCACCGAGCCCAGCGCCAGCATGACGGCCACCACCCGCAGGTGGCCGCCGCCGCGCCGGTCGGCCCGGAGCCCGGCCAAGAGGCGGACGCTGATCCCCACCGCGCTGCCCAGAGTGAGCGTGAGCCCGGCGCTCCCCGGAGCGAGGCCGGCCTCCACCCCGGCGCTGACCAGGAAGGCGCCCAGCGTCCCCGCCGCCGCCGCCCCGAGGGCGATGCCGAGGGACAGCACCGCCATGGTCCCCATGGGCGCCCGTCCCGACCCTTCGAACGGCGTGGCCACCGGCCGGCCCCGCCACCGGCCTTCGGCGGGAACGGCGACGGCGCTGGCCAGGGATAGGAGGGCGGAGCCGACGAAGGCCCAGCGCCAGCCGGCGGTCAGGGCGACGGCGGGCACCGCCAGTCCCGCCAGCAGGGTCGACGCCGGAATGGCGGACTGCTTCACGGCGAAGCCGAGGCCCTGGCGGTGCAGAGGCAACGCCTGGGAGATGACCAGGTTGGCGGCGGGCTGGGCCAGGGCGTTGGCCGTCCCGGCCAGGGCCAGCAGGACAAGCAGGATGGGCAGGGAGCCGGCCAGCCCGGCGATGGCCACCTGCACCACCGCGCTCCCCAGGGCGGCCAGGCGCAGGCCACGGTCGCCGCCGTTGCGCTCCGCCCATCGCCCGAGGACGGCGGAGAACGCCGAGGCGGTGGCGAAGAATGCGGCCACGCCCAGCCCCGTCCCCGCCTCGGAGAACCCGAGGTCGGCCCTGATCTGGACGGCCATCCCGCCCAACAGGAAGGGAGGGAAGACGCAGGCCGTGGTGGCGGCGGCCGTAGCCAGGAGAACGCGCCTCATCGCCTTCCATGGTGGCGGAACGGCCCGACTAGCCTCCAAAGCGTGTCCAGCGAACGCGCTTACGGCTTCCGTACCCGCTCCGTCCACGCCGGTGGCCGGCCCGACCCCACCACCGGGGCCCGGGCCGTGCCCATCTACCAGACGACGAGCTTCGTGTTCGAGGACGTGGCCGACGCCGCCGACCTCTTCGCCCTCCAGAAGTACGGGAACATCTACACCCGCATCGCCAACCCCACGGTGGCCTCCTTCGAGGAACGCATCGCCAACCTGGAAGGGGCCATCGGGTCGGTGGCCACCGCGTCGGGGATGGCAGCCGAGTTCCTCACCGTCACCGCCCTGGCCGGCGCCGGCAACCACATCGTGTCCTCCGCCGCCCTCTACGGCGGCACCCACACCCTGTTCGACGTGACGCTGCGCCGCCTCGGCATCGAGACGACCTTCGTCGACCCGGCCGACCCGGCAGCCTTCGCCGCCGCCATCCGGCCCGAGACCAAGCTCGTCTACACCGAGATCGTGGCCAACCCCTCAGGCGTGGTGGCCGACGTCGCCGCCCTGGCCGACGTGGCCCACGCCGCCGACCTGCCGCTGGTGATCGACTCGACCATGGCCACGCCCTACCTGTGCCGGCCCATGGAGCACGGGGCCGACATCGTGATCCACTCGGCCACGAAGTTCATCGGCGGGCACGGCACCACCATCGGCGGGGTGTCGTGCGAGTCCGGCCGGTTCAACTGGGGCAACGGCAAGTTCCCCCAGATGACGGAGCCGGTGGCCAGCTACGGCGGCCTGCGCTTCTGGGAGAACTTCGGCGAGTACTCCTTCTGCACCAAGCTGAGGGTGGAACAGCTGCGCGACATCGGCCCGGCCATGGCGCCCTTCTCCGCCTTCCTCCTCCTCCAGGGTCTGGAGACCCTGGCCCTGCGGATGGAAGCGCACGTGGCCAACGCCAAGGGACTGGCCGCCTGGCTGGCCGCCCACCCGGCGGTGACCTGGGTCCGCTACGCCGGCCTGCCCGACTCGCCCTCCCACGCCCTGGCCCAGAAGTACCTGCCCAAGGGGCCGGGCGCGGTGTTCAGCTTCGGGGTGAAGGGCGGCCGGGAGGCGGGCGCCGCCTTCATCGAGGGGGTGGAGGTGGCCAGCCACCTGGCCAACATCGGTGATACCAAGACCCTGGTCATCCACCCTGCCTCCACCACCCACCAGCAGCTCTCCGACGAGGCGCTCCTGGCCTGCGGGGTACCGCCCGACCTGATCCGCATCTCGGTGGGGATCGAGGATCTGGACGACATCTGCTGGGACCTCGACCGGGCCCTGCGCAAGGCGGCCGGGCTGTGAGTGCTCCCGTGGACGGGCAGAGCGGCTGGTCGCCGCCCAGTGCCCGGGAGCGCTGGGAGATCATCCGCTCCACCCGCACCGTGGCCATGGTGGGGGCGTCGGACAACCGGTCCCGGCCCAGCTTCTTCGTGGCCACCTACCTGCTGTCGTCCAGCGTCGACTTCGAGGCGGTGTGGTTCATCAACCCCAAGGGCGGCGAGATCCTCGGCCAGCCCGTCTACAAGAGCCTCGACGACCTGCCCGGCGTTCCCGACCTGGTCGACGTGTTCCGCCGCCCGGCCGACCTTCCCGAGGTGACCGAGGAGGCCATCGGGATCGGGGCCAAGACCGTGTGGTTCCAGCTCGGCCTGGCCAACGATGAGGCGGCCGGGCGCGGCCACGCCGCCGGACTCAACGTCGTGATGAACCGCTGCCTCAAGATCGAGCACGCCCGCTGGGCCGGCGGGCTGCACCTGGCCGGCTTCGACACCGGCGTCATCTCGTCCAGGAAGGGGTTGTAGCGCCATGGCGGAAACGGTCGTACTGATCGGCACGCGCAAAGGACTGTTCCTGGCCCGCAGCGCCGATCGCCGCACCTGGGAGCTCTCCGAGCCGCAGTTCTCCATGACCTCGGTGGGCGCCGTGGCCACCGACCCGCGCCGCTCACCGACCCGCCTCCTGGCCGGCACCGACAGCCCTCACTGGGGCCCATCGGTGTTCACCTCCGACGACCTCGGCAAGACCTGGAGCGACTCCGAGGGCGGTGCCATCCGGTTCCCCGCCGCCACCGAGGCCGCCCTGGCTGCCGTGTGGCAACTTCAGCCGGGGCTCGACACCGAACCCGACGTGGTGTGGGCCGGCGTCGAACCGGCGGCGCTGTTCCGCTCCACCGACGGCGGCGCCACCTACTCGCTCGTCGAGGGGCTGTGGAACCACCCCCACCGGGAGACGTGGATGCCCGGCGGCGGCGGCCAGTGCCTCCACACCATCGTCCTGCACCCCGACGACCCGGCCCGGGTCATGGTGGGGATCTCCACCGGCGGCGTGTACCGGACGGCCGACGGCGGGGCGACCTGGGCCCCGTCGAACTCCGGAATCGAGGCCCGCTTCTATCCCGACATCCATCCGGAGTACGGCCAGTGTGTCCACCGGATCGCCCGCCACCCCGATCGGCCCGACCAGCTCTTCCTCCAGAACCACGGCGGCGTCTACCGCAGCGACGACGGCGGGACAACGTGGATCGACATCGCCGCCGGCCTGTCCGGCGACTTCGGCTTCCCGGTGGTGGTCCACCCCCACCGGCCCGGGACCGTCTACCTGTTTCCGCAGGTGGCCGACGCGAACCGCGTCCCGCCCGAGGGCCGGCCGGCGGTGTACCGCACCACCGACGCGGGCGAGACCTGGGCGCGCCTCGACGCCGGGCTGCCCGACGGCAACGCCTACGGGTTCACGGTCCTGCGCGACGCCATGGGCACCGATGCCGGCGACCCGGCCGGCGTGTACTTCGGCACCCGGACGGGGGAGGTGTACGTGGCCCTCGACGGCGAGGACCAGTGGCATCCGGTGGCCAGCCACCTGCCCGACGTCCTGTCGGTGCGGGCCGCCACCGTGGAATGACCGTGTCCGTCCGGCTCCCGGCACCCCTGCGACCCGTCGCCGGCGGCCAGGCGGTGCTGCAGGTCGAGGTCGACGGGAGTGCCGACGTGGCCGCCCTCCTCGACCGGCTGGCGGAATCCCATCCCGCCCTCGAACGCCGCCTGCGCGACGAGCAGGGCCGGCTCCGCCCCCACGTCAACGTGTTCGTGGGTCCGGACAACATCCGGGATCTGGCCCAGCTCGGCACCACCGTGTCCTGACGGCGCCGAGGTCACCGTCCTGCCCGCCGTCTCCGGCGGCTCGGCCTCGCCGGGCGTCAGCTGAGGGTCAGGCCGTCCACCAGGCGGACGATGGCGTCCACGTGGGCCGCGTAACTGGCCCGGAGGTCCTCGGCCGGCCAGTCGGACGGGAGGAGCTCGACCGGCAGCAGGGGGTCGGTGCGGAGATGGCGCAACACGGCCGCAGCGGCGGCGAACACGGTGGCGGCCCCCTCCCCGTCCATGCTCGACGGTTCCACTCCGGCGACGCGCACCAGCCGGCGGCCCCGGTCCTTCCAGCCGTTGAGATCCCACAGCTCGCCGGCCAGGGCCAGCGGGTTGTCCTCCGGGTGGACGGCCAGCCAGCGGCACGGACCCTCTTTCAGACGGGCGTCGTCGGGGACGGGCAGGTTGGCCGGGCGCAGCCACACCCCTTCCCGCCACTCGGCGAAGCGGGCCTCCCCGAAGGCCCGGCGCAGCTCGGCCCGCTCGCCGGCGCTGCGGCTGCCGCTCACCACCACGGCCAGGCGCCAGGTGCCGTCCCACGGCTCCCGGGGCGGGTGCCGGGCCTCGTCCTGGGCCCGCTGCCGGCCCAGGAGGGCCTCACCGACCAGCCGGTAGGCGGGGTAGCGGGACGGCGTCTCCCCGCCCCCGGCTCCACCGCGGCCAGCTCGCCCGCCGCCACCATGCGGGACAGGGCCACCCGGGTCGTCCCCTCGGCGATGCCGAACCGGCTGCAGAGGTGCACCAGGGCGGCCACGGGCAGCTCGGGAGGATGGGAGCCCAGGAGCACCGACGCCACCACCGAGCGGGCGCTCATGGGGCGGAGGCCGAAGGCGTCCAAGGTGCTGCGATCCTGAGTGTTCCGTCGGGTGTTACCGTCTTGCGTCACGTGTTCTCATATCGTAAGATACGGCCATGGCGACCACCATGCTGCCCTCCCCCGAGCTGCTGCCCGACGTTCTCCCCACCGACCGGCTCCGGAAAAACGGCATCGCCCGGCCCGAGGTGCGGGCCGAACTGCGGCGCATCCCCAACGCCCGCAACGCCTTCACCGTCGTGGCCGCCCTGGCCCAGTCGGCCGGGGTGGTCATCTGGGCGGGCTGGACAGGCACGTGGTGGTCCTACCTCCTCGCCTTCCTGGTCATGGGCCGGGGGCACTGCCAGATCAACATCCTGGGCCACGAGGCGGCCCACAAGCTGCTTTTCACCAACCGGTTCGCCAACGACGCCGCCGGCCGTTGGCTCTGCGCCTACCCCGGGCTCCAGGGCATGCTCAGCTACCGCCGGGCCCACCTGGCCCACCACCGCGACGAGATGGGCCCCGAGGAGCCCGACTTCGGCCTCTACGAGGGCTACCCCATCTCCCCCGACTCGTTGCGGCGCAAGCTCACCCGCGACCTGCTGTTCATCTCCGGCTACAAGAACCTGCGGGCCCTGGGGAAGGCGGCCCGCCGGCCCGGGGCCGTCAGCCGGGAGGCCCGCCAGGTCATCGCCGTCCAGCTGGTCATGTTCGCCGCCGCCGTGGCCTGGGGGAAGCCGTTGCTCTACCCGGTGTGCTGGCTGGCGCCGTGGATGAGCACCTGGAAGGTGTCCAACCGGCTCCGGGCCATCGCCGAGCACGGCGGGATGGCCCGCTCCGACGACCGGCGGGAGACGACCCACGTCATCCGCCAGAGCCTCCTGGCCCGCTTCCTGTTCGTGCCCTACAACACGGGCTGGCACCTGGCCCATCACGTCGACATCGCCGTGCCCTTCCGCCACCTGCCCGCCTTCCACGCGGAGCTGGTCGCCTCCGGGTGGCTGGTGCCCGAGATCGAGTACTCCAGCTACCGGGCCCTGTGGCGCAAGCTGTCGTCCGGCGAGCGCCGGATCCGGCCCACCCGCGGGGAGCGGGCCGAGGCCACCAGCAGCTTCCTGCCGGCCTAGTACCCCGAGGTGATTGCGATCGGTATGGCGTCGCCACGTCGATCGCGATCACCTCGACACCGCGGTGGCGGCGGAAGAAACCGGTGGAGGTGGAGTGCGGGGCCGGAGTCTGCTGGAATCGGGTCAGTCATGGGGTGCCCCGTCTTCGATCCGTTTGCGCCCGAGTACCAGGCCGACCCGTATCCGATCTACGCCGCCCTGCGGGCGGAGGCGGCCGTCCGCTACGAGCCGCAGCTCGACCACTGGGTGGTGAGCCGTCACGCCGACGTGCGGGCCGTCCTGGCCGACCCGGCCACCTACTCGGCCCGCAACGCCGTGACGCCGCTCCTGCGCTTCTCCGACGAG
Source organism: uncultured Actinomycetes bacterium (assembly GCA_963789165.1). GTDB lineage: Bacteria > Actinomycetota > Acidimicrobiia > IMCC26256 > BP-133 > CAWBJP01. The sequence continues at coordinate 647,767 of CAWBJP010000007.1, forward strand.
CAGGTTCAGCTGCTGCGGGACGGCGGGTTCACCGTCCCGCCCCTCCTCGTCAACCTGGACCCGCCCGACCATGCCCGGGCCCGCCGGATGACGAGCCGGGCCTTCACACCCCGGCGCCTCAGCGGCATGGAGCCCGTCATCCGGAAGCTGGCCGAGGACCACGTCGACCGCTTCCCCCCGGGCGGCCCCGTCGACGCCGTGGCCGGGCTGGCCTACGACCTGCCCGCCCAGGTGCTCTTCGTGCTGCTGGGCATCCCCGAGGAGGACGTCCCCCGGATCAAGCGCTGGGCCGACGACCGCCTGGTGCTCATCTGGGGCCGGCCCGGACCCGAGAAGCAGACCGAGCTGACCCGGCGCACCGTCGAGTTCTGGCACTACTGCCAGGAGCTGGTGCAGGCCCGCCTGGTCGACCCCGGCGACGACCTGCCCAGCGAGCTCCTCACCGATGCCGGGACACCCGAGCCCCTCACCCACAACGAGGTCGCCACCGTCGTCTTCGGCCTGCTGCTGGCCGGCCACGAGACCACCACCAACCTGATCGGCAACACCCTGTGGCGGGTCCTCATGGTGCCGGGCCTGTGGGACCGCCTGCGGGCCGACCCGCACCTCATCCCCAACGCCGTCGAGGAGGTCCTCCGGCTGGAGTCCTCGGTGCCCATCTGGCGGCGGGTCACCACCCGCCCCGTGGAGCTGGGCGGCGTCGAGCTGCCCGCCGGCGCCCGCCTCCTCATCCTGTTGGGATCGGCGAACCACGACGAGACCGTCTTCGACCGCCCCCACGAGCTCGACCTCGACCGGGCCAACGCCCGCGAGCACCTCTCTTTCGGCTTCGGCATCCACTTCTGCCTCGGCGCCGCCCTGGCCCGCATGGAGGTACGCACGGCGCTGGAGGTCCTGTCCGAACGGCTCCCGGGGCTGCGGCTCACGCAACCCCAGGAGGTCGAGTTCCCGGCCAACCTGTCGTTCCGGGGTCCGAGCCGCCTGATGATCGAGTGGGACGCCTGAGGGCCGGCCACCCCCCTCAGGTCTGGCCCAGCTCAGCTCTGCGCCAGCTCACCCAGCAGCCTGATCGTCGCCTCCCGCTCGGGGGCGGAGCCGAAGGGTCCACCCAGGAAGCCGGTCGCACCGGCGTTGAGGAGGCTCCGGATCTGCGTCGCCACGGACTCCTCGTCGCCGACGATGGCCACGTCAGCGGGGCCTTCCGCCTTCTCCTCGTCGAGCACCCGCCGGTAGGAGGGGAGCATGCCGTACATGGCGAACGTACGGGCGGCCCGCTCCCGGGCGGCGTCGACGTCGGCGGTCACGGAGACCGGCAGGCCAACCACCACCTGGGGATCGGGACGACCGGCGGCTGCCGTCGCTTCCCGCAGGGCCGGGGCGATGCGGTCTTCGATCACCGACCGCCCCGCCATCCATGTGATGGTGCCCTCCGAGAGCTCGCCCGCCACCCGGATCATGGCCGGCCCGAGGGCGGCGACCAGGATGGGGAAGGGGGTGGCGCCGGGAACCCGGATCGGGCCCATCATCGTGTTGGCCCGCACGGTCTCCCCGGTGAAGTCGATGGTGCCCTCGTGCACGACGGCGCGCAGCACGGTGAGGTACTCCCGCATGTGCAGGGCCGGACGGTCGAAGGGGATCCCCATCATTCCCTCGATGACGATCTGGTGCGACAGGCCGACGCCGAGGATGAGCCGTCCACCGGCGAGGGCCTGGGTGGTGAGTGCCTGGCTGGCCAGGACCAGGGGATGCCGGGGTGGGGTGGGGACGACCCCGGTGCCGAGGGCGATGCCGGGCACCTCCCGGCCCGCCACGGCCATGACCGTAAGGGCGTCGATCTCGAGCAGCTGGGGGAACCAGGCGGTCCGCAGGCCGGCGGCAGCGAGGGAGCGGACCTGGTTGACGATCCCGTCCAGGCCGGCCTTGTCCCCGATGTTGACCATGGCGCCGATCTCCACGCTGGTGCCTCCTCCTAGGCTCAGGACAGACTACGTACGTCCCATCGCCCATCGCGAGGTGAGCGCCGTGACCGTCAACCTCCGCCCCGTGCCCGACCACACGCCGGCCCCCGGGCCGTCGCTCGACGAGTTGAGTGCCACCGGCGAGCTCTACCGAGTGCTCGCCGACGACGGCGCTGATCTGGTCGGCCCGGCGCCGGGGCTGCCCGACGCCGACGTGGTGGCCATGCTCGACGAGATGGTCAAGGCCCGGGCGGCCAGCGACCGGCTCTTCGCCCTCCAGCGCCAAGGGCGGGGCGGAACCCACGCCCCGATCCACGGCCAGGAGGCCGTGGTGGTGGGCACCGTCGCCGCCCTCGACCCGGCCTGGGACTGGGTGCTGCCCCAGTACCGGGAGCCCGTGGCCCTGGGCCGCTACGGGCCCGAGATCTTCGAGCGGTTCTGCCTCTACCAGCGGGGCCATCCCGAGGGCGGCCACATCCCCGCCCCCATCCGGGTCTTCCCCGTCCAGATCTCGCTCGCCGCCCAGGTCCCCCACGCGCTGGGTCTGGCCTGGGCCATGCAGCTCAAGGGCGATCCCGGTGTGGCCTGCGTCTTCTTCGGCGACGGGGCCAGCTCGGAGGGCGACTTCTACGAGGCGGCCAACTTCGCCGGGGTGCTCAAGGCTCCGGTCGTCTTCTGCTGCGTCAACAACGCGTGGGCCATCTCCACCCCCCTGTCCCAGCAGACGGCGGCGGAGTCGTTGGCCGCCAAGGCCGGGGCCTTCGGCTTCCCCGGCGTGCGGGTGGACGGCAACGACGCCCTGGCCGTGTACGCCGTCACCGCCGCGGCCCGGGCTCGGGCCCTGGCGGGCGACGGGCCCACCCTGATCGAGGCCGTCACCTACCGGATGGGACCCCACACCACGGCCGACGACCCCAAGCGCTACGTGCCCGCCGAGGAGCGGGCCGCCTGGGAGGGCCGCGATCCCATCGCCCGCCTGCGGTCTTACCTGGAGGGCCGGGGCCTGTGGGACGGCGCCCGCCAGGCCGCCGCGGAGGCGGCCGCCACCACCACCATCGACGCGGCCTGGGACAAGGCCGAGGCGGCCACGGTCGACCCCACCGCCTTCTTCGACCACGTCTACGCCACCCCGACGCCCCGCATGCAGCGCCAGCGGGCCGAGCTGGACGAGCGGCTGGCCGGGAACGAGCCCGGCACCGGAAAGCCCGAGGGCTGAGCCATGGCCGTCATGACCATGGTGGAAGCCATCAACCAGACGCTCCACGAGGAGATGGACCGGGACGGCCGGGTGCTGGTCTTCGGCCAGGACGTGGCCCGCAACGGCGGGGTGTTCCGGGCCACCGAGGGGCTCCTGGACCGCTTCGGCGCCAGCCGGGTGGTCGACACCCCGCTGGCCGAAGGGGTGATCATCGGCACCGCCGTGGGCCTGGCCGCCGAAGGCATGGTGCCGGTACCCGAGATCCAGTTCCTCGGCTTCTCCTGGCAGGCCTTCCACCAGCTGGCCGGGCAGCTGGCCCGGCTGCGCTACCGCAGCCACGGTCGCTTCGATGCGCCGGTCACGGTGCGGGCCCCGTTCGGGGGCGGGGTACGCACGCCCGAGTTGCACTCCGAGGCACTCGAGGCCCAGTTCGTGCAGTGCCCCGGCCTCAAGGTGGTCCTGCCCGCCTCCGCCGCCGACGCCAAGGGCCTGCTGGCCTCGGCCATCCGCGACCCCGATCCGGTCATGTTCCTCGAACCGCTCAAGGGCTACCGGCTCATCAAGGACGAGGTCCCCGAAGGCGAGTACCTGGTGCCCCTGGGCCAGGCCCGGGTCGTGTGTCCCGGCGACGACGTGACCGTCATCGCCTGGAGCGCCCAGGTGGCGGTGGCCCGGAAGGCGGCCGGCGTGCTGGCCGCCGAGCACGGCCTGTCCGCCGAGGTCCTCGACCTGCGCTCGCTGGTGCCGCTCGACATCGAGGCCATCGTCTCGTCGGTGGAACGCACCGGCCGGGCGGTGGTCGTCCAGGAGGCGCCGCTGTCAGCCGGTTTCGCCGCCGAGGTGGTGGCCACCATCTGCGAGGAGACCTTCTACTCACTGGAGGCGCCTGTCGCCCGGGTGTCGGGCTACGACGTCCCTTATCCGGTGGGGATGCTGGAGGACCGCTACGTGCCCGACGTCGACCGGGTGGTCGCCGCCGTCCGCCGGGTCTGCGGCGACGCCCCGTGACCGCCGCCACCATCGAGTTCCGCTTTCCCGACGTCGGCGAAGGCCTGGAGGAAGGCGAGATCGTCGCCTGGCGGGTGGCGGCCGGAGACACGGTGAACCGGGACCAGACGCTGGTCGAGGTCCAGACCGACAAGGCCCTGGTGGAGCTGCCTTCGCCGGTGGCCGGTCGGGTTGTGCGCCTGGCGGCCGAGGCGGGAGAAATCGTCAAGGTGGGCCAGCTGCTCGTCGTCCTGGAGTCCGGGGCGGCGCTGGGCTCCGCTGCAATCCCGAGGGCGGCCCCGGGAGAGGCGGCGGCCCCGGAAGCCGAGGCAGCCCCGCAAGAGGCGGCGGCCCCGGTAGCCGAGGCAGCCCCGGTGGCCGGCCGGCCCAAGGCGGCACCGGCGGTCCGGAAGCTGGCCGTGGAACGGGGGGTCGATCTCGCCGCCGTGAAGGGAACCGGACCTGGCGGGCGCATCCTCGCCACGGACGTCGAGGCGCTCGCCGCCGGGAATGGCGCCACCGCTCCGACAGGCGACGGCGATTCCACCTGGGCTGAAGCCAACATGGCGGGCCTGAACCACGTCGCCGAAGCGGTGGTGGCCGGGCGGCGGCCGCTGCGGGGGATCCGGCGGGTCACGGCCGAGACCATGTCCCGCTCGTGGTCGGAGATCCCCCACATCACGGCCATGGACGAACTCGACGCCACCGGCCTGCTCGACGCCCGGCGCCGCCTGGCCGAGACCGCCCCGGGGTATGGGGAGTCCCCAGAGCGACAGCAGTGAGATCACGCTGGCCGTCCTGTTCGTGGCCGCCGTGGCCCGGGCGCTCCGGCGCCACCCGCTCATGAACGCCTCGCTGGACATGGAGGCGGGCGAGATCGTCGTCCACGAGGGATGCCACATCGGCCTGGCCGTCGCCACCGATGCCGGCCTGCTCGTTCCCGTCGTGCGTGACGCCGACGGCCGGACCCTGCCCGACCTGGCCGCCGAGATCGGACGCCTCACCAGTGCCGCCCGCCAGGGCAAGGCCGACCTGGCCGACCTGCGGGGCGGCACGTTCACCGTCACCAACTACGGCAGCCTCGGCGGCCGCTTCGCCACCCCGCTCATCCGCCCCCCCGAAGCGGGGATCATGGGCTTCGGCGCCATCCGGCCCCGCCCGTTCGTGGTGGACGGGGCCGTCGTGGCCCGCCCGACGCTCCCGTACTGCTGCTCGGCCGACCACCGCCTCGTCGACGGCGATCTCCTCACCGCCTTCTCCGAGCACGTCGCCGGCCTGCTGGCCGACCCCGTCCGCCTGCTGGCCGAACTCCTGCTCGGGTAGCCTGGGGGAGGGGATAAACATGGTCGTCGGCGAGGTCGCCACCGGCACCGACGTCCTCGTCATCGGCGGGGGCCCCGGCGGCTACGCCGCCGCCCTGCGGGCCGCCGCCCTGGGCCAGTCGGTGACGCTGGTGGAGCGTGACCGCCTGGGCGGCGTGTGCCTCAACGTCGGCTGCATCCCCTCCAAGGCGCTCATCCACGCCGCCGACGTGGCCGCCTCCGGCGCCGAAGCGGCCGCCATGGGGATCGACCTCACAGCCAAGGTCGACATGGAGCGGGTCCAGGCCTGGATGGCGGGCATCGTCTCCGGCCTGACCGGCGGCGTCGCACGGCTCCTCCGGGCCGCGGGCGTCACGGTGGTGACGGGCAACGCCCGCTTCGCCACATCCAAGCGGGTGGCGGTGTGGGAAGGACCCCGGGGTGGGGGGCGACGCCCACGACGCAGCCGCCCACTTCTACGAGTTCACGTCCGCCATCGTCGCCACCGGCTCACGCCCCATCGAGCTGGCCGAGTTGCCCTTCGACGGCGGGCGCGTGCTCGACTCGACCGGCGCCCTCGCCCTCGACCGCATCCCCGGCCGGTTGGTGGTGGTCGGCGCCGGCTACATCGGCGTGGAGCTGGGCACCGCCTTCGCCAAGCTGGGCGCCGATGTCACCCTGGTCGAGCTCACCGACCGGCTCCTCCCCGGCATGCCTCCACGACTCGCCCGGGTGGTGGAGCGGGCCCTGCGGGACCGGGGCGTCGGCCTGCACCTCGGCACCAAAGCGCTGGGCCTCGACGGCGACGACCTGGTGATGGAAGGCCCCGAAGGCGAACGCCGCCTGCCGGCCGATGCCGTAGTGGTGGCCGTCGGCCGGCGGCCCAACACCGACGCCCTCGGCCTGCAACAGGCCGGGGTCCGGCTCGACGCCGCCGGTCTGGTCGCCGTCGACCCGGCCCGCCGGGCGGCCAAAGGCATCTACGCCATCGGCGACATCACGGCCGGCCCGGCCCTGGCCCACAAGGCCACCGCCGAAGCCGAGGTGGCCGCTCTCTCCGCCGCCGGCCGCCCTGCCGCCTTCGATCCCGCCACCGTCCCGGCCGTCGTCTTCTCCGACCCGGAGGTGGCCACCGTCGGCCTCACCGCCGAACAGGCCACCGAGGCCGGCGCCGAGGTCTCCACCTTCAGCTTCCCCCTGGCCGCCTCGGGCCGGGCCGTGACCCTCGGCCGCATCGGCGGCCACGTCGAAGTCGTGGCCGAAGCCGGGGACGGCACCGTTCTCGGCGTCCACCTGGTCGGGCCCGGGCGTGGCCGAACTGGCCTTCGCCGCCGCCCTGGCCGTGGAGATGGGCGCCACCGTGGAGGACCTGGCCCTGACCATCGCCCCCCACCCCACCATCTCCGAGGCGATCACCGAGGCGGCCAAAGGCGCCGCCGGCCGGCCCCTCCACACCCGCCGCTAGGCGCCGCCGGCCACCAGGATCTCAGCCATCTGGACGGCGTTGAGGGCGGCCCCCTTGCGGAGGTTGTCGCCCGTCACCCACAGGTCCAGGTTCCCGGGCCGGGACGGGTCCTCCCGCAGCCGGCCCACCAGCACGGGGTCGATGCCGGCGCCCTCCAGGGCGGTGGGGGCGCCGTCGCCGCCGTCGACCAGCACCACGCCGGGCGCGCTCGCCAGCAGCTCGGCCGCTTCGGCCTTCGACACCGGCCGGGAGAACTCCAGGTTGGCGGTCATGGCATGGCCCACGAAGACGGGGACACGCACGCAGGTGGCGGTGACGGCGATGTCGTCGGCGTGGAGGATCTTGCGGGTCTCGTGCACCAGCTTCCATTCCTCGGACGTGTAGCCCGCCTCCTTCACCGACCCGGCCAGCGGGATGACGTTGCCGGCGATGGGCTTCGACCACACCTCACCCGGCTCGAGCGGTCCGCCCGCGCCCGCCCGGCGCAGCGTCTCGGTCTGACCGGCGTATTTGAGCCATTGCTGGTCGAGCTCACCCATGCCCGCCTGGCCCGCGCCCGACACCGACTGGTAGGTCGACACCACCATGCGGCGCAACCCGGCCGCCCGGTGCAACGGCGCCAGGGCCGTGACCAGGACCATGGTCGTGCAGTTGGGACACGAGGCAATCCCTACCGGCAGGTCGTCCAGGTCGCCGGGGTTCACCTCGGCCACCACCAGGGGCACCTGGGGATCCATCCGGTAGGCCGCCGAGTTGTCCACCACCCTCGCCCCGGCGGCGGCGGCCTGCGGGGCCCACTCCAGGGCCAGCGGGTCGTCGACGTCGATGACGACGATGTCGAGCCCGTCGAAACAACCGGGCCGGAGGCCCTGCACCACGATTTCGTCCGTAGCAAATGGCAACCGGCGCCCCTCCGAGCGGGCCGAGGCGTAGCCCCGCAGCTCGCTCAGCGGGAACTCCCGCTCGGCCAGGATGCGCAGCATCTCGCCGCCCACCAGGCCGGTGACACCGACCACGCCGAGCCGGACGCCATCCGTCCCGCTCACGAGCCCACCTCGGCCAGCCCGAAGATGTCGTGGAGGGCCCGCACGGCCCGTTCCACGTCCCCGGAGCGCACCACACACGAGATGCGGATCGACGACGTCGAGATCATCTCGATGTTCACGCTCTCCTTGGCCAGCACCTCGAACATGGTCGCCGCCACTCCGGGGTGGGTCTTCATGCCCGCCCCCACCAGGGAGACCCGGGCGATGTCGGAGTCCTGGTCGAAGGCGGTGGCGCCGATCTCGGGGACGAGCCCCTCGATGACCCGGGCCGCCCGGGTCAGGTCGTCCTTGGGGAGCGTGAAGGAGATGTCGGTGGTGCCCCCCGACGACGTGTTCTGCACGATCATGTCGACGTTGACCGCCTCGTCGGCCAGGGCCCGGAACACCCTCGCCGCGATGCCGGGCCGGTCAGGGACGCCGGAGATGGTGACTTTGGCTTCGGAGGTGTCGTGGGTGACACCGGAGATGATGGCCGCTTCCATGGAACTTTCCTCCCTCACCCAGGTGCCGGGCTCCCAGGTGAAGCTCGAACGGACGTGGACGGCCACGCCGTGGTTGCGGGCGAACTCGACGGAGCGCAGGGCCAGCACCCGGCCTCCGGTGGCCGCCATGTCCAGCATCTCCTCGTAGGACACCTGCCCGAGGCGGCGGGCGTCGGGCACGAGTCGGGGATCGGCGGTGTAGACCCCGGCCACGTCGGTGTAGATCTCGCAGGCCGAGGCACCGAGGGCGGCGGCCAGGGCGACGGCGGTGGTGTCGCTCCCACCCCGGCCCAGCGTGGTCACGTCGAAGGCGGTCGAGACTCCCTGGAAGCCGGCCACGACGACCACGTTGCCGCCGGCCAGCGCCTCCGTCAGCCGGTGGGCCCGGACCTCGAGGATCTTGGCCTTGCCGTGGGTGGTGTCGGTCACGATCCCGGCCTGGGAGCCGGTGAAGGACACGGCCGGTACGTCGAGCTCGATCAGGGCCATGCACAGCAGGGACATGGTGATCCGCTCCCCGGCCGTCAGGAGCATGTCGAGCTCCCGCACGGCGGGGACCCGGGAGACCTCGTGGGCCAGCCGGATCAGCTCGTCGGTGGTCTTCCCCATGGCCGAGACGACGACCACCACGTCGGAACCCTGGCGTCGGGTGCGGGCCACGTGGTCGGCCACGGCCCGGATGCGGTCGGGGTCGGCGACGGACGTGCCGCCGTACTTTTGGACGACCAGCGGCAGGCCTGCGGGATCAGGAACAAGGGCGGACATCGCCCGGTCGAGGCTACCAGCGCCGCCCCGGGGGCAGGCATCGAATTCCCGGGCCTAAGATCACCGGCCATGTCACCTTCCAGTCCCAAGCGCGACCGAAAGCGCCAGAACGCCGCCGCCGCCCGGGCCGCCCAGCTGGAGGCGGCCAAGCAGGCGAAGCGCCGCCAGACCCTCATCCGCAGCGGCATCCTGGGCGGGTTCATCATCATCGTGGCCGTCATCCTGGCCTTCGTGGCCGGCGGCGGACGACGACGACAAGGTGTCGGCGGGCAACGACACGGCCACGACCACCACCTCGTCCGAGGCCAGTTCGACCAGCACCCCGGAGACGACGGCCACCACCGTGGCCGGCGCCGGCGCCGCCGAGATCACCTGCAACGACACCGAGCCTGCGAAGAAGGGCAACGGCAAGACCTACGACAAGGCGCCGGAGATGACGATCGACCCGGCCAAGAAGTACACCGCCACCATGGAGACCAGCTGCGGGAAGATCGTGATCGCACTCGACGCCAAGAACTCGCCGGTCGGTACCAACAACTTCGTGTTCCTGGCCCGGGAGAAGTTCTACGACGGCCTGAACTTCCACCGGGTGATCAAGGACTTCGTGATCCAGGGTGGTGACCCCAAGGGCGACGGCACCGGCGGCCCCGGCTACCAGGTGCAGGCCGAACCGCCCAAGGGCAAGTTCAAGATCGGCGACCTGGCCGCGGCCAAAGCCGCCACCGACCCGGCGGGCACTATGGGCTCCCAGTTCTTCGTGATCACCGGATCCCGGGGGGCGGCCCTGCCCAACGAGTACGCCTACTTCGGGACGGTGACCGACGGGGTGAAGGTGGCCCAGAAGATCGAGTCGTTCGGCCAGCCCGACGAGTCCCCGTCGCGGAACCTCTACATCCTCAGCGTCACCATCGCCGAGAGCTAGTCGGGCCAATCAGTGCGCCGCCCCGCCCGCCGGGCGGCGACAATGGCTGCATGCTGATGGCTCATGCCGATGCCTCGTGCCCGAGAGGCTGCGGCCGTTGCTGGCCGCCGGCTCGCCCCTCCAGGAGCTGGCCGGTCGCTTCAGCGCCGTCCGGCCGGCGCCTGTACCTGGTGGGGGGCTCGGTGCGCGACGCCCTCCTCGGCCACGACGGGCTCCGACCTGGACCTCACCACCGACGCCCGGCCCGACGAGATCGAGCGCCTGGTGGACGGCTGGGCCGAACACGTCTGGCTCCAGGGCCAGGCCTTCGGCACCATCGGCTGTTCCCGGGGTGAGCTGCAACTGGAGATCACCACCTTCCGGGCCGAGGTGTACCGCCCGGACAGCCGCAAGCCCAACGTCGTCTTCGCCGACGACCTGGACACCGACCTGTCCCGGCGCGACTTCACCGTCAACGCCATGGCCCTGCTGCTGGGCCGCGACGACCCCGCCCTCATCGACCCCTTCAACGGCCTCGAGGACCTCCTCGTGCACCGCCGCCTGCGGACCCCGCTCGACCCCGAGATCTCCTTCGTCGACGACCCGCTGCGGATGCTGCGGGCGGCCCGGTTCATCGCCGCCCACGGCCTGGAGCCCGAACCGGCTCTCACCGCCGCCGTCACCGAGCTCAAGGGCCGCCTGGAGATCGTGAGCGCCGAGCGGATCGCCGACGAGCTGTCCAAGCTGCTCGTCGTCCCCGACCCCTCGCCCGGGCTGTGGTTCCTGGTCGACACCGGCCTGGCCGGCGAGTTCCTGCCCGAACTGCCCGCCCTGGCCCTGGAGCAGGACCCGATCCACCACCACAAGGACGTCCTGGCCCACACCATCGCCGTGGTGGCCAAGACCCGCCCCGAGCTGGTGGTCCGCCTGGCCGCCCTCCTCCACGACGTCGGCAAGCCCAAGACCCGCTCGTTCGGCCCGGACGGGGTCAGCTTCCACCTCCACGACGTGGTCGGCGCCCGCATGGCCGCCGAGCGCCTCCGGGCGCTGCGCTTCCCCAACCACATCATCGAGGCCGTCACCGAGCTCGTCGCCCTCCACCTCCGGTTCCACACCTACAAGATGGGGTGGACGGACCGGGCGGTGCGCCGCTACGTCCGCGACGCCGGACCCTGGCTGGATCAGCTCAACGAGCTCGTGCGCTGCGACTGCACCACCCGCAACCAGGCCAAGGCCCGGGCGCTGGCCCGGCGCATGGACGACCTGGAGCGCCGCATCGCGGAGCTGCGGGCCCAGGAGGAGATCGACTCCATCCGGCCGCCCCTCGACGGCAACCAGGTCATGGCCATCCTCGGGGTGCCGCCCGGGCGGGTGGTCGGCGAAGCGCTGGCCATGCTGCTCGACGCCCGCCTCGACGAGGGCCCCATCAGCGAGGAGGACGCCACCCGCCGCCTCCTCGCCTGGGCGTCCGACCGGGGGCTCTGAACGCCCAAGTCAAAGGCAAAGGCGCATTGAAGGAGGCGAGGTGTGGCGGGGGCGGCGGGTGTGGTTGCTGTTGCGTTGTTCGGGGAGGAACAGCAGGAAAAGCACCTCGGGGGTGCTTTTCCTGCTGGGTCCTCCCGTAACCCAGCGGCGCCGCCTAGCTGTAGTGCCCACGGACCTTGCTGACAGGGTCCACCAAGACTGAAGCCTCCGGAGCGAGTGTGGGAGCTGCCAAGCAACCCACTCACAACGGAGGCTTCTGCATGCACCGTAACGCTCGTCTGACGCCCCAGGGTCGACTGCTGCTCTGCCAGCGGATCGAGGCTGGCTGGCCGGTCGCCCACGCCGCCGCGGCGATGGGCATCTCCCGGGACCGGGCTTACGTCTGGTGGCGTCGCTACCAGGAGGAGGGCGTCGCCGGGCTCGAGGACCGCTCCAGCCGGCCCGCCGTAGTCCCCGGCCAGGACGAAGCCGTCGATGGAACGCGGATCGTCACGCTGCGGACGCAAGCGGGGCTTGGGCCCGGCCCGGATCGCCGGCATCGTGCGGATGCCGGCCTCGACCGTCCACCGGGTGCTGGTCCGCCACGGCCTCAACCGTCTCGACCACCTCGACCGGGCCACCCGGACCCCGATCCGGCGCGATCGAGATGTCCCGCCCCGGCGAGCTGGTCCACGTCGACATCAAGAAGCTCGGCCGGATTCCCAACGGGCGGCGGCTGGCGGGTCCACGGCCGGGCCGCTCGCCCGCACGCCGGCCGGGACGGCCAAGGCACGTCGGCTACGCCTTCGTCCACTCCGCCGTCGACGGCTACACCCGCCTGGCCTACTCCGAGGTCCTCGCCGACGAGCAGGGCGCCACCGCGGCCGCCTTCTGGGCCCGAGCCGCCGCCTTCTTCGCCAGCCCACGGCATCACCATCGAACGGGTCCTCACCGACAACGGCAGCTGCTACCGCAGCCGGCAGTTCGACGACGCCCTCGGCGCCGTCGACCCACACCTTCACCCGGCCCTACCGGCCCGCCACCAACGGCAAGGTCGAGCGCTTCAACCGCACCCTCCTCGCCGAATGGGCCTACGCCCGGCCCTGGAACTCAGACGGCCAACGCACCCGGGCCTTGACCGCTGGCTCCACCGCTACAACCATCACCGACACCACACCGCCATCGGCGGCCCACCTGTGAGCCGCGTCAGCAACCTGGCGGGGCACTACAACTAGCCCATCCCCCATCCCCTTCACTGCGCTTTTGACCTTGCTCTCGCCCCCCGGAAATTCCCCTGACAGGCGAAACGCCCCGGGGTAGCTTGAGGTCACAGTCCGTGGGCGGACTGACGCAGTAGGGGAAGATCGGAGGCGGGCGGTGCGGCGTGCGGTGCTGGTCGTCCTGGCCCTGGCGGCGGTCCTCGTCCCCGTCCCCTCCCGGGCCGACCCCCTCCAGCCGGTGGTGCTGATTCCCGGCTGGCACGGCGGGGCGTCGGCCTTCGAGACGATGATCCCCGTCCTCGAGGCGGCCGGCCTCCCGTGCTCGACTTCGACCCCGCCCGACCCGGCACCCAGGCCCTGGCTTTCGCCCCCGATGGGGACGGCCAGCACATCTCCTACGTCGCCGGCCACATCGTGGAGGAGCAGATCACCGCCGCCCTGGCCCGGGCCGGCTACCCGGACGACACCCGGATCGACGTGGTCGGCTTCTCCATGGGCGGTCTGGTGGCCCGCTTCCTCCTCGAGCACCCCGGCGCCGACGTGGACCACTTCAGCGCGGCCCGGGGCTGGTTCGGCGACGGGACACCCGACGTGGCCGGCAACTGGGCCGAGCGCATCGACGACCTGATCATGCTGGGCACCCCCAGCCACGGCACCTGGCTGGGCTTCGTACCCGGGACCATCGGCGGCTTCGGGCGCTGGAACCCCACCGGCGGCGACATGCGCCCCGGCTCCCCGTTCCTGGACCGGATGGGCCGGGCCGAGCCGGCCGGGGAGCGTTACGTCACCATCGGCGGCGCCCCCCGCTACCTCCCCTTCCCGGCCCACGACTTCAACGGTGACGGGGTGGCCCACGGCTACGACGGCCTGGTGCCGGCAGAGTCGCCCTTCCTCACCGGCTCGGAGCAGTACCTGGTGCCCGCCCACCACGGCGCCATGGTCAGCGATCCCCAGGCCGTCGACCTGGTGGTACAGGCCCTGGGCCGGCGGGCCACGCCCCCCGGCGTGGGCGAGCCCAACCTGGTGGGGCCGGCCACCGTGCGCCTGGAGCACGCCGCCCTGGCCGAGGACTTCGACTGGGGCACCGACGACGAGTTCCGCTTCGCGTCTCCGTCGACCCCGATGGGGGCAACGACTCCTACCAGCCCGCCGGACAGGTCGGCTTCCAGCAGGACGCCCCCTTCGTCCAGAACTGGGGCGACCGGGGTCCGACTGTCGGCCCCGTACGCCTGCCGGGGACGAGCCCCCGGATCGACGTACGCCTCGACGTGTGGGAGCACGACCCGTGGCGCCCGGAGGTCGTGACCACCGCGGTGTTCACCGACCTGATGCTCTCCGACGACCTCGACGGGATGGACTACTACGAGGCCGTCGTCCCCCTCTCCGGGGGCCGACGCACGTGTTCCGCATCTCCCTCAACGGGGTAAGCAGCAGGACATGACCCGCCGCATCGCCGCCGTGCTGGCGCTTGTCGCCATGCTCGCCGGCATCGGAGGACCCGCAGCCGCCGCCAGAACCACGACCCCGGAGGCCTGCGACCCCGTCCTCTACGTCTGCGTCTAGGACGATCTCCTAGAATCTCCCCGGAGACGCCGGAGACGGAGGAGGAGGGGGATGAGACGATCACGCTTCTGGCGAATGTCCGCCGCGCTGGTGGTGGGCGCAATCGTCGTTGGAATCCCGTTGAGGCGAGGCGACGGCGACGACGTCGAGGAGCAAGCGGCGACCCCCGGGGTCAACCTCTGCGTCTTCTACGGCATCTGCGTCGGCCCGTCGCTCCCGGAGCGCTAACGCTGCTTCGCTAGGCCTCGATCAGCTTCGGCTCCGGCGGAGCGAAGTCGGGCCAGCGCTTGCGGCTCTTGATCGAGAGCTTGCGCATGAGGGCGATGGCGGCGGGGTCGTCGTCGCCGGGCGGCCCTCGATGACGCCGTCCTCGAGCATCTTGATGATGATCTCGCGGCCAGATCGGTCCGGACCACCGTCAGGGTCCAGTCGTTGAACTTCCCGATCCCGCCGGTGGAGATGTCGGCGTGCTCGGCGGCGAAGTCGGGGCACAGCTTGCACCCCTCCCGCGTCCAGGCGTGGCACTCCTTCAGCGGGACCTCGTGGTAGTCCCCGTCGTGCATCCAGATCTGGAAGACGCCCTTGATGTTCATCTTCTTGATGTCCGCCTTCTTCAGCCCGTACTTGGCCTCGAAGAGCTCCTCGAAGATGGCGTCGTCGAACGTCTTCGAGCACAGCAGCCCGATGTTCAGGCGAACCGGCGGGCCACCTTGCCCGCCTTGCGCACGGTCATGACCGGCGGCGCCGACGATCTGGCAGCTCATGCCCACCAGGCGCGATCTTCTCGGCCCCGCCCTCCACCGCCTCGGCGTAGGCCATGGTGTTGGCCGAGTAGGTGTACCGGCTGCCCGCCGCGGCCAGGATCTCCTCCTTGGTCCGGGCCACGCCGGGATTGCCTTCCAGGTGGAGCCGTCGCCCTCCAGGTAGGAGACGAGGGCGGCGTCGATGAGCCCTTCTCGAGGGCCCAGATGAGGATGGCGGAGACGAGCCCGCCGTCCTGGCCCATCTCGGCCACCTTGGCGTCGGTGGCCCGGGTCAGGATCATGTCCTTGGTCACGCCCTCCACCTCGGGCCAGCCGGGGCCGGCCGAACATGTGGGTGTCGATCTCGACCTCCCACGCCCGGAACGTGGACACGCCCGGGTGCAGGAGGTGCAGCCCCGCTGGCCGTGGCCGCAGTCTTCCGGCCCCAGCTCCTCCTCGAGGTGGAAGGGCTTGTAGACGCCGCCGGTGTCGGTGTAGCCGAGCACGTCGTGGGGCAGGCCACCACGCAGCCGGCGCAGCCGGTGCACAGACCGGTGGTGACGACCTCGGCGTGAGTTCCTTCCACTGGAGCTTCTCGGGGGGCATGGTTTGCCAGTCTGGCACGGTGGTCCGCCACCCTTCACCGGGCGAGCAGTATCCATTGACCGCCACCCACTAGCCTCCTCGCTCATGGCCAGACGGCCCGGGCGTGGCGACGCCGGCTTCGCAGTGGCCTCCTGGTGTCGCTCGTCGCCTGCAACGGGAGCGATGACGAGGGCGCAACCGGCGGGGACGTGCCGCCGTCACCCAGACCTCCGCCCCGTCCGAGGAGCGCACCACGTCCTCGTCGGTATCCCAAGCCTCCACCACCACCCTGACCTCCAGCCGGATCATCACTGTTGCCGTATCGGCCGGCCGGGTAGCAGGCGGCTTCCCGCGTCTGCCGGTCCAGCTCGGCCAGCCCGTCGTCGTGCGGGTGACGAGCGACATCGCCGACCAGGTTCACCTGGCGGCTACGAGCGGAGGTCGACTGCCGCCGGGGGCACCGCCGAGATCGCCTTCACCCCGGACACCCCGGCGTCGTTCTCCTCGACCTGGTGGAGGACCGGCTAAGCTCCTGGAGCTGGAGATCAGTGAGGCGAACCCCGACGGGACCCGGCCTGGTGCCGTCGCGGTCGTCTACTCGCCGCCGGCGTCACCGTCGTCGCTCTCGCCACCCCGGCCGGGGCCCACGCCTTCGGCAGGCGCCAGGACCTGCCCCTCCCGCCTGGCTGTTTCGCCGGGGGCGGAACGGCGGTGGTCTTCTCCTCCTGGCCCTGGGATTCACGTGGCGGACGAGCCGCCTGGAGCGCCCGTTCTCGGCTGGGCCCTGCCCCGGCCTTCAGGCCGCCGCCCCGGTGCTGGCCGTGCCCACCAGGATCCTCGGGCTTCTGCTCTTCGCCGGTGTCTTCGTGGTCGCCGCTGTCGGGGAGAACACGCCGGAATTCGATGCCGCCCCCCGGGCCGTCTATGTCGTCTCTGGGTGGGGATGACCCTGGTCTGCGCCTTCGTCGGTGGCCTGTCGCGCCTCATGTCTCCGTCGAGACCGCCAACGCCGTCATCCGCTGGGCCCGGGGTTCAACCACCGAGCGGATCGGGATCCGGCGACAGCCCGGGGGTTCGACCTCGGCTACTGGCCCGCCGCCGTGCTGCTGTTCGGGTCCGTGATGCTCGAGCTGGGGGTGTTCGCCGACGCCGCGAGCCTCGCTTCCTGGCCACGGCCATGGCCGTGTACACGGTCACCATCGCTGCCGGCGCCGCCATGGGGGGGCCCCGGGCCCTGCGGGAGGGTGAGGCCTTCGCCGCCTGGTTCGGCCTGCGGCCCACATGGCTCCGTGCTACCGGGACGACGACGGGTGCCTGCGCCTCCGACCGCCCCTCGTCGGGCTACAAAGCTCCGGCCCCGGCCCGGACAGGCGGCCGTGGTGCTGGTGGCCTGGGCACGACCAGTTTCGACGGCTCACCCGCACCCCGTTCCGGGCGAACCTCACCGAGGGACAGCTCCAGCAGGCCGCTGCTGTCCGACACCCTCGGCATGGCCTGGATGGTGGCCTGGACGGCATCCTCTACTTCGGCGCCATGCGAGTGGAGCTCGCATCATGATCGGGACGCCGATGAACTGGGGAGATCCTTCATCCATTCCCTGGTCCCCATCGCTCTGGGCGACGCCATCGCCCACTATTTTCGTTCCTGCTAGGGAGACCAACCGGATCATCGGGCAGATCTCGGACCCCCTCGGACGGGGCTGGGACCTCTTCGGCACCATTGACTGGGTCGACAACCTCATCGTCGTCTCGCCCGCCTGATCGCCTATGTGCAGGCCGGTGCGATCGTCTTCGGCCACATGGCCGGGGTTCCTGGCCACGACCGGGCCGTGGCCTGCTTCCAGGGCGAAACCGCCACCGGAGCCAATATCCGCTGCTGGTGGCCATGGTCGGCTACACCGTGGGGGGCCTGGCCCTCCTCCTCAGCGGATGATGCTGTGATGCCGACGATCTCGATGGTTTCAGTGCTGGCCCATGCGGGCGGTCTCGACGAGATCGCCTTCGTGGCACTGCCCATCATCATCTTTCTACGCTCCAATACCTCAGCCGGAGGAAAAGGCCGGGAGCAGGACAATCGGGGTCCGGGGACGAACAACCCAGACGCCCAGTAGTCGGGGCAACCCGCGGTGGTAAACTCCTCACTCCCCGTAAAGTTGACGTCACGGGTGTTGCTAACGTGCGTTATAGGACGGGTTGTTCACTCACCGTGGCTTCGTGATCACCCCCCGATCGCCGAAAGAACCGATCATGCGCAACAAAGCCGACATAGGCAGTTCTCGAGTCCGTAAGTTCCCTGGGCTCGCCCTGTCAGTTGTGGCGCCTGCCATGGCCGCCAGCATCACCCTTGTGGCCCGCACTCCCCACCCACGGGCGCCGCACGAGTTCGGGCTACTGGCTGGTCGGCACCCACGGCGGCATCTTCTCCTTCGGCGGGGCCGCCTTCTTCGGGTCGACGGGCAGCATCCCCTCAACCAGCCCATCGTGGGCATGGCCGCCACCCCCACGGGCGGGGCTACTGGCTGGTGGCCTCCGACGGCGGCATCTTCGCCTTCGGCGACGCCGGCTTCTACGGCTCCATGGGCGGCCAGCCCCTCAACAAGCCCATCGTGGGCATGGCCCCCACCCCGACCGGCAGGGCTACTGGCTGGTGGCCGCCGACGGCGGCATGTTCGCCTTCGGTGACGCCGGCTTCTACGGCTCCACGGGCGGCGTCAAGCTGAACACGCCCGATCGTCGGCATGGCCGCCACCCCGACCGGCCGCGGCTACTGGCTCGTCGCCACCGACGGCGGCATCTTCGCCTTCGGTGACGCCGGCTTCTTCGGCTCCACCGGCGCCAGCGACTAACAGCGCATCGTCGGCCATGGCCTCCACCCCGAGCGGCAAGGGCTACTGGCTGGTGGCCGGCGACGGCGGCATCTTCGCCTTCGGTGACGCCGGCTTCCACGGCTCGGCCGCCGGCGGTCGTGGACAAGCGGGTCATCGACATCGCCCCCGCCGCCCGGGCAAGGGTTACTACCTGACCACCTCTTGGGCGAGATACTCGACTACGGCGACGCCAAGCACTTCGGCGACATCAAGGACGTCAGCTCAACAACCGGATCGTGGCCATGACGGCCATGAACCGCAACGGGCCCCGCTGGCGGCGGACGACGTGCTCACCCTCGACGAGGACGACACCGGCTCCCTGGACCTGCTGGCCAACGACCGGGACCCCGACGGCGGGCCGCTCTTCCTGCGGTCGGTGGCACGGCCACCCGGGGCACGACCACCGCGGCGGGCAAGCGTCGCCTACCGGCCAAACGCCGACGTCAACGGCGTCGACTCCTTCAGCTACACGGTGGTGGAAGACGGGGGCAGATACCACCGGGCGGGTCAACCTCACCATCGCGGCGGTCGACGACAAGCCGCGACCGTCGACGACACGGTCAACGTCCTCGAGCGGGCCGCCACCGTGTACCGGTGCTCGCCAACGACACCGGCCTCGGTGACGGCCTCAAGTCGGTGTCGGTGTCCGGGGCTCCCGCCGACGGGAAGACCCAGGTCGGGGCGAACAACACGATCTATTACACGGCCAACTCCGACTACGTCGGCGCCGACAACTTCGAATACAAGGTCACCGACGCCGACGGAGACTCGTCGACAGCCGGGTGCGGGCCCACGTGGTGGCAGTTGACGACATCCCGGTGGCCAACGACGACAACGTCCCCACGTCGGCGGGCAAGACACTGTCCGGCATCGACGTCCAGGCCAACGACGTCTCGCCCGACGGGAAGCGCGCCGCCTGGCCGGTTGACCCGGCCACAGGCCAGGCCGTGGACAGCAACAGCGCCTTCTCCACCGAGTCGGGGGGAACGTTCCGCGGACCGGGGCCGGCTCGACTACACCCCGCCCCGGGGCGTCACCGGCCGGGAGACCTTCCGCTACGTCATCGTCGACGGGCAGAGCAGCGACGACCCCTTCGGCGGGGACATGTCCAACATCGCCACCGTGACGGTGAACTGGGAGCCCGACGCCCCCCGCATCCTGCGGGAGGCCACCTCGAGGTGGGCCAGCAAGCCACGGTGCACTGCCAGGACGTCAGCCAGTGCCTGGAGCAGGTGGTCGAGGACCCCGAAGGTGACAACCTCACCTTCAAGCTGCGCCGGGCACCCGCCGCCCCATCGACCTCAACTCCGACGGCACCTTCACCTACGGACCGGCCGGCGGGCCTCCCGGCCGACTCGTTCACCTTCGTCGTCGACGACGGGAACAGGAGTCCGGGGAGGGGACGTGCACATCACCATCACCGCCGCCCCCGGCCCCGGCCCAGGCGCAGAGCGAGCCGGACGGCTCGACGACCACGCCACGGCCGGCCTCCTGCCCGACGGCCTGATGGCGGCCGCCGCGTTGTCCCGCCTCTCGGCGCCGCCGGTAGGGCCAGCCGCTGAGGAGGCCGGCGACCTGGTCGCCGGCCTGGTCCACGGCGCCGCGGACCGCCTCGTCGCGAGGCGCCCCCCTCGACCCGGACGGTCTTCCCCTCCACGTCGACCTGGACAGCGGTCCACCCCCTCCACCTTGCCGACCTCGCCTTCAATGGCCGCCTTGCAGTGGCCACAGGAGATACCGGGAACGGAATACACACGCGTCGACATTCCCTCAGCTTACGTCCGGAACCCCGGCCGCTAACCTGCGAGGGATCGCCAGGATCGCCGACCTGCTCGCCGCCGGGCGCTGCTTCTCCTTCGAGTTCTTCCCTCGCGCACCGACGAGGCCGAAGCGCAGCTGGCCCAGACCCTCCGCGACCTGGCGCCGCTCCAGCCGTCGTTCGTCTCGGTCACCTACGGCGCGGGAACGCATCCGGGAGCGCACCCACGACATCGTGGTCGATGTCCTGCGCTCCACCCCCATGACGCCCATGGCCCACCTCACCTGCGCCGGGC
>CAWBJP010000008.1:0-110240 GCA_963789165.1 uncultured Actinomycetes bacterium
GTAGGACCCGCAGCGAGGGAGGGAGGGGGAGGGCGTGTCCCGAGGAGGACGTGGTTTTGTCCGACGAGGGAGCACCCCTCTCCCGACCGACCGGGCAAGAGCGGACCGGGCGACCGCGTGACGCGCAGCATCCTCCACGTCGACCTCGACGCCTTCTACGCCTCCGTGGAGGTGCTCGACAACCCCGCACTGGCCGGCAAGCCAGTCCTGGTCGGCGGCACCGGTCCCCGGGGGGTGGTCGCGGCCGCCTCCTATGAGGCCCGCCGCTTCGGCATCCATTCCGCCATGCCCATGGCCCGGGCCCGCCGGCTGTGCCCGCAGGCGGTGATCCTCCCGCCCCGCTTCGACGCCTACCAGGCCAGGAGCGCCGAGGTGCAGGCCATCTTCCGCACCTACACCCCGCTGGTGGAACCCCTGGCCCTCGACGAGGCCTTCCTCGACGTCACCGGAGCCGGCCGGCTGTTCGGCGCCGCCCCCCGGATCGGCGCTGACATCCGCTCCCGGATCCGGGCCGAAACCGGCCTCACCGCCTCCGTGGGAGTGGCCACCACCAAGCTGGTGGCCAAGCTGGCCGGCGAGGCGGCCAAGCCGGACGGGATGCGGGTCATCGAGGCCGGCACCGAACTCGGGTTCCTGCACCCGCTGCCCCTGCGCCGCCTGTGGGGCGTCGGTCCGGCCACCGAGGCCCGTCTGGCCCGCTTCGGCCTCGCCACCATCGGCGACCTGGCCGCCGTCCCCGAAGCGAGCCTGGTCGACGCCCTCGGCCGCGCCCATGGCCATCAGCTCCACGAGCTGGCCTGGAACCGCGACGAACGTCCGGTAGAGCCGGACCGGGAGACCAAGTCCATCGGCGCCGAGGAGACCTTCCCCAAAGACGTCTACGACCCCGAGTTCCTGCGGGCCGAGGCCCGGCGCCTGGCCGGGCGGGTGGGAGAGCGCCTGCGGGAGCACAGCCTGGCGGGCCGGACGGTCACCATCAAGGTGCGCTATCCCGACTTCCGGACCATCACCCGCTCGGCCACCGTCCCCGAACCGAGCTCGGCCGGGACCGAGATCGCCCGGGCGGCCGTCGACCTGCTGGCCCGGGCGGAGCTCCACCTGGGCGTGCGCCTCCTGGGGGTGTCAGTCCACAACCTGGTGGCCGCCGCCGCCCAACAGTTGACCCTGGGCGAGGCCGGCACGGATGAAGGGGTGAAGCGGGCCGCCGAGGATGTGCGGGCCCGCTTCGGTGAGGATGCTCTCGGGATTGTGCACACACCAGGTGCACAATCCCCTAGCGAAGAACCCCGCCGCGGTTGATCAACGGCGGGGGCGGGTCGGGCGTGACGGCTCCCCCCGGCGCCGTCTCAGCTCCGACCACAACACGGGCAGCTCGAGTTCGTTCCGGTACCGGGCCAGGGCCAGCAGATAGAGGATGCCGGCCAGGGCCTGATAGGCGACGAACACGGGAATCGAGGTGCCCAAAACAAGACGCATGACGAGCCCCAGCCCGCCATAGAGGACGAGCGCCGGGACGGCGGCCCGCCTGAAACCGGGGCCGAAGGGGTGCAGCTTCATGAAGATCCACACCTGGGCCAGGGAGAGCAGGTTGCGGGTGAGGATGCTGGCCGCCCAGGCGATGGCGGCGCCGGTCACCCCGAGGGGCGGGATGAGCAGCACGTTGAGGACGACCCCCACCACCAGGGCGATGGCGGTGTCGATGAGGTTCCAGGAGCTGCGGCCGCCCATGAGCAACACCACGTCGACGGTGCCCACCCCGGTGGCCACCAGCATGGTGAGACCGAGCACGATGAGGCTCGTCTCGCCGGCCGAGAAGCCCGAGTCGAACACACGCAGCAGGGTGGGGGAGAAGATGGCGAAGGTGAGGTACAGCGGCCAGGTGAGGGTCACCAACCAGGTGGTGGCGGTCTGGTAAACGGCGCCCGCTCGGGCCATGGAGCGCTTGGCCAGCAGCTCCGAGAGCTTGGGCCCCATCACCTGCTGGATGGCCACGCCGGCCATCAGCCCGGCGGTGACGTAGCGGGTGGCGGCATTGAAGATTCCCGCCTCCCGGGTGGAACCGAGACCGCCGAGCAGCAACGTGTTGATCCACAGGATCACCACCTGGAAGATGCCGGCGAAGCCCCGGGGGGCGGTGAAGCGCCAGAAGCGGTTGGCCAGCTCCCCGGTGGGCCGGGCCTCGGCCGGGTTGGCGCGGTCGCGCCGCTCTGACCGGCGCAGCAGCACCCACAGCCAGCCGCCGGCGGCCACGAAGCCGAGGCCGATGGGGCCGGCGAAGGCCAGGGCCACCGCCGTGGTGCCGAGCCCGGCGGCGAAGACGGCCAGTGCCAGGACGGGCTGGAGGGCGGAGCGGGCCAGCTTGTCGATCAGGTTGGTGGGCACCATGGTGCCGAAGCCCCGGGTGCCGGCCAGGAGCACCATGATGGCGGCCGAGGCGGGCAGGAACAGGGCGAGCACCCGGGCGTAGTCGTCGATGAGACCGCTGCCGGCGCCCTTCCCGAAGATCTCAGCCAGCTGGGTGGACCACAGCCACATGGCGGCGGCGAACATCGTGCTCACTGCCAGGACGGGAAGGAGGGCGATGACGACGGTCCGGCGCAGGTCGGCGGTGTGCCCCAGCGCCCGGTAGCGGGCCACCATGCGGGTCAGGCCGGTGTCGGCACCCAGCTCGGCCGTCCGGGACAGGATGGTGAAGATGCCCATGGCCGACACGAAGGCGCCGTAGCCCGCCACCCCCAGGTTGTTGGCCAGGATGACGGTCAGGGCGAAGGTGAGCGCCCCGCTCACCACTGCGCCCACCATGTTCATGGCTCCGCCCCGGGCGATGGTGCCGAGGTCGGCGCGCGACGCCTCCTCGGCCTCGATGGCCGGCGGCTGCTCTGCTTCGGTGTCGGCCGTGGCCGTGGGCGCCGCCATCATTCCCACGAGAAGCGCGGGCCGAGCATCTCCACCAGACGGCGGTTGGAGTCGGCGAAGTGCTCCTCGAGGCGGGCCCGGGTGTCGGCGTGCATGGCCGTGCGCTTGTAGCCGTTGTGCTTCTTGTAGTCGGAGAGGGCGAAGGGCTTCATGCCCAGGAACTCGAGCACCCGGGCGTATTCCTCGGCCGGGTCGGAGAAGAAGTCCTCGGCCTTCACGGCCAGGATCTGGCCGGCGGGGAAGAGGGACCGGTACACGTCGAGCTGGTCGGCGTAGCGGCTCCGGGCCATGTAGGAGCAGTGCTGGTGGTTGTGGCTCTTGTAGTCGGGGTCGGCCTCCATCCGCTCCACCTCACCGGCCAGGCGTCCGGACTCGGCGTCGAGGGCCTCCTCGAAGGTGGCCATGTGCTCGAAACCCCGCGACAGCTCGTGCTGCCACTGCGAGTACGTCCGCTCGATGGGGTCGCGCAACATGACGATCAGCTTGACCTGGGGCAGGTGCTTGGCGATGCGGTAAGGCACGTGGGGGTGGAACAGGTAGTAGGGGCTGGCCTCACCGGTGACCAGGTCGGCGCCCGTCCGGGCCCGGAACCAGGCCCGGTACATGGAGGTGGGGAAGTGGGCCCGGTACCAGGGCAGGCCCCGGTCGAAGCGGGTGTCGAAGAAGTGCACGCCCTTCGTCCGCAGGGTGGCCGAGCGGAACTGGGGGTGCTGGGCCAGGTACTTGTACAGCGAGGTCGTCCCGCAGCGCTGGGCCCCGATGATGAGGAACTCCGGCGCCGGCCGCAGCCCGGCGGTGGGCACCGTGTAGAGACGGGCGGCCCGCTTGGCCCGGGTCTTCCAGGTCACAGGGCTGGCGTCCCGCACGGTGGCGGCTGCGTCGGCCAGTTCCTTGTCGGTCATCATCGGATTCTTTCCTCTGCGCTGATCGGGTGACGGGTCAGGGGTGCGGCAGGGCTCGTGGGCCCGGGGTTCGGGGTGTCCCCCGTAGGCATTACGGCTGGCGGCCGGGCAGCGGGTTGAATTGGGCGAACCCGGGCTGGGGCCGCCGGTTCACCCGGGAGAACTCGCCGCCGTAGAGGACCGTGCGGCCCGGGACGACCTCGATGGTGAAGACACCGGTGGAGGTGTCGATCTCGGGGTCCCAGTTGACGGCGATGGCCCCGTCGACGCTGAAGGCGGCGGCGTGCTTGCGCCGGTAGGCGCCGCCATCGACGAAGTCGTAGTGGCCGCCCGAGTAGACGACGGTGGACGAGGAGTCCACAGCCGTGGAGTCCCCGTCGAAGCGGCGGTCCCAGACCGGCCTGGTGTTGGCCGTGTGGGGCTTGAAGGCCATCGTGTGACCGCCGGCGCCGCCGGCGGCGACGAAGAGGGTCTGGAAGTTGTCGCCCTTGAACAGGTCGAGGTCGAAGCCGGGGAAGTCGATGTCGGGCTGCCAGGAGGTGAAGGAGCCGTCCGCCAGGTTGGCCGAGTACATACCCAGCTGGCCGCCCAGGTCGGAGAAGGTGCCGCTGGCGTAGAGGTAGTTCCGGATCGGGTCGATCATGATGGCCTTGACGGCTCCGTTGCCGGCGCCGCAGTCCTTGCCGCCCTGGCCGATGAGGCCGCAGCCGGTGCTCTCCGGCGTCTTGTTGAAGTTGGCGCTGAGCACACCGGTGGTGCCGTCGAAGGCGGCGATGAGCCCACCCCGGACCCACCGGGACGACTTGCCCCCGGTGCCCTGCGGGAAGCAGTCCTGGTTGAGGTTGGCCGCCGGGCAGGGGTTGTCGGGACGGTTCGATCCCTGCTCGCTGCCGGAGACCCGAACCTCCTTGAAGTCGCCGCCCACGTAGAGAGTGTTGCCGTGGACGGCCAGGGAGCGGACGGTGCCCTGCAGGGCGCCGGGCTTGAAGTCGGGGTCAGCCAGGCCCGTCTGGGCGTCGATGGCGACGAGGTTCTCGCGGGGGACGTCGGTGCCGCCGGGGCCCGTGACGTGGGAGAAGTTCCCGCCCACGTAGACCGTGGAGCCGTCTTCGGACATGGCCAGGGCCTGGACGATGGGCGGCTCGCCGGCGACGGGACTGCCGGAGCTGTCGAGGTTCTTCAGCGTCGGCGCCCAGGGCAGGGCTTCGCCACTGTTCAAGTCGATGGCGCCCAGCATGGTGCGGGGCAGGGCTCCGAGGCCCTTGAAGGTGCCACCGGCGTAGACCTGCGAGCCGGACACCGACAGGGCGACGATGGTGCCGTCCTTGGCGTTCGGGTCCCAGGCCTCGAGGGTGCCCGTGGCGGCGTCCACGGCGGCGAGGCGGTTGCGGCCGTGGCCCCGGACGTCGGTGAAGTTGCCGCCCACGTAGACCTTGGAGCCGTCCTCGGAGACGGTGACGGCGGCCACCGAATCGTTGGCGGTCGGGGTCCACGACGGATCGATGGTGCCGCTGGCGGTGTCCACCGCGGCCAGGTGGCCCCGCGACTGGCCACCGAGGCTGGAGAAGTCCCCACCGGCGTAGACCATGGCGCCGCTGCGGCCCACGGCCACGCTCTTCACCTTGCCGGCGTGGTTCCACAACACGTTGCCGGCCGGGTCGGTGGCGGCCAGGGAGTCACCGCCGATGTAGACCCTCGACCCGTCGGGGGCGGTGGCCAGGGAGGTGACGTTGGCGAGGGCCGGAGCCCAGCCGTCGACGGCCGCGCCCACCGACCGCACGGCAGCCAGGCCGTTGCGGGGCACGCCCTTGATGGTCGCGAAGTCGCCCGCCACGTAGGCCGTCGTCCCGTCGGCCGAGATGGCGATGCTGCGCACGACCGTGCCGTCGGGCGCAGGGTCCCAGCCGGGGTCGACGCTGCCGGTGCTGACGCTGAGGCGGGCCAGGTGGTTGCGGACCTGGGCGCTGCCGCCGGTGGAGGGGGCCTGGAACTTGGTGAAGTCGCCGCCGACGTAGACGTAGTTGGTGGAGACGGCCATGGCCCAGACGGTGCTGGGTGCCTGCTGCTGGGCCGCGAACTGGGGCTTCCACTGGGGGTCGACGGTGCCGTCGGCCCGGATGCGGGCCAGGGCCACGCGGCTGTCGGCCGCGCCGAGGGAGATCTTGAAGTTGCCGCCGATGTACCAGCCGCCGACGCCGTCGGGTACGGCCACCTTCACCTCACCCGCCTCCAGCTTGGGGAAGCCGGGCTGGGGGAGGCCGCTGGCGCCGTCGATGGCGCCGGCCAGCTCCAGGGTGGGGGCCAGGGAGGTGAATGCACCGCCGATATAGGCGGTGTCTCCCTTGACGGCGATGTCCCAAATCAGGCCGGACAACGGCGTGGGGTCGAGCTTGTTGGTGCCCCAGGTGGGGGTGTGGAACTTGCTGACGCCGGCTTCGAAGCCGATCTGGGCTTCGGCCTGGCCGGCGAGCGTGAGGCCCATGGCCAGGGCCAGGATCAGCGCCCGGCGGGGGCGTCTTATCCGGCGGTGGCGGGGGGTTGACGACATCAGCAAGCCTCCATCTCAGACTCGAACATCTCGAGGATTCCCTGATGGATGCGGCTCCGCCGCTCCAGGACACCGGCGAGGCCGGCCTCCTCGTAGCGGAACAGCAACTCCATCTGGTACACGGACCACAGCGCGTTTTCCGAACCCATGG
Source organism: uncultured Actinomycetes bacterium (assembly GCA_963789165.1). Lineage (GTDB taxonomy): Bacteria > Actinomycetota > Acidimicrobiia > IMCC26256 > BP-133 > CAWBJP01. Next base: position 6,518 of record CAWBJP010000008.1, read on the forward strand.
GGACGTCAAGAAGGGGAAGCAGGCCCGGGGTGCGCTCCCGACAGATTTCGACGGATCGCGCCGGGTTCCTGCCCTCGAAGCGGCATGTGCTCTGAAAGAGAAAATGCAGCAGATCCAGGCCGACGGGGGCGGGACCCGACCGCTCCCAGTCCCACACGAAGATCCCGTCTTCCAGACGGGCCATGTTCCAGGGGGTGAAGTCGCCGTGCCAGGTGCCGAAGCGGAGGTCGGTGGCCCCGTGGCGTTCGGCGACGTGGGCCACGACGGCCTTCAGCGGGTCGTCCGTCTGGGGCGGTAGGAGGCCTTCCCGGGCGGCCAGGCGCTCCACGATCCCCCGCCAGTAGTCGCTGGCGGCCAGGGGCGCGGTGTGGACGTCGCCGAGGCGGGCGATCTCGGTGATGACCGGAAGCGGCGGATCGAACACCTGGGACTGCTCGGGGCGCACCGCGTTGGGCAGGGGCGAGGCGGCGATGAGCTCGAGATCGCCGAAGGGCCCGTGGTGCAGGAGCCGGGGGGCGACGAACGTGTTGCGAGGTGCGTCACCGAGGCGTTCCAGGACGTCGGCCTCGTTGCGCACCAGGGCCCGGGTGAGGTCGTTCCAGGCCGCTTTCACGTAGCCCAGCACCTCGCCGTCGGACGAGAGCACCTGGATGACGGGCTTGCGGTTGAGCCGGGGCGGGCCCAAGATCACCGCCATCTCCAGGTCGCGCCGGCCGAAGAGGTCCCGCAGATGTTCGGAGAGCAGGGCGGCCCGGCTCGCCGCCGGCGTGAGCCCGGTGGCCAGCCCGATCTCGACCCGGGCGGGCAGGAGGCGTTGGGCCACCCGTAGGCGCACGCCGATCCCGAGGGCCGCCTTCACCAGGCGGGACTTGCGGGAGGTGGCGTCATGGTTGCGGGCCAGGGCGGTGGCCGCCGCCCTCGGGGCGCCGAGGGGCACCAGGAGGCGGGGGTTGGCAGCCTTGGGCAAGACCAGGTACGCCTCGGTGGGGCGGAACCCGGCGGGGATGCGGCGTCGGCGCCGGGCTACGACGACATGGTCGTCGCCTCCCCACAGCAGCCGGCAGGCCCATTCCAGCCCGGACGTGGGGAGGGCGCCGGGGAGGCTCCCAGCGCCCTGGTTGTCGTCGGGGGCACCCCGACCCCCGGAGGTGGTCACGACGGCGGCTCCGGGACTCATAGCGGGGGCTCGTGGCCCTCGGAGGAGCCGTTGCCGTTGGCCGGATTGAGCCCGGGGTGGGCGCGGCCGTTGGTGACCGGGGCGGCCACCACCACCACGTCGTCACGCCGGGGCGTGGCGCGCTCCACGAAGGTCACCTCGACCTCGGGGTCGGGATCGTCGGCTTCGCGCGAGGCGATGGCGATGGCGATCATGATGATGTTCAGCTGGCTGGGGAGGAGCCCGTAGAAGGGCATCTGGACGAGGGCCAGCACCACCACCACGTGGCACCACAGGGCCATGGGGGATCGGGCCCTTCGGGTGCGCCAGCAGGCGCAGGCGAAGAAGGAGACGAAGAGCAGGGCCCCCGGGATGCCGTGGGAGAACAGCACCAGCCAGAACTGGCCCTGGGTGCCCACCGACGGGAGGTTGGGGTTGGCCTGGGAGGGCCGGGGGCCGCCGTAGCCCAGGAGGGGCGACTTCTGGACCGAGTCGGCGGCTTCCTTGTAGAGGATGGTGCGGCCCTGGTTGGAGTGGGGGGTGGCGATCCGGTCGTCGATCAGCTGGCGGGTGGGACCGAAGGACAGCACCATGACGAAGACGATGGCGAAGGAGAGGACGCCCTGGACGCCGCCCTTCCGGCCCCGCATGGCGAAGCGGAGGGAGGCGTAGATGGCGGTCACCACCAGGCACAGCCACAGCATCCGGTTGAGCGAGAACACCACCGGCAGCAGGGACACGACGGCCAGCAGCCGGAGCAGGTTCCGGCGGGCGAGGCTGCGGATCTGCGACCAGGCCGCCACCAGGAAGGGCACCAGGAGGGCGTAGTTGCCGCCCCAGTCGTTGGTGTAGACGAACGGCGCCCGGGGGCGGGGGACCTCATAGCCGAGGAAGGTCTGGATCTGGGCCGTGGTCGGGTGGACGAGGGTGGCGACGAACTCGTTGGCCAGGAGCCGCCCCGGGATGAGCTTCTCCATCAGGGTGGAGAACTCGAGGGTGGGGGCCATGATGCCGAGCAGCCCGCCCATCACCACGATGACCCAGAAGGTGGCCATGATCTTCACCAACGTGTTGGTGGGCAGCAGGCGCTTCGGGGAGTTGTAGACGTAGAGGCCGGTGATGCCGGCCGAGGAGTAGAGCAGGGCCCGGAAGGCGAACCCGATCATCCGGTCGGGACCGTTGATCTGGAGAGCCGAGGCCAGCATCCACATCATGAACAGCAGGTAGAGGCCGAAGCCCTTGGGGACCCGGACGCGCTCCCGGGCCAGGAGGGAGAAGCCCATGGGCACGGCCATGATCGGCCAGATGAAGGAGCCCAGGCCGAGGAACCACCACACCGGGAAGCCGACGAAGAGGGCGTAGATCGGCCAGCCGTGGGGCAGCCGCGCTCCAACTCTGGACGCCGTGGGGCGTCCAGCGGTGAGGCCGGGCTGGGGGATGGTCCCGGTCGCAGCCATGGTCAAGACTCCAGTCTTCTCGATACTTCTGTGTCAAAGCAAGACATGCGCAACTTCTGTGACACTAGAGACCCTTGCCGGCGGCGTGGGCCAGCCGCTGGACCGTCTCCACCTTCACCAGGCGAGCCGAGATGAGGAGCGCCACGTAGGCCCGGCGTTCCCTCCACTGCAGGGCGATCGTCCGCCGGGCCCAGGTGCGGGCCAGCCGGGGCTCGCCGGAGGCGGCGTGGGCCAGGGCGATCTGGCCGTAGATACGGGCCAGCCCGGGCTTGTCGCCCTGGAATTCGGGGACCTTCTCGAGCAGGTAGGTGAGGGCGTCGACGATCATCTTCCAGCGGTCCGAGAACCATGACGACTGGTGCCAGTGGACGTTCACCAGCGGTTCGCGGACGGCCAGGATGTCCGTCTCCCGGGCGGCCCGCAGGAGCCACTCGTAGTCCTCGGCGTAGCTACCGGGGATGAACTCGTCCACGAAGCCGATCCGGTCGAAGGCGGCCCGGGTGACGACCACGGTGGAGGGGTGGGCCTCCATGACCCGGGACCGGAGCAGGTCGGAGAGGGTGATGCGGTCGGCGGGATAGACCCGGGGGGTCTGGCGGTCCTCGTAGCAGACGAAGATCCCGCTGGTGGCCAGCTCTGCGCCCCGGTGGGTAGCGGAGGGGGCGGCGGCGGCCAGGGCCGCCACCTGGCGGTCGAGCTTCTCGGGAAGCCACTCGTCGTCGTCGTCGCAGAAGGCGACCAGCTCACCCGTGGTGGCCAGCACGCCGGAGTTGCGGGCGCCGGCCAGGCCGGGGGAGCGGTGGTTGGTGATGATCCGCAGCTCGCGGCCCTCGGGGATCTCCACCTCGATGGGGTGGGGCTCCGACTGGTCGAAGACGATCACCAGCTCGATGGGTCCGGCGTAGTGCTGCTCCATGACCCGCTGCACCGCCCGGCGCAGCAGGACCGGGCGCTCCCGGGTGGCGATGACGACGCTGACCTTGGGGAGGATGCTGTTCACTTCGGTGCCTTCCTTGTTGAGGGCTCTTCGCCTTGCGGCTCATCGCGATGTGGTTGGGGCCCCAGCCCCAACCACCGTCCGACGCTTCGCGTCGGCCATATCGGGTAGCCGTAGCGGGCCTGGAGCGGGAACGTGATGGCGGAGACGACCTTGCGGTCGCGGTCGGGGAGCTTGTGGCGCCAGGCCTCGTCGAGGCGGAGGTCGAGGCGGCCCTGGTGGAAGCGCATGGGGTTGCCGGCCACGGTGTGGTCGACCTCCAGATCCACCCAGCTTTCGGGGACACCCCCGGCCCCGGGGCCTTCATGGAGGAACGACAGGTCCTCGGCCGCCCGGTGCTCGCCGGCGTGGGCCAGGATGCGCTCCACCGTGCCCCGGGGGTCGGCCAGCGCCGCCTCGTAGCGGAGCACCATGGAGTCGTCGAGGACGCCGAAGGCGTCGAAGAGCAGGTTGTAGGTCAGCCACTGCAGGCCCGAGCTCGAGGGCCGGTAGACGGGCATGTAGCCGGCCGCGCCCATTTCTTCAGGCACCTCGGGCTTCTTGACTTCCTTGGTCCACGAGTAGGCCACGCCCCGGGCGTCGCGCACCAGGTGCACGACCCGCAGGTCGAGGCCCGGCACCCGGCGCAGCAGGTAGGCGGTGGAGGCGTGTTTGGAAGCGTCGATGACCACCCGGTCGCCCGACACCTCGCGGATACCCCGGTAGAGCCGGGACAGCGCGTCGGTGTAGCGCTCCAGGGCGGCGGAGGCTCCGGGCCGCAAACGGGGGGCGACCATGGCCGGGATGTAACGGTTCCGGTCGACCTGGTGCTGGAGGGCGACCATCTCGGCCCCGTCGACCTCGTCCCAGCCGCCGAAGGCGCTCTTGCCCACCCGGGTCCAGAAGTCGCACTCCGAGAAGGTGGCGCCGCAGCCGCAGAGCTGGTTCTCGACCAGGCCCCGCTGCCAGATGAAGACGACCTCGCCGGCTGAGCAGAACCCAGGGATCTGGCCCAGGATCCGCTCCACCAGGGTCGAGCCGCTGCGTCCGAAGCCCCCGATATAGAGGACCTTCACCGGCTCGGTGTTTTCGGGGACACCCCGAGCCCCGGGGGTATTCATCGCGGGCGGACCAGGCCGTCGACCAGCTGCTCGAAACGGCGGACGGCGGCGGCGATCTCGTCGCCCGAGAGGGCGGGTTCGAACGCCTCCGGGTTGGCCAGGGCGGCGTCGAGGAGGTCGTGGAGCTCCTCTTCGGAGCGGGCCAGGTGGACCTCGCCGATCTCGGCCATGCGGGCCGCGAAGCGGCACTGGTGGTCGTCGACGTGCTCGCCGAGGCCGCTCTGGCGGGGGACCACGATCGGCACCCGACCGAGGCGCCGGGCGTCCATGATGGTCGCCGGGCCGCCGTGGCAGACGATGGCCACGGACCGCTCCATGGCCTCCACCATCTCGTCGTAGCGGACGTAGTCACGCCACTCCATGTGGACGGGCGGGGTCGACGTGCCGCTCTGGATCAGACAGGGCGCGTTCTCGTGGCGGCCGGCCGCCATCCAGGCGTCGGCCCAGGCCACGAGGCGGTCGAACGGGTGGTGGTCGGTGCCCACGGTCACGAACACGAGGTCACGTACTCGCACCTCAGCCCCTCCCGGTCCGCGTCTGCCGGTCTCGTTCGGACCGGTGTGTCTTCGGCGCTCGCATCAGAACAGCCTCCCCACGACCTGGCTCTTGGGGTAGAGCGGCTGCTGCTCGTCCCACTGCACCAGGAACAAATCGGAGAACGGGTAACAGAGACGCCCGGTGAGGGTGCGGGAGTCGATGCGGTCGTAGACCTCGAGGTACACGGTCTTCATCCGCAGCGCCTTGGCCATGAGGAAGAAGGGGAAGGCGACGCCGGCGCCGGTGGAGACGACCACGTCGGGCCGGTAGGCGCGCAGCACCTTCCAGGACAACCTGAGGTTGCGCAGCATGTTGGGGATGTTCCTCGTCGTGGGCTGGAAGGCCCACTCCGTCTTCTCTCCCGCCAGGAGCGAGAGCGAGTCCGGCTTGAGGAACGTGACCCACATGCGGTCATGGCGTTCCCACCACGGCTTGAGTTGGTGGAGTTGGGCGAGGTGACCGCCCGACGAGCCGACGAGCAGAGTTCTCATCGGAATCATCATCGCTGGTGTCTCCTGGGGGGGAGTGGCTTTCGGGGAGACGCGTCGGGGGACGGTGGAGACTGGCCCCTGTCTCGCGCAGGACAAGGTTCGACAGTCACCGTTCACGAACCTGTTTCCTACCGGGCACCCGGAGCCTTCCGTGAGCATCCGCCACTTTAGTGATCAGAGGCGTCAATATCGGGCCATGAAGGATCCCTCGGTCGCCCGCATGCTCGGGATGGCTGCTGCGGGGCTGGGACTGCTGGGTCTGGCGTGCGGCGCCGACGCGCCCGCCGAGGTGGCTGCCCCGGGAGTGGAGGAATCCGTCCCCGTCGCCCCCTCGCCCCCGGTGCCCCCGGCCGATCCCGTGGTGGGCGACGTGGTCCCCGCCGGCGCAGGCAGCGTGGCGGTGCTGTCCACCGAGCGCTTCGGGAGCGCGGGTCGCCTCTTCAACCCGCCCAAGGGCCGGGAGTACTACGCCGCCGAGGTGAAGGCGTGCGCGGGACCCAAAGAGAAAGGCCTCACCTTCGCCCCCGTGTACTTCCTCCTGGAGATGGCGGACAAAACGGTGGCCGACCCGACTCTCGGCATCAAGCGCCCGGAGCTGCGCGCCGGCGAGGTTCCGCCCGGGGGGTGCCTGGCGGGCTGGGTGACGTTCACCATCGCCGAGACGGCGGAGCCGGCCTTCGTCGTCTACGACGGCTCCGAGCGTCTCACCTGGCGCATCCCGGCTGGAGAGGCCTCCGACATCGGCAGATGACGGCCGGGCCGAGGCCGGTAGGCTCGGCGTCCATGAGTGATCCCTTCGCCGACGTGGAGGCCGTCGACCCGGTGCTGGCCGACGTGCTGCGCCGGGAGGTCGTCCGACAGAACACCACCATCCAGCTCATCGCCTCGGAGAACTTCACCTCTCCGGCGGTGCTGGCCGCCCAGGGCAGCGTGCTCACCAACAAGTACTCCGAGGGCTACCCCGGGAAGCGCTACTACGGCGGGAACCAGGTGGTGGACGACGCCGAGGACCTGGCCCGGCGGCGGGTCTGCGAGCTGTTCGGGGCCGACCACGCCAACGTCCAGCCCCACTCCGGGGCCAACGCCAACATGGGTGTCTATCTGGCTCTGCTGGAGCCGGGCGACAAGGTCATGGGGATGCGCCTCGACCAGGGCGGCCACCTGACCCACGGCTCTCCGGTGAACTTCTCCGGGCGCCTGTACGAATTCGTGGCCTACGGCGTGGACCCGGAGACGGAGACCCTCGACTACGAGGTCATCGCCCGCCAAGCGGCGGTCGAGCGACCCAGGGCCATCATCGCCGGGGCCACCGCCTACCCCCGGATCATCGACTTCGACGCCTTCCGGGCCATCGCCGACGACGTGGGGGCGCTGCTCATCGTCGACGCCGCCCACATCGCCGGGCTCATCGCCGGCGGGGCCCACCCGTCGCCGCTGCCCGGAGCCGACGTGATGACTTTCACCACCCACAAGACCATGCGGGGCCCCCGCGGCGGAGCCATCCTGTGCCAGGAGCGCTACGCCAAGGCCATCGACAAGGCCGTGTTCCCCGGCATGCAGGGCGGCCCCCTCATGCACGTCATCGCGGCCAAGGCGGTGTGCTTCCACGAGGCGGCCCAGCCCGCCTTCGCCGAATACGCCGCCGCCATCGTGCGCAACGCCAAAGCGCTGGCCGGCGCCCTGGCCGGGGAAGGCTTCCGGATCGTGTCGGGCGGCACCGACAACCACCTGATGCTCGTCGACCTGCGACCCTTCGGGGTCACCGGCAAGGTGGCCCAGGAGGCGCTCGACCGGTCCGGGATCACCCTGAACAAGAACACCATCCCCGACGACCCCGAATCGCCCTTCGTGACCAGCGGCCTGCGCGTCGGCACCGCGGCGGTGACCACGACGGGCATGAGGGAGGACGAGATGGCGGAGATTGCCGCCCTCATCGCCCGGGTGCTGCGCCACATCGACGACGAAACGGTGAGCTCCGAGGTCCGGGAATCGGCTGCCCGCCTCTGCTCGAAGTTCACGCCGTACCCGGGCCTGGCTTGAGCCGGAAGATCTTCGTGGCGGTGGCGTGGCCCTACGCCAACGGGCCGCGCCACATCGGGCACGTGGCCGGCTTCGGCGTGCCGTCGGACATCTTCGCCCGCTACCACCGCCTGGCCGGCGACGACGTGCTCATGGTCAGCGGCACCGACGAGCACGGCACCCCCATCACGGTGGAGGCCGAGAAGCAGGGCGTCGACCCGAAGACCCTGGTCGACCGCAACAACGAGATCATCGTCGAGGACCTGCGCCGCCTCGGGCTGTCGTACGACCTCTTCACCCGGACGACCACGGCCAACCACTACGCCGTGACCCAGGACATCTTCCGCCGGCTCCACGAGCGGGGCTACATCGTCGAGCACACCCAGCTGGGCGCCTTCGCCGCCGGCACCGACCAGGCCCTGCCCGACCGCTACATCCAGGGCACCTGCCCCCGCTGCGGCTACGACAAGGCCCGGGGCGACCAGTGCGACAACTGCGGCTCCCAGCTCGACCCCATCGACCTGATCGACCCCCGCTCCACCATCGACGGGCAGTCGCCCGAGTTCCGGGAGACGGAGCACTTCTTCCTCGACCTGCCCGCCTTCTCGTCCGCCCTGTCCGAGTGGCTGGAGGCCAAGACCCACTGGCGGCCCAACGTGCGCCGCTTCTCGCTCAACTTCCTGGCCGACATCCGGCCCCGGGCCATCACCCGCGACATCGAGTGGGGCATCCCCATCCCCCTGCCGGGCTACGGCGAGGAGTCGACCAAGCGGATCTACGTCTGGTTCGACGCCGTCATCGGCTACCTGTCGGCCAGCATCGAGTGGGCCCGCTTGTCGGGGGACCCCGACGCCTGGCAGCGGTGGTGGCTCGACCCCGAGGCCGACCATTACTACTTCATGGGCAAGGACAACATCGTCTTCCACTCCATCATCTGGCCGTCCCAGCTGCTGGGTTACGGCCCATGGGGTGAAACCGGCCGGTCGCTGGAGCTGCCCCACGAGATCGTCTCCTCCGAGTTTCTGACCATGGAAGGCGAGAAGTTCTCCTCCTCCCGGGGCGTCGTCATCTACGTACGGGATTTCCTCGACCGCTATTCGGCCGACTCCCTGCGCTACTACCTGACCGCCGCCGGCCCCGAGGCCCAGGACACCAACTTCACCTGGTCGGAGTTCGTGCGCCGCAACAACGACGAGCTGGTGGCCAACTGGGGGAACCTCGTCAACCGCTCCGTGTCACTGGTCCACAAGCACTTCGGCTCGGTCCCCACCCCCGGTGCCCTCACTCCTGAGGACGAGGCGGTGCGGGCCGCCACCACCGGCGGCTTCGCGGCAGTGGGGGATCTCATCGGCGCGGCGCGGTTCAAGGCCGCCCTGGCCGAGACCATGGCCCTGGCCGGGATGGTCAACGCCTACGTGAGCCAGCAGGAACCGTGGGCCCTGATCAAAACGGACAAGGAGCGGGCCGCCACCGTGCTCTACGTGGCCCTCTCGGCCGTGGCCGACCTTTCGGTGCTCTTCACCCCGTTCATGCCCGAATCGTCCGAGCGGGTGCGCACCCAGCTCGGTCTCGCCCCGGGTCTGGGAGTGGCGCCGGAGGTGGTCCTGGCCGGCACCGACGGCCAGCGGGTGCTGCGCACCGCGCCGCCCGGGGGCCGCTGGGCGCCGGCCACGCTCGAGCCGAACACCCCCGTCGGTCCGCCTCAGCCGCTGTTCACCAAACTCGACCCGGCCATCGTGGACGAGGAGCTGGCCCGGCTGGAGAAGGTTTCCAGCACCTGAGCGGCTAGGAAACGGAGACCCCGGTGTCGGCGCGCTCGGAGGGCTTGGGGCCGCAGCACTGACAGGGTTGCGGGCATTGGCAGCGGGCCGCGCTCTCGACGCCGGCGAGGCGGCCGGCCCGCAGCAGGCCGGCGCACAGGAAGCCGATGGGCACGAGGTGGACGAGCACGGCGCCGAGGGCCCCGGCCGGGTCATGCAGGCCGACGACGTGGATGTCGACCCCCTCGGTGATGAGGGCCCCGGCGCCGGCGGACAGGCCGAGGAAGGCCGAGCCCCGGGCTGAGAGCAGGGCCGCGCCCCCGCCGGCGGCGACGCCGATGGCGGCCACGGCGGCGGAGACCACGAGCAGGGCCAGGCGCACGACCAGGGAGCCCGGCGCGTCGGCCAGGCCCAGCGGGACCAGGGTGGCGAAGAAGAGCTCGACGGAGAGCGTGCCGGCGCCCACCCCCATGAGCACAGCGGCGGGGAGGGATTGGCGGCGATTGGGGTTTCGGGCCGCGGCGCGGGCGATGGCCGCGACGAGCACTCCCCCTACGAGACAGCAGATCATCGTGGGAGTCTGCTGCCCCTGGGCTGGTTTGTCGAACCAGCCCGGGCGGCGTCAGGCGCGCTTGCGGAGGAGAACCAGGGAGTACCCGCCGGTGAGGAGACCGAGGGCGCCGATGACGAGAGCGATGATGGCCAGGGTGTCATTGCCGTCCTCTACCCGGCCGGCCTGAACCGCAGCCGCGTCCTCGCCCTCCGTCGACGCCGCCTCACCCTCGGTCCCGGTCGGGGCCGCGTCGTGCTCCTCGGCCCCGGCGGCGGTGAGCTTGATGCCGGGCGCGGGGTGCTCGGGCTCCTCCTGACCCTCGACGGGGATGTCGATCCAGCGGGTCTCGCCCTTTTCGCACACCTGGACGACGGGGAACCACATGGTCTCGCCCGCCTTGTCGGGCATCTTCATGGAGACCCCGAACAGGGTCATCTGGTCGTCGGGCAGGGGGGCCTCGGCGGTGAAGGTGATCTCCTTGACGCCCTCGGAGACGGTTTCCCCGTGGTTGTCGAAGGGCGTGATGGCGCCGACCTTGGTCTCGAGCGTCCAGCCCGGCTCGACCTCGGGCTTCACCGACACCACGCCGTCGGGAATGAAGATGGTGACCTTGGTGGTGGGCGAGCCTTCGCAACCGTGGCCCACCTTGAACTGCTCATAGGCGGTGGCGCCGGCCGGGGCTTCGTCAGGCGTGGCGGAGACGTGGGCGAAGGCGGGCCCGGCGGTGAGGGCCAAGCCGAGAACGGCGGCGCCGAGAACGCCGGGAAGCCGGGTGGTGACGCGCATCGAATTCCTCCAGCGATAGGTACGTCTGGGGGGTGGTCGGTCGGGAGCCCCCCGTGGTTCCCGACGCGCGTCGTGGTTGAAGAGATCACAGGCGGTGGGCAAAGACGGCGCTGGAGCGCTCCGACGTGCGATCCTTGTCCGCTGGTATGGCGGAGTACCTCATCATCCTGGCCGTAGCCGGCCTCACCACCTGGGCGCTGACGCCTCTGGTCCGGCGCGCCGCCCTGCGGCTCGGCGCCGTGGTCATGCCCGACCCCCGCCGGGTCCATGAACGGCCCACCCCCACTCTGGGCGGCGCGGCCATGTACGGCGGGTTCCTGGCCGCCATGGGCGTGGCCTCCCTGCTACCCGCCTTCCGGGATGTGTTCCGGGGCACGTCCGAACCCCTCGGCCTTCTGGTCGGGGCCACGGCCATGTTCGCGGTAGGGGCACTCGACGACCTGCGGGAAGTGTCGCCCCCGGCCAAGCTGGCCGGCCAGGTGTTCTCCGGCAGCCTGCTGTCCCTCCTCGGGGTCACGCTGCTGTTCTTCCGCATCCCCTTCGCCGGCTTTGTGGTCCTCTCGGCCGACCTGTCGCCGCTCATGACCGTGATCTGGGTGGCGATCATGGCCAACGCCGTGAACCTCATCGACGGCCTCGACGGGCTGGCCGCCGGGGTGGTGGCGGTGGCCGGGGCGGCCTTCTTCTTCTACGCCATCCGCCTGGGCGACGCCGGTCTTCTGGCCGACTCGAACCTGGCGCCCCTGGTGGCCATCATCGCCGTGGGGGTGTGCCTGGGGTTCCTGCCCCACAACATCCATCCGGCCCGGATCTTCATGGGCGACGCCGGCTCCCTCTTCCTCGGTCTGCTGCTGGCCGCCACCACCATCGTGGTGGGGGGGCGCACGGCCGACCAGTTCAGCGGCCAGACCTTCTTCTTCTTCGCTCCCCTCGTCATCCCGTTCGTGATTCTGGGCGTCCCCATGCTCGACATCGCCCTGGCCGTCATCCGCCGGGCGGTGCGCCGCCAGTCCATCGCCGTGCCCGACAAGGAGCACCTCCACCACCGCCTCATGCGCCTCGGCCACGGCCAGCGCCGGGCCGTGTCCATCCTGTGGGCGTGGACGGCGGTGCTGGCCGGCTTCGTCCTCGCCCCGACCTACACCAACGAGGGCAATGCCCTGGTCCCGTTCGGGATCGCGGCGCTGGCCCTCGTGCTCTACGCCATCTTCCATCCCGTCGCCCGTCGCACCCGCCGGGACCGGACCGTTGCCGTCCCCGACAGCGACCTCGACGACGTCGTGCTGCCCGACGAAGAGGTCGAGCTGGACGAAGCCGTCGGCGAGGTCATCCCCCTCCGGGGCGAGGGCCGGAACCCCCGCCGGCCCTGATCGGGGGCTGTCCGCAGGAATTTTTCCTTCAATGCCCGCCCCCGGTTGCGGCGCCCATCGGGACGCCTGTTAGAGTACGTGAAGAAATTCACAAGCACGCAGCAGCCACGGAGCCAAGACGACTAACGTGCCCCCGGTGCAGATTCCCCCCCGAAAGGAAACCTGCGACGTATCCCGGAGAAGACCGGAACCGCGTCGAGCGGAAGTACCTCCGGTTCGCCGGGGTAGGGGTCCAGTTCGCCCTCACCATCCTCCTCCTGACGCTGCTCGGTATCTGGCTGGACGGACGGTTCGAGACGGGGACGCTCTTCACGCTGGTGTTGCTGCTCCTGGGCTTCGTGGGGGCCACCTACAGCCTTGTCCGTCAGGTCCTCGCACCGGACAAACGGGATAAGCAGAAATGACGCGCACCGCCACTCAAGGGCTGATCATGGTGGGCGCCTTCGTCGGCCTCCTCGTCGTCGCGTCGATTGCCTTCGTCGAGTTGGATTCCGAAGGTGTGCTGGGGGCCGTCATCGGCGCGGGACTCGGGCTCGTGAACCTGATGGTGGGGTACGTTCTCACGCGCCGCACACTCCGGCAGGGGATGAAGTCGGCCATGAACACGCTGCTCGGCGGGTTCATCGTGCGGCTACTGGTGGTGGTCGGGCTGATGCTCCTCTTCCGCCGCACGGGGTCGGTCGACCCGGCCGCCTTCGCCCTCACCTTCCTCGTCTTCTTCTTCGTGTACCTCGGCGTCGAGATGCTCCTGGTGGAGCGGTCGGTGGGTAGCGGCACCCGGAGGGCGACATGACGACGTTCCTGGCTGTTGAGGTCGTCCACCACCTCCTCGACTACGAGCTGCCGGGCGGCGTCACCGCCCACCAGATCCTCATCGCCATGGTGGCCCTGTTCACGACCGGCCTCTTCACGGTGGCGGCGAGGCGGGTCAAGGAGGTACCCCACAAGAAGGGGATCGTGGCCCTGCTGGAGGTGGCGCTCGTCTTCGTGCGGGACGACATCGTCTACCCGTGGCTCGGTCCCGAGCGCGGCCGCCGCTACCTGCCCTTCTTCTGGACCCTCTTCTTCTTCATCCTCTTCTGCAACGCCTTCGGCCTGTTGCCGTTCCCGTTCAACCCCTGGGAGCGCACGGCGACCGGCAACCTGGCCGTGACGGGCGCCCTGGCGCTGATCGTGTTCATCCTGATCCAGGTCGCGGGCATGATGCAGCACGGCTACATCAAGTACTGGATCAACCTTGTGCCCCACGGCACCCCCGTCTTCCTCTGGCCGCTGGTGTTCGTCATCGAGCTCATCGGGCTCTTCACCAAGCCCTTCGCGCTCACCGTCCGTCTTTTCGCCAACATGACGGGTGGCCACGCCATCCTCCTGGTCCTCTTCGGCTTCCTCTACGGGACCGCCGACGCCAACGAGGGCTTCCTCGGCGTCCCGTCGACGATCGCCTCGTTCGGCTTCGTCCTCTTCATCATGTTGTTCGAGGTACTGGTGGCATTGATCCAGGCATATATCTTCACCGTGCTCACGGCCATCTTCTTGAGCCTGGCCGTGGCCGAGGAACATTAGTGATACGTCGGGGAAATAATCGGGGCGATCTCGCCGGCCAGGAACGTCCCTGGCGGCGTCCTCCTCCTCAGCGGAGGAAACCGCTCCGCCTCGTCGTCGATCCTTCCCAGGAACGCCCCTGATCCGCCGATACCACCCCGCTATTTCCCCGACGCACCACTAAGAAAGGGAGTCAGGAAACCCATGGATGCACTTCTCGCACTCGTCCTCGCCCAGGCCGCCGAACCGGGGCAGAACTGGGGGTTCGGCCTCATGGGCGCCGGCTTCGGGGCCGGACTGGCGGCCATCGGGGCCGGGATGGGCATCGGCCGCATCGCCTCGAGCGCCACGGAGTCGATCGCCCGTCAGCCCGAGGCCGCCGACGACATCCGCGGCGTGACCATCATCACCGCGGCCTTCATCGAGGGCGTGTGCCTGTTCGCCGTCGTCGTCTGCCTGCTGGTCCAGGGCACGGCCGGCGGTCCGGCCTAAGCCATGAACTGGCTTCTGCTCGCCGCCGAGACGGCGCCGACCGAGCACGTCGAGGAACCGAGCTTCACGGACATCGACTTCGCCACGGCCGCCTGGGTCTGGGTGGCCTTCATCGTCACCTTCCTCATCCTGAGGAAGGTGGCGTGGCCAGCGCTGCAAAACACGATGGAGGCGCGCGAGCTCCGGATCGCCGAGGGTCTCAAGAAGGCCGAGGAGGCCGAGGCGCGGGCCCGGGAGCTGATGGAGCAGCAGGAGGAGATCCTCGACGAGGCGCGCCGGGAGGCGCAGAAGTTCATCGCCGACGCTCGCGCCGCGGCCGAGAACGTGAAGAACGACATGGTCATCGCCGCCCAGCAGGAGATCACCGAGCAGCGGGAACGGGCCAAGAGGGAGATCGGGCTTGAACGGGCCAAGGCGATCGAGGAGCTGAAGAAGGCCACGGTCGAGTTGACCCTGGAGGCGTCTGCCCGGCTCCTCAAGCGGGAGATCCGGGACGAGGACCACCGGCGGCTGGCGCGCGAGGTCGTCGACGAGGTCGCCGGCGGCCGATGGATGGTTGAAGAGGGCGCCAGCACGTGATCAACGTCTCGAACGCCGCCGCCCGTGTCTACGCCCAGGCGCTCTTCGACATCGGTATCAGGGAGCGGGCCGTGGGCAGCATCTACGACGACCTGCACGCCGTCGACACGGCCATCAACGAGCTCGATCCCGAGCTGCGGAACTTCTTCAACATGCCGCACCTCCGGCGCGAGGACAAACGGCGGATCTTCAAGCTGGCCTTCGAGGGCAAGGTGGGCCGGCCGGTGCTCGGGCTGCTCCTGGTCCTCGTCGACAAGCGGCGGGAGCCGCTCCTCGACAACATCGTCGCCGAGTATGCCCGCTACCGCGACCAGCACGAGGGGCTCGTCAAGGCCAGCGTGACGACGGCCCGCAAGCTGGACACCGATCTGGCCGAGGCGCTGCGCGTGGCGCTGGAGCAGCTGACGAAGAGGACCGTCGTCCTCCAGGAACGGGTCGACCCGGAGGTCCTCGGTGGCATCCGGGTCAATCTCGGCGACTCCGTCCTCGACGGGACGGTGCGCCGGGGCCTTCAGGACATGCGGCGAAGCCTCGCCGCCACCGGACGGGGATAGGAGCCATGGAGATCAGGACCGACGAGATCAGCTCGATCATCCGGCAGCAGATCGAGTCCTTCGACGTCGACCTCCGCGTCGACGAGGTCGGCACCGTGCTCGAGGTCGGCGACGGCATCGCGCGCGTCTACGGCCTCGAGAAGGCCATGGCGAGCGAGATGGTCGAGTTCGAGAACGGGGCCTTCGGCCTCGCCTTGAACCTCGAGGAGGACTCCGTCGGCATCGTCATCCTCGGCAACTACCTCGACATCCGCGAGGGGCAGACCGTGAAGCGCACCGGCCGCGTGCTCTCGGTGCCCGCCGGGGAGGCCCTCATCGGGCGGGTGGTGAACCCGCTCTCGCAACCCATTGACGGCAAGGGGCCGATCGAGACGACCGACCTCATGCCCATGGAGGGGAAGGCGCCCGGCATTGCCGACCGGCAGCCCGTGCGTGAGCCGCTGATGACGGGCATCAAGGCGATCGACGGGATGATCCCGATCGGCCGCGGCCAGCGGGAGCTGATCATCGGCGACCGCGAGACGGGCAAGTCCTCGGTCGCCCTCGACGCCATCATCAACCAGAAGGGCGGCGACGTCATCTGCGTCTACGTCGCTATCGGCCTCAAGGCCTCCACCGTGGCCGGCGTCGTGGAGACCCTGCGCGAGCAGGGCGCCATGGACTATTCGATCGTGGTCAGCGCCACGGCCAACGACCCGGCGCCGATGCAGTACATCGCCCCCTTCGCGGGCGCCGCCATGGCCGAGTACTTCATGTACAAGCAGAACCGCCACACGCTCTGCATCTACGACGACCTGTCGAAGCAGGCCGCGTCCTACCGCCAGCTCTCGCTCCTTCTGCGCCGGCCGCCGGGCCGCGAGGCGTACCCGGGCGATGTCTTCTACAACCACAGCCGCCTGCTCGAGCGTGCCGCCAAGCTCAGCGACAAGCTCGGCGGCGGCTCGCTGACCGCCCTCCCCATCATCGAGACGCAAGCGGGCGACGTGTCGGCCTACATCCCGACCAACGTGATCTCCATCACTGACGGCCAGATCTACCTCGAGCCCGACCTGTTCTACGCCGGTGTGCGCCCGGCGGTGAACGTCGGCATCTCCGTGAGCCGCGTGGGCGGCAACGCCCAGACGAAGGCGATGAAGAAGGTGGCGGGCAAGCTGCGCCTCGACCTGGCGCAGTATCGGGAACTGGAGGCGTTCGCGCAGTTCGCCAGCGACCTGGACGCGGGGACGAGAGCGCAGCTGGCGCGGGGCGAGCGCACGGTCGAGGTCTTGAAGCAGACAACCGCCGCCACCTGGCCGATGGAGGAGCAGGTGGCCACGATCTTCGCCGTGGGCCAGGGGCTCATGGACGACGTCCCCGTCGAGGAGATCAAACGGTTCGAGAGCGAGATGATCGACGCACTGCGGGCCATGCAGAGCAAGGCGTTGAAAACGATCAAGGAGACCGGCGCCCTCGAGGACGACACGGCGGCCACGCTCAAGGAGGAGATCTCCTCGTTCAAGAGCAACAGCTGGAGGAGCGAGGCTCCCGAAGCGTTGGCGGCGGCGGGCACGGGAGGAGCCAAGGCCCCCGCGGCGGCGGAGGGTACGGACGGAACCGAGGCGCCGGAGGCGGCCGCCGGGGAGGACGACATGGGGGACACCGAGGCTCCCGCGCCCGAAGAGGGAAAGGCCGCGGCCAAGTAGTGGACCCTCGATAGCCCATGCCCGAGCAGCCAAAGATCATCCGGAGGCGCATCAAGAGCGTTTCCTCCACCAAGAAGATCACGCGCACCATGGAGATGGTGGCGACGGCGAAGCTCAAAGCCGCCCAGCAGCGCGTGCAGTCGTCCGGCCCCTATCTCGAGAGCCTCCGCCAGCTCATGAGCGAGATCGGTGCGAGCGGCGTGGACGTCTCCCAGTGGCCGTACTTCGAGGTGCGCCCCGGGAAGCGGACGCTGCTGTTCGTCGTGACCGCCAATCGCGGCCTGTGCGGAGGGTTCAACACGAACCTGGTCCGCCTGGCCCGCAACACCCACCGGGCCAAGGCGGCCGACGGCCACGACCTCCGTCTGTTCGTCGCCGGAAAGAAGGGGATCAGCGCGCTTCGCTTTCAGGGCTTCGAGGTGGAGAAGACCTACGTCGCCGAGCTCAGCGACCGGCCCACGCCGGCCGACGCGGAGTTCTTCCTGTCCGAGCTCGCCACCCCGTTCCTGGCCGGCGAGGTGGACGAGGTGCTCGTCGTCTATCCGCACTGGGAGAGCGTGGGGCGCCAGCCGCCCACGGTCATGAGGCTCTTCCCGATCGCCCCCGAGGAGGATTCCGGGACCGCGGGCCCCGCGCCGCTCTTCGAGCCCAGTGCCCCCGAGATCCTCGACCGGCTCCTGCCCCTCTACGGACGGCAGGTCATGTACTCGGTGCTGGCGGAGGCGGTGGCGTCAGAACAGGTGGCGCGGCGGTTGGCGATGAAGCAGGCGACCGACAACGCGTCGGACATGGTGACCAACCTGACGCGCGACTACAACCGGGCCCGGCAGGCGCTGATCACGAAGGAGATCGCCGAGATCATCGGCGGGGCCGAGGCGCTGAAGAAATAGGAGCAGAGATGAGCGACGAGAAGAAGCGCTACGGCAAGGTGGTCCAGGTCATGGGCCCGGTCCTCGACGTCGAGTTCGAGAGCGAGGCCGACCTGCCGGAGATCTACACCGCGCTGGAGATCGACGAGGGCGAGGGCGACGACAGGATCTTCCTCGTGGCCGAGGTGCAGCAGCACGTCGGGCGCGACCAGGTGCGCGCCGTGGCCATGTCCACGACCGACGGGGTCGTGCGGGGCACGAAGGTGCTCGACACCGGCGGGCCGATCACCGTGCCGGTGGGCGAGGAGTGCCTCGGGCGGGTCTTCAACCTGCTCGGGGAGCCGGTGGACTATGGCGGCCCGGTGGAGGCGAAGCAGCGCCGGCCGATCCACGCCCCCTCCCCGAAGTTCCAGTCGCTGTCCACCAACACCGAGATCTTCGAGACCGGCATCAAGGTCGTCGACCTTCTCGCCCCCTACGCCAAGGGCGGCAAGACCGGCCTGTTCGGCGGCGCCGGCGTGGGCAAGACCGTCGTCATCATGGAGCTCATCAACAACGTCGCCCAGCAGCACGGCGGCTACTCGGTCTTCTGCGGGGTCGGCGAGCGGACGCGCGAGGGCAACGACCTCTGGCTGGAGATGCAGGAGTCGGGCGTCATCGACAAGGCCGTCCTGTGCTACGGCCAGATGAACGAGCCCCCCGGCGCCCGCCTGCGGGTGGCGCTCTCCGGCCTCACCATGGCCGAGTACCTGCGCGACGAGGGTGGCCGCGACGTCCTCCTCTTCGTGGACAACATCTTCCGGTTCAGCCAGGCGGGCTCCGAGGTCTCCGCCCTCCTCGGCCGGATGCCATCGGCCGTGGGTTACCAGCCGACGCTGGCGTCGGAGATGGGCGCGCTCCAGGAGCGGATCACCTCGACTGACCGTGGCTCGATCACGTCGGTGCAGGCGATCTACGTGCCGGCCGACGACCTGACCGACCCGGCGCCGGCCACGGCCTTCGCCCACCTCGACGCCAAGACGGTGCTCTCCCGCCAGATCGCCGAGCTGGGCATCTACCCGGCGGTGGACCCGCTCGACTCCACGTCGCGCGTCCTCTCGCCCCAGTACGTGGGTGAGGAGCACTACACGGTGGCCCGGGAGGTGCAGCGCATCCTCCAGCGCTACAAGGACCTTCAGGACATCATCGCCATCCTGGGTATGGACGAGCTCAGCGAGGAGGACAAGGTCCTCGTGCAGCGGGCTCGCAAGATCCAGCGGTTCCTCTCACAGCCCTTCTTCGTGGCCGAGCAGTTCACGGGCATCAGCGGGCGCTACGTGAAGCTCTCGGACACCATCCGCTCGTTCAAGGCGCTCGTCTCGGGCGAGTACGACAACCTGCCGGAACAGGCCTTCTACATGAAGGGCGACATCGAAGAGGTGGTCGAGTCCGCCGGGCAGATGGCGAAGGGCTGAGGCCATGGCGGCGGACGGGCATTCAGGGACCCTCCAGGTCGTGGTGGTGAGTCCGGCGCGGCAGCTCTTCGAGGGCGAGGCGCGGTTCGTGACGGCTCCGGCGTGGGATCGCGTCGGCGGCGACGGAGGCGGGCTCTACCGCGCCCCCCAGCCGGGGAAACTGGTCGTCGGCCAGCTCGGGATCCTGCCCAAGCACGCACCGCTTGTCGCCGCCCTCGGCAGTGGGATCCTGCGCATCGGCGAGGAGGGCGGTCAGGTCGCCCGCTTCGCCGTCCGGGGCGGTTTCCTCAAGGTGGGCGACGACAAGGTCACCGTCCTCGTCGACAACGCGGTGGCCGAGGCCGACGTGGACGTGGCCGAGGCGCAGGAAGAGCTGGACGAGACGCTGGCCGCCCTGCGCCACCCGAAGTCCGAGGAGAAGTTCGCCGAGCTCCTCGATCTTCGAGCCTGGAGTGAGGCAAGGCTGAAGCTCGCCGGGGCGGAGATCAAGACCAAGGCGCACTGACGACCGAATTTCAAAGGCGCATTGAAGGGGGTTGGGGCCCCGGAGCGGCGCCGGGCGGCCGAGGTTTTTTTTGGTGACAGATCCAACCGACAGGTGGCGGAATCCGTCACCAAAAGTTTGAGGGGTCGACTTCCCGGCGCCGGCCCGGCCCCCACACGCCCCCTTCATTGCGAGCTCTTTTTGAAGTCACTGGAAGCCCGATCCTTTTACTCCGCCACGCAGTGTGGTTCCCTAGAGGTTGATGCGGGCGATGCTCAAGGCGGCGCTGGCCGCCCTTTTGGTGGTGACGGGTACGTGGACCCTGGCCGACCCGGCCGGCTACCACCCGCGCCACGAGGAGGCGCTGGCCGCCACCGCGGCTGAGGCGCCAACCACGACGATGGCGTCCACGGTTCCGCCCACCACCGCCCCGCCGGAGACCACCACCACGGCAACCACAGTCCCGCCCACCACCGCCCCGCCGGAGACCACCACGACGACGGCCACACCGCCCACCACCGCCGCGCCGCCCGGCACCCGGGCGCCGGTGGCCCCCCTGCCCATCGCCGCTCCTCCCGTCACCCCGCCTCCGGCCCGGGACGTGTCGGCCTACAAGGGCCTGGGGACCTGGGTCGACGCCTACGACTTCAGCCCTGAGTACCAGCCCAACGGCGCTCCGGCCCCGGTGGGTCCCGGTTCGGTCGACGACATGGCCCGGGAGGGAGTGAGAACCCTGTACCTGCAGGCGGCCAAGGACGACGTGCGCTCGCCGGGCCTGCTGGTGAACCCCGAGATCCTGGGGCCCATGCTGGTGCGCTCCCACGCCCTGGGGATCAAGGTGGTGGCCTGGTACCTGCCCAAGTTCTACGACCTCGACTCCGACATGGCCCGCCTGGTCGCCATCCGGGACTTCCGGTTCGAGGGCCAGGGTTTCGACGGCTTGGGCCTCGACATCGAGTGGCGCAAGGACGTGCCCGACCATGCCGAGCGCAACGCTCGGCTGGTGGAGCTCTCCCGCCGGCTGCGAGCGGCCATGGGTGGCGCCACCCTGTCCGCCATCCCGCCGCCACCCATCGTCATGGAGGTCATCAACCCCAACTTCTGGCCCGGGTTTCCCTGGCGCGAGCTGGCTCCCCTCTACGACGTGTGGGTGCCCATGGCCTACTGGACGTTTCGCACCCAGTCGTCGGGCTACCGGGACGGCTACCGCTACACGGCCGAGAACGTGACCCGCATGCGGGCCAACCTTGGCTTGCCCGGCGCGCCCGTCCACCCCATCGGCGGCACGGACAACCGTTCCACCGATGACGACTACCGGGGCTTCGTGCGGGCCGCGCGCGAGACCGGCTGTCTCGGCGCCTCCATCTACGACTTCCGCACCACCCCGACCCAGGCCTGGGAGATCCTGCGCCAATCGCCGGCCTGACGGCCCCTCCCCGGGCCCTGCGCCGGGTGGCACGGATCTGGCTGTTCGCAGCCGTGGCGGCCACGGCGGCCATCAACCTCGCCGGTGGGCTACCGGGCGACTCCGAGGGGGACACCCTCGCCTCCGAGCTGCAGGATCCGCTCCAGATCGGTTTCCTGGCCCTGGCCGCCCTCGGCGGTGCGCTGACCTGGCGCTGGGAGGCGGCGGGGGCGGTGGTCATGGCCGGCGCGGCGGCCGCCCTCGGTCTGCTGGCCGCCTTCGAGTATCCGTGGGTCATCAGCGGGGGGATGGCCTTGGCCTTCGCCGTGCCCGCCGTGCTCGTCTGGCTGGCGTGGAGCCAGGGATGGGGCCGGCGGCGTGCCATGGTGGTGGTGGCGGTGGTGACGGCCGCCCTCCTGCTGGTCGAGGTGGCCACCGCCCAGGGCCTCTACGCCTACTACCTCGGTCCCCAGCACCCGAAGTCCGCCACCCTGGCCCTGCCCGTCGACCGGGTCGAATGGGTGTGGTCGGGAGGGATCACCTCCCGCCAGGCCACGGTGGTGGCCCGCCTGGCCGGTGGGGGGCGCCGGGCCCGGCTGCTCCTGGAGGGGCCGGGTGCCGGGCCACTCCGGTCGGCTGCTGTCACCGTCGGCGCCGGCGGCATCGCCCGGCTCCGGGCCGAGGGCCTCACGCCGGCCACGCCCTACCGATACACGGTCGAGGTCGACGGCCGTCCCGATCGCGGTCGCGGGCGGGGTCGCCTGACGACCTTTCCCGAGGGGCCGGCCTCCTTCACCCTGGCCGTGGGCAGCTGTGCCCGCACGGGTTCCAACGGCGTGGTGTTCGACGCCATCCGCCGGCTCGACCCACTGCTCTACCTCATGACCGGCGACCTCCACTACGAGAACATCGCCAGCCGCCACGCCGACGCGTTTCTCGACGTCTACCACCGGATCCTCACCGCTCCGGCCCAGGCGGCGCTCTACCGGGCGGTGCCCGTCGACTATGTCTGGGACGACCACGACTACGGCGCCAACGACGCCGATGCCGCCTCGCCCAGCCGGATGGCGGCCCGCCGGGCCTACCGTCAGGCGGTTCCCTACCCGCCGCTACCCGCGGGTCGGGATGGTGCCATCTATCACGCCTTCACCATCGGGCGGGCGCGGGTGGTGGTAACGGATACCCGCTCGGAACGGACCGACCGGACCATGTTGGGCACGGAGCAGCGGGATTGGCTGCTGGGCGAGCTGCGGCGGGCGGGCGAGTACGCCCTGGTGGTGTGGGTCAACCCGAACCCGTGGATCGATGCCGCCCGGGCCGGGGAGGACACCTGGGGCGGCTATGCCGCCGAGCGGCAGGCCATCGCCGACGCCGTCGCCCGCGAGAACATCCGCAACCTGGTGATGGTGAGCGGTGACGCCCACATGGTGGCCATCGACGACGGCACCAACAGCGGCTACGCCACCGGGGGCGGCGGAGGCTTCCCGGTCCTGCACGCCGCCGCCCTCGACCGGCGGGGAAAGGTCAAGGGCGGCCCCTACAGCGAAGGGGCGTACCCCGGGCCCGGGCGGTTCGGGGTGGTGCAGGTGGACGACCGCGGCGCCACCGTGAGCGTGGAGCTCTCCGGCCGGGATTATCACGGTCGCACCCTGGTCCGCCACCGCTTCGAGGTGGCCGTCCCTCAGGCGTAGGCGCCGGCCTGGAGCTTGAAGAGCTCGGAGTAGAGGCCGCGCTTCGCCATCAGCTCGTGATGGCTGCCGACCTCGGCGATCCGGCCGCCGTCGACGACGAGGATCAGGTCGGCCATGCGCACCGTGGAGAAGCGGTGCGACACCAGCAGGGTGATGGCGCCATGGGCCCGGGCCCGCTGGGTGGAGCGGGCGATGGTCTCGAAGAGGGCGAACTCGGCCTCGGCGTCGAGGTTGGCGGTGGGTTCGTCGAGCAGCAGCAGAAGGGGTTCGCGCATCGCCGCCCGGGCCAGGGCCAGGCGCTGCCACTGCCCTCCGGAGAGCTCCACCCCGTCGAAGCGGCGGCCGAGCTGCGTGTTGAGGCCGGCCGGATGGGACTCGACCAGCGACCCCGCCTCGGCCCGCTCGAAGGCGGTGAGGACGTGGTAGGCGTCGTCCAGCTTCTCGAGGTCGCCGATGCCCACCGTCTCGCCCATGAGGAACTCGAAGCGGGCTGAGTCCTGGAAGGCGGCCGAGACCCGGGCCCGCCAGGAGTCGTGATCGATCTCGGCCAGATCCACGCCATCGACGGTGATCCGTCCGCTGGTGGGCTCGTAGCAGCGGGAGAGCAGCTTGACCAGCGTGCTCTTGCCGGCACCGTTGTCGCCCACCAGGGCCACCACCGTGCCCGGCGGCAGCCACAGGTTGACCTTGGCCAGGACCTCGGTCTCCGTCCCCGGGTAGGTGAAGGACACGTTCTCCAGGGCGATCCCGCCCTTGAGCGAGCTGGGGGCGGCGGCCCCTCCCCGGCGCAGGCGCTTCTGGATGCCCTTGGCGTAGTCAAGGAGCCAGAGGTGGCGCAGCGCGACCTGGAGGGTCTGATTGAGCAGGCCGGTGGCCTGGGCGATGCCGGCGATCTGACCGTTGAGTTGGGAGGTGAGCCGCATGGTGAGGACCACTTCCCCAGCCAGCTGGAGGCCGGGGTTCTGCTGGGCCCGCCACACGACGAAGACCAGGCCGGCCATGTGGGCGGAGACGGCCAAGAAGCCGCCGGCCGCCTCCCACACCGCGGCCTTGATGTTGGCCGCCACCATCTGCCGGCGGGCCGATTCCGACGCCTTGCGGTGCCGGCTCACGATCTCCTCGGCCAGCCCGAAGACCCGCACCTCCTTGGAAAAGCCGTAGGAGGTGGCGGTGGTGAAGTGCTCCCGGGCCAGGCGGGTCTCGGCCGCCGATGCCTCGGAGGCGTTCACGATGAGGGCTCCGGACTTGGACTCGGTGATGAAGCTCAACATGGACAGGAGGGGCAACCCGAGGAGGACGGGATGGACCTGGTACAGGAGGACACCGGTCAGGACGGCCTGGCCGACCACCCCGATGTTCATGACGACGGCCCCGACGGCCTGGGCGAAGACGGCCCGCTGGGCCCGCAGCATCTCGATGCGATCGAGGTAGTCGGGGCGCTCGTGGTGCTCGATGCCGGGCAGGCCGGCCACCAGTTCCAGGAGCTCCCGCTCGAAGCGCAGGCTGGTCCGCTCCTGGAGGTTGAAGCGGATCTTGGAGAGGACCACCACCATGACGTGCTGGAAAGCGAGCGAGCCGGCCACAGCCAGGACGGCCATCGAAGCCCGGTCGGCGTCGCGGTAGGCGATGCCGTCGGCCAGCATCTTGAGCCAGAAGCCCGACAGGACCACGGTCAGGCTGGCCAGGGGCAGCACGGTGAAGACGAGGGCGGCGCGACCCGGGCTGGCCATGAAAGCCGTGCGCACCACCAGCCGGATGGCCCGGAAATACCTCATGCCTGGCTCCCCAACCGGTGGTGCCCGTTGCGCACTCCGTTCCTGCCCGGCATGACCGGCGCCGGTTTGGAGCTCAGGTAGTAGCGGGCCTGGAGGTTGAACATCTTGGCGTAGCGCCCGCCCAGGGCGAGGAGCTGGCTGTGGGTGCCTGTCTCGACGATCCCCCCGTCGTGGACCACCACGATCTGATCGGCCCGGCGCACGGTGGAGAACCGGTGGGACACGATGATGGTGGTGAGCCCGGCGGTGAGCTCCAGGAACCGGTTGTAGAGGGCGGCCTCGGCCCGGACGTCGAGGTTGGCCGTCGGCTCGTCGAGTACGAGGACCCTCGCCCCCGCCTCCAGGGCGAAGAGGGCCCGGGCCAGGGCGACCCGTTGCCACTGACCGCCGGAGAGCTCCGTGCCCCCCTCGAACTCCCGGGACAGGGTCGTGTACCAGTTCTGGGGCAGACCCTGGGTGACGGCGGTCAGCCCCGCCTTTTCGGCGGCCCGATAGCGGGCCTCCCAGCCGGCGCGCCCGGCGCCGCCGCCGAAGACGATGTTCTCCCGCAGGGTGACCGGATAGCGGGAGAAGTCCTGGAACACCGCCCCGATGCGCCGCTGCCAAGCGGCGGGGTCGAACTCGGCCAGGTCGACGCCGTCGACCGTGACCCGTCCCGCCAGGGGCCGGTAGAAGCCGCAGATGAGGTTGACCAGGGTGGTCTTGCCGGCGCCGTTCTCGCCCACGATGGCGAGCGACGTCCCGGCCGGGATCTCCAGGTCGAGGTTCTCGAGCACCGGGCGCTCGGTGCGGGGGTAGCCGAACCAGACGCCCTCCAGCCGGATGGCGTCGCGGGGGCTGCCCCCCACCGGGCGGGTGCCGGCGGGAGTTTCCGCCTCCGTCTGGGCCACCAGGTCGTCGAGGGCGAGGACGTGGGGAAGGGGCGCCGCGCCCATGCGCAGGATGTATTCGTTCTCGGGTTGGAAGCCCAGCCCGGCGAGGCCCAGAGAAGCCTGGAGGTAGACGAAGAGGTTGCCCAGCGAGAGTTCGCCGCCCAGGGCCGCCCGGACCAGGAGGCCCAGCACGAACATGTGGCTGCCGAAGATGACGGCCGTGTTGACGAGGGTGCCCACCCGTCCCTGGCGCCGCTGGCGCCACACGTCGGTCATGCCCGCCCGCCAGCGGGACTCGAACCGGCGGGTGAGGAAGGAGCCGAGGCCGAAGACCCTGGTCTCCTTGGCCGCCGTGCCCCCCAGCACCAGGTCGCCGATGTACTCGGCCTGGCGCAGGGCGGGGGTGGAGCGCTCCATGGACGACACCAGGGTGGCCATCTGGATGCGGTACCACATCCGGGAGAAGAGCCAGGCGGCGGCCAGCACGAACGGCGCCCACCAGTGCCAGCGGGAGAGCAGCACCCCGGCGGCCACCGCCCCGAGCCGGGCGCCGCCCAGATCGGTGAGGGCGCCGAGAGCCTGCTGGGCGGAGAAGTTCTCCGAGCCGACCTGCTGCGCCTGGCGCAGCTCGTCGGCGATGCGGGGGTCTTCGAGGTGGCTGATGGTGGACGGGCGCAGCAGCGGCGCCATCACCCGCTCCCGGACGAGCAGGGTGAGGCGGTGCTCGAGGCTCTCCACGGCCGGACCCAGGAACGGGAACAACACCCGCTGGACGAGGAAGATGGCGCCCACGAAGGCCAGGGCCTTCCAGGCGGAGCTGTCGACCACTCCGAGGTTCTTCACCAGGGCGTTGAGGAGAACCCCCACGGCCAGGGTGCCCCCGATGCCGGCGGCGGCGTCGAACACGCTGGCGCCGGCCATGATCGACAGCCCGCGGCGATCGGCGCGCCAGGCCAGGCGCACCAGGGCCATGACGGGGCGGGGGCGGCGGGTGCGGGGTGACGTGGTCGCGCGACGCCTACGGTCCATAAGGGAACAATTCGGGAGAAAGGCCCTTCGCTCCTGCCGTCAGGTGAAAGCAGGGCGGGATGGCACGGTGGACAGAAAAATAGGCAGGCGCACGTGCCCGCTGGCACGTGCGCCCACCCAGGGCAGCGGCTCGCTTAGAGGCCGAGGCTGCCGCCGCCAAAGAGGCTGAGAAGTCCGCTCAGGACGTCAGCGTCGTTGAGCACGTTGTTCAACGTGATGAGACACACGTTGGACTTGCTCCCCCGGTGTCGCCGGGACGCCTTCCGGGCCAGCCCGGTGACTTCGTCCGCCTGGATGGACGGAAGAGCAGCAAGACCCTCTACAGACAAGGCCAGGCCAGTTCCATTTTGAAACATTCGAACACCCCCTCTCGTGGTGGGTTCAAGCTCGATCCTTCCGAGCCTGGTTACCGAAAGGTCCGGACCCCGGGTGGAGCCCGGACCTCGGTTCGGCAAGGAAGCGGACCGCTTAGCCGAAAATGCTCAGAATGTCGCTCAGGACACTGAGGTCGTTCAGGGAATTGGACAACGTGATAAGGCACACGTTGGACTTCCCACCTCCGTGGCGCCGGCGGGCACCCTTGCGGGCAAGACCAGTGACCTCGTCGGTCATGACCTGCAGCCCAAGAACATCAGCCTTGGTGAGTTCGAACATGCGGATCCACCTCCTTTCCGGGTGTTGTTTCTCGAGGCCGCCTGCTCAGCGCCCCTGCTGCTTGGTGTTCTCGTTGAGCAGGCGATCTCGTTCTCGAGAACCCGTCCGTGAATTCGGCGAGCTCCCGAAACCAGCGCTCGAGGACGTGGCGACCCACGAGGTCGTGGCCTTGGCCGTCCAGCTCGACCAGTCGCACTCCGTCATCCCCAGCATCCCTTCCATCCCTGAGGGCCTGGGCCAGTGCCCGGGACTCCCCGACGGGAATGGTCAAATCCGCGGTGCCATGCGCGATGAGCACCTTGCTCCGGATAGTTCGGCACCCTTTGAACGGATTCCTGCCGGTTTCGTACGAATTTCCCCCATCGAGTAGTTCGAGCGTCTCGCGCACTTCGGGCGGTCCGTGCGCCTTGAGCGATTCGAACGAATTGAACGGGGCGAAAGCCATTACTCCCGCCACAGGGCGCACAGCGGCCACAGCCAGAGCGAGGAAGGCGCCGTAGCTCTCGCCGTAGAGGAGGACCGTGGAGGCTCCCAGGCCGTCGATCACCGACGCCACGGCTTCGACGTCGATCGACCCGGCCGCCCCGAGGAGGCTGTTCATATACGGCCGCCCCCAGCCGGTGCTGCCCGGGTAGTCGAGGGCCACCACCCGGGCCCCCAGGTGGGCGAAGAGCTGGAGTTCGGCGCGGAATTCGGTGCCCCAGCGGGCGATGGGGCCGCCGTGCAGGGCGACCACCACCACCTCGCTGGGCATTGCCGGCTCCACGCGAACTACCGGCTCCAGGCAAACTGCGGGCATCGGACCGGCCGGGCCGGGGAAGGTGGTTACCCGTCCGGGCCGGAGCGACACGGCTTGATCGCTCTCAAGGTCGAAGCGGAACTGTCCCGAGTCGAGGTCCAGCCGAGCCGGCGCCCAGGGCCGGTCCGGGGCCGAGAAGGCGAAGCGCAGCACCGGGCCGTCGACGGCCACCACCCGGTCCACCTCGCCGTCGGGAACGGGAAGCGGGTCTGAGATCTGGAAGGTGGCGAGGTCGGCGGTGCGGAGGCGGACCACGGAACCCGTTTCGTGGTGGAGCAGGAGCCGGCGGGTCTCGGGTGGGCCCACGAAGCCGCAGGGCCGGGCCCCCTCGTCGCCCTCGGGCAGGGCGGGGAGGAAGCGGATCCCGGCGCCTTCTCCGGGCGACGCCAGGCGGCCCACGCCGACCGCCGGCCAGCCGGGTGCGTCGGTGGTGACGACCAGGTGGCCGGTCTCGGCGTCGAAGAGGACGACGCGGTCGTCCGAGTCGGGCGACAGCTCGAACAGGGGGCTGAACTGGCCGGCGTCCAGGTCGACGGCATACACGCTGGCCCGTCCGGACGGGCCAAGGCCGTTGAGGGCCAGGCGCCGGTCCGAGCCCAGCCAGACCCCGCCGTCCACCCGGGTGGGCAGCCGGCCGACCTCGGTCCAGGTCCCTTCCACCCAGTCAATGCGGAGCAGGGCGGTGACCTCCTCGAAGCCGGTCACGGCCAGCAGCTGCCACGGTGCCCCGGGCCGGCGGGGGAGCAGGCAGGTGCGGGGGGTGGCCAGGGCGGCGATCTTGTGCACGGGATGGCCAGTGGCCTCCACGTCGATGACCAGCAGCTCCACCCCGGCGTCGATGGGGCGGCACAGGCCGATCCGGCGCCGGTCGACCAGCTCCACCACGGTGCCGTCGGGCAGGGGGACTCCGGGAGTGGTGCGCCGCACCGGCCCGGAGCCAGGACCGTGTGTGGGTGTGTCGTCGATCCATTCGATGGTGTCGCCGTCGATCCAGGCGGCGCGGCCCAGGTCGGTGGAGAAGGCGAAGTCGCGCCGGTCGGGCAGGGCGGCCAGGGCGGCGGCGAGGTTGTTCATCATGCCGATGTCCTTGAACGCCGGGACTTCGATCTCCGGGTCGGGGGCAGCAGCTCGTCGAGCATGAAGGGCCGGGCGCCACCGGCGGCCAGGCGCAGGAAGAACGACCCCACACCGGCCATGCCCGTCCCGAAGGCGGCGCTGACCGACCCCCCGGTGTCGTCGGGGAAGACCCAGTTTCCGGTGCCCGCGTCGTTTCGGCGGCGCAGCCACAGTGCCGAAGCGGCCTGCCTGGCCAGGGTCCGGTACCCCTCCTCGCCGGTGCAGGCGGCGAGATCGAGGAGGAGCTCCGAGTCCCCGGCCAGGCCATGGCACTGTGTGGGTGAACTGCGCCAGCGTTCCGCCTGCCCGGCTCGGGCGGCGGCGACGGCGGCGTTGAGATAGCGGCGCTGGCCCGTCACGGTGTGGGCCCGGACCAGGGCGGTCCCCACCCCCGAAGAGCCGTTGCACCAGTGGGGCCAGCAGGCGGGGTCGTCGGGTCCGGCCGGCCACCAGGCGGTTCCGTCCGCCCCTTCCTCGGCCAGGACCAGGAGCCCGTCGAGCGCGTCGGTGGCGACGGTGGCGTATTCCTCCTCGTCGGTGGCGGCGGCGACGCACAGGAGGAAGGTGGCGATGCCGGCGGTGCCGTGGGCGTAGCCGTAGGAGCTGGTGCCGGCCAGGCGGCTCCGGGCCGAGGCGGGCACCCGCCAGAGGAGGCCGTCTTCGGTGTGCTCGACGGTCCGCACCAGGTGCTCGGCGCCGAGGGCGGCCCGGGCCAGGAAGCGGTCGTCGCCGGTGCGGAGCCACTGGTGCAGCTGCCCGAGGCCAATCCCGGCGGTGCCATGGGAGATGTCGGGATTCTCGGTGAGTACGGGCAGGGACAGGGCCAGCTCGTTGGCCCGGCGCAGCAGGTCGTCGCGGCCGAGGACACCGGCGGCTTCGGTGAGGAACCAGGCCACGCCGGAGAGGCCGAAGTAGAGCCCGGGGGGGCGTGCCGGCCCGTCGGCGACCTGTTGCGCGACCCAGTCGGCGGTGGCGGCCAGAGCCTTGCGCAGGGAGTGGTCGTCGTCCATCACCGCCGCGGCCCGGGCCAGGAACATCCCGACGCCGCTGGCGCCCGACTGCACGTTGACCGGATCGAGGAGCGCTCCCGTGGCTCCGGTGGGCCAGAGGTGGCCGGCGGGGCCGGTGCCGAGCCGGCGGCACAGCCAGTGGGCCACGCCGGCGGCCACGGTGGCCGGGTCGGGCGGTTCGGCGTCGGCGGGCCGGAGCGGGTGGGTGAGTGTCGGGGTGCCGGTCAGGGCACGGGCCACCTCGGCCGGGCCGGCGCGCCGGGTCGGGTCGGGGTCCATGGCGGCGGCCACCACGCCGGCCACCGCCGGCTCCAGGACGCCAGCGGCAACGTGGTCGGCGAGCCAGGTGGCCAGGCGGTCCGGGTCGGTCCAGGCCTGGGTGATGTCGGCCGGGAGGAAGGGGTCCGCCCCCGTGGCCAGATAGGCGATGGTGGCGCCCAGGCTCCAGTAGTCGTCGGGAAACCCGCTGGGCCGGCCGTTGAGCTGCCCGGGGGCGGCGTAGCCGGGAGTGCCGGCCGGGGCGGCGGGCGCCTCGCCGGCGGGATGGGCCAGTTCCAGGTCGATCAGGACGACGCGGCCCTCGTCGGTGACCAGCAGGTTGTTGGGGGTGAGGTCCCGCAGCACCACGCCGGCGGCGTGGAAGTCGGCCACGATCCGGGCCAGGGTGAGGGCCACCGCCCGCACCGTGGACGCAGGGAGGCCGGCGTCGGGGGGCTCGTAGGCGGGATCCACCAGGTCCCGGAGACCGCCGGCGTCGATGTGCTCCTCGACCAGGAAGGTGTGGCCACCCTGGTCGAAGACCTCGACGAGGCGGGGCGTGCGACCCAGATGCCCGGTGAGCTCGAGCATCCGGGCCTCGTGGCGGATGGCCTGGCGGGCGTCGCCCCCCGCCGTGGTGGCCACGTGGGGCCGGCCTTCCTTGACCACCACCGTCAGCCCGGTGTGGTGGTCGGTGGCCAGGTAGGTGCCGCCCTTGTTGGCGTGGGCCAGGGCGGCGGTGACCAGGTAACGGTCGTTCAGCAGGATCGCCGCCCCTGGTACCGGGTCGGCGGCCGCCGGCTCCGGAGCGGCCGGCTCCAGCGGCTGGAAGGGGTCGGCGGCCCAGGCCGGGGCGGAGTAGAACGGCCGGCGCTCGTCGGGCACCAGGTCGCCGTCGGGCGTGCGCATCAGGTGGACGACGAGGCCGTCGCCGTCGATGGCGAAGCGGCCCGTGAAGCCGCCGTAGCGGTAGTGGACCAGGCTGCCGGGACGGTAGGGCCGGTCGGAGAGGATCACCGGGCCGGCCAGCCCGCCGGTGGCGGTGTGGGCGGCGGCGGCGATGCGGCGGGCCTGGTCGTCGTCGGCGGGGTAGACGGTGAGGAACTTGCCCGACGAGGCCCGGTCGGCGCCGGCCGAGTTGAGCATCCGGACGTACCGGAGCCCGGCGGCGAACTTGAAGGCGGCCCCTTCGGCCACCAGGACGGGAACCACGGCGGCCAGGACGCCGGCGGCCGACTCCTCGGTGGCCGATACGTGCAGCTTCCAGCCCTGGTCAGGCAGGGTGGCGCCGGCGGGAGCGGCGTGGGCCCACGGTTCGCCGACCTGCAGCGACCAGCCGGCCGGGTCGATCAGATTCCGGACGGAATCGACCAGCACGTCAGCCACTGCGGCGGTGACAGTCTCGGCGGGAGCGACCTCCACGACCCTTCCTGACGGTCGGGACCGCCGCTTCGAAACGCGGCAGTTCGGGCACTATCAGGAGTTCGCTCCGAAAGGGCGGATTCCTGCCCGTTCGACGCCTTCCTGCCCGTTCGACGCCTTCCTGCCCGTTCGACGCCTTCCTGCCCGTTCGGCGCCTTTCTGCCTCTTCGACGCCTTCCAGTCCGTAAGGCGCCTTCGTGCCCGTTCGGCGCCTTCCTGCCTGTACGGCGCCTTCCTGCCCGTACGGCGCGTTCGTGTCGCTACGGCTGGTTCCTGCCCCTTCGGCTGCTTCGGGCGGTAACGGCGGCCTGGGACCCTTCGGGCCCTGACGTCCCCTTCGCGGCTAGTGAGTTAGTCGAACTTGATGGAGGAGTACTCCATCAGCTTCTTCCAGCGGTGGGTGGCCTCCATCCGCCGGATGGTGCCCGACTTGCACCGCATGACCAGGGAGTGGGTGGTGCACCCCTCGCCCCGGTAGCGCACGCCCCGCAGCAGTTCCCCGTCGGTGATGCCGGTGGCGGAGAAGAAGATCTCGTCACCGGCCACCAGGTCCTCGATCCCCAGCACCCGGTCGAGGTCGTAACCCGCGTCGACGGCCTGCTGGCGCTCGTCGTCGTTGCGGGGCCACAGGCGACCCTGCATGTTGCCGCCCAGGCATTTGAGGGCGGCGGCGGCGATGACACCCTCGGGCGTGCCCCCGATGCCGATGAGGAGGTCGGCGCCCGAGTCGGGCCAGGCCACCGAGATGGCGCCGGCGACGTCGCCGTCGGGGATGAGCCGGATGCGGGCCCCCGCCTCCCGGCACTCCTTGATGATGTGCTTGTGGCGGTCCCGGTCCAGGATCACCACGGTGACGTCCTCCACGTCCTTGCGCAGCGCCTTCGCCACCCACTTGAGGTTGGCCTTGACCGAGGCGGTGAGGTCGATGGCGTCGAAGGCCTCGGGGCCGGCGGCGATCTTCTCCATGTAGACGCAGGGCCCGGGGTTGTACATCGTGCCGCGCTCCGACAGGGCGATGACCGAGATGGCGTTGGGCCGGCCCAGCGAGGTCAGGGTGGTCCCGTCGATGGGGTCGACAGCGATGTCGACCAGGGGCGGCTTGCCATCGCCGATGGCCTCCCCGTTGTAGAGCATGGGGGCCTCGTCCTTCTCGCCCTCGCCGATGACCACGATGCCGTCCATGGACACCGTGCTGAGCACGGCCCGCATGGCGTCGACGGCGGCCTGGTCGGCCGCCTCCTTGTCACCCCGGCCCATCCAGCGGCCGCCGGCCATGGCGGCTGCCTCGGTCACCCGCACGAGCTCCATGGCGAGGTTGCGGTCCGGGGTCTGGGCCTGGGCTGTCATGGCTGGGCTCCTTGCCAGTCGGCGATCGCAGCGGCAACTCTACTTCCATGCTCCGCCGCCTCTCATGGGCCCTGGGCCTGCTGACAGCCGTTTCCGTGCTGCCCGCGGGGGCGGCGCCGGCGTCCGGGGGGCCGGGGGAGACGGTCGAGTACCGGTTCACGGTGGCCACCCGGGGGCCGGTGGGCTCCGACGTCGAAGCGTTCGCCGGCACGATCGGCCGGATCCTGAACGACGGCCGGGGCTGGGCGCTGGACGGGCGGGTGCGCTTCACCCGGGTGGAGTCGGGCGGCGACTTCACGGTGTGGCTGGCGGCGGCCTCCGCCATGCGCAGCTTCGGCCCGCCCTGCCATCCGATGTACTCGTGTCGCAGCGGTCGCAACGTGATCATCAACGAGGACCGCTGGACGTCGGGGTCCGAACCCTGGGCCGGCCCGCTCGACGAGTACCGGACGATGGTGGTCAACCACGAGACCGGCCACTGGCTGGGTTTCGGCCACGCCTCATGCGACGGGTCGAGCCAGCCGGCCCCCGTCATGATGCAGCAGTCCAAGGGCACCGGGGCCTGCGCCCCGAACCCGTGGCCCCTGCCCTCGGAACGCGAGGCGTTCGCCCGTCGCCTGCGGGCGGCCCCGGCACCGGACACGGTGGCCGTGGTCGGGGTGACGAGCCGCCCGTCGGGCTGGTGGACCGTCGCTTCCGACGGGACCGTGGCCCCCGACGGCCTCGGCAACGCACCCACCCGCTCGGCGGTGGGCATCATCGCCACCCCGACGGGCGGCGGGTACTGGGTGGCCGCCGCCGATGGCGGGGTGTTCGCCTTCGGGGACGCTCCCTTCCAGGGCCGACCAGAGGGGCCGTTGAACCAGCCCGTGGTGGGGATGGCGGCCACGCCGAGCGGGCAGGGGTACTGGCTGGTGGCGGCCGATGGCGGGGTGTTCGCCTTCGGGGACGCTCCGTTCCAGGGCCGTCCGGAGGGGCCGTTGAACCAGCCGGTGGTGGGGATGGCGGCCACGCCGAGCGGGCAGGGGTACTGGCTGGTGGCGGCCGATGGCGGGGTGTTCGGCTTCGGGGACGCCGCCTACTTCGGCCGGCCGGAAGCCTCCAACGAGCCGGTGGTGGGGATGGCGGCCACGCCGAGCGGGCAGGGGTACTGGCTGGCGGCGGCCGATGGGGGAGTGTTCACCTTTGGCGATGCGGTTTTCCACGGCCCCGGTTTCCCCGACACTGTCGCCATCGCCTCTACGGCCCAGGGCGCCTACCGCCTCGCCACCGGCGACGGGACGGTGGTCACCTACGGGTGACGGTCAGCCGTCGACGGCCAGGAGGTGCCAGTCCCCCTCCAGGCCCTTGAGGGTGTGGTGGCCGTGGTCCGTGAAGCGGAGCCCGGAGCCGGCGACGAGGTCGCGGACCGTGGAGGAGACGAGGACCTCGCCGGGGGCGGCGGCGGCCTGAACCCGGGAGGCGACGTGCACGGCGATCCCGGCCAGGTCGCTGCCCACCACGTCGCACTCGCCGCTGTGGATGCCCGCCCGGATCTCGATCCCCATGCGGGTCACCTCGTCGCGGATGGCCCGGGCGCACTGCACCGCCCGGGCGGGGGATTCGAAGGCGATCAGGAACCCGTCGCCCATGGTCTTGACCTCCCGGCCCTTGAAGGTCTGGATCTGACGGCGCACGCGGGCATGGTGTTCATCGAGCAGCTCCCGCCACTTGGTGTCCCCCAGGCGCTCGGCGTGCTCGGTCGACCCCACGATGTCGGTGAACAGGACCGTGGCCAGCACCCGCTCCGGTGGGGCCGCGCCCTCCCGCCTCCGGTACTCGGTCAGCTGCGAGGTCTGGTGACCCATGCCGACCCGGTTCCCGTAGGCGTCGGTGAGCTCCACGGTGGAATGGACGATGTCGCCTTCATGGTGGACGACCCGCCCCCGGCTGAGGATCTCGCCCCCGTCCGGCTCCACGGGCCGGAAGAGGCTGAGGCTCTGATCGATGATGCCCAGCCGCCGGCCGGCGGGGCCGAGCGTCGACGCCGAACCGGAGAGGCAGCCGACGGCGAGGGAAAGCAGGGCGCCGGCCTGCACTCGGCGGTTGTGGGTGCAGAGCCACTCGCTGGCCCGCATGGAGGTGACGGTTGAGCCCTCGGAGACATCGACGAACGTGACTCCGAGGAGTTCCCAGTTCGGAACGCGCGGGAGGTCGCCGGTGAGGATCCGGCGGAACAACGGCAGGGCGGCCTCTTCCGCGAACATGGCGTACGGCAAGGGCGCCACTTCGGGGGGCATGCCCCGGAGATAGGGATCCGGCGTGGGGTAGACGGGTGTCGGCACCGGCTGGGCGTCAGGAACCGGTGCCCTTTCCGCCGCCGCCGCGTCCCGCACGAGCATCGACCCGCTGACGTTCATGACCTGGCGGCCCAGGGCGTCCTCCACGGCCACCTCGGCCAGGGTGAAGTTGGGACCGGTGTGCAGGACCCGTCCCCGCAGGATGAGCGGGAGGTGCTCGAGCATGCAGGGGCGGAAGTGGCTCACCGACAGCGATGCGGGGCGCACGTCCTTCCCGGCCGGGGCGGAGGTCATGGCGGCCAGTTCGAGGGCGACCCCGGCGGGGACCCGGGGATCGATGGAGCCGTCGACCTGCTGCAACCAGGGGCTGGCGGGCACGGTGATCGTCGCCGCCCCCACCCCGACCTGCGTCAACCGCATCCCGATCAGGTGGCTCAGCGGTGGGCGGCTGACCTGCAGCCGGAGGTAGGCCTTGGCCTGGTCGATCCCGGGGAGTTGATAGAGCGCCGGGTCAGCGAAGCCGCCGCGGACGGGTTCGTCCGTCATCACGAGGGGGACGGTAGCGTCTGAACGCATGGCTCTTCGCCTGGCGGCTCATCGCGGTGTGACCGGGGGCCCCTGCCCCGGTCACCAGTCCCCGCTTCGCGGGTCCTGATCCCGTGAGCGCAAGGGTGACGGCGCAGATGGTGGCCCGGCAACGAACGCTCAGCGATCCGAGGTGGTCGCCCGACGGCCGTTGGCTGGCGTGGGTGGAGAGCTTCGGTGGGCGGGCCGACGTGGTGGTGGCGCCGGCCGACGGGTCGGGGACGCCGGTGACGGTCACCGTCGACGTGGGTGCGGCCCGGGCCGGGTCGCCCTTCGCTTGGACGCCGGACAGCACCGAGATCATCCACGCCGCCGCCGACGGGCGCCTGGTGGCCGTCCCCGCCACCGGCGGGCCGCTGCGGGTCTTGACCCGGGACGGGCGGGCCGCCGCCCCGGCGGTGTCGGCCGACGGCAGCCGGGTCGCCTTCGTCCTGGAGCGCGACGATGCCTGCGAGATCGCAGTAGTCCCCACTGACGGCTCCGCCTGGCCGGCCAAGGTGTCGACCGGCGCCGACTGGGCCTTCGACCCGGCCTGGGCGCCCGATGGGCGCAGCCTGGCCTGGCACGAGTGGGACTTCCCGGCCATGCCCTGGGACGGCTCCCGCATCGTGCTGCGCCCCGTCGTTGGGTGCCTGCCTTCCGGCAAGGCTGAGGCGGTGGCGGGCGGCGACGGGATCGCCACCGGCCAGCCCCGCTTCTCGCCCGACGGGTCCGCCCTCGGTTACGTCTCGGACCAGAGCGGCTTCGCCAACGTGTGGGTCGCCGCCCCGGACGGGGCCCGCCCCCGGCCCGCCCTGGAGGATGCTTTCGAGCACGCCGAGCCGACCTGGGGTCCGGGGCAGCGTTCCTGGGCCTGGTCACCCGACGGGCGTTCCCTCGTCCTCAACCGCAACGAGGCTGGTTTCGGTCGCCTGGTGCTGTGCAGCAACGACGGCGGCCAGCAGAACATCTCGCGAGGCTGGCACCACGGGCTCGACTGGGGGATCGGCGGCATCGCCTGCGTCCGCTCCGGAGCCCGCAACCCGCCCCGGATCACGACCTTCGCCTTCGAGAGCCCGGAGAACGGGACCGGAGGACCGGTCCGGTGCGTCCTGGCCCAGGGTGCCCCTGGCGGCCTGGAAGCCGCCGATCCGGTGGAACCCGAGGCGGTGACGTGGACGGGCGACGACGGAGGCACTGTCCACGGCCTGCTGTTCCGGCCGCCGGCCGGGCCGGAGGCGACGGGTCCACCGCCGCTGCTGGTCCACGTCCACGGAGGTCCCACGGGGACGGCCGCCGCCACCTGGGGTCCCCGCCATCAGTTCTGGGTGGCCCGGGGCTGGGCCGTGCTCGCCCCCAACTACCGGGGCTCGACCGGCTACGGGCGGGCCTACACCCAGGCCCTGACCGGCCAGTGGGGGGCCCTCGACGTGGCCGACGTGGCCGCCGGCATCCGCCACGCCGGCGAGGCCGGCTGGGGCGACCCGGCCCGGGTGGCACTCGACGGGGGGAGCGCCGGAGGCTTCACGCTTCTCCTGGTATGCGCCCACCACCCCGGCCTGGCCAAGGCCGCCGTCGACCGTTACGGGGTCACGGACCTCTTCGACCTGGCCGAGACCACCCACCGCTACGAGTCCCGCTACCTGGACCAGGTGGTGGGCCCGCTGCCGGAAGCGGCCGACCGGTACCGGGAGGGCTCACCCATCACCCACGCAGAGAAGATCACCACGCCGCTGCTGGTGCTGCAGGGGGACAAGGACGACGCCGTCCCCAAGGCCCAGGCCGACCGGCTGGTCGAGGCGCTGCGGCGTCGAGGCGCCCCCGTCGAGTACCACGTCTACGAAGGGGAGGGCCACGGCTGGTCCCGCCCCGACACCATCGTCGACGAACTGGACCGGGCCGAACGCTTCCTCACCCGCTGGGTCCTCAAACGGTGATCCCGGTTTCTCGTCTGCGTTTTCCCGCTCACAGCGGCATTTCGCGGAGGAGAACCCGGTGACCCCGACGGCGGACCGGGCCGTGCTCCTCGCCCACGGCGCCGGTTCCGACCGCAACGCCCCGGCGCTCATCGCCGTCTCCGAACGCCTGACCGGTGCCGGCATCGCTTCACTGCGCTTCGACTACCCCTACCGCCAAGCCGGCCGCAAGGCCCCCGACCGTCCGCCCGTCCTGGAGGCCGCCACCCGGGACGCGGCCGCCCAACTGGCCAAGGAAACCGGTCTCCCCCCCGAGCGTCTCGTGCTCGGCGGACGTTCCATGGGCGGGCGGTACTGCTCGATGGTGGCCGGCCACGACACCGACCCGCTCCCAGCCCTCGGGCTCCTGTTGCTCGGCTATCCCCTCCACCCGGCCGGCAAGCCGGAGCAGCTGCGCACGGCCCACTTCCCCCGCCTCACCATGCCCGTCCTGTTCGTGAGCGGGGACCGGGACGCCCTCGCCCCCCGCACCTCCCTGGAGGAAGCCGTCAAGGCCATACCCGGCCCGGTCTCCTTCCACTGGCTCGAAGGCGCCGACCACGGCTACCGGGTGCCGAAGAGCTCTGGCCGGGTCCCGGGTGACATCCTCGACGAGGTGGCTGAGGTGAGCGGGGCTTGGGTGGCCCGGCTGCCCGCCCGATAGCCTCCCCGGGCATGGAGCACCTGATCTTCGAACGCCAGGGACCGGTGGGGTGGCTGCGCCTGAACCGGCCCGACAAGCTCAACTCCTGGACCTTCGCCATGTGGGAGGAGATGGCCAAGCTCGGCGGCGAGCTGGTGGCCGACCCCGACCTCCGGGCGCTGGTGGTGATCGGGGAGGGCCGCGCCTTCTCCAGTGGCATCGACACGTCCAACTTCACCCCCGGAGACAGCGGGGTGCTCTTCGCCGAGGCCGGCTCGGGCGCGCCCACCGACCGCACGGGCGACGACAAGCTGGTGACGGCCATCACCGACATCCAGGCCTGCTACGCGTGGCTGGCCGAGGCTCCCTACCCGACCATCGCCGCCATCCGCGGCTACGCCCTGGGGGCGGGATTGCAGCTGGCCGTGGCCTGCGATCTGCGCATCGTGGCCCGGGGCACCAAGCTCGGCCTCCCCGAGCACCGCTACGGCCTGCTGCCCGACCTGGGTGGCCTCTACTGGCTGCCCCGACTGGTGGGGGTGGCGAAGGCCAAGGAGCTGGTCTGGACGGGGGACACGATCGACGCCGAGGAGGCCCATCGCATCGGCCTCGTCAACCGGCTGGTGCGCGACGACGAGCTCGAGACCACCGCCGCCAAACTGGCCGAGACTCTCGCCGCCCAGCCCCCCATCGCCGTGTCCGGGTCGAAGCGGGCCGTCGACGCCGCCGCCGGCCAGAGCCTGGCCGAGGGGCTCCGGGAAGCGGCCGTGGGTCAGGCCAGCTGCATCCGGTCGGCCGACTTCCTGGAGGCGGTCGCCGCCTTCGCGGGCAAGCGCACCCCCGACTACCAGAACCGCTGAGCCAGGGTCGGGGTCGCCCTGCACCGGCGGCCCAGGCCCTACCATGAGTTGCCCCATGAGCGAGCGATTCCTCGTCCGTCCCGGACCGCCCCTGGAGGGCGAGATCAAGGTGTCGGGCGCCACCAAGAACTCCGGGCTCAAGCAGCTGGCCGCCGCCATCCTGGCCCCGGGAACCTCGACCTTCACCAACATGCCGCCCGTCGTGGACTGCGGCGTGATGATCGAGGTGATGCAGGCGATCGGCGCCCGGGTGGAGTGGACGGGCCCCGACACACTTCAGGTCGACACCAGCGGCACGCTCACCCCCGAGGCGCCCTACGAGCTGGTCAGCCGGATGCGGGCCTCCATCAACGTGCTCGGTCCTCTGCTGGGCCGCTGTGGTGAGGCCCGGGTGGCGCTTCCCGGGGGCGACGCCATCGGTAGCCGCCGGCTCGACATGCACCTGCGGGGCCTGGAGGCCATGGGCGTCGAAGCCCAGGTCGTCCACGGGTTCATCGAGGCCCGGACCACCGCCCTGCGCGGTGCCCGGGTCGTCCTCGAGTTCCCCAGCGTGGGTGCCACCGAGAACCTGCTGACCGCGGCGGCCAGGGCCAAGGGCACCACCGTCATCGAGAACGCGGCCCGGGAACCCGAGATCACCGCTCTGACCGCCTACCTCACCCGCATGGGCGCCCAGATCATCGGAGGCGGCACCTCCACGATCACCGTGGAGGGCGTCAGCGAGCTCACCCCCGTCGACGCCGAGCTGATGGCCGACCGGATCGAGGCCGGCACCCTGCTCATGGCCTGCGGGATCGCCGGCGGCGAGATCAACCTCATCGGCCCCCGCCTCGAGCACCTGGAGATGCTGGCCGTGAAGCTTGGTGCCATGGGCATGAAGGTCTCGCCCACCGCCGACGGCATCTGGGCCTTCTCCCGGGGCCGCCTCAAAGCGGTCGACATCGCCACCCTGCCCTACCCGGGCTTCGCCACCGATTTCATGCCCCAGGCCGTCGCCCTCCTTTCCGTGGCCCAGGGCAGCGGCATCGTCACCGAGAACCTCTTCGACGGCCGCTTCGCCTTCGTGGCCGAGCTGGCCCGCATGGGGGCCGACGTGCGCACCGAGGGTCGCCACGCCGTGGTGCGGGGCGTGGAGCGGCTCTCCGGGGCCCCCGTCCGGGCCCTGGACGTGCGGGCCGGCGCCGCCCTGCTCCTGGCCGGGCTGGCTGCCGACGGCGAGACCGAGGTGCACGACATCCACCACGTCGACCGGGGCTATCGGGACCTTCCCGCCACGCTCGCCGCCCTGGGCGCCGACGTGACCCGGGCGTGACCCCGTCTCGCGTTAACGAAACCCACCTCCCAGGTCGGTTTGGCTAACGCGAGACAGTTCAGGCGGGAACCCGCCGGGCGGTAGGCTCGGATGCATGGAAGCTGCGATCCTCGAAGCCATCGATGCCATCCGTCCCGCCCTCCAGATGGACGGCGGCGACATCGAGTACGTGGGCATCGAGGACGGCGTCGTGAAGGTGAAGCTGTCCGGGGCGTGCGACAGCTGCTCGATCTCCTGGCTCACGCTCAAGGGCGGGGTGGAGCGCATCCTGAAGGACCGCGTGCCCGGCGTCACCTCCGTCGAAGCCGTCTGAGCCCGCAGGGGGAGGTGCGTCGGTGACATCCGCCGCCCGGGACCCGGCCGCGCTGGTGGAAGGCACCCTGGCCGGCGAGCGGGCCTCGGTGGCCCGCCTCATCACCCTGGTGGAGTCGGGCGGGGAGGGGGCTCAGCAGGCGATCTCGGCCCTGTTCCCCCACACCGGCTCGGCCTACACCGTCGGCATCACCGGGGCTCCCGGCTCGGGCAAGTCGACCCTCACCGACCGGCTCATCGCCCGCATCCGCAAGGACGGGGCCGAGGTCGGGGTCCTGGCCGTCGACCCGTCCAGCCCGTTCTCGGGCGGCGCCATCCTCGGCGACCGGGTGCGGATGCAGGAGCACGCCACCGACCCGGGGGTGTTCATCCGCTCCATGGCCACCCGGGGTCACCTCGGCGGCCTCGCCCTGGCCACCCCGCAGGCCGTGCGCGTCCTCGACGCCGCCGGCAAGCCCTGGGTGCTCATCGAGACGGTGGGCGTGGGTCAGGTCGAGATCGAGGTGGCGGGCGCCGCCGACACCACCGTGGTGGTGGTGAACCCCGGCTGGGGCGACTCGGTGCAGGCGTCCAAGGCCGGCCTGCTGGAGATCGCCGACCTGTTCGTGGTCAACAAGGCTGACCGGGACGGGGCCGAGGAGACAGTGCGCGACCTGGAGTTCATGCTCGAGCTGTCGCTCCAATCCGATTGGAAGCCGCCCATCGTGAAGACGGTCGGCTCCCGGGGCGAGGGCATCGATGAGCTGTGGGAGGCGATCGGAGCCCACCGCCGGTTCCTGGAGGCCGACGGGCGCCTGACCCGGCGCCGGGAGCGCCGCGTGCGCGAGGAGCTCCACTCCATCGTCGTCGGGCGCCTCTACGAGCGGGCGGGCGAGCTCTGCTCCGGCGAACGCTTCGAGGCCATGGCCGCGTCGGTGCTCTCCCGCCAGCAGGACCCCTACACCGCCGTCGAGAGCCTTCTGCGGGAGCCCTGACCGCGGGCCCACTAGCCTCGAAGGGATGGGAGACCTCATCGCCATTGAGCGCCGGGAGGACGGGGTCGATCTCGTCACGCTCCAGCGCCCGCCCATGAACGCCCTGTCGGCGGAGCTGCTGGCCGAGCTGGCCGGGATCGCCGAAGGGCTGGCCAAGGACCCCGATCTGAAGGCGGTCGTCGTCACCGGCTCCGA
This sequence comes from uncultured Actinomycetes bacterium, assembly GCA_963789165.1. Taxonomy (GTDB): domain Bacteria; phylum Actinomycetota; class Acidimicrobiia; order IMCC26256; family BP-133; genus CAWBJP01. The sequence goes on from CAWBJP010000008.1 coordinate 48,872, forward strand.
CCGGGTCTTCGCCGCCGGCGCCGACATCGGCCAGCTCCTGGGGGACAGCGGGCTGCTGCCCAACTTCCGCCGGGCCTTCGACGCCCTGGCCACCGTCCCCCGCCCGGTCATCGCCGCCATCTCGGGCTACGCCCTGGGCGGGGGTCTGGAGCTGGCCCTGGCCTGCGATCTGCGGGTGGCGTCGGAGACGGCCCGCCTGGGCGTCCCGGAAATCGACCTCGGCCTCTTCCCGGCTGCGGGCGGCACCCAGCGCATGGCCCGCATCATCGGCCCGGCCCGCACCAAGGAGCTGATTTGGAGCGGCCGTCACGTGCGGCCGGACGAGGCGCTGGCCATCGGCCTCGTCGACAAGGTGGTGCCGTCCGGCACCCACCTGGAAGCCGCCCTGGAGTGGGCGGGGCGCCTGGCCAAGGGGGCGGTGGTGGCCATGGGCCTGGCCAAGCGGGCCGTGGACGGCGGGTTGGACGGGACGCTGGCCGCCGGCCTTGACCTCGAGGCAGAGATGGCAGCCGAGGCGTTCCGCACCGAGGACGCCGGCATCGGGGTCAAGAGCTTCCTCGAGCATGGCCCCGGCAAGGCGACCTTCGTAGGCCGGTAGGGGTCGCTCGTGGCCGTCCGGTTCGTGATCATCGGCGGAGGCCCGGCAGGCAACACCGCCGCCACCGTGGCCGCCCGGCTGGGGGCCGACGTGACCGTCATCGAGCGGGACGTCCTGGGCGGCGCCGCCCACCTGTGGGACTGCATCCCGTCCAAGGCCATGATCGCCACCGGCGGCTTCCTCTCCGAGCTCGACCGGGCCCGGGTCATGGGTCTGGCCGCCGAGGGCCACCTGGACCTCGGCGCCGTCCGGGAGCGCATCGCCTCCATCGAGGCCCGCCTCCACCAGTCCGTCTCCGAGCTGCTCGGTTCCCAAGGGGTGCGCATCATCACGGGCACGGGCCACCTCAAGGGTCCCCGCCAGGTGATCGCGGAGACGGCCACGGGCGTGGAGGAGGTGGAGGCCGACGCCATCCTGCTGGCCACCGGCTCCCGCCCCCGGGTGCCGGACTGGGCCCACATCGACGGGCAGCGGGTCATGACCACCCGCGATGCGTACCCGCCGCCCGAGATCCCCGGGCATCTGGTGGTGATCGGCTCCGGGGTGACGGGTGTGGAGTTCACCCACATGTTCCGCTCCCTCGGCTCCGAGGTGAGCCTGATCGTGTCCCGCCAGCAGGTGCTCCCCGGCAAGGACCCGGAGGTGGCCGCCGCCCTGGAAGCCGAGTTCCTGCGCCGGGAGGTGCACCTCCACAAGGGCGCGCGGGCCGCGGGCATCACGATCTATTCCGGGGACACCCCGGACCCCGGGGGCGACCGCCTGGTGGTGCGCTGTGACGACGGCCGGACGGTGTCCGGGACCCATGCCGTGCTGGCCGTGGGCTCCATCCCCAATTCCGAATCACTGGGCCTCGACGCCGCCGGGGTGGCCTACGACGCCGGCGGCTACGTCCCCGTCAACCATCACCTCCAGTCCAACGTTCCCCACATCTACGCCGCCGGCGACCTGTCCGGGAAGCTGCCGCTGTCGTCGGTGGCGGCCATGCAGGGGCGCAAGATCGCCGAGCACATCATGGGGCTGCACACCCGGGACCACCGTCACCTCGACTACGACAAGGCCGCCTCCGCCATCTTCACCGAACCGGAGATCGCCGACGTCGGCGTGGCCGAGGCGGAGGCCTTCGCCCAGGGCCGCAAGCTCCGGGTGACCAAGGTGCCGTTCTCGGCCAACGCCAAGGCGCTCATCGAAGGCGACTCCCGGGGGTTCGTGAAGATCATTTCCGACCCCGCCACCGGCGTGGTGCTGGGCGGCGCCATCGTCGGCCGGGGCGCGGCTGAGCTGATCTCCGTCCTCGCCGTGGCGGTCACCTGCAACCTGAAGGTGGGTGACCTCGTCGACTCGCTGCTGGTGCACCCGGCCCTCTCCGAGTCGCTCTCCGACGCGGCGGAGTAGTGGGCAGCCCCGGCGGTGGGGCACACTGGTCCTGGTCGAGACACTCAGTGCCTGGGGAGGCAACCATGATCCTGCGTCGCACCACGCTTCCGTTCCTGGCCATGGCCCTCGCCGTGGGCGCCCTCGTCCTGCCGGCCGGGGCCTTCCACCTCTTCCCGCTCGCCCCCGGCGACCCCGGCGGCGACTGCGGCTCCACCCTCCAGCCCGACCCGGGCAACTCCGCCGGTCACGTGGGAGTCGGCGCCTTCACCTTCGACGACCACTCGGCTGGCGGCTCGACCACCCAGGCCAAGGCGGGCGACTCCGTCACCTGGGTCTGGGAGGTCCCCTACTGCCATTCGGTGACGTTCCAGTCGACCGAGGTGCAGAGCACCGACGGCGGCGAGCCCGGTGGCTTCGACGGCTCGGAGCCCCAGCTGACCAAGCCGGAGGGATCGAACAACACGTTCACCACCAAGTTCGACAAGCCCGGCACGTACGACTACGTCTGCGTCCACCACGCCTCGGTGGGCATGACCGGGCAGGTCGTCGTCTCCTAGCACCGGACGTGCGCTAGTCGGCGATCACCACCAGGACGTCGCCCGTCCCCACCGTGTCGCCGGGCCCCACCCGGACCTCGGTCACGGTTCCGGCCCGCTCGGCGGCCACGTGGTTCTCCATCTTCATGGCCTCGAGCACGACCATGGCCTGCCCGACCTCGACCACGTCGCCCACCGACACCAGGATCTTGACGATGGTGCCCTGCATGGGGGAGGCGACGGTGCCGCTGCCGGCCGCCCCGCCGCCCAGGGCCGCCTGAGAGCGGGCCCGGCCTCGCGGCTTGGCCGCGGCGGCCGGCAGTCCCGCGGCCCCCGCCTCGGGGGCGTCGGGCAGCCACACCCGCACGTCGAAGCGCCGCCCGTCGACCTCCACGGGCACGGTGCGGGCCACCAGTTCCTCGGCCCCGTCGGGGACGGAGGGGTCCGCGGCCTCAGCCGGGACGAGGAGGGTGGCGTCCACCTCCTCCTCCAGCCACTTGGTGGAGTGGCGGCCGGCCACGAAATCGGGGTGGGACAGGAGGGCCACGTGGGCGGGGATGGTCGATGGCACCCCCTCGATCGCGGAACTCCGACAGCGCCCGCAACGCCCGGCGCCGGGCTGACTCCCGGTCGGGGCCCCAGGCCACCAGCTTGGCCATCAGGTTGTCGTAGTACTGGGAGACGGCGGTGCCCTCCTCGTAGCCGGCGTCGACCCGCACCCCGAAGCCGGAGGGGATGGAGAAGCGGGTGATGGGCCCGGGGGCGGGGCGGAAGCCCTTGGCCGGGTCCTCGGCGTTGATGCGGCACTCGATGGCGTGGCCCCGACGCTCGACGGAGTCCTGGGTGAAGGACAGCGGTTCGCCCGCCGCCACCCGGATCTGCTCGGCCACCAGGTCGATGCCGGTGACCATCTCGGTCACGCAGTGCTCCACCTGGAGGCGGGTGTTCATCTCCAGGAAGAAGAAGTCACCGTCCTCGTAGAGGAACTCGACGGTGCCGGCGTTGGTGTAGCCGCAGGCCCGGGCCACCTCCAGGGCGGCTTTGCCCATGGCCTGGCGGGTTTCCTCGGCCAGTCCCGCCGCCGGACTCTCCTCGATCAGCTTCTGGTGGCGGCGCTGCACCGAGCAGTCCCGCTCGCCGAGGAACACACCGTTGCCGTGGACGTCGCAGAACACCTGCATCTCGATGTGGCGGGGCCGCTCGAGGTAGCGCTCCACGTAGACCTCGTCGCGGCCGAAGTAGGCCATGGCCTCCCGCTGGGCGGATTCCATGGCCTCGGCCACCGATGCCTCGTCCCGTACCACCCGCAGGCCCCGGCCCCCGCCACCGAAGGCGGCTTTGATGGCCACGGGATAGCCGCTGGTGTTGGCGAAGGCGGCCACCTCGTCGGGACTCTGCAGCGGATCCATGGTGCCCGGCACGCCCGGCACCCCCGCCGCCTGGGCGGTGCGCCGCGAGGTGACCTTGTCCCCCATGGATTCGATGGCCTCCGGGGGCGGGCCGATCCAGATGACGCCGGCGCCGGCCACGGCCCGGGCGAAGTCGGCGTTCTCGGAGAAGAATCCGTAGCCCGGGTGCACCGCCTCGGCGCCGGAGCGGGCGATGGCGTCGAGGATGGCCCCGGTGTTGAGGTAGCTCTCCGTCGCCGTCTGGCCCCCCAGGGCGTAGGCCTCGTCGGCCAGACGGACGTGGAGTGCGTCCCGGTCGATGTCGGAGTAGACAGCCACCGCGGTGATGCCGAGTTCCTGACACGTGCGTATGACCCGCACCGCGATCTCGCCGCGGTTGGCAATCAGGATCTTGGGTGGGGAAGAGCCCGGGGTGCGGGGTGTCCCCGAAGAGTCGGTAGAGGTGCCCATGAGCGGCCGTATCCTACGGTCCGTGTCTTCCCCTGGGCCTACTTCTACCTGGCCGATCGACCACGCCCGCCTGGCGGGCACCCGCTTCACCGACATCCGGTGCTTCCAGGAGGTCGGCTCCACCAATTCGGAACTGATGGCGGCGGCCCGGTACGGGGCGCCCGAAGGAGTGGTGCTGGTGGCCGACCATCAGCGCGCCGGCCGAGGCCGGCTGGGGCGCACCTGGTCGGCCGCCCCAGGAACCTCGCTGCTCGTCTCGGTCCTGCTGCGCCCGTCGCTCCCGGCCGAAGAGGTGCCCCTGGTCAACACCGCGGCGGGGCTGGCTGCCGCCGACGCCGTGCACGCCACCGCCGGGTTCCGGCCCGGCCTCAAGTGGCCCAACGACCTGGTCGTCCCCGGAAGTACAGATCGCAAGCTGGCGGGGATGCTGTCGGAGTCGTCACCCAACGACAGGGAGCCGCCGGCGGTGGTGATGGGCATCGGTTTCAACGTGAGCGCCGGGGCCTACCCCGAGGAGCTGGCCGCCCAGGCCACCTCGTGTGAGGAGGAGGCGGGCCGGCCCGTGGATCGGGCCGCGCTGCTGGTGGCCTTCCTGGAGGCTCTGGAGCGGAGGTACTCGCTGCTCCTGGCTGGCGGCGCGGACGCGACCCTCGAGGCCTACCGGACCGATTCGGCCACGCTCGGCCGGCCCGTGCGCGGTCGAGCTGCCCGGAGGGATCGTCGAAGGGGTGGCCAGCCGTCTGGCCGGGAACGGCCAGCTGGTGGTGACCGATGGCGACGGAAATGAGGTGCTGGTGAGTGCCGGGGACGTGATTCATCTGCGGCCCGCATGACGACCTCCGGGAGACACGCCCGGACTCCCGGGGTCGCGTGGTCCCGGGCCCTGGTCACGGGTGGCTCGGGAGGTATCGGCGAGGCTCTGGCCCGGCGCCTGGCGGCGCAGGGTTGCCACCTGGTGCTGGTGGCGCGGACCCAGGAGGCGTTGGAAAAGCTGGCTGTCGAGCTGTCTGCCGCCCACGGGGTCGACGTGGAGGTGCTGCCGGCCGACCTCAGCACCGAGGCCGGCGTGGCCGCGGTCGAGGCCCGCCTGGCCGAGGACGGCGGACCACCCGTCGACCTGCTGGTCAACAACGCCGGTTACGGATCCGCCGGTCAGTTCGCCGAGCTCGACCCCGCTCGGGTGGCCGGCGAGGTCCGCCTCAACGTCCTGGCCCTGGTGCGGCTCAGCCGGGCCGCCGTCCCGGGCATGGTCGACCGGGGCGCGGGGGCGGTGCTCAACGTGTCCTCCGTTGCCGGCCTGGCCCCCATCCCCAACATGGCCACCTACGCCGCCACCAAGGCCTTCGTGACCTCGTTCTCGGAATCACTCCACGAGGAGCTGCGGGGCCGGGGGGTGACGGTGACGGCCCTCCTTCCCGGCTTCACCCGCACCGGCTTCAGTGCCCGGTCCGGCTTCGGGCGCAGCCGCATCCCCGCCTTCGCCTGGATGGATGCCGGCCGGGTGGCCGACGACGCCCTGGCCGCCACCGCCGCGGGCCGGGCCATCTGCATCCCCGGGCTGGCCTGGAAGGCGGTCTCCGCCCTCAGCCGGCCGCTGCCCCGCTCGCTGGTCCGACGGCTGATGGGCGCCGGCCAGCACACCTGGTGAGAGCAGGCCACACATCGTCTAGGGGTCCAGGTCGGCCGCGACGAGGGACTTGAAGGCGGCGGCCAGCCGGGTCGTGACGGGGCCGGGAGCGGATGGGAGCTCCACTCCGTCGATGGCCGAGATCGCCTGCACCTCCCGGGTGGACGAGGTGATGAAGGCCTCCTCGGAGGCGCCCACGGCGGCGAGGGGAAGGTTCTCCTCCGCGGCGTCGACACCGAGGTCGCCGGCCAGCTCGAGGACCAGTGCCCGGGTCACGCCCAGGAGGCATCCCGCCGAGGCCGGCGGGGTCAGCAACCGACCCCCGGCCACCACGAACACGTTGGTCCCCGTGCCTTCGCACAGCTCGCCCCGGGTGTTGGCGAAGAGGGCCTCGCCCGCCCCCAGCTCGGCGGCGTGAGCCAGGGCCCGCACGTTCTCGCCGTAGGAGATGGTCTTCAGGCCGGTGAGGGCACCCTGCTCGTTGCGCGGCCAGGGGACGGTGGCGACCGCCACCGACTCGGCCCAGGGGGCCAGGCCGCTGCCGGCCACGATGACGGTGGGAATGGCCGAACCCCGGTCGGAGCCGAGGGGCGCCGGACCACCCGTGATGGTGAGCCGCAGCCGGGCCTCGGACAGGCGGTTGGCGTCCAGGACCGCTTCCGCCGCGCCCCGCAGCACGTCACCGGTGGGCAGGTGGAGGCCCATCCCGGCCGCCGATCGCGAGAGGCGCTCGAGATGCCGGGTCCAGGCGAAGGGGCGACCGCCGTACACCCGGAGCGTCTCGAAGACGCCGTCGCCGGTCAGGAGGCCGTGATCGAAGGGCGAGATGCGTGCCTCGCCCTCCTCGGAGAGCACCCCGTCGACCCAGACGAACACGCCGGGCAGGGTATCCTCGCCATCGCCCGTGAGCGCACCTTTCCCGTCCTCCATGCGCGCCTTCCTGTGGCGCTGCCTCCTGGCCCTGGTGCTGGTCAGCGTCCTGGCCGCGGGCGGGCTGGCCGGCGGGTCCTGGTATCTCGACCACAAGCTGGGCAGTGCCAGCGAGGTTGACGTGGACCTGGCCGCGAACCTCCCCGGAGCCATGAACTTCCTGATTCTCGGGTCGGACTCCCGGGCCTTCGCCACCGACGAGGAGGATCAGGAAAGCTTCGGTGGCACCGGCGATGTCGGAGGCCAGCGGGCCGACGCCATCATCCTGGCCCGGGTCGAGCCGCGGACCCACCGGGGGTTGCTGGTGTCCTTCCCCCGCGACCTGCGGGTCACCCAACCGGGCCGCAAGGGCCTCCACCGCATCAACGAGGCCTTCGAAACCGGCCCGCAGGGCGTCATCGACGTGCTGGAGCAGAACTTCGACGTCCCCGTCCACCACTACATCCAGCTGGACTTCGCCGGCTTCCAGGGGATGGTGGACGCCATCGGCGGGGTGCGCATGTACGTCCCGTCGCCGGTGCGGGACCGCAAGACCGGCCTCGATGTGCCCCAGGCGGGGTGCGTCGTGTTCGACGGGGCCCAGGCCCTGGGCTGGGTCCGCTCCCGCAACTTCAGCTACCTGGAGGCGGGCAAGTGGCGTACCGACCCCCGGGCGGACATCGGCCGCATCGAGCGCCAGCAGGAGTTCGTCCGCCGCCTCATGGCCCAGGCCATCCGCCGCGGGGCCTTCAATCCGCTGCGGGCCAACCGGCTGGCCAACGCCGCCCTGGCCAACCTCACCCTCGACTCCACCTTCCGGGCCCGCGACGGCCTGCGCCTGGTGCGCGCCTTCCGGGGCGTGGGCCCGGCGGCGGTGGAGATGCTGGCCATCCCCACGGTCCCTTCCGGCCAGCAACTGCGGGTCAACACCAAGGAGGCGGAACCTCTCCTGGCCCGGCTGCGGGGCGAGACCGAAGCCGCCCCGCCGGCCGGCGGGAAACCCGCCGTCCCCCCGGGGGTGACGCCCTCCCAGGTCCGGGTGCGGGTGCTGAACGGGTCAGGCGCCGACGGGGTGGCCGGCCAGGCCCACGGCGCCCTGGCCGACGCCGGCTTCGCCGTGGCCGGCGCGGCCGACGCCCAGCGTTTTGACTACTCCCGCACCGAGGTTCGCCACCCGCCCGGCGCCCAGGCCCGGGGCCAGCTGGTGCTGAGTTACCTGAAGGGCGGCGGGCGCCTGGTGGCGGACAAGGCGCTCTCCGGCTCTGACGTCGTGGTCGTGCTCGGCCGCGACTACAAGGGGGTGACGGAACGCCCCGACGTGGCTCCGGCGCCCTCGACCACCACGGCCACTCCGGCGCCGTCCACCGCGGCGACAGCACCGGCACCGGCTCCCACCCCCGCTGGAGCCCCGGCCGAACCCGCCTGCTGAGTCCTGTCTCGCCTGCTCAGGTCCTGGCTCCGGAGGCCGGGGGTGGGAATGGGCCCTGGCTACCATGGTCCGTTGTGCGACTTCTCGTGACCGGGGCTGGGGGATTCATCGGCTCCAACTTCGTCCATTACTGGCTCGACGCCCATCCCACCGACACGGTGGTGGCCCTCGATCTGCTCACCTACGCCGGCAACCGGGCCAACCTGGCCGGCACCGAGGACCGGGTGCCGTTGGTGGTGGCCGACATCGCCGACGTCGACCTGATGGGCAAGGTCATGGCGGAGCACGCCGTGGACGTGGTGGTGAACTTCGCCGCCGAATCCCACAACAGCCTCGCCGTCCTCGACCCGGGCCGGTTCTTCCGCACGAACGTGCTCGGCACCCAGTCCCTCCTGGAGGCGGCCCGCCAGCGGGGCGTCGACCGCTTCCACCACATCTCCACCTGCGAGGTGTACGGCGACCTGGCCCTGGACGACCCCGGTGCCTTCACCGAGGAGTCGCCCTACCGGCCCCGGACTCCGTACAACGCCTCCAAGGCGTCCGCCGACCATGCGGTTCGGGCCTACCACGAGACCTACGGGCTGCCCGTCACCATCACCAACTGTTCCAACAACTACGGGCCGTACCAGTTCCCGGAGAAGGTCATCCCCCTCTTCACCACCCGGGCCCTCGACGACCAGTCGCTGCCGCTGTACGCATCCACGGCCAACCGCCGGGAATGGCTCCACGTCGCCGACCACTGCTCCGCCGTCGATCTGGTGCTCCAGCGGGGCCGGGTGGGCGAGACCTACAACGTCGGCAGCGGCGTGGAGGCCAGCATCGACGAGATCGCCGACCTCGTCCTCACCGCCCTGGACAAGCCCGCCTCGCTCAAGACGATCGTGCCCGACCGGCCCGGCCATGACCGGCGCTACCTGCTCGACTCCACCAAGCTGCGCACCGAGCTGGGCTGGAGCCCGGCGGTGGACTTCGCCGCCGGGGTGGCGGAGACGGTGGCCTGGTACCGCGACCATCGCGAGTGGTGGGAGCCGCTGGCGGCGCGGGCGCCGGTGGAGGAGACGGCCTGGGGCGGAGCCGCGTCCTCTGGTGGCGGGAACTAGCCATGAGAGTGCTCGTCACCGGCGCGGGAGGGCAGGTCGGCGCGGAGGTTGCCGGGCACCTCGCCCACCACGACACCGTGGCCCTGGACCACTCCGGCCTCGACGTCTGCGACCGTCACCAGGTCGAGCAGACGATGGGCAGCATCCTGCCCGACGCGGTGGTGAACTGCGCCGCCTGGACCGACGTGGACGGCTGCGAGTCGGACCCGGAGCGGGCCTACCGGGCCAATGCCCTGGCCGTCCGGCACCTGGCCGTGGCCTGTGCACGGATCGGGGCCCACCTGGTGCACGTCTCGACCGACTATGTCTTCTCCGGCGAGAAGGACGGGCCCTACCTCGAGTGGGACCGGCCCGATCCCCGGTCGGTGTACGGCCATTCCAAGCTGGGTGGGGAGCAGGAGCTGGCGGCGCACGCCCGTTCATGGGCCATCGCCCGAACCTCGTGGGTGTTCGGACGGCGGGGCCGGAACTTCGTGGACACGATCCTGGCCCGGGCCCGCGAGGGTGCCCCCCTCCAGGTGGTGACCGACCAGCGGGGATGCCCCACCTACGCCCCCGATCTGGCCGGCGTCCTGGCCCGCCTGGCCACGGGCCACCACCAGGGAACCTTCCACGTGACCAACGCGGGGGCGTGCACCTGGCACGAGCTGGCCCGGGCGACCCTGGAGCTGGCCGGCCTCGATCCGGCGGTGGTGGGGGAGACCACCAGCGCCGCCATCGCCCGGCCCGCGCCCCGCCCGTCCAACAGCGTCCTGGCCGACAGCACCCTGGCCGGCTCCGGGCTGCCGCGCCTGAGGTCCTGGCGCGACGCACTGGCCGAGAAGCTGTCGACCACGGCGCAGGTGGTGTTATGAGAGTCGGGGTGGTGGGCGCCGGCTACGTGGGGTTGACCACCGCCGCCTGCCTGGCCCATCTCGGTCACGACGTGGCCTGTGGCGACGTGGACGTGGAGAAGCTGGCCGCCCTGTCCCGGGGCGACATCCCCATCCTGGAGGAGGGGATGGCCGACCTGGTGGACGAGGGGCTGCGCACCGGCCGCCTCACCTTCGTGCTGGGAGCCGCGGCCGCGGCCCACCAGGCCGAGTTCGTCTTCCTGTGTGTGCCCACCCCCCAGGGCCAGGACCCCGACGGCAAGGGGGGACCGGCCGACCTCTCCTATGTCCGGGCCGCGGTGGCGGAGATCGCCACCGTGCTCGAGATCGGCTCCGTGGTGGTGGCGAAGTCGACCATGCCCCCGGGATCGGCCAGCAAGCTGCGGCGCTGGCTGGAGGCGGCCGGGCGCAGCGCCCGCGACGTGGCCGTGGCCTCCAACCCCGAGTTCCTCCGGGAGGGCAGCGCCGTCTACGACTTCCTCCATCCCGAACGCATCGTGATCGGCTGCGACGAGCCCGACGTGGCCGTGCGCGTTTCCGCCCTGTACAAGGGTGTCCAGGCGCCGGTCCTGGTGACCGACTGCGCCTCGGCGGAGATGATCAAGTACGCCTCCAACTGCTTCCTGGCCACGAAGGTGTCCTTCGTCAACGCCATCGCCGTCCTGTGCGAGGCGGTCGATGCCGACGTCCGCGAGGTCACGCTCGGCATGGGCTACGACTCCCGCATCGGCTTCGACTACCTCCGGCCCGGCCCCGGCTACGGGGGCTCCTGCCTCCCCAAGGACACGGCCGCCCTGATCCGGCTGGCGGACGACCTCGGCTATGACTTCGCCCTCCTGCGGGGCGTCGTGGACGTCAACCGGGCGCAACGCGACCGGGTGGTGCAGAAGATCGCCCGGGCCGTCGGCAGCCCGGACGGCGGACTCGACGGGGTGCGGGTGGCGGTGTGGGGGCTCACCTTCAAGGCCGGCACCAACGACCTGCGGGATTCGCCGGCGCTGGCCGTGGTCGAAGGGCTTCTGGAGGCCGGCGCGGCGGTGGCCGCCTACGACCCGGTGGCTGGGGACCAGGCTGCCGACGTGCTCTTCCGGATGCGGGAGGTCGTGCTCACCGACCAGCCCGTCGAAGTGGTGCTGGGGGAGAGCGGGGGCGGCCACACCCGGGAGCCGGCTGCCGCCCCCGACCGGGCCCGCCGGACCGAGGGGCAAGAAGTCGTCCCGGCCCTCCCGCTCGAGCGCCTGGTGGTGGCCGCTGACCCCTACGAAGCCTGCCGGGGCGCGGAGGTGCTGGCCGTCCTCACCGAGTGGGACGACTTCCGTTTCTGCGATCTCGACCGGGTGTCCGAGCTGATGGCCGCCCCCCGGGTCATCGACGTCCGCAACATCCTCGACCCCGCCGCACTCCGCCGGCGGGGGTTCCACTACGAGGGCATGGGGAGGTGACGAGGCGGATCCTCGTCACTGGGGGCGCCGGCTTCCTCGGCTCCCACTTGTGCCGGGCCCTGATCGCCCGGGGCGACGAGGTGGTGGCGGTCGACGACTGCTCCACCGGGACCCGGGCCAACCTGGCCGACCTCGACCGCATCTCCAGGTTCTCCTTTGTGGCCCATGACGTGACGCAGCCTCTCGTCGTCGACGGCCCGCTCGACGCCGTGTGCCACCTGGCCAGCCCGGCCAGCCCTCCTGACTACCTGGCCCGGCCGCTGGAGACGCTCCTGGTCGGTTCGGAAGGTACCCGCCACACCCTCGAGCTGGCCTGGGCCAAGGGCGGCCGCTACCTCCTGGCCTCCAGCAGCGAGGTCTACGGCGACCCGCTGGTCCACCCCCAGCCCGAGACCTACTGGGGCAATGTCAACCCGGTCGGGCCCAGGTCGGTCTACGACGAGGCCAAGCGCTTCGGCGAGGCGCTGGCCACCGCCCACCGGAGGGTCCACGGCGTCGACGTGAAGATCTCCCGGACGTTCAATACCTACGGACCCGGTCTGCGGCCCGGAGATGGGCGGGTGGTGTCCAACTTCATCGTCCAGGCCTTGGCGGGTAAGCCGCTGACCGTGTACGGCGACGGGTCTCAGACCCGGTCGCTCTGCTACGTCGACGACCAGATCGCCGGCCTGTGCGCCCTGCTCGACTCGGAATGGGACGGCGGCCCCGTCAACATCGGGAACCCCGACGAGTACACCGTCCTGGAGCTGGCGGAGATCGTGATCGGCATGACCGGATCCGGCTCGGAGATCACCTTCGAACCCCTGCCCCAGGACGACCCCGTGCGCCGCCGGCCCGACATCACGCTGGCCGGGCAGGTCCTGGGCTGGCGCCCGGTGGTTTCACTTGCCGACGGGATGGCCCGTACGGTGGAGTGGTTCCGTTCCGCCGGATGAACGCCCCGGCCGGGAAAGCGGGTAAGAAGAGAAGAATGCGCGCCGGTCTCAACGCCGAGCCGATGTTCCAGCGGATCCCCACGGGCGTCGGCGTGTATGCCCTGTCGCTGTGCCGGGGGCTGGTGGAGACGGGCCATGCCAACGACCTGGTCCTCTTCCACGCCGCCCACGAGACCGCCCCACCCGAGGTGGAGGCGCTCGGGGTGGACCGCCAGGCCTTCACCCTGGAGCGGGACCGGCTCTACGACGTCTGGATGTCCGAGCGCCGCCCGCCGCCGCAGACGATCTGTGGGGACCTCGACGTCGTCCACTCCACCGGCCCCGCCATCACTCCGCCGGGGGGCGCCCCGCTGGTGGTGACCGTGCACGACCTGGCCCCTATCCGCTTCGCCGACCGATACCCGCGCCGGGCCCGGGCCCTCTACAAGCGGGGTGCGGCCATCACCGCCGCCGAAGCGGCCCGGGTCATCTGCCCGTCCCGCTCCACCGCCCTCGACGTGGAGGAGTTCTACGGCGTCGACCGCGACCGCATCCGGGTCGTGCCCCACGGAGTCGAGATGGCCGACCTCGGCCTCCACGACGCCGAGCGGCTGTGGAAACGGCGGGGCATCGCCGAGCCGTACATCCTGTGGGTGGGCACCCAGGAGCAACGCAAGAACGTGGTGGCGGTCCTCGACGCCTTCACCCGGGTGGCCGAGCGTCACCCGCTCCTGACCCTCGTCCTCCACGGCCCCAACGGCTGGCTGGGCGACGAGGTGGGGGAGGGCCTGCGCCTCCGGGGCATGCACACCCGCACCATCGTGAGCGAGGGGTCGTTGCCCCGATCCGAGCTGGCCGCCCTCTACGCCCGGGCCGCCGCTTTCGTCTACCCCTCCCTCTATGAGGGCTTCGGCATGCCGGTGCTGGAGGCCATGGCCTGCGGCACGCCGGTGGTGACCTCCAACATCTCCGCCCTGCCCGAGACGGCGGGCGACGCCGCCCTGCTCGTCGACCCGCTCGACGACGAGGCCCTGGCCGAGTGCATCTCGCGCATCATCGACGATCCCACCGTGGCTGAGGACCTCTCCCGCCGGGGCCAGAAGCGGGCCGCGGGCTTCACCTGGGCCGAGTCCGCCCGCCGCACCTGGGCCGTCTACGAGGAAGTCGTTGGGACCTGACAGCTGGGCGGCGGTGGTCGTCAACTACAACGCCGGGGAGGCGCTTCCAGCCTGCGTCGAGTCCGTGCTGGCGGAGCGCCCGGACGAGCTGGTGGTGGTCGACAACGACTCCTCCGACGGGTCAGCCGGCTCCCTCCGCCGTTCCTTTCCCGAGGTGACCGTGGTCGAGGCGGGGGCGAACCTGGGCTACGCCCGGGCCGCCAACCTGGGGATCGCCGCCACCCGCGCTCCGGTGGTGGCGGTGCTCAACCCCGACACCGTCTTGTGCCCGCGCTCGGCCGCCGCCGTCATGAGCCGGTTCGAGGCCGAGAGCGATCTCGCCGCCCTCGGGCCCCGGCTTCTCAACCCGGACGGGACCGTCTACCCGTCGGCCCGCACCGTTCCGTCGGTGGCCGACGCGGTGGGCCACGGTCTCCTGTACTTCGTCTGGGCCGGCAACCCCTTCACCCGCCGCTACCGCCAGATGGACGCCGACGCCGGTCGGGGCCGGGACGTGGACTGGGTGTCGGGTGCGGCGGTGTGGCTGCGGCGGTCGGCCCTCGACCAGGTGGGCGGTTGGGACGAGCGCTACTTCATGTACGTCGAGGACGTGGACCTGTGCTGGCGGCTCCGGAGCGCCGGGTGGCGGGTGGCCTACGAGCCGGCCGCCGCCGTGGAGCACCTCCTCGGCGTCAGCACCGCCGGCGCCCCCTACCGCATGATCGCCGCCCACCACCGCTCGCTCTACCGTTTCGCCACCCGCCGCTTTACCGGCCCGCGCCGGGTGCTGCTGCCCGCCGCCGCCGGGTTCCTGGGGGGAAGGGCGGCGCTGGCCATGGTGCACCACAAAACTTCCGCTCTGCGGCCCCGCCGCATCCCGCCCCACGTAGCCAGCCGCTAGCCTCTTCCGCCATGGCGAAGGGCCCCAAGAAGAAGAACATCCGTAAGCCGAAGCCGCGCAAATCCGGGACGCTCGGGTTCGCCGCCATCATCGGCGTCATCGGCCTCCTCGGCGTGATCGGCATCGTGGCCAGCAAAGGCGGAGACACCGCCAGCGCCGTCGGCCCCAACATCGGCGACCACTTCCACGCCGCCCTCGGCATCAACATCTGCGGTCAGTGGAAGCCGAACACGCCCCAGTACGAATCGGCCCAGGGGCTCCACTCGCACGGCGACGGGTTCATCCACATGCACCCCTACTCCCGGGCCGGGGCCAACGAGAACGCCACCGTCGGTCTCTTCCTCAAGCAGGCGAACGAGAACGTCAGCAACACCTCGATCAAGCTGGGTGACGGCACCGACCTGGAGAACGGCGACGAGTGCGCCAACCTGGACAAGAAGCCGGGCAAGCTGCGGTGGTCGGTCAACGGCAAGGAGAAGCAGGGCAACCCCGCCCGCTACGTCCCCGAGGACCGTGACATCATCGCCCTCGCCTTCCTGCCCGCCGGGGAGGACATCGGCACGCCGCCGATCGCCGGCTCGAGCCCGAGCGACATCCCGGGCCAGACGCCCCAGACGGTCCCCGCCCCGGACACCACACCGAGCACCGAGGCTCCCGCCACCACCGCCACCACCGGAATGTGAGCCCGAGGGGCTGACGGGGTGAAGGCGGTCGTCCTGGCCGGGGGTGAGGGCACGCGCCTGCGACCCCTCACCTACACCACGCCCAAGCCCCTGCTGCCCATCGCCAACCGCCCTTTCCTGGAGCACCAGCTGACCTGGCTGGCGGACCACGGGGTGACCGAGGTGGTTCTGTCCATCGGCTACCGGCCCGACGCCTTCACGGCCCACTTCGCCGGCGGTGGGGTGGCCGGCCTGCGCCTGACCTACGCCGTGGAGCCCGAGCCTCTGGGAACCGCCGGGGCCATCCGCTTCGCGGCCGAGACCGGTGGTTTCCTGGGCCGGTCCGGGGACACCACCGGATCCGGGCGCTTCCTGGTGTGCAACGGGGACGTGCTGACCGACCTCGACGTCACCGCCCTCGTCCGCTTCCACGACCAGGCGGGGGCTGAGGCCACCATCTCGCTCACCCGGGTGGAGGACCCCTCCGCCTTCGGGGTCGTCCCCACCACTCCCGACGGCCGGGTCCTCGGCTTCGTGGAGAAGCCGCCCCCGGGCGAGGCCCCGACCGACTGGATCAACGCCGGGACCTACGTCCTCGAGGCGTCGGTGCTCGACCTCATCCCGCCCGGGCGGGCGGTGTCCATCGAGCGCGAGACGTTTCCCGCCCTCCTCGAGCGCGAGGCCAAGCTCTACGCCCTCGCCTCCCCCGGCTACTGGCTCGACATCGGCACCCCGGCCAAGTACCTCCAGGCCAACACCGACCGCCTCCCCCCGGGGGAGTCGCTCTGCCCGCCCGACGCCACGGTGGCCGCCGGGGCGGTGGTCGAATCGTCGGTGCTCGGCGCGCGGGTGGTCGTCGGGGAGGGCGCCCGGGTGGTGCGCTCGGTGCTCCTGGACGGGGCCCGGGTCGAAGCCGGGGCGGTGGTGGTCGACTCCGTGGTCGGCGGCCAGGCGGTGGTCGGCGCCGGTGCAGTGGTGGAAGACGTCAGCATCATCGGCCCCGGAGCCTCGGTGCCGGCTGGCGCCCGCCTGGCCGGTGCGCGCCTGGCCGCCAGCTGACCGTCGGGCTCGGGTGTAGAGGCGGTCCCCGCCGCGACTCAGGCGGTGGCGGCGGTGGCGCTGGGGGCGTAGCCCCGTTCCAGGGCCCAGGCGCACAGCTGCACCCGCGACGTGACCCGGAGCTTGGCCATGACGTGGCGCACGTGGTTCTTGGCCGTCTGGTGGGCGATCCCGAGGGTGGCGGCGAGGGCCTTGTTGGAGTGACCGTCGACGATGAGCTGGACGATGTCGCGCTCCCGGCTGGTGAGGGTGACCGGATCGCCCCGGCGCTGCCCGGTGGGCCGGCGCCCGTCGAGCCGGGAGACGAGGAGCCGCTCCCAGCCGAGCGGGAAGGCCGTCCGGCCCGCGGCCACCTCGACCACGGCCCGGCTCAGGTCCTCCGGCTCCACCTCCTTGTGGACGAAGCCGGTGGCCCCCGCCCGCAGGGCGTCGAGGAGATCGTCCTCCCGGCGCGACCAGGTGAGCAGCAGGACGGGCACGTCGATGCCGGGGGAGCCCCCGGCTCCGGGCTGTAGCGCCCGGGTGGCGGCCAGGGCCGCGGCGGGCGGTTCGAAGCTCACGATGGCCACTTCGGGGTTCAATCGAGCCACCAGCCCGGGCAGCTCGCGGGGCTCGGCCGTCGAGCCCACGATGGCCGCCTCACCCCCCCGGCGCAGCACCGTGGTCAGGCCCTCCGTGAAGAAGGCCGACCGGTCTCCCAGCACACAGCGGATCATGCGGCTCACCCCTTCGAAGTTCACGCTCGGTCACCGGAGCGGGTGACGGAAGCGCTTGCCGACATTCGCCCCGGAGGGCTCTCCGCTTGGTGGACAGCCTAGCCGGGATGGTGTCACATGTGCCACTTGAGTGTGCACAGACGACTTCAGAAGACGGAAGTACCGGTACCGGGCCGGGTACTTCCGCGGTACCGATGAGCCATTTGCACCGGTTGTCCGTTCTGGCACGTTACGAGAAGCAGGCCACCCGTGAACACGGATCGTGGTGGACCCGGGCCCGGGGCGGGGTGTCCCCGACGGCATCGATCGGAGGTCGAAGGTGAGCAAACTCAAGCACGGGAGGTTGCGCTCCATCACGGTGGTATCGGTTGCCGTACTGGGGCTCATGACATCGGCGGTGGCGCCGGCGGGCGCCGGCCGCGGCGGCGGTACGGCGCGGGCGGCGGCTTTCGCGCTCGACGTGGACGTGGACGTCCTCGGCGCGCTCCCGTTGGACCTCGGGCCGCTGGCCCGGGTGCGCTTGTCGGGGGATGCCGGACCGAGGTACGCCAACGTCGTCAAGGCGGAGCTCCCCGAGCTGCTCGAAGCCCTGGTGCTGGCCACGGGGGCGGAGACGGAGCTGGACGACCTGTCGTCCAAGGCCTCGGCCCGGGTGGCGACGCTCAAGCTCAAGCTGTTGGGTGAGCTGCTCATCAAGGTGTTGAAGAGCGAGTGCCACGTGACCAAGGACACCGTCGAAGTGGCCTCCGACGTCGTGTTCGCCGACGGCTCGGTGCTCGGCATCGCCGTCGACATGGTCGGACTCCAGGCCCGGCCCAACAGCCGGGTTTCGATCCCGGCCGTGGGGAGCCTGATCCTCAACGAGCAGATCATCGAGAAGCGCTCCAGCTCCCGCAGCGGCCGGGTGGTCGTCACCGTCAACGCCCTGCGTCTCGAGCTGGACGGCATCCTCGGCACGGGCAGCGTGACCGTGGCCCAGTCGGTGTGCAAGCTCCGGGGCGCAGGGGTGGGCGACAACCTGAAGATCGTCTCCACCACCAACGGCAACGACACCAGCGATGACGTGCACGAGAACGACGGCGACCACGACAACGACGGCCTCCTGGGTGGGTTGCTCGGCGACAACGGCGGGCTGCTCAACGTCTCGAACATCCTGGGCGGCGGACTCCTCGGCGGCGGCGGCCTTGGAGGAGTGCTCTAAAGCTCCGCGTCACCGACACGGCGGATCCCCCGGCGGGGGAGGGCACAGCAGACCCTCCCCCGTCGGCGCGCGATATTTCTGCGGCTTCGCCGCCCCGCTTGGGGCCCCATCCCCAAGCTCCTCCAGAGCATGGGGCCCCTACCCCATGCCTGGCCGTCCCCGCTTGCGCTGGTTAGCGGAAGAGGTCGTCGGCCGGGGGGCGGCGGAGCTCGGCCGAGGAGCCGTCCCGGAGCCAGCCGGAGTCGAGGCCCCGCACGATGGCGGCGGGCACCCCGCTGGCTTTTCCCATCACCAGCTCGGCGGCCGAGGCGACCTCGTCGGCCACGGCCACCTCGGTCACCTGCAGGGGGCGGCCCCGTTCGTCGGTGGTGCCCCGGAGGTCGATGACGGCGGCCAGACCGGCGACCCCGATGGCCACGTCGACCAGGCCGTTGCGCCATGGGCGCCCGAAGGTGTCGGAGATGACCACCGCCACCTCCACCCCGGCCTCGGCCCGAACGCCGTCACGGATCCTCCGGGCGGAGCGGTCGGCGTCGACTGGCAACAGGGCGGCCCAGCCCTCATCGACGTTGGACAGATCCACGCCGGCGTTGGCGCACACCCAGCCGTGCACCGTCTCGGAGATGATCAGGTCGCCCCGGCGCCGGAGGATCCGGACCGACTCGGCCTCGATCAGCCGGCGGCGGGCCTCGGGGTCGGCCGGATCGAGCTGCACCAGGCGGCCCTCGGCCTTGGACACCACCTTCTGGGTGACGACCAGACAATCGCCATCGGCGAGCGGGCTCTGCGCCTCCCGGGCGGCGGCGACCAGGAGGGGCGCCAGCACCGTGCCGGGCGTGATCTCGGGCAGGCCCGGCACGGGAATGACCTGGATCACTTCGGTCCCAGGATCACAGGCTCTCGAGGGCGTTGCGGGCCAGCCGCTCGGCCCCTTCCGCGTCGCGCATGAGGAGGGGGGCGATCACGGCCCGGACGCCGTGTGCCTCCACGTCGCGCATCCGGGCCGCGTCGGAGGTGTCGACCAGCAGGGTGCCGCAGATGTCGGCATAGGCGGAGGCCACGCCGGCGCACGAGACCTCGAGGCCCACGGCGGCCATCAGCCGGTCGGCCGGGCCCCGGACCGGGGCGCCGTGGATGATGGGGCTCACCCCGACCACCCGCTCCCGGCGGGCGGCCACCGCCTCCCGCACGCCGGGGATGGCCAGGATCGGTCCGATGGAGATCACCGGGTTGGAGGGACAGAGCAACACGGTGTCGGCGTCGGCGATCGCTTCCAGGACCCCGGGGGCGGGTCGGGCGGACGCAGCCCCCTCGAAGCGCACGGCCCGGACGGGGGGCTCAGCCCGTTCCCGTACGAACCACTCCTGCATGGGCAGGCTCACCGGCCCATCCCCATCTCCATCGGCGGCGAGGTCGATGTGGGTGGCGACCCGGTCGTCGCTCATGGGCACGAGGCGGGACTTGAGGCCGAAGGCGAGGGCGATGTCGGCAGTGACCTCGGACAGGGTGGCTCCGCCCCGGAGGCGGGAGGTGCGGTGCAGGTGGGTGGCCAGGTCGATGTCCCCCAGCCGGAACCAGGTCGGTTCGCGGTAACGGCTCAGGGCGTCCAGGGCGCGGAACGTGTCGCCCGCCACGCCCCAGCCCGCGGCGCCGACCGTCCCTGCCAGCGTGTAGGTGACGGTGTCGAGGTCGGGCGAGACGTGCAGACCAAAGAAGATCTCGTCGTCGCCGGTGTTGCCCACCACCACGATCTCTTCCGGGGAGACGACCCGCATCAGCCCCCGGAGGAACCGGGCGGCGCCCACGCCTCCCGCCAGGGCGACGATCATCAGGACCTGCGGAGCAAGGTCATAACCACGCAGCGTAAACCGATGTCGCCGAATGCGCCCACCGGCGGAAGCCGCCTTGGCGGCTGCTGCTCCGACAGGCTTACACTGGCCGACCATGTCTGACGGTGCGCCTCGTGTCGATGAACTGTTCAGCCGTGCGGTGGTCGCCCAACTCGCCGAGCAGCGAGCCCAACGGGAGACCTTCACCGAACTGGAGCGGAAGGTCGAGCGCCTCGAAGCCCTGATGTCGACGCGCTTCTCGGACATGTCGCGCCTGCTGCGCAGCGGCGAGGTCGAGATGCGCCTCGAGGTGCTCGAAGAGGAGATCGCCGGCCGCTTCAAGAGTCTGGAGGCGGCCGTGGCCGCCGGCACCGGGTCCGGTGGCCTGGAGACGCTCGTCGACCGGCTGGACCGGGTCGAGGACGCCCTCCGGGGCGACGATGCCGGCCGGCGCCTGGCATCCCTGGAGCTGTCCATCGCCGAGCGTCTCGGTCACTTGGAGGAGTCGGTCCGGGACGACGACCACCGGGCCCGCCTGGAGACGCTCGAACGGGAGCTGGCCGATCGTGTGGCCCGGCTGGAGGAGCTCTTCCGGGAGCGGGACGCCAGCGGGAACCTGGCCGGTATGGAGTCGGCGCTCACCGTCCGCCTGGAAGCCCTCGAGGAGCAGCTGGCGGCCGGTCTGCGCCACCTGGACGAGGGGAATGCCGGCGGCCCCGGCCCCTCCGACCTGGCCGTGCGCCTGGAGGCGCTCGAAGGTGCGCTCGGGGAGCGCTTCGGGCATCTGGAGGAGACGGTCCGCGGCGAGGACATCGGCCGGCGCCTGAAGCAGCTCGAGCTCGCCATCGACGAGCGCTCGGGCCGGCTCGAGGAGTTCGTGCGCACCAACGACGTCGAGCGTCGCCTCGAGGAGCTCACCCAGTCGATGGACGAGCGCTCCGGCCGCATGGAGGAGATCGCCCGCTCCGGCGACCTGGAGCACCGCCTGGAGGAGCTGGCCCGGGCTGTCGATGCCCGCCTCGCCGAATTCCGGACCGCACTGGAAGCCGTGCAGGCGCCCGACACGAAGGTGGACGCCCTCGATCAGGCCATGGGCTACCGGCTCACCCGGCTGGAGGGGACCCTGCGGCGGATGGAGGAGCACACGGCATCTCACCTGGAGAAGCTGGCCACGGCGTCGGCCGCCGCCGAGGTCGGCATCCTCGAGCGGATCATCGCCGAGTCGCAGGTGGTGGCGGCCCACTTCGACTCCGTGCGCCCGGTGATCGAGGCGGCGGCGACGGCCGGGCCGGAGCTGGAGAACGCCTTGATCGAGCTGCGCCGTCTGGCCCGGAGCGCAGCCAACGGGGAGTCCTCCGGCACCCACCCCGCCCTGGACCTGTCGCAGCACGACGACACGCCCGAAGAGATGTTCCTCCCGCCGGAGGAGACGCCCATTCCGGACCGCCGCTTCGGCGGCGTGTTCCCCCGGCGCGACCGCTAAGAGGCTTCCGGCTCCTCGCCCGTCGACGGGGCGGCGTCGGCCGGGCCCTGGTCGCGGTGGCGGGCCGGCGGCTCGTCCGCCTCGGGCCGCAGGACGGCCTGGATCCGGTCACGACCGGAGGCCAGGAGCCCACCGAGGGGCGCGGGGAGGTGGGGGAGGCGGCCGAGAGCGGCGGAGACCGGTGCCTCCAGTTTGGCCTTGACCGGCTCCAGCTTGGCCTGCAACGGCTCCAGCTTGGCCTGCAGCGGCTCGAGTTTGGCCTGGAGCGGTTCGATCCGCGCCTTCACCTGTCCGACGGCGGACTCAAGGCCCTGGCGGCTGGCCTGGATCTGGCTGCTGACCCGGGACCGGGTCTCCCGGCGGCGGGTCTGGACCTGCTGGACGGCGAGCACGCCGAGGCCGACGGCGGTGTAACCGGCGTCAGTCACAACCTTGGGGATCATCGGGAGTTCCTTCCTGTGGTTTCGACTGCTGTCCATTGTAACACCAACGTATAACTCCAGCTAGCACTCGCGGTAGGCCCCGGCGTCGCCTCCGCCCCGGGCCGGACGCACCACTACCCTTGCCGCACATGGCATCGCGCCTGGTGATCGCCCTCGTCCTCGTCCTGGTGGCCGTGGTGGTCGCCCGCGGGCTGGAACGGCGCCGGCGCCCGGACCCCCCGGCCCGGGGCACCTACCCCGTCCCCGCCCAGCTCGACCGGGACGACTTCCCCCGCCCCGAGGCCCCCGTCCTCATGGTGCTCTTCTCGTCGGCCACCTGTGACGGTTGCGGGCCGATGGCGGCCAAGGTGGCCGCCCTCGAGTCGGAGGCCGTGGCCACCTGCGAGGTCGAGTTCAGCCAGCGGAGCGACCTTCACCGCCGCTACGCCATCGAGGGCGTCCCCATGGTGGTGGTGGCGGATGCCGAAGGCGTCGTCACCGCCGGCTTCGTCGGCACCGTGCCCAGCTCCGACCTCGAAGCCGCCCTGCTCCCGCCCGACGGCGGCTGAGGCGGGGGGTGGCAGGCAAAGGCGGCAATGACGGGGGTGTGGGGTTTGTTGGGCGCCGGGGCAGTTCACCCGTCGCCGGCCTCAGAATCTTTTTGGTGACGGATTTCGCCACCTGTCGGTTGTATCTGTCACCAAAAAAAGGTCCGGACATGCCGCGCGGTCCAGCCACCCCCACCCTTCAATGCGCCTTTGGAAAGCGGGCGGCAGGGTCAGCTGGGTTCGGCGGCGCGGCGGCGGGCGTCGCCGTTGCCCGTGGGCTTGGCAGGCGCGTTGTCGCTGGGCGGAGCGGCCGTGCCGGTGGGCGGAGCCGGAGGCGTCGCCGGGGGCTTCCGCGGGCCCCGCCTCGGACCGCCGGCGCGGCGTCCGACGGCCTCGTCCACCAGGCGGCCGACTTCGGCGCCGTCGAGGGTCTCGTGCTCGAGGAGGGCGGCGGCCACGGCATCGAGGCCGGCCCGGTGCTGGCGGAGTGTCCGGCGGCCGCGCTCCTCCTGCTCCCGGAGGATCCGCTCGACCTCCTCGTCGATCACCCGGGCGGTGTCGTCCGAGTAGTCGCGGGTGTGCATCAGGTCATCGCCCAGGAACACGGCGCCCTGCGATCCCCAGGCCATGGGCCCGATCCGGTCGGACATGCCCCACTCCCGGACCATCTTGCGGGCCAGCTCGGTGCAGCCGACCAGATCGTTGTTGGCTCCGGTGGAGAGCTGCTTGTACACGGCCTCCTCGGCCAGCCGCCCGCCCAGGCGTACCACCAGCGAGTCCTCGATGTACTCCTGGCGGTAGATGTGCTTCTCCTCCACCGGCAGCTGCTGGGTGACGCCCAGCGCCATCCCGGTGGGGAGGATCGTCACCTTGTGGACGGGGTCGGCGTGCTCGAGCACGTAGGCCAGCACCGCGTGACCGCCCTCGTGGTAGGCGATGACCTCCTTCTCCTCCTCGGAGAGGGCCATCGACTCCCGACGCTGGCCCATGATGACGCGGTCCCGGGCTCCGTCGAAGTCCTGGGCCCCGATCCGGTCGGCGCCCCGGCGCACGGCGAACAACGCCGCCTCGTTGACCAGGTTGGCCAGGTCGGCGCCGCTCATGCCGGGTGTGCCGCGGGCCACGATCTCGAGGTCGACGTCGTCGCCCACCTTCTTGTCCCGGCAGTGGACCTTGAGAATGGCGAGGCGCTCCTCCTGGGTGGGGAGGGGCACCACGACCTGACGGTCGAAACGACCGGGGCGCAGCAGGGCGGAGTCGAGGATGTCGGGCCGGTTCGTGGCGGCCATCATCACGACGCCCTCGGTGGTCTCGAACCCGTCCATCTCCGAGAGCATCTGGTTGAGGGTCTGCTCCCGCTCGTCGTGGCCGCCGCCGAGGCCGGCGCCGCGCTTGCGGCCGATGGAGTCGATCTCGTCGACGAAGATGATCGCCGGCGCCTGCTTCCGGGCCGTCTGGAACAGGTCGCGGACCCGGGCGGCGCCCACGCCCACGAACATCTCCATGAAGTCGGACCCGGTGACCGAGATGAAGGGCACACCCGCCTCGCCCGCCACGGCCCGGGCGATGAGCGTCTTGCCCGTACCGGGAGGACCCACCAGGAGGACGCCCTTGGGGATGCGGGCGCCGATGTCCTTGAACTTGGAGGCGTTGCGCAGGAACTCGACGACCTCGGTGATCTCCTCCTTCACCCCGCCGTAGCCGGCCACGTCGGCGAAGGTCGTCTTCGGTTTCTCGGTGGTGTACACCTTGGCTTTGGAGCGGCCGATGTTCATGATCCCGGCCATCTGGCCCTGGGCCCGGCGGCCCATCCACCACCAGAAGCCCACCAGCAGCCCGATGGGCAACAGCCAGAGCAGCAGGGAGCCGACGAAGTCCGACTGCCGCGGCTTGTAGTCGCGCTTCACACCGTGCGCGGTGAGCAGCTGGATGTCCTCGTCGGGCACCTGGTTCTGGGGGCCCTGGGTCACGAACTCGTCGTCGTTCTTGAAGGCACCCTCGATGTGCCCGCTCAGCTGGTCGATCTTGACCTGCTCGACGCGGTCGGCCTTCACCGCCTCGATGAACTCCGAATAGTCGAGGACGTCGCGCTGGGGGCCGCTGCCCCCCAGGTTGGAGATGAGCAGGGCGGCCAGGATGAGGCCGACCACGATCCAGGGCACCCACCGGGGGAATCCGCCCTCCGGGGGCCCTCCGGAACCGGGGGCTCCTCCTCCCGGACGGTTCCGCAGATCACCGGGACGGGGGCTCATAAGCAGCGCTCAGGGGCAGGAAGGCGGCTCACTGCCCCCAATGGTAGGGCGCCGCTGGACGACAGGTGGTCGGTGGGGGCGGGCCGGCCAAGATTTTTGGGGCCCGCCTTGACGGAGGTCGCGAACCCGTGATAGCTTGCTATTTGTCTTCCGCAGGGGCCGGAGCCGCAAGGTTCAGGGTCACTGCGGAAGACGTTTTTGTGTCTCCTTTTTTTCGGCGGGCAGGCAAAAGTCCTGGTCGCTGTACTTTTTTCGGCTGGGTTCACGACACCGGCCAGCCGCTCGACCGACCTGGGTCCCACCCCCTGGCGGCAGCGCGCCGGGCCGGCTCCGAGGACAGGTTTCTTAGGTAACAGGACGTTACCTAAGACAAATTGTCCGGGGCGATGAGGACCAGCACGGTGGTGGTCAGGTTGAACCCGGCATGGATGAGGATGGACGACGAGAGGCTGCCCGTGCGCAGGGCCCGGAGCGCCAGGAACACCCCCAGGGCGGCCAGTGCCGGGAGGGAGCGGAACGCGTTGGGATCGCCGAGGAAATGGACGGCGGCGAAGATGAGGGCCGAGACGAACACCGCCGTCCCCGGGCTCACCCGCCGCAGCAGGGCCCGGAACAGGAGGCCCCGGTAGAGGGTCTCCTCGACGATGGGGGCCATGACGACGGCGCCGAGGGCGAAGAGAACCACGGGCAGGAATTCCCGGGTCCGCTCCAGTTCCTCCACCAGCTGCTGGTTCCCGGTGTCGCCGCCCAGCCATACCAGCGGCAGCAGGGCCAGCCAGAAGGCGCCCTGCAGGGCCGGGCCGAGCCACAGGAGGCGGGCGTCGGCGGCGTGGACCGCCAGTCCGAAATCGCTCCGGAGCGACCTCCGCCCTTTGGCCTTGCTCACCAGCACCAGGGCCCCGAGGACGGCGAACTGCTGGACGGGCAGCAGGACGCCGAAGGTGTACAGCGGGTCGATGTCGTCGGCGGTGGCCACGGGGAAGGCGGCGAACAGCCCGATGAAGCCGGCCCCCGCCCACACGAAGAGAGCGTCCGGGATCCCCCAACCGATCGCCCGCCGGGTCAGCTCGGTGCTCATGTGTCCTTGGCTGTCCCGAGATACCGCTTCCGGAGCTTGCCGTCCTCCCGCCAGTAGGCGTACCAGTAGGGACCGTGCGGGCAACGGGTGCAGCTGGCTTTGCCACACCGGACGTCCTCCAGGCGGAAGGTCACCTTGCTCCCTGAAGGGACCCGTCCGCCTCCCCGTCGGGCCAGCAGGTCCTGGGCCAGGATCACGAGCCGCCGCAGCTCGGGCTCGTCCAGGGCCCGTACGGAATCGATCAGGGGGCGGTCAAGGCTCACTCATGTGAGCGTACCGGCGGCCGGACCGCAGGCCATCGCCGCATTTCTGGGCAGGTCACCCAGGAAGAAAATGTTAGGACATGCCTAATTAAGGGAAATGCTCCGTTTGTGGCCGTTCGGGGATCGGCCATCGAGCGGAAGGGGGGCCTCCAATGGGGGCGAGGATTCTGCGGGCCGGTGGCGCGGCCAGTCTGGTGGTTGGGGCGGTGCTCATGGTGTCGGGGGCGGCATGGTCAGATCAAAACCAGCTCGAGGTCCCGGGAACTCCACCGGTGTCCAGGGTTCTGGACGGAGCCATGGACGTGCCCGGAGCGGCATTGTCCCCACCCGCCCACGACGACAGCCCCGAGCCGCGCACCCAGGCTGAGGCGGCCGGTCAGGACGACCCGGACGCCCAGGGCGCATCGGAGTCCCGCGACGCCTACATCACGAGGACGTGCGAGCGCGTCCTGGGTCAGCCGCCCAGCGGGGGCCTCGACAAGGCGACCGAACCCGCGGCCGGCGCGACGGTGGAGCCGGGCGACGAGATCGCGGTCAGCGTCACCTGGGACCCGGCCGACTGGTCGGGGGAGTCGCTCCACAAGGCCATCGACTGCGTGACCGTCAACGACGTCTTCACCCTCGCTCTCACCGTGGAAGAGCGACCCACTGACAACGACGGGAAATTCGAGCCCACCTACATCATCCCGGTCGACGTCGTGGCCGGCGACGAGATCTGTGACCAGGGGTTCCTGTCGGGCGACACCTCGGGTGGAGGGTTCGACCACAGCCTCTCCAACCAGGTGTGCTTCACGGTCGAGCAGCCCGCGGGCACCACGTCCTCTGCTCCGGTGGAGACTCCTCCTCCGGACTCCCGGGTGCCGGCGGCGCCCGTGTCCCCGACGCCGGCTGCCACCGACGTGCTCGGGGAGCAGATGACGGCCCCGGTCGAGACGGTGACCCCCGCGCCGGAGGCGGGACCGGTCGTCCTGGCCGGACCTCCCGTCCCCGAGGTCCTGGGGGACACCCTGCCCCGGACCGGAGCTGAGACCCGCCGGGGGCCGATGCTGGCCGCCGGCATCATCCTCAGCCTGGGCGGTTTCGGGCTGATGGGTGGCACGCGGCGGCCGAGGCGCCCGGCGCGACACCCGGTCTGAACCGGGGCTGGAAAGAACTAGTCACTCCGGCGAGGTTTCGTCGGATTTGTCCTCCCCGGGCGGTCCCGTCCGGGGTGTCCGGGCTGGCATGCTGTGGGGGTGCGCCTGACCCCCGTCCAGCGCTGGGTTGGTCTCGCGGCGACCGCGGCGTGTGCCCTCTATGTCTGGTTCACCCTCCAGCCCGACCTGATCTTCGACAGCACCACGGCCAACGGGGGTGACACCGGGGCGCACGTGTGGTGGCCGGCCTATCTCCGCGACCACATCCTGCCCAAATGGCGTCTGACGGGCTGGGCTCCCGACTGGTACGCCGGGTTTCCCGCCGGGCACTTCTACTTCCCGCTGCCCTCGTTGCTGGTGGTCGTCCTCGACCTCTTCCTGCCCTACAACGTGGCCTTCAAGCTGGTGACGGCCATCGGCCCCGTCGCGCTTCCCGCCGCGGCCTACGCCTTCGCCCGGGGCATCGGCGCCCGCTGGCCCGGCCCCCCGCTCTTCGCGGTGGCCACCCTGCCCTTCGTGTTCTTCACCGGCTACCAGATCTACGGCGGGAATCTGGCCAGCAACCTGGCCGGGGAGTTCTCCTTCACCATCGCCATCTGCCTCGCCCTGTGCTTCCTCGGCGCCCTGGCCCGGGCCCTCGACGAGCGGCGCAGCCTGGCGCTGCCCGCCGCCCTGCTGGCGGCCACGGCCATGAGCCACATCATCGTCACCGTCTTCGCGGCCACGGCCGCGATCTTGATCTGGCTGCTGCGCCGGCCGGTGAAGAACCTGTGGCTGACCCTGGCCATCGGCGGCGTGGGGACGCTCGTCACCGCCGTGTGGAGCCTGCCGCTGGTGGCCCGGCTCGGGTACACCACCGACATGGGCTGGACCAAAGAGCCGCCCATGGGCCCCAACAGCAACCTCCTGCCCCCGGATCTGAGATGGGCCTTTGTGCTGGCCGTGGTCGGGGTCGTGACCGGCATCGCCTTGTGGCGCAAGGCCATGCTCGGGCTCTTCCTCCAGGCCGCCATCTTCGGGGTGGCGTTCGTGCTCATTCCCGAGAGCCGGCTGTGGAACGCCCGGCTCCTGCCCTTCTACTACCTGAGCGTGCTCTTCCTCGCCGCCGGTGGCGTCGCCGAGTTGGCCGCCGGCCTGGGCCAGGCCCTGGCCAGAGTGACGGGTGGTTCCCGGCGACCACCACCCGTCCCCGTGCCCGAAGGCGAGCTGGCGGCCATCGAGGCCGGCGCCGAGATCACGGCCGGGCCCGAACCGGTTCCGATCGACGACTGGGACGATCCGACGCCGGCCACGACGGGCCCCCAGGCCGACGCGGAACCGTCGGACCCCGATGTCTGGCCGCCACCGTCGGACCCCGATGAATGGCCGGACCTCCTGGCCCCGCCGGAACCGCGGCCGGAGCTCGAGCGCCGCCGCCAGATCCCGGTCCTGGCCCTGCCCGTGCTGGTGGTCGTAGCCGCCCTGGTGACCGCGGTCGCCTACACCCACGAGACCAGGAAGTTCCTCCCGTCGTGGATCAAGTGGAACTACTCCGGCTACGAGGCCAAGCCCGCCTACCCGGAGTTCCGGGAGGTGATCGAGACCATGAAGGGCCTGCCCCCCGGCCGGGCCCTGTGGGAGCCCTCCTCGGGGATCGACAAGTACGGCACCACGCTGGCCCTCGAGCTCCTGCCCCATTTCAGCGACGGGCGCATCGGTTCCATGGAGGGCCTCTACTTCGAGTCGGCGGCGACCACGCCCTACCACTTCCTGATGGTGGCCGAACTGGCCAAGCAGCCCTCCAACCCGGTGCGCGACCTCCAGTACAACAACCTGGAGGACTTCGACCTCGGCGTGCGCCACCTCCGGATGTTCGGGGTCCGCTACTACCTGGCCCAGTCCGACGAGGCCAAGGCCAAAGCCGATGCCCATCCCGGGCTGCGCAAGGTGACGGAGACCGGCCAGGAGGGGGTTCCCTGCACCGATACCCGGCCCCCCTGCCGGTGGTCGATCTACGAGGTGCTGGACTCTCCGCTGGTGGAGCCCCTCACCCACGAGCCGGTGGTCGTGACGGGAGCGGCGAAGAAGCACTGGCTCCTGCCCTCCACCGCCTGGTTCGACGATCCCGAGGCGCTCGACCGTCATCTCACCGACGGCGGACCTGACTCCTGGGTCAGGGCCACACCCGACAAGGACCTGGCCGTGCCCAAGCGCCCGCTGCCTGAGATCACGGTGAGCGACATCGAGAGTGGCGACGACTGGGTCCGGTTCTCGGTCTCCGAGCCCGGGGTGCCCGTCCTGGTCAAGACCTCCTACTTCCCCAACTGGGAGGCCGATGGCGCCAAGGGCCCCTGGCGGGCGTCACCCAACCTGATGGTGGTGATCCCCACGGGCAGAGAGGTCACCCTGCGCTACGGGCGCACGCCTGTGGACCTGGCCGGCATCGGACTGTCCGCCCTGGGTCTGGGCGGCCTCGTGCTGCTGGGCCGGTGGCGCCCCGCCCCCCTGCCGGCCAAAGAGCCCGACAACGACCCGGAGACACAGCCCGAAGAGGAGTCCACCCCAGCCCTGGTGTGAGTTCCGGGCCGACTGTGCCTCCGTCTAGCATCCCCGCCGATGCCCGCTCTCGACGCCATCTTCAAGGCCTACGACGTGCGGGGCCTGTACCCGGACGAGATCGACGAGGACACCGCCCGGCGCATCGGCAACGCGTTCGTCGCCTTTACCGGGGCGCCGCTCATCGTCGTGGCCCGTGACATGCGCACGTCCTCGGGGCCGCTGTCGGCGGCCTTCATCGAGGGTGCCACCATGGCCGGCGCCGATGTGGTCGATGCCGGTCTGGCCTCCACCGATCTCATCTACTTCGCCTCCGGCCGCCTCGACGCCCCCGGGGCCATGTTCACCGCCAGCCACAACCCGGCGCAGTACAACGGGATCAAGCTGTGCCGGGCGGAGGCGGCGCCTGTCGGGCAGGACACCGGCCTGGGCGAGATCAAGGCGGCGGTGGCCGCCGGCCGCCTCCAGCAGGCGGAACGCCCGGGCACGGTCACCCGGCGCGATCTGGTGAGCGAATACGCCGAGCACGTCCGGGGGTTCACCGACCTCACCGCATTGGCGCCCCTGAAGGTGGTGGCCGACACGGCCAACGGGATGGGCGGCCTGGTCGTGCCCCGGGTGTTCGAAGGGCTGCCCTTCGAGCTCACCATCCTGTTCCCGGAACTGGATGGCAACTTCCCCAACCATCCCGCCGATCCCATCCAGCCGGAGAACCTGCGCGACCTGCAGCGGGTGATCCTCGAGCAGGGTGCCGACATCGGCCTCGCCTTCGACGGGGACGCCGACCGGGTGTTCCTGGTCGACGACCGGGCCGAGCCCCTCTCCGGATCGATCACCACCGCCATCGTGGCCAAGGGGATCCTGGCCCGGAACCCGGGCGAGACCGTGGTCCACAACCTCATCTGCTCCAAGGTCGTCCCCGAGGTCATCACCGAGATGGGCGGCACGCCGGTCCGCACCCGGGTGGGGCACTCGTTCATCAAGCAGGTCATGGCCGAGACCGGTGCCATCTTCGGCGGGGAGCACTCGGGCCACTACTACTTCCGGGACAACTGGCGGGCGGATTCCGGCCTCATCGCCGCCGTGGTCGTCCTCCAGCAGCTCTGCGAGGCGGGAGTGCCGCTGTCGGAGCTGCGCAAGCCGTTCGAGCGCTATGCGGCCTCGGGGGAGATCAACACCCGCGTGGCGGACCAGGCGGCCGCCACCGAGGCGGTCGCAGCCGCCTTCGTCGACTGCGACCAGGAGCGCCTCGACGGCCTGTCGGTCGACTGCGGGAGCTTCTGGTTCAACCTGCGCCCGTCCAACACCGAGCCGCTCCTGCGGCTCAACCTCGAGTCCCCCGACCCCGAGACCACGGCCGCCCGCACCGCCGACGTCCTGGCCTTGATCCAGTAGAGGCCTGGTCCTGATCCAGTAAAGGAAGGCGATCATGGCCCTCGATCCTCGCCTGCTCGAGATCCTGGCCTGCCCCGACGACAAGGGTCCGCTGTACTACTTCGGACCCGGCGCGGCGGGTGTCTCGGGAGAGGGCGGCGGGCTGCTGCTCTGCCCCGCCTGCCGGCGCCGCTACGACGTGCGCGACGACATCCCGGTCATGCTCATCGACGAGGCCACGGTGCTCCCCCAGGCCGAGGTCGACGCCCTGGTCGAGCAGGCCCGGACCGAGGGGATCAACCCGACGTTCCAACCGTGAACGCCGTCGACACTCTCGGTTTCGCCGACGCGGTTGCCACCCTGCCCGAGCAGTTCACCGAGGCGGCCGAGGTTGCCGCGGCCGTCGACCTGGCCGCCGTTTCCGGCCCGCCAGTGGAGAACGTGGTGGTGTGCGGGATGGGAGGGTCGGGCATCTCGGGCGACGTCCTGGCCACGGCCGCTTCCCATGACCTCCCCGTTCCCGTCACCGTCCTCAAGCAGTACCGGATACCCCGGTTCGTGGGCCCGGGCTCCCTGGTCTTCGCCGTGTCCTACTCCGGCGGGACCGAGGAGACCCTGGAGGCGGCCTCGGGGGCAGTGGCGGCCGGGGCCCGCCTGGTGGCGGTGTGCTCCGGGGGCGAGCTGGCCCGCCTGGCCGCCGGCGCCGGCGCGCCGGTGATCGGGTGTCCGCCCGGGTTCATGCCCCGGGCCGCCCTCGGCCATCTGGCCACCCCCCTGTTCGTGGTGTGCGAGCGGCTCGGGCTCCTCCCCGGTGCCACCGGCTGGATCGAAGCGGCCCGGGCCCAGGCCGCCATCCGGCGCGACGCCTGCCATCCCCGCGTCGTTGGGGCGGCCAACCCGGCCCGGGAGCTGGCCCGTCGCATCGGGCGCACCTTCCCCCTGGTGTGGGGCACCGGGGCGCTGGGGGCGGTCGCCGCCTACCGCTGGAAGGCGGACGTCAACGAGAACGCCAAGGCTCCCGCCTTCTGGAACGCCTTCCCTGAGCTGGACCACAACGAGATCTGCAGCTTCGGCCAGCACGGCGACGTCACCCGTCAGGTGGTCACCCTGGTGGAGCTGCGCCACGACTTCGAGCACCCCCAGCTGGGCCGGCGGGTGGAGGCCACCCGGGCCATCGTGGAGGAGACGCTCGCCTCCGTGCTCGAGGTCCGGGCCGCGGGGGAGGGCCGTCTCGCCCAGCTCATCGACCTCATGTACGTTGGCGACTGGGTGAGCGTCTACCTGGCCCTCGACGCCGGCGTGGACCCCGGCCCCATCGAGGCGATCTCCGCCCTGAAAGACGAACTGGCAAAGGAAGCCCGTGACTGACAACCACCACATCGCCGACCCCGGTCTCGCCGAACTCGGCCGCCAGCGGATGGCCTGGGCCGACGCCCAGATGCCGGTTCTGGCCGGCATCCGCAGCCGCTTCGCCAAGGAGACCCCGTTGCGGGGCCAGCGACTGGCCGCCTGCCTCCACGTCACCACGGAGACGGCCGTGCTCCTCAAGACGCTCAAGGCGGGCGGGGCCGAGGTGGTGGCGTGCGCCTCCAACCCCCTGTCCACCCAGGACGACGTGGCCGCCACGCTGGTGGTGGACGAGGGCATCCCCGTCTTCGCCGTCCGGGGCGAGGACCGTGACACCTACTACGCCCATCTGAACGCCGCCCTCGACAGCCATCCCACCATGACCATGGACGACGGCTGCGACCTGGTCTCGACCCTCCACCAGGAGCGACCCGGCCAGTGCGGCGAGGTGGTGGCGGGCACGGAGGAGACGACCACCGGGGTCATCCGGCTGCGGGCCATGGAAGCGGCCGGGGCCCTGCGCTTCCCCATCGTGGCCGTGAACGACGCCGACACCAAGCATCTCTTCGACAACCGCTACGGCACCGGGCAGTCGACCATCGACGGGATCGTTCGGGCCACCAACGTGCTGCTGGCCGGCCGGGTGTTCGTGGTGGCCGGCTACGGCTACTGCGGGAAGGGCTTGGCCAGCCGGGCCCGGGGCATGGGCGCCCAGGTGGTGGTGACCGAGGTCGACCCCCTGCGGGCCCTCGAGGCGGCCATGGACGGCTTCCGGGTGCTGACCATGGCCGAGGCGGCCCGGGTCGGCGACATCTTCGTCACCGTCACCGGCGACCGCGATGTCCTGCGGGGCGAGCATTTCGCGGCCATGAAGGACGGCGCCATCCTGGCCAACTCCGGACACTTCGACATCGAGATCGACCTCCAGGCGCTGGAGTCGGCGGCCACCGGCCGGCGGCAGGCCGCGGCCCAACCTGGAGGAGTTCACCCTGGAGGACGGCCGCCGGCTCTACATCGTGGCCGAGGGGCGCCTGGTCAACCTGGGGGCGGCCGAGGGCCACCCGGCGGCGGTGATGGACATGTCCTTCGCCAACCAGGCCCTGTGCGCCGAGTGGGTCGTGCAGCACGTGGCCGACCTCACCCCCAAGGTCTACGACGTACCCCGGGACATCGACCGGGAGATCGCCCGGCTCAAGCTGGAGTCCATGGGCATCGCCATCGACAGCCTCACCCCCGCCCAGCAGGAGTACCTCTCATCGTGGACGGTGGGCACGTAGACACTTCGGGGACACCCCGAACCCCGGGCCCCCCGGGGCTCGACGACCATCTGGTCGCCACCTTCGAACTCGAGCCCCCGGGCTCGGCCCGGGCGCTGGCCGTCGAGGAATCCACCGGCACGGAACGGATCTCCGCGGCCATGGCCGAGGCGGTCGGCGGGGTGGTGGTCTCGGAGGGCGACGGCCGGGCCGTGATCGCCTGGCCGTGGCGGAACTGGGGCGCCAACCTGCCCCAGCTCATGGCCTCGGTGCTGGTGGGCGAAGGGGTGGAGACAGCCCGGTTCACCAAGTGCCGGCTCGTCGCCCTGGAGTGGCCCGCCGCTCTGGTGGCGGCGGTCGGTGGCGGCCCCCGCTTCGGGGTCGACGGGGTGCGGGCCTGGCTCGGCGCACCCGAGCGCCCGCTGCTGGGCGGGATCGTGAAGCCCTCGCTGGGTCTGGCGCCGGCGGAGGTGGCCGCCACCGCCGGGGCGCTGGCCCGGGGCGGCTGCGACCTGGTGAAGGACGACGAGCTCCTGGCCGACCCCGACTGGTGTCCGCTGTCCGAGCGGGTGGCGGCCGTGGCCCGGGCGCTGGCCGCGGTAGACCGGCCGTGTCTCTACGCCGCCAATGTCAGCGGGCCGCTGGACACGCTGCTGGACCGGGCGTCGGCTGCCGTGGCCGCCGGTGCCGGGGCGGTGATGATCAACGTGTTCGCCAGCGGCATCGACAGCGTGCGGGTCCTGGCCGCCGCCGGCCTCGGGGTCCCGGTCTTCGCCCACCGGGTGGGGGCCGGGCCCTTGGTTCGCAATCCCGAGGTGGGAGTGGCCGGTGCGGTGCTGTGCGAGCTGACCCGCATCGCCGGCGCCGACTTCGTCCAGGTCGGCGGGTTCGGCGGCAAGCTGTTCGACACCTGGGATGAGGTGGCCGCCAACCTGGCCGCCTGCCGGCGCCCGCTCGGCGGCGCCCGAGTGCCGGTCCCGGTCAACGGCGGGGGAGTGTGGGCGGGGTCGGTACCCGAGGTGGTGGGCGCCGCGGGTGGTGACGTGATGTTGTTGGTCGGGGCCGGGGCGTACGAGCACCCCGGTGGGGTGGAGGCCGGCGCACAGTCGGTGGCTCAGGCGATCGACGCCGTGGTACGCCAGATCGCATTGAAGGAGGCGGCACAAGACGCGCCGGAGCTGGCCGCCGCCCTTACGCATTTCGGCGGGTCTCCATGAACCGGCGCTTCTGACCGCCGGTATGCGGCGGTGAGTCACGCCGGTTGGTTGGTAAGGGGGGCGCTCCGGCAACTGGCGCTGGTCACCGCCGGTATGCGGCGCTGAGCCACGCCGGTTCGTGGGGACGCCGGACGGCGAGGCGTGGGAGTATCTGCGCCCCATGGAGAGCGACCCGATTCCTCCAACGGTGGCGTGGGTGGGAGGGCACGTGCGGCTCATCGACCAGCGGCGCCTGCCGGCCCGGTTGCGGTTCCTGGACTGCGGGACGGTCGGCGAGCTGTGCGCGGCGATCTCGTCATTGGTCGTGCGGGGAGCACCTGCGCTCGGTGCCGCCGGCGGTTACGGCGTGGCCTTGGGGACCCGGACCGCCCGGACGGAGGCCGCCGCCTTCCGGGCGGCCGAGCGGGCGGCCGCGGAGCTGATCGCCACCCGGCCCACCGCCGTCAACCTGGCCTGGGGGGCGCTGCGGGTGCTCGAGGCCGCCCGGGCGGTGAGTGGGTCGGGAGTGGCCGCCGTGCGGCGGGCGGCGCTCGACGAGGCGGAGGCCATCGCGGCCGAGGACGTCGCCACCAACCGCGCCCTCGGGGCCCACGGCGCCACGCTGGTGCCGTCCGGTGCCGCCATCCTCACCCACTGCAACGCCGGCGCCCTGGCCTGTGTGGGCTACGGCACCGCCCTCGGGGTGATCCGGGCGGCCGCCGAGGCGGGCAAGGCGCCCCGGGTGTGGGTGGACGAGACCCGGCCCGTCCTGCAGGGCGCCCGGCTCACGGCCTGGGAGCTCGGCCGTCTCGGCATCGACGCCACCCTTGTGGCCGACTCCATGGCCGGGTCGCTCATGGCCGCCGGCCTGGTCGACCTGGTGGTGGTGGGGGCCGACCGGGTGGCGGCCAACGGCGACGTGGCCAACAAGATCGGCACGTACCCGCTGGCCGTCCTGGCCTCCCACCACGGCGTGCCCTTCTACGTGGCCGCCCCCATCTCGACGGTCGACCTGACCACGCCCACCGGAGCCGGCATCCCGGTCGAGGAACGCGATCCCGCCGAGGTCACCCGGTTCGGCCGCCAGCGGGTCGCTCCGGCCCGAATGCGGGCGCTCAACCGGGCTTTCGACATCACTCCGGCGGAGCTGGTGACCGCCCTCATCACCGAACGGGGTGTGACCCGTCCGCCGTACCGAGCGGCGCTCCGGCGGCTGTTCAAGGGACCTGCGTTAGCAGGGACCAGCGGCCGGGGCAGGGGCCCCCGGCCGCAGAGCGATGAGCCGCCAGGCGAAGAGCCATGATCACGGTACGGACATGAAGCGGACGACCCCTTCGCCCAGCTGGGGAATGGCGACGACCCGGTCACCCGTCCGCAGGCCGAGGTCGGCGGCGCCGGGTATGTCCCCGGCGAGCTCGGTGACGGAGCCCTTGGCTCCGACCCGGAGCAGCCGGCCACCCGGGTTGTCGGTCACCAGGTAGCTGTCGTCCAGCTTCTCGATGCCGTCCAGCTGGCCGGTCGGCGCCATGCCGCCCAACGGGGCGATGGCCTTGGTGGCGAGATCGACGGTGAGGACCCGCCCCTGCTCGCGGGGCTGGAACGTGGCCGGATCAAGGTCCCGGCCGAAGCCGGCCACCAGCAGCGTGCCCCCGTCCAGGTACAGACCGTTGGGCGCTTCCAGATCGGGTGACTCCACGAACACCTCGGGGGGGCCGGAGCCGCCGGGCAGGCGGTAGATGGCGTTGCGCAGCATGTCGGACACGTACACGTCGCCGGTCTTGTCATCCACGGTCACGTCATTGGGGAACTGGGCGCCGATGGCGTCGAGATCGATGGTGGAACGGATGGCGGCCTTGGCCACGTCGATCACGACCACCTGGCCCACGTCGGCGACGTACAGCGCGTCGCCCACCCGCCGCATCCCCTTCGGGGACCGCAGACCGGTGACCCACTTGGCCGCCCTCATCTGCCCCTCACCGGAGAGCTGGCTCAGGTACCCGTCGGGTTCCCGGCCGCCGGGGTCGAGGGTCGTCCCCCCGATGTTGGTGACGAAGAAGGAGCCGGTCTCCCCGTCCCACCACACACTCTCGGGGAACTCGAAGCCGCCGGTGGAGGGAGGGGCGTGCGCCCCGGCCGGGGCGGCGGACGCGGCGAGGACGAACAGCAGAGCTAGGAGCGCGGTGCGACGCATGGGACGTGCCTCCCCTGGAACAGTTTCCCCAACGACCATCCAAGCTACCTGCCCGACCCCGCGCGGGAAATAAAATAGCTGTCAGACCCCGTCGTTATGGTGCGGAGGTGAAGTGGTGCGACCGGCTGCTCCAGGTGGTTCTGCCCGCCTACTGCCCCGGGTGTGCCACGCCGGCCGTGGGGTTGTGCGCCGGGTGCCGGGCCGGGCTGCAGCCACCACCGGCCGCCGGGCCACCCGACGGGGTCGACTGGTGGGTCTCGGCCTTCGCCTACCAGGACGCCCTGCGGGATCTGGTGGCCCGGGCCAAGTACCGCGGCGCCCGCACCGGCTGGAGCTGGCTGGCGGAGGCACTGGCCGAGGTGGTGGCGGAGGCCGGCGGGGCTCCGTCGCTCCAGGTCGTCACCTGGCCGCCCACCACGTTGGCCCGGCGGCGGGAGCGGGGCTTCGACCAGGCCGAGTGGCTGGCCCGCCGGGTAGCGGCGCATCTCTCGCTCCCCGCCGCGGGGTTGCTCCGCCGCCGTCCCGGGCCGGCCCAGACCGGGCGGGACCGCCGGGCCCGGGCCGAACACGGTCCGGTCTTCATCGCCCGCCCGGGGGCCCAGGGGAAGCGGTTGCTGGTCGTGGACGACGTGGCCACGACGGGCGCCACGGTGGCCTCGGCCGCCCGGGCCCTTCGCCTGGGGGGAGCGGTGACGGTGGCGGCGGCGACCACGGCCCGGACGCCGCCGCCCGGCGACCGGCCCAAGAACTACCAGGGCCCGCTCAAGGCGCCGCCTCGCGGCGCCGATTTTTGAATGGAGCCCAAACCTCTGGGCGACACAGGAGCCAGACGATTCGCATGGCACAGCACTTCGAGACGTCGGCGTTCGCCGTCCGGGTACCCGCGGCGCATGCCGCCGACCCCGCCGACCGGGTGCGTCGGGACGTGGTGCGCCGGCTGCGCCAGCAGGTGGCGTCGGGCTCCTACGACCCTCCGGTCGAGGAGCTCGTTGACCGTCTGGTCCACCTCGTCCTGCACCGCCAGACCGCCCGCCGGACTGACATCGGGGACTAGGCGCCACGTAGTGGCGACGGGAGGTGGGGCAGGGGCCCCCGCCGACGTCGCGATGAGCCGCCAGGCGAAGAGCCATGAGCACTAGCCCAGCTCCCTTCGACGGTTACGTGCCGTGGCGCCGGAGGGCGTTCTTCCCGACGCTGCGTATACTGGCTTATGGCCGTCTGCGGGTCCGTGGCCGTGCCGCTCGGTGAGATCAGTCAGCCGCCGGGTGTAGCGCACCCCCGCCTTTCCAGGCCAGACCGGCCTTCTCCGGCCGGGACCGTTCCGTACCGGGCTTCGTCGCCCGTCCCTCGTGGGGGTTGCCGGTGGACATCGTGATCCGGGGCAAGAACATCGAGGTTTCCGAATCCCTGCGCAGCGCTGCGCTCAAGCAGATGAGCAAGCTCGACCGCTTCGCCAACGGCTACGGCCGAGCCGAGATCGACTTTTCCGAGGAGCGCAACCCGCGGATCGCCGACAACCAGGTGTGCGAGGTCCTCGTCCACCTGAAGGGCCATCTGCTCAAGGCCCACGCGTCGGCCGCCGAGCCGTTCGCCGCGGTCTCGCTGGCCGTGGACAAGATCGAGCACCAGGTCAAGCGGCTCAAGGAGAAGCGCGTCACTCGCACCCATCGGGGGCCGGCCCGGGTAGCATCACCCGAAGAGATAACGGACGACGAGGAGGAAAAGGAACCGGCCCGGATCGTGAAGGTGAAGCAATTCACGATCAAACCGATGTCGGCTGAGGAAGCCGCTCTCCAAATGGAACTCCTCGGACACGACTTCTTTTTCTTCACCTCATCCGAGAGCGGCCGGGCGGCGGTGATCTACCGGCGCAAGGACGGAGACCTGGGCCTCATCGAGGCCTTGGGCTGAACAGAGAAGGCGACGCAGGAGGGCTTGTGACGGATACACCCGCGATCGGCCAGGACCGCGTTCGGGTTCTCATCGCCGACGACCACGCCCTCTTCCGCCGCGGCCTGATCATGGTCCTGGAATCCGAGCCTGACATCGAGGTGGTCGCCGAGGCGCAGGACGGCGCCGAGGTCATCGCCAAAACCGAGGAGTTCGTGCCCGACGTCGTGCTTATGGACGTCCGGATGCCGAAGCTCAACGGCATCGAGGCGGCCCGGACGATCCGGGAGATGGTCCCCTCGGTCAAGATCGTCATGCTCACCGTCTCCGACGAGGAGGACGACCTCTTCGACGCGATCAAGGCGGGGGCCAACGGCTATCTCCTGAAGGAGATCTCCATCGAGGAGGTGGCCGACGCCATCCGCTCGGTCACCACGGGCCAGAGCCTGCTGTCCCCGTCGATGGCGTCCAAGCTGCTCAACGAGTTCAACGCGCTGGCCAAGCAGGCGGACGAGAAGCCGCGGCTGGCCGCGCCGCGTCTCACCACCCGGGAGCTCGAGGTGCTCAAGCTGGTGGCGCAGGGGATGAGCAACCGGGACGTGGCCGAGCAGCTCTTCATCGCGGAGAACACGGTGAAGAACCATGTCCGCAACATTCTCGAGAAGCTGCAGTTGCACTCGCGGATGGAGGCGGTCGTGTACGCGGTACGCGAAAAGCTGCTCGACATCGGCTGAGCGCCTGGTATTGCCCGGTCGGTCGGGCGTGGCCCGGTCGGTCGGGTGAGGGGTGCTCCCTCGTCGG
The DNA here is from genome assembly GCA_963789165.1 of uncultured Actinomycetes bacterium. Lineage (GTDB taxonomy): Bacteria > Actinomycetota > Acidimicrobiia > IMCC26256 > BP-133 > CAWBJP01. The sequence goes on from CAWBJP010000008.1 coordinate 88,829, forward strand.
ACAAAACCACGTCCTCCTCGGGACACGCCCTCACCCTCCCTCCCTCGTCGCGGTGTCGCCCCCTTTTTCGGGGCGGGAGTGGCGGCGGAGCCACCATGCGCCTCCCACCAGGGTGAGGACGGTTATGGCGGGGCCTAGGGCGTCCCAGGGGTCGGGGCGGTAGTCGAGGCGCAGGCGGTGCGTGCCGGCGGGGAGTTGGAGGGTGACGAGGCCGTCGGAGGAATGGGTGAGGGTGTGGGGGCGGCCGTTGAGGTGGGCGTGCCATTTGGGCGACCAGGCGAGGGCCACCGTCGCTTTGGACGGGGACGGCGCTTCCATGTCGATGGCGAGGTGCTCGGGGCGGGGGTCGGTCAGGCGGGCCTGGATCGGGGGGGAGGAGGTGAGGAGGGCGCCGGGTGGGGGCTGGCCCGGTTCAGCGACCACCTCGAGGATGACCAGGGGGGGATCGCGCCACACGGGGCGGAAGCGGCCGGACCTGGTCAGGTCGGCGAGGAGTTCCTCGCCGGTGGTCACCACGTGGGTGACACCGAGGCGGGAGAGGCGGCGGGCCGAGGCGTGGGGGCCGGACTCGTCGAGCCGGTCGGGGGCGAAGCCCGCCCCGGGTGTGCTGGACGACTCGAGGTTGAAGCCGTTGAGCGAGTTGCGGCCTGACACCCGGGCCAGCCACGTCTCGGGGTGGATCACGCCGGTGCGGCCGATCTCGGCCGGGTAGTCGCGTTGGGTGGCGAAGCGGGCCCCGTCGGGCACCAGGCGGGCGAGGGCGGCCGCCGCCGCCCGCATCGGGGGGACGGGTTCGGCGAGCTGGCCGGCGGCGTTGCGCCCGGGGGCGGCCGTCAGGGCGAGAACGGCGACGCCGGCCAGGGCGGCCAGATGGCCCACCGTCCCCAGACGGGACGTGAGTGCGGCCAGGAAGGCGCCGACCCCGAGTACGGCCAGCAGCCCGGCATAGCCGAGCCCCCGGTTGGCCAGTTGGAGCGTGAACTCGTTCCCGCCCAGCCAGTGGAGCGAGACGTGGGCCACGACCAGATAGCCGAAGGGGACGACGGCCAGGACCATGGTGGCTGGTCGTTCCCGCCGCCACAGCAGGTAGGCCCAGGCCACCACGGCCACGGCTCCGAGCCCGGCGGGAAGCAGCACGTCCCCCCGGGCGATGGCGGCCAGCCGCTCCCCGAAGGGAGGCGTGCCCCAGGTGGTCACGATCCCCCGGAGATCGCGGTGGACCGCCAGGGGCACGAGCCAGAAGCCGGCCAGGCCGGCGGCGACCAGCCCGGTCTGAGCCAGGCGGCGCAGGCCCGCCCATGACAGACCGCCCAGCGGCACCAGGGTGAGCAGGCACAGGACGAGCACGATCCCCAGCACCAGGACGGAGATCAGATGGGTCACGGCCAGGCCGGCCAGCGCCGAGGCGGCCAGGGCCCGCCACCGGCTCCGCGGGTCGTCCAGGAGCCGGAGGCAGGAGCCGAGCGCCAGGCAGAACCACAGCGCACCCACCTGGTGAGGGATCAGGCCGGTCCCGAACACGCCCTCCAGCCCCAGGCCGAAAGGATTCGACACGCAGGTGGCGAAGACCGCACCCAGGCCTGCCGCCGGCCGGGACAGGCCGAAACTCCGGGCCAGGAACCAGGCGGCGGGGACGAGGGCCACGCAGGAGCCCATGGAGACGACCTTGAGTGCGCCGGTGTTGGACAGGACCCCGAACGTCGCCCCCCGCACCAGGGCCATCACCCAGGTCAGCCCGGGCCCGTTGAAGAGGAATTCCTGGTGGCCGAGGACGAAGCGGGGGAACCAGCCGTCGAGGCGTCCCTTGGCCACCAGCTCCGCGATGCCGAAGTCGGCCCGCACGAGATGGGCCATGACGTCCTCGCCGGCCGGGGGCCGCGACCCCAACGCCGGCGCCACCAGCGCCACCGCGACCGCTGTTCCCACCACCAGTCCGGCCCAGGTGAAGAGCCGGGGGCGGGGTCGGAAACGGGACCCGGAGGCTGGGAGAGCGGCCACCACCTCCGTAACGGTGTCGGCCACGGATTGATCGTAGTTGGCGGCGGCAGAATTTCCGCCGGAGGCGGACGGGCGGAGCGGGGAGGCGTCGGTAGACTCTGGGTCCCTATGGGCCTGATCAACAAGATCCTCCATGCCGGCGAGGGCAAGAAGCTCAAGGCGCTCGAAGGCCTCGTTCCCCACGTCAACGCGCTCGAACCCGAGACGGAGCGCCTCTCCGACGAGGCCCTGGCGGCCCGGACGGCCGCCTTCCGCGCCCGCCTCGACGCCGGCGAGGACCTCGACGACCTCCTCCCCGAAGCGTTCGCCACCGTGCGGGAAGCGGCCCGCCGTGTCCTGGGTCAGCGCCACTACGACGTCCAGCTCATGGGTGGGGCCGCCCTGCATTTCGGGTGGGTGGCGGAGATGAAGACCGGCGAGGGCAAGACCCTCGTCTCCACCCTCCCCGCCTACCTGAACGGCCTCACCGGCAAGGGCGTCCACCTCATTACCGTGAACGACTACCTGGCCTCACGCGACGCCGAATGGATGGGCCGGGTGCACAAGTTCCTCGGCCTCAGCGTCGGCCTGGTGATCCCCCATCTGGGCGACGCCGAATACAAGCGGGGCGCCTACGGCGCCGACATCACCTACGGCACCAACAACGAGTACGGCTTCGACTACCTGCGCGACAACATGGCCCAGGCCCGCCAGTACATGGTGCAGCGGGGCCACAACTTCGCCATCGTCGACGAGGTCGACTCGATCCTCATCGACGAGGCCCGCACGCCGCTCATCATCTCCGGGCCGGTGGACGACGCCGCCACCCTGTACCACCAGTTCGCCCGCATCGTCCGTGGGCTCCAGCCCGAACGGGATTACGACCTCGACGAGAAGAAGCGCACGGTGGCTCCCACCGAGGAGGGCATCGCCCGGGTGGAGGACGCCCTCGGGGTGGAGAACCTCTACGACAACGTCAACCAGAACTTCGTCCACCAGCTCCAGGCCGCGCTGCGGGCCAAGGAGCTGTTCAAGAAGGACGTCGACTACGTCATCCAGGACGGCGAGGTCAAGATCGTCGACGAGTTCACCGGGCGCATCCTGGAGGGCCGGCGCTGGTCCGAAGGTCTCCACCAGGCGGTGGAAGCCAAGGAGGGCGTGCGCATCAAGGAGGAGAACCAGACCCTCGCCACCATCACCCTCCAGAACTACTTCCGCCTCTACGACAAGCTCTCGGGCATGACGGGTACGGCCCTCACCGAGGCGGGCGAGTTCGCCCACACGTACAACATCGAGGTCGTCCCCATCCCGACCCACAAGACGATGGTCCGGGAGGACCAGGGCGACCTCATCTACAAGTCCGAGGAAGCCAAGTTCAACGCCGCGGTGGAGGACATCGTCGAGCGCCACGCTGCAGGCCAGCCGGTACTGGTCGGCACCATCTCGGTGGAGAAGTCCGAGTACCTCTCCCGCCAGCTGGAGAAGCGGGGCATCGCCCATGCCGTCCTCAACGCCAAGCAGCACGAGAAGGAAGCCGGCATCGTCATCCAGGCCGGGCGCATCGGGTCCGTCACCGTGGCCACCAACATGGCCGGTCGGGGCGTCGACATCCTCCTCGGCGGGAACCCCGAGGGCCTGGCCAAGCAGGAGTTGATCCGGGACGGGCTGATCCCCGAGGAGAATCCCGAGAAGTACCAGGAGGTCCTGGCCCGGTTCAACGCCGAGTGCAAGGCGGAGCACAAGGAGGTGGTGGAGCTCGGAGGCCTGTACGTGCTCGGCACCGAGCGCCACGAGTCGCGCCGCATCGACAACCAGCTGCGGGGCCGGTCCGGCCGCCAGGGCGACCCGGGGGAGAGCCGCTTCTACCTTTCCCTGGAAGATGACCTCATGCGGATCTTCGCCACCGGGGCCATGAACTGGGTGATGGGCAAAGCCCTGCCCGACGACGTGCCCATCGAGGCCAAGATGGTCAGCAAGGCCATCGAGCGGGCCCAGCGCACGGTCGAGGACCGCAACTTCGAGATCCGCAAGGACGTCCTCAAGTACGACGAGGTCATGAACCAGCAGCGCAAGGTGGTCTACGCCCGGCGCCAGCAGGTGCTCGACGGCGAGGACCTCCGGGAGCAGGCGATGGAGGCCATCCACGCCGCCATCACCCGGTCAGTGGACACCTTCTGCCCCGGGCAGTTCCCCGAGGAGTGGGACCTCCCCGAGCTGGTCAAGTACATCCAGGCCTACTTCCCCACCTCCGTCACCCTGGCGCAGCTGGAAGAGTTGGGGCGGCCCCAGGACATGGCCGACGTGCTGGCCGCCGATGCCGTGGCCAAGTACGAGGAGAAGGAAGGGCTCATCGGCGCGGAGCAGATGCGCGAGATCGAGCGCCGGGTGATGCTCTCGGTCATGGACCAGAAGTGGCGCGAGCACCTCTACGAGATGGACTACCTCCAGGAGGGCATCAACCTGCGGGCCATGGGCCAGAAGGACCCTCTGGTGGAGTGGCAGCGGGAGGGTTTCGACATGTTCGAGGCCATGATGGGAGCGGTGGACGACGACTTCGTCCGCTACGTGTTCCACCTCCAGGTCGTCAAGCAGGAGGCTCCCGTGCCGCCCCCGACCCAGCGGCTCTCCTACTCGGCTCCCGAAGGCCCGGTGCAGGGATCACAGGCGCTACGGACGGCGGCCGTGGCCGAAGCGGCGGCCTCCGGAGACACCGACATGGCCGCCGCGGCGGGCGAGGCGGCGGGGGGGCCCGCCGTTCCGGCCCCCGTGCGGGTGGAGAAGACACCGGGGCGGAACGAGCCTTGCTACTGCGGGAGCGGCAAGAAGTACAAGTTCTGCCACGGGCGCTGAGGGGCGCCGTGCCGGCCTCGACGGGTGCCAGTTGTCGACCCGGGCGAAGCGCCAGGGCTTAGGGCGCCTGTCCGTGCGCTCGCAGCCAACGGTCGGTGAGCTGTCGGTAAGCCTGTTGCCCGATGCTGCCCGCACCGTGGTCGAATACGTGGTCGGCGTACGGTACGCGCACCAGCTGGACGTTGATCCCGGCGCTCCGGGCCTGCGCGGCAAAGCGGTACGCTCCCTCGGGTGGCACCAGGTGATCGGCCTCGCCCACGATCATCAAGGTCGGGGGGGCTTCGCCGCTGATGTACGTCGCTGACGTGATGGTGTCGTACCGTTCCGGAAATTCTTCGGGAGAGCCACCGGTGTACGACGAAGCCATGGTGCGAGCTACTCCTCCGAGCGCCGGGTCATCATGGTCGTGAAAGCCCGCGGGATCAACGACCGGGTAGAGCACCGCTACTGCTGCAACGCTCGGGGTCTGGACTCCACACAACCTTGGAAGCGTGCCGAGGTTTGCCATGTACGCGGTGTTGATCGCAAGGTTGCCGCCGGCCGAGTCGCCGGTCAGCGACAGCCTCGAAGGATCGCCACCGTTTTGCTGAGCGTTCTCGACGACCCAGGCGAGCGCACAGCCGATTTGGCCGTGGGTGACGTCCCAGAGATGACGGTCTTCGGAAGACAAGGTGTAGTCGACGCTGACGGTCAACCACCCCTGGTCGGCGAACCAACGCATGTCGGTGCTGTGGTCGGACCTCGAGCCGATCGTCCAGCCACCACCGTGCGTGTACACGAGCACGGGAGCAAGCGACTGCCGTGACGACCCAGATGGCCGGTAGATGCTGAGTTTCAGCGGCTCTCCTTCGTAGGTCGTGTAAGCAACCTCCGCATCTGGAGTCGCTGAACCCTTGAGGCCGACGCCGAACGCACGGATCAGGCTGATGTTGCCGCCAGCGTTCTCCACGGCCGCAGTCATGCGACCGGCGATGACCGTCGCTCCGACCACCGCGAAGGCAGCTGTCACCACCAGAGCAACGGACAAGCGGTCGCGGCGTCGGCGCCAGCGGTACAGCCCCGCCAATCCTCCCAGGATCGGCAACAGCACAAACCACATGACGGCAACGGGCACGACATAGGCGGCGAGACCGAGATACGGCACGTCCGAAAGGAACGTGAACAGCAGGAAGAACGTGGGCAACCCAACGAGTACTACCGCCGCCGCGGTGACCACAGCTGACGCGATCCGAGTCATGCCCTGAACAGGTCGTCGTAGCGGTAGGGCAGCTTCTGCGTCGGGGCCAGCTCGCTGAGGGTGTGGAGGCGGCCGCCCCCGTACCAGGCGCCCTGCTCGGGGGTGAGGGGCTCGAACTGGCCGTCCTCGCCGGAGAGCGGCGGCTGTCCGGAGTGCGACTGCTCCCAGGTGTACCACCAGCGGTCGAGCTCGGTGTGGATCATCCAGAAGACGGGGTCGACGGTGAGCTCGTTGAAGTTGCTGACGGTGCCGCGCACCGTGGGGTTGGTGGGGTCGACCCCTCCGGCCCACAGGTGCAGGATCACGTGGGGCGGCGAGATGATGGCGGCGCCGGCTTTTTTGACGGTGGTGATCAGCTCCTGGTCGGGGTGGGGCTCGGCCGCTTCGACGGTGGCCAGGTATGCGACGGCCATGGTGGCGTCGAGCAACTTGCCCGTGGCGTTGGGGTCTTGGGCGGCGGCGGCCTTGAGCTCCTCCGGCGAGCGGCTTACGGCCTCGACGACGGTCTGGACGTCGGGGTTGTCCGGGAACCGGCGGCCGAGGGTCTCGAGGGCCTGCTTGGCGGCGGGGAGGGCGGACTCGACGATGGTGGGTTCGGCCTCGACCGCCCCGTAGAAACCGGGGAAGTCGTCGTGAGCCAGGATCCCGGCCACCTGGGCCGGCTGGGGCAGCCGGTCGAAGGCAGGGTGGGTCCCCGGCCAGCGGCCGAAGCGGATGTCGTAGCGGGAGCCGACCGGCTTCCCGTAGAGCGGGTGGCCCTTGGGCAGGTCCGGCGGGACCATGGCAGTGCCCCCCGGGGGCTGGAACGCCTGCACCCAGGCGGGGAGGGCCTGGTCGTGGGCGACGTCCCAGTAGGGCATGAAGAGGCCGTCGGCCTCCCGGGGGTCGCGGCCCTCCTGGCGGTTCCGCTCCCGCAGGGCGGCGCGGAGCATCTCTTCCGCCTCGAGGACGAAGGCGCGGTGCCAGGGCAGCAGCCGGTATCCCCAGGCGGGGGTCTCGCCGACCATGATGGTCGGGGGCGTCTGGGCGGTCAGCTCGAAGCCGTGGTTGCGGTTGCGGTGATGGTCGAAGTGGGTGTCGTGGAAGGCGTCGAAGTAGCCCTTGGTAACGGCGTACGAGTAGGCCCGCTGGAAACGGTCGATCTCGTCCGGCGTCATCTTCGAGGCGCTCTTGCGCTCGACCGGTGCGGCGTGGTGCCCGGCGGTCTTCTCCGAGGCGCTCTTGCGCTCGACCGGGGCGGCGTGGTGCGCCGCTGTCTTCTTCGTCGCCGATGACGAGCCGGCGGGGGTTCCGCAGGCGGTCAGCGTGGCCGCGAGGGCGACCACCAGGACGACGTACACGCCTCGTCGAGTCATGGTCCTTGCTCCTTGGTGAGTGGCGGAGTGCAGCTGGGGATCCGTCGTTGGCTCGTGGTCAGACCAGCGCGCCGGGTGGCCGTAGCGGAGGTTGGCCCGGGCGAGGTCGAGCATGCGCCCGACTCCGCCGCCGAGGACGACCTTGGTGCTGGCCAGGGCGAAGCCCTTCACCTGTTCGCCCTTGATCGTCGGCGGCACCGCCAGCACGTTGGGGTCGGTGACGAGCTCGATGAGCGCCGGGCCGGGGTAGTTCAGTCCTTCGCCAGGGCCGAGCGGAGGTCGCCGGGCTTCTCGACGCGGATGGAGTGGATGCCGACCGCCTTGGCGATGGCCGAGAAGTCGACGGGGGTGTGGTCGGTCTCGTAGTCGGGCAGGCCGTCGACCAGCATCTCGAGCTTGACCATGCCGAGCGATGAGTTGTTGAAGACGACGATCTTGACGGGCAGCTCGTGGAGCTTGACCGTCAGCAGCTCGCCGAGGAGCATGCCGAGGCCGCCGTCGCCGGACATGGAGATGACCTGGCGGCCGGGGTAGGCGAACTGGGCGCCGATGGCGTGGGGGAGGGCGTTGGCCATGGTGCCGTGGCTGAAGGAGCCGATCACCCGGCGCTTGCCGGTGGGGGTGATGTAGCGGGCGGCCCACACGTTGCACATGCCGGTGTCGACGGTGAAGACGGCGTCGTCGGCGGCGAGCTCGTCGAGGACGTGGCGGCGTGCTCGGGGTGGATCGGCGTGTGGTGCTCGAGCGTCTTTGGTGTAGGCCTCGACGACGTGCTCGAGCTTGCCGGCGTGGCGGCGGAGCATGCGGTCCAAGAAGGTGCGGTCGGCCTTCTGCTCCAGCAGGGGCAGCACGGCCCGGAGGGTGGCGGCGACGTCGCCGTGCACCGCCAGGTCGAGGGCGGTGCGCCGGCCGAGGCGGCTGGCGTCGCGGTCGACCTGGATGGTGTGGGTCTGCGGGAGGAGCTGTCGTAGGGGAAGTCGGTGCCGAGCATGAGGAGCAGGTCGGCTTCGTGGCAGGCCTCGTAGCAGGCGCCGTAGCCGAGCAGGCCGCTCATCCCGACGTCGTAGGGGTTGTCGTACTGGATCCACTCCTTGCCCCGCAGGGTGTGGCCAATGGGGCTTGCGACCTTGCCGGCCAGCGCCATGACTTCGGCGTGGGCGCCGGCGACACCGGCGCCGCAGAACAGCGTCACGGTCCGGGCCTGGTTGAGGGCTCGGCGAGCGCCTGCACCTGCTCGGGGGCGGGCACGAGCTGCGAACGGCCGGACGGGAGGGTGACCTTGCCGGTCGGGTGGACGGCCTGCTCGGCGGAGATGTCGCCGGGGACGACGAGCACGGCCACTCCGTTCTTGGCCATGGCGGTGGCGATGGCCGTCTTCAGCATGCGGGGCATCTGCTCCGGGCTGCTGACCAGCTCGCAGTAGACGCTGCACTCCCGGAACAGCTCCTGGGGATGGGTTTCCTGGAAGAAGCCGGTGCCGATCTCGGTGCTCTTGATGTGCGAGGCGATGGCCAGCACCGGCGCCCCGTTGCGCTGGGCGTCGTACAGGCCCTGGATGAGGTGCATGTTGCCGGGGCCGCAACTGCCGGCGCACACCGCCAGCTGGCCGGTGAGCATGGCCTGCGACCCGGCGGCGAAGGCGCCGCCTCCTCGTTGCGGACGTGCACCCACTCGATCCCGTCCGTCCGGCGGATGGCGTCGACGATCGGGTTGAGGCTGTCTCCCACGACGCCGTAGATGCGGTCGACGCCGACCTGGCGCAGGACTTCGATGAACTGGTCGGCGACGGTCATGCGAGGCATCGGTTCTCCTCCTGTGGTGTGGTGGGCAGGCCGGAGACGCCGGCCTCTCGCTCGACCCCGACGGCGTTGAGGAAGCCGGCGAGGCCGATATAGGTTCCGACGACCATGCACGACCTCGATGAGGTGCGGCTCGTCGAAGTGGCGGGCCAGGGCGGCCCAGGTGGACGGGGTGACGGTGTGGTCGTCGACGAGCTCGTCGGCGGCCCGCAGCAGGGCTTCGTCGGCCGACGACCACGCCCGGGCGTCGAGGGGGCGGGTGACGGCGGCGATCTCCTCGTCGGTGAGGCCGGCCGCCCGCCCCATGCGGACGTGCTGGCCCCACTCGTAGTCGCTCCGGCACCGCCAGGCGGTGCGGAGGATGAGCAGCTCCCGGTGACGCGGCGCCAGGCTGAGTCGGTGTAGAACTCGGCGGCCATGGGCAGCCACCGGCGGAACAGCTCGGGGTTCCGCGCCAGGGTCAGGAAGACGTTCGACGCTCCCCCGGTTCCTTCGGTGCCGAAATCGAGCAGCTCCTGGATCTCCGGGGGGTTGCCCGTCGGCGGGAGCGGGGGCGATGTGGGCAGCCATGGGGAATACCTCCTCAAACGAGCGCCGGAATGGATTCGGCGCGACGGGTGGGGGTGAAGGCGGGAAGGGCGGCGCAGAGCGCGGTAGGTCGTGGCCGGCCCGCAGGACGGTGCCGTCGGGCCGGACGATCGCGGCCGTGCTCCGGCCCCGGCGCAACCACCGGTCCAGCTCGCTGTCGGGCCGGGCGACCACGAGCACCCCGCCCTGCTGGTCGGCGTGCGCCCGCTGCGCCGCCGAGGGCTCGGTCGAGGTCACGACGGCGAACCGGTCGGCGGCCACGTCGTCGAAGCGGCGGCCGTCGGCCAGGGGGGCGTTGGGGCACTGGCGGCCGGCCAGGGTGCGGCGCAGCGCCGGCCGTGGGGCGAGGTCGGAGCGGCCGATGGGCGGCGTCTCGGTGGAGAAGTCGATGACGGGCAGGTGGAGGGCGAGAGGTGGGGAAGCCAGGGGGCGACGACCCGGCGGGCGAGCGAGCCGGCTTCGCCACCGGCGGTCATGGCGATGCCCATGAGCTTGGCCCGCTCGATCAGGGTCCGGACGTGGGGCTTGCGCTCCGCCTCGTAGGTGTCGAGCATACCGCCGGGCAGCTGGCCGCGGAGGACACCGGCCAGCTTCCAGGCGAGGTTCATGGCGTCGCGCAGGCCGGCGCCCATCCCCTGGCCGATGAACGGCGGGGTGAGGTGGGCGGCGTCGCCGAGGAGGAAGACCCGCCGGTCCCGCCACCGCTCAGCGACCTGGGCCCGGAAGGTGTACTCGGTCGACCCGCCTGATCTCCAGCTGGTCGAGGGGGGTCGTCGTCGTCCACGGCGCGATCAGCGGCTGTAGCCGGTCGATGGAGCCGTAGTCGTCGGCGGTCTCACCGGGGAGGAGCCGGAACTCGAAGCGATGGTGGGTCGAGCTGACCTGCATGTAGGTGGCGGCGCGGTGCGGGTCGCAGACCTGATGCACGCCTTCCCACTGCCCGAGGTCGGCGTGGGTGTCGACGTCGACGACCAGCCAGCGCTGCTCGAAGTCGAGGTCCTCCATGGTCGTGCCGAGGGGGCCGATGGCGGTGCGGGTCAGGCTGTTGGCGCCGTCGCAGCCGAGGACGTAGTCGGCGAGGACGGAGCCGGCCGTGCCCGTGACCCGGTCGGTGTACTCGATCCGCACGCCGGCATCGGTCTGCACCAGCCGGGTCACCTCGGTGTTGGCCCGGAGGGTGACGAGGTCGCTGGACCGGGCCAGGTTGGTCCGGAGGAGGCCCTCGAGCTGCGGCTGGTCGAACATGGTGCCCTCGGGAAAGCCGTGGCGGCCGGAGGCCTGGCGGGGAAACTCGGCCAGGACACCCAGGTCCCGGTCGAGGAGCCGCAGCCCCCGGCACGGCCGCGAGATCTGCGGCGAACTCGCGGCCGATGCCGAGGCGGGCGAGGATCCGGTAGATCTCGTCGTCGAGGTGGACGGCCCGCGGCAGCGGGTAGACGCCCTCCCAACGTTCGAGCACCAGGCACTCGACGCCGTACTGGGCCAGCAGCGTGGCGGCGGCGATGCCGGTGGGGCCGGCGCCGATGATGACGACGGGGACGGTGCGGCTGTTCATCGTTCGCTCCTCAGTCGGCGGCGAGCGCGGCGAGGTAGGCGGCCACAGCCGCGGCCGAGACGAGGGCGGGGGCGGCGGCCTGCAGCTTGTCGCCGGTGCGGAGGTGGGTGACGAGGGCGCCGCCGAGGAGGGCCAGCAGGCCGGCGGCGGCCAGCCCGCCGATGCGGGGCTCGGCCAGGCCGACCAGCACGCCGGCGGCGCCGGCGACCTCGAGGGCGCCGATCTGCTGGTAGGCGCTCGGTGGACATGCCGACATGGGCGGCGCGCTGGCGCATGGCGGGGACGGCCCGCATCTTGGCCGTGCCGAGCCCGGTGAAGAACACGGCCAGCGTGCCGGCGAGGGTGGTGGCGGCGGCGCTCATCGGGCGTCCCTCACGGTGTTGCGCTGCCCGCCGAGGTCGATGCGCTCCGTCGTCGGTGCCGATGGTGGCCTCGATGACGTCGCCGTCGGGGAGGAAGTTCGGGTTGTTCTGCTGGGCGGCGAGGAAGGCCCGGTCCAGTCTCCATGGATCTTCCCGCCGGTGGTGAGGGCGGTGCCGGCCGGGGTGCCGGTGAGGACGAGGTCGCCGGGCTCGAGCCGCTGGAAGCGGCTGAGCGTCTGGAGGGCCTCGACCGGCGGGTAGAGCATGTCGCCGCCGACGACGGCAGTTCTGGCGGAGCTGGCCGTTGACCGACAGCTGGAGGCGGAGGTCGTCGAAGCGCTTGAGTTCGTCGCCGTCGACGAGGACCAGGGCGGGGCCGACGGGGGTGAAGGTCGGGTAGGACTTCGACTCGAAGAACTGGATCTTGGACAGCTGGACGTCCCGGGCCGAGATGTCGTTGGTGACGACCAGGGCGGCGACGTAGTCGGTCCAGTTGTCGGCGGTGATGGTGGTGCCGACGGGCAGCTCCTGGCCGATGACGAGGCCGATCTCGACTTCGTAGTCCAGCAGCTGGACGTGGGCGGGCCGGATGATGTCGTCGTGCGGGCCGCCGATCGAGCCCGACGTCTTGCGGAAGAAGGTCAACAAGCTGTGGTCGGGGTTCATGCCGACGTCCCGGAGGTGGGAGGCGTAGTTGGCCGCCTGGGCCACCACCCGGCAGGGGGTGGTGACCGGCGAGACGAGCGCCAGGCTCTCCACCGGCACGGTGTCGCCGCTGGTGGCAGCGGCGGCGATGGCGGACGGGTCGGCCAGCAGCTCGGCGGTGGTCTTGGCGTCGGTGGTGATCTGGGCGGCGCCGGCGGGTGTGGCCACCCACCAGGCGTCAGCGGTACGAAGGACGGAAGTGCTCATGACTGGGCTCCTTTCAGCAGGCCGCGGATGCGGTTGACGTCGAATTCGTTGTCGCCCCGCAGGGCGTTGACCACGGCCGCCAGCTCCCCGAGGGTGGCGAGGCCGGGCTTGGTGCCGAGGAAGTCGCTGGTGGCCGGCGGCCCCCACTGGCGAAGCCCGGAGGCGGTGAAGTTGCTCCAGCCGGGCTCGAGGGTGCTGTCGAACATGTCGCCGTCGGTGAAGTGCTCGACCAGGAAGCCGTCGGGGTCGCGCCAGTAGTCGAAGATCTGGCTGCCCTCGATGTGCCGGCCGATGCCCCACGACCGGTCGTAGCCCTGGTCGAGGAGGTACTCGCCGCCGGCGGCCAGGGTGTCGAGGTCGGACACCTGGTAGGCCGAGTGGAGGTAGCGGTTCTGCGGGCCGAGCGCCAGGACCAGCGTGTGGTGGTCGGCGGGCGTAGCGCCCCGGTCACAGCGGTTGAAGCTCAGGATCGGCCCGAGCTCCCGCTGCCCCGGGTAGCACAGGAAGTCGCTGACGAGCAGGCCGAAGTGCTGCAGGTACCAGTCGAGCGACTCGCGGTACTTGCGTGGTCTGGATCACGACGTGACCGAGCCGCTGAACCGCCGCCGGCTGGCGGGGCGGGCGCTGCATGGCGTTGACCCGCACCAGTTCGTGGCCGAAGTTGAAGGTGAGCGGGCTCGGGTCGGGCAGCGCCGGCAGCTCGTGGGGGTCGGCCACGAGCCGCACCGGCATCCCGTTGGGGTCGATGAGCGTCGACCGCCCGCCCGCCTAGGGTGTCCGCCAGCGGCTCGACCTTGGCGCCGGTGACCTCGGCCAGCCGGGTCACGTCAGCGGAGTCGGCCGCCCGGAAGGTCGGGCCGACGAACCGGGAGCGCGGTCCGTTGCGGACGAGCACGCACGGTGACCGGGGTCGCTGCCCCGCAGATGGAGCTCGTCGGCGGTGCGGAAGGCCGTCGTGAACCCGAAGGCCTGGGCGAAGCGCTCGGTCCGCTCCAGGTCGGGCTTCTCGAATTCCAGCCAGGCCAGGTCGTGGACCTTGACGATGGGGTTGCGCGGCCCTGCCCGGGTGCTCGCCGGGCAGGGCGCCGTGCTCGCTGTGTAGGTCGGTGTGCGGATCGTTGAAGTCGATCATGGAGGCCTCCTTCGATAAGTGACGATATCTTCATTCATGAGACATAGCTCAGTCAAGCAGAAATTGAAGATTTCGTCAGTTCCGACGAGCCGCTACGTCTAGCGGCTATTCCGGGCGGCCATGAGCGGAGCGCATGACCGAGCCGACCACGAACCGACTGGAACGACGCAAGGCCCACACGCGGGCGGCGCTCATCGGCGCCGCCCAGCGCTTCATCGCGGCCGGGAACCTCGAACGTCCCGATCCTCGAGATCACCCAGGCCGCCGACGTGGGGTTGGGTTCCTTCTACAACCACTTCGAGAGCAAGGAGGAGCTCTTCGAGGCCGCCGTCGAGGACGTGTTCGAGCTACTCGGCGGTTTCCTCGATCAGCTCACCGCCGGCATCGAGGACCCGGCCGAGGTGTTCGCCCAGAGCTTCCGGCTCTTCGGTCGCTTCCATCGCCGCAACCCCGACCTGAGCAAGGTGTTCCTCAGCTGCGGGCTGGCCATGTTGGGGTCCGACCGGGGCCTGGCGCCTCGGGCGCGGCGCGACATCGAAGCAGGAGTTCGGGCCGGGCGGTTCACCGTCCGCGACGTCGAACTCGCCTTCACGATCATTGCGGGTGCCGCCCTTTCCCTCGGCCAGTTGCTTCACGACCACCCCGAACGCGACGACGCCGAGGCCACCGATCAGGTCACCGAGGACCTGCTCCGGTTGCTCGGCGTCCCCGCCCGGCAGGCCCAACGGATCATCAGCCTGCCCCTGCCCGACGTCGATGCCCCGCAGGGTGGCGACGACCACGCTTCCTCCCCGGCGCAGCCCGTGCGCCAGGGTGCGAGTCGGAGTCGCTAGCAGTCCCAGACCACCTCCGGGGCGTGGCATAACGATGCGTACCAGGCGTATGACCGGTCCCCGCTCGACGAGCCCGATGAATGGGGCGACCTCGCCTCGTTCCGGAACGCGGCGGGTTCGTCGTGACCATTGCGATGCCGGCCCGGGGTGAGGTCTGGTGGTGTGGGCCGCCCGACATCGGGCGCCGACCCGTCGTCGTGCTCTCCCGTGACGCCGCCATCGGGCGGCTCGGTCGGACGCTCATCGGCCCGTGCACGACAACGGTGCGCGGCCTGGCCAGCGAGGTTGTCCTCGAGCCCGACGACGACCCGGTGCCCAAGCGCTCGGCCGTCAACCTCGACTCCGTGGAGAGCGTCGCCCTCGGCCTGCTGGTTGAACGGCTGGGCCGCCTCAGCGACGAGCGGATGCGTGAGATCTGCACGGCGCTGGCGGTCGCCGTCGCCTGCGACTGAGCCCTCATGGTGAGTTTGTGGGTGCTCTTCCAGCGTGTGTCTCCTCGGGGTTGGCCTTGTGGTGCGCTCGGCGCGGCCGGTTACTCCACCGTGACTGTCTTGGCCAGGTTGCGGGGCTTGTCGATATCGCAGCCCCGGGCGACGGCGATGGCGTAGGCGAACAGCTGGAGGGGGACGACGTCCACCACCGGTGACAGCAGCGGGCAGTTGGCGGGCGGGGGCGGCACGGCCAGGACGTGGTCCGCCGCCTCGGCCGCCTCGTGGTCGCCGTCGGCCGCCACCAGCAGCACCGTCGCCCCCCGGGCTTGCATCTCGGCGACGTTGGAGAGCATCCGCGCCCGAGTCCGTCCCGAGCCGACCACCCCGATCACGACCACCCCGGGTTCCACCAGGGCGATGGGGCCGTGCTTCATCTCGCCCGCGGCGTAGGCCTCGGCCCGCACGTAGGCGGTTTCCTTGAGCTTGAGCGCTCCTTCGAGCGCGACAGCGTGGCCCACGCCCCGCCCGAGGAAGAAGAAGTCGCGCCTGCCGGCGTACAGGCCGGCGACGGCGAAGACGTCCGGCGCCCGCCGGATCGCCTCCCCGACCAGGCCGGGGAGCTGACCCAGGGCATCCCGAATCATCTGGTCTTCGACCGGCGAGAGCGTTCCTCTGGCCCCAGCCAGCGCCAGGGCCAGGCCTTGGAGGGCGACCACCTGGGCCACGTGGGTCTTGGTGGCGGCCACGCCGACCTCGGGACCGGCCCGGGTGTAGATCACGGTTCCCGACTCCCGGGCGATGGCGGAATCGACCACGTTGGTGACGGCCAGCACCGGGGCGCCGGTCCGGGCGACGTCCCGGAGGGCCAGGAGCGTGTCGATGCTCTCCCCTGACTGGCTGATGCCGATGACGAGGGTGCCCTCTTCCACGGGGCGGTCCCGGCCCCGCAGTTCGGAACCGATCTCACATTCGACGGGGAGGCGGGCCCAGGTCTCGAAGGCGGGCCGGGCGGCCAGGCCGGCGTGCAGGCTGGTGCCGCACCCGACGATGAGGATGCGGCGGACTGCCTCCATCTGGATCGGGGACAGCGCCTGTTCGGGGCTGAGGCCGGTGTCGTCCGTCCGCCGCCCGCCCAAGGTGGCGGTGATGGCGTCCGGCTGCTGGTGGATCTCCTTCAGCATGAAGTGCGGGTAGTCGCCCCGCTCGGACGCCTCCGGCTCCCAGCCCAGCCCCCGGCGCTCCCGCCGGAGGCGGCCTCCTTCGGGGGCGACGAGGCGCAGGACGCCGGGCCGGACCTCCACCACCTGGTCGTCGTCGAGGGCGTAGACCTCCCGGGTGTGAGGAGCGAGCGCCGGGATGTCGGAGGCGACGAGGCCGGCGGTGGCGGTGCGGCCCACGATCAGGGGCGAACCCCGACGGGCGGCCACCACGACCTCGGGTTGGCGGACGTCGATCATGGCCAGCGCGAACGCCCCGTCGATGTCGGCCAGGGCGCGGCACACGGCGCCGGCCAGGTCCAGCCCGCCGGCGGCGGCGTCTTCGACAAGATGCACGAGCACCTCGGTGTCGGTGTCCGAGGTCAGGACGTGGCCGGCGGCTACGAGTTTGGCCCGCAGCTCCCGGTGGTTCTCCACGATGCCGTTGTGGACGAGCGCCAGGCCGCCGCCGCAGTCGGCGTGGGGGTGGGCGTTGCGTTCCTCGGGCGACCCGTGGGTGGCCCACCGGGTGTGCCCGATCCCGGTCGTGGCCCGGCAAGGGGCGTCGTCCAGCGCCGAGGTCAGGGCTGAGAGCCGGCCGGCACGCCGGCGCCGCCACAGCCGGTCGCCGAGGTGCAGGGCGACGCCGGCGGAGTCGTACCCTCGGTACTCCAGCCGGGCCAGGCCGTCGAGCAGGAGGGGGAGGGCCGGTTCGGTGCCGGTGACACCGACGATGCCGCACATCAGGCGCGCCCCGTCGGACGGGTTGGTTCCGTCGTCATGCTTCACCTCGCTGGTCGCGGCTAGTTGTTGCAGGACTTGCCGTGCACGCGGACACATGCGGTGGTCGTCGTGGTCGAAGGCTCCGTGGTGGTGGTCGGCGGCTCCGTGGTCGTAGTGGTCGGCGGCTCCGTGGTCGTGGTGGTGGCCGGCGGCTCCGTGGTGGAGGTTGTCGGCCCGTTGGTGGTGACGGTGGGCGCCAGCGCGGCGGCCGCACCCGGCGCGGGCGTCGGGACCGCCAAGGGTGCAAGCGGCTGGGGAGGTGATCCGGGGGTCGTCTCCGGTGGTACGGGCGCGGGAGGCGGGCGGACCGCCGGAAGGTCCGGGCCGGGAAGGTGCCCGACCACCGGCGGCGTCACGGCCGATCCATCGCCGCCGGTCCCGCCAGTCAGGCCGGCCGCCCGGCTGATCCGTTCCAGCAGGCCCGGGCCCGTCCAGTCCCCGACCTCCAGGCGGCGCAGGCCGAGATGGTCCTGGGATGCATCCGCCAGCGGGATGCTGTCCTGCTGGTCCTGATGGAAGGCGACGGCGAAGCGGCCGGCGGCTTCCTCCTGCAGCACCTGTCGGATCCGGGGGTCGTTGGTGCGCTCGGCGCCGTAGGCTCCGAACGGGTAGGCGAAGGCGACCGGCCGCCGGCCGATGTGGTCGGCGATGGCGTTGCTGTTCTTCTCCAGGTCGTCGCCGATCCGGCGGCGATAGGCGGAGATCGACTCGCCGGGCGCCAGGCTGGTGAGCACGGGCAGCTTCCGGCCGTCGGAGACCTTTTGCTCCCGGTGGGAGGCGTGGGTGTGGGCCTGGATGTCCCAGCGGCCCGAGCGGTCTGCGGCCCGGAGCCGCCCCCACCCGGCGTAGTAGATGCCGGGATCGTCCGCCGCCCCGCTGATGACGAACATGGTCGCCTTCATCCCCGCCTGTTCCAGCAACGGATCGGCCCAGGTCAGGGCGTCGTTGCGGCCGTCGTCGAAGGACATCATCACGGCGCGCTCGGGCAGTGGCTCTCCGGTCTCGAAGGCCCGGGCGACTTCGGCCGCGGTCACGGTGTGCATGCCGGCCGCATGCAGCGTGGCCAGATGCTCTCCGAAACGCCCGGGGGAGACCACGAAGCCGCCTTCGCCGTCGGAGCCCGCGTGGGTGCCGACGCCGTGGTACCCGAGGACCATCACCTTGCCCTCGTAGTGCGGCGCGGCCAATTCCGCCGCCCGCCGTTGCCACGCCGTGAGCTCCGGGAGCTTCGGGGGCGACAGCATGACGGCCAGCTGGTCGCGCACCAGCCGGCCCTCGGCGGTGAACGTGCCGTAGGCGGCGAAGGGCACCGCTGAGAGCGGCAGCGCCAGGAGGCCGATGAAGATCTGGCGGAGCTGGCTCCGCTCCGGCGAGCGGCCGGGGATGCTCACGCCGAGGTCTCGACCAGCTCCGCGTTCCTGGTCGAAGCACCGACGCCCCGGGGCGGGAGGCAGGTCACCCGGGTCGGGTCGATGGGGTGATGGTCGACGGTCGATGCCCGGGTGCCCCAACGGGTGTCGCGCATGGTGAGCATGCCCCAGTAGGTCTGGAACACGAGGACGCCCATGTACAGCAGGACGAACGTCATTCCGTGATGCCACAGGCCGTCGTGGCGCTTGAAGGCGTAGAAGAGGGAGTAGAGCAGCGCCATGGCATAGGTGCCGATCAGGTAGAACCACAGGCCCGAGGAGCTGCCGTCGATCACCCGCCCGAGAACGGCGTGGAGGACGACGAAGGGCGCCATGAACGGGAAGACGATGGAGGCGTAGGTGAAGAGGGCGGCCAGCGGGTTCTTGCGCCAGAAGAGCCGCACCACGTAGAGCGACTCCCGCAGCCACGACTTCTTCCATCGCAGCTGCTGGCGGAAGAATGTCCGCAGGTTGTCGGGCGCCACCGTGTCGGCCCGGGCCGACGACTGGTACACGACCCGGTGCCGGGACAGCACCCGGTTGGTCAGCGCCCGGTCGTCGCCGAAGGTGGCCGGGCGGCCGAGGAAGGTCTGGAACTCCCAGGCGTCGAGCAGCGGCATCACCACCGAGGTCCGGTAGGCGGCGCAGCAGCCCGAGGCGCAGGTGACCGTCCCCGACAGCAGCGACTCCATGCTCTTGATGACCCGGAACGCCGAGTAGTAGCGGACCTGCTGCATCTTGGTGATCCAGTTGGCCATGCCGTTACGGACGTAGGCGTGACCGACGACTGTGCCGACCCGGGTGTCGACGAAGGGCTGCACGATGGCGGTCACGGCGTCGGCCTTCAGGTAGGAGTCCGAATCGACGAAGCACAGGATCTCGCCGGTGGCCCGGCGGATGCCCTCGGCCATGGCGGCCCGCTTGCCGTAGTTCCGGCCGAGGTCGACCGCGTAGACCTCGGGCCAGCGGGCCTTCGCCTCCAACATGCGCTCCCAGGTGCGGTCGGAGGAGCCGTCGTTGACCACGATGACCTCGAGCCGGTCCCGGGGATAGTCGACCGACAGGCAGGACTCGATGGTGCCGATGATTCCGTCCTCCTCGTTGAAGGCGGGGACGACGACCGACACTGATGGCCGGTACCCGACGTCGGGCACCGGTCGGTAGAACAGGGCGCCGACGAACCGGCCGAGCACGTAGAAGACGACCGTGATCGAGTAGCCGGCGAAGATGGGATCGCGGGTGAGGGTGGCGAAGGTCATGTCCTTGGTCAGCCACACGAAACCGAGGATGGCGGCGGCGTACACGGCGATGATCAGTTGCAACAGGATCCGCAGGACCCGGGCGACCGGCGACGGCCGCCCCCGGTCCTGGAACAGCCTGGCCCGCTTCGGCCCGCCAACCTCCACGCGGATCACAGGAGCACGACGTTGTCGGCGCGGTGGTGGCGGGTCACCCCCACGGCGTCGAATACCAGCGGGGCGGCAGAGACGACGGCGTCGTAGTCGATGTCCGGATGGGCGGTCAGGATCACGACGCAGTCGGCGCCCGTGAGAAGGTCCCGGGACAGCGGCACCGACTCAAGAAAGGGCAGGTCCTCGCTGCGCGTGTCGGGGTCGACCCGGCTGAAATCTCCCTGCCGCCGCCCGGCAATGACCGCCCGGGGTACGTACGGGTCGTGGTAGGAGCAGTCGGCTCCGGCGGCGACGAGGCGTTGCAGCACGTTGAGCGCCGCGGACTCCCGCACGTCGTTGACCCCGGGCTTGTAGGTGAGGCCGAGGACCAGCAGCCGGGAGCGCCCCAGGGCCCGCCCGACCCCGTTGAGCACCTGGCTGATGCGGGCCACGACGTGTTCCGGCATCCGGTTGTTGACCGTGCGGGCGTGCTCGATGAATCCGATGCCGAACCCGAGGCGCTGCTCCACCTTCCAGGACAGGTAGCTCGGGTCGACGGCGATGCAGTGGCCGCCGACGCCCGGACCGGGCCAGAACGGCATGTAGCCGAACGGCTTGGTGGACGCCGCCTCGAGTGCCTCCCAGATGTCGACCCCGATGGAAGGGGCGATGGTGGCCAGCTCGTTGACGAGGGCGATGTTGACCTGACGGAACGTGTTCTCGATCAGCTTCGCCATCTCGGCCTGGCGGGGCGACGACGTCCGCACGACGTGGTCCACCAGGGTGCCGTAGAACGCCGCCGCGATCTCCGTGTCGGCCGGCGTGACCCCGGCGACGATCTTGGGCGTCTCCCGCAGGGCGCGCCCGTCGCCCGGGTTGATCCGCTCGGGGGAATAGGCGAGCGAGAAGTCCTTCCCCGTCACCAGGCCCGTGGCCTCGAGCAGGGGGAGCATCACCTCCTCGGTCGTCCCCGGGAAGGTCGTCGATTCCAGGACGACGAGCTGACCCGGCCGCAGCACCCCGGCGATGTCACCGAAGGCGGCCAGGACCAGCGACAGGTCGGGAGAGCCGTCGCGTAGCGGCGTCGGAACGGCGACGAGGATCACGTCGGCCGCGATCAGCACCCGCGGGTCGGTGCTGAACTGGATGCGGCCCTCCCACACCAGATCGTCGCCCATCCAGGCCAGCTCCTTGTCGGAGACGCTGGCGATGTGCGAGCGGCCGTCGCGCAGGCCCTTCACCTTTTCCGGGTCGGAATCGACACCGATCAGTCCGAACCCCTCACCCCAGGCGGCCACCAGCAGAGGCAGGCCGACGTAGCCCAGTCCGACGACCCCCACCATGGCGCTGCGGTCGGTGATCTTCCCGGCCAGCGCGGCCAGGATCGGGGGAAGATACGGCGCAGTCGGTTCCGGACGGACAGCGGCATGGCGCGACGTGGTCAAGAAAGATCGACTCCTTGCGTCTTCGTCCCCGGCTCCCCCGACGGGTATGGGCCGGGTCCCGGGGCCCTCAACCAGGCTTGACGTCCCCTTAACCGCCGCCCCGAGGGGTTGACCCGCTATCTCCCGGCTCGGCAGTGATCGTGTCCGCTCACCGGAG
>CAWBJP010000009.1:0-281502 GCA_963789165.1 uncultured Actinomycetes bacterium
CCGAAGGGGGACGGCACCGGCGGCCCCGGCTACCAGGTACAGGCCGAACCGCCCAAGGGCAAGTTCAAGATCGGGGACCTGTCCGCGGCCAAAGCCGGGACCGACCCGGCGGGGACTATGGGCTCCCAGTTCTTCGTGATCACCGGATCCCGGGGGGCGGCCCTGCCCAACGAGTACGCCTACTTCGGGACGGTGACCGACGGGGTGAAGGTGGCCCAGAAGATCGAGTCGTTCGGCCAGCCCGACGAGTCCCCCTCGCGGAACCTCTACATCCTCAGCGTCACCATCGCCGAGAGCTAGCCGGGCCAATCAGTGCGCCGCCCCGCCCGCCGGGCGGCGACAATGGCTGCATGCTGATGGCTCATCGCCGATGACCCTCGTGCCCGAGAGGCTGCGGCCGTTGCTGGCCGCCGGCTCGCCCCTCCAGGAGCTGGCCGGTCGCTTCAGCGCTTCCGGCCGGTGTCTCTACCTGGTGGGGGGCTCGGTGCGTGATGCCCTCCTCGGCCACACGGGCTCCGATCTTGACCTCACCACCGACGCCCGGCCCGACGAGATCGAGCGCCTGGTGGACGGCTGGGCCGAACACGTCTGGCTCCAGGGCCAGGCCTTCGGCACCATCGGCTGTTCCCGGGGTGAGCTGCAACTGGAGATCACCACCTTCCGGGCCGAGGTGTACCGCCCGGACAGCCGGAAGCCCAACGTCGTCTTCGCCGACGACCTGGACACCGACCTGTCCCGGCGCGACTTCACCGTCAACGCCATGGCCCTGATGCTGGGCCGCGACGACCCCGCCCTCATCGACCCCTTCAACGGCCTCGAGGACCTCCTCGTGCACCGCCGCCTGCGGACCCCCCTCGACCCCGAGATCTCCTTCGTCGACGACCCGCTGCGGATGATGCGGGCGGCCCGGTTCATCGCCGCCCACGGCCTGGAGCCCGAACCGGCACTCACCGCCGCCGTCACCGAGCTCAAGGGTCGCCTGGAGATCGTGAGTGCCGAGCGGATCGCCGACGAGCTGTACAAGCTGCTCGTCGTCCCCGACCCCTCGCCCGGGCTGTGGTTCCTGGTCGACACCGGCCTGGCCGGCGAGTTCCTGCCCGAACTGCCCGCCCTGGCCCTGGAACAGGACCCGATCCACCAACACAAGGACGTCCTGGCCCACACCATCGCGGTGGTGGCCAAGACCCGTCCCGAGCTGGTGGTCCGCCTGGCCGCCCTCCTTCACGACGTCGGCAAGCCCAAGACCCGGTCGTTCGGCCCGGACGGCGTCAGCTTCCATCTCCATGACGTGGTCGGCGCCCGCATGGCCGCCGAGCGCCTCCGGGCGCTGCGCTTCCCCAACCACATCATCGAGGCCGTCACCGAGCTCGTCGCCCTCCACCTCCGGTTCCACACCTACAAGATGGGGTGGACGGACCGGGCTGTGCGCCGCTACGTCCGCGACGCCGGACCCTGGCTGGACCAGCTCAACGAGCTCGTGCGCTGCGACTGCACCACCCGCAACCAGGCCAAGGCCCGGACGCTGGCCCGGCGGATGGACGACCTGGAGCGCCGCATCGCGGAGCTGCGGGCCCAGGAGGAGATCGACTCCATCCGGCCGCCCCTCGACGGCACCCAGGTCATGGCCATCCTCGGTATCCCCCCCGGGCGGGTGGTCGGCGAAGCGCTCGCCATGCTGCTCGACGTCCGCCTCGACGAGGGTCCCATCAGCGAGGAGGACGCCACCCGCCGCCTCCTCGCCTGGGCCGCCGAGCGGGGGCTCTGAAAGGCGAAATTCCCCTGACAGGCGAAACGCCGCGGGCTAGCTTGAGGTCACAGTCCGTGGGCGGACCGACGCAGTAGGGGAGATCGGAGGCGCGGCGGTGCGGCGTGCGGTGCTGATCGTCCTGGCCCTGGGGGCCGTCCTCGTCCCCGTCCCCTCCCGGGCCGACCCCCTCCAGCCGGTGGTCCTGATTCCCGGCTGGCACGGCGGGGCGTCGGCCTTCGAGACGATGATCCCCGTCCTCGAGGCGGCCGGCCTCCCCGTGCTCGACTTCGACCCCGCCCGACCCGGCACCCAGGCCCTGGCTTTCGCCCCCAGCGGGGACGGCCAGCACATCTCCTTCGTCGCCGGCCACATTGTGGAGGAGCAGATCACGGCCGCCCTGGCCCGGGCCGGCTACCCGGACGACTCCCGGATCGATGTGGTCAGCTTCTCCATGGGCGGCCTGGTGGCCCGCTTCCTCCTTGAGCACCCCGGCGCCGACGTGGACCACTTCAGCTCGGACCGGGGCTGGTACGGCGACGGGATACCCGACGTGGCCGGCAACTGGGCCGAGCGCATCGACGACTTGATCATGCTGGGCACCCCCAGCCACGGCACCTGGCTGGGCTTCGTACCCGGGACCATCGGCGGCTTCGGGCGCTGGAACCCCACCGGCGGCGACATGCGCCCCGGCTCCCCGTTCCTGGACCGCATGGGCCGGGCCGAACCGGCCGGGGAGCGCTACGTCACCATCGGCGGCGCCCCTCGCTACCTGCCCTTCCCGGCCCACGACTTCAACGGTGACGGGGTGGCCCACGGCTACGACGGCCTGGTGCCGGCAGAATCGCCTTTCCTCACCGGCTCGGAGCAGTACCTGGTGCCCGCCCACCACGGCGCAATGGTCAGCGATCCCCAGGCCGTCGACCTGGTGGTACAGGCGCTGGGCCGGCAGGCCACGCCGCCGGGCGTGGGCGAGCCCAACCTGGTGGGCCCGGCCACCGTCCGCCTGGAGCACGCGGCCGTGGCCGAGGACCACGACTGGGGCACCGACGACGAGTTCCGCTTCGACGTCTCCGTCGACCCCGATGGGGGCAACGACTCCTACCAGCCCGCCGGACAGATCGGCTTCCGCCACGACGCCCCCTTCACCCAGAACTGGGGCGACCGGGGCCCGACGGCCGGGCCCGTACGCCTGCCGGGGACGAGCCCCCGGATCGACGTACGCCTCGACGTGTGGGAGCACGACCCGTGGCGCTCCGAGGTCGTGACCACCGCGGTGTTCACTGACCTGATGCTCTCCGACGACCTCGACGGGATGGACTTTTACGAGGCCACCGTCCCGCTCTCCGGCGGTCGGACGCACGTGTTCCGCATCTCCCTCAACGGGGTAAGCAGCAGGACATGACCCGCCGCATCGCCGCCGCGCTGGCGCTTGTCGCCATGCTCGTCGGCATCGGAGGACCCGCAGCCGCCGCCGGAACCACGACCCCGGCAGCGGCCTGCGATCCCGTCCTCTACGTCTGCGTCTAGGGCTGCCTGAGGCGCTCTCCGGTCGGCGACGCGGCTTCCAGCACGCTGGCGCCACCGGGTGGTTCGAGCCACTCCAGTGCGTAGGCGATTGCCTGCTCGATCGTGTAGGCGGCCCCGATCGTCTCCTGCTCGGCGCAACCGTCGCCCAGGGCGCCGGCCAGCCGGGCGCGGCAGGCCTGCACCGTGGCGGCGAGAGCCCGCAGGCCGCCGGCCGGTTCCCCGAGCGCCGTACGGATGGCGGCACATGCCCCCATGAGCCGGGCGGAAGGTTGGGGCTGCCCACCTGCCTCGAGGATCAGGGCGGCCAGCTCCACGCCGTCGGCCACCCAGCGCCGGGAGCCGATCTCGGCGAGGACGGCGAGGAGCTCGCGGACGAGCTCCCGGGCCCGGTCGTGGTCGCCGGTCAACGCCGCCGTCTCGGCGGCACGCACGAGCGCCATGACCAGGATGCGGCGCAGGCGGAGGACCCGGGCGCCGGCCACCGCCTCCGCCGCCAGCGCTCCGGCTCGCTCCGGCTCCCCCATGCGGGCCGCGACGGGAGCGGCGGCGGCCAGGAAGTGCACCTTGAGGGTCAAGCCGACGGCTTCGTGGCGGCCGGCGTCCAGCGCCCGCTCGAAGTGGGCTTTGGCCCCGGCGAGATCCCCCTCTCCCAGAGCGATCCATCCCAGGTCGTGGTGGCACATGGCCACGCCGGCTGGCACGCCCGCACTCTCCTGCTCGGCCAGGGCGGCCTCGAGTACCCGTTGCGCCTCCTCGCGTTCGCCACACCCGAGGAGCCGGATGCCCAGGATGATGCGGATGAAGGCCAGCGCTCCCGGATCACCAATCTTCTCGGTGTAGTCCATCGCCTGGCGGACGAGCGCCACCGCCCGATGGCTGTCACCAACCTCCTCGACCTTGAGGGCGAGAGCGATCAGCACGAACCAGAGGGCCGGATCGGTTGAGTCGCCAGACTGCGCTACCGCCCGCTCCGTCCAGTCCCGGGCGTCAACGTGGCCCGCGTACCACCAGTACGACCAGAGCGCCCGCAGCATCCTGAGAGCAGGAACGTGCTCTCCCCGCACCAGGGACCACTCCAGGGCGGCCCGGAAGTTGTCCTGCTCGATCTCGCCGCCCCGCGCCCACGGCTCCCACCAGCGGGACCAGGACGCGAAGGCCTGCTTCCACCAGTCGTCGGCCAGGGAGAGGAAGAAGTCCCGGTGGCGCTGCCCGGTCGCCTCGGTCTCACCCGCTTCGGCGAGCCGGCCGGCTCCGTACTCGCGCAAAGTCTCCAGCAGCCGGTAGCGGACGGAGTCCCCGGCGTCCTCGGCCAGGACCAGCGACTTCTCCACCAACCGGCTGACCAGGTCGAGGACCGGGAACCCCATCCCCGGCTCCGCGGGCACGTCGCCCACCACCGCCTCGGCCGCCTCCAGGTCGAAGGTCCCGGGGAACACGGACAGCCGGCGGAAGGCGGCCTGCTCGGCCGGAGGGAGCAGGTCGTAGCTCCAGTCGATGGCCGCCCGCAGGGTGTGATGGCGGGCCACCGCCGTACGACCGGCGTCGGTGAGGAGCGAGAAGCGCTGGTCCAGCCGCTGCGCCACCTGCTGGGCCCCGAGGACACGGATCCGGGCGGCGGCAAGCTCGAGGGCCAGCGGAATCCCATCGAGCCGCCGGCAGATCTGGGCGACGGCGCCGGCGTTGGCGTCGCTCAGGCCGAAGCCGGGTTGGGCGGCCTTCGCCCGGTCGCAGAACAGTGACACGGCGTCCGACCCCGCCAGCTCCTTGACGGCGGAAGCCTCCGCCCGGGGCAGCGAGAGCGGCGGCAGCGTCCACACCACCTCGCCGGGCAGGCCGAGCACCTCCCGGCTGGTGGCCAGGATCGTGACGTTGGGCGCCCGGCTGAGCACCAGGTGGGCGAGGTGGGCGGCGGCCTCGACGAGGTGCTCGCAGTTGTCGATCACCAGGACGAGCCGGCGGGACCACAGGCACTCGCACAGCCACTCCTCGAGCGCGGCCGGCCCCTCGCTCGGGGCCCCGCTCAGCATGCCCAGCGCGCCCGCCACCTCGGCCGGCACCAGAGCGGGGTCGCGCAGCCGGCTGAGCTCGACCAGCCAGGCCCCGTCCGGGAACCGGCCGAGGTTCCGGCCGGCCAGCTCGAGGGCGACCCGGGTCTTCCCGGCGCCCCCCACCCCCGTCAAAGTGATCAGGCGGGAGCCGGCGGCCAGCAGCCGGTCGAGCTCGTCGAGCTCGCTGCTCCGGCCGACGAACGAGCTGAGGGAGAGCGGCAGGTTGTGCCGTCCGGACAGCTCGGAGCGCAGCGCCGGAAAGCCCGAGGGCAGGTCGGGGTGGACGGCCTGGTACACCCGCTCGGGCCGGGACAGGTCGGCCAGCCGGTGCTCACCGAGGTCGAGCAGCGTCGTCCCGGCGGGGAGCCGGTCCCGGGCCAGCTCGGCGGCGGCCTGGGAGCAGAGCACCTGCCCGCCGGCGGCCAGGGCCAGCAGTCGGGCGGTGCGATTGAGGGTCGGGCCGAGGTAGGTCCCCCGGCCCCGCTCGGCGGCGCCGGCGTGGACGGCCATGCGGACCCGCAGCGGCGCGGCCCCGGCCCACTCCGCGGCCAGGAGCGCCCGCTGCCCGGCCAGGGCGGCGGCCAGTGCCGAGGAGGCGGTGGGGAAGGCGGCACACAGGCCGTCGCCGGTATGGCTGAACACGTGGCCGGAAGCGGCCTCCACCGCTTGGCGCAACAGCTGGTCATGCCGGTTCAGGTCGTGGGCCATGGCGTCCTGGTCGCCTTCCCAGCGCCGGGTGCTGGCCTCGATGTCGGTGAAGAGGAAGACCTCGGTATCGGCGGCCTCCCAGGGATCGCCGGACGTCCCGGCCGGTTCGGACCCGGCGGCCGGCTCCGGGGCCGGGGCGGCACCCTCCAGCTCCGGGCTCTGCTGGAGGATCCGCTGCTCCAGCTGGCGCAGGGCGGGGGTCGGCTCCAGGCCCAGCTCCTCACCGAGCAGGTGCCGGAGGTCCTGGTAGGCCCGCAGGGCGTCAGCCTGACGGCCGAGGCGGTAGAGGGCGACCATGCGCTGGCCCCAGGCCCGCTCCCGGAGCGGGTGGGCGGCAACGTGCTCTTCCAGGCGGGCCAGGGCCGGGGCGGGCCGGCCGAGGGCCAGTTCGGCCTCGGCCAGGTCCTCGACCACGCCGAGGCGGGACTCATCGAGCCGGGTGGCGAGGGGGCGGAACGGATCGGAGTCGGCCAGGTCGACCAGCGCCGGACCCCGCCACAGCTCGAGGGCCTCGTCCAGGAGAGCTGCGGCGCTGCCAGGGTCGCCATGGGCGAGGGCGTCGCGGCCCCGCCCGGCCAGCGACTCGAACCGGGTGGCGTCGACCTGCGCCGGATCGGCCTCGAGGACGTATCCGGCCTCCCGGAGTCGCAGCCCGGCGCCGCCCACCGCCGCGTCACCGCCGGCGGCGGCGACCCACGCCCGCAACCGGGAGACGAGGCTCTGGAGGGTCGAGGTGGCACTGGCCGGCGGCTCGGTGGACCACAGCGCCTCGAGGAGGACGTCGACCGGGACGGGCCGGTTCAGGTTCATGACCAGCACGGCCAGCAGCCGCCGCTGCTTCGGGCTGCCGATCTCGAGCACCCGCCCGCCCGACGTCACCTCGAAGACGCCCAGCAGCCGGAACTCGATCGGGCCCTCCCCCGGACTCGAGGCCATGGTGCGCTCCGGTCTCCCGCCTCCCGGGCGCAGGGTACCTCCGGGCGACCGGGAGGGGAATCCGCAAGCCGGGCGCAAGTGCCCCGCATGCGGGGAGGCGCAGCCTGACCCCGATGGAACCCACCAACCTGACCCTGCTGGCCGAGGCCCGCACCGCGCTCGACCTGATGGCCGGGCGAATGGCGGATCTCCTCCGATCGCTTCCCGACCTCGACGTCCCCATCCCCGGGTCGGAGTGGACCGTCCGTCAGGCCGGCGTCCACCTCATCACCGGCGCCGCCCTGGCCGGCGACATCGCCACCGGCATGCCGTCGCCCGTCCCGGGCCTGGACCCCGGGACACTCGCCACCGAGAACGCCCAGCGGATCGCCGACATCCCCGAGTCGAACCCCGAGACCCTGGCCGGCCTGCTGGGGGAGGCGGTCCAGCGCCTCCTCGAGGTGACCGCCGGCCGCTCCGGCCACGAGATGGTCCTCTGGCACCGCGGGCGGCGGATCGAGCTGGCCCACCTGATGTGCATCAGCCTCGGGGAGGTGGTGCTCCACGGCCACGACATGGCGACGGCCGGCGGACGGACCTGGACCGTCGAGCCGGACCACGCCCGGCTCGTCGCCGCGGATACGCCGCCGTCGATGAGGGAGAGTTCCGGTTGGAAACGTTGAAAGAGAGGACGTCATGGACCTGGCTCTGACCCCCGATCAGGTGCGCATCCGCGACGTGTGCCGGGCGCTGGCGCAGGACTTCGCCGGCCGGGCGGCGGAGCACGACCGCGACGCCTCCTCGCCGCTCAAGGACTACGCCGCCCTGCGCGACGCCGGTCTCTACGGCCTGGTCGTCCCCCAGGAGTACGGCGGCTGGGGCAGCGGGTTCACCGGCTACGTGATCGCCGCCGAGGAGCTGGCCCAGGGTTCACCGTCCACGGCGATGTCGTTCAACATGCACTGCGTCCTGTTGGGCCTCGTGTACAAGTTGCCGCTGCCGGCGGCGACCAAGCAGTGGATCGCCGATCTCGCCATCAGGGACGGGAAGCTGATGTGCGGGTTGATCTCGGAACCCGGACACGCCGGCCTCGTGTTCTCCAGCCGGACGTGCTCGACCCGGATCCGCCGGACGGACGGCGGCTACGTGATGAACGGCCGGAAGACCTTCTGCACCATGGTCGAGGCCTCCGACTACGCCTGCGTCTTCGCCCACCCCGAAGACGCCCCGCCCGAGGCCGCCGTCCCCGTCCTGCTGCCCCTGGACCTGCCCGGCCTCAAGGTGGAGCACGTGTGGGACACGCTGGGGATGCGGGCGACCCGCAGCGACAACCTCGTCCTGGAGAACTGCCTGGTCCCGGCGGAGGCCGTCCTCGAGGAGTTCACCGTCCCCGACCTGGGGGACTTCCTCCGGACCACCGACGCCATCGTCAACGTGCCCTACACCGCCGTCTATCTCGGAGTCGGCCTCGGCGCCCTCGGCGCGGCCGTGGCCGGCGTCAAGGAGCGGGTGCCGAAGGGATGTCGCCAGCCCCTGGCCTACCTCCCCGAGGTCCGCCGGCGGGTGGCGGTGATGAGCGCGGAGCTGGAGGCGGCCCGCCGGCTCCTGCACTACGCCGCCTGGCTGGTGGACACCGACGCCCCGCCCCAGGAAGCGCTCGTCGCCTTCCTCAAAGCCAAGTACGTGGTGGGGGAGGCGGTGGCCGCCGCCACCCGCTCCGCCCTCGAGCTGGGCGGCGCCCACGCCACGTTCAAGGGTTCCGCCCTCGAGCGCTTCTTCCGGGACGGCGCCACGGCCACGATCATGCCGCCCAGCTCCGACGTCTGCCTGGGCCAGCTCGGGATCTACGAGCTCGGCCTCGACCCGGCCGAGATCCCGCCCGCCCTCCTGCCCGCCGCCGAGCGGTGAGAGGGCTACCTCAAAGGCGTGACCAGCCCTAGGATGACCCCGGAGAGGGGAGGCTGGGCAATGGCAAGATCACGCTTGGGGGGAGTCCCCGCCGCTCTGGTGGTGGGCGCACTGGCCGTCGGGATCCCGCTGGGGACGTCGGCCGCGACGTCGGAGGAGCAGGCGGCCTCGCCCGGGGTCAACGTGTGCGTCTTCTACGGCATCTGCGTAGGCCCCACGCTCCCAGGACGCTGAAGCTGCCCCGCTAGGCCTCGATCAGCTTCGGCTCCGAGGGGGCGAAGTCGGGCCAGCGCTTCCGGCTCTTGATCGACAGCTTGCGCATGAGGGCGATGGCGGCGGGGTCGTCGTCCCCCGGGCGGCCCTCGATGGCCCCGTCCTCGAGCATCTTGATGATGATTTCGCGTCCCAGATCGGTGCGGATCACCGTGAGGGTCCAGTCGTTGAACTTCCCGATCCCGCCGGTGGAGATGTCGGCGTGTTCGGCGGCGAAGTCGGGGCAGAGCTTGCACCCCTCGCGCGTCCAGGCGTGGCACTCCTTGAGCGGGACCTCGTGGTAGTCCCCGTTGTGCATCCAGATCTGGAAGACGCCCTTGATGTTCATCTTCTTGATGTCGGCCTTCTTCAGCCCGTACTTGGCCTCGAAGAGCTCCTCGAAGATGGCGTCGTCGAAGGTCTTGGAACACAGCAGCCCGATGTTGAGGGCAAACCGCCGAGCCGGCTTGCCCGCCTTGCGCACGGTCATGACCGGCGGCACTGACGACTGGCAGCTCATACCAACGAGGCAGATCTTCTCGGCTCCGCCCGCCACCGCCTCGGCGTAGGCCATGGTGTTGGCCGAGTAGGTGTAACGGCTCCCCGCCGCGGCCAGGATCTCCTCCTTGGTCCGGGCCACGCCCGGGATCGCCTTCCAGGTGGACCCGTCACCTTCCAGGTACGAGACGAGGGCGGCGTCGATGTAGCCCTTCTCCAGGGCCCAGATGAGGATGGCGGAAACCAGGCCGCCGTCCTGGCCCATCTCGGCCACCTGGGCGTCGGTGGCGCGGGTCAGGATCACGTCCTTGGTCACGCCCTCCACCTCGAAGGCGAGGCGGGGCCGGCCGAACATGTGGGTGTCGATCTCCACCTCCCAGGCCCGGAACCGGGGACAGGCCCGGGTACAGGACGTGCAGCCGCGCTGACCGTGCCCGCAATCCGCCGGTCCGAGTTCCTCCTCGAGGTGGAAGGGCTTGTAGACCCCACCGGTGTCGGTGTACCCGAGCACGTCGTGGGGACAGGCCACCACGCAGCCTGCGCAGCCGGTGCACAGGCCGGTCGTGACGACCTCGGCGTAGAGCTCTTTCCATTGCAGCTTCTCGGGAGGCATGGCCTTTCCAGTGTGGCACGGAGGTCCGGGGGCCTCTCACCCGGCGACCCGT
Organism: uncultured Actinomycetes bacterium; assembly: GCA_963789165.1. GTDB lineage: Bacteria > Actinomycetota > Acidimicrobiia > IMCC26256 > BP-133 > CAWBJP01. The sequence goes on from CAWBJP010000009.1 coordinate 10,269, forward strand.
ATCCGAACCCCCAGCCACTAGCGTCCTCGCCCATGCCGGAGTTGGAGATCCGTTGAGGCGCGGCCCGACCTCCGCCGCCGCCACCCGGGCGGCCCTGGTCGCGCTGGTGGCCGGCCTCACCCTCCTCGCCCTGGCTACCCCGGCCGGGGCCCACGCCTTCGGCCGGCACGCGGACCTGCCCCTTCCCGCCTGGCTGTTCTTCGCCGGCGGTGGGACGGCGGTCCTCTTCTCCTTCCTCGCTCTCGGTTTCACCTGGAAGACCAGCCGGCTGGAGCATCCGATCGTCGGCCGGGCCCTGCCCCGTCCGGTGCAGGCGGCCGCCCCGGTGCTGGCCGTCATCACCCGGGCCGTCGGCCTCCTCCTGTTCGTGGGCATCTTTCTGATCGCCGCCGTCGGCGAGAACACCCCCGAGTTCAACGCCGCGCCCCGAGCCGTCTACGTCGTCTTCTGGGTGGGCCTGACCCTGATCAGCGCCTTCATCGGGGACCTGTGGCGGCTCCTGTCCCCGTTCGAGACGGTGTACGCCCTCATCCGCTGGGCACGGGGTTCCAGGGGCGACCCCCGGCCCGGTTCCGACGACCCCCCGATGGGGCTTGATCTGGGCTACTGGCCCGCCGCCGTCCTCCTGTTCGGGTTCGTGATGCTCGAGCTCGGGGTGTTCGCCGACGCCGCCGAACCCCACTTCCTCGCCACGGCCATGGCCGTCTACACGGTCACCATCGCCGCCGGCGCCGCCATCGGGGGACCTCGCGCCCTGCGGGAAGGCGAACCCTTCGCCGCCTGGTTCGGCCTGCTGGCCTACATGGCCCCCTTCTACCGCGACGATGAGGGGTGCCTACGCGTCCGTCCGCCGCTGGTGGGGCTGACGCAGCTCCGGCCCCGGCCCGGACAGGCGGCCGTGGTGCTGGTGGCACTGGGTACCACCAGCTTCGACGGGCTCACCCGGACCTCGTTCTGGGTGAACCTCACCGCCGGCCAGTCCCAACAGGACCGGCTTCTGGCTGACACCCTCGGCATGGCCTGGATGGTGGCCGTGGTCGGCATCCTCTACTTCGGCGCCATGCGGGTGGCGGCCCGCATCATCGACGGTGACCCGGAGGAGCTGGGGCGCGCCTTCATCCACTCCCTGGTTCCCATCTCCCTGGGCTACGCCATCGCCCACTACTTCTCATTCCTGCTCGTCGAGACCAACCGGTTCATCGGTCAGATCTCGGACCCTCTCGGGCGGGGCTGGGACCTCTTCGGCACGACCGGATGGGTCGACAACCTCAACGTCCTGCCCCCCAGCGTGATCGCCTACGTGCAGGCCGGGTCGATCGTGGCCGGGCACATGGCCGGAGTGCTCCTGGCTCACGACCGGGCTGTGGCCCGCTTCCAGGGCGAGATGGCCACTCGGAGCCAGTATCCGCTGCTCGTGGCCATGGTCGGCTACACCGTTGGGGGCTTGGCCCTTCTCCTGAGTGGATGATGATTATGTTGTCGTTGTTTTCAATGAGCCCTGTGGTGGTGGCGCATGGCAGCGGGATCGACGAAATCGCCTTCGTCACCCTGCCCATCCTCATCTTTCTCACGCTCCAATGGCTCAGCCGCCGGAAAGCGCGCCGGGAGCAGGACAATCGGGGTCCGGGGACGAACAACCCAGACGGCCAGTAGTCGGGGCAACCCGCGGTGGTAAAATTTGCTCACTCCCCGTAAAGTTGACGACACGGGTGTTGCTAACGTGTGTTGATAGGGAGGAGTGGCTCACTTACCGTGCGCTCCGTGATCGCCCCCCGATCGCCGAAGGATCCGATCATGCGCAACAGTGTCCACACGCTGAGCACCAGAGTCCGGAGGTTCTTCGGGCTCGGTCTCTCCGTCGCCGTGTTGGCACTGGCCGGCAGCATCACCCTGGTGGCCCGCACCCCGCTGCCCGCCGGCGCCGCCGCCAGCTCGGGTTACTGGCTGGTGGCCACCGACGGCGGCGTCTTCACGTTCGGCAGGGCCGGGTTTTTCGGATCCACGGGCGGCATTCCCCTCAACCAGCCCATCGTGGGTACCGCCGCCAGCCCCAATGGGCGGGGGTACTGGATGGTGGCTTCCGACGGGGGCATCTTCACCTTCGGCGACGCCGGCTTCTACGGCTCCATGGGCGGCAAGCCGCTCAACAAGCCGATCGTGGCCATGGCTCCCACCAAGACGGGCCGGGGCTACTGGCTGGTAGCCGCCGACGGGGGCATCTTCTCCTTCGGCGACGCCGGCTTCTACGGCTCCATGGGCGGAGAGAAGCTGAACAAGCCGGTGGTCGACATGGCCGCCACCCCGAGCGGACGCGGCTACTGGATGGCCGCCACCGACGGGGGCATCTTCTCCTTCGGCGACGCCGGCTTCCACGGCTCCACCGGCTCCATCGACCTGGTCAAGCGCATCCACGCCATGTCCGCCAGCCCCAGCGGCAAGGGGTATTGGATGGTGGCCGGCGACGGCGGCATCTTCGCCTTCGGCGACGCCGGCTTCCACGGCTCGGCCGCCGGCGGCGTCGAGAAGCGGGTCATCGACATGGCCCCCTCCGGCACCGGGAAGGGCTACTACCTCACCACCGGCGAGGGCCAGGTGCTGAGCTACGGCGACGCCAAGCACTTCGGCGACACCAAAGACACCAAGCTCAACAACCGGATCGTGGCCATGACGGCCATGAGCGGCAACGAACCTCCCCTGGCCACCGACGACGTCCTGTCGCTGGAGGAGGACGCCACCGGCTCCATCGACCTGCTGGCCAACGACCGCGATCCTGATGGCGCCCCCCTCACCCTGCGGGCGGTGGGCACCGCGAGCCGGGGGACGGCCACCGCCATCGGCAATGCCGTCCTGTACCGGCCCAGCCCCGACGTCAGCGGGAACGATTCCTTCACCTACACGGTGGCCGACGACCACGGCGAGGTCGCCTTCGGACGGGTGACGGTCACGATCAAGTCGGTGGACGACAAGGTGGCGGCGGCGGACGACTCCGCCCAGGTGCTCGAGCGGGCCGCCACCGGCGTGGCCGTACTGGCCAACGACACCGGCCTCGGAGACGGGGTCAAGTCGGTGTCCGTGTCGGGGGCGCCGGCCCACGGCAAGACCCAGGTCGGCAACGACAACAAGATCGCCTACACGGCCAACGCCGACTACGTCGGCGCCGACAGCTTCGAATACAAGGTCACCGACAACGACGGCGATTCGAGCACCGCCCGGGTGCGGATCGAAGTCATCGCCGTGGACGACATCCCCGTGGCCAACGACGACAACGTCAGTACTCCGGCGGGCAAGACCCTGTCCGGCATCGACGTCCAGGCCAACGACGTGTCTCCGGACGGGACGCGGGCCACATGGCCGGTCGATCCCGCCACCGGCCAGGCCGTGGACAGCAACAGCGCCTTCTCCACCGAACTGGGGGGGACCTTCGAGCGAAGCAGGGGCCGGCTCAACTACACCCCGCCCCGGGGCGTGATTGGAAGGGACACCTTCCGCTACGTCATCGTCGACGGCGAGGGGGCCGACGACCCCTTCGGCGGCGACGTGTCCAATGTGGCCACCGTCGCCGTGAACATCGGCAGCAATGGGGCGCCCCGCGTCCTGCGTGACGCCGCCTTCAACGTGGTCGAGGGAGCCACCGTCCGCTGCGATCAGGTGAGCCAGTGTCTGGCCCAGGTGGTCGAGGACCCCGAAGGCGACCGGCTCGAGTTCAAGCTCCGCCGGGCCCCAGGCGCCAGCATCGATCTCAATTCCGACGGCACCTTCACCTACGGGCCGGCGGGCGGGCCCGGAACCGACTCGTTCACCTTCGTGGTCGACGACGGGAACCAGGAGTCGGGCGAGGGCACCGTGAACATCAACATCACCCCGGCCCCGGCCCCGGCCAGCGCCCAGAGCGAACCGAGTTCCACCACCACCACGACCGGAGCCGTGCTCCTGCCCTTCGGGCCCCTGGCGGCGGCCGAGCTCGCCCGGCGCTTCCGACGCCGGCGCCGCTAATTCAGTTCAGTTGGCGATGAGGCCGGCGACCTCGTAGCCGGCGCCGTCCACCGCGCCCCGGACCGCTTCGTCGGCGGCGGCGCCCTCCACCCGGACGGTTTTCGCCTCGACGTCGACCTCGACTCGCTCGACCCCCGCCACCTTGCCGACCTCTTCTTCGATGGCGGCCTTGCAGTGTCCGCAGGAGATACCCGGCACGGAGTAGAGACGTGTCGTCATAACGCCAGTTTACGGTCGGACCGCGAAGGCCCACGCCACTAACCTGCGGAGATGGCCAGGATCGTCGACATGCTCGCTGCCGGGCGCTGCGTCTCCTTCGAGTTCTTCCCGCCCCGCAACGAGGAGGCGAAGGTCCAGCTCGCCCGGACCCTGCACGACCTGGCCCCGCTCGAGCCGTCGTTCGTCTCGGTCACCTACGGGGCCGGGGGAACGACCCGGGAGCGCACCCACGACATCGTCGTCGGCGTGCTCGCCACCACCACGATGACACCCATGGCCCACCTCACCTGTGCCGGACACACCCGCCGCGAGTTGTCCGAGATCCTGTGGCGGTACCAGGACGCGGGCGTGGAGAACATTCTCGCCCTGCGGGGTGATCCGCCGGCCGAGCTGGGCCTGCCGCCCGGCGATCTCGGCTATGCCGCCGAGTTGGTCGAGCTGGTCCGGGAGGTCGCACCCTTCTCCGTCGGGGTGGCGGCCCATCCCGAGGGCCATCCCGCATCGCCGGACATGGCGAGCGACCGCCGGCACCTGGCCGACAAGCTCCGCCGGGCCGACTTCGCCATCACCCAGTTCTTCTTCCGGCTCGACGACTACCGCCGGCTCAGGGACGACCTCGCCCGCCTGGGCGTCGACCGTCCGGTGGTGCCCGGCATCATGCCGGTCACCAACGTGGCCCAGGTCGAGCGCTTCGCCAAGCTCTCGGGCGCCGAGTTTCCTCCCGACCTGGCCGACCGCCTCCATGCCGTGGCCGACGACCCCGCCGAGGTCCGCCGGATCGGGGTGCAGGTGGCCACCGAGCTGTGCCAGGAACTTCTCGACGATGGCGCCCCCGGCCTGCACTTCTACACGCTCAACCGCTCTCTGGCCACGCGGGAGATTTACGCCAAGCTGGGTCTCGGGCCGACCGGACACCCGTAAGATACTGACGGTCAGAGAACGGGAAAGAGGTCAGGGCAACCATGCACATGATCTTTGGACACGCCGGCGGCATCGATGAGATGGCCATCTTCCTCATGCCCGTCATCGTCGGCGTGGGCGTATGGATCCTGACGCGCCAGCCGAGCCCGCCCGACCCGCCCAGCCCGCCGGAGTAGCCGGCTTCTCTCCGCACCGCGCCAAGCCGGTCGCTGGAATCGATCAGTTGAAGACGAGCCTGCTCAGGCCTTCGAACGGAAGAGGGTCGGGAAAGCTCCGCATATCGACGCTGCCGTTGAGCAGGAACCGCCCGGTCCGGCCGGCGTAGGCGCCGGTGGCCGAGACGATGTTGTCCGACGTGGGCCGGGTGGCGAAGAGGGCGAAACCCGGCCGCTGCGGGTCGGGCGCCAGCGGCACCTGGGAGTGCGCCGTCACCTCGCCCTCGGGGTAGCGGATGACGGTCGTGACATCGAGCACGACGCATGGGGGCGGCCCGGCGGAGCAGGTGACGTCGTCCTTGACCGTCGCTCGGAGCGCCCCGTCCGAGAGCGAGAACACCTCAGTGCGGAACCGGAAGCGGGTGGGATCGGTCGACTCGTTGACGCCCTCGCTCCGGAAGTGCTGGGCCGGGAAGAACCCGGGCCGGCCCGACCCGCTTCCGGCGAAGAGCTCACGGCTGCCGGGCACCTTGCCGTCCGCCGGGTTGAAGCGGATCACCGTGAAGATGTCCAGGCCGATCATGCGGGGGAAGTCGCGCATGTCACCTATTCCCCACCCGACCGCCCTCCCGGTGCGACCGGCATAACGGCCCGTCCCGGAGACGATCGTGTCGGTGGCCGGACGGAAGGCGGCGAAGACGAAGCCCGGCTTGGTCGGATCCGGTGACGAGCTGACCTGGACCCGGTTGAGGATCTCCCCGCCCGGGAGCCGGAAGGTGGTGGTGACGTCGAAGACCAGGCACGGCGGCGGAGCGCTCGTCGAGCAGGTGGCCCGGTCCGTGAACGTCCCGATCTTGTCGCCGGTGGTCAGCGAGAACAGGTCGGCCGTGACGACGAACGCCCCGTCAACCATCTCGACCGGGACCACGCCGCGGGGGTTGAGGGCGATGAAATCCGGTTCGGGCTCGGCCGCCGCCGGCGCGACCGCGGGCACGGCCCCGAGGGCCAGCAGCGACACAATCACAAGCGTCCGCCGGTACATCGGCTCCCCCGTCGGCGCGGAAGCGCGCCGCCCGTCCGCAGACGATTGTCCCTCACTCAAGACCCGCGACCAAGCGCAAAGGCGCTCGCGGCATCAACCACGGCCCAGACCTCGGCGTCGACATCGGACTATGAAGCGAGCCTCGACATTCGCGCCGATGGCGGGCCAGAATTGCTCGGCTCTGACGAGAGAGGCGAGCCGGGCGGATCGATGAACGATTCTTCTTCGGGTCTCGTGACCCTGCTCTTCACCGACCTCGTCGGGTCGACGGAGCTGCTGGCGCGCACCGGAGACGACGAGGCCAGACGGATCTTCTCCGCGCATCGTCAGCTCCTTGGTGACACCGTCGCCGAGCATGGTGGCCATGAGGTGAAGTGGTTGGGGGACGGGCTCATGGTGGCCTTCCCGTCCGCCGCCGATGCGGTGTCGTGCGCCGTCGCCATGCAGCAGGCCGCCGCCCGGCCGGTGGCCGGCGAGCGCCTGGCCATCCGGGTGGGGCTCACCGCCGGGGAGGCGTTCCAGGACATGGCCGATTTCTTCGGCACCCCGGTGGTGCTGGCCAAGCGTCTCTGCGACCGCGCCGAGGCGGGCCAGATCCTCTGTTCCGATCTTGTCGCCGGGCTGCTGGTGGGCCGGCCGGGCTTCACCTTCGCCGCCGTCGGGGAGCTCGAGCTGAAGGGCCTGCCGGCGCCGGTGGCGACCTACGAGGTGCGCTACGAAGCAGTGGCACGCGGCATCTCCGGCGAGGCTCCGCTGGTGGGTCGGATCGAAGAGCTGGCCCGACTGAGCGAGCGTCTCGACCAGGCTGCCGGGGGCCGGGGCGGCCTGGTGCTCATGGCCGGCGAGCCGGGCATCGGGAAAACCCGCCTGATCGAGGAGGTGGCCGCTCGAGCGGAACGCGACGGCAGCTACGTCCTATGGGGCCGCTGCTTCGAGGGCGACTGGGCGCCCCCCTACGCCCCCCTGGCCGAGGCGGTGGCCCCCCACGTGGCGGTGGCTTCCCTCGACGAGCTGCGCTCCGATCTGGGGCCCGGGGCGGCGGTGCTGGGCCAGCTCGTGGGCAAGATCCGCGACGTCCTGCCCGACCTGCCCGAGCCGGCGGCGGTACCCCCAGAGGAGGAACGCTTCCGGCTCCTCGACGCCATGGCCCAGTTCCTCGTGGCCCGCTCCCGCCGCGCCCCCGTCCTCCTCGTCCTCGACGATCTCCATTGGGCCGACGGCTCCACGGTGGCCATGCTCCGGCACCTGGTGCGCTTCGCCCCCCGGGAGCGCATCCTGCTCCTCGGCGCCTATCCGGACGTCGACCTCGACCCCGACCATCCCCTCACCGACCTCTTGGGCGTCGTGGCCCGGGAGGTGGGCTACGAGCACATCACGCTGCGCGGCCTGGACCCGGCCGAGGTGAGCCAGCTCCTCGCCGCTCTCGGCGGCCACGAGGTCGAGGAGAAGGTCGGCGCGGCGTGGGTGCACCAGACGGAGGGCAACCCGTTCTTCATCCGCGAGCTCCTGCGCCACCTCCAGGAGGAGGGTTCGCTCTACCAGGGGCCGGACGGGCGGTGGACGACGAGCAAGCCGCTCGTGCAGCTGGGTGTCCCGCAACGGGTACGAGAGGTGGTGGCGCGCCGCCTGGCCCGCCTCTCCAAGGCCGCCAACCAGCTCCTGCAGGCCGCGGCCGCCTTCGACGGACCGTTCCGGTTCGAGGTGGTGCAGGCCATGGCCGGCCTCAGCGAGACCGACGCCCTCGACGCCCTCGACGAGGCTCTGGCCAGCCACATCATCGTGCCCGCGGGACCGTCCGAGACCTACATCTTCGTGCGGACCCTCATCCGCCAGACGGTCTACCGGGAGCTGAGCCCCTCGCGTCAGGTGCGCCTGCACCGCCGCGCCGCCGAAGCCCTCGAGGTGGCCTGCGCCGGGCGCCCCGGTCCCAACCAGGCGGGGGAGATCGCCGTCCAGTATCACCTCAGCCGGAGCCTCTCGGGAGCCGAGCAGGGGATCGAGCCCGCCCTCATGGCCGCCGACCATGCTCAGGCCCGCGGCGGTTACGACGAAGCCATCACCTTGCTGCGCATGGTCCTCGACCTGCTCCCCGAGGGCGACGAGCGCCACCCTCGCCTGCTGGGGCGCCTCGCCATCGTGCTGGCCTGGGCGCTCGCCTTCGACGAGGCGCTCCCGCTGGCCGCCGACGCGGGCGACGCCCTGGCCGAGGCGGAAAGCAAGGCCGCCGCGGCCGAGTACCTCTCCGACGCCGCCTATGTGACCGCCACGGCCGGAGGCATCACCCAGGCCTGGGACCTGGCCCGCACCGGCCTCACCTACGCCGGGGCCCGCAACGTCGGCTGGGCCCGGCTCGCGTCCTTCGACGCCGAACGGCAGGCGGCCGAGGACCCCGACTACCACGGAATCCCCACCGATACCGCCGAGCGCCGCGAAGCCGCCCGCATCCTGCGGGAGGCCCGCCTCGATCCGCTCGGCCCCGGACCGATGGAAGGCGTCTTCGACACTCGCTCCGAGGCCCTCGAAAGCGGCAACCTCGTGGTCCTCACCGTCTGGGCCGGTGAGGCCGAGCGGTGCCTGCCGATGGCCGAGGCAGAGGTGCGCGAGGCGCTGGCGGCCGGGCGGATCGCCCGCGCCGCCCGGGGCCAAGCCCAGGTCTCGGCGTGCCACAGCGCGCTCGGCGCCCTCGACGAGGCGCGCGCCGCCCTGGCCGATGCCGAGGCTCTGGCCGATCGGCTGGGCCAGCCGGTCGGCTTCGTCCTGGTTGCTCGGTCTTCGCTGGCGCTCGCCACCAACGAGGGATGGGACGAGCTCGCCACCGACGTGGCGCCCCTGCGCGCCATCCGACCGCCGGCCCTGGCCTGGATCCAGGGCTGGATCAGCAGTGTGGTCGCGCGGGCGGCCGCCCGGCGCGGGGACGAGGCCGAGGCGCTGTCGTGTGTCGAGGCGCTTCTCCCCTGGCTGGAACGAGGGCCGGCCTGGACCATGCTCCTACCTGCGATCACCGACGCCGCCGTCGAGACCCTCTGGCTGCTCGAGCGCACCGACCACGCCGAACCCATCGAACGAGCCCTGCGGGAAAAGGTGATCACCCCTGACTTCCGGCACCTCGGGACCACTGGCCACCTGCCGCTGGCGCGGCTGTGTGCCCTTTCCGGCCGCCACGACGAGTCCGTCCGCTGGTTCGTCGAGGCCCGGCGGGCGCTTGCCGAGGCGAGGGCACGCCCGGTCCTCGCCATCTGCGATCACGACGAGGCGCTCATGTACGCCCGCCGGGCCGGGCCCGGCGACACCGAGCGGGCCCGCCCCCTGCTCGAAGCGGCGAGGACCCAGTTCGAGACGCTGGGCATGACGGGCTGGCTGCGGCCCGCCGCCGAACTCAGCAGTTCTCTCGACTGAAGTTCCGAAGCGGAGGGAGTGGGATTTGAACCCACGGAGCCCGGAGGCTCAACGGTTTTCGAGACCGTCCGGGGCAACCAGCCCCATCAGATAAAAGCGCTGATCAGCGCCTATTTCTGGCGCCGACTCAGCGTCTCGGAAACCTGCCCGCACCCCATTCGCACCCCAGCGCGATCGCGAGCACGACGGTAACTGCTGGTCAGCGGTGGGTTCCGGCGGCCACTGACCGACACTTACGGAGAACGCGCTGAGTGGCATCAGCCCCGCTGGAGCCCGGTCCGAGCCGTTTTCAGAGTTCGGTGAACGCCGCGAACTCCAGCTCGGCCTCGCGACCGTCGTTGCTCAGCTCGACAATCCGGGCCTCGCGGGGCTCGACGGCGTCGCCCACGACCAGGACGACCTCGCCGACCTCCAGCCCCTCGCGTTCATCCCTGAAGGAGCGCCTCGAGTCAAGGCAGTCTTCGCGTAGCGAAGGCCGCTGTGGGTTCTTGGGTCTGCCCATTGCGGGCGCGCTCGAGCTGGCCGGCGTGGGCAGCGTCGGCGGGAGGGGGGTCAAGGCCGGCCGGAGGCCGCCCGAGGGGAAGCCTTGACGCCCCGGTCAGAGGTTGGTCGAGACTGGGGAGAAAACCCCGGCAGGGGTTCTTGTCAGCGTCGTGTCGGTTCGGCTCCAGGGTCGGTTGGTGTTCGGACGGGTTGGCCCTCTCCAGGTCCCGGGGTGTCGGGGGCGGCAGCGCCGAAGCTCGGGTGCCGGTCATCCCTTCGCAGCGCGGGGCGTGCATGGAGTGGTGCGGCCGCAGCCAGGCGGGCTCCAATCAGACCTGGGACCTCGCCGGTGTGGGGGCCATGACACGCGAACGAACTCGCGCCTGGCTGCGTCCGAGCTGGCTCACCCGGCGTCGGCCAGGCAGCGGATCTGTCCGTCGCGCAGGCCGTAGTAGACGAGGGTGAGGAGTTTGCGGGCGGCGGCGACCCGCCCGATGTTGCGGTTGTTGCGCCGCTCGGCGATCCGGTGGTAGTTGGCCTGGAGGAAGGTGCCGCCCCGCTGGCGGCTCACGGCCTCGACGGCCGCCCAGCGCACCAGTCGCGATCCCTGCTTCGTGATCGACCCGCGTTTGACGGTGGTGTCGGACTCGCGGTGACGGGGGTGAGCCCGGCCCAGGAGCACAACTTGCGGCGGCCGGGAAGCGGGCGACATCGCCGATCTCGGCGACGAAGATGCCGCCCAGGACAGGGCCGACCCCGGGGATGGCCTGGACGGCCCGGTAACCGGTGTGCCCGGCGAGGCGATCCCCGATGCGGCCTTCGAGCATCTCAACTTCCCGGTCGAAGACCTCGATCAGGTCCCGCAGCGACTCGACCCGGGTGGCGTAGGCGTCGACCCAGCGGGCAGGCGTCGAGCAGGGCCGGCCGCCGACACCGAACAGGTCGGTCATCGGGACCCGCACCCCCTCCTTGGCCAGCACGGCGTGCACTTGGGCCTTGAGACCCGAACGCAGCGCGACCAGCTTGGCCCGGTAACGGACGAGTTCCCGCAGCTCGCGGACCTCGGGCGGGGCGATCCACGCTTCCGCCAGCCGGCCCAGGCGCAGCAGGTCGACCAGATCCTTGGCGTCGATCTCGTCATTCTTGACCCGCCGATGCCCCCAGTGGTTGCCCAACGGGTGGGCCAGGTGGACCCGCCCCCCGCACTCGGCGAGCACGTCGGCCGCCCAATACCAACCGTAGGTAGCCTCCAGCACCACCTCCGGGTCCGGGCCCGCCTTGGCCATCTCCAAGCTCAAGGCGACCGGGTCGTTCTCGATCCGGACCATCTCGAGCTTCTCGCCTTCCGCAGTCATCCGGACGATCACGCTCCGGCGCCGGTGCAGGTCAATCCCGACGTACTGTCGTTGCTGTTGCACGGGGTTCCTCCTCCGTCGTTGACGGCTTGGTGTTGGAACCCCGAGTGTCTCCACACTCGGACCTCGACGTCGGACGGGAACCCCGTGCTTCCCAGACGAACCGGTCATGCCAACGCCCCTCCCACACGGCGCCCGGGCGCACCACCGGGCCCGTCACGCAGAAGCTGCGCTGCGCTCCTTCATCACATCAGACCTGAACAAGCGGGTGCGGAACCGGCAGGCATGGCCGATGTGGTTGTAGTCGACGAAGACCTCGCGCATGAGGCCTCCAACCACTCAGGCACTCGATCGGAGGGGCGGAGTCAGCAGGTGACGGTTCTTTTCGGCGCTTCCTGGAACGGGCCGGACCCAGACGACACCGTCGGCGATGTCGACCACCTCGGCGACGGCCCGCACGGAGGCGGACCCGACGACGATGTAGGCACCCTTGACCACCCGTTCCGGACGCCGGGCGTTGCGCAGCAGGGTCCATGGCAAACCCGTGTCGTCTTCTGTGTTCAGGTCGACGATGAGATCGAGCTCCATCAGTCGTTCACTCCTCGGTTCTTTCGATTCCATGGTACGGGTTGGGGCGCTCTTCATGGGGCAGAGCCCACAAGTCGGTCAGCCTGGCCGATAGGTCGCCGGTAAAGGCGATGGTGACGTGCGGGCTCCGGAAGGTCGGGACGACCTCGAAGCCAGCAGATTCGAGAACCAGGCGCTGGAACAGGGCGAGCACGGCGAACCGTTGCAGCCGGTCTGCAGCCAGCTCGTCGACGTCGGCCTCGGTTGTCGCGACGAACCCTGACAGGCCATATCGATCCCAGTCTGGGTAGCGCTCACGGAAGTCGCCGGCCTGCATGGCGTCAAGCCCCGGGTCCTGCGGGTCCCGCCCGCGCACGACGAGGGCGACGACATCAGTGAGGGGGTCCTTGCGGATGCGCGGGATTCGCTGTGTGGGCTTGTCGGGACCTGTCACAGCAGGCGGCTCACCGTCCCGGCCGACTCCGGTCCGACCAAGCCAGTGGGTTCCGCCGCCCGGTAGACGGCGTCCATCCGCTCGGCCAGAGCTGCGGCCATGTGGGGCATGACGTGGCTGTAGCGGTCGAGCGTGATCTGGACCGACGAGTGGCCGAGGAGCTCGGCCATCTCCTTGGGGTGGGCGCCCTGCTCGACCAGGAGGCTGGCGAAGGTATGCCTCAGGTCGTGGAATCTCAGGCCGTGGAGGCGCTCGGGGAGGACGGCCCGCACCGCCGGCTTGAAGTGCAGTCCATAGAAAGTGGCGTAGTTGAGCGGCCCGCCGTCCGGGGCGGCGAAGACGTAGCCTTCCCGGTCGAGAAGGCGATTCCCCAGGACGGCCCGCAGCTTCTCGGCCAGCGACTGGTTGATGAAGACCGTCCGCCGTCCGGCCTTCGTCTTCGGCGGGCTCTCGATGAGCTGACCCTTCACGACCGAGGCGGACCTCGACACGAACAGCGTGCCAGCCCGCAGATCGAGGCTACCGAGGCGCAGAGCGGCGATCTCACCGGCGCGCAGGCCGGTGAATGCGGCAAACTCCACCAGCAAGCCATACGGCGGGAGCCCGTCTCGCCGTGTTCGGGCCCGCGGGTTGCCCGCCCACCGCTCGTCGACGGCGGCGGCCAGCGCCCTCACCTCGGCGGCCGTCAGGAAGAGCATCTCCGGCGAGGAAGCGGGCGGCAGCTCCACACCGGTGCACGGGTTGACCCGGATCTTCCCGTCACGGATGGCGTAGTCGAGGACCATCTTCAACACGAAGAAGGTGTTGCGGACCGTGCCGGGCCGCCGGCCGACCTCCAGCAAGCGTACGAAGCCGTCCACGTCGGCGTACGTGATCGAGGCGATCTTCCGGAGGCCGAAGGCGGGGCGGACATGGAGGTTCAGCAGCTTCTCGTAGCCGTCGACCGTCTTCGGGCGGCGCCGGCCCTGGATCGACCGGAGCCACTTGTCGGCGACGTCGTTGAGGCGGACGGCACCCTCGGAGTGGGCGACCATCGTCCCCTGCTGTCGGCTGCCCTCGATCTCGAGCGCGTACGCCTCGGCATCTCGCTTTCGTCGAAAGCCACCCTTGGTCCGCTGGAGCCCGTCACCGTCCCGGTACCGGACCTCGTAGCCGACCGGCCTTCGAGTCGGGTCGCTCTTGTCGCTCCTGCGGTCGAAGACGGACCGGATGTAGGCCATGGTCTGCTCCCTTCGGTCGCCCTCCCGGTTGGACCGGGGGTGGTCAGCCGCCGTTCGGGCCCGTGTGCCCGTTCCCGAACCCCCGGGCAATCGGGTGCCTTGCCGGCACTCTCGTCGCGTCGATCCACTCCTCGATCTCCTCCGGCTCGAATCGGAGGAGGTGCCCCCACTTGCGGTACGGGATGCGCTTCTCGGTCACCAGCCGACGCACGTGGCGGACGCCGACGGAGAGCCGTTCGGCTACGGCTTCGATGTCCATCAACGGCGGCCGGATCGGATGCCCGTTCCGGTCGCCGTCTACCCCAGTCGTCCTCGGCATTCTATTCGCCTCCTGTGACAGCTTCCCGGTGGCACCTATGCGCATCGGGCTCTCGAAATGCGACATTGACCCGAAGATTTCTTTTCGGGACCGTCAGCGCCGGGTGGGTCACCTCCGCTCCGGTCATGCTCAAGGACTGGCCGTCGGGAACCGCGTTCGCGACGCCGGTTTCTCCGGGTCGATCATGCGCCTCGGGATTCCCGGTCACCTTCCCGGTTTGGTTCCCGAACCATTCCCGATCGAAGAAAATCTCGGGGAACCATTCCCGAAACGCGCCCCGCTGTTCCCGGTCCAACCTCGCCCATTCCCGGTTCTGGTCATTGCCCGAGGTCTCCCGGTTGGCCGGACACCGGTTGGGCGCCCACGCCTTGGCCGTTGCCACGCACGGCGAACCACCCTCTCTCGACCACCGAACCTTTGACCACCAATGACCACTACCATCCATGAATACCCCTCAATACAAACCCATCAAATAACTTCTTTACAAACCCGGCTCTGAACGATTCAATCCCCAAATAGCGAGGACACGATTGCAACCATTCGGTTGCTGGGGGTCGGGCCGTGGCGTGGATGCGGATGATGGGTGGGGACTCGGTCGCCTACCACCAGGCGACGGTCATGGGCCGGGCCGACGACCATGCCGGCCAGGCCCTCGCCTACTACGCCTCGCGAGGTGAGACTCCGCTCGTCTGGGGCGGATCGGGAGCCGTTCGCCTCGGTCTGGCCGGCCGGGTGACCGAGGAGGAGTACGCGGCGATCTACGGCCCGGGCGGCGCCAAGCACCCGAGGACGGGTGCGCAGCTGGCCACCACCCGCCGGCCGGGCATGGAGCTGGTCGTCTCCGCCCACAAATCGGTCGCCGAGTTGGGCGTGATCGGGCGGGCGGAGGACATGCACCGGATCATGGACGCCGAGCGGGACGCCACCCTGGCCTATCTGGAGGCCGTCACCAGGGAGCGCGGCGGGCGGCGGGGCCGCCTGGCCATCTCCTCGCCGACGGGTGGGCTGGTCTACGCCCACACCCGTCACGCCACCTCCCGGGCCGGGGACCCCTGTCCTCACGACCACATCCTCCTGGCCAACGTGGTCGAGATGCTCGACGACTTTGGCGGCTGGAAGGCGGCCGACACCACGGTGTGGCGCGAGCAACTCCACGCCGCCACCGCCGTCGGCCGCATGGCCAGCGCCCGGGTGGCGGTCGAACTCGGTTACGCCATCGCTCCCGACCCCGGCCCGTCGGGCCGTCTCGGCCACTGGCGCATCGCCGGGATCCCCGACGACGTCCTCGACGTGCACTCAAAGCGGGCGGCCGAGATCGACGCCGCCGTCTCTGAACGGGGCTATTCGAGCTACGGGGCCCGCAACATCGCCGCTCGCGATACCCGCGACGTCAAGCGCCACACGCCCATCGGGGAGCTGCTGCCCCGCTGGCACGAGGAACTGGCCGAGGTCGGCTGGTCCGTTCCCGACCTGGTCGCCGCTGTCGACCTCGCCGCTCAGGAGGCCGAGCTTCCCGACCCGCTCTCCGAACGGGAGGTCCTGGGTATTGCCCGGGAGGTGCTCGGCCCAGAAAGTCGCCTCTCGACGGAGAAGGTCTTTACTGCCGCCGACGTCGTCGTCACCGTCTCGCCGAGCCTGTTCGGCCGGCGGCTCGAGGAGCTGGCCACGGTCGTCGGCCGGGTCCTGGCCGCACCGGAGTCCGTCCCCCTCCTTCGGGTCCGCGGCGCCCGCCAGCAGGCCTACGCCACAGCCTCGGTCCTGGCCATCGAGTCCGCCATCGCCGAGGTCGTCGCCAAGGGGACGGCCAGCCTGGGCGCACCCACCGCGCCCGCCGCCCAAGTCGAACAGGCCATGCTCGGGGAGTCCATCCGCGTGGGGCGGTCGCTCACCGCAGGGCAGGAAGCGGCCGTCCGGGGCATCTGTACCGACGGACGTCGCGTCTCCCTCGTCCTCGGGGTGGCTGGCTCCGGCAAGACCACCGCCATCCGCTGCGTTGCCGAGGCATACGCCGCCGCCGGCTACCAGGTGATCGGCACCGCCACCTCAGGCCAGGCTGCCCGGACCCTCGGCCGCGAAGCCGGGATCGCTGGCAGCCGAACCCTGGCCTCGCTGCTCTGGCACATGGAACACCACACCCTCAATCTGACCGCCAGTCACGTCGTCGTCCTCGACGAAGCCGGAATGACCGACGACCCGGCCATGCTTCGGCTCCTGACCGCCGCCGACATCGCCAGAGCCAAGGTCGTCCTCGTGGGCGACCATCGGCAACTCGACGCCGTCGGCCCGGGCGGCGCGTTCCGAGCGGTCCTCAACCGCCACCACGGCCAGGTTCACGTCCTCTCCGAGAACGTCAGGCAACACGACCCCGGAGAGCGCCAAGCCCTGGCTGAGCTCCGGGCTGGCGACGTCGCCAAAGCCGTCGCCTGGTATGCCGAGCACGACCGCATCCGGATCGCCCCGGACCGCCACGAGGCGATGTGGGCAATGGTGGGCAGCTGGGCCGCCGACGTCCTCGCCGGCAAGGACGCAGCCATGTACGCATGGCGGCGCACCAACGTGGACGATCTCAACTGCCTCGCTCGCGACCGCTGGGCCCTCGCCGGCCGCCTGCACGGACCTAACCTCGTCGCCAACGGCCGCCACTACGCCGCCGGTGACCTGGTCGTCACCCTCGCCCCTGCTGCGGGCGGCCAGGTCGTCACCAGCGAGCGCGGCGTCGTCGAAGCCGTCGACGTCCGCCACCGCTCACTGACCGTCCGCATGGGCGACGACCGCCTCGAACGCCTCGCCGGCGAGGAACTCGGCAAAGACCGCCTCGCCCACGGATACGCCATCACCATCCACCGTTCCCAAGCCTCAACCGTCGACATCGCCCACCGCCTCGAAGACGGCGGAGGCCGCTCACTCGCCTACGTCTCGATGAGCCGGGCCCGCGAGGCCAACACGGTCCACGTCGTCGCCGACGACCTGGACCAGGCCGTCGAAGACCTCACCGGCGACTGGTCAG
Organism: uncultured Actinomycetes bacterium; assembly: GCA_963789165.1. Lineage (GTDB taxonomy): Bacteria > Actinomycetota > Acidimicrobiia > IMCC26256 > BP-133 > CAWBJP01. Next base: position 27,400 of record CAWBJP010000009.1, read on the forward strand.
CCGACCGCCGGGCCCGCTGGGCCATCGACTCCGGAACCCCCGCCACCCACCCCCTCGACGTCGAACGCCACCAGGCCGCCCCCGCCACCATCCGAGAAGCCCTCCGCCTCGCCCGCCTCGAAGCCCAACGGCAGGCGACCCAAGCTGCGATCCCACCAGACCGGGCACCAGAACTCCGCGCCGCGGAGATCCGTCTCGCGGCCCTCCAGCGATCCCGGCGCGACCTCGAAGCCGGCCGAGGCCGCTACGCCGACACCGCCCAAGGCGAGGCCGCCCGCGACCTCAACACCGCCCTCACCCGGCGCCAGGAAGCCGAACGCTTCGCCGAGACCGCCAATAGCCGCCGGATGCGCCGGAATTGGCGCCATAGCGCACATGAGTGGACCGACCGCGAAGCCAAAGCGCAGAAGGGCTATGACGAGGTCGTCGTGCCCGAGGCAGCGCGGCTCGATCACCAGATCGACGAGTTTGGTGATCGCGTGAAGCAGTTGCGTCGGATGGACGAGGACCGGACTACCTGGCTACGAGAACACCCCGAGGCCACCTCTCAACTGAAAGCAATTGAGAGGGAACTGAACCCGCTCAGCGACATGCCGGAGATCCACCAAGAACTGAGCCGACTCCTCGCCCCACGCCACGAGCCGGACCTCCAACGCGGCATCGAACATGGACCGGACCTCGGAATCGATATCGAGTTCTGATCTCACTCGGCCTCCGTGGCCACTACGAACTGCCCGCCTGTGGCCATCGAGACCTGCCCGGCGACGGCGACGTCGCCACGTAAGTGATCGGACACATGCACGGCCCGGTCGGGCTGGAACCGTCTGGGTACGACACGTAGGCGTTCGCCGCGACTGCCAGTGTTGGGGAGGGCGCGCTGTTGTTATGAGCGGTCTTCTCCGGAGACGCCGGAGGCACCCGAGCCGGCGTTCTGCCCGCTCACGAAGCACGGGCCAGGTAGTGATTGACTCCCAACGGTGCGAGAATCGGCGTGCCGCGCTGTGAGGCGTTGGCGACGACGAGAGGGGGGCGCCATGCGGAGCGTGCAGCGCGGATTGGCGGGGATGAGCCTGGCCGCGATGGCCACCGTGGCGGGATTCTCGGTGGTGACGAGACCGGCCGTAGCCGACGACATGACGTCGAGCACGACGGACATGCCGATGGACATGGGTATGACGACGGGCACGACCTGCGCCTGGGGAGTCTCGCTGTCCATCTCGGCCCAGGACGGTAGCTTCGACAAGGATTGTCTGGCCGCCCCACCGGGTGAGACGTTCACCATCTCATTGGAGAACGAGGAACCCATCGCCCACAACATCGCGATTCTCCCCAGCCATGACTCCAGCGAGGTGCTGTTCCGGGGAGAAGCCATCACCGGCCCCGGCTCCATCACCTATTCCGTGGGGCCATTGTCTTTGGGGCGCTACCACTTCCATTGCGAGATGCATCCGACGACGATGATGGGCACCTTCGCCCTCGGGGGACCGGCAGCCTTCACATCGCCGGGCGGCATGATGCTGATGTCATCGCCCCCGGGCAGGATGCCTCGGGCCGGCGCATCAACGACCGATGAAGGTGCCGGCCCGATCCGGACCTTTGCCCTGGTGACAGGGATCGGTCTGGTGTGTGCCGGAGGGTTGTTCCTGGCCGGCCGGTCGCGCCGGAGAATGCGCCGGACAGAGGTTCAGACCGAGGGAGCGGACGTGCCACCCGCCGCCACCGCGTCCGACACGGATGTGGGACGTCGCCAGCTCGTCAAGCTGGGCACGGCCGGGGTGGCAGGTGCAGTGTTTGCGAAGCTGGCCACATCCGGACCCCCCGCAGGCGCGAGTGCGCGACTTGGCGGGATCCACATCTCCGTGCTGACCCAGCTGGTCAGCCCGGAGGCGTTCAAAGGCTTCCCTCACCACTGGACGCTGACCGTGTACGGACCCGACAACGACCTCAACGGCATGGGGTGGGGCGGTGCCACCGACCTCAAGACGGCACAGGACGTCTTCAACTCGAAGATGCTTCCTTGCATCTACTCCCTGACCGGTGCAGTGGAAGGTGACCTCGTCAAGGTGTCGGGCCTCATGTTGTTCTCTGGGGCCCCGGACCAGGGCCTGCCACTCACCTTTGAAGGCAACTTGAAGACCGGCGCCTTGCACGTGAACGCCTACAACACGTCTGACTTCGAAGGTACGGGGGTCGTCGCTCGCATCTGACTCCGTGCGAGCCGCATCATCGGCGATCTGCGTGGCTTCAAGCCGGGGGCAGCACAACCCTGAGATCCATTCTCGGTGCCGGCCGTCACCGGGAACCCAATGGCCACGTCCGGAAATTCGTGCTCGCCACGAGACCCCGCTCTCCACCGCCACTCCCGCCCGGCGGGTCGTTAGCGTCGTCCGGCGGCCCGCTACGACCGCTGAGGAGCTCGCCCCGGCGCGAGCCGTTCCGCCCCCGCCCGGCCGCTAGCCGGAGCCGGTGACCCGGCTGGTGCAGTCGCAGCGGGAACCGTCCGTGCTCGTTGCGGCATTGCATGTGTTGTGTGGTGGCGACAGAGCCGGTGGAGGAGGCGGGGCGGAGCCCGTACCATGCGTGGCGGTGAGGGAGAGAACCGGCGTCGACCTGCCGGCCGGCGATCCCGCCGGCCTCGGGGGTCCGCGTCCGCCTTCCCATGAGCTTGCCCCGGTGGTCGCCTAATGGGCCGGGGCGTTGCTGTCGTCATGTTCACCGACCTGGTCGGCTCAACCGAGCTGCGCAGCCGGCTCGGGGACACGGCGGCCGAGGAGGTGCGCCGCCGCCACGACGATCGGTTGGCGAAGGCGGTCGCCGAACATGATGGTCGGGTTGTCAAAGGCCTCGGCGACGGCATTATGGCCACCTTCGCCGGGGCGGCCGACGCGGTGGGGGCGGCGGTGGCGATCCAGCAGGCCATCGACCGGCACAACCGGACGGCCAAGTCGGCCGTTCCGCTCGAGGTCCGGATTGGCCTGTCGGCCGGCGACGTGAGCTTCGAGGACGACGACGTCCACGGCACGCCGGTCGTCGAGGCATCGCGGCTGTGTGGCGCCGCGGCCGGCGGGGAGATCCTGGCCGCGGATCTGGTGAGGGCGTTGGCGGGATCGGCGACGGAGGCCGGCTTCGCAGCCGTTGGCCCGCTGGAGCTGAAGGGATTGGCCCAGCCAGTTCAGGCAGTGCGGGTCGCCTGGGAGCCGCTGCCGGTTTCGGCCGTTCCGATGCCGGGGCTGCTCACCAACGTCGGGCGGATCTTCGTCGGCCGCGACGATGAATTCGAGCGGCTCGGGCAGCTGTGGAAGGAGGCGGCGGCGGGGGAGCGACGCATCGCGCTGCTGGCCGGCGAGCCAGGGGTGGGCAAGACTCGCCTGGCCGCCGAAGTTGCCGAAGCGGCTCACGAAGCTGGGGCGGTGGTTCTGGCCGGCCGCTGCGACGAGGACCTCGGGGTTCCCTTTCAGCCGTTCGTCGAGGCGTTGCACCACTATTCCGCCCACGCCTCGGAGCCTCGGCTCGGCCGATACGGCGGGGAACTGACCCGTCTTGTGCCCGAGCTGGCCGCCAAGGTTCCGGGCCTGGCCGAGCCTTTGCGTTCCGACCCGGAGACGGAGCGTTATCGACTGTTCGATGCGGTGGCCGCCTGCCTAGGAGAAGTGTCGGCGGACGACCCGGTTCTGCTCGTCCTCGACGACGTCCACTGGGCCGCCAAGCCGACACTGTTGCTCCTGCGTCACATCCTGCGTTCCGCCGAACCGCTGCGCCTCCTTGTCGTGGCGACGTACCGCGATAGCGAAGTCGGTCGTGGTCATCCTCTGGCCGAGCTCCTGGCCGACCTGCGCCGGGTCGAAGGTGTCGAGCGCTTCCCCCTGACCGGGCTCGACCAGGCCGGTGTGGCGGCCTTCATCGAGGCGGCTGCCGGCCACGCCCTGTCGGAGAACGACGAGGGATTCCCTAGGGCGGTGTGGACTGAGACCGAGGGGAACCCCTTCTTCGTGGTCGAGGTGCTCCGCCACCTGGCCGAGACGGGCGGGGTCGAACAGCGCGACGGGCGATGGGTGATGAGCGGCCCCGTGGAGCACCTGGGGATCCCGGAAGGGGTGCGCGACGTGGTGGGCCGGCGCCTCTCCCGGCTCTCCGACGCTGCCAATCGGGCCCTCTGGGTTGCGTCCATGGTGGGCCTTGAGTTCGACCCGGCCGTCGTTCGGATGGCCGGCGACCTGAGCGACGAGGCTCTGTTCTCTTCGATGGAGGAAGCGATCGGCGCCCGGCTCGTCTCCGAGGCCGGAAGCCGGTACCGCTTCAGCCATGCGCTGGTGAGGGCCACCCTCTACGACGAGATGACCGCCGCCCGTCGGGTCGCTCTGCACCGTAAGGTGGCCGAGGCCATCGAGGCGATCCATGCAGGCGCCCTCGACGACCACCTGCCGGCCCTGGCCCATCACTGGGCGCGGGCCAGCGCACCGGCGGCCGAGACGGCCCGCGCCGTCGACTACGCAACTCGGGCGGGGGACAGGGCCCTGGCTCAGCTGGCCCACGACGAGGCCGGGGCATACTACCGCCAAGCCCTTGAGTTGCTCGACGCCTCGGACGCCCCGAGGGAACACCAGCAGACGCAGCTCCTGATCTCCCTGGGGGAGGCCCAACGCCGAGCCGGTGATCCGGTTCATCGGGAGACTCTTCTGCATGCCTCGCAGCTGGCCGCCGAGCAGGGTGATGCCGATGCCCTGGCCCGGGCGGCATTGGCCAATAGCCGGGGCATGTTCGGCAGTTCGGCCGGCGAGGTCGATCACGAGCGCGTGGCGGCGCTCGAAGCCGCGCTGGAGGCGGCCGGAGACCACGACACCCCGACCCGGGCCCGGCTGCTCGCCGCCCTCGGACAGGAGCTCACGTTCGCGGGCGACCGGGAGCAACGCGTCCGTCTGGCCGACGAGGCCCTGGCCATCGCCCGGCGCTGCGGGCATGTCGCCACCCTCGCCCACGTTCTGCTCCAACGTTTCTTCACAATCCTCCCCGGACAGCCCGGAGAGGCGGCAGCCATCACTGAGGAGCTCCTTCCGCTATCCGAGCGCCTGGGTGACCCGGTCGTCACCGCCCTTGCCTTTCTGCTTCGCTTCCGAACCCTGGCCGAGTCAGGGGACATGGACGAGGCGGACCGCCACCTGAGGGAGGCCCAGCACCTGACCGTAGAGCTGGGCCAGCCCACGCTGCGGTGGGTGGTGGGGCTGTCCGTGACAGGCCGCACGATCCTCGCCGGGGACCTCGAAGAGGGCGAGCATCGCGCCCGCGCCGGTTGCGAGCTGGGACTGGCCGCCGGCCAGCACGATGCCTCCACCTTCTTCGCAACGCACCTGTTCCTCATCCGCTATCAACAGGGTCGGCTTGGCGAATTCGAAGAGCGCCTCGCAGCCCTCATGGCCGCTCTCCCCGGCGTTCCCGGCCTTCGGATCTACATGGCGCTGCTCCTCTGTGAGCTCGACCGGCGCGACGACGCCATCGAGTACTACCAACCGCTGGCCATGGAGAACTTCACCACACTCCCGGTGGACAGTACGTGGCTGCTGGCCATTACGAACTGCGCCACCGTGTGCGCTTACGTAGGCGATACCGCCAGGGCCCACGTGATCTACGACCTGCTCGCCCCGTATGAGAACCAGATCGTCGTCACCGCCGCGGGAATGCCGGGCGCAATCGCCCACTACCTGGCTCTGTTGGCCACAACGATCGGCGACTTCGACGAGGCGGGGCGGCGTTTCAGCGTTGCCGTCGGTACCTACGAGCGCATCGGCGCTCCCACCTGGCTGGCCCGCACCCGCCTCGACTGGGCCCACATGTTGCTCACCCGCCGCCGACCCGGCGACACCGAGCGGGCCCGGGAGCTGCTCGGCCAGGCGCTCACCGCCGCCCGACTGCTCGGCCTCCAGAACGTCGAGCGGCGAGCACTCGAGCTCCTGTCATCACAGTGAGAGCAGTCCTCCGAGCCGCGCGCCGAAATCGGCGCTCGGGGGCGGGTGGGTACCGATCCCGAACTCGCATAACCGCTCATCGCCGCCGCCGATAATCCCGGGCTCCAGTCAGCCGCTGACTCGGGAGCGACCCGCGCAAATAGCCGGGACTGTGCTCGGGAGCAGCGGCCGTCGCCGCTCGCGCTCCGTGGTGGCGGCAGTTGGGCGGAAGGCCACCACTAGGCAGTTGGCGGCCAGTCGCATCGAGGCCTCGTGTGGCCTCGGACTCAACTCGCCACGCTGGGTGGGGCGATCCTCGTTCGGACGCACGCCCTCGCGTGGGGCGCGTCCGACCCGATTCCGCACCCCTTTCGCCACCCCAGGATTTCCGCTCGCACCCCATCCGCACCCCAGAATCCGGGTCGTTGCCGGACACTCCCGGGCACCGGCGGTTGCTGGTTGGCGCGGTCTGATCGGACCCGAAAACAGGTGCTGACCAGGGCATTCATACGAACGCGCCTGGTCAGCGGGGGCGGAGGGAGTGGGATTTGAACCCACGGAGCCCGGAGGCTCAACGGTTTTCGAGACCGTCCGATTCGGCCACTCTCGCATCCCTCCGGGCGGGGAGTGTATCGGCGCTCACGATCACGGGACTTGGTCACTACGTCCTACCAGGACCCGGTCGATCAGACGCCGGGCTCGAGGCGGAAGTCCAGGTTCTCCTCCTCACAGGTGGCGGCGATCTGGCTGCGCAGCTCCGCCAGCACGGTCTTCGAAGGGACCTGGAGCTCGGCTTCGAGGACGAAGAGCGGGGTGGCACTGAACGGCGCGTAGGTCAGTCGCGATTCCAGCGACGCCACGTTGATGCCGTGGCCGGCGAGGATGGCGGTGACGGCCTCGACGATGCCCGGCCGGTCCGCTCCGCTCACGTCGATGCGGTAGGGGAGGTAGTCGGACGGCGGATGGGCGGACGAGGTCTCCTTGAGGATGCAGCGCAGCCCGAGCTCGCTCTCGACCTGCGGCTCGATCCCGCGGATGCGCTCGATGGTGCCGCCCGAGCCTGAGATCAGCAGGATCACGGCGAATTCGCCACCGAGGATCGCCATACGGCTGTCCTCGATGCTGCCACCCGCCTCGCCGATCAACGCGGAGAGGCCGTTCACCAGCCCCGGGCGGTCCGGGCCCACTGCGGTGACCACGACGTATCCCTGATCGCCATCCGTCACGCCCGCCATGGCCCCGGGACAATATCGGACCTCAGGGGCGGGGGACCCGGCGCTCGGCGAAGAACCGTTGCAGCAGCCCGGCCGCCTCGTCCTCCCGAACGCCGGGAACGATGGCCATCTCGTGGTTGAGGCGGGGGTCGGCGGCCAGGTTGTAGAGGCTGCCGCACGCTCCGGCCTTGGGGTCGGGAGCACCGAAGACGACCGTGGCCACCCGGGCGGCGAGTGCCGCCCCGGCACACATGAGGCACGGCTCGAGCGTGGCCACCAGCAGGCACCCATCGAGGCGCCAGCTACCGAGCGCGGCCGCCGCATCGCGGAGAGCGAGTATTTCGGCGTGGGCGGTCGGATCCTGCGCCGCCTCCCGCTCATTGTGCCGCCGAGCCAGCACCTCACCGTCGGAACGGGCCACCACAGCCCCCACCGGCACGTCAAAATGGTCAAGAGCCGCAAATGCCTCATCCAGCGCAATTGCCATCAAATCGCCTAAACTCTGGTTCACGGGCGCACGGTAGCAACCACTTCTTCGGTCGCTTGGGCGGCCACAGGTGGAGGGGGTACTCGCGATCTCGAACTCAGGATCGCCCACGCACAAGGAATCGCCCTCCTCCCCGGCGAATGATGCCCTCGTTCGGCTTGCGCCGGGCGGGGTTGGGGCCGTCCGGCGTGTCCGAGCAGCACGCCACCAGAAGCGCTGGAGCTGCTCGTTCTTCGTTGCGCTGATCGCTCTGGTCGCGGCCGGGGCCCTGGGCGCACCCACCGGGTACTCGCCGAAGGCGGCCGAGGGCGAACTCGCCGCCTCCCGGCTCGAGCCCGCCGCCCGGGCCGGCCGATCGCACTCCCGGATGCTCTCCCGGCTGATGCAGGCCACCGAGGCCAGCAACGCCCTGGCTCGCGCCGCCGCGCCGGAGGCCGCCCCGCCGGCGCCGGTCACCCCGGTCGCCATGCCCCTCGAACGGCCCATCGTGGCCCCGCCCAGCTTCTCCCGCTCCCCCAAGGCGGCCAAGCCGGCCCGGGCGATCCAACCGGCGGCCGGCCCCAAGGACGGGGGTGTCTGGGCCCTGATGGTGGGCATCGACGACTACCCGGGGACCGACGCCGACCTCAACGCCGGCACGGCCGACGCCCGGGAGGTGGACGCCGCCCTCGCCGCCTATGGCGTCCCCGGGCCGCGACGCATCCTGCTCCAGGACCAGCAGGCCACAGCCGACAACATCCGCGCCGGCCTGGCCTGGCTGGCCGGACGGGCGTCCTCCGACGCCACGGTGGTCTTCTTCTACTCAGGCCACGTCCGCCAGGTGACCGGCGACGCTGACCGGGACGGTGAGGCGACGGACGAGGCCATCGTGGCCTCCGACGGGGACCCCGTCTACGACGGTGAACTAGCGGGCATCTTCCGCAACATGGAGGCCCGCTCGGTGTGGCTCGGCATCGCCGGCTGCTACGGCAGCGGGTTCGACGACGCTCTCGCGCCCGGGCGGGTGCTCACGGCGGCGGCCGGCGAAGGCGATCTCGCCTACGAGAACTCCGCCCTGGGCCACAGCTACCTGGTGGAGTACATGGTGCACCGGGCCATGCTCCAGGGTCGGGCCTCGGGCTCGGTGCAGGAGTCGTTCTCCTGGGCCCAGGGTCAGATCGCCAAGGACTACCCCAACCGTCAGCCGGTGATGATGGACCGCGCCCGGACGCCGATGGTGCTCGGGTCCAGGACCCAGGCCTCCCCGCCGGCCCAGAGCGCCAGCGAGCCGCCCGCCTCCCCCGAGCCCCAGCCGGCACCCGGCCCGGACCCGGCCACCCCCCCGACCACGCCCTCGGAACCGGGCGAACCGGGAGCGTGCGCCCAGGTACTCGGCGTGAGCGTGTGCTCCAACAACGGGACGTCTCAGCGGCCGAACCCCCAGACGGGGTGGCGCCGGGCCGTCTAGCGGACCTGCCGCCACAGCCCGGACGCCCCCGCCGCAGCGGAGAGCGTGGGATTTGAACCCACGGAGGGTTGCCCCTCACACGCTTTCCAAGCGTGCCGGTTCGGCCGCTCCCGCAGCTCTCCGAGGGGCCACATGCTAGCGGCCACCGCTAGCATGCTCCCTGGACCGTGCTAGGCGGGGAGTTCGTGGTGCCCTGTACCCCAAATCCACGTATGGGGGGCTGAATCCCCGCCCGAGGCTCGAGACGGTTCCAGGAGTTCGGCCCGCACGCAGCATTGATGGCCGGGTCCTGCGCAACGGGGTCCCGCAAACCGAGTCAGGTCCGGAAGGAAGCAGCTCTCCGCGGAACATCCCGTGTGCCGCAGGGTCGCCTGGCCTGAGCGAGCGACGGGTGCTGTCCCTGGAACCCCCGGGTCGACGGCGGGTGCACGGTCTGTAAGGTTGCCCTGCGATGGCGTTCCAGTCGCTCTACCGCAAACACCGGCCCCAGTCCTTCGCCGAACTGGTCGGTCAGGACGCGGTCTCGGGCGCCCTGCGCAACGCCGTCCGGGAGGATCGGGTGGGCCACGCCTACCTGTTCTCGGGGCCCCGGGGGACGGGCAAGACGACGACCGCCCGCCTCCTGGCCAAGGCGCTCAACTGCGCCGCCCGGGGTGACGACGGCGAACCCTGCAACGCCTGCGCCTCCTGTGTCGAGATCACCGCCGGCACGTCCATGGACGTGGTCGAGCTCGACGCCGCCTCCCACCGGGGGATCAACGAGATGCGCTCCCTGCTCGAGCGGGTGGCCTACCGCAGCGCCGGCGGCGCCCGGAAGGTCTACATCGTCGACGAGGTGCACATGCTCACCAAGGAGGCGTCGACCGCCCTCCTCAAGACGCTGGAGGAGCCGCCCGCCCACGTCGTCTTCGTGCTGGCCACCACCGATCCCCAGACGGTCCTGGCCACCATCCGCTCCCGCACCCAGCATTTCGAGTTCACCTTGCTGCCCACCGAGCTGCTCGCCGCCCACCTGGCCTACGTGGCCACCCAGGAGGGCGTCGACGCCGACCCGGCCATCCTCGCCGTCATCGCCCGCCGGGCCGGAGGCTCGGCCCGCGACGCCCTCTCCCTCCTCGACCAGGCCCTGGCCCACGGCGACGGGCACCTGGTGCCCGGACCAGGTGCGGGCGCTCCTCGGCGGCACCCCCTTCGCGGCGCGCTCGGCCATCCTGGAGGCGCTGGCCACCCATGACGTCCCCGATCTGCTCGAACACCTCGACGGACTGCTGGGCGCCGGAGTCGACGCCCGTCAACTGGCCGACGATCTGCTCCGCCACCTGCGGGAGGCGTTCCTCCTGGCCTCGACCAGGGGCCGGGCCCGCCTGGAGGCGCCGGAGGAGGAGAGGGTCCGGCTCCTGGCCCAGGCCGAGAGTCTGGGGGCGTCCGGAGTGGTCCGGGCCCTGGAGCGCCTGGGCGAGGCGGCGGTGGAGATCCGGCGCGCGCCCGACCCCCGCCTGGTTCTCGAGGTGGCCCTGGTGCGCCTCGCCCGAAGCGAGGCGCCCGGAGCGGCGGGCCCCGGCGTCGAGGCTCTGACCGAGCGCGTCGCCCAGCTCGAGCAGACGGTCGCCGAGCTGCGGGCGACACTCTCCGACCGGCGGGCCATCGCCCCGGACCCGGCCGGCGCAGCCCGCTCCGGGAGACGTCCACGCCCGGCCGACGGCGCCCACTCCGGGAGACACCCGTTCCGGACCGGGGCGGGCCCTCGGTGCGCTGGCGGGCGCCACTCCGCCCCCGGCTGCCCCGCCCCCGGCGGCCCCTCCGGTCCCGGCCCCCGCAAAACCGGCGGCCGTCCCCGTCCGCCGCCACCCGCCCCAGCCCCGGCGGGCGGCACGGACGAGGCGCCCCTCGACCTGGACGACGTGATCCTGGCCTGGCCCAACACCCTGGCCGGCTTCAAGCCCCGCCTGAAGGCCATGGCCAAGGAAGCCCACCCCGTCCGGGTGGAGGGTGCCACCGTCGTGCTCGGTCTCCCGGCCAAGTTCCAGGCCCACCACCTGCCGTCGATCACCGCCGAGGCCCCCACGGTGGCCGCCGCCCTGACCGGCGAGCTGGGGCGGCCCGTCCGGATCCGCGTCGTGGTCGACGACAGCCTCTCCCTCACCGACGAAGCCGCGTCGGCTCCCCCGGAGGAGGACGACGGGACGCCCGATCACGGGCGGGTAGATTCTCCTCTCGACCTCGTGATCGAGACTTTCGGGGCCACGGTGGAGAGCGAGATCGTGCGCGAGTGACTTCGCCCAAAGGAGAGCGGCCGTGCCCAGCAAGAACGAGATGAACCAGATGATGCAGCAGGTTCAGAAGATGCAGGCCGAGATGGCCGCCGCCCAGGAGGCCCTGGGCGCCGAAACCGTGGAGGCGTCCGTGGGCGGCGGCGCCGTCAAGGCCGTGGTGAGCGGCACGGGGGCGCTCGAGTCCATCGTGATCGACCCTGGGGCGGTGGACCCCGACGACGTCGAGATGCTCCAGGACCTGATCGTCGCCGCCGTCAACGAGGGCCTGCGCCAGTCCCAGGAACTCCAGGCCAAGCGCTTCGGGGGCATCACCGGTCAGCTTGCCCCCGGCCTCGGCAACCTCTTCTCCTAGCGACAGGGTCGTCCACTAAATGTTCGAGGGGCCCGTCCAGGACCTCGTGGAGGAACTCGGGCGCCTTCCGGGCATCGGACCCAAGTCCGCCCAGCGGATCGCCTTCCACCTGCTCCGCCTCCCCGCCGAGGATGCCAAGCGCCTGGCCCGGGCCATCGTGGAGGCCAAGGACAAGGTGTCCTGGTGCCGGCGCTGCTTCAACATCGCCGAGGGCGAGACGTGCCGCTACTGCCGCGACGAAGGCCGGGACCCGACCGTGGTCTGCGTGGTGGAGGACGCCCGCGACATCGTGGCCGTGGAACGAACCCGGGAGTTCCGCGGCCTCTACCACGTCCTGGGCGGGGCCATCTCACCCATCGAGGGCGTCGGCCCCGAGCAGCTGCGGGTCCGGGAGCTGCTCACCCGGGTCGGGGAGGAGGACGTCAAAGAGGTGATCCTCGCCACCAACCCCAACATCGAGGGCGAGGCGACGGCCATGTACCTGGCCCGGCTGCTCCGGCCCCTCGGGCTGCGGGTGACCCGGATCGCCAGCGGACTGCCCGTGGGTGGCGACCTCGAGTACGCCGACGAGATCACCCTGGGCCGGGCCCTGGAGGGCCGCCGCGAAGTCGAGGCCTGATCAGCCTCCCTCTTCCATGACCTTGAACGGCACCTTGAGGCCCCGGTAGTACTCCTCGATCTCCTCGTCGCTCATGACCCGGACGTAGACGCGCCCGTTCTCGACCTTGGTGGGGAAGGTCCAGTTGGGCTCGAACTTCTGGCCCGGGGACCCGTAGGGGCCGCACAGGTTCTCGCCCGTCTTGACGTCGATCTCCATGGCGTGCTCGGGACAGATCACGGCGCACGTCGACGGGTTGATGGCGCCGAACTCCAGCGGGGCGAGGTTGTGGGGGCACCACGGCTCCATGGCGTAGAACTCACCGCCGAGGTTGGTGATGAGCACCTCCTGGTCGTAGACGTGGACGCGCCGCAGACCGCCGTCGCCGACATCCTGGGTCTTGCAGGCGAAGTACCACTCCTTCGCTTTGGGCAGGAAATCCGTCTCCATCGCTCTCCCCCTCACCCGAGCGTGTACTTGAAGTTGTCGTTGTTCCAGTTCTCGTCGCCGATGTACATCGGCGCCCGGTGCTGGGCGATGCCCCAGGGCCGCGCCCCCAGGAGGTGCAGTTGGCGGCGTCGGTCACGGGTGATCTCGGCGTAGGTGAAGAAGTTGAAGTCGGCGACCACCGCCGGGTCCAGCTCCGAGCCGAAGTTGGTGTCGTAGCCGCCGGCCAGCACCTCGGGGTCCATCCCCCTCATGAAGTACCAGCCCATCCAGTAGTCGACTTCGCGTTCCTCGCAGAACTTGACGCGCCTCACCCACTTGGGGTTCTTCCACCCCCATTCGCCCGGTGCCCACAGCCGGAGCGGATACCCGTTGGTGGGCTCCAGCGGCCGGCCGTTCCGCCGGTAGATGAAGACCATCGGCGTGGTGATCGGGTGCGTGATCGTGTAGCCGCCGTCGCACTCGGCGAGGATCCACTCGCAGCCCGGGTCGGGGCCGGTGAGCTCCAGAATCGTCTGGAAGTCGACCCCCTCGAACTCGTGGCCCGGCGTGGTCACGTGATCGACGCAGGTGTGGTCCTGCTTGGTGCTGACGGCCGGGAGCTCCCGGAGCTCCGCGTAGGTGAGGCTCAGCGGCTGGTTGACCAACCCGTAGGTCTCGAATCGCCAGCTCCGCATGTCGATCACCGGCGGAGGGGCGACGTAGCTGAAGGCGGGCCAGCGCCGGTTCGGCAGGCGGTACGTGTTCGGAACCGACTGCCGCGGCCCTTCCCGGTCATCGCCGACGTACGGCGCCTTGCGCTGCTCTGCTTCCCGGATCTCCTCCGGCGTCGGTACCGGCGGGACCCATGCCTCGGCCCTTTGCATGTGAGTCTGCCTCCCCTTGTTCCATGAACTCGACCACCTTGACGAGCGCCTCGACGGTGCTCCAGAACGGCTCGGAGCTGCGGGCGGCCCGGCTCAGGATGAGCGCTCCCTCGAACGCCGACATGACCAGATCGGCGAGCGCCACCCCGCGTTCGCGAGCGAGACCCCAGGTCTCGAAGCCATCGACCAGCCCGGCGCGCCAGCGGGCGAACACCCGGTCGAACTCGACGCTCAGCTCCTTGTCGTGAGGCGCCAGCTCGAGGACCATGGTGGCGATCGAGCATCCGTGCTCGTAGCCGGAGTCCTCGAGGCGGGCCACCATGCCCTCGGCCAGAACCCGGATGAGCGAGCCGGGATCGCCGACCTGACTCACCGCTTGGGCGACGGTCTCCTCGATCCCCTCGCCGGCCGCCACGATCGCCTCACGGGCGAGCTCCTGCTTACCACCGGGAAAGTGGAAGTAGATCGACCCTCGGGGCGCGCCACTCTGCTCGATCACATCCGAGAAGGCGGTGGCGTGGTAGCCGCGGCAGCCGAAGAGCTCGCTGGCCGCATCGATCATCCGCGAACGGGTATCGCTCCGCCGGGGCACGGCCCGATTCTATGTATGTCGTCAGGCATAGTAAAGAACGACGTCAGGACCGGGCGGCCTTGGCCACGGAGAGGCCTTCCAGGAACTCCTCGGCGCTGATGCCGGCAGGGTTCCCTGCCACCCGGGGACGCAGACGGCCGGCGAGTTCCTCGGCCAGGTGGTACCGGGCGTTGGGGTCGAGGCTGCGCCGTCGCTCCAGGAAGCGCCGCACGGTGGCCACCTCGGCCGCGCTCACCCCGCTCACGTCCCAGCCCGCGTAGCGGTCGGCGGCCGTCCACTCCCCGGCGGCCCAGGAAGCGGGCGCCATCACCCCGGGCCGGAGCTCCCGGACCACCAGGGTGCCGGCGGCCAGATCCCCCAGGCGCTGGTGGCGGGCGGTGAAGAGGATGCAGAGCACGCCGACGGGAAGGAGGCCCACGTCCACCAGGCGGAGGAGGTTGCGGATGGCGGCGGCCATGAAACCGGGGGGCTCGCCCCCGTAGCGGACGACCCGGATCCCGAGGAGCCGCTTCCCCGGAGTCCGGCCCGAGTTGAGGGTCTCGAAGGCGGTGTCGTAACCGAAGAGGACCAGGAAGGTGATCGAGATGAGCCCCGCCGCCAGCATCCCGCTCGCCGGGTCCACGGGCATGGCGACCACCAGCCCGGCAATCCACAGGGACAGAAGGATGCCGTTGATGATGATCCAGTCGAGCATGGCCGCCGCCAGCCGGGAACCGAGGCCGGCCAGGACCAATTCGATCTCCACACCCTCCGGAGTGGGGATGGAGATGCGATCCTCGTAGTCCACATGACGAACCTAGACCGCTTCCGTCGCGATCGGTCCGCCGAATGGGAGGAGCTCGGCGGCCTGGTGCGCGACGCCCGCCAGCGGCCACAACGACTCGGTCCGGCGGGGGTGCGGCGCCTGGGCGCGACGTACCGGGCGACGGCCGCCGACCTGGCCCTCGCCCGTCAGCGCTGGCCGGGCGATCCCACCACCGTGGGGCTGGAGGAGCTGGTCGGCCGGGCCCGTCACCTCGTCTACGCCAGCGAACGGCGCCACGACTCGGTGCGGGACTTCTTCGCCACCGGCTACTGGCGCCTGGTCCGGGAGCGGATCCGGATGGTGTTGCTGTGCTGGGCCCTGATGCTGGTTCCGGCCGCCCTGATGGCGGTGTGGGCGACCACCGACCCTCCGGCCGCCGCCGGGCTCCTACCCGGCGAATACCAGGCCGTCGGCGACCACGCCGGCGGCGACCTCGGTCTTCCCGTGGGAGCGCAGGCCGCCCTGGCCGGTCAGATCCTGACCAACAACATCCAGGTGTCCTTCCTGGCCTTCGCCGCCGGCATCGCCGCCGGGGTCGGCACCGCCGTGGTGCTGGCCTACAACGGGGTGATCATCGGCGGCGTGGCCGGGTTGGCCGCCGCCGCCGGCCGTCCCGGTCCCTTCGTGGAGCTGGTGGCGCCCCATGGCGTACTCGAGCTGTCGGTCATCACCGTGGCCGGGATGGCGGGCATGACCATCGGCTGGGCCCTGGTCGAACCCGGACGGCGGGCCCGGCGGGTGGCCGTTCCCCTCGCCGCCCGCACGGGAGCCGCCATCGTGCTCGGAACCGCCCCCTGGTTCGTGGTGGCCGGGCTCGTGGAGGGCTTCGTGACCCCCACCGGGCTCGGCCCCGAACCGGCCGTGGTCTTCGGGGTCGCCCTCGGGGCCGTGTACTGGGGCCTGGTCGCCTGGCGCGGCCGCCCCGAGGCCGGCCGCCATCAGAGGCGGGCCCGGGCCTTGGCCCGCAGGTAGGCGGCCACGCAGGCCGGGGCCAGGGCGTGGGCGGGGGCTTCGAGCACCTCGGCGCCGGCCCGCCGCAACTGGGCCGCCACCCGCTCCCGGGCTTCGAGGGCGTCGACCACCACGGCGGCGGCGAACACGTCAGCCACCTGGGTGGGTGGGGTGCGCACCACGGCGTCGAGGTCGGGATCCCTCACGCTGGCCACCACCACCAGGTGCCGGCGGGCCAGCACCGGGATGGCCTCGACCAGCGGCCGGGCCGCGGTCTCCTCCAGCAGGTCGGTGAAGACCAGCACCAGGGCCCGCTTGCCTCCGCCGACCCGCCGGAAGGCGGCCTCGTAGTCGGCTTCGACCGGCGTGGGCTCCAGGTCGAACAGAGCCTCCACGACGGCCCTCCCGCCCCGGCGCCGGGGCGGGACACGCCGCTTCACCGTGTCGGCGAAGGCCAGCGCCCCACACTGGTCACCGACCTCGTCGGCCACCAGAGCGACGGCCACGGCGGCGTCGAGGGCGGCGTCGAGGCGGGTGACGTCGTCCGCCACGGGGGCGGACATGAGCCGGCCGGCGTCGATGCAACAGATGACGTTGCGGTCCTGCTCCACCCGGTACTGGTTGCTCATCGGCCGGCCCACCCGGGCACTGGCCCGCCAGTTGACCTGGCGGATGTCATCGTCCGGCTGGTAGTCCCGGATCGACTCGAAGTCGGTGCCGAGACCGAGGGGGCCCCGGGTCAGGAGGCCGGGGTCACGGAAGCGACCCTGGCGCACGGCCGTGACCAGGCGGTGGGCGGCAGGCAGGTCGGGATACACGAGCACCTCGGCGTCCCCGCCGCGGCGCGACGTGATCCGGGCCAGGCCGAGGCGGCCTTCCACCCGCACCGCGGCGGCGGGAAGGACGTGGCGGCCGCGCCGGCGGGGCAACAGGCTGGCGTCGAGCCGGCCATCAGCCTCGGACGGGGCCAGGCCGAGATCGGGCGGAACGGGTTGGCGCACCCGGACCGCGCCGGGCGCCTCCACTTCCAGCACCAGGGGGCTGCGCACACCCCGGGCCATGACGTGGGGCGCCGTCCGCGTGACCCGGGGCGCAGCCCGGACGGCGACCAGATCCACCACCGCCGCCGCCATCAGAGCCAGCCCGCCGAGGACCGCCACCCCGGGCGGGACGAGCAGGGCGCAGAGGCTCACCGCCGCCAGTAACCAGGCCAGCCGCGGCGCCGGACTCAACGAGCGACAGCCATTAGCGGGGCACGGGCACGGAGCCGAGGGCGGCAGCCACCGCGTCGTCGGGCCGGTAGCGCTCGAGCTCCGCCTCGGGCCGGAGCACCAGGCGATGGCGCAGCACCGGACGGGCCATGGAGGCGACGTCGTCCGGGGTGACGAAACCCCGTCCCGCCAGGCGGGCGGCGGCTTTGGAGGCGGCCAGGAGATGGACCGAGGCTCGGGGACTCGCCCCCAAGGCCACGCTGGGCAGGTCCCGGGTGCGGCGCACGAGGTCGACGATGTAGCCGGCCACCTCGTCGGACACGGTGGTGGCATCGACCTCGTCCCGGGCCGACTCGAGCTCTGCCGGTGTGGCGGTAACTTCGACATCCCCCAGGGTGGCGGGCGCCACCCCGCGGTGACCGAGGCGGAGGATGGCCAGCTCGTCGCCGGGCGGTGGGTAACCGACCTCGACCTTGAGCAGGAACCGGTCGAGTTGGGCCTCGGGGAGGGGATAGGTACCTTCGTATTCGATCGGGTTCTGGGTGGCCACGACCAGGAAGGGGACCGGCAACGGGTACGAGACCCCGTCCACCGTGACCTGCGCCTCCTGCATGGCTTCGAGCAGTGCGGCCTGCGTCTTGGGCGGGGTGCGGTTGATCTCGTCGGCCAGCAGGACATGGGTGAAGATCGGCCCGGGGCGGAAGGCGAGATCCTGGCCCCCGCCCGCCGCCGCCGGGCGGAGCGCGACGGTGCCCGTCAGGTCGGACGGCAGCATGTCGGGGGTGAACTGCACCCGGCGGAAGGTCAGACCCAGGGCCGCCGCCCAGGCCCGGGCCAGGAGCGTCTTGGCCACCCCGGGGACCCCTTCGAGCAGGACATGGCCCCCCACCAGGCTGGCGGCCAGCAGGTGCTCGACCGTCTCCTCCTGGCCGACCACCACCCGACGGACCTGAGCCGCCAGCCGCTGCGCCAGTTCCGCCGCCGTACTCAACGAAGCACTCCTGTCGTCTCAGGGCTCTTCGGGGACACCCCGCGCCCCGGGCTCCAGGCGGGCGAGCGCCCGTCCGGCGGCCAGCACCCCGGCTTCACCCTGCACCCGCACCAGCGCTTCCGCCTCGTCGGGGGGAAGCCCCAGGCGGACGGCGGCAGCCCGGACAGAATCATCGGGGGCGTCGGGTGGGAGCCCGGCCCGTCCGGCGAGCAGCGACCGGGCCCGGAGCCGGACCGGCTCGGCTGCCTCGGCCGGGTGACCGGTTCGGCCGAGGGTGCCGGCCAGGGCGTCGACGTAGGTCCGTCGCCGGGGGCCCAGGGGGCGAGCCTCGTCCTCGGGAGGTCCCAGTCGCCGGCTTCGAGCCACCAGCCAGATGACGGCGGAGAGTCCGATGCCGGCCAGGGCCACACGCCACCGTCCCGGGAGGGCGGCGAGTCCCTCCCCGGAGCCGTAGCCGTGGGGTCCTTCGGCGAAGGCCACCGGCGTCCCCGCGGGACCGGCCACGGCCAAGCCGAAGCCGGCGTTGTCGGCCACGCCCAGCAGCCGGTTCTGGAGCGGCGTCGGGTCGGCCAGGGCCACCACCCGGCCGGCTCCGACATCACCGGCGAGCGCCACCAGGGCGACCCCGTCCTGTTCGGCCAGGAGCGGCTGGAGGGAACCCGGGCGCCCGAAGGAGCCCTGCCCGCCCAGGCGCACCAGTCTGATCCCCGCTCCCTCGGGGACGTCGCCCGCCGGGATGGCAGCCGTCACCGGAGCACCGTCGAAGCGGGGTGGGTCGTCGCCCACCACCTCCTCCAGCCACTGGCCGGCGCCGGCGCTGGCCACGAGACGCCCGCCGGCGCGCACGAACCGGCCGACCCGCTCGGTCTCGGCGCCGGTCAGCTCGGCGTCGAGGATCACCAGGGTGGACCGCGGCTGGAGGCGGGCGCGGTCAAGGTCGCCACGGATCCGGTCCACCGGATGGTCGAAGCGGCGCAGCAGCTCGGCGTAGGCCCCGGAACCGGTCGGACCGGTCGAGTAGGACGACGAGGGCGAGTCGGTCCCGCTGCCCCGCGGCGGAATCAGGGAGGCGACGGCGGCGACGGCCAGGACCGCCCCCGCCACCAGCACCGAACGGGGGGTCCGCGCACTGGCGTCGCCGGCTCCAGCAACGCGCCCCTCCCCGGGTGCGCTCACGGGTGGGGCGCCTGGTTGGCGTCAGGGACACTCCGCGCCCCGGCCAGGACGGCGGGCCACTCGGCGCGGGCTTCTCCCACGTCCTCGGAGGTGGCGGCCCGCCCGCCATAGATGACCTCGTCGAAGTCGACGGCCAGCCCGTCGAAGCGGGCCGAGCGGAGCGCCCGGGCCACCGCCCGGTTGGTGAGGCCGGGCCGCAACTCGAGCGCCCCCATCCGATCCAGCCGGACCAGCCCCGCCCGGAACCTCAGGCGGAGTGCCTCGTCCAGCCGTCCCCGTCGCTCGGCCTCCTCGGCCAGCGCTTCCAGTTCGGCGGGGTCGGTACCGCTCTGCGGGCCGGCCCCCGCCCGCCGGTCGGGCCGCTCGCGGCCCCGGGCCCGCACCAGTCGCGACGCCACCACGGCGGCCATCACCAGGACGACCCCGGCCAGGAGCAGCCACAGCGGGCTGCCCACGTCGGGCAGGCCGTTCCCGAGCCGGGAGAGGAGACGCTGCACCGGGTCGACGACCAGCTCCTCCAGCCGGCGCAGGATTCCGGCGAAAGGCCGGGGCAGGCGCCGGGCGGTGAAGGGCTCCCGGGAGAGAATGTCCCGGGCCGTGTCCCGGGCCCGCGCCGGATCCGCCACCGCCACCAGCCCGACGCCGATCACGAGCCGGAACCAGGCGGAGGCCACTCGGATGTGGGCGGGGACCACTCGGAGGAGGGCGGCGGCCACTCGGACGGCGGGCGGCCGGACGGGTCACCACCCGCGGGCGGGGCGCCGTAGGGGCCACCGGCCGCCGGAAACCCCTCCGGAAGGGGGCCCATCCCCTGCGCCAGGAGCTGGAGATCGAGGCCCTCCTTGCGTATCCGTAGGTCGAAGTACACGAGCGCGAAGACGGCCGCCACGAAGGGTGTGGTGATCACGTCGGAGATGATGTTGGACAGCGCTCCCAGGGCGAGGCCGGTCACGCTGTCCTCCGACACGAAGGAGATGATGACCAGGGGGATGGCGATGATCTGATCGACGACGGTGTTCAGCAGAAAGGCGACGAGCAGCACCCCGAACGTCGGCCACCAGCGGCCCCGCACCAGCTGGAAAGAACGACGCAGGGCCCCGGTGCCGCTCAGGCCCTCGGCCACCAGGGCCACGAAGGCCAAGGACCAGGCCACGGCCAACCAGACGCCGGGCACGATGCACAGGACGAAGCCCAGGGTCAGGCCGAGGCCCATCAGGATCGAGAGCCACACCAGCGCCCCCAGCCGGCCGACGGCCAGCCGCAGCGACTCCTTCCAGTCGGGGGTGCCGCCGAGGTAGGCGACGGTGATGGCCCGCAGGGCGGCGGCTGAGGAGAGCACGAAGGCGAGACCCGACAGGAGAGTGATCAACCCGAAGGCGGCGAAGAAGCCGGCTGCGTCGCCTCCGTCGAATTCGAATTGGGCGGTGCCCGTCGTCGTGTCGAAGGAGCCCGTGTCGAAGAGGATCTCGCTTTCGGGCACGGCGGAGGCAAGGAGCAGGCTGGTCAGCACCTGGACGGGGGCGACCACGAACAGCACGATGCGGGCCAGAGCGGGAAAGTGCCGGCGCCAGATCTTGAGGGCGACGTCGAGGATCTCTCCGACCGACAACGGCCGCAGTTCAGGCACGGACACGCCGTGCCACGTTAGTCAGCAGGTTCGGGTCGCCGTCAGAGGGTTTGCACGAGAGCGGCGTCGCCCTGCCCGCCACCGCCGCAGAGGGCGGCCGCACCGAGCCCGCCGCCGCGGCGGCGAAGCTCGTTGATGACGGTCATGACCACCCGGGCGCCGGACATGCCGATGGGGTGCCCGAGGGCGATGGCCCCGCCGTTGACGTTGACGATCTCGGGGCTGACCTCGAGGTCCTTCATGGAGGCCAGGGCCACGGCGGCGAAGGCCTCGTTCATCTCGAAGAGCTGGATATCGGACACCGACTTGCCCACCTTGGCCAGCGCCGCCCTGATGGCACCGGAGGGCTGGGTCATGAGGGAGGGGTCGGGCCCCGCCACCATGCCGTAGCTCACCAGCTCGGCCAGCGGGCGTGAGCCCGAGGCGCTCGGCGGCGGCCTTGGAGGTGACGATCAGGGCGGCGGCCCCGTCCGAGAGCTGGGAGGCGTTGCCGGCGGTGATCGTGCCGTCCTTGGAGAACGCCGGCCGCAGACCACCGAGGCTCTCGGCCGTCGTTCCGGGCCGGATGCCCTCGTCTCCCTCGATCACGATGGGGTCACCCTTGCGCTGGGGGACCTCGACGGGGACGATCTCGTCGGCCAGGCGGCCCCCTTTGGCCGCGGCGGCGGCCCGCTCGTGGCTCTGGGCCGCGAACTCGTCCTGCTCCTGGCGGGTGAAGCCGAAGGCAGAGGCGTACTTCTCGGTCCCCGCCCCCATGTGGACGGCGTCGAAGGCGCACCACAGCCCGTCGTGGATCATGGCGTCGACCAGCTCGGCGTTGCCCATCCGGTAGCCGGCCCGGGCCCCGGGGAGCAGGTACGGGGCTTTGGTCATGGACTCCATGCCACCCGCCACCACCACCTCGGCGTCGCCCGCCTGGATCATCTGGTCGGCCGAGTACAGGGCGTTGATCCCCGACAGGCAGACCTTGTTGAGGGTCATGGCCGGCACGGTCATGGGGATCCCGGCCTTCACCGCCGCCTGGCGGGCCGTGATCTGGCCCTGCCCGCCCTGGAGCACCTGGCCCATGATCACGTAGTCGACCTGGTCGGGGGAGAGCCCGGCCCGCTCCAGCGCGCCCTTGATGGCGAACCCGCCCAGATCCATGGCGCTGAAGGAGGACAGCGCACCGGACATCTTGCCGATCGGGGTACGGGCGGCGGAAACGATGACCGAACCAGGCATTGGGGCCTCCCTATGTCGCCAGGTGGAGCGGGACCCAGATTCTAAGTGGGTCCCGCCCACCCGCCGAACGGGAGACCTGCCCAGGCGCTAGTTCTCCAGTGGGAGCAGCCCGGTTTCGACGGCTACGACATCGTTGCGGCCGAGGCCGTGCTCGTCGCCGGCGAAGACGACTTCGTAGGCGGGGTCGGCCCTCGCAGGTGTCGAGGTCGCCGGCGCAGGCGAAGACGTCCTCGTCGTTGCCGACCGCCCCGCCGGCGTCGAAGCGCCCGTCGGTGGAGAAGAACGGGCCCTCGGCGCTGTCCCCGGCGAAGGAGAAGGCGTCGAGTGTCTCTCCGGTGCCGGCGAGGCCGGCGTCGGAACCGTCGAAGACCACCTCGAGGCCGTCGCAGTCGGTAGTGCCGCCGGTCGCGGCCCCCCGGCAGACGAGCAGGTCCTCGCCTCGGCCCTTGACGCCCGCCGTCGACCTTGAACGACCCGCTGGTGGACAGGTAGATGTCGTGGCCCACGATCTCGACGGCGTCGACGCCTTCCGCCGCGTCGGTGAGCCCGATGTCGGACCCGTCGAAGAAGAGCGAGAACTTGCCTCGGGTGTCGTCCCCAAGGCTGGTCGGGGTGAAGCGCACGAGGTCGGAGTCCTCGACCTTGCCCACCACCCCGGGCACCTTGACCCCGGTGCCCAACAGCGACGAGAGGCAGCGTGGTCGGCGGGGCGGAACGACAGCACCAGGTCGCCGTCGGGCAGGAGGGCCAGGGCGTCGATGGCCAGATCGGAGACGCCCACGTCGGAGCCGTCGAAGACGAGTTCGAAGTCGTCCTCCGAAGCGTCGTAGCGCACCACGTCCTCGTTGTTCACCCGCAGGCCCCCAGCCAGCGTCTCGCCCGACTCCACCGAGAACAGGAAATCACCGTCGTCGGCGACCACCAGGGCGAAGTTCCAGATGCTGAAGTCCGAGGTGAGAATGGTGACGACCACGTCGCCGGTGCCCGGGTCGACGAACGGAGCGCCGTCGTGGCACGGGTCGGGGATGGCGTCGGGTGCGCCGGTGCACAACTCCACCGGGTCCCCGTTCCTGACCGCTCTCAGGTCGGCCGGGGCGGCTCCCCCCAGCAGGGCGGGGTCGAGGCGGAACACCACCACGAACGGCTCGTCGAAGGTGGACGGTACGTCGGAGTCAATGGCGACCTGCGTGTCCAGCAGCACGAAGCCGTCCGGGACCGGCGTCGTGACCACCGGGGACTCCACGATCGTGATCGTGGTGGCGACCGGCGAAGTGATCATCGTCGCCATCGGGTCAGTCGACGTCGCATCGCTCCCCGTCGACAGCGTTTCGTTCGGCTCCAGGTTGTATTCGGCCCGCACGCCTCCCGGTGGCACGCTGACATTGCGCAGCACGGACACGGTGTCCGAGCGGTAATCGGCAGTGGCCAGGTCCGGGAAGCCGTCCCCGTCGACGTCGGCGGCGACGAGGGCGAAGGGCATGTCGCCGACGGTATAGGCGATGTCGCGGGCGAAACTGCCCGCCCCGTCACCCAGGAAGATCGAGACGCTGTCGGCCAGCTCGCTGGTGGTGGCCAGGTCCTGGTCGCCGTCCCCGTCGAAGTCGCCGGCGGCGATGCTGCGTGGCTCGCGCGCGGTGGGGAAGGGGGCGGTGGAGACGAAGCTGCCCGCCCCGTCGCCCAGGTGGACGACGACGGCGTTGCGGTTGGCGTGGGCGGTGGCCAGGTCCTGGTCGCCGTCCCCGTCGAAGTCGGCGGCGGTGATGTCCCAAGCGCCGACGTCGCCGAGCTCGATGGTGGCGGCGGGGGTGAAGCTGCCCGCCCCGTTGCCCAGAAGGACGGCGACGTAGTCGCCGCTGACGGTGGCGAGGTCCACGTCGCTGTCCCCGTCGAGATCGGCGGCGACGATGCGCTGGGCCCCCCAGCCCGGGAAGGGGCTGCCGGCGGCGGGGGTGAAGCCGCCCGCCCCGTCACCGAGAAGGACGATGACGTTCCCGCTGGCCGTCGCCAGGTCCTGATCGCCGTCCCCGTCGAAGTCCCCGGCGACGGCGTCGGAACCGCTGATGTTGGCGAAGGGGATGGGGCTGTCGAGGGTGAAGCCGCCCGCCCCGTCACCCAGGAGCACGGTCACATCGTCGGAGTCCCGGTTGACGGTGACCAGGTCCGTGTTTCCGTCCCCATCGAAATCGGCGGCGACGATGCAATCCGGGAAGTCTCCGACCAGGAAGGGGCCACCGGGGGCGGGGGTGAAGCCGCCCGCCCCGTCACCCAGGAGCACGGTCACATCGTCGGAGTCGGGGTTGACGGTGGCCAGGTCCCCGTCGCCGTCCCCATCGAAGTCGGCGGCTGTGATGTGCCACGGGCCGTCGCCAGTGGGAAAAGCCGGGGCCGCGGGGCGGCTGAAGCTCCCATGGCCGTCACCGATGTGGATGGTCACGTAGTCGGAGCCGGCGTCTGCGGTGGCCAGGTCCAGGACGCCGTCCTCGTCGAAGTCGGCGGCGGCGATGCCGTTCGAGCCGGCGCCGGCCAGGGAGGTGCCGGCGGCGGTGAAGCCACCCACACCGTCACCAGAGAGGACGTTCACGCCGTAGACACCGGGAGTGGTCGCGGCCAGGTCCAGGACGCCGTCCCCGTCGAAGTCGGCGGCGAGGATGCCGGAGGCAGCGTTGCCAGGGGGCAGGGGGCTCCGGCCGCGGGGGCGAAGCCGCCCACCCCGTCACCCAGGAGGACGGCCACGCCGTCCGAATAGGTGATGGCCAAGTCGTGGTCGCCGTCTCCGTCGAAGTCGGCAACGACGACGGCCTGAGGACCGTAGCCGATGGGGAACGGGCTGCCTGGGACCGGGGCGAAGCCGCCCACCCCGTCACCCAGGAGGACGGTCACATCGCCGGAGTAGTTGTTGACGGTGGCCAGGTCGGCTACGCCGTCCACATCGAAGTCGGCCGTGGCGACGCCGTAAGGACGGTCGCCGGCGGGGAAGGGGCTGCCGGCAGCCGCGTTGAAGCCACCCACGCCGTCGCCCAGCAGGACGGTGACATCGCCGGAGCCCAGGTTGGCGGTGGCCACGTCCTGGTGGCCGTCCCCGTCGAAGTCGGAGGCGAGGATGTCCCAGGGGGTGTCGCCAGCCGTGAATGGACCGCCGGCCGCAGGCGTGAACCCGCCTATCCCGTCTCCGAGGAGGACGGTCACGGCGCCTGAGTGACTGGCCGTGGCCAGGTCCTGGTCGTCGTCCCCGTCGAAGTCGGCGGCGACGATGCTGCGGAGCTGGGCGCCGGCGGGGAAGGGGCTGCCCGGAGCCGGTGCGGCTCCGCCCACCCCGTCGCCCAGGAGGACGGTCACGTCGCCGTCGTTGGCGGTAGCCAGGTCCTGGTGGCCGTCGGCGTCGAAGTCGGCGACGGCGACCGCGTTCGGGCGGCGGCCGGTATCCAGGGTCGGAGGGGCGTCGAAGACGACGGCATCGGCAGGGGCCAGGGCGAGGAGAGAGCCCAAGGTGGTGATGGCGAGGATCACCGCCACACTTCGCCTCTGGGCGCGGGAGGGCGCGTTGCGAACAGCCGGGAAGGTTTGGCGCATGGGCCATGATTTGTCACCGACGGTGAGAAGCCTGCGCCTCCCGGCATACAGGACCCCGTGGGCGTCGGTGGGCGTCGGCGGTCGATAGAGGCGTTTCGCTAGGTCTACCGCTGGGTAGCCGATGTTAATTCAAGCAGTTGGTTGACATATCAAGCGTAGGGAGAGGTACATTTTCCGGATGCGGGAGATTCTGGACGCCATCGAGGCCGGAGCCCCGGGGGGGGATCTCGCCAGTTTGCCGTTGCCCGAGACCTTCCGGGCGATGACCGTCCACAAGGACGAGGTCGAGCTGTTCGCCGGTCTGAGCTCCGAGGAGAAGGACCCGCGAAAGAGCCTCCACGTCGACGACGTACCGCTGCCCGAACTCGCCCCTGACGAAGCGGTGGTGGCGGTCATGGCCTCGGCCATCAACTTCAACACCGTGTGGACCTCGATCTTCGAGCCCTTGCCGACCTTCCTGTTCCTGGAACGCCTCGGGCGGGAGAGCTACTGGGGCGCCCGCCACAACCTGCCGTACCACATCGTGGGGAGTGACGCCTCGGGGGTCGTGCTGCGGGTCGGCTCGGCCATCCGCAACTGGAAGCCGGGCGACCGGGTCACGATCCACTGCAACTACGTCGACGACCAGGACCCCTCCGCCCACGACGACTCCATGCTCGCCGTCAACCAGCGCATCTGGGGTTTCGAGTCGAACTTCGGCGGTCTGGCCGACCTCTCCGTGGTCAAGGCCAACCAGCTCATGCCCAAGCCGCCCCACCTGACCTGGGAAGAGGCGGCCTGCAACGCCCTCACCAACTCCACCAGCTACCGCATGCTGGCCAGCCCCAACGGGTGCATGGTCCAGCAGGGCCAGATCGTGCTGGTGTGGGGTGCGGGCGGCGGCCTGGGCGGCTACGCCTGCCAGTACGTGCTCAACGGCGGCGGCATCCCCGTGGCCGTCGTCTCCTCTCCGGAGAAGGTGGGCCTGCTCCACGAGCTGGGGGTCGAGGCCGTCATCGACCGGAAGGCCGAGGGTTACCGGTTCTGGAAGGACGAGCGCACCCAGGACCCGGCGGAATGGCGGCGCTTCGGCAAGCGCATCCGGGAACTGGCCGGCGGCGACCCCGACATCGTGTTCGAGCATCCCGGGCGGCAGACCATGGGCGCCTCGGTCTTCGTCACCCGCCGGGGCGGGACCATCATCACCTGCGCCGCCACCTCGGGCTACATGATCGAGTACGACAACCGGTACCTGTGGATGAGCCTGAAGACCATCAAGGGTTCCCACTTCGCCAACTACCGGGAAGCCTGGGAGGCCAACCGGCTGGTCAGCCAGGGCCGGATCCAGCCCATCCTCTCCAGCGTGTACCGCCTGGAGGAGACCGGTGAGGCCGCCTACCAGGTGCACCACAACCTGCACGAGGGCAAGATCGGTGTGCTCTGCCTGGCGCCCGAGGAGGGCCTCGGGGTGACCGACCCCGAGCTCCGGGAACGGGTGGGCGAAGACCGCATCACCCTGTTCCGCCGGCACGGCTGAGCACTGAACGGAGGAGTTCAGGTGCTGACCGAGATCGATCATGTGGCCATCGCCGTGCGGGACCTGGAGGCGGCGGTGGAGTACTACCGGGCCACCTTCGGGGTGGAGCCCGTCCACCGGGAGCGCATCGAGTCCGACGGTGTGGAGGAGGCTCTGATCAAGGTGGCCGACTCCTACATCCAGCTCCTCACCCCCACCCGGCCCGACTCGCCGGTGGCCAAGTTCCTCGACGGGCGGGGTGAAGGCATGCACCACGTCGGCTACCGGGTCGAGAACTGCGCCACGGCCCTGGAGCGGGTCAAGGGCGAAGGGCACCGCGTCATCGACGAGGCGCCCCGCCCCGGCAGCCGGGGCACGACGGTCGCGTTCGTGCATCCCAAGGGCGCCTTCGGCACCCTCATCGAACTCGTGGAGGAGCCCGGCCCCTCCTGACCCCGCCCCGGCGTAGCATCATCCCCGAAAGGGTGCAGAATGGGACAAGCAGGACAGTGTCCTGTGAGTGTCGAAAGCGTTTCGAAGCGGGGAACGGTTCGGCGCCCGTACTGCTAGGGGGGTTCGGATGCGACGTGTGGGTCTGATGCTGGGTCTGGCGGCGGTGGCCGCCGTCATCCTCCCGCCTGCGGCCCCGGCCGGAGAGTCGGGCGCGATCCCGATCCAGACGGTGGCGTCCTCGCTGACCGGCGCCACGCCGGACTTCAGCCTGGGTGGGACCCCGTGTTCGCTGATTCCCGTGCCGGCTGCCGACGCGGCCCCGGCGGGGACGGGGCCCTGCGAAGGTGTGCGCCCCGGCGGCCGCCTCGAGACCGAGATCGGCCTGTGCACCTACAACTTCTTGTTCCAGGCCCCCGACGGGACTCGCTACATCGGCACCGCCGGCCACTGCATCCTGGGCACGAACCCGGTAACGGGCAGCGCGGGCGAGAAGCTGTGGCCGGAGGGCGGCGGACCGCAGGCCAAGACGGGGGGCCAGCGCGTGGGTGAGTTCGCCTACGCCGTGCTTGAGTCGCCCAAGGACTTCGCCCTGATCCGCCTCGACCCCGGCGTCGAGGCCAGCCCCGCCATGTGCCACTTCGGTGGGCCCACCGGCGTCTTCGAGGGCACGGGCCCCGGCACCACCGTGCTCGAGTACTACGGCAACGGGGTGGCCATCGGCTCGGTCCTCCCCGCCCGCTCGGGGGTAGCGGAAGGGATTCCCAACGACGATCACGTCTACGCCGTCGGCCTGGCCCTGCCCGGAGACTCGGGCAGCGGGGTCATCTCCAGCGACGGCCGGGCGGTGGGCGTCCTGGTCACCACCGGGCTCCACGGCTTCGGCTTCAGCGAGAACGGAGTCGACTTCGGGACCATGGGGATCACCCGCATCGTCCCGCAGATCGCCCGGGCTTCCGAGGCGCTCGGCGTCCCGTTGACCCTGGTCACCGACGGCTAACAGCTCCAGTCCGTCCGGTCGCCAGGGCGAGGACGCAGGTACGCTTCGTGGTATGGCGGTCGAGGAAAGTGACATTCAGGAGCAGGCCGAGGCGGAGGCGCTGCACGGGGACGAGGGCGCGGTGGCGGCCGCTCCCAAGCCGCACCCGATGCACGAGCGCATCGAGGAGCTGGACCGGCTCAAGGAGAATGCCCGCCACGCCGGGAACCCGGCGGCCGTCGAGCGCCAGCACGCAAGGGGCAAGCTCACCGCCCGGGAGCGGATCGAGAAGCTCCTGGACCCAGGCTCCTTCGTCGAGCTCGACATGCTGGCCCGGCACCGGGCCCACGGCTTCGACATCGAGGCCACCCGCCCCCTGACCGACGGCGTCATCACCGGCTGGGGGACCATCGAGGGTCGCAAGATGTTCGTCTTCTCCCAGGACTTCACCGTCTTCGGCGGCTCGCTGGGCGAGGTTTTCGCCGAGAAGATCCACAAGGTCATGGACCTGGCCGAGTCGGTGGGCGCCCCCTTCATCGGCCTCAACGACGGCTCCGGGGCCCGCATCCAGGAGGGCGTGGTGTCCCTCGCCGCCTACGGCGGGATCTTCTTCCGCAACGTGAAGGCTTCGGGCGTGGTGCCCCAGATCAGCGTGGTCATGGGGCCGTGCGCCGGCGGCGCCGTGTACTCGCCGGCCATGACCGACTTCATCTTCATGGTCGACGGCACGTCTCACATGTTCATCACCGGGCCCGACGTGGTGAAGGCGGTGACCGGCGAGGACGTCACCCAGGAGGAGTTGGGCGGGGCCATGACCCACGCCTCCAAATCGGGCGTGGCCAGCTTCGTGTGCCCCGATGAGGAGACGTGTCTGGAGGACGTCCGCTACCTGCTGTCCTTCCTGCCCTCCAACAACCTGGAGGACCCGCCCTGGGTCGCCCCCAGCGATGATCCCGAGCGGTCGTGCCCGGGGCTGGTGGAGATGATCCCGGACTCACCCAACAAGCCCTACGACATGAAGAAGGTCATCGCCGAGGTGGTCGACGACGGCGACTTCTTCGAGGTCTTCCCCCACTGGGCGGGCAACATCGTGACCGGCTTCGCCCGGGTCGACGGCCACTCCGTGGGCATCGTCGGGAACCAACCCCAGGTACTGGCCGGCACGCTCGACATCGACGCCTCGGAGAAGGCAGCCCGCTTCGTCCGCACCTGCGACGCCTTCAACGTCCCCCTCGTCACCTTCGTCGACGTGCCCGGCTTCCTGCCCGGCACCGACCAGGAGTACGGCGGGATCATCCGCCACGGGGCCAAGCTCCTCTACTCCTACTGCGAAGCCACCGTGCCCCGGATCTCCATCATTACCCGCAAGGCCTACGGCGGGGCCTACGTGGTCATGAACTCCAAGTCCATCGGCGCCGACCTGGCGTTCGCCTGGCCGTCGGCCGAGATCGCCGTCATGGGTCCGCAGGGTGCGGTCAACATCATCCACCGCAAGGAGCTGGAGTCGGCCGACGACCCCGAAGCCCGCCGGATCGAGCTGGTCGAGGAGTACACCGAACGCTTCGCCAATCCCTACGTGGCCGCCGAACGGGGCTACGTCGACGACGTCATCGACCCCCGCGACACCCGGGCCGTCCTGTGCCGCTCGCTGGCCATGCTGCGCACCAAGCAGGAGAAGCTGCCCCAGCGCAAGCACGGCAACATGCCGTTGTGATGGTGTGATGCCTCTCGTATCGGTCCCGGAGGGGGCTTCGCCCGAGGAGGTGGCGGCGATCGTGGCCGCCCTGGCCGTCCTCGAAGACGAGCGCCGAACGCTCCCACCACCCTCCGCCGACCGGGGCGCCCACCTCGACGCCTGGGTCCGGGCCTCCCGGCTCACGGGGCGACGGGCGGGGCTGATCCGCGGGCCGTGGCGCCTCGCCGGTCGCATCGGCCGGCGCTCCCGGGCCTGACGAGCGCTCGACGCGAAGACCCGTCCCGAGGGGAGGTTGGGTAGAGAAGCCCGGGCGTTGGGCGCCCCAACGATCTCTCTTCGGGACGGGCAACGCGCAGTATGACCAATTCTTGTCACGTTTTTCAACCCCCTGTGGACAAGTGACGAGTTTTTCCACAAGTGGCTGGTCGACCCTGTGGATACCTCCGGATGAAAGGCGGGGTGGCCCTGACCTACGCTCGGCTCAGATACGAGCGGGGAGGAAATCGGTGAGCCAGGTGTCGAATGAAGACGTCCTCCGGGCGGTGGCCGGGCAGACCGTGCCCCGCCAGTTCCGGGCCACGGTGGAGGCCAGGGCCGACGCCGTCGCGCTGCGCTGGACGGACGGCACGCCAGGTCAGCTGACGTGGACCGAATACGCCGACCGGGCCTGCCGGGTGGCGGCCGGGCTCACCGATCTCGGCGTCCGTCCCGGCGACCGCGTCGTGCTCATGATCCGCAACCGCCCCGAGTTCCACATCGCCGACGTCGCCACGATGCTGGTGGGAGCGACACCGGTGTCGATCTACAACTCCTCGGCGCCCGAGCAGATCGAGTACCTGGCCGGGCACTCGGGGGCCACGGTGGCCATAGCCGGTGACATCGGCTTCCTGGAGCGCTTCCTCAAGGTGCGCTCCGGGCTCCCCGACCTGCGCCACCTGGTGGTGATCGACGACCCGGGTGACCTGGCCCCCACCGAGGTGACCCGCTTCGCCGACCTCGGCTCGGCCGCCCCCCTCGACCTCGGGGCGGCGGCGGAGGTGGCGAAGCCCGAAGATCTCGTCACCCTCATCTACACGTCGGGGACGACCGGTCCGCCCAAGGGCGTGATGCTCACCAACACGAACATGTGCTGGGTGGTGGAGAGCATGAACCACGCCCTGGGGACGGACATGGCGGGCTGGCGGGAGGTGTCCTACCTGCCCATGGCCCACATCGCTGAGCGGCTGATGACCCACTACTTCCACATCGCTCACGGCACCGACGTGACCACCTGCCCCGACCCCACCCAACTGGCGCCCTATCTGCGGGAGGTCCGACCCGAGTTCTTCCTGGGCGTGCCCCGGGTGTGGGAGAAGATCTACGCCGGTATCCAGGCCGCGCTGTCCGCCGATGCCGAGAAGAAAGCCGGCTTCGAGCGGGCCCTGGAGGTCGGGGCCAAGGCAGCCGCGGTGCGCAGCAGCGGCCAGCCCCTGCCCCCGGAGCTGCAGGCGGCCTGGGAGCAGGTCGATGCCGCCGCCTTCTCCAACGTGCGGGCCCTGGTCGGCCTGGACTGCGTCCAGGTGGCCCTGACCGGCGCCGCACCCATTCCCCGCCAGGTCCTCGACTTCTTCATCCACATCGGGATCCCCCTTTCCGAGGTCTACGGGATGTCGGAGTGCACCGGGCCCATGACCTGGTCACCACACGCCAACAAGCCGGGCTCGGTCGGCCCGCCGATCCCCGGCCAGGAGCTCAAGCTCCTCGACGACGGCGAGGTGTGCTGCCGGGGCGGCAACGTCTTCTCCGGCTACCTCAAGGACCCCGAGCGCACGGCCGAGTGCCTCGATCCGGACGGCTGGCTCCACTCGGGGGACATCGGAGTCCAGGACGAAGACGGCTACGTCACCATCGTCGACCGGAAGAAGGAGCTGATCATCACCGCCGGGGGGAAGAACATCAGCCCCGCCAACCTGGAGGCGGCTATCAAGTCCTTCCCCCTCATCGGCCAGGCCTGCGCGCTGGGCGACGGCCGGGCGTTCATGGCCGCCCTCATCGTCCTCGACCCCGACGTGGCCCCTGCCTGGGCGAAGGCCAACGGCATCGAGGCCTCGAACCTCGCCGAGCTTGCCGTCCACCCGGATGTGGTGGCCGAGGTCCAGCGTTGCGTCGACGAGGCCAACACCCGCTTCAGCCAGGTGGAGAAGATCAAGAAGTTCACGGTCCTGCCGGCCGAGTGGCCGCCCGACTCCGAGGAGCTCACCCCCACCATGAAGCTCAAGCGCCGGGGGGTGCTGAGCAAATACGCCGAGGAGATCGAGGCGCTGTACGCCTGAGCGCTCCAAATCAAAGGCGGCAATGAAGGGGCGGGGGGATGCCGGCGCCCCGGGCCCACTTTGGAACCGGCGTGACTCAGCGCCGACATGCGGCGGTGAACAGCGCCGGTTCGAGGAGCACGGCACTTACGAACCAACCGGCGTGGCTCACCGCCGTATATAGGCGGTGAGCAGCGCCGGTTCTGAAGTGAGCCCGGAGCGCCGGCATCCCCTCGCCCCTTCACTGCGCCTTTGACTTTGGGGGCGAGAGGAACCTCAGTCCCCGCCGGCGATCTCCACGCGGTCCCGACCGGCCGCCCGGGCCGCGGCCAGGGCCTGCACGGAGCGCCGGAGCAGGTCGTTGGCGTCGAGGGCATGGGAGGGGTAGGCGGCGATGCCGGCCGAGAGGGTGAAGCTGCGCCCGGTGGGGGTTTGGGTGACGGCCCGGCGGACCCGCTCGGCGGCGGTGGCCGCCCCCGCCTCGGGGGTGTCCTCCAGCAGGGCGGCGACGGCGTGATCGCCGTAGCGGCAAGCCGTGTCGCACTCCCGGAGGGTGCGCCGCATCGCCGCGCCCAGGAGGCGCAGCGCCCGGTCACGGCGGTCGGGCCGGGCTTTCTCGAAGCCGTCGAGCTCGAAGAGCACCAGGGACAGGGGCTGCAGCTGCCGGCGGGCGGAGGCCACCCGCTGGCTGAGGGTGACCCGGAAATAGGCCCGGTCGATGAGCCCGGTGACGGCATCGTTGGTGGTCAGCCGGGGCGCCGGGTTGCGCAGGTCGATGGTGATCTCGTCCGCCAGCTCCCGCTCCTTGCGCATGCTGTACCACTGGAGGGCGCAGAGGGCGACAGAGACGACGGCGGCCCCGAGGGCAATCGAGGCCAGGGCCATGTGACCAACCAGGAAGGCCACCCCGGCGGCGGCGAAGGCACCGGCGCAGGTGACGAGGGACAGGAGCCAGCGGCGGCTGGTCACGGCTCCGCTCCCGACCCGTTGAGCGATTCCGAACGCCGCTCGAGCACCAGGTCGGCCAGCTCCGAGATCATCTGGGTGAGGCGGAAGTCCTTGGGGGTGTAGACCCGGGCCACCCCCAGCTCCAGCAGCTTGGCCTGGTCTTCGGGCGGGATGATCCCCCCGACCACCACCGGGGCGTCCACCCCGGCCTGGCGCAGGAGCCGGATCGTCTCCGCCACCAGCTCCAGATGGGAGCCGGACAGGATCGACAGGCCGACCAGGTCCACATCCTCGTCGGCGGCGGCCGCCGCGATCTGCGCCGGGGTGAGGCGGATCCCCGGGTACACGACCTCCATCCCGGCGTCCCGGGCGGCGACCGCCACCTGCTCGGCGCCGTTGGAATGCCCGTCGAGGCCGGGCTTGCCCATCAGGAGCTTGGGGGGCCCGCCCACGAGGGCGACGGCCCGCACCTTCTCCCGCACCGCAGCCATGGCCTCGGCATCGGGGGCCACCACCCCGCCCACGCCGGTGGGAGCCCGGAACTCACCGAAGACGTCCCGCAGGGCGCCGGCCCAGTCGCCCACCGTGCCGCCCGCCTCGGCCAGGGCGATGGTGGCCTCCATGAGGTTCTCGGTGCCCTCCGCCCCGGCCCGCAGACGGTCGAGCGCCGCCTCGACCCGGGACTGGTCGCGGCCGGCCCGCCAGCGGACGACGGCGTCGGCCAGTTCCCGCTCGACGGCCGGGTCGACGACCAGGATGTCCGCCGCCTCGCCGGTGACGAGCGGCGACGGCTCACTCGTCGTGTAGGCGTTGACTCCCACCACCGTGATGTCGCCGCTCTCGATCCGCCGGGTGCGCTCGGCGTGGGACTGGACGAGGCGGCCCTTGAGGGCGTCGATCATGGCGAAGGCGCCGCCCCCTTCGAGAACCCAGTCGAGTTCGGCGCCGGCCGCCTCCTCCAGGTCAGCCGTCTTGGCCTCGATCACCTTGGACCCGTCGAAGAGGTCGCCGTACTCCAGGAGGTCCGTCTCGAAGGCCAGAACCTGCTGGACCCGCAGCGACCACTGCTGGTCCCAGGGACGGGGGAGGCCGAGCGCCTCGTTCCAGGTCGGGAGCTGCACCGCCCGGGCCCGGGCGGACTTCGACAGGGTGACGCCGAGCATCTCGAGGACGATGCGCTGGACGTTGTTCTCGGGCTGGGCCTCGGTGAGCCCGAGGGAGTTGACCTGGACGCCGTAGCGGAAACGGCGCAGCTTCTCGTCGGTCACGCCGTAACGGGTGGCACAGATCCGGTCCCACATCCGGCTCATGGCCCGGAGCTTGCACACCTCCTCCACGAAACGGATGCCGGCGTTGACGAAGAACGAAACCCGCCCCACCACCTCCGGGAAGCGCTCTAACTCGACCTGGCCCGACTCCCGCACGGCGTCGAGCACGGCGCAGGCGTTGGCCAGGGCGTAGGCCATCTCCTGGACCGGCGTGGCTCCCGCCTCCTGGAGGTGGTACGAGCACACGTTGATCGGGTTCCAGCGGGGCACGTGGCCCACCGTGTAGGCGATGGTGTCGACGGTGAGGCGGCGCGACGGGCCCGGCGGGAAGATGTAGGTCCCGCGGGACAGGTACTCCTTCATGATGTCGTTCTGGGTGGTGCCGGTCAGGCGGGCCGGATCGGCCCCCTGTTCCCGGGCCAGGGCCACGTACATCCCCAGCAACCACATGCAGGTGGCGTTGATGGTCATGGAGGTGTTCATCTCCTCGAGGGGGAGGCCCTCGAAGAGGGTGCGCATCTCACCCAGGTGGGGGACGGGCACCCCGACCTTGCCCACCTCGCCCCGGGCCAGGATGTGGTCGGGGTCGTAGCCGGTCTGGGTGGGCAGGTCGAAGGCCACCGACAGGCCGGTCTGGCCCTTGGCCAGGTTGGAACGGTACAGCTCGTTGGACGCCCGGGCCGAGGAGTGCCCCGAGTACGTCCGCATCACCCAAGGCTTGTCCCTCGCTGGCCTGTCCCTCTCTGCCACGACGGCCATTCTCCCCGCCAGGAGCGGGACCGCGCCATCCCTATTGCCGCAGGTCTGTCTCTACTTCTTGGCGTAGTCGTAGAAGCCCCGGCCCGTTTTGCGGCCCAGGCGCCCGGCGGTGACCATCCGCCGCAGGCTCTGGGCCGGCTGGAGGAAGGGGTCGGGGTTCTCGGCGTAGAGGGCGTCGAGGATGGCCACGCTCACGTCCAGGCCGACCAGGTCCATCAGGGCGAAGGGGCCCATGGGCATGTTGGCCCCGGCCTTCATGGCCGTGTCGATGTCCTCGGCGGAGGCGACGCCCCTCTCGAGCAGGCGGGCGGCCGAGTTCAGGTAGGGGAAGAGGATGGCGTTGACGATGAACCCGGCGGCGTCGGCCACCTCCACCGGCGTCTTCCCGCACGCCTCGGCGAAGCTGCGGGCGGCGGTGATGGTGTCGTCGGCGGCGGTCAGGGGACGGATGATCTCGACCAGGGCCATGGCCGGGGCGGGGTTGAAGAAGTGGACCCCGCACACCTTCTCCGGGCGGGAGGTGGCCACGGCCATCTCCACCACCGGCAGGGTGGAGGTGTTGGTGGCCAGGATGGCCGACTCGGCGCAGATCTCGCTCAGCTGGCCGAAGAGCTCCTTCTTCACTGCCAGGTCCTCGACCACCGACTCGAGCACGAGGTCGCACTCGGCCAGCTCGTCCAGCTCGGTGGTGGTCCGCACCAGGGTCAGGGCGGCGTCGCGGTCGGACTCGGAGAGCCTGCCCTTGTCCACCTGCCGGCCGAGCGATTTCTCCAGGCCGGCCTGCATCCCATCGCAGCCGGATTGAGAACGGCTACGCAGCACCACCTCGAACCCGGCCTTGGCCGCCACCTCGGCCACTCCCGAACCCATGGTGCCCGACCCGATGATCCCGACCCGCTTGATGGTCATGACCCGTCCCCTCGGTAGGTGGAGAAAGGAGTCAGGCTACCGGCGGGTCCGGCTCGCCGCCCAGCCGACGCACCTGCTCACGCAGGCGTTCGAGCTCCTGGCGCATCATTTCGTTCTCCCGCTGGAGCCCTCGAAACGCCTCGGGGGAGAGGACGGGCTCGTCCGAGCGCGATGGCTCGGGAGGAGGGGCGAACTCCCCGCTGGCGATGACCTCCAGCACCCGCCGGCGGGCCTCCTCGGGAACGGCGCCGTGGCGAGCCATGATCTGATGGGCGACGCCTTCGCCCTCCCGGATGAGGCCCAGCAGCAGATGCTCGGTCCCGATGTAGCGGTGACCGAGCCCCAGGGCCTCTCGCAGCGACAGCTCCAGCATCGCCTTGGCCCGGGAGTTGAAGGGGATATGTCCGGCGGGCGCTGAGGCCCCCGGAGGGGTCGTCTCGGCCACCTGAGCCTGGGCCCCTTCGACGGTGATGCCGAACGAGGTCAGCACCTGGCCGGCGGCGCCGTCCGCTTCCCTCAGGAGCCCCAGGAGCAGGTGTTCCGTCCCGATGTAGTTGTGGTTGAGCAGGCGCGACTCCTCCTGGGCGAGGACGATGACCCGGCGGGCCGCATCCGTGAAGCGTTCGAACATGCGCCCATTGTGGGCCAGCGACGGCATGCACGGCATCTGGGCTTATCTGGGTAGGCTCCCCCGTGATGACCGAGCAGACGGGCACGTTGGCGCTGGTGGGCGGAGCGGAGTGGCGGGAAGGCTGCCGCAAGTTCGACGCCGCCCTCCTGGAGGCGTCGGGCAGCGCTGAGGTGCTGATCCTGCCCACCGCCGCCGCCTACGAGCACCCGCAGCGGGCCGTCGACCACGCCACCGCCTACTTCGAGGATCTGGGGGGGCGGGCCCGGGGCCTCATGGTGCTGGGTCGCACCGAAGCCGAGGACCCGGCCAACGCCGAGGCGGTGCGCGCCGCCCGGTTCGTCTACATCGGCGGCGGCTCACCTATGCACCTGCGCTCGGTGCTCAAGGGATCCCGGCTGTGGGAGGCACTGCTGGAGGGTTGGCGGGACGGGGCGGTGCTGGCCGCGTCGTCAGCCGGCGCCATGGTCCTGTGCGACCCGATGGTGGACCCCCGGGGGGGCGCCTACACCGTGGGCCTGGGCCTGGTGACCAACCTGAGCGTGTTCCCCCACCACGACACCGCACCCGCCCACCTGAGCGAGCGGTCCATCGAGCTCCGGCCCGAGGGCGCCATCCTGGCCGGCGTCGACGAGCAGACCGCCCTCATCCGGGAACCCGACGGGGAATGGCGGGTGGCGGGCCAGGGTTCGGTCACCCTCTACGGCCCCCAACGGGGCGCGTCTCCCCGCGTCCACGGCCCCGACTCGACCGTGACCCTCGGGTTCTAGCCGGCGCTTGCTACCAGGAGTTGGCGGCGGCCGGGTCGAGAGACCCGATCGGCAGCCCGGCCTGCTGGAGGGCCATGCGCAGGTCGTGGGGGTGGCTGGCGGCGGCCAGCGCGTCGCGCAGGCCGATCAGCCCGTTCTTGTGCAAGCCGAAGAGGCTCTGGTCGAAGGTTTGCATGCCGTAGTACTCACCCTCGGCGATGACCTGCTCGAGCTCATGGGTCTCGTCGGCGTTGATGATCTTGTCGAACACCCGGCTGGTGGCCATCAGCACCTCGACGGCGGGGATGCGGCCCTTGCCGTCCACCCGCTCCAGCAGCCGCTGGCTGACGATCCAGCGCAGGGAGGCGGCCAGCGTGGTGCGCACCGGACGCTGCTCGTGGGGCGGGAACAGGTCGACGATCCGGAACACGGCGTCGGTGGCGCTCATGACCGGCAGCGTGGCGATCACCAGGTGACCGGCGGCGGCCGCTGACAGCGCCACCCGCACGGACTCCGGGTCGGAGAGCTCGCCGATGACCAGCACGTCAGGGCCGAGCCGCAACACCCCACGCAGGGCGGAGCCCTGGTCGGGCACGTCGGTGCCGATGTCCCGCTGGGTGACGAATGAACGCTTCGGGCTGTGGAGGAACTCGACGGGGTCCTCCACGGTCACGATGTGCCGGGCGACGGTCTCGTTGATGTGGTCGACGATGGCGGCCACGGTCGTGGTCTTGCCCGACCCGGTGGGTCCGGTGACCAGGATCAGACCCCGGGGCTCGTCGGCCAGGCGGCGGACCACGGGGGGCAGGCCGAGCGCATCGAAGCCGGGGACGAC
Source organism: uncultured Actinomycetes bacterium (assembly GCA_963789165.1). Taxonomy (GTDB): domain Bacteria; phylum Actinomycetota; class Acidimicrobiia; order IMCC26256; family BP-133; genus CAWBJP01. The sequence continues at coordinate 66,177 of CAWBJP010000009.1, forward strand.
GGTCGGCACGACCCGCAGGACCAGGCTCGGCTTGCCCTGCTGGCGGAACACTCTGACCCGGAAGCGGTCCCCGTCGGTGGCGCTGTAGCCGAAGTCGACCTCGCCGGCCCGGTCCAGCTGGTCGGCCCGCTCGATGGGCATGATCGACCGGACGATGCGCTCGATCTCGCCCTCCACCAGCACGTCGAAGGGGGTGGACGCCACTTCGCCGTCCAGCCGCAGCCAAGGGCGGCAACCGGCGCTCAGGTGAACGTCGGACGCGCGCCGCTCGGCGGCATGGCGGAGTAGCTCGTTGAAGTCGAGCACGACATCGTCTCCTCAGGGCCGAAATCAGGGGTTCTGCCGTTCAATCGGCCATCTCCGGGGCACGCTTGACTCCAATGTGGGGCAAATGTGACCCACGCCGGACGGTTGGCCCGCTCTCAGCCGAGCGCTTCCCGTTGGCGGATGGCCGCCTCCACCACACCGGCCCCCGGCCCGCCGGCGGTCGCCGGTTCGGGCCGGAAGGGGTGCTCGAGAATTCCGGCCAGGCTGGCGCCGACCGAGGCGGTGAGAGCCTCGAGGTCGTAACCGCCTTCCAGGAACAGGACCAGGCGTCCGGGGGCCGGGGCGTAGGCCGCCACCCGCCGGGCGATGTCGGCGAAGTCTCCGGCCGAGAGGCCCAGGTTGGTGAGCGGGTCGGCCCGGTGGGCGTCGTAGCCGGCCGAGACCAGTACCCAGTCCGGGGCGAAGCGCTCCACCGCCGGGGCCACCACCTCGTCCAGGGCGGCCAGATACACGTCGCCCGTGGTGCCGGCCGGGAAGGGAAGGTTGAGCGTGGCGCCCGGAGCACCGGCACCACCCGTGTCGGAGAGGGCGCCGGTGCCCGGATAGACGCCGCCGTACTGGTGGGTCGAGACATACAGCACGCGGGGCTCGTCCCAGAAGATCGCCTCGGTGCCGTTGCCGTGGTGCGCATCCCAGTCGACGATGAGCACACGGTTTCCCGCCTCCACCAGGGCGGCGGCGGTCACGGCCACGTTGTTGATGAGACAGAACCCCATGGACCGGGTGGCCAGGGCGTGGTGCCCTGGGGGGCGGACGGCACAGAAGGCGGCGACGCCCTCACCCCGGCGCAGCGCTTCGACGGCGGCCAGCCCGGCGCCCGCGGCCAGACGCCCGGCGCGCCACGACCCCGCCGAAGCCCGGGTGTCAGAGTCGATGTCGCCGCCCCCGGCGGCACAGAAGCGCTCCAGCGCCTCCAGGTACTCCGCCGGATGGACCCGGGCCAGCTCGGCGATGGTCGCTTCCCGGGGGGCGAGGTCGACCACCGCGTCGCCCAGGTCAGCGGCGCCGACACCGGCAACAGCCGCAGCCAGGCGCTGGACCCGTTCGGGGTGACCGCGCCCGGTGTCGTGGTGGGCGAAGCCAGGATCGGTGGCGACCAGGAGCATCACACCGAAGGGTAGGCGGCGCCGGGGTGGGAGGTGGTCCGGCCGGTACGCTTTCGGAGGTGAGCGCCCAGACCATCGAGCGGCGCGGGGAGCGGGCCCGTCTCGCCACCTGGCGTGGAGACGGCATCGTGGCCCATCTCGCTCCGGCGGCCACCCGGCCGCTGTCCGCCGAGTTCGTGACCGAATGCCTGGACTGGCTCCGGGCCCGGGGCTACCGGTCGGTGGTCACCAGTGCCCTCTCCACCCATGAATGCGAAGGATTCCTCCGGGCGGGATTCGACCTGCACGAGCTCCTCGACCTGCTGACTCATGACCTGCGGGGCCTACCTTCCGCGCCCGGAGGCCTGCGCCGGGCCCGGCGCCGGGACCGGCCGGTGGTGATCGAGGTCGACGCCGCCGCCTTCCCACCCTTCTGGCGCCTCCATCAGGGCGGCCTGGACGAGGCGCTGGTGGCCACGCCCTCCGTCCGGTTCCGCGTGGCGGGCCGGGGTGCGAAGGGGCTCGTCGGGTACGCCATCGCCGGCCGGGGAGGGGACACGGGCTACCTCCAGCGCCTGGCCGTGCACCCCTCGGCCCGGGGCCGGGGACTGGGACGCGCCCTGGTCGTCGACTCCCTCGTCTGGCTGCGCCGCCGGGGCGCGCAGCGGGCCATGGTCAACACGCAGCGGACGAACGACGGCGCCCTGGCCCTCTACCAGGCCTGCGGGTTCCGGCTCCTGCCCGAGGGGCTCTCGGTCTTGGCCAGGGAACTGTGAGCCGGAGGACCGCCCTCCTGGGGCTGTTGCTGGCCGCCCTGGTCCCCGCCGGCGCCCTACCCACCCGCGCCGAGGTCCGCCCCGCCGGGGAGACCACGGTCGCGCTGGTCCACCAACCCCCCTGGGTGCCTCCCGACGGCACCGCCGTGCTCGAGTTGCGGCTGCGGGGGCCGGTGGAGGGCCTCGACGTCGATGTCACCGTCCACCGACCTGTCACCTCCCGGTCCGCGTTCACTCCGGCCATGGACGGCGAGAAGCTGGGCGTGGCCGAGGGCCGCCTCACCGTCCCGGCCACCTCCCTTCCACCCGACCCGGACGGCGATCTCCTGTTGGCCGTGGGCGTCCAGGGCCCCGCCTCCCCGCTCGACCCCAACCGGATCCTCCCCGGCCGGACCGGGGTATATCCGGTGACCATCGAGTTGCGCCGGCCGGGCGGACCGGCTCTGGACCGGTTCGTCACGCCCCTCGTGGTGGTGGCCCCGGGCCTGGTGCCGCTCACCCTGGCGTGGGTGTGGCGCTTCGACGCCACCCCCGTCCGCCTGCCCAGCGGCTCGGCCCGCACCGCGGCCCGGGAGGCGCTCGAGCCCGACGGACGGCTGCCCCGGATGGCCGCCGCCCTGTCCGACGCTTCCGATGTGCCCCTCACCCTGGCCGCCACCCCCGAGACTCTGGAGGCCTGGTCGGGGGGGGTGGGCGGCGTCCCCCCGGACGGGGCCGGAAGCGACGACCCCACTGGCCTGCGGGCGACGGCGGGCCAGGCCACCCGCCAGGTCCTCGACGCGCCCTACGTGCCCGTGGACCTACCCCGGCTCCTGGCCGGCGGCCTCGGCGCAGAGGTGGATCGCCAGTTCGTCCGCGGACGGGAGGTGCTCACCCAGGTGCTCGGCGGTGACGCCCGGGGCACGGTCCTGGCCGGGGCCCTGGATGCGCCGGCCCTGTCCCGCCTGCGCCAGTACGGCGTGGAGCGGGTCGTGGTGCCGCCCGAGGCGCTGACGCCCCTCGCCCAGCGGCTGACCCCCGGGCGCCCCTTCGCCGTCGCTCATCGCAACCGACCCTTCGCTGCCGCGGTGACCGACCCCGGCCTCGCCGCCCTCCTCGACGGCGATGCCCCGGCCGCTCTGCGGGCGGCCCGCTTCCTCGCCGCCCTCAGCCTGGTGGCGTTCGAGGCTCCCCGGGAGCAGCGAGGCGTGGTCGTTGTCACTTCGGCCGGCTGGAATCCTCCGGCAGCCCTGCTCAGCGACGTCCTGGGCGGACTCCGCTCCCACCCGGCCATCGCCCCCCGGACGCTCGACGGCTTCTTCGCCGAGGTGGCTCCCGAAGCCGTGGAGGGCGCCCCCCTGATCCGGATCCCGGCACCACGCGGACCGATCCCGAAGGAGGAGCCGGACCCCGAGGCGGTGGGGCGCCTGCGCCGGCGGCTGACCGCCTTCGCCGAGGTCATCGGGCAGGATCAGACGCAGACCCGGGCCGTCGACCGGAACATCCTGCTCAGCCAGGTGGCGGCCCTTCCGGGCGGGCGCCTGTCGCCCGGCGCCTATCTGGCCGGGGCCGGCAACGTCATTTCCGAGGTGACCGGCCGCGTGAAGGGACCGGATGGGCAGCGGGTCACCCTCACCGCCCGTCGGGCCAGCATCCCCATCTCCCTCCTGAACGCCAACGACCGTCCGCTGCACGTCCGGGTGCTCCTGGAGAGCGACCAGCTGAAGTTCCCAGAGGGCAACGAGCGGCTCCTGACCCTGCCGCCGGAGAACACGACGGAGAAGTTCGCCGTCGAGGCCCGGGCCCCAGGCGCCTTCCCCCTGTCCATCAGGGTCACCTCTCCCGACGGCACCCTGGTGGTCAACCGGAGCGATCTCACCGTCCGCTCGACCGTCGTCAGCGGGGTGGGCGCCACGCTCACGGCCGGCGCGGGCGTCTTCCTGCTCGTCTGGTGGGGCAACAACCTGCGCCGGGGCCGGCGCCGGCCCCGCCGCCGGTCGGAAGAGGAGACGGCCGCCGTACGGGTGGTCGAGGACGAACCCCCGGCGGGGTGAGCACCACCGAGGGGCAGGCGCGCAGAAGCGGGATCGTCCGGTCGAGCGCCCCTGTCGCGCTCGGAACGGCCCTGTCCCGCCTGACCGGCTTCCTCCGCCTGGCGGCCATGGCCTACGCCATCGGCTTCACGCGGCTGACCGACACCTACAACCTGGCCAACACCACACCCAACATCGTCTACGAACTGCTCCTCGGGGGCGTCCTCTCCGCCACCCTCGTCCCCGTCTTCGTCGACCACCGGGACCGCGACGACCACGAAGCCACCTCAGCCGTGATCACCGTCGCCGCCGTCGCGCTCATCGTCCTCACCGTCATCGGGATCCTGGCCGCGCCGGCCATCGTGCGGCTCTACACCTTGCGCGTGGAAGGCGCCGCCGGCCAGGCCCAGCAGGAGCTGGCCACCGCCCTGCTGCGCCTGTTCATGCCCCAGATGCTGTTCTACGGGCTGGTGGCCATGGCCTCGGCCCTACTCCACGCCCACCGGCGCTTCGCCGCCCCCGCCTTCGTCCCCATCCTCAACAACCTGGTGGTCACGGCTGTCTTCCTGAGCCTGCCCCGGTTGGTGGACGGCACTCCCACCCTGGAGAAGGTGAACCAGGACACCGGCCTGGTCCTGCTCCTGGGGCTGGGCACGACGGCCGGGATCGCGGCCATGGGCCTCGCCCTGCTTCCGGCCCTGCGGCGTACCCGGGTCCGGCTCCGGCCCGTGTTCTCGTGGCACCACCCGGCGGTGCGCAAGGTGGTGGCGCTCTCCGGTTGGACGGCGGGCTACGTGGCCTCCAACCAGCTGGCCCTGTGGGTGGTGCTGGTGCTGGCCAACGGCTTCGTCGGGGGGGTCTCGGCCTACCAGGCCGCCTTCGTCTTCTTCCAGCTGCCCCACGGCCTGGTGGCCGTGTCCCTCATGACCACCATCGCCCCCGATCTCGCCGGCGCCGCCGGGCGGGGGGACCTGGCCGCCTTCCGGAACCGCTTCGATCTCGGGGTCCGGCTCATGGTCCTCGCCATCCTCCCCGCCGCCGCCGGCTACCTGGCCCTCTCCCGCCCGGTGGTCGGATTCCTGCTCGAGCGGGGCGCCCTGTCGGGGACGTCGGCCCAGCTCACCGCCGACTGCCTGACCGTCTTCGCCCTGGGCCTGGTGCCCTTCTCGCTGTATCTCTACGCCCTGCGGGGGTTCTACGCCCTGCACGACACCCGGACCCCGTTCTTCCTGAACGCCATGGAGAACGGCATCAACATCGCCCTCGCCCTGGCCCTGTCCCAGTGGCTGGACGTCCGGGGCCTGGCCCTGGCCTACGCCGGCGCCTACACCGTGGCCGCAGTGGCGGCCCTGGGCGTGCTCGGGCGGCGCACCGGGGGCCGCCTGGGCGGCTCGGCTTCCGCCCTGGCCCGGCCGGTCGTGGCCGCCGCGGTCATGGCCGCCGTCGTCCGCGGGATGATCGCCGTCCTCCCCGACACCACTCCCGACGTCGTCGTGGTCGCCGCGGGCGTGGCCCTGGGGGCCGCCACCTATGCCGGGGCTCTGGCCGCCCTGGGTGTGGCCGAAGCCGGCGAGCTGGTGGCCCGGCTGCGCCGCCGGGGGGGCTGAGGCTCGAAGTGCCCTGATACCACGGTGCATAAGAGGTAGCGTTGTGGCCACTGTGGAAACTCTGGCCCCCGATCGGGTCCTCGGAGGCCGCTACCGCCTCCGCCGGGAGCTGGCGCGCGGCGGCATGGCCACGGTCTGGGAGGCGGAAGACAAGGTCCTGACCCGGCGGGTGGCCATCAAGGTCCTCCATCCCCATCTGGCCGGCGACGACGGGTCGCGGGTCCGCTTCCGGCGGGAGGCCGTAGCCGCGGCCGGGCTGGCCCACCCCCACATCGTCACCACCTATGACACCGGCCGCGACGCCGAGGTCGCCTACATCGTCATGGAGCTGGTCGAGGGCATCACCCTGGCCCGCCTGCTCCGGGCCGAGGGTGCCCTGCCGCTGGCCAAGGCCCTGGACGTCGCCGCCCAGGTGGCGGACGCTCTGGCCTGCGCCCACGCCCACGGCATCGTCCACCGCGACGTGAAACCCTCCAACATCCTCCTGCGCGCCGACGGCCACGTGAAGGTGGCCGACTTCGGGATCGCGAGCACCGGCGCGGGCACCGAGGACCTGACCCGGACGGGCGTCGTCATGGGGACAGCCAAATACCTGTCCCCCGAACAGGTCAGCGGCGCCCCCGCCGATGCCGCCAGTGACATCTACGCCCTCGGCATCGTCGTCTACGAGATGCTCTGCGGCACTCCGCCCTTTGTGGGCGACAGCGACCTGACCACCGCCCTTTCCCGCCTCACCGCCACCCCGGAGAGCCTGACCGAGCGGCGGCCGGAGGTGCCCCCGAGCCTGGAGGCCGTGGTGCTGCGGGCGCTGGCCCGGAACCCTGAGGCCCGGTTCCGCTCCGCGGCGGAGATGCGCTCCAACCTCCTCGCCGTCGACCTCGACCACTCCGAGGCCCTCACGCCGCCCACCGGCCTCCCCGCCGCCCCGCCGCCCCCCCGGCCTTTCCCGGCCCGGGCGACCACGGCGGTAGCGGCCGTCCTCCTCCTGGTTCTGGCCGCCGTGCTCCTCAAGAGCAGCGGAACACCGGAGGGCGGGCCGGGGTCCGACCCGTCGGCCACCGCCCGGGGGGCGATCGCCGGCGTACCCATGCTGGTCACCGCCTTTGATCCCGAGGCTGACGGCGACGAGAACTCCGCCAGCGTGGGCAACGTGGTCGACCGCGATCCGGCCACGGTGTGGAAGACCGACACGTACCACGCCAACTTCCCCAGCCTCAAGAAGGGCGTGGGGGTCTACGTCGATCTCGGGCGGGCGAAGAAGGTCCGTTCCGTTGTGGTGGAGACCCCGGGGGCCAGCGGCTGGACCGGCGAGGTGTACGTGACCGACCGGCGCTCTCCCACCCTGGCGGGCTGGGGTGACCCGGCGGCGACCGGATCAGGAAACCAGGGGAGCACAACCACCTTCGACCTCAAGGGGGCGGAGGGCCGCTACGTGCTGGTGTGGTTCACGTCGCTGCTCCCCAGCGACGGTGGTTTCCGCCTGGCCGTGGCCGAAATCAAGGTCGACACCTAGTCACATGAGGCCATGAGCACTGACGCCAGCGACCACACGCTGGCGGCCGCCGCCGGGGCGGGGGACCGCCGGGCGCTGGAGATCCTGCTGGCCCGTCACTTCGACCGCGTCCATGCCATCTGCCGGCGCATCACCGGTCATCCCGAGGACGCCCTCGACGCCACCCAGGAGGCGCTCATCGCCATCTCCCGGGGGATCAGCCGCTACGACGCCCGGGCTGCGTTCACGACCTGGCTGTACCGGGTGGCGACCAACGCCGCCCTCGACGAGGTGCGCCGGCGGAAACGGCGCCCGGCGCCGACCGACATCGACGCCCTGAATCCGGGGCCGGATCCGGCCGCGGGGCCGGGCGGGTCGGTGGAATCGGTGGTGGCGGCCCGCATCGATGTCGACGCCGCCCTGACCACGCTGGCGCCCGAGTTCCGGGCCGCGGTGGTGCTGCGGGACCTCTGCGATCTGGACTACGCCGAGATCGCCGAGGCGCTCGGCGTACCCATCGGGACCGTCCGCTCCCGCATCGCCCGGGGCCGGGCCGCGATTGCCGCCGAGCTCCGGGAACCGGATGACCGCTCGGAGCGTCGAAGCAGGTGACCATGGACACTTCCCACCTCGACGACGACGCCCTCTCGGCGTCCCTTGACGGCGCCTTGGAGGCCGGGGCCGGCCGGAGCCACCTGGACGGCTGCGCCGTCTGCTCCGCCCGCCGCGACCTGCTGGAGGCGGCCCGGACGGCGCTCGCCTCGGCGCCGGTCGAACCCGTCGACGAGCTGACCCGCCGGCGCCTGGTGGCCGCCGCCCTGGACGCCGCCGGCCTGGTCTCCCGCCGGCCGGCCTGGTATCAGCGGCCGGCGCTGGCCGGCGGTGTGGCCGCCGCCATCCTCGCTCTCCTCGTCGCCGTCCCCTTCGTGACCGGCGGGGACTCGAACGACAGTGACCGGTCCAGCACCGCCGCCCTGGAAATGGCGGGCGGCGAGTTCCTCGGCGACCTGGGCGACCTCTCCGACCCGGCCGCCCTCCGCCAGCGGTTCGGCGACCAGCGCGCCCTGACCTTCTCGGATGACACCCAGGCCAGCGGAGGCGCCAACGCCGCCCCGGGCGCGGGGTCCGTCACCGCCTCCAAGGGCGCGGCGCCGCCGCAGGCTCCGGTGACGGGCGAAGGCCAACCCGCCGCCAGCCCCAGCCCGCAACCGGCCGCCGACGCGGCGGCGGAGTCCACGACCCAGCTGGACCAGGCGGCGCGGGACGAGGCCGACGGCACCGGCTTGGACCGCACCGTGGCCGACGCCTGTGCCCGGACCCTGGCCGAGGGCCCCGCCCGGGGCGCGAACCTCCTGGCCGTGGCCACAGGGACCTACCAGGGCAGCCCGGCTGTCGTCGCCGTCTTCGCCGACGGAGACGCCACCACCGCCTATGTGGCCGCCCGGGACGGCTGCAAACTCCTCACCCGGTACCAGATCTGAGATCTGATCCGGGCCGGGGCTACGACTTGGACTTCGCCCGCTGGGCCGCGACCACTCCGTAGAGGGCGACGCCGGCCGCGGCCGCGATGGCGGCCCAACCCTCGCCCGGCCACGGGCGCCCGGCGGTGGTGTCCTCCTGGACCGCCATCACCTCGCCCCAAGCCGCCAGCAGGCCCGCCACCGCCCCCATCCACACCGGTGGCGCGCCGCTCCAGCAACGGTTCACCACCCAGGCGATGGCCGCGCCCAGACCAGCGCCCCCCATGATGGGCAGCCACTGGATGCCGTCCCCCTGGAACGGGTACTCGCCCAGCACCAGGCCGCCCAACCAGGCCAGGGCGGCAGCCAGCACGACGGAGAGGCCCACGCGTCGAGCCATCAGGACCTTCCGAGCGTCCCCAGGCGGGGGGCCGTCAACATGTGCGGGAGGTTAGTGGGCGTCAAGTAGGCTGCCCCGCCATGGCGTCCCCGAGCCGACCGGCAGGAGCGGTGTCGCTCCACCCCGCCGAGCCCGACTGGACCGAGCAGATCGCCGACGCCATCGACAGCGCCGTCTCCACGGTGCGGGACAAGACGGTGGTGCCGGCCCAGAAGCTGGTGGCGGCCATCGTCGCCGGGCTGCTGGCCGGCGTGCTGGGCAGCGTGGCCGTCATCCTGCTGGCCATCGGGTCGTTCCGGGCCCTGTCGGTCTACCTGCCCGGGGATGTCTGGGCCGCCTACCTCCTGCCGGGCGGAATCTTCACCGTCGCCGGCCTGTTCTGCTGGTCACGACGCTGACCGAGGAGCACCTGTGGACGCCGTCCGTGACGTGATCATCATCGGGTCCGGTCCTGCCGGGCTCACCGCCGCGGTGTACACCGCCCGGGCCAACCTCGCCCCCCTCATCATCGAGGGGTTTCCCGGCGCCGGGGGCCAGCTCATGCTCACCACCGACGTGGAGAACTACCCCGGCTTCCCCGACGGGATCCTCGGCCCAGAGCTCATGGAGAAGTTCCGTTCCCAGGCCGCCCGCTTCGGCGGCGAGTACCTCACGGCCAATGCCGACGAGGTGGACTTCAGCTCCCGTCCCTTCCGGGTGAAGGCCGAAGGGAGGGACTTCTACGCCCGTGCGGTCATCATCTCCACCGGGGCCACCGCCCGGCTGCTGGGTCTGCCTGCCGAATCGAAGCTGCTCGGCCACGGCCTGTCGACCTGCGCCACGTGCGACGGGTTCTTCTTCCGGGGCGCGGACATCGCCGTGGTGGGCGGCGGCGACTCGGCCATCGAGGAGGCCACCTTCCTCACCCGGTTCGCCGACAAGGTGACGGTGGTGCATCGCCGCGACGAGCTGCGGGCTTCCAAGATCATGCAGGACCGGGCGTTCGCCAACGACAAGATCGACTTCAAGTGGAACAAGGTGGTCGACGACATCCTCGGGGATGGCAAGGTCTCCGGCCTGCGCCTGCGCGACCTCGTCAACGGCGAAACGGAGGATCTGGCCGTGAGCGGGGTGTTCGTGGCCATCGGGCACGACCCCAACACCAAGCTCTTCACCGGGCAGCTGGAGTTCGACCCGGCCGGCTACATCGTCACCCACGACGGCACCCGCACCTCGGTTGATGGGGTCTTCGCCTGCGGGGACGTCCAGGATCACGTTTACCGCCAGGCCGTCACCGCGGCCGGCTCGGGCTGCATGGCGGCCATCGACGCCGAGCGTTTCCTGGAAGCGGAAGCCGACCGGGCGGCGGTCTCCTAATGGGGATCGACCACCTCCCCGGTTGAGTGGGTGAGGCTGGTGGCTGAGCCGGCTGGCAGGTCAGCACTGCGGTCTCCAGGGCGTTGAGCCCTACGGCTAGATCGTGCGCCTGCCGGCTGGTGAGGTCGACCTCGGATGGCTGGTGGGATGACGTGCTTCGAGCACTGAACCATTAGGGAGCTGCTGGTCGCCTCGGGCTCGGTCCGGACCCTTGGTGCGATCGGAGGTGCTGGTGGGAGAGGTGTTTGTCGGCCATGACTGGGCCGAGACGCATCATGACGTGTTCGTCGAGGATGGTGCCGGGCAGCGCTTGGCCCGGGCCCGGCTGCCCGAAGGGATCGAAGGGGTCGCCCGGTTCCACGAGTTGGTCGCCTCGCATGTGGATGCCCCGGACGAGGTGGTGGTGGCCACCGAGACGGACCGGGGTCTGTTCGTGGGGGCACTGGTCGCCGCTGGCTACACGGTCATCGCGGTGAACCCGATGTCCGTGGCCCGCTATCGGGAGCGGCACTCCACCTCGGGGGCAAAGTCGGACCCGGGTGACGCCAAGGTGCTGGCCGACCTGGCCCGTACGGACCGCCACAACCACCGGCGGGTGGCCGGGGACAGCGACCTGGCCGAGGCGGTCAAGGTCCTGGCCCGGGCGCACCAGAGCCTGATCTGGAGCCGGCAGCGGCAGCTGAACCAGCTGCGCTCGACGCTGCGGGAGTTCTACCCGGCGGCCCTCGAGGCCTTTCCCGAGCTCGGGTCGGCCGAGGCGCTGGCGGTGCTGTCGATGGCCCCGACCCCGGCGCTGGGCCGGGGCCTGTCCCGCTCCAAGATCGCCGCCGGGCTGCGCCGGGCGGGCCGGCAACGCCGGATCGAGGAACGCGCCGGTGAGATCCAGATGGCCCTGCGGGCGGCGCAGCTCCAAGCCCCGGACATCATCGCTGGTGCCATGGGCAGCTCGTCATCGGCCCTCGTGGCCGTCATCGTCGAGCTGTCCACCCAGATCAGCCGGCTCGAAGCCGAGCTGGCCGACCGTTTTGAGCAGCGAGTTCGGGGATGACCCGAACCGCTATGCCGACACCAAGTCTCGCAAGAACTATGCCGGCACGTCACCTATCACCAAAGCCTCCGGGCGCAGTCACGTCGTCCTCGCCCGCTACGCCCGCAACCGCCGCCTCGCCGACGCCTGCCAGCAGTGGGCCTTCTGCGCCATCACTGCCAGCCCCGGAGCCCGGGCCTACTACGACCAACGACGCCGCAACGGCGACACCCACCAACGCGCCCTCCGAGCCCTCGCCAACCGGCTCGTCGGCCTCCTCCACGGCTGCCTCCGCCACCACACCCTCTACGACGAGCACACGGCCTGGGGCCACCGGCAACAACAAGCGGCTTGACGAGTTAGAGGCGTGGGATGTCTAGCCGAACGTCAGTCTTCGCCGACTTTCAGTCTTCGAAAGGGTCTTCGATGCCGTGGCGCAGGCCCCGCACGATGGCCCGCCCCGCGTCTCCGGCCCGGTTCACCAGCCGGCGCACGGCGTCGACGTCGTCCGCCTGGGCGGGCTGGCAGACCACCGCCGGCATACGGGTCTCCCGCAGCACGGCGTAGGTCCGCCCCCGCGGTTCCTCGGTGGCGCAACCCAGCGCCGCGGCCAGCTCGGTCAGCACGGAGCAGGCCACCCGGAAACCGGCCTCGGAGCGGAACGACCGGGCGGCGAAGTAGTCGCAGGTGCATCCAGGCATGTCCCCGAAGCGCAGCCCGAAGAAGAGCTCGGCCTTGAAGGCGTTGGCCTCCGCCGCGGCCACGGAGTCCTCCAGACCGCCGCCCTCGAGCACGTCGGCACCGGCATCGCCCAGGCCCTTTCCCACCAGCTCGCCGAGGGCGTCGAGCCCCGGCTCCACGGCCAGGTAGACCCGCCGGCCGGCGAGATGGCGCACCCCTTCCCGCAGGGTCTCCCGCTCGCGGACCGCCGCCACCGAACCGCCGGCGAACCGCGACAGCCGCTCCAGGGAGGCGACGCTGGCCGGGCCGCAGATGCCGTCCGCGGCCACACCGGCGTTGCGCTGGAACTCCAACAGGGCGGCCAGCGTGTTGGGGCCGAAAAGGCCGTCGTCCCGACCGGCGTCGAAGCCGAGGGCGTTGAGACGGTGCTGAAGGTCGACGACGTCATCGCCCCGCAGCATCGGGGTCCGGTGATAGAGCAGACGGTCACCGAGGGCGTAGCCCGCCTCCACCAGCGAGCTCCACGTCTGGCGCCCGCAGACCCCGTCGACCCGAAGGCCCCGGGCCATCTGGAAGGCGACCACCGCGGCCTCCGTGCTCTCCCCGAAGGTGCCCACCTCGGCCGGGTCGTAGCCCAGGGTGGCGAGGCGGTGCTGCAGGTCCCGCACCGCCTCGCCGCTGTCCCCGCGGGCGATGCGGAACCTCACTGGAGCGTGGGCTCGATCAACCGATGAACTGGGCGATCTCGGCCATGAGCTGGGTCTTGTTCCGTGCTCCCACCAGCCGCTTCTCGAGCGAGCCCTTGGAGAAGAGCATGAGGGTGGGGATGCTCATGACCTCGTAGCGCCGGGCCGTATCGGGGTTGTCGTCCACGTTGAGCTTGACGATGGTGATCTTGCCCGTGTGCTCCTTGGCGATCTCCTCGAGCACGGGGGCGATCATCTTGCAGGGGCCGCACCACTCGGCCCAGAAGTCGACGAGGACGGGCACGTCGGAACCGTTGACGGTCTCGTCGAAGAGGGCATCGGTGAGGGTGATGATGGCCACGTCATTCCTTTCCGCAGGGACACAACATCTTATTCGTTCCCCTGGAAACGCTTCCCTCACGCCTGCCATTCCACCCGCGGCCGTCGCATCACCCTCGTGAGGAAAGGCAACGACGCAATGAGGGATGTGGGGGGCCGGGTCGTCGTGGCGCATTCATCGGCGCGTCGCATGGGGGTTGTGTTGTCTGCGTGGTTGAAAAGTTGATTCTGTGCTTCCGCAGGGACAGTGGGGGTACCTCCGGAAGCACAGTTCCGAAGTCCGCCCGCCGCCCGTCCACTCCCTACCCCCTTCATCGCGTTCTTCCTGCCTGCTAGAAGAGCGCCATGCTCCGTGTCGACGCTGACCTCCTCATCCCCGGGCGGGGCGCCCCCGTCCCCGACGGCACCGTGGTGGCCGACGGTGACACCATCACCTACGCCGGCCCGGCGGCGGGCGTGCCTGCCGGATCGCCGGCCGGTATCCGGGTGCCGATTGTCATGCCCGGCCTGTGGGACTGCCACGGCCACTTCCTGGGCGTGCGGCGCGCCTCCCTGGACGACATCGCCCATGACCCGGTGGCGGTGGCCGCGGCCCGGATCACGGCCGACGCCCGCCTCGCCCTCGACGCCGGCTTCACCAGCGTGCGCGAACCCGGCGGCCTCGGCCTCCACCTGGCCCGGGTGATCGACGAAGGCATCATCCCCGGACCCCATGTGTACGCCGCCGGGGCCATCCTCTCCACCACCGGGGGCCACGGTGACCTCCACTCGCTCCCGTTGCGGTGGGTGGGGGACGTCTGCCACGAGCATCGGGGCCTGTGGCACTGCGACGGCGTGGCCGAGTGCCTGAAGGCGGTGCGGGTGCAGCTCCGGATGGGTGCCCGCCTGATCAAGGTGTGCACCTCGGGTGGCGTCTCCTCCGAGCTCGATCACCCGCTCCACCAGCAGTTCTCCGACGAGGAGCTGCGCGCCATCGTGGAAGAGGCGGGCCGGGCGGAGCGGGTGGTGGCGGCCCACTGCCACGGCAAGGCTGGCATCATGGCCGCGCTGCGCGCCGGGGTGCGCACCGTCGAGCACGGCAGCTACCTGGACGAGGAGGCAGTGGCAGCCATGCTCGAGACGGGGGCGGTCCTGGTCCCCACCCGCTTCGTGGTCGAGCGGCTGCTGGCCATGAAGGATGCGCTGCCCGACTATGTGGACCGCAAGGTCCGGGCCCTGGCCGACCGCCATCAGGAGTCGCTGGAGCTGGCCATCCGCTCCGGAGTGCCCATCGCCCTGGGGACCGATTCCTTCACCAGCGGTGCCGGCAGCGCCGTGCCCTGGGGCCACAACGGCGAGGAGCTCACCCATCTGGTGGCGGCCGGACTGTCTCCCCTGGCCGCCATCGAGGCGGGCACCGCCGCCGCGCCTGCCACCCTGGGCCCCCAGGCGCCGCGCTCCGGTCTGCTGGCTGAAGGCTACGACGCCGACCTCATCGCCCTGGCCGCCGATCCGCTCGCCGACGTGACCGTGCTCGCCGACCCCGCCAACGTCACCCACGTGTGGAAGGGCGGCGTGGCCATGAAATCGCCGGTGGCGCTCTAAAACCGGGGGCGTTTGGCCGGGATCCCGACCCGGCGGGGCCAGCGGTCGTCCGCCCGCACTTTCTCCAGGCGGGCGAAGCGGAAACCCTCTGCCCCACAGGCCTGCGCCGGACCCAGCCCCAGGTCGGCCAGTGCCTCCTCCGGCCAGCGGCTCGACGCCTCCGGTTCCTCCGGAGGCTCGCTCACCACGAGGTGGCCGCCGAGACGGAGGAAGCCCACGGCACATTCGGCGGTCACCGCCGGGGTGCCGAACGATCGGGCCACCACCACGTCGAAGGCGTCCCGCCGGTCCGGGTGGCGGCCGGCGCTCTCCGCCCGTTCCTCGACCACCTCGACCCGGTCCCCGAAACCCAGGTCGGCGGTCACCTGCCGCAAAAAGCGGCACCGGCGCTCGGCCGAGTCCAACAGGACCACCCGCCAGGTCGGGTGCTCGCCGGCCAGCACCAGGCCGGGCACGCCCCCGCCACTGCCGAGGTCCAGCACCCGGCTGGCCGCCTCAGGCAGGCAGGCTCCCATCGCCCGAGCGTGTTCGACGTGTCGATCGAGCGGGCCGGGGCCGAGAAACCCCTGCTCCTGGGCCTGCGCCAGGATCTCTGCGATCTTCAGAGCGCCCGGATCACGACCCGGCGGCGCGGTTCCTCGCCCTCGGAGATGGTGCCCACGCCTTCGATCTCGTTGACCGTGTCGTGGACCACCTTGCGGTCCATGGGCGACATGGGCTCGAACACCTGGTCACGGCCCGATTCGAGGGCCCGTTCGGCCGCTTGGCGGACGAACACGGCCAACGCCTCGTGGCGCCGGGCCCGGTAACCACCCACATCGACGTGGACGCGGGCGCCGTGGCCGCCGATCCGGCGCTGGAGCGCGGTCCGCACCAGTTCCTGGACGGCATCCAGGGTGGCCGCCTTCTGGCCGATGAGCAGCCCGAGGTCGGACCCGGTGATCTCCACTTTCACGTCGTCGTCGCCATCGGCCTCGGCGGTGACCGTGGCCTTCAGGCCGAAGCGCTCGATCAATCCCTGAGTGAAGCGCTCCGCCAACTCGACCTGTTCGGACAACGGCACGTCGGATCCGCTCACGGCGATTTCCTCCCCCTCGGTGGCAGTGGTGCTGGTCGTGGTGGCCGCCGTCGGGCGGGGCCTCCGGTCACGGTCACGGTCACGGTCGCGGGACCGGCTGCGCTGGCGTTGCCCGTCCCGCGGGCGCCCTTCACGACCTTCCTCGCCGGGCGACGACCGTGGCCGGCCGCCCTCCCGGCTCGGCTCCGATCGGCCTTCGGCCTGATCCGAGGCGCCGGCCCCTGGCCGCGCGCCGCCGCCACCACGGGACCGACCCCCCTCCGATCGGCCTCCCTGGGGCCGGCCCTCAGAGCGGGGCCCGGACCGCCGTCTCCGGTCCGGCTTCTCCCGGGAGATCGGCTTGATCCGGGCCCGGATCCGGGCTGTCCCGGTCAGCCTGCCCAGGAAGCCACGGCGCGGTTCCTCCAGGACCTCGTATTCGACGTCCGCCTCCTCCACCCCGAGTTGATCGAGGGCGGTATCGAGCGCCTCGGCAATCGTCCTTCCGGTGACCTCCACCCACTCCATGGAACCAGTCCTAACGCCGGCGTCGTTTGGGTCGGGGTCGCGACCCGGATGGCTGTGCCCGGCCGAAGTTCTCAGGGCTCTGCGCCTTGCCGTCCCCGGCGGCCGCGTCCTTCCCCGGAGTCTTACCCGGTCTGTCGTTCTTTCCGTCCTTGCCGTCGGTCCCGTCACCCGGGGTCCGGCTCTTCGGGTCCTGGGTCTTCGGGGGGTTCCTCAGGCTGGTCTTCGGCGGCTGGGCCGCCTTGGCTGGACCCGCCGCACCGTTCCCGCCCGCCGGTGCCTCGTCAGGCATCAGGTGGCCGTAGATGAGGGCCTGCTGACCGATCTGCCAGGCGTTGGAGACCAGGAAGTAGAGCACCACCCCGGAGGGCAGGCTGAACGAGATGAAGGCGAACATGATCGGGAAGATCTTGCCCATCATCGCCATCTGGGGGTTGGTCTGGGTCGCACGGCTCTGCGTCTGCTTGAACTGCACGTAGCCGGTGATCACGACCAGGGCGATGAGCAGGAAGTAGGGCAGGGCGTCAGTGAAGCCGTTGTGGGCCTCGCTGGCCGCCTTGGAGAGGTCCATGCCCAGGAATTGCAGGCCCTTGATGTTGTCCTTCGCGCAGGCCACGCCCTTCTCGATGGCATCGCCACAAAACGCCTCGTACAACTTGGAACCCGACGGGATGTGCTTGAAGGGGTCGCGGAGGACGGCGAAGAGAGCGAAGAAGATCGGCATCTGGGCTACAAGGGGGAGACACCCGGCCACCGGGTTGATCTTGTTCTCCTTGTAGTACTTCATGACTTCTTCGTTTTGCTTCTGTCTGTCGTCCTTGTACTGGGCCTGGATCCGCTTGATCTCGGGCGCGGCCTGGGTCATCTTCAGCTGCGAGCGGGCCTGCTTGGCGGTGAGGGGGAACAGCACCAGCCGCACCACCACCGTGAGCCCGATGATGGCCACGCCGTAGGAGGGGACGAGGCCATAGAAGAACGCCAGGACCGAGCCCATCCCGTCGAGCAGGCTGTTCCACACGTTGAATCGACCTTCCCTGTCAGGCCGTCGGCACGGCGGAGTGGGCTGTCATCTCGGGGGGCGCCGCTCGCCCCACCGGGGGGACGGGATCGGCGCCGAACCCCGCCCACGGATGGCACCGGGCCAGCCGACGGAGAGTGAGCCACGTGCCCCGCATCGCTCCGTGGCTGGATAGCGCCTCGAGAGCGTAGGCCGAGCAGGTCGGTTCGTAACGGCACCAGCGGGGCGCGCCGGCGCGGGCGAAGCGGTAGGCACGGACGGGCACGGACAGGATCCGGGCGGCCAGGCTCACTGCGGCCTCCCGGCCAGGAGCTCCCCGACGGCGGCATCGAGTTCCGCGAATGACACCGTGGCGGCCTCCCGCCCGGCTCCCACGAGATAGGCGGCGCCCGGCTGGAGGTACGTCCGGTGCCGGGCGACGCTGGCCCTCAGGCGCCGGCGCACCCGGTTCCGGGAGACGGCTCCACCCACCTTCCGACCCACGGCGTAGGCCACCCTCGGAGGGATGTTCTCCTCGCCGGCAAGAGAGGCGAGCGAAACAGAACCCCGCCGGCGCCGGGGGGCGGCGGCCAGGGCTGCAAACGTGGACCGATCGCGGACGCGCCAGGTCAGGCGGTCAGCTTGTGCCGGCCCTTGACGCGCCGCGCCTTGATGACGGCCCGGCCCGCCCGGGTCGACATCCGGGCCCGGAACCCGTGGGTCCGCATGCGCTTGCGCTTTTTGGGCTGGAAGGTTCGCTTCACCCATGATCTCCTCGACGAGCGCCCGAAACGGACCTTCCGCTCGCGTGCGACGGTCCGGGCGTCCCGGCGCGCAGCAGTGTAGCGGGCGCCCACGAGGCCGGGAAGAAACCGGCCCCGCTGGGACCCCGAGGCGCTTGAGTGCCATCCGAACCGGTGTTACGTTGACGGTTCCGCCTCGTCCCACCCCACCGGAACCCTCGGTTTCGGCGGGGACCCCGGGCTTCGAGGTGGTTACTTCCCCGCCAGCCTGGTCCTTCTTTGACGCGCCCTGTGGCGGGATTCCGTGGACGACTGCACCCCTTCTTTGCCCTCGTTGTCCACACGTGTGGAAGCTTCTGTGGATAAACGTGGATAGATCAAGCACGACCGAGGCAGCCGAGCATCTGTGGCAGCGCGGGGCTGGTCCCCTGCGATCCCAGCTGGGAGATGCCTGCTGGCGCATGTGGCTCGAAGGCGTCTGTCCCATTGCCTTCGAGGACGGCGTCCTGCGCCTGGCGGTGCCCAGCACCCTGGCCCGTCAGCGCATCGAGGCCACCTACAGCGCCGCCATCCAGGACGTGTTGTACGAGGAGACGGGTGAGGAGGTCGACCTCGACCTCGTCGTGCTCACCGCGCCCCGCTCCGGACCGGCCCTCGCCGAGGTTCTCGAGCTCCTTCCTGACGCTGAAGTCGAAGACGGAGTGAAACCGGTGCCCAACCTTCGGGACGAGACGCGCGGGGGCGAGTCGGGCCACGCCCTCAACCCCCGCTACACCTTCGAGCAGTTCGTGATCGGGGCGTCCAACCGCTTCGCGCATGCCGCCGCGCTCTCCGTGGCGGAGAAACCGGCCCGGTCCTACAACCCGCTGTTCATCTACGGGCAGTCCGGCCTGGGCAAAACCCACCTGCTCCATGCCATCGGGCATCACGTGGCCCAGATGTTCCCCCACAAGCGGGTGCGTTACGTCTCCACCGAGACGTTCATGAACGAGTTCGTGGAGATGATCCGGACCAACGCCCGGGCGGAGTTCAAACGGTCGTACCGGGAAGCCGACCTGCTCCTCGTCGACGACGTGCAGTTCATGCAGAACCACGAACGCCTTCAGGAGGAGTTCTTCCACACCTTCGACTCGCTCCACGGTTCCGGCGGCCAGATCGTCCTCTCCTCCGACCGCTCACCCAAGGCGATGTCGGCGCTCGAGGACCGGCTTCGCACCCGTTTCGAGTGGGGTCTGCTGACCGACATCCAGCCCCCCGAGTTCGAGACCCGTCTGGCCATCCTCCGGCACAAGGCCCGGTCGCAGGGTTTCATCCAGGTTCCCGACGACGTCCTGTCGTTCATCGCCACCCACATTGCCGACAACGTCCGGGAGCTCGAAGGGGCCCTCATCCGGGTGGCGGCCTACTCCAGCCTGTCCCGGGCCCCGGTGACCGAACAGCTGGCCATGGAGGTCCTGGCCGACCTTCTCCAGTCACCGTGTTCCCGGGTCATCACGCCCCAGGTCATCCTGGAAGAGACGGCCAAGATGTTCGGCTGGACCATCGAGGAGCTGTGCGGCAAGAGCCGCCGCCGGCCCCTGGTTACCGCCCGCCAGATCGGCATGTACGTGTTCCGTGAGCTCACGGACTACAGCTACCCCCAGATCGCCCGGGAGTTTGGTGGCCGGGACCACACCACGGTCATGCACGCGGTGGAGAAGATCACCGCCCTCATCGCCGAGCGCCGGCAGATCTACGAGCAGGTGACCGAGCTCATCAACCGGATCAAGACCGGTGACACCTGATGCCCCTCTCGCGCGCTCCGGCGTCAGCCGTGCTCATACGGCGCGGTAGGTTCCTGTGGGAAACGTTGTGGATAGCTGGGGACAACCCGGCGCCGCCTGGGTGCTTTCCCACGGGTCCCGTCTGGCGCGAGGATGCGCTCCTGTTGTTCTGTGGAGAACCGACCCTCAACCATATGTGCTCTGAGCAGGGACGATGATGGGTTGTTCACAATCCACAGGCCTACTACCAACTACTAGGAACTCAACAGGAGGAAAGGGTTGAAGTTCCGTTGCGAACGTGACGTCCTGAGCGAAGCGATTGGGAGTGCCGGCCGTGCGGTGGCTTCCCGTTCCGGCGCTCTTCCGATCCTCTCCGGACTTCTGATACGAACCACCGACGACGGACTGGAGCTGGCCGGCTCCGACCTCGAGCTCACGATCCGCGTCTCCGCCGCGGCCGAGTGCGATGGCGAGGGAGCTGCCGTGCTGCCCGCCCGGCTCTTCGGTGACATCGTCCGGGCCCTCGAGCCGGGGGCGGTGTCGGTGGACGTGGGTGACGAGGAGGCCCGCATCACCAGCGGGCGGTCCGACTTCAAGTTGCGCGTGCTGCCCGCGGATGATTTCCCCCGGTTGCCGGAAGTGGCGGGGAGCGGCGTGCGGATGGACGCCGCCGCGCTGGCCGACGCCCTGCGCCAGGTCATTCCGGCCGCTTCCCGGGACGATGCCCGGCCCATCCTCACCGGAGTGTTGCTGGTCGCCGAAGGCTCCGGTCTCCGGTTGGTGGCCACCGACTCGTACCGCCTGGCCGTCCGGGACCTTCCCGGGGAGACCACCCTGGCCGCCGCCCTGTCGGGCGCGGCCGCCGAGGGACGCCACGTGCTGGTTCCGGCCAAGGCGCTGGGCGAGCTCCAGCGAATCCTGGGTGCGGGCGGTGGTGCGGAAGGCGGGGGATCGCAGGTGGAGCTGTCGTTCTCGGACCGGGACGCCTGCTTCGACACGGCCAAGGCGCGGGTCAGCACGCGGCTCATCGAAGGTCAGTTCCCGAACTACCAGCAGCTCATCCCGTCCGGCTATCCCAACCGGCTGACCGTCGTCCGGGAAACCTTCATGGAGGCGGTCAAGCGGGTCCGGCTCATCGGCCGCGATCGTGACAACGCCCCCATCCGCATGGCCATGGGTCCCGGCGGTCTGGAACTCACCGCCGTCGTGCACGACGTCGGGCAGGCCAGTGAAGGGCTCGACGCCAAGTACGAGGGAACCGAGACGACGGTGGCTTTCAATCCCGACTTCCTGCTCGACGGCCTGTCGGCCATCACCTCGGAAGAAGTCCTGGTCGAGACCCTGGACACCTCGAAGCCGGCCATCGTGCGGTCGGCCGAGGACGGAGATTTCCTCTACCTGTTGATGCCCGTCCGGGTGAGCTGACCCGGGGCCCGGTCCCCCGTGAACAAGACGGACAACCCATGCGCCTGGCGCATCTCTGGCTGACCGACTTCCGGTGTTACGAGCAGGCCGAGATCGAGGTCGGTCCCGGGATGACCGTGCTGGCCGGAGGCAATGCCTCGGGCAAGACCAGCATCCTGGAGGCGGTCGGCTGGTTGGCCCGCATGTCGTCGTTCCGGGGCGCGCCCGATGTCGCCCTGGTTCGGGCCGGGACGGAGCGGGCTTTCGTGCGGGCCGAGGTGGAGGGCGACGATCACCGGCGCACGGTGGAGGCGGAGATCACGGCCGCGGGCCGCAACCGGGTGCTGGTGAATCACAAGCCGCTGCCCCGTTCCCGCGATGTGCTGGGCACGCTGCGGGTCACGGTCTTCTCGCCCGACGATCTGCGGTTGGTGAAAGGGGGGCCGTCCGAACGCCGGACGGAACTCGACGACCTCCTGGTGGCGCTCTCTCCCCGGTACGACGCCGCCCGTTCGGATTACGAGCGGGTTCTGCGTCACCGCAACGCCTGGCTCAAGTCGTGGTCCCGAAACGACGATCCGGCCACCCTGGACGTGTGGGACGACCAGCTCACCAAGGCCGGGGCGGAGCTGGTGCGGGGGCGGCTGAAACTGCTGGAGCGTTTGGAGGCACCCATGGCCAAGGCCTACGCCGACCTGGCCGGCGCGGGCGCGGCTGACATCGCCGGAGTCTACGAAACAGGCTGGGCCCCGCGAGAGGTACTCGACGCCTCCCGTCTCGACGATGTGGCGCCGCTGCTGGCCGCGGCGCTGGGTGGTTCCCGGGCCGCCGATCTGGAACGCCGGATCAGCCTGGTGGGTCCCCACCGCGACGACTGGCGCCTGACCGTGGAGGCCCGCGAGGCGCGCCGCTACGCCTCCCAGGGGGAGCAGCGCTCCCTGGCTCTGGCCATCCGCATGGCCGGGCACGCGGTGGTGACGGAGGTGGCGGGGGAACCGCCCGTCCTGCTCCTGGACGACGTGTTCTCCGAGCTCGACGACACCCGTTCCGCCGGCCTGGTGGCCCACCTGCCCGCCGGGCAGGCGCTGGTGACCACTGCCGGTCAGCTTCCGGCCGGGCTCCCCACCGAGCGGGTGGTCTGGATCACCGGCGGGCGGGTGGGGACATGAAGCCGCGGCGATGGGCCTGGCGGGGGGACGACCCGGAGCATCTGGGTTCCCGTCCCCCCCGACGTCTGGCCGAGAGCCTGTCCGAGGTGGCCGCCGACCTCAATCTTGACGAGCCAGATGTCATCGCCGCGGTGATGGGCGGGTGGGATGGGCTGGTGGGCGCGGCGGTGGCGGCCCATGCCCGGCCCCGGATCGTGCGCCAGGGGATCCTCACCGTGGAGGTGGACAGCCCGGAGTGGGCCACCCAGCTGCGCTATCTCGAAGGCGAGTTGCTGCTCCGGATCGGCCGCAAGGTGCGCCCCGGAGCGGTGACCAGTCTGCGGGTCGTGGTGCGCCGATAGTTCTGTGCTCCCGCAGCCTCGAAGAGAAGGGACTGCGGGAGCACAGGTGGGGGGCTGGAGGGGGGCGCTAGCTCGAGGGAGCGGGCTCTTCGTGGGCGCAGTTGGGATCACCGGCTGTGCAGAGCAGCTCGGCTACCGGGTTCTTCTCCTTGTCGGGCGGCGGCTGCTCGTCGGCATGGGCGGGGATGGCCAGGGGGAGGCCAATGAGGAACACGGCGCTGCAGAAGGCAGCTTGGAGGGACATGGGGAGGCTCCTTTGCTGTGACGTGTGGTGCGGTTGAGGGCCCCGTTGTGTCGCGACGAGCTATTGGTCTGCTCAAAGCACCCAGAAGTTCCCCGGAGTCGGGGGCGGTTTCAGCCCGGGAGGTCGGAGGGGAGAGCCATCCGCCATTCGTGCTGGACGGCCGCCCGCCGGGCCACGATGGGACGGAGGAGGTCGACCACCAGCTTCTGGTGGGCCGGATGATCCCGGTAGGTCAGGAACCCGTCCTGGTCCTCGAAGTCGGCTACCACCACGAAGTCGTAGTTGTCGGCGGTGATGCCGGCGTCGTCTCCGAACCGGTAGGCGCGCACCTCCGGAATCTGCTCCGGCATGGTGGCGAGGCCGGTGCGAAGCGCCTCTTTCTGCTCGTCGGTCACCTCCGGGGTGAAGCACACCATCACGACGTGGCGGAACACAGCCCCTCCTCGGTTCTCTCGGGGGAAAGGGTGAGGGTACCGCCGGACGGGACCCGGTTTCGGAGGTGTCCCGCGGGAACAAGCTCGACCAAACCCGGACAACACTCTCAAAGCTGGACAAGACACAGGAACAGATTCCCGGTTGTGCCCGTACAGTGGGTGTATGCGCGGTGGACGCTGGGTGGCCCGACCCTTGCTTGCCGCCCTCCTCCGGCTCTTCATTCTTGTCGTGCCGGCAGTGGCGGGCATGGCCGCCGCATGGGCCGTCACCGAACTCCTGGGCGAGCCGTCCGGGGTGGCGGAAACCGTGGGCTGGTGGACGGCCCTGGTCGCCGCCGCCGTCACCGCCGTGGTCGTCACCCAACGCCTGGCCAAACGGCTCCTGCCCCTGGCCTGGCTGCTGCATCTGACCCTCGCTTTCCCCGACCGGGCCCCGTCGCGCCTGAAGATCGCCCGCCGGGCGGCCCGGGGCCGGGCCCTGCGCAAGGCCGCCACCGAGGCCCGCCACGAGGGCCTCGGCGACGACGCGGCGGCCGCCGCCGCCCGGGCGCTCGTGCTGGTGGCCGCTCTGGGTGCCCACGACCGCCGGACCCGGGGTCACTCCGAGCGGGTCCGCGGCCTGGCCGACGTGCTGGCCGAGGAGGCGGGCGTCGCGCCCGAGGACCGCGACCGGCTCCGGTGGGCGGCGTTGCTGCACGACATCGGCAAGCTGGCCGTCCCCGGTGAGATCCTCAACAAGCCGGACCGTCCTGACGACGCCGAGTGGGAGACCCTGCGCCGCCATCCGGAGGAGGGCGACCGGCTGGTGACCCCTCTGGTGGAGTGGCTGGGTCCGTGGGCGGCCTCCGTGGCCCATCATCACGAGCACTGGGACGGCAGCGGGTATCCCCGGGGCCTGGCCGGCGAGGACATCTCCCTCGGGGGACGGATCCTGGCCATCGCCGATGCCTACGAGGTGATGACCGCCTCCCGGCCCTACAAGTCTCCGCAGCGGCCGGATGTGGCCCGAAAGGAACTGGTGGCGAGCGCCGGGGTGCATTTCGACCCCGTGCTGGTGCGCCACTTCCTGGCCGTCCGCCTCGGGAAGTTGTGGTGGTTGATCGGCGGTTCCGCCGTCCTCTCCCTGGTGCCCTGGCTGGCCGGCCTGTGGACGGCTCCGGCCGGGGCGGCCATCCGGCGCACGGGGTCGGGCCCGGCCACCGCCGCCGCCGCCGTCGGCGTCCTCGCCCTGGCCGGGGTGGTGGCTCCCGCCGCCGCCCCGCTCCGATCCGACCCGGCGCCGATCGAGGTGGCCGCACCCGTGGCTGTTCCGAGCCCGCTGCCGGCACCGGATCCGGTGGCCGTGACGCCGGTGTCGAGTCTCGCTCTCGCGCCCGCCGGCGCCGGTGACTCCGGCACACGGCTCCGCGGGCCACGCTCCCGGCCGTCGTCCCGCCGCCCGCGGGGCCGACTCCCTCGACCGACCCGCCCGTCGCCGGCCCGGCTCCGGCGGACGACCCCGCCGCACCGCCTCCGGCGGACGAACCTGCGGCACCTTCGGCTCCACCGCCCGCGTCGCCCCTGTTCAGTGCCCGGGGCCAGATGCTCCTGCCCAACCTGCTCGGTCTCACCCTGGGCCAGATGCAGGCCGGGTGCGGGCAACCCCCCAGTTCCGGGGTCGACGCCGTGGTCTTCGACCTGCCCCCGGAGGCCCGGGTGGCGGGGGCCGCGGTCCGCATCACCGGCTCCGACCTGCTCGGCCTGCACAACCTCGACGCGACCTTCTATTCGGAGACCTGCGAGGTTGTCGGACGGCTGGCCACCCCGGCGGCCGACGAGTCCGGATTCCTGCCGGCGGGAACCCGTTTCGTAGTGGTCACCGACCGCCTCGGGATCGCCACCGCGGTCGAGTTGTCGGTGGGCTGAAACGAACCCGAAAGTCATACCCTTCTGGTAAGATGGCGGGAGTGGATTTCAGGGCCCTGACCTGCACTTTTACTTCTCCCAGGGCCGATCCTCCCCCTACCTGAGGAAGGTTTTCACGCGCGTGGCGTACGACGCCAAGGACATCACTGTCCTCAAAGGCCTCGAACCGGTCCGGGAACGCCCCGGGATGTACATCGGATCCACCGGTCCTTCAGGCCTCCATCACCTCGTCTACGAGGTGGTCGACAACTCGGTTGACGAAGCCATGGCCGGGCACGCCAACCTCATCGAAGTGGTCCTGCTCAAGGACGGCGGATGCCGGGTGACCGACAATGGCCGGGGCATCCCGGTCGACGAGCACCCCGAGTATCCGGGCATCTCGGCGGCCGAGGTCGTGCTCACCACTCTGCACGCCGGCGGCAAGTTCGGCGGCGAGGGTTACAAGATCTCCGGCGGCCTCCACGGCGTGGGTGTATCGGTGGTGAACGCCCTCTCCCGTCGCCTCGAGCTCGAGATCAACCGCGGCGGCGGGCGGTGGGTGCAGACCTACGGCGACGGGGGCCGCCCGCTGACTCCGCTGGAGCGGATCGCCGGAACCCGCAAGAAGGGAACGGCCGTCACCTTCTGGCCCGACCCCGCCATCTTCGAGGAGGTGGAGTTCCGGGCCCAGACCCTGCTCGAGCGCCTCCGGGAGATGGCTTTCCTCACCCGCGGCCTCGAAATCCGTCTCCGGGACGAGCGCCACGACGAACCGGTGGAGCACGTCTACAAGTACACCGGCGGCATCGTCGACTTCGTCAGGCACCTGAACTCCAGCAAGGAGGCCCTGCACAAGAAGCTCGTCTCCTTCGAGGAGTCCCAGGAGATGAATGTGGTCGAGGTGGCCATGCAGTGGAACACCGGCTACCACGAGGGCCTGCACAGCTTCGCCAACAACATCGCCACCACCGAAGGCGGCATGCACGAAGAGGGCTTCCGCAAGGCCCTGACCAACGTGGTGAACCGCTACGCCCGGGAGAAGGGCCTCCTCAAAGAGAAGGACGACCCCTTCGCCGGGGAGGACATCCGGGAGGGGCTGACCGCCATCCTCTCGGTCAAGCTCCGCAACCCCCAGTTCGAAGGCCAGACGAAGACGAAGCTGGGCAACACCGAGATGCGCTCGCTGGTGGAGAAGGCGACCAATGCCCGGCTGCGGGACTGGTTCGAGGAGAACCCGCCCGAGGCCAAGCAGATCGTGGCCAAGATCACCCAGGCCGCCCGGGCCCGGATGGCCGCCCGACAGGCGCGTGACCTCACCCGGCGCAAGTCGTTGCTGGAGTCGGCGTCCATGCCGGGCAAGCTGGCCGACTGCTCGTCGCGTGACCCCCGAGTGTCGGAGCTGTTCATCGTGGAGGGCGACTCGGCCGGCGGCTCGGCCAAGCAGGCCCGGGACCGGGAGTTCCAGGCCATCCTGCCCATCCGGGGGAAGATCCTCAACGTCGAGCGGGCCCGGATCGACCGGATGCTCAAGAACGAGGAGATCCAGGCCCTCATCACCGCCATCGGAGCGGGGATCGGTGAGGAGTTCGACCTCGAGAAGATCCGCTACCACAAGATCGTGCTGCTCACCGACGCCGACGTGGACGGCGCCCACATCCGCACGCTGCTCCTCACGTTCTTCTACCGCCAGATGCCCGAGCTGGTGAAGATGGGCTACTGCTACATCGCCCAGCCGCCGCTCTACTCGGCCGTCCTCGGGAAGGAGAAGACCTACCTGAAGGACGAACACGCCCTCACCCGCTTCCTGGCCGACCACGAAGGGCGCAAGCCGGATATCAGCCGGTTCAAGGGCCTCGGCGAGATGAACTACGACGAGCTGTGGGCCACCACCATGGATCCGGGCGCCCGCTCACTTCTCCAGATCTCGGTCGAGGACGCGGCCATCGCCGACGACATCCTCTCGCGGCTCATGGGGGAGGACGTCGACGCCCGCCGGACATTCATCCAGGAGAACGCCACCGACGTGCGGTTCCTGGACATCTAGAGATCGTAGCAAGCAACGGGGAGAGTTCTGTATGCCTGACGACGGCGTCCAGCAGACGCTCGCAGACGGCTCGATCGAGCCCATCGAGATCCAGGAGGAGATGGGGCGGTCCTTCATGGACTACGCCATGTCCGTCATCGTCTCCCGGGCGCTTCCCGACGTCCGGGACGGCCTGAAGCCGGTGCACCGCCGGATCCTCTACGGCATGTACGAAGCGGGTCTGCGCCCCGACCGGCCCTACACCAAGTGCGCCCAGGTCGTGGGCCGGGTCATGG
Organism: uncultured Actinomycetes bacterium; assembly: GCA_963789165.1. Classification (GTDB taxonomy): domain Bacteria; phylum Actinomycetota; class Acidimicrobiia; order IMCC26256; family BP-133; genus CAWBJP01. The sequence continues at coordinate 93,889 of CAWBJP010000009.1, forward strand.
GTCAGTACCACCCCCACGGCGACACGGCCATCTACGACGCCCTGGCCCGCATGGCCCAGAACTTCTCCCTCCGCCACCCCATGGTCGACGGCCACGGCAACTTCGGCTCCCCCGACCCCAACGATCGTCCGGCGGCGATGCGCTACTGCTTGACATATCAAGCAAGGCTGCGCACTCCGAGCGGGACGGTCCAGATCGGCGAACTGGTGCCGGACGCAGAGCCGAACACCACGACGGGTTGCGACCTGAAAGTCGTCGGTCGGCGGGGCGAGCCGGTTCGCGCGGAAGCGTTTTTCCACTCGGGTACGCATCCCATCTTGCGGGCGCGCACGAAGGAAGGCTTCGAGCTCACCGGCACGACGAATCACCCTGTGCTCTGCCTGGTCGCGGTGGCCGGCGTCCCCGTGCTGCTGTGGAAGCTCCTCGAGGAGCTACGCCCGGGAGACAAGCTCGCCATCGATCGCCGACCCGTGGTGGACGACCGTCACGACGAACGCGCCGAGCGATGGGCTTTCCTGGCGGGTGCTTTCCTGGCCGAGGGCTTCGTCGGTGAGCGGTCCGGGTTCAACAACACGGACCTCGAGTACTTCTCCCGGGTCGAGTCGCTCTACCGCGACCTCGTCGGAGGGGCGGCCTACTCCTACAACCGGACCATCGCTTCCGGGAGCACCATCCACGAGCTTGATGTTCACCGCTGCGAAACGCTTCTCGCTTCGCCGCTTGGGGAGCTGGCCGGCAAAAGGAGCGCCGAGAAGCGCATCCCGGACTTTGTTTGGCAGGCACCCCCCGCAGCCAAGCGGGCGTTCCTCCAGGCGCTGTTCGAGGGTGACGGCTGTGCCTCGGTGCTCCACGACGCCCGCCGGGACGACGAGACGGTCCAGGTGTCCTACTCGACCTACAGCGAGGGCCTGTCCCAGGACGTGCAGCTCCTGCTGCTCGAGTTCGGCATCGTGGCCCGGCGCTGCTTCGCGGAGGAGCGCAAGGAATGGAAGGTCTTCCTGACCAGCCGCCGGCAGGTGCGGCGGTTCGCCGAGCGCGTCGGGTTCGCCTGCACCAAGCAGGACCGCCTCCTCGAGATGCTCGACTCCACGCCGGAGAAGGCGTGCAGCGCCAGCGGTGACACGATCCCCTTCCTGGCCGACTTCCTGCGGGAAGAAGCCACCCGCGGGCACCGCCGGTGGCTGGCCAAGAACGCCATCGGCCGGGCCGACCTGTGGGAGGACTCCGGCGAGGAGATCCTGGCCAGGATCGGGAATCCCGAGGCCGAGGCCGTGGCCCGGTCCATCGTCGAGCACGGCTACTACTACGCCACCGTCTCTTCGGTGGAGGACGCCGGCGAAGCGCCCGTCTACTCCATCCGGGTCGATTCCGACGACCACGCCTTCTCCGCCGGCGGTTTCATCAACCACAACACCGAATGTCGGCTGGCGCCTCTGGCCATGCAGATGTTGGCCGGGATGGACGAGGACACGGTCGGGTTCGTCGAGACCTACGACGGGAAGACGCAGGAGCCCTCGGTCCTGCCCGCCCGGTTCCCCAACCTGCTGGTCAACGGGAGCGGCGGCATCGCCGTCGGCATGGCCACGAACATCCCGCCCCACAACCTGCGCGAGGTCATCGACGCCACCATCCACCTGATCGACAACCCCGAGTCGACGCCCGACGACCTCATGCAGTTCGTGCTCGGTCCCGACTTCCCCACCGGGGCGCTGATCATGGGCCGGTCCGGGATCCACGACGCCTACCGCACCGGGCGGGGCTCGATCCGCATGCGGGCCGTGGCCGAGATCGACGAGGACGCCCAGGGGCGCCAGCGGATCATCGTCACCGAGGTGCCCTACCAGACCTCGGTGGAGTCGATCGGGAACAAGATCGAGGAGCTGGTGCGGGAACGGAAGATCGAGGGGATTCGCGACGCCCGCAACGAGAGCTCCCGGGCCGGCATGCGACTGGTCATCGACCTCAAGCGCGACGCCAACGCCCAGGTGGTGCTCAACCAGCTCTACAAGCACACGCCCATGCAGACCAGCTTCGGCGTGATCATGCTGGCCCTGTGCGACAACGTCCCCCGGGTCCTGAACCTGGCCGAGGTCCTCAGGGCCTACGTCGCCCACCAGGTCGACGTCCTGCGCCGGCGCACCGAGTTCCGGCTGCGCAAGGCGAAGGACCGGGCCCACATCGTCGAGGGGCTGCTGCGGGCGCTCGACATGCTCGACCAGGTCATCGCCCTGATCCGGGGCTCGGCCGACGTCGAGGTCGCCCGGGCCGGCCTCATGGCCGAACCGTTCAGCTTCAGTGAGATCCAGGCCAACCACATCCTGGACATGCCGCTGCGCCGGCTCACCGGCCTCGAGCGCCAGAAGCTGATCGACGAGTTCGCCGAGCTGACCGCCACCATCGCCGAGCTGGAATCGATCCTGGGCGACGAGGTCAAGCTCCGGACCGTCATCAAGGCCGAGCTGGCCGAGATCCGTCAGAAGTTCGGCGACGACCGGCGCAGCAAGATCACCTACGACCCGGGCGATCTCGACACCCTCGACCTCATCGACGACGACGAGGTCGTGGTCACGATGTCCAAGGGCGGCTACATCAAGACGGTGGCGGCCGACGCCTTCCGCCGCCAGGGCCGGGGCGGGCGTGGGGTGACCGGGGCCAAGCTGCGCGACGAGGACTACGTCGAGCATCTGCTCACCACCACGGCCCACTCCTACCTGTTGTTCTTCTCGACGCGGGGCCGGGTCTACCGGCTCCGGGCCCACGAAATCCCGATGAAGGAGCGGACGGCCCGCGGCACCGCCCTGGTCAACCTGATCGCCCTCCAGCCCGACGAGAAGGTCCAGGCCATCATCGACACCCGCCAGTACGAGGAGGGCCGCTACCTGTTCTTCTGCACCAAGAAGGGCGTGGTGAAGAAGACCCTCATGTCGGAGTACGACTCGTCGCTGCGCACCGGGCTCATCGCCATCAACCTGCGGGAGGACGACGAGCTGGTGCGGGTCGTGCAGACCACGGGCGAGAACGACATCTTCATCGTCTCCCGGGACGGCATGACCATCCGTTTCAACGAAGGGGATGTGCGGGCCATGGGCCGGGCCACATCGGGAGTGCGGGGCATGAAGCTGAAGGACGCCAACGACGCCGTGGTCGGCTGCGACGTGGCTCGCGACGATGCCGAGATCGTCCTCGTCACCAAATCGGGCCACGGCAAGCGCACCAAGCTGGAGCGGTTCAACCGCCAGGGCCGCGGCGGCCAGGGTGTGCGGGGCATGAAGGTCACCGCCCAGCGGGGCGTGGTGGTGGCCGCCTTCATGGTGGCCGCCGAGGACGAGATCCTGGTGTTCTCCTCGGAGGGGAACATCATCCGCATGGAAGCGGGGGAGATCTCCTCCCAGGGCCGGGACGCCACCGGCGTGCGCCTGGCCCGGGTGGGCGCGGGCGAGTCCGTGGTGGCCGTGGCCCCCGTGCTCGATCCGCCCGACATTGCGCCCGACGCACCCGGCACCGGCAACGGCAACGGCAACGGGAACGGGAACGGGAACGGGAACGGGAACGGCATGGTGGAGGGGCCGTGACCTACCCCTGGGTTGACGACCCCGGGCGGGGCGAGCCCGAGCCCCGCTACCCGTGGCACGACGACGACGAGGCTCCCGCAGAACGGGTCGAGCCCCGGCCGGCCTACCAGCCCGGCGGCGGAACGCCGGGTGCAGGTGCTACGCCGCATCGACCCCTGGTCGGCCCTGAAGGTCTCGCTGGCCCTGTACCTGTGCCTCTTCGCCGTCGCCCTGGTGGTCGGGACGGGCTTGTGGGTGGTGGGGCGCCAGGCCGGCGTTCATCGCCAACATCGAGGGCCTGATCGAGGATCTGGGCCTGTACTGAACGGCAGCTACCACTTCCGCGACGGCTACATCTTGCGGATGGCGGCGGTGCTCGGGCCCATCCTGGCCGTGCTGGCCGCGCTTGTGACCACGGCCGGGGTCGCCCTCTACAACCTCGTCGCCCGCCTGACCGGCGGCATCGAGGTGACGGTGAAGGAGTCGGGCTAGGCCTCGGCGACGAGCTGCAGGCTGACGTCCTGGGAGTCCATCCAGGCGGAGACTTCTTCGGCCCACTTCACGAAGTTGAAGCGGTCGAGGCCCAGCTCGAGGAGGCGTTCGGCATGGGGCACCGAGCGGATCGGCACGCTCTCCAGCAGCTGCACGTCACACAGACAGTCGGCGAGGGCGTGGCTGGCACAACCCGCCTCGTTGGAAAAGGACCTGGCCTCATTGGCGTGCATGTCGTTTCCCGCTCCCCTTCGTTGCCCCGTGGCCTACAACAGTTAGAACGATTGAGGCCGACTTTCATTACGGACCAGGAACCCGAATGATCCGGACAGATCGGGCGAAATAGCCCGAACGGACTACGGCGGGACGGAACGGCCACGGAGGGCGACACCGGGCGCTCCGATATACTCCCGGGCTTCCGGAGGGGCCCCAGGCCCGGCCGGGGGCTATAGCTCAGTCGGTTAGAGCGCGTCCCTGATAAGGACGAGGTCGCTGGTTCGATTCCAGCTAGCCCCACTCATGAAGGCCCTGCGGCGTGCCCTGCTGGCCCTCGGGGTGGCCGGGGTTCTCGGATGGATCGTGCGCACCCGGGGCCGCGGCGGCGTTCCCCCGTCCAAGGGTGGTTGGCGCCAGCTGCACGAACCCGATTTCCGGTGAAGACCCTCCTGATCATCGGTGCCGGCGCGGTGGGGCGGCGGGCGGCCCGGACGCTGGTCGAGACCGAGGGAGTGGAGCGGGTGCTGGTGGCGGACAAGCATGCCGGCCGGGCCGCGCAGCTGGCCGAAGCCCTGGGCCCGGAAGGCGAGGCGATCGAATGGTCGCCGGCCGATCCACTCCCGGACGGGGTGGCGGGGGTGGCCGTCGCCGCCGACGGCAGCGTGGAGCGGGCCGTGGTCGAGCGGGCCCTGGAGCGCCGGGTTCCCGTCGCCTGTGCCTCCGATGATCCCGACGGGGTCCGCGGCCTGCTCGACCTCGACGACGCCGCCCGGGAGGCGGGGACGGCCGTGGCCGCCGCCTGCGGGATCGCCCCCGGCCTGTCCGACGTGCTGGCCCGTCACGCCGCCGACGCCCTCGAGGTGGTCACTGAAGTGCACGTGGCCCGGGCCGGGTGGGCCGGCCCCGAATGCGCCGGCCGGTTACGCCGGGCCCACCGGGGAGTGGCTCTGGAGTGGCGCGACGGCACCTGGGTGCGGGAACGGGCGGGCAGCGGCCGGCAGCTGGTGTGGTTCCCCCAGCCGGTCGGCGGTCTGGACTGCCGGCGGGCGGCCTCGGCCCAGGCCCAACTGCTGGTCGACGCCCTGCCCCGGCTGGCCCGGGTCTCGATGCGGGTGGCCAGCGGCCAGGCCGAGGGGCGCCGCCGCCCGGGCCGGCGTCCGGTGGACACCGAAGGCGACTGGGGCGCGGCGTGGGTGGAGGTGCGGGGCCGGCGGGGCCGGGCCGAAGAGGTGCTGGTCTACGGGGTGGTGGACCGCATGGCGTTCGCCGCGGGCACGGTGCTCGGGGTGGCCACGGCCTGGCTGGCCGGCCTGGAGGAATCGTCCGTGACCCAGGTCGGGGTGCACGGCCTCGGTGCTCTCGTCGAGCCGGTGCCCTTCCTCGCCGAACTGGCCCGTCGGGGGGTGAAGGCCGCCGCCTTCGAAGGCGCCCGCTAGCCCGCAACGGGGCGGATCACCAGCTTGCCGAAGATCTCACCCGCCTCCAGCGTTCGCATGGCGTCGGGCACCTTGTCGACCCCGTCGTAGACGTCCGAGACGGGAGGGTGGAGATCGGCGTGCTCGATGAAGCGGCACACCGCTTTGAATTCCGCCAGCGACCCCATGGCTGCGCCCAGGACCGAGATCTCCCGGTAGAAGAGCCGGTTGAGGTCGGCGGAGGGATCGGCGCCGGTGGTGGCGCCGGCCACCACGAGGCGCCCGCCCTGGTCGAGGGACTTGAGGGAATGGCTCCAGGTGGCTTTGCCCACCGTCTCGATGACCACGTCGACCCGCTGGGGGAGCCGCCCGCCACTCTCGACGCCCTCATGGGCGCCGATCGCCTTGGCCTTTTCCAGTGCCTCTGCCTTCCGGGATGTGACCGTGACGTGGGCCCCGGCGGCCGAGGCGAGCATGATCGCCGCCGTTGACACGCCCCCGCTGGCTCCCTGGACCAGCACCCGCTCCCCGGGGCGGACCTGCGCCCTCGTGAAGAGCATCCGCCACGCCGTCAGCCAGGCGGTCCCGAGTCCGGCCGCCTCCTCGAAGCTGAGGTTGGCCGGCTTGGGCACGAGGTTGGCGGCCGGGAGCGCCACCCGGGGAGCGAAGGTCCCGTCCACCCCGTCGGTCAGCATGCGCAGCCCCGAGGGCGCGGGGATCACGGGGTAGAACACGACCTCGGTGCCGTCCGGAGCGATACCCGCCCCGTCGCAGCCCAGGATGACGGGCGGCTCGAAGGGGAAGCCCACCTGCCCCTTCAGGGTCCAGACGTCGTGGGGGTTGAGCGTGGCCGCCCTGACCTCGGCCACCTCCCAGCCGGTGGGCGGGTCCGGTTCGGGCCGCTCGCCGATGACGAGTCCGTCCAGGAAATCGGGGAGGCCGAGCTTCTCGGCGTAGGCGGCGCGCATGCCGTCGAACTTAACGTCCGCCCGCCCAGGCTCCAGAAAGCGTCGTCAGGGTCCGAGGCCGAGCCAGCGGTCCCGCAGCGATACCAGGACGATGAGCGATACGGCCAGCAGCACCAGGGACAGGACGATGGCGGAGTCCCGTCCCGATTCGAGGGCGAGGTAGACGGCCAGGGGCATCGTCTGGGTGGTGCCCGGAAAGTTGCCGGCGAAGGTGATGGTGGCGCCGAACTCGCCCAGGGCCCGGGCCCAGCACAGCACACCGCCGGCGGCCAGGGCGGGTCCGGCGAGGGGGAGGGTGACCCGGCGGAACACCGTCCAGCGGCTGGCGCCGAGGGTCCGGGCCGCCTCCTCGTAGCGGCGGTCGAGCGTCCGGAAGGCAGCTTCGGTGGTGATGACCAGGAAGGGCATGGCCACGAAGGTCTCGGCCATCACCGCTCCGGTGGTGGTGAACGGCAGCCGGATGCCGAAGGCGGAATCGAGCCACTGGCCGAGCAGCCCTCGGCGACCGAAGGCGAAGAGGAGGGCCACGCCACCCACCACCGGAGGGAGGACCATGGGCAGGGTGGTCAGGGCCCGCAGTAGGCGCCGGCCGGGGAACTCCACCCGGGCCAGCACCCAGGCCAGCGGAACTCCGAAGGTGAAGGCCACCGCGGTGGCGGCCAGCGAGGTGACGAGCGACAGTCGCAGGGCCGTGCGGACCTCGGGCGCGCCGAGGTCGCGGGCGAGGCTGCTCCACGGCGCCCGCCACAGGAGCCCGGCCAGGGGAAGGACGAAGAAGAGTGTGGCCATGGTGGCCAGCCCGGCGGCGAGCAGGGGGGGCCGGGACCGGCGTCGGGGCGGTGCGGTGTGGTGTGATGCGGTCATCCGGGCACCGTGACCAGCGGAGGCGCGGGCATCAAGGTGAGGACACTAGTGTCGACCCCACTGGTGTGAGGCTCCCGGAGGTGCTCGAGATGCAGACCGAAAAGGGCCCGGACAGCACGTTGGTGGCGAGCCTGAATCTGGAGGATCCCTCGCTGCTCACGGACCAGTGCCTGGTCGCCGGCAGCTGGATCCCGGCGCAGGGCGGCGGCACCTTCCCGGTCTACGACCCGGCCACGGGCGCCGTCCTCGCCCACGTCCCGAATATGGGGACCGCCGAGACCAACGAGGCAATTACCGCGGCCCGGGAGGCGCTGCCGGCCTGGCGGGCCACCCCGGCCAAGGAGCGGGCGGCTGTGCTCCGCCGCTGGTACGAGCTCATCGTCGGCAACGCGGGGGATCTCGCCCTCATCATGACGTCGGAGCAGGGCAAGACGCTGGCTGAGGCCAAGGGTGAGATCGCCTATGCCGCCTCGTTCCCGGAGTTCTTCGCCGAGGAGGCCAAGCGGATCTACGGAGACCTGATCCCGGCTCCGACCCGGGACCGCCGCTTTCTGGTGCTCAAGGAGCCGGTGGGGGTGTGCGCCGCCATCACCCCGTGGAACTTCCCCTCCGGCATCGTCACCCGCAAGGTGTCGCCCGCGCTGGCCGCCGGGTGCACCATCGTGGTCAAGCCGGCCGAGCAGACCCCGTTGTCGGCCCTGGCCCTCGCCGTGCTGGCGGAACGGGCCGGCGTCCCGGCCGGCGTCCTCAACGTGATCACGGGCGAGCCGGAGGCCATCGGGGTCGAGATGACGAGGAACCCCGACGTCCGCAAGATGAGCTTCACCGGCTCCACCGAGGTCGGCCGGCTGTTGATGCGGGCGTCGGCCGACACGGTGAAGAAGCTCACCCTCGAACTGGGGGGCAACGCCCCCTTCATCGTCTTCGACGACGCCGATCTCGACGCCGCCGTCGCCGGCGCCATGCTCTCGAAGTTCCGCAACACGGGCCAGACGTGCGTGTGCGCCAACCGTATCTACGTCCAGTCCGCGGTCTACGAGGAGTTCGCCGAACGGCTCAGCGCGGCGACCTCCAAGCTCAAGGTGGGCGACGGCCGGGAGCCGGGGGTCGAGCAGGGCCCCCTCATCGACCAGGCCGCCCTCGACAAGGTGGTCGAACACGTGGAGGACGCCGCGCCAGCACGGGGCCAAAGTGCTCGTCGGGGGCAAACCGCACTCGCTCGGGGGCACGTTCTACGAGCCGACCGTGCTCGCCGGTGCCACCTCCGACATGCTCCTCGCCCGCCAGGAGACCTTCGGTCCGGTGGCCCCGCTGTTCCGGTTCGAGACGGAGCAGGAGGCCATCGCTCTGGCCAACGACACCGAGTACGGCCTGGCCAGCTATTTCTTCGCCCGGGACGTGGGCCGGGTCTGGCGGGTGAGCGAGGCGCTCGAGTACGGCATGGTCGGGATCAACACCGGGTTCCTCTCCCACGAGATGGCTCCTTTCGGGGGCATCAAGCAGTCGGGCGTGGGCCGGGAGGGCTCGAAGTACGGCCTCGACGAGTACCTCGAGCTCAAGTACCTCTGCCTCGGCGGGCTCTGAGCGATCAACCCGGCGGAGGTCGGCGGGCCGCACTAGTATCAACGCTACTAGTGCGGAGGTCCAACGGCACATGGCTGGTACACCATCCCGAGACACCGCCCACCGTGAGAGACCGGTTCATTCCCCCGACCTGTCTCTCACGGAGTGGGCGGTGCTCGGGGTGCTCTCCACCCAACCGGCACATGGTTTCGCCGTGGCCCGTGAGCTGGAGCGTGAGGCGCCGGTGGGTCAGGTGTGGAGCATTCAACGGCCCCTCGTCTACCGCGCCTTGAACCGGCTGGAGGATCAGGCCCTGATCACGCCCAAGGCCACCGAACCCGGGGAAGGGGGCCCCCAGCGGACCGTCTACCGCATCGAGCGCCGGGGCCGCACCGCGCTCGAGCGCTGGCTCCACACCCCCGTCCGGCATCTGCGGGACGTGCGGACTGAACTGCTGCTCAAGCTGGTGCTGGGCAACCGCCTCGGCGTGGACCAGCGGCAGTTGCTGATGGACCAGCGAGCCCTGTTCGCTCCGCATTTCGCCGCTCTGGACCTTCCCATCTCCGGCCCGGTTGACCCGGTGGCCCGCTGGCGCCACGAGTCGTCCCAGGGAGTGGCCCGTTTCCTCGACGGGCTCCTGTCGGAGATGGAAGCGCCGATATCGTGACCTGGCTCCCGGGATCCTTCTCGTTCTGGGTCCGCCGTTGCGGGTGGTTGGCGATGGGGCTCTCCGTCGCCTGGTTCGGGGCCGCGTGTGGCGACGACAAGAGCAGCGACGGATCGGCTCCTCCGGTGACGACCACGAGTCAGGGGAAGCCCACCGGCAACATCACGGTCCTCGCCGCGGCCTCGCTCACCGAGGCGTTCACCGAGATGGGCAAGGCTTTCGAAGCGGAGAACCCCGACACCAAGGTCACGTTCAGTTTCGGGGCTTCATCCACCCTGGCCACCCAGGCCAACCAGGGGGCGCCGGCCGACCTCTTCGCTTCGGCCGATGAAGCCAACATGAAGAAGGTGACCGACGCCGGCAACGCCTCCGATCCCACCGCCTTCGCCCGGAACCGCCTGGCCATCCTGGTGGGCAAGGGCAACCCCAAGGGGGTCAAGACGGTGGCCGACTTCGCCCGGGACGACATCGCCTTCGTCCTGTGCGCCATCGAAGTACCCTGCGGCAAGTTCAGCCAGCAGGCCCTCGACAGGGCCGGGGTCACGGCCAAGCCCAGGTCCTACGAGGAGAACGTGAAGGCGGTCGTCACCAGAATCACGCTGGGCGAGGCCGACGCAGGAATCGTCTACGTCACCGACGCCAAAGCGGCGGGCCAATCGGCTCAGAGTGTGGACATCCCCGAGGAGCACAACGTCATCGCCGTCTATCCCATCGGTGTGCTCAAACAGGCGTCCAGGCCCGACGTCGCTGCCGCCTTCAAGGCCTTCGTTCTGTCCGCCGCCGGCCAGCAGATCATGACCAGGTCCGGCTTCCTGCCCGCCGCGTGAGTGGTCGAGAGGGCGTCTCAGCGTCGTGACCACGGCGGTCGCGCCGCGGGCGGGGTTGGAGGCGGAGGTCGCGCTGCGCCTCGGGTCTCTCGACCTCGACGTTGCCTTGGACGTCCCGCCCGGCGAACTCGTGGCGCTCCTCGGCCCCAACGGAGCCGGCAAAACGACCCTGCTCAAGATCCTGGCTGGGCTCCTCGCTCCGGTCCGGGGCCGGGTGGTGCTCGACGGGAGGGTCCTCGACGACGTCGCCACCGGTGACCACGTGCCCGTCGAGCGCCGGCCCGTCGGCTACGTCTTCCAGGATTACCTGCTCTTTCCCCACCTCTCCGCCCTCGAGAACGTCGCCTTCGGGCTCCGCAGCCGCGGCATGCACAAGCGGGACGCCCGCCAGCGGGCCGGTGACTGGTTGGAGCGGGTCGGGCTCGCCAATTACGCCGAGGCCAAGCCGCTCGCCCTGTCCGGGGGGCAGGCGCAGCGCGTCGCGCTGGCCCGGGCCCTGGCCACCGAACCCCGCCTCCTGCTTCTCGACGAGCCGCTGGCCGCCCTCGACGCCAGCACACGCCTCTCCACCCGCCGGGAGCTGCGCCGCCAGCTCGACAGTTATGAAGGGGTGCGCCTCCTGGTCACCCACGACCCGTTGGAGGCGATGGCCCTGGCCGAGCGCCTCGTGGTCCTCGAGGACGGCCGGATCTCCCAGATCGGCACCCCGGCCGAGATCAGCCAACGGCCCCGGTCGCGCTACGTCGCCGACCTGGTCGGGGTCAACCTCTGGAGCGGTCGGGCCGACGGAAATACGGTCGCCGTGGTGGGTGGCTCCCTGGTGGCGGCCGGACCGCTTCCGAGCGGCGACGTCTTCGTGGTGATCCATCCCCGGGCCGTCGCCCTGCACCGGCAACGCCCTGAGGGGTCACCCCGCAACGTCTGGTCGGGCACCGTCGCCGGGCTCGACTACGAGGCCGAACGGGTCCGGGTGAGGATCAGCGGCCCGGTCCCCATCGTGGCCGAGGTCACCCCGGCCGCCGTGGTCGACCTCTCTCTGGCCGACGGCGGACCCATCTGGCTCTCGATCAAGGCGACCGACGTCACGGTGTACGCCGCATGAGCACCGCGTACGTCAGCCGGCAGCCACCCGTCCGCTGGCCTCGGTGAGGACCTGCCGCAGGATGGTCTCGATCGTGTCGAACTCGTCGGGACCGCAGATCAGGGGGGGCGCCAGCTGGATCACCGGGTCGCCCCGGTCGTCGGTGCGGCAGATGAGTCCGGCATCGAAGAGGGCGGGGGCGATGAAGCCGCGCAGGATTGATTCGACCTCCGGGCGGGAGAAGCGCGCCCGGGTCTCGCGGTCCTTGACCAGCTCGATGGCCCAGAAGTAGCCCGCCCCCCGCACGTCCCCGACGATGGCCAGATCCGAAAGGCCCTCCAGCCGAGCCTGGAGCTCCCGCTCGTGGGCCCGCACCTGAGCCAGAAGGTCCTCCTTGTCGAAGAGGTCGAGGTTGGCCAGGGCGACGGCGCAGCTGACGGGATGGCCGGCGAAGGTGAACCCGTGGTTGAACGAGACGGCGCCGGAGAGGTACGGCTCGGCCAGGAAATCCCGGCAGATCATGGCTCCGAGGGGCGAGTAGCCCGACGTGAGCCCCTTGGCGCAGGTGATGATGTCGGGCTGGTAGTCGTAGCGCTCGCACCCGAAGGTGAACCCGAGCCGGCCGAAGGCACAGATCACCTCGTCCGAGACGAGCAGGACGCCGTGGCGATCGCAGATCTCCCGCACCCGGGCGAAGTATCCCTCCGGCGGCGGGAAGCACCCGCCGGCGTTCTGCACCGGCTCCAGGAAAACGGCGGCCACGGTTTTGGGGCCCTCCCGGAGGATGACCTCCTCGATGTCGTCGGCGCAGTCGAGGGTGCAGGCCGGCTCGGTGGCGCAGGACCCGCACCGGTAGCGGTTGGTGTTGGCTGCCTTGTGGGCGCCGGGGACGAGCGGTTCGAAGGGAGCCTGCAGCTCGGGGATGCCGGTGATGGACAGCGCCCCCATGGAGGTGCCGTGGTAGGCCGTCCGGCGGCTCACCACCTTGATGCGCTCCGGCTGGCCGGTGGCCCGGAAGAACTGCCGGGCAAGCTTCCAGGCCGACTCCACGGCCTCGGAGCCCCCAGTGGTGAAGAACACCCGGTTGAGGTCACCCGGAGCCAGTTCGGCCAGGCGGGTGGCGAGGTCCACGGCCGTGGGGTGGGCGTAGTTCCAGATGGGGAAATAGGCCAGCTCGCCGGCCTGGCGGGCGGCCACCTCGGCCAGCTCGCGGCGGCCGTGGCCCACCTGGACGACGAACAGACCCGAGAGCGCGTCCAGGTAGCGCCGCCCGTGCTGGTCCCACACATGGGGGCCGTCGCCGCGCACGATGACCGGGATCTCCCGGTCGGCGAAGGACTCGAGGCGGCTGAAGTGCATCCACAGATGACGCCGGGCCCGCTCGTGGCGGTTGTCGTCCGATTGGGTCATAGGAGCAGCGTGACCAGCCTGAGTCGGGGCCGTCAAGGCGGAGAATCCGGCCACGGCGACGAGGGGCCTCTAGCCTCCGGGGCGGCCAACCAGAGTGTGCAAAGGCAGGTGAGGCATGCCCAGCTCCTTCGTGTTCAAGTCCATCTCCAAGGACTCCATTCCCGACGCCTTGAAGAAGGCGGAGCGTTACCGGCTGCTCGGGGATCCCGAAGAGGCGGAGAGCGTCTGCCTCGACATCCTGGAGGCCGACCCCGGCAACCAGCTCGCCCTGGTGGACCTCATCCTCGCCATCAGCGACCAGTTCCGGGGCGAGAAACGGCCCCGGCTCGAGCTCGCCCAGCACTACGTCTCCCAGCTCACCGACGCGTATCAGCGGACCTACTACACCGCGGTGGTCATGGAGCGGGAGGCGGGCGCCTTCCTGGGCCGGGGCACGCCGCCGGTGCTGGCCATGCTCCGCTACACCGAAGCCATGGACCAGTACGCCAAGGCGGAGGCGATCCGGCCCCGGGGCGACGACTCGGCCATCTTGCGCTGGAACGCCTGTGTCCGGGCCATCCGACGCCGTCAGCTCAAGCCCGGCATCGGCGAGGAGGAGTACGTCAAACCGGTCGACGTGGCCTAGACCGACCCCGGTGGCTTCCTACACTGGGGTGTCCACGGGGGCGTAGCTCAGCTGGCTAGAGCACCTGCTTTGCAAGCAGGAAGTCGTGGGTTCGAGTCCCATCGCCTCCACCGCGAAAGTGCTGGTCCGGGCGCTGCAAGGGCGCCTGACCGGCCGCTTCGGCGGCTGCCGTGCCTTCCGCGTGCCACTTCCGTGCCACAACGGCAGCGTAGACGCCGGACAGCGCGGGCCCGAAGAGCCCTCACTCCTCCAGAGCGGCGAGAAAGGCGGCGCCTTCCTCCTCGGTCAGGTCCTCGATGACCATCTCCTCATGAGGCGGCAGTGGCCGAGCGCGCTGAAGGAGCTCCTCGACCGGCAACTCGAGGCTCGGGCCGTGCTTCGACCTCAACGGGCTGGCTCGTCATGACAGATCCAGGGTAGAGGCGGCCGGCGGTTTTCAACTCTTCTCACCAGGGGCCTCCTCGGTGATGTCGCCAAGGTGCGCGGCATAGCGAACGGCGGTCAGGACCTGTTGGCGTGTCAGCCCGTAAGCCTCTCCCACGTTCTCGATCGTCTCGCCGGCGCCCAGGTCGGCGACCACGGTCGCGATATCAATGCGGGTGCCGGTGAGGCATGGCTTGCCGAATCGCACGTTCGGATCCGTGGACACCCCTGGGAAGATCTCCATCCCCACCCCTTCCCGCATCGGCTACGGCCCCTCGCACTCCTAAGACCCGCCCCACGCCGGACCCACCCCACAACGAAACAGACCCGTGCCGGATTGGCACCTATGCAGTCATCGAGTCGCCTGGACCCGCTGATCGTCGCCCGATGCTATGGGCGGTCGTGTCATCCCATCAGGCGTCGGATCAGCACTGACGCGTTTATCTGCATAGGCGCCTCATCCCAGCGCACTTCGGGCGTTCGCGGCGATGACCTCGGCGACCCCGGAGCGGAACCGTCGATCTGCGCGGGACAGGGGTCCATCTTGGGGGCGGACGATCTGTGGATGTGGCCGGGGTTCGCGACCGCCCCCGGCTCTGGCCGAGGGGTCGCAACGCCATCCGAGGCCGGGAAATTGAGCGTGACGTATTCACCGTCCAGGGCTACCGTTCGTTCTCGGCACTCGCGATCAACGGTCGCCGAAGAATCCGACCGAGGCGGTCCCGCCATGTTGCAGATCAAGAACCGGGCGCTCGCGCTGATGAAGGTCCCGGTTAGCGGGCCGACGGTGGGACCACCGTTCGAGTGGATGTCTCATGGCTGTTCGGCCGGCTTTCTGGGCACGGCCAGGGAAGGCCGAAGGACACACACCCGGGGAGCTGAGTCCTACCAGCGCCGGCTGAGGCGGCCTTGAACTGCCAGGCATGCGGTGCTGCCAGTCCCGAAGGGGCGCCCTTCTGCGGTGCTTGCGGCGTGTCCTTGAGCACCGCCTGCCCCAAGTGCGGAGCCTCCAACCCCCCCGTCAACCGGTTCTGTGCCCAGTGCGGGAGCCGCGTCGGCGCCGAAGAACCGGCCCCGACCCATCAGCAGGTCGCTGCTCAATACGAGGAGGGCCAGCGGCGGCATCTCACGGTCATGTTCTGTGATCTGGCAGATTCCACCCGACTCGCCGAGCGACTCGACCCGGAGGACATGCGGGAGGTCGTCCGCGCCTACCAGGGTGCCTGCGCGGCGGTGCTCGAACGCTTCAGCGGCTACATCGCCCATTACCTCGGCGACGGCATCCTCGCCTACTTCGGCTACCCGCAAGCCCACGAGGACGACGCCATCCTGGCCGTCCGGGCAGGTCTGGCCATCACCGACGCGGTGCCTCAGCTGCGGCTTCCGGCAAGCTCAACCGAGGAGCTCGCCGTGCGGGTGGGGATACATACGGGCCTGGCGGTCATCGCCGACATGGGCGCCGGCAAGCAGCGGCAACGAACCGACGTCGTGGGCGAGACCCCCAACATTGCCGCCCGACTCCAGGCTATGGCCGGGCGAAACGAGGTGGTCGTGAGCGGCAGTACCCACCTCCTTGCGGAGGGCTTCTTCGTCTCTGATGCCCTCGGCCAGCTCGAGCTGAAGGGCATCTCCCGGCCCATGGTCGCCTACCGGGTACGGGGCGTGAGTGGCGCCCGGACCCGGCTCGATGTCTTCGCCGGACGGGGCTTCACCCCGCTCGTGGGACGCAAGCGGGAGATGGAACTCCTCTGGGAGCGTTGGGCCCAGGCCAAGGCGGGTGATGGGCAGGTCGTCTTCGTCGGCGGGGAGCCGGGCATCGGCAAGTCCCGCTTGGTGCACGAACTACGCGAGCGGGCAGTGGGCGACGGAGGGTTCGTCATCCAGCTGGAGGGTTCCGCTCACCATGAGCACAGCATGCTGCACCCTCTGATCGAGCACCTGCGTCGGGCGCTGGAACTCGATGCGAACCGGGACGAGGGGGCCGCCCTCCGGCGTGTGGAGCGCCTGATGGACGTCTCCGGCGTCCCCCGTCCCGACGGAGTCCCACCCATCGCCGATCTACTCGGGATTCCCTACGACACCAACTACCCGATCCCCAACTGGTCGCCCGAGGCGCGCAAGCGCCGGACCCTCGACACGCTGACCCATCTCCTCGTCGGGCTCACGACGCGACAACCAGTGCTGCTCGTCGCCGAGGACATGCAGTGGATGGATCCAACCACCCTCGAGCTGCTAGGCGACGAGCTCAGCGCCAAACCCATCGCCGGCTTGCTTACCGTCTTGACCCACCGGCCCTGGTTCGTCCCTCCGTGGCCGGAGTACGCCCATGTCGCCCGGATCACCCTCAGCCGGCTGTCGCCTGGACAGGTCGACGAGATCGTCCAGTACCTGACCCGCGACCGCGAGCTTCCGGCCCGCCTCAAGAAGACGATCTCGGAACGCACCGACGGCATTCCCTTGTTCGTGGAGGAGCTCACGCAAGTAGTGCTGGAGGCAGGCACGGCCGAGGTGCCCGGCGGGTCGGGGCTTGGCATGCAGGAGGAGGCGATCCCGGCCAAGCTGCGGGACTGGCTGATGGCCCGCCTGGATCGGCTTGGCCCGGCGAGCGAGGTCGCCCAGCTGGCCGCCGCCATCGGGCGGGAGGTGCCCTACGAGCTGCTTCGGGCCGTTGCCGGGAGGGACGAGCCAGGCCTCCAGGCGGACCTGGCCCGGTTGGTGGAGTCTGGCCTGCTCTACCGGCGAGGCGTGGTACCCGCCGCCACGTTCACGTTCAAGCACGCTTTGATTCACGATGTGGCCTACGACTCGCTGCTCAGGAGCACGCGCCATCAGCTCCACCGGGCCATCGTGGGCGCCATCGAGGCGAGTTTCCCCGACGTGGCCGCCGACCAGCCGGAGACCCTTGCCCGCCACTGCGCCTCGGGGGGGCTGCCCGAGCAGGCCATCAGGTACTCACACCAAGCGGGGAGGCAGGCCATCGCCCGATCCGCCCATCTGGAGGCGATCGGGCACCTGAGCCGGGCACTCGAGCTCGTGCCCGCCTTGGCCGCCGGTCCGGAGCGGGATCGGATCGAACTCGAACTGCTCATCACCATGGGCGCCCCGCTGACCTCCTTCCGGGGCTACGGCGCGCCGGAGGTGGAAGAGATCTACAGCCGGGCCCACCAGCTGTGCGAGTCGTTGCACGACGACGAGCGGCTCTTCAGGGCGCTCTACGGCATGTTCCGGGTCCGCCTGGTGCGGGCGGAGTACGCCGCCGCCTTCGACATCGGGAACCGCCTGGAGCATCTGGCCTCGGTGAGCGGGCGACATTCGTTGGCCATCGGTGCCCACCGGGCGCTCGGGTCGACGCGCTTCTACGCGGGCGACAACCCGACCCGGGCGCTCGCTCACCTGGAGACGGCGATCCGGCTGCACGAGGAGAGTGGTGATGCGGTGGGCGAGGCCCTGAGGGAGCTCAACGACGTCGCCGACCCGGTGGTGACTTGCCGGGCGTACGCCGGATGGGTCCTGTGGCTGCTCGACCGCCCGGAGGAGGCCCGGGCCATGAGCGACACGGCGATCGCCGAAGCCGGCCAGCTCGGCCACCCGTTCACCATCGCCCTCGCCCTGTGCCTCGACGCCTGGCTCTGCCAGTTCTCGAATGATCCGGGGGCCACCAGGACGCGGGCCGCGGAGGCGTTGGCATTCTCCACGGAGCAGGAGTTCCCGTTCTGGATGGGCTGGGCTGCGACGCTCGAAGGATGGGCCCAGGTCCGCCAAGGCGAGGCCGAGGCCGGCATCGCCCAGATGCGCAGGGGCCTCGTCGACTGGCAGTCCACCGGCTCCCGGCTCGGCAAGACGTACTTCCTGATTCTGTTGGCCGACGGGCTGCGGCTCGGCGGCCGCCCCCGCGAGGCGCTCGATATGCTCGATGAGGCCCTACTCCTGGCCCGAGAGACCGGCGAGGGCTTCTGTCTCTCCGAGATCCACCGCTTCCAGGGGGAGTTGCTGCTCACCTCGCCAGAACACCGGGCGCACGCCGAGGAGGCGATCAGGCGGGCCGTCGAAGTCGCCCGCGAGCAGGGCGCCGTGACGTTCGAGGCCCGGGCCCGACGCCGGCTGGCCGCTCTGGCACGGTGACTGCCTCGGGACGCCCTGAGCAGACGGCCCGCAATTGCACGGCGGACTTCTGGGCAGCCGGGCCACGAAGCGGTACTCCCGGGGCCGCTCGGAGGCAGCCACGGTCGCGGAGTCAAGGCAGTGGGCGTCGAGCTCATCGAACGCACAGAACGGCTCGGTACGGGCCTAGCCGAGCGCAGCGGGACGGCGCCCCATTCCGCCTTCAGGGCGCCGCTGCGGATACCAAGCGTTTTCGGCCGTGCCGGCTTTCACCATGGGCACAACAGGCCAATGGGGCTGAGGGGCGCGCCAAGAAGCGGCGATCGCGCACAGAGTCGTCCGATCCCGAGGGCCGCATGACCGCAGGCGACCCCACTCATAATCACGGCAGCAGTTCGACCACAGCGCGCCCAGCGACCATGCGCCTAATGCCGGTTACGAGTGCGCCTGCGGCGCAAGATTCTCTGGGAGCGGTTGGCGCAAATCTCGTCGACGTCACCCGCTCAGGTGGCGCACTTCAGCTGACGGGGGTGGAAGGGCGGAACGACCGATGCCGTCCAGGTAGTCGGCGATGGCCTCGTCCTGGCCGGCGACCCGGTGCTGGTAACGGATGGCGGCGGCTGCGGAGGCATGGCCCAAGCGGTGCATCACGGCCCGGAGCGGGGCGCCGCTGGCGGCGGCGAGGGTCGCGCCGGTATGGCGGAGGTCGTGGAAGCGGAGGCCGGGCAGGCCGGCTGCACGGCAGGCTGAGAGCCAGACACGGCTCCGGAAGTTCTCTCGTCGCAGTGGCGTGCCCTCGGGCATGACGAAGACCAAGCCGTCGGGCCCAGGGGCGCTCCAGCGGCCGAGGTGGTCGACGACGATGTCGACGAGGAACTGGGGGAGGGAGATGGTCCGCACGCCGGCGGGCGTCTTCGGTGCCGAGAACGAGAGACGCCCGTTCACTTCAGCCAACTGCTGCTCGACCCGGATGGTGCGGTGAAGAGCGTCGATATGCCGCCGGCGGAGCCCGGCGAGTTCGCCCCAGCGCAAGCCGGAGTAGGCGGCCAACAGGATCAGGGCCTCCCAGCGGGCGCCGGCCGCCTGGGCCAGGGCGGCGACCTCGTCGGGAGTGGCGGCCCGCATTTCGGGGAGGTGCTCCGTGGCGGCGCCCTTGAGTCGGCAGGGCGAGCGGGGGATGAGACCGGCGTCGACGGCGGATTCCATCACTGACCGGAGGATCTTGTAGGCCTTGGCCACGCTGTTCGGCCCGAGCCGGGAGTGGGCGTGGCGGTCGGCGATCCATATCTGGACATCGAGGGCGGTGATCGAGCCGATCGGGCGGTCAGCGAAGGTGGGCAGGATGTGCTTGGTCAGGAGCCAGTCGTAGAGGGCTCGGGTGGACTCTCGGAGATGGACCTTTGTGGCCAGCCAGCGCATGGCGACCTCGCCGAAGCGGACCTCGCCGAGGGTCGGGTCGAGCCAGACACCGCGGAGCATGTCGGCCTCGAGCATGGACAGCCACCGACCGGCTTCGGTCTTCGTCGCGAAGGTGCCCGGAGCGGTCCGGTAGCCGCCGGTGGTGGACTGGCGGTAGCGGACCTGCCAGCGGCCGGAGGGGAGCTTGCGCACGGCGCCGAAGCGGCGGCGGCTCATCGCCCGGCCTCCGGGCGCCAGCCCAGGCGGCGTGCCTCGTGCTCGACGACCAGGCCAACGGCTCGGGCGATTGACACCGACGCGTCAACCGCCCGGACGCGGAACCTTGGCCAAACGTCGTCATCGGGAAGGAAGAGGCGGGCGTAGCGCTCGGCCCGCCGGCCGCCGGAGTTACGGCGTTCAGACCGCCGTTCAGGGTCCCGTTCAGTCGGGATCCCGGCGTCGGCGGCCCTGGCCACCAGATCACCGACGACTTTCCCGACGGCCCGTCCCTGGCGGGCGGCGTGGGTCTTCAGCATCGTCCAGGCGCGATCGTCGACCTCGACGTGGGTTGGCCGGTTCGGGGAGCGACGTTCGGCCGCGTAGAGCCCTCCGGCGGCCCGGCGAGCTTCGAGGTCGGCGCGGCGGCGGTAGGCGGACCCTGCCCGCTCCAGGCGGCGACGGACGACGGCGGCGTGTTCCTCGGCGTCGAGTAGCTCGGCCGCCGCGGCTTCGAGGCTGAGGGCCTGGGTGGTCGCCGCTCGCAGCTCGGCCGCCCACCGGCGAAGGGCAACGGGGTCGTTCGACGGGACGTGTTCGAAGCGGAGTAGTTCGGCGGCTTCGCGGAGGAGAACGCCCGGATCGGCGTGGTTGCTGTGGTTGCCGCCGTGTCCGGATGCGGACACGGCCAGTCTGTACTGCTCTCGAGGGGTGGGAGGGGTCGCGGGGTGTTCAGGTAAGGGAAGCGCGAGGGTCGGGGGTTCGGTGGGGTGGGGGTCGAGGTGATGTGGGGACGCGTGGGGGTTGCCAGGGGTCGGGGTGTAGGGCGTGGATTGGGGCGGGAGCGGGCGCGGCACGGGCGGCCTCCTGGAGAAAGAGAGCGGTCGTCAGCACCTATGCGCGTCCGGGACTCCCGGATGCGACTGAAGGCGCGGTCGTGCCACTTCCGTGCCACTACGGAGGCGTACTCGGGGTGTCTCGGCGCTCTGGGCGCTCTGCCTGGAACGCCGTGACCTGCAGTTACGCGCAAACGCCCTGTTCGGGGACCTGTCCGTGCGCCCTTTGCAAGCAGGAAGTCGTGGGTTCGAGTCCCATCGCCTCCACTACAAGCCCCAGGTCAGAGGCCCGCGGCCCTGGCCTGGCGGATTTCGGCCATGAATCGGCTGTCGGGATCGGGTGTGGCCGAGCCGTTGGCCGGCGCCGGCGGCTGGTCAGGGTAGGGCTGGATGGCCTCGGTGGTGTCGCTGCCGAGGCCGATGCGGACGATGCGGGCCACGGACGGGATCGGCCCCTTCGGTGACTTCTTGTTCACGACCAGGTAGTAGTGGCCGGGAGGAGCCACATTGCCGCCCGGTGGGGCGATGGCTTCCAGCATGTTCTGTCCGGTGGGGGTGAACTCCAGCGTCAGGCCTCGCTCATCGGCGTCGTTGGCGTGCTGGACTGACGACAGGCGCAGCAAGACGACGGAGTCGATCTCGTCCACCGAGGTGCCGATCTCGAACCGCTGCCCGTAGGCGATGCCCGCAGGGGCACGGGTGATGCTCGGCCGGGACCCTCGGAAGAGGTACGGAGGACTCCAGATCTCGAAGCTCGGGTCTCGGTCGTTGCTGGCAAAGGGGCCGCCCTGGTCCTGGTTGGTCCCGGCGAGGTGGGCGGGGAGTGGGGTCTGGCCGCCGACCAGGACCCGCATGTCGGGCAGCAGGACGGCCGAATGGTGGTAGGCGCGGTCCCGGCTGTGGGCCGCCACCTCGGACCACTCGCCGGTGGCAGGGTCGTAGAGTTCAGCGGTCTTGACCGGGATCTCTAGGCCGGGAGTGGAGGTGGCGACCTTGTCCATCCCGCCCACCGCCAGGACCTTCCCGTCGGGGAGGAGGATGCCCGAGGGGAACCAGCGAGCGTGGTGCAGGCTGCCCGTCATGCGATGGCTGACGCGGCCGTCGTCGCCCACCGCGGTGATGGTCGACAACGGGGTGGCAGGCAAGGTGGGCGGGGGCAGGCCGAGGGCGCCGCCGAAGGTGAGGATGTCCATCCGCTCGTAGGGGGGTGTCATCGTCAGCGGTACCACGAAGGCGCTGTCCACGGCGCCCAGGGGAGCGGGGCCGAGCACCGACCACTGCTTGGTGGCGGGGTCGAAGGACTGGTTGAAGGCGAAGAGCGCCTCGTCGATGGCTTGGCCGAACGCGCCCCACTCGCCAACGGCGGCATAGAAAAACTTCCCGTCCGGAGTGAGCACGATGCGGGGCTGGATGTTCAGCGAAGTCTCCGACGCCGGGCCCGTGTAGTTCTCCTCCCAGCGGTTGGTGTCAGGGTCGTACGTCTCGGTGCGGCGCACGTTGCCGAGTTGGGTGAAGCCGCCCTTGACGATCTTGGTGACGCCGGAGAACACGGTGGGACGTCCGTCGGGGCCGATGGCCACGGCCGGGTACCAGCGTCCGTACTTCATGGAGCCAGCGGGGGCAAAGGAGTCCGTCCGCCAGTCGAAGAGGCTGGCGGTGCGCAGACCCTCGATCTCCAGGACGCCGACATCGGCGGGGTCACCCCGGTGGCGAGCCATGACGTCGGGCTCGGCGTACCAGTCGGAGCCACCTACGGTCAGGATCCTCCCGTCGGGCAGCAAGGTGAAGTCACCACAGAAGAGATCGCCGTCGTTCTGCTGCGGGTCATCCGGCGGCGACGTAGGGTTGTGGGGCGGACCGCCCACTGCACCCCATGCGCTGCCGACGAATCCATCACCGGGGCGCCCGGGGACACCGGCCACCCCGAGGGGATCCTCGGGGCCCCGGTGACCGGGCCTGATGTTCGGGTTCGGGTTCGAATACGGGTCAGGAGCCACGAACTCCGGCGTGCCCGACCGCAGGTCGAGCACCCGCGCCCGGCTGTCGCGCATCGCCGAAGGGGCCGTCGCCATCCACGGATACCGCCCGTTCTCGTTGCCATCCACGCCGTTGAGATAAAAGACACGACCATCGGGCAGGACGGCTGTGCCCTGGGCCACCGGCTTGCACACCAGGTACGGCTCGGGGCTGGTGTCATCGGGTACGCACCGGGGAGTATCAGCCCCGCCTTCCTCGAACGGCGCCGTCCACTGGCCGATGACGTCGGGGGTCCCCACCACCTGTGCCGGCGACAGCCCCGCCGTGCCGCCGAGCATCAGCATCGTGGCCACCGCCACCACGCCCGCTCTCCACCGCCTCGAGCCGCTAGTAGCGACACTGGCTTCGCCGCGCCCGGCCGACAAGCCCTTCCGGCGACTCAATCGCATGGGACCCATCGCCTTCCTCCCCCTACTGCTCCGTTTCTCATCAGCAGTATGGGAGGGGTTGGTTGCGCGATAGCTCACCCGCGCGTCACCGGCGGGTCACCGGGATCGAGGCTACCCTTGAGTTGTTGCACGACGGCGCTGAACTGTGCTGGCGGGGGGGATTTCGACGGTGGAGTTCCGTATTCTCGGTCCCGTCGAGATCCTCGATGATGAGGGGACTCGCGTGGCGCTGCGAGGCACGCGCGAGCGGGCGGTCCTTGCCTTGTTGTTGTTGTCAGCGAACCGGGTGGTGCCGTCAGCGCGCCTGGCCACGGACCTTTGGGGCGACCGGCTCCCCGAGGGCGCGACTCACGCCTTGCAGGTGCACGTCTCCCGCCTGCGGAAGGCGGTGCAAGGCGCCGGGGGCGAAGGCATGGTCGTCACCCGGTCTCCCGGCTACCTCCTTCGGGTTGCGCCCGGGGCGCTCGACGCCCTCCGCTTCGAGGCCCTCGTGGCTCAGGCTCAGGAACTGACCGCCCAGGGCGATCACCACCGTGCGGCCATGATCCTACGAGAGGCCCTTGGGCTATGGCGGGGTCCGGCTCTGGCCGACGTCGCCGACGCCCCCCTGGCTCAAGCAGAAGCCGCTCGGCTGGACGAGGCTCGTCTCGCCGCGCTCGAGAAGCGCGTCGAGGCCGATCTGGCCTGCGGACAGCACGGGGAACTTGTAGCCGAGCTCGATGCTTTGACCCGGAGCCACCCATTCCGGGAAAGACTGTGGGGCCTGCGCATGCTCGCCCTCTATCGCGCCGGTCGCCAAGTCGAGGCCCTACGGGCCTACCAGGAGTTGCGAGGGGTCCTGGGTGAGCTGGGGGTCACGCCAAGCGCTTCCCTCGTCCGGCTGGAGGCGGCCATCTTGCGTCATAACCAGGAGCTGGACTGGCCGCCGATTGGCAAGGCGGACGTCAAAGAGGCGGGGGCCGGGGCGCGGCTGGTGGAAGGGCAAACCCCGATCACTCCCATGCCGGCCTTCCTGACCGAGACGGGCCGGATCTTCGCGGGGCGTGAACGGGAGCTGGAGTGGCTGGAGCAGCTGTGGAAGGGGGCCGAGGCGGGGGAGCTCCGACTGGCTCTTGTGTCCGGGGAGCCGGGGGTGGGTAAGACCCGCCTGGCCGCCGAGCTCGCCGGTCGGGTCCATGCGGAAGGGGCCGTGGTGCTCGCCGGGCGCTGCGACGAGGACCTGGGCGTCCCCTACCAGCCCTTCGTGGAAGCGCTGCACCACCTGGTCGAGCACGCGGCAACCGGCGAGCTCTCCCAGCGCTTGGGCCGGCATGGGGGCGAGCTCGTCCGCTTGGCGCCCGAGCTGGGCGAGCGGGTGCGTGACCTCCCGCCGCCGCTCCAATCCGATCCCGAGACCGAGCGCTACCGGCTCTTCGACGCCGTGGCCGCCTGGCTGGGTGCTGGCGAACAGCCCGTCCTGCTCGTACTCGACGATCTCCAGTGGGCGACCAAGCCCACCCTGCTTCTGCTGCGCCACGTGGTGCGGTCGCCTCAGCTGCGCCAGCTCCTGGTGGTGGGCATCTACCGGGACACCGATCTGAGTCATCAGCACCCGCTGGTCGAGTTGCTGGCCGACCTGCGCCGCCAAGGCGGGGTGGAGCGGCTCTCGCTCTCAGGTCTGGACCACGCCGGCGTGGTCTCTTTCATGGAGCAGACCGCTGGCCATGACCTCGACGACGAGGATCTGCTCTTCGCCCAGGCCATTTACGAGGAGACCGAGGGAAACCCCTTCTTCGTGCGTGAGATCCTCCGCCACTTGACCGAGATCGGCGCCGTCGAGCAACGGGAGGGCCGCTGGGTGACTCGCCTCCCTCTGGAACAGCTGGGGATCCCCGAGGGGGTGCGCGAGGTGGTGGGACGTCGTCTCTCCCACCTTTCCGGGGAGACCAACCGAGTGCTGCAGCTGGCGGCGGTCGTGGGACCGAAGTTCGAGCTGCGAGTCATTCAGCAAGCGGAGGGAGTCGATGAGGAGAATCTTCTCCTCGCCCTGGAGCAAGCCCACCAAGCTCGCCTCGTGATCGAGATCACAGGCTCGGTTCCGCGCTACCGCTTCACCCACGCTCTTGTGCGCGACACCCTCTATGCCGAGTTGTCGGCTGCCCGCCGAGCGGTTCTCCATCGCCGGGTCGCCCAGGCCATCGAGGCGGTCCATGCCGGCCGACTCGACGACTACCTCCCGGCCTTGGCGCACCACTTCGCCCGGGCGAGCGGGCCGGCCGCGGAGACCGAGAAAGCGGTCACCTACGCCACCCGGGCCGGGGACCGAGCCCTCGCCCAACTCGCCCATCACGAGGCCGTGGCCTATTACCGCCAAGCGCTCGAGTTCCTCGACGTGGCCGGGGGGCTCGTCGACGAGACCGGGCGCCTCGAGCTTCTACTCGCCCTCGGCGATGCCCAGCGCCGGGCTGGCGAGCCGGCCTACCGGGAGACGCTCCTGGAAGCGGGCCGTCTGGCCCGGGAGCGAGGAGATGCCGAGGCGTTGGGGCGGGCCGCGCTCTCCAACAGCCGCGCGATGTTCATGGGGAACTTCGGGTCGGTCGACGCGGAGCGAGTGGAGATCCTCGAGGCCGCCCTGGCGGCGGTCGGCGAGGCGGACACCCCGGTCCGGGCCCGACTTCTGGCGACGCTCGCGCTCGAGCTCACGTACGCCGGCCAGGGTGACCGGCACCATGCCCTGTCCGATGAAGCCGTCGTGACGGCCCGCCGGGTAGGTGACCCCGCCACGCTCACTGGGGTCCTCCTTGCCCGGTGCTACACGAAATACACCCCGGCAACGCTGGCCGAGCGGCTGGCCAACACGGCCGAGGCCCTGGAGCTAGCTGAGCACCTCGAAGACCCCGTGATGCGGTGTCGGGCTGCCCTCCTTCGGATCCGATGCCTGGCCGATATCGGCGACCGTGACGAATCGGCCGCCTGCCTGGAGGTGGCCGAGCGCTTGGCCGCCGAGCTGAACCAGCCGGCGCTCCTCTGGACGACGGCCTGGAACCGCGTCGGGCGGCTCGTCCAGCCGGGACGCCTCGACGAGGCGGAGCGGGCGGCATACAGCGCGCTCGAGATCGGTGAGGCTTGCGGGCAGCCGGACGCGTTGCTGTTCTTTTCCGTGCAGACGTACTGCATCCGCCGTGAACAGAGCCGCGTGGGCGAGATCGAGGAGATGATACGGGAGGCCGCCGACCGCTGGCCCATGTTCCCGTTGCTACGGATCTTCCTCGCCCACGCCTATTGCGAGCAGCGTCGGGAAGCTGACACCCGCACCATCTTCGATCCACTCGCCGCCGACCGGTTCACCGGGTTGCCCTTCGACATCACATGGCTGACGGGCCTGAGCATCTTGACCGATATCGCTGTCGACCTCCGTGAAACTGCCGCAGCGGCCGTGCTCTACGACTTGCTGTCTCCTTATGCCGACCAGGTCGCGACCACCAACGGCGTGCCTGGCGGCGCAGGCAGCCACTACCTCGGCCGGCTGGCAGGGACGCTGAATGGCTTCCAGGAGGCCGAGGCTCACTTCATTGCGGCTGTCGCCGCCCATCAACGCATGGGTGCCCCCACCTGGCTGGCTCGCACCCGACTGGAGTGGGCCCGCATGCTCCTCACGCGGCGAGGACCCGGGGACACGGAGCGGGCCCGCGAGTTGCTCGGCCAAGCGCTTGCGGCTGCGCGGCAGCTTGGTCTGGGCGGCATCGAGGGGCAGGCGTTGATGCTTCTGTCGTGAGAGCTGTCATCGGCCTCGGCGATCTCTCACAGGCGGCTGGTTGAGCCCCTGCTGACGAGTGGGTTCGAGTCCCATCGCCTCCACCGGCACCGATCTCGCAGCGCGCGAACCTTCCTCCGGCCTACAGGTGTGACTCCCCCGCGCCGAGAAACTCCTAGATAGGCCCCCTTCCTCCCCCGGAGACCCTGTGTACTCATCGCTCCGAGACCGTCCAGCCGACGCCACCGCGTCCGCTGTCGATGGCCCCGGCGCGCCTCCGGAAAAGGTCGACGGCAACGTCGTCGCTCTGGGCGTGACCAGCTTCTTCTCCGATATCTCCTCGGAGATGGTCAACGCCATCCTGCCCCTGTACCTGATGATCACGCTGGGATTCAGCCCCCTCCAGTTCGGGCTGTTCGACGGTGCCTACCAGGGGATGACGGGCCTGTTGCGCATCGCCGGTGGGGTGGTCGCCGACCGCCGTCACCGCTACAAGGAGGTGGCCGGGTTCGGCTACGGCCTCTCCGTCGTGTGCAAGCTCGGTCTGCTCGCCTCCCAGGCCTGGGGCGTGACCACCGCCGTGCTCTTCGCCGATCGCACCGGCAAGGGCATCCGTACCGCCCCCCGGGACGCCCTCATCTCGCTGTCGAGCTCGAAGGAGCGCCTGGCCGAGTCCTTCGGGGTCCATCGGGCCCTCGACACGGCGGGCGCCCTGCTCGGCCCGGTGGTCGCCTTCATCATCCTCGGTGTGGCTCCCCGGGCCTTCGACGCGGTCTTCGTGGCCAGTTTCTGTGCCGGCCTGATCGGCCTGGGCGTGCTCTTCTGCTTCGTGCACAACCGGACGCCGGCGACGAGCGCGGGCGTCGCCCGGCCGTCGTGGCGGGCCGCCGCCGGCCTGCTCCGGGTTCCCCGGTTCCGGCGCCTGGTGATGGCCGGGGGGCTCCTCGGGCTCGTCACCATCAGCGACGCCTTCATCTACCTCGTCCTCCAGCGGCGGACCGGGATGCCGTCCCGGCCCTTCCCCCTCCTCTTCGTGGGTACCGCCCTCGCCTATCTGACCCTGGCGGTTCCCTTGGGCCGCCTGGCCGACCGGGTGGGCCGGGGCACAGTCTTCGTCGCCGGGCACGTGGTCCTGGCCGGCGCCTATCTGATCCTGCGCACGGCCGGTCCGGGCCTGCCCACCACCCTGCTGCTCCTCGGCCTGCTCGGTTCCTATTACGCCGCCACCGACGGGGTGCTCATGGCCCTCACCAGCGCGGCCCTGCCGGCGGAGCTGCGCAGCAGCGGCCTCGCCCTCCTGACCACGGTCACCACCCTGACCCGGTTCGGGGCCGCCCTCGGCTTCGGGCTGATGTGGACCTGGCAGGGCCCCGACGCGGCCGTGGCCGTCTTCCTGGCCGGCTTGGTGGTGGCGCTGCCGGTGGCGGTGGGAATCCTCTTCTCCAACCGGCGGGCGGTGGCGGCATGAGGTTCGATCCGGGGTCCGGGGTCCGCCCGAAGACGAGAGCGAGAGTCCTCGGCTTCGTCGCCCTCTGCGTCGCCTGCGTGGCGGTCACGGTGGTCTACGTCGCCCACGCCGACCGCCGGGAACGTACAACCTCGGCCGGGACGGTGGAGCCGGCGGCGCCCACGTCCGTCCAGGCCGTCCAGGACGAGCCCTACGTCGTGTTCCGGACCCTGGCGGCCGGCGAGGCCGGTCACCTGGCGATGGCGCCGTTGGCGGAACCGAACGGGGCCCGGACGGTGATCGACCTCGAATGTCTCCGGGTCTACTTCGCCGCCGGGAACGGGCTGTGTCTCAAGGAGAAGGGCGAGCTGTTCACCCCCTACGACATCGTCTTCCTCGGCCCCGACCTCCAACCCCGCCACAAGGAGTCGCTGGCCGGGCTGATCAGCCGGGCCCGGATCTCACCCGACGGTCGCTACGGAGCCGCCACGGTGTTCGTCACGGGCCACTCCTACGCCCCCGGGACCTTCTCCACGCAGACGACCCTCTACGAGATGGCCACCGGCGAGCTGCTCGGTGAGCTGGAGGGCTTCGAGGTGATCCGGGACGGCAAGAGGATCGAATCGCCCGATTTCAACTTCTGGGGGGTGACCTTCGCCCGCCAGCCCGGCGTCTTCTACGCCACCCTCGGCACGGCCGGACACACCTACCTGGTGCGGGGAGACATCGACACGGAGACCATGGAGGTCCTGCGCGACGACGTCGAATGCCCGTCGATGTCACCCGACGGGACCCGGATCGCGTTCAAGCAGCGGGTCGGCTCGGATGCCGGCCTGCCGCGCTGGCGGCCGGCCGTGCTCGACGTGGCCACGCTCGAGGGCCATCTCCTGGCCGAGACCCGCTCCATCGACGACCAGATCGAGTGGCTCGACGACAACACGGTGCTCTACGCCATCGACACGGGTTCGGGGGCGCCCGACACCTGGTCGGTGCCCGCCGACGGGACCGGCGCACCGGCCGAGTTCCTCACCGACGGCGATTCCCCGGCGGTGGTGCGGCCGAACTGACGGCCGTCTAGGGCGCTCAGCGCCGCTTGGTCTTCCGGGGACCGGCCCGAGGGGCTGGCTGCGGGGCGCGGCTCGCCGCCTCCCGGCGCCGGGACAGGATGAGAGCGCCGACGCCGATCAGGACGGCCACGAGCACGCCGGCCAGCGCGCCGGAGAACCCGCTGCCCCCGGAGCTCCCGGAGTTCGACGGGGGGGAGAACCCGGCGTAGACGAGTTGGGCCGGGTGCAGATCGTCGGCCTTGTCGCTGGTGAACTCGATAACGGAACCGTCCTCGCCCCGAATGGTCATGGGAAACACCAGCGTGGCCTGCCGTTCCGCCCGGCCGATGAGGTTGAAGTAGGTGCAGGCGTAGGGGGCCAGCGTGCCCCCGCGGTAACGCACCACGGAGCCCGTCAGGGTTCCCCGCCAGTCGAATTCGTCCTCGGCCCGCTCGAAAACGAACCCTTCGGGCACGGTGATGTCGACCTCGACCAACGTGCTCTGCTCGGCGGCCACGCCGACGGTGACCGTGGTTGATTCCCCGACGGGGATCTCCACGGGCATGGAGCAGGAATGGGCGCGGGCCGGGGTCATCCCCCCCAACCCGATCGCCGCTGCCAACAGGGCGAGAAGGGCTCGCATGGCCACACGGTAAGCGACGCGGACTTCGGCGACGGGAACTCCGGGGACGGGAACTTCCGGGCCCGGCTCAACGACTCTCACGGCCAGGGAGCGCTGACGGTCGGGAGCGGGCGGGTGGGCGCCGCGCTCGGATCGGGCGGGAGAAGGGGGTCGTGGTGCGCCGAGGGTCGCGGTTGGTTGGAGGGGTGCTGGTGGGGCTGCTGGGAGCAGCCTGCAATGGCGGCGGAGGTGGTGGTGGTACCGCCCCGAAGGAGGAGGCGCAACGGGTGGTGGCCGGAGGCAGGATTGCCGCTCCGGCCAAGTTGGCCGGGCTGTCCTTATCCCAGCCGGTGGACGTGGCCACCGCCGGGGCCCTCAACCCGACCACCGCCTTCGATCCCAAATCGGGTGCCGTCTACGTGGCCTGGGCGGAGGAGATTCCCGGCGCCGCCCAGCCCGAGGGCAAAGATCAGCAGGTCCGGGCGGTGGTGGCCCGTTCCGACGACGGGGGGAAGACCTTCTCGGCGCCTGTGGTCGCCAGCGGCGCGGCGGATCACGTGCGGACCTACACCATCAGCCCGACCCAGGTGGCGGTCGGTCCGGCGGGCGAGATGTACGTGCTCTACCTGCACAACGTCCCGTCCGACCTCTCCGACTATCTCAAGAGCTACGGGCGCAGCTCGCTCCGGGTGGTGCGCTCGGACGACGGCGGGAAGACGTTCTCGGCGCCGGCCGACATCGCCGGCGAGGCCGTCGAGGGCGCGGTGACCACCATGGAGATGGCCACCCTGTTCGTGGCCCCCGACGGCGACCTCTACGTCACCTTCCTCGACGAACGGGAGGCCATCGCCGCCGAGATCGCGGGTCAGCCGAAGCCTGACCCCCACGACCATGACGCGGTGCAGCCGGCCACGCAGATGCGGCTGGTCCGTTCCGCCGACGGCGGGAAGACCTGGTCCAAGAGCGTGCTGGTGGCCAAGCCCACCTGCGGCTGCTGCAGCACCAAGGCCGCCCAGGGCGCCGGGGGTCCGCTCTTCGCCTCCACCCGCTCCGACTGGAAGGAGCTGAAGGGCTCCTACGACTCGGTGCGCGACGTCTTCGTCGCCTCCTCCACCGACGAGGGCGCGACCTGGTCCGAGGCGACGAAGGTGTTCGACGACAAGTTCAAGATCAGTGGTTGCCCCGACGTACACAACGGCCTGGCCGTCGACTCCCAGGGCCGCCTCCACGCCGCCTGGTACACCGGGGCCGAATCCCATCCCGGCGTGTACTACGCCGTGTCCGAGGACGACGGGAAGACGTTCTCCCCGCCGCTCGAACTCATGGGGGACAAGTGGATCCCCTACGGGGACGTCAAGCTGTCCCTCGACCGCCAGGACCAGGCCTGGGTCGTCTTCGAGGATCGTCGCTCCGAGGAGGACCAGGTGCGCCTGGTGCGGGTGGACCCCGAGCGGCGGGCGGCCTCGTTCTCGGCCACCTGGGCCGGGACGGCCCCCGACGTGACGGCGGGAGAGGACTGGGCGCTGGTCACCTGGACGACGCAGAAGGCGGAGGACGACAAGAGCGGAGGTCCGGTCCGGGCGATGGTCGCCCACCCGGCCACCTAAAGCGCTACTTAAAGTGGCGTAAAGCTCACGGTACGTGGTTATGCGGGACTAGTCCGCGGGTACACCTCCGGCAATGTCAACGCACATGCTGGACCTCATCGCCGAGCTCGAGATCCGCCTCGTGAACACCGTCGAGCGGCTCAACGAAGCCGAGTTGAAGCGCTACTACGCCGAGGTGCTCGAGTTCGAGGAGCGCGTCGAGCGGCTCCACGACACCCTGGCCTTCGTCGCCGACCGCATCGCCGTTGAGGGCGTGGGGTCCCGGTAGAGGAGGACCTACGCAGCTGTATCCGCCGGGCAGGGTCCGGTGACGGAGTCCCTGCCCATGCTGCGCTCGTAGTGGAGGGCGCAGTCCCACCTTCCGGTGGTGGCCACGTCCAGGTCGAAGGTGTCTTCTTCGACGTTGTAGGTCCCCGCCCCGGTGAAGATGAAGTCCTGCGTGAAGGTGCAGCGGTTGAAGGTGAAGGTCTCGTTCTGCGCGTCGGGGGCGAAGCTCAAGGTGCCGCCGTACGGGCAACCCACCTGGGTGCCGTCGGCGCCGTCCCAGTAGACGTACTCGGGGAGGTGGTTGATCTCGGTCTCGACCGAGCGCATCGCCTCGAGCTGGTCGGCGAAGTCGCCGGCCTGCTCCGGAGTCAGGCGGACGTACCCGTCGGTCACCACGCCGGCACAGGTCGCCTGGCGTTCGCCCGGGACCTCGCCGTCCAGCAGGAATCGCGTGACAGGGCCGTCCACGCACTGGTCGCCCGATCCGAAGACGACATGGGGGCCACCCTGCTTGGTGATGAGATACCCGTCGTCCAGACGCCCGAAGACCTCCACGCCCTGGCGGTGGGGAGTGGCCGGATCGGCCGTTCCACCGAGGACCAGCGTGGGGATGCCCTCGGCGGTCAGGGGCCCGGGGCGATCGACGTGGGCGGGAGCGGCAGGCCAGTAGGCGCAGGCCAGATTCGCCTGGAAGACCGAGGCCAGACGGGGCACGGCCGCTTCCACCGGATCGCCGGCCCGAAGGTGGTTCTCCGCCTTCTCCTCCGGGCTGGCGCCCGGGAAGGCGTGGTCCCGGCACTCCACCGCGTAGTACATGGCGTCCGAGAACCCAGCGTCGCCGGCCGGGTCGAGGGTCTCGGGGTCGAGCGCACGGGCGGCGTAGAGCAGCCGGGCGAGCGGAACGAGATCCCCGTGTGAGGCCCAGGCGACGAGGGCTCGATTCAGCAGCATCCGGTCCCCTTCGCCGTACAACTGCGCGGCGGCGACCGACTCCAGATCCGCGAGGGAGAACCGTCGCAGGGCGGAACCGCCCGAAGGAAGCGGGAAGCGGAACGGGATGTCGCCGCCTTCGAGTTCCTCGGCGAGGTGGTCGTAGTTGCCCACGGCATCGGCGTGGACGTCCTCGGCGCAGGCGGGGTCGTCGTTGCAGGCGGTCAGGGTGTCGAGGAGGGTGTCGCTGAAGGCGCGGGCCTGATCGGCGAAGAACTCGCCGTCGGTGAGCGTCAGGTCCACGGTCCCGTCGAGCAGGAGGCCGGCGAGATGGCTGCCGTGAGCGGCGGCGTAGGTCTGCGCATACTGCGTGCCGTAGCTCTGGCCGTAGAGCCAGAGGTGATCGTCGGCCATGACCTGGCGGAACCGTTCCAGATCCTCAACGGCCTGGTCGGTCCCGAGATAGGGCAGGAGCGCAGCCGCGTCGGGGCCGAGTTCGTTGACGCAGTCGTGGGCGAAAATGCTCGCCGAATCCTTGACGTGCGCCTCCTGCTCCGGCGTCTCGGCCCGGAGATCGGTCTGGTGGAAGGCGGCCGCTGCTTTCGGGCAGTCCACGCCACCGGAGAGGGCCACGCCCCGCGGGTCGAAGAAGACGATGTCGAACTGTTCGGGAAGGCCTGGGTCGAAGGTCGCCGTCGCATCATCGGCGAGGCTGATCCCGGACTGGCCCGGGCCGCCCGCGGCGGTCACGAACAGGCCTTTGCGCACCCCCCGGGCGGGGAGGACGGCGAAGACGACATCGACGGTGCGGGTACCCGCCGGGTTGAAGTGGTCGAGGGGCATGGCCAGCGTGACGCAGGTGAAGGCGCTGCCGTCGGGGCAGGGCTGGCCGCCCAGGCGCTGGAGGATCTCGGCGGTGGCGGGACGCTCCGGGGCCGGCTCCGAGGCCGAGGAGGCGGGGACGGCCAGCACCGACGAGGAGAACAGTGCCACGGCCACGGCAAGGCCGAGCCTCAAGTTCGTGTTCCCAGCCACGGACACCCCCAGCATTCCCCGGAACCCATTCTCCCACGGGTCAGCCGGTGGTGTCAGCGGAAGAGCAGGCCCCACACAGCTCCGGCGGCGACGAGCCAGGCGGCGTTGATCCGCCAGCGCAGCAGCACGGCGGCCGCCACGGCGGCGACCACGCCCGTGGGGACGTCGACCACCGCGTCCCGGGCCAGCACCCAGGTGACGCCCCCCATGAGGGCCACGGCGGCGACGTTCAGGCCGTCGAGGGCGGCGGCGGTGGTTACCGATCGCCGCATCCGGGCCACAATCGGTTCCAGGGCGGCCACCATCAGGAAGCTGGGCAGGAAGATGGCGACGGTGGCCACCAGCGCGCCGGGCATGCCGGCCAGCAGGTAGCCCACGAAGGTGGCCGTGGTGAACAGCGGTCCGGGGGTGAACTGGCCGACGGCGATGGCGTCGAGCAGCTGGTCCTGGCTCAGGAACCCGCCGCTCTGCACCAGGTCACGGTGCAGGAAGGCCAGCAGGACGTAGCCACTGCCGAAGAGGAGTGCCCCCACCTTCAAGAAGACGGCGGCGATCCGGACCAGGCTCACGTCGAGGGGGCCGGAGCCGGCGGCCAGGAGCACCGGAAGGAGCAGTGGTGCGCTGAGCAGCCGGGGTCGGCGGGCGATGACGGCGGCTACGGCGGCGGCCGCCAGCAGGAGCACCGGCTCGTCCAGGCCGACCAGGTACAACAGAAGCACGGCGGCCCCGATGAGGGCCAGGGTGACCGACTTCACCGCCGTCCGGCCGAGCTGGACGACGGCCAGGGCCACCACGGCGAGCACGACCGGCTTGATGCCTTCGAACACCTCGTCGAGAGCCGGGGTGGTGCCGTAGCGGACGTAGGCCCAGGCCAGTACCCCGACAACAGCGGCGGCCGGGGCGATGAAGGCCAGGCCGCCCACCACCAGCCCGGGGATGCCGGCGCGCCGCCGGCCGACGTACATGGCGACCTCGGTCGACGTGGGGCCGGGGATGGCGTTGCTGGCCCCGACGAGGTCGAGAAATTCGCTGTCGGTCAGCCACCGCCGGCGCTCCACCAGGTCCCGGTGCATCAGGGCGATATGCGCCGCCGGGCCCCCGAAGGCGGTCAGGCTGAGCCGCCCGAAGAACCAGGCGAGCTCGACGAGCCGGGAGCGATGTTCTGGCCTGGACACCGACCGGGACGCTAACCCCGCTGCGTCAGGCGCCGGCGGCTCATTGTGCGCGGCGTCAGCCGGTCGTACGTGCTAAGGCCGCGCTAAGAATGCCAGGCGGCGCGCTCGAGATCCCGTGAAGACCGCCAGGTGACGCACCGGCCGCCCGGTACAACGGAAGTCGTGGAGAACGATCGTGTGCGCCGGGATGTCGGGGTGGTGCTCGGAGGCCTCGCGCCAATTGCCGTGGCGAGCCTTCTGGTGGGGGTCCGGGACAGGGTGCAGAACGCGAATGTCGCCTTGGTGCTCGTGGTCGTGGTCGTGGTGGCGGCGGCGATCGGAGGGCGGGGGGCAGGTGTCTGCGCGGCGGTCGTGTCGGCGCTGTCGTTCGACTTCTTTCACACGCGCCCGTACCTGCGTCTCACGATCGACACCGCCGACGACGTGGAGACCACTCTGCTGCTGCTGGCGGTCGGCCTGCTGGTGGGGCACATCGCCGCCGGAAGGTGGCGGGCCCGGGCGTCGGCTGAGGCGAGCAGCGGCGAGATCAGGCGGATTCACCGGGTGGCGGAGCAGGCGGCACGCGGTGGGGACGCCGCCGAGGTGATCCTGGCCGCCCAGAACGAGCTCACGGACCTCCTCGCCCTTCGGTCCTGCCGGTTCGAGGCTCAGCCGCTCTTGCCTGTACTCCCCCGGCTGGAGCGGACCGGCCATCTGGATACCCGGGTGTTCCGGTTCCGGGAGGGAGGCTTCGAACTCCCCACCGAGGGCGTGGACCTGCCGGTGTACGGACGGGGGCAGCAATTGGGCCGGTTCGTGCTTGAGCCGACACCAGGCGTGGGTGTGTCGCTGGAACAGCGGGTGGTGGCCGTGGCTGTCGCCGACCAGGTCGGTGCGGTCCTGGCTACCCCCCGGATAACGAGGCAGGGAAACGGCCATGGCTGACGTGGTCTTCATCGTGGCGACGCTCGGCTTCTTCGCCGCCTGCGCTCTTTACGTCCGGGGTTGCGCACGGATCGTGGCTTCGGCTGAAGAGCGCGGCCCCACCGAGGTGGCAGGGTGAGCGTCGACAACGCCCTGGGGCTGGTGCTCGCCGTGGCGCTCACCGCTTATCTGGTGGCCGCCCTGCTGTTCCCCGAGAGGTTCTGAGGTGTCGAGCCCCAGCTGGCTGCAGTTTCTGCTGGTCGTGGCCCTGGTGATCGTCACCGCTCCTCCGCTCGGCCATTACATGGCCCGGGTGTACGGCGATGAGCGGAGGGCTCCCGGTGACCGTCTCTTTGGACCCGTCGAGCGACTGATCTACCGGATGTGCCGCATCGATCCGGACCGGGAGCAGCGCTGGACGACCTACGCCCTGTCGCTGCTCGCCTTCAGCGCCGTCTCGTTCGTCGTGCTCTACGCGCTGCTGCGCCTGCAGGGGTCGTTGCCGCTGAACCCCACGAACCGGGGCGGGGTCGTGCCCCACCTGTCGTTCAACAGCGCGGTCAGTTTCATGACCAACACAGACTGGCAGTCCTATGGGGGGGAGATCACGCTGTCGCATCTCACCCAGATGGTGGGCCTCTCCGTGCAGAACTTCGTGTCGGCGGCGGCGGGCATGGCGGTGATGGCGGCGTTCATCCGAGGCCTGGCCCGCCGGCGGGCGTCGACCATCGGCAACTTCTGGGTCGACGTGACCCGCACCACGGTGCGGATCCTCCTGCCCTTGTCGTTCGTCGTGGCGCTGGTGCTTGTGGGCCAGGGCGTGGTCCAGAATTTCCACGGGAATACCGTGGCCCGCACCCCGGAGGGCGCCACCCAGCTGATCCCCGGGGGGCCGGCCGCCAGCCAGATTGCCATCAAACAGCTGGGCACGAACGGCGGTGGGTTCTTCAACGTCAACTCCGCCCACCCCTTCGAGAATCCCACCACGCTGAGCGACTTCCTCGAGCTGTACGCCATCATGATCATCCCCTTCGCGCTGGCGTTCACCTTCGGACGGATGGTGGGCGACCGCCGCCAGGGCAGGGTGGTGTTCGCCGTCATGTTCGCCGTCTGGGCTGTGCAGTCACTGGCCGCTATGGGCCTGGAGGGTGCCGGCAACCCGAGGCTCGCCGCACTGGGTGTCGACCACACGAGCTCGGCGCTCCAGGCGGGCGGCAACATGGAGGGCAAGGAGGTCCGGTTCGGCCCGGCTGCCTCCGGGCTGTGGGCCGCCTCCACCACCGGCACGTCCAACGGGTCCGTCAATTCCATGCACGACAGCTACACGCCCCTCGGCGGGACGGTAGCCATGTCGCACATGCTCCTGGGGGAGGTGAGTCCCGGCGGCGTGGGTGTGGGGCTCAACGGGATGCTGATCATGGTGATCCTGTCGGTGTTCATCGCCGGGCTCATGGTGGGGCGAACACCGGAGTACCTGGGGAAGAAGATCCAGGCCGCGGAGATGAAGCTGGTGGTGCTTTACGTGCTGGCCATGCCGGTGGTGTTGCTCTCGCTGGCGGCAGCCTCGGTGCTTCTCGGCTCGGCGCTTGCCTCCCGCGCCAATCCCGGACCCCATGGTCTCTCGGAGATCCTCTACGCCTTCGCCTCCGCGGCCAACAACAACGGCTCCGCCTTCGCCGGGCTCTCCACCGCCACCCAGTGGTACGACACCACCCTGGGTCTCGCCATGCTCGTGGGCCGCTTCTTCCTCATCATTCCGGTGCTGGCCATCGCCGGCTCCCTGGCCCGCAAGCAGCCCGTACCGGTCACGGCCGGCACGTTCCCCACTCATACCCCCCTCTTCGGTGGCCTGGTTGTCGGTGTGGTTGTGATCGTCGCCGGCCTGACGTTCTTCCCCGCGCTGGCGCTCGGCCCTCTGGTCGAGCACCTGTCCCTCTAGGAGTCGGAGCATGAGCACGGTCATCCGTCCGATCGGGAGCAGCGCCCGGGACCGCCACCCCCTTCCCCAGCGGTCGCCGTTCGACCCGGTCATCCTTAAAGGCGCCCTCATCGACAGTGTTCGCAAGCTCCACCCCCGGACCCAGGCCCGCAACCCGGTCATGTTCGTCGTGCTGGTGGGCAGCGCCCTCACCACCGTGCTCTTCCTGCGCGACGCGGCGTCGTCGACGGCCCGGGAGAACCTGTTCAGCGGCCTCGTGGCCCTGTTCCTGTGGTTCACCGTGCTGTTCGCCAACTTCGCCGAGGCGATGGCCGAGGGCCGGGGCAAGGCTCAGGCGGCGACGCTGCGCAAGACCCGTTCGGAGACCGTCGCCCGCCGCCGCCGGCCCGACGGGAGTATCGAGGAGTGCCCCAGCACAGACCTGAGCGTCGGCGACGAGTGCGTCGTAGCCGCCGGGGAGGTCATCCCCGGCGACGGTGACGTCGTCGCCGGGATCGCCAGCGTCGACGAGTCCGCCATCACGGGCGAGTCGGCGCCGGTGATCCGGGAGTCGGGCGGGGACCGGTGCGCCGTCACCGGCGGCACCCGGGTCCTCTCCGACGAGATCGTGGTGCGGATCACCGCCCGGACGGGCGAGACATTTCTCGACCGGATGATCGCCCTCGTCGAAGGGGCGGATCGCCAGAAGACGCCCAACGAGATCGCACTCAACATCCTGCTGGCCGGCCTGACCGTGATCTTCCTGCTGGCCGTCGTGACCCTCCAGCCCTTCGCCATCTACTCGGCGGCGGAACAGGATGTGGTGGTTCTCGTCGCCCTGCTCGTCTGCCTCATCCCCACCACGATCGGGGCGCTGTTATCGGCCATCGGCATCGCCGGCATGGACCGCCTGGTGCAGCGCAACGTGCTGGCCATGTCGGGGCGGGCGGTGGAGGCGGCCGGCGACGTCCAGACGCTGCTGCTCGACAAGACGGGGACGGTCACGCTGGGGAACCGCCAGGCGGCCGCCTTCCTTCCGGTACCCGGCGTGCTCGAGCTCGAGCTGGCTGAGGCCGCGCTGCTCTCCAGCCTGGCGGACGAGACCCCCGAGGGCCGGTCGATCGTGACGCTGGCCCGGGACCGCTACGGCCTGTCCGGGTGCCCACGTGAAGGAGCCGCTCTCGTGCCCTTCACCGCCCAGACCCGCATGAGCGGTGTCGACCTCAACGGCACCGGCATCCGCAAGGGCGCCTCCGACGCGGTGCGCCGGTGGGTCATCGAGCACGGGGGGGCGGTGCCCGAAGCAATGGACACCCTCGCCCAGGGTGTGGCTGTCGATGGTGGCACTCCGCTCGTGGTCGCAGAGCGGGATGGGCGGGCCGCCATGACCCGCGTCCTCGGCGTCATCCAGCTGAAGGACATCGTCAAGGAGGGCATGCCGGAGCGCTTCCTCCGGCTGCGGTCGATGGGGATCCGCACGGTCATGATCACGGGCGACAATCCGCTCACGGCGAGGGCCATCGCCGCCGAGGCGGGGGTGGACGACTTCCTCGCCGAAGCCACCCCCGAGGACAAGATGGCGCTCATCCGCCGCGAGCAGGCAGGCGGGCGGCTCGTAGCCATGACCGGGGACGGGACCAACGATGCCCCCGCTCTTGCCCAGGCCGACGTGGGAGTGGCCATGAACACCGGCACCCAGGCGGCCAAGGAGGCAGGGAACATGGTCGACCTCGACTCCGACCCTACGAAGCTCATCGAGATCGTCGAGATCGGAAAGCAGCTGCTCATCACGCGCGGCGCACTGACCACCTTCTCGATCGCCAACGATGTGGCCAAGTACTTCGCCATCATCCCGGCCATGTTCATGGGGGTGTTCCCGGTTCTCGACCGGCTCAACGTGATGCACCTCGACTCGCCCCGCTCCGCCATCCTCTCCGCCGTCGTCTTCAACGCCCTGGTGATCGTGGCCCTCATTCCCCTGGCGCTGCGGGGGGTGCGGTTCCGGGCCGAGAGCGCCCAGGCGATGCTGCAGCGCAACCTGCTGATCTACGGCTTGGGCGGCCTCGTCACGCCCTTCGCCGGCATCAAGGTCATCGACCTGCTCCTCTCCACGCTGGGGCTGTCGTGATGCTGCGCCGCCAGCTCATCCCCGCCGTCCTCATGGTGGTGGTCTTCACCGTGATCACCGGTGTCGCCTACCCGGCGGCGGTGACCGGCGCCGCCCGGCTGCTCTTCGCCGACCAGGCCGGCGGCAGCCTCATCCGGCGGGACGGGAAGGTGGTGGGCTCCTCCCTCATCGGCCAGCCCTTCACGGCCGCTCGCTACTTCCACCCCCGCCCCTCGGCGGCCGGAGACGGCTACGACGCCTCAGCCAGCTCCGGCTCCAACCTGGGCCCCACCAACGAGGCGTTCATCGATGCGGTCGCCGTGCGGGTCGCCGCCTACCGCCGGGACAACGGGATCCCGGCGGACGTTCCGGTGCCGGTCGATGCCGTGACCGCCTCTGCCTCGGGTCTCGACCCCCACATCTCGCCGGCCAACGCCCGGCTCCAGGCCCCGCGGGTGGCCCGGGTTCGCCACCTGGCCGCCGAGCAGATCCTGGTCCTGCTGGAGGATCAAACTGACCGCCGAGCCCTGGGTTTCCTCGGTGAGCCGGGGGTGAACGTTCTCGAGTTGAACCTGGCCCTGGATGATCTCGACACGTCGAACTGACCTGCAGCAGCCGGATCCCGGTGGTGTGCGGGAGCATGGAGGTGTGAACCCTCGGACCACACCGGAGAGCACGCCGGGAGGAACGGCCGTGTCCCGCCGGGGCACACTGCGCATCTATCTCGGCGCCGCCCCGGGGGTGGGGAAGACCTACGCCATGCTCAACGAGGGTTGGCGTCGCAAGGAGCGTGGCACCGCTGTCGTAGTCGGCTTCGTCGAGACCTACGGCAGGACGAACACCATGGCCCAGATCCGCGACCTGGAGGTCATTCCCCGCAAGCGGATGGAATACCGGGGTGCCGAGTTCGAGGAGATGGACGTCGACGCGATCCTCCGCCGCCGCCCCGAAGTCGCCCTCGTCGACGAACTGGCCCACACCAACGTCCCGGGCTCCCGAAACGAGAAGCGCTGGCAGGACGTCGAAGAGCTTCTCGACGCCGGCATCAGCGTCATCTCGACCGTCAACATCCAGCATCTCGAGTCACTCAACGACGTGGTGGAGCGCATCACCGGGACCCGGCAGCGCGAGACCGTCCCCGACGAGATCGTCCGCCAAGCCGAGCAGGTCGAGTTGGTCGACATGACGACCGAGGCGCTTCGGCGCCGCCTTGCCCATGGCAACGTCTACGCCGCGGAGAAGATCGACGCCGCTCTGGCCAACTACTTCCGGCCCGGCAACCTCGGCGCCCTCCGGGAGCTCGCCCTGCTGTGGGTCGCCGACCAGGTCGATGTGGGCCTCGAGCAGTACCGCGAACGCCACGGCATCACCGACCCGTGGGAGACCCGGGAACGGGTCGTGGTCGCCGTCACCGGCGCCCCCGGCACCGAGTCGCTCATCCGGCGGGCGGCTCGCATCGCCCGCCGGGCCCACGGTGAACTGGTCGGCGTCCACGTCACCACGGACGATGGGCTGGCCGGCCCCCCCAGCGGGCTGCTCGAGAAGCACCGTCGGCTGCTGGAGGAGATGGGCGGCCAGTACCACGAGACGGTCGGCGCCGACGTGGCTGTCGCCCTGGTCGACTTCGCCCGGTCGGCGAACGCCACCCAGCTGGTCTTGGGATCCAGCCGCCAGTCCCGGTGGGCGGTGATCACGAGGGGGTCCGTGATCAACCGCGTGGTGCACCTCTCGGGGTCCATCGACCTCCACGTCATCTCCCACGCCAAGCTGGATCAGCCCCGCCAGCCCACGGCCCGCCGCCGCCGCGCCTACTCGCCGCTCCCGCCCCGGCGGCGCGCCCTGGGCTGGTTCCTGGCCGCCGGAGGCGTCCCCCTCCTCACCTTGGCGCTGGCCCAGCTCCGAGGATCCGTGGCCTTGCCGACCGTGCTCGTGCTGTTCCTGGCGCTGGTGGTGACCACCGCCTCCGTCGGGGGAAGCCGCCCTGCGTTCCTCGCCGCCGTGGGGGGGTTCCTGTGCGCCAACTGGTACTTCACGCCCCCCTTCCACCGGTGGACGATCGCCGAAGCAGAGCACGCCGCCGCCCTCGCCGTCTTTTTGGGCGTGGCCGCCATCGTCAGCCACTTCGTGGACGCCGCCGCCCGCCGGAGCATCGACGCGGCGAGGGCCCGGGCCGAGGCCCAAACCCTCGCCAGACTCGCAGCCACCACCAGTGAGGACGACCCGCTCCCCTCGCTCCTCGGCCACCTGAGCGAGGTCCTCGGGCTTGAAGGAGCCGCCGTGCTCCGCTCCGAGAGCGGCTCCTGGTTAGTCGAGGCGACCGCGGGGGCGGCTGCCCCCAGCCGCCCCGAGGACGCCGACCTGGTCGAGGAGCTGCCCCCCGACGGGGTGCTGGCTCTGGTCGGTGCCGGTATCGCGACCGGAGACCGCTTCGTGCTCAACGCCTTCGCGTCCCAGCTGGCCGCCGCCCGCGAGCGGCGCCGGCTGCGGGCCCAGGCCCTGCTGGCCCACCAGTTGGCGGAAGCCAACGAACTGCGCTCCGCCCTCCTCCAAGCGGTCTCCCACGACCTGCGCACTCCCCTTGCCGGCATCAAGGTGTCGGCCAGCAGCCTCTCCCAGGACGATGTGGCCTGGTCGGCGGAAGAGACGAAAGAGTTCCTGAGGACCATCACCGAGGAGACCGACCGGCTCATCGCCCTCGTCACCAATCTCCTGGACATGAGCCGCATCCAGGCCGGTGCCCTCCAGCCCTTCCTGGAGGCCGTCGGCCTCGAGGAGGTGGTTCCCGCCGCTCTCGCCAGTCTGGGCCGGCGCGCCGAAGCAGTGGACGCGGAGCTGGACGAGACCCTCCCCCCGGTCCGGGCGGATGCCGCCCTCCTGGAGCGGACCCTAGCGAACCTGATCGACAACGCCGTTCGTTTCACCCCGCCGGGGCGC
Source organism: uncultured Actinomycetes bacterium (assembly GCA_963789165.1). Lineage (GTDB taxonomy): Bacteria > Actinomycetota > Acidimicrobiia > IMCC26256 > BP-133 > CAWBJP01. Next base: position 136,692 of record CAWBJP010000009.1, read on the forward strand.
CGGGTGCGGGTCGAAGCGGGCGCGTTCTCGGGTCTCGTCGACGTGCGCGTCATCGACCAGGGGGTCGGGATCGCCCGTCCCGACCGTGAGCGGGTTTTCCAGCCGTTCCAGCGCAGTGGCGACGATCACGCAGGCAGCGGGGTCGGGCTGGGACTCGCCGTCGCCCGAGGCTTCGTCAACGCCATGGGTGGCACGATCGAGATCGACGACACCGCCGGAGGCGGCACGACCTTCGTCATCAGCCTCCCGGTCGCGCAGTGAATACGGCGACACCTCCCGAACCGGGCAATCGAGGGACACGTTTCTCGTCAGGTCCCCGGGTTCTCGCCGTCGACGACGAGCCGCCGATCCTGCGGGCTCTGGCCACCAACCTGCGGGCTCGAGGTTACGAAGTGGACCTCGCAACCACCGGCGAAGCGGCGTTGGAGCTCGCCTCTCGCCACCCACCCGACGTGGTCATCCTCGACCTCGGCCTGCCGGGGATGAGCGGCCTGGAGGTGATTGAGGGCCTTCGGGGCTGGAGCACCGTGCCCATTCTCATCCTGTCCGCCCGCGAAGCGCAGGCCGACAAGGTGGCCGCCCTCGACGCCGGCGCGGACGACTACGTGACCAAACCGTTCGACATGGACGAGCTCCTGGCCCGGCTGCGGGCCGCCCTCCGCCGGTCCACGCCCGTGCTGGAAGCGCCCGTGGTGGAAACCGCTGATTTCCACATCGATCTGGCCGCCAAGCGCGTCAGCACCGCCGACGGCGACGCCCGGCTCACCCCTATCGAGTGGCACCTGGTGGAGATCCTGGCCCGCAACGCCGGCAAGCTCGTGACCGCCCGCCAGCTGCTGGAGGAGGTCTGGGGACCCCAGTACGGAAGGGAGACCAACTACCTGCGCGTCCACTTCGCCCACATCCGCCGCAAGCTCGAACCTGAACCGTCCCAGCCCCGCTACTTCATCACCGAACCGGGCATGGGCTACCGATTCGAACCAGATCGTCGGACCGGGCGATAAGAACGCGTTAAGACGTTCGGCTCCCGGGCCTCCGCTGGGGTATCCCCGGAGCCGTGAGCGACCAGGGCCGGACCTCGACGCGACCCGGGCCCCAGCAGAACGGGAAAGCCGCCGCGGCCCGCGACCGGACGCCACCCGTCTACTCCGTCCTGAAGCGGCTCCTGGTCGGACGTCCGCTGGCCACGGCCGAGCAGGAGCACCAGCGCCTGCCCAAGGTCATCGCTCTCTCCACCTTCTCGTCCGACGCCATCTCGTCCACCGCCTACGCCACCGAGGAGATCCTCTTCGTCACCGCGCTCGGGGCTTCCAGCCTGGCGCTGGGGCTCTCCCAGCTCATCCCATTGTCGGTCGCGGTGGCGATCCTCCTGGCGATCGTGGTGACGTCCTACCGCCAAACCCTGTTCGCCTACCCCAGCGGGGGCGGCTCGTACATCGTCAGCCGCGAGAACCTCGGCGAGTACCCCTCGCTGGTGGCCGGGGCATCCTTGCTCGTGGACTATGTGCTGACGGTGGCCGTGTCCATCTCCGCCGGTGTGGCCGCCGTCATCTCCCTCCCCTCCTTCCGGCACCTGGCAGAACACCGGGTGGGCTTGGGCCTCGCTTTCCTCGGGGTCCTCACGGTGGCGAACCTGCGGGGCCTCAAAGAGTCGGGGCGCCTCTTCGCCGCACCCACCTACATCTACGTGGTGTCGCTCGCCACCCTCATCATCGTTGGCCTGGCGCGGTCCTACCTGGGTGACGTCGACACCGTGCCTTTCGACGCCGAGCGGTTCGAAGGCATGCGCCAAGCGGGAGGAACCCTCGGTCTCTTCCTGATCCTGCGGGGCTTCTCGTCCGGAGCGGTGGCCCTCACCGGTGTCGAGGCGATCTCCAACGGGGTGCCGGCCTTTCGCCGCCCCGAGTCGCACAACGCCGCCATCACCTTGACCGTGATGGGCGGCCTGCTCGGATCGCTCTTCGTCGGTGTGTCAGTCCTCGCCCACCGGCTCCAGCCCTACCCCAGCCATGAAGAGACGGTGATCTCACAGATGGGCCGGGTGGTCTTCGGCGACGACAACCTCATCTACGTGGTGCTGCAGTTCGCCACCGCTGCCATCCTGATCCTGGCGGCCAACACCGCCTATGCCGACTTTCCCCGTCTTTCGTCGATCATCGCCCGCGACGGGTATCTCCCCCGGCAGTTCGCCAACCGGGGCGACCGGCTGGTGTTTTCCAACGGCATCCTCTTCCTGGCCGGCGCGTCGGCCGGTCTCATCGTCGCTTTCGGGGGCATCACCAACGCCCTCATCCCCCTGTATGCCGTCGGCGTGTTCACCTCCTTCACGCTCAGCCAGGCCGGAATGGTGCGGCACCACCAACGCCTCCGGGAACCGGGCTGGCGCAAGGGCCTGACCATCAACGCCGTTGGGGCCTGCGCCACCCTCCTGGTCCTCCTCATCGTCGGCGTCACGAAGTTCGCCGTGGGTGCTTGGGTTCCGATTGTCGTGATCCCACTCATCATCGCCTTCTTCAAGGGCGTCAAACGCCACTACGACCGCATCGGGGCGGCTCTGGCCACGCCCACCGACTGGCGCCCGCCGAGGATGAACCACACCGTGGTGGTCCTCGTCGGGAGCGTCCACTACGGCGTCCTGCAAGCACTCGCTTACGCCAAATCCCTCGCCCCGAATCGCCTGCTCGCCGTCAGCGTGGTCGCGGAGGAAGAGGAACAGGAACGTCTCGAACACCAGTGGGAGGAGTACCACATCGACGTGCCGCTCGAATTCGTCTACTCGCCCTACCGCGAGCTCACCCGGCCCGTGCTCAACTTCCTGGACGACATCGAGGACCGCTGGGAAAACGACATCGTCGCCGTCCTGATCCCCGAGTTCGTCGTCACCCGCTGGTGGGAGCATCTCTTCCACAACCAGAGCGCGCTGCTCCTCAAAGGTCGACTGCTCTTCCGGCGCGGGACGATCGTCATATCGGTGCCGTACCACGTCGAATGACGCGTGCAGGCTTGATGGCGGAAGGCACGGCCGGCGAACACCGCAGTCGGCTGGCCATCTTCATCCTGGTGTACGCATTCCTGCCCCAGCGGTATGGAGGCTGACGACGACTGTGGTTCCCCCTCCGGCGGTGTCGTGGAGCCCGATGGTTCCGCCCATGGCCTGGACGAAACCGCGGGCCACCGCCAGGCCGAGGCCCACGCCGCTGTCTGTCTCCGTGTCCCCCAGGCGCTGGAAGGGTTGGAACACGAGGTCTCGAGTTTGTCGGGAGATGCCGGGACCCTGATCCACGACGCGCAGGTCCACGTGAGGGCCAGAGACCTCCGCCTCCAGGCGGACGCTGGCCCCGGGTGGTGACCAGCGGAGGGCGTTGTCGAGAACGTTGGTCAGCGCCCGCTCGAGCAGCGAGACGTCGGCCAGGACCAGGGGGAGCGTCTCGGTCACGCCGCTCTCGATCACGCCCCCCCGGGAGCCCAGGTTGGCCAGGGCGGCCGGGACGACCTCTTCGAGACCGACGGGGCGCAGCGTCGCCTGGAGGACCCCGGCCTGGAGCCGGCTCATGGCCAGCAGGTTCTCTACCAGACTCGCCAGCCGGTCCGTCTCCTGGCTGATGGTGGCCAGGAAATCGGCCCGTTCCTCCGGCGGCCATTCGATGTCGGGCTGGCACAGGCTCGAGACCGAAGCCTTGATGAGGGCCAGCGGCGTGCGCAGATCATGGGAGACGGCCTGGAGCAACGCGCTGCGCAGCTGGTTGGCTTCGGCCAGCACGTGGGCCCGGTCGGCCTCCTTCCGGAGGCGCTCGCGTTCCTCCCGGGTCCCGGCCCGGCTCCGGAAGGCCCGTCGCCAGCCGCCGTCACCCAAGGCGTGCTTTCGGCGCCCTCATCGGGTGGCGACAGACGGCGGAGCGAGGGCCAGTGAAGCGCCGACCTGGTCGGCGAGGGCGACGGCCACGATCCGCTCCTCCAGCGAGGCGCCCGCGCCCGGGTACGGCTCGAGCAGGAACCGGCCCACGAGCTGGCCCCGGGCCAGCACGGGCAGGATGACCCCGCTTGATGACAGCTCCAGCTCCAGGTCGCCTTGACGGGTGGCCCGGTAGCGGCTTCCCGAGATCATCCCCTGACGCTCGAGGGTGGGGGCTTCGACCACGTTCTCGAAGGGCGCCGCCTCGAACCGGCACTCCTGCAGGCCGAGCAGTTCGGTGAGCTCCTTCTGGGCGGTCTCGATGACCTCGGCGCTGGCCGAACCCCGGGCCACCAGTCCGGCCAGCCGGTGGATGCGGCTCAGCTCGCTGCGCCCGGCGGCCACCTCGGCCTTGGCCAGGTGGGCCCGGCGGGCCAGCTGTCCGACCGTGAGGCCGACGAGGAGCAGGAGAACCGTCGTCTCCACGTCGTCCCGGGAATCGATGGTGAGCGACAGGTACGGCCGCGTATGGAAGAACACGAAGGACAGCGCGGCGGAAATGGCGGCCATCGCCCCCGCGGCCCGGCCTCCGATGGCGCCGGCGGCCACCACCACGGCCGTGAGGATGAGCGCGATGTTGGCGTTGTCGATCGCATCCCTCGCCCCCACCAGCGCCATCGCCACCCCTATGGGGGCGAGGGCACCGAGGGCGACGATGATCTGCGTAGCGGAATCCCGTTGCCGTCTCATGACCCGGTTGTACGGGTCGCACCGGCGGTTGAGAACGGCCTTCACGCGATCTTGTCCCCGGCGGCCGCGATCTTGACGCGTCCTTGACGGGGGACAAGCCCGGGTCGTTAGTGTCACGGGCCTGTCCACCGACACCCGCCTGATTCTCAGCGCCCAGGGGCTGCGGGCCTTCGCTTACGGACTGGGAGCGGTGCTCCTCGGTGCCACCCTCGAGCGGCGGGGGTTCTCCTCCCGCCAGGCCGGTGTGGTCCTCGCCGCCGTCCTGACGGGAACCGTCGTCGCCTCGCTGCTGGTCGGACGCTTCGGTGACCACGTCGGGCGCCGGCGGTGCTATCTCGTCCTGTACCTGGCGCTGGGACTGTCCGGTGTCGTCTTCGCCCTCTCTGACAGCTGGTGGTTGCTGGCCGGGGTGGCCCTGATCGGGGCGCTGTCCACCGAGGTGGTGGAGTCGGGCCCGTTCACGTCGCTGGAGCAGGCCATGCTGGCCACGGACCAGGCCGGCCGGGTCCGCCTGCGCACCTTCGGCGCCTACAACGCCGTGGCCACCGCCGCGGGTGCGCTGGGGGCGCTGGCCGCAGGTGGCCTCGGTCCGCTGCGCGACGTCTGGGCGCATGCGCCCGGCGACGAGCGGGCCTTCCTCATCTTCGTTCCCGTGGCCGCCGCCGGCGCCGCCGTTGCCGTCCGGCTCTCACCGGCCGTGGAGGTCGACGGCCGGAGCCGGCCCCGCGCTTCCACGCCGCTCGGTTCCAGCCGCCCTCAGGTGCGCCGTCTGGCCGGCCTGTTCGCGGTCGACTCCTTCGGTGGCGGCTTCGTCGTGCAGTCCTTCATCGCCTACTGGCTGACCGTCCGCTTCGGCGCCTCCATCGGTTTCCTCGGCGTCGTCTTCTTCGCCGTGGGGATTCTCCAGACCGCCTCCATGCTGCTTGCCCCCGCGCCTGGCCGAGCGCTGCGGTCTCCTGCCCACCATGGTCTTCACCCATCTGCCGTCGAACGTGGCCCTGGCCGCCATGGCCTTCGCCCCCAGCCTGGGGGTGGCGGTGACCCTGCTCCTCCTGCGGGTGACGTTGTCCCAGATGGACGTTCCCACCCGCCAGGTCTACGTCATGGCACTCGTCGATCCGGCGGAGCGCACGGCGGCGGCGGCGTGGACCAACACCGCCCGGGCCGTGGTCCGGCCGGCCGGGCCCGTCCTGGCCGGCGCCAGCCAGGCGGTCTCCCTCGGTGCTCCGTTCCTCATCGCCGGCGTCGTGAAGGGCGCCTACGACCTGGTGCTGTGGCGCTGGTTCCGCCGGGTGGAGCTACCCGCGGAGGTGGACGATCAGTTGCGGGCATGAGCCCAGGCCCTGCAGTGTGAGCGAGGTGAATCCAGAGGGCCTGTGCCAGCGCGGTGAACTCGGAGGGTTGGCGTGCTGATCGCCGTCCACGGCGGTGCGGGCGATCCCCGGCCGGCGGACCGTGACCTGGCCCGGATCGCGGCCCTGGTCCGGAGCCTGGAGGCCGGTTTCCGGCTCCTGGAAGCCGGGAGTGCCGCCCTCGATGCGGTGGTGGCCGCCGTGCAGGTGCTGGAGGCCGACGGCGACTTCAACGCCGGGCGGGGTTCGGTCCGGACGGCGGCGGGCACGGTGGAGATGGATGCCGCGGTGGCCGATGGCGCCGGTCGGGGGGTCGGGGGGGTGGCCGCCCTCCGGGGGATGCGCCATCCCGTAGCCGCGGCCCGTGCCGTCCACGACGACGGCCGCCATGTGCTCCTGACGGGTGAGGGCGCGGCCGCCTTCGCCCGGGCCGCCGGCCTCGACTTCGCCCCCGACGAGTGGTTCGTCGACACCGATGTCGCCCCGGGCGCCCTGGACGGTGCGCCCTCCCCGGGGACGGTGGGAGCCGTGGCCCTCGACGCCCACGGACACCTGGCCGCCGCCACCTCCACCGGGGGCCGCCAGGGCCAGTTACCCGGCCGGGTGGGGGACTCGCCCGTCCCCGGCGCCGGCCTCTGGGCCGACGACGGCACCTGCGCCGTGTCCGCCACCGGCGAAGGCGAGGCTTTCCTGCGGGTGGCCTTCGCCCACGAGGTGGACGTCCGCGTCCGTCTGGGGGGCCAGCCGCTCGAAGCGGCCTGCCGGCAGGCTCTCGACCTGGTTCGGGCGGCGGGTGGTACCGGCGGGTGCATCGCCCTCGACCGTCACGGCCACCTGGCCATGCCCTTCACCACCCCGGCCATGGCCCGCGGCTACGCCGACGGGTCGGGCGCCCTCCAGATCGGCCTCGGGCCCGGGCCGATCGTCGCCGTCCGGCCCTCCGAGGGGTGAGCAAGGGTACGAATCGGGCGGAAAGGGGAGGTGGCGCACCGACGGCCAGAACGTTGCCTTACCATGGTTCCGTGCCCATGCGAACCGAGTGCAAGCACTACGAGAGCCGCACCTACGCCACCGGTGAGTCGGTGCGCAAGTGCAACCTCGACCTGGCTCCGGAGGCGCCGTGGCGCTGCCCGGACGACTGCCCCGCCTTTGCCTTCCGGCTCGTCGACGCGGGCTGGAACTGGGGCGGGCTCAACCGTCAGGCCGACCCGCCCGAGCCGCCCCTGGGCGAGGACACGGCTGCGCTCCTCGATCACGCCGAGGACATCGTCAACGCCGTCGGGCCCGACGTCCTCGAGGAGTTCAAGCGCCTCGACGAGCAGCGGAGCAAAAGCCGCAGCCTGCTGGGGCGCTTCCCCCATCCCAAAGGGAAGGGCAAGAAGAAGAAGCGGCGCTAGCTCCCGCTAGGGAGTTGCTTCGCCCGCCTTGGCCGCGTCCACCGCGGCCAGATTGGCTTCGGCGGCGGCGAAGATCCGGGCCGTGCACCCCGACATCTCGACCGGTGGCATGAGTTCGGTGGCCAGGAGGTGGGCCAGTTCGTGGAAGGGCCGGCCCGCGGGGCTGTCGGGCTGTTCCAGCGCCAGGGGCACGCCCCGGTCCCCGCCTGCGGCCACGCCGGGTTCGAGCGGGATCCGGGCCAGGAGCGGTACGCCGATCTCGGCGGCGAGGGCTTCGCCGCCCCCCGTGCCGAACAGCGGGTACTCCTCGCCGTGGGCGCAGGTGAAGGCGCTCATGTTCTCCACCACGCCCACCACCTTGAGGTAGGACCGGCGGGCCATGTCGGCCACCCGGGAGGCGACCTTCTGGGCGGCCAGCGCCGGGGTGGTCACCACCAGCATCTCGGCCCGAGGCAACAGCCGGGACAGCCCCATCTGGATGTCCCCCGTGCCGGGGGGCATGTCCACCAGCATGTAGTCGATATCGCCCCAGCGGACATCAGTCAGGAACTGTTCCAGGGCCTTGGTGAGCACCAATCCCCGCCACATGAGGGCGGTGCCCTCGTCCTCGACCAGGAACCCCATGGACACGACCTTGAGGAGACCGCCCGTCGAGCCGGGGCGCAGGCCCGCCACCGGGATCTCGTTGGGGTGGATCTTGCCCTCGGCGCCGCCCAGGCGGCCCGAGACGCCGAGCATGCGGGGGACGGAAAAGCCCCAGATGTCGGCATCGAGGACGCCGACGGTGTGGCCCTGGGCGGCCAGGGCGGCGGCCAGATTGACCGTCACCGACGACTTCCCCACGCCGCCCTTGCCGCTGGCCACGGCCAGGATCCGGGCGGTGAGAGGAATCTCGGTCTCCGGGGCGCGCTCCTGGGCCTTCTTCCGGGCGCGACCCATCAGGTCCGAGCGCTCCTGGGCGTTCATCTCGCCCATGCGGACCTCGACGCCGGCGATACCGGGCAGGCCCCGCAGGCGCGCCTCGACGTCGTTGCGGATCTGGGCCCGCATGGGACAGCCGGCGATGGTCAGGGCGATCTCCACCCCGACCACCCCGTCCTCGTCCACGTCGACGTCCTTGACCATGCCGAGATCGACGATGCTGGCGTGCAGCTCGGGGTCGAGCACCGCCTCGAGCATCCGCCAGACCTCTTCAGGAGTGGGCCGTTCTGCGTTCATCTCGCCTCATTAAACCGGTAGTGACCTTGAAAATATGCCCACGTTGAGGGTACGGTCAATCAGAGATGGATGCGTTAACGGTCTACAAGGCACTCGGGGACGACACCCGCTTCGCCATCTACCGCGAGCTGGGCCTGTCTCCGTCGCCCTGTTCGGCCGGCGAGTTGGCCGAGCGGATCGGGCTCCATCCCAACACCGTGCGCCCCCATCTGGACCGGATGCGCGACGCCGGTCTGGTGGAGGTCGAGACGGTCCACCGGGGCACCGTGGGCCGGCCTCAGCTGCGCTACTCCCTCGCCGCCGGGGCGCCGGGACTCGGTCTTGACCCTCCCGCCCACACGCTGCTCGCCGGCCTGCTGGCCGCCCTGGCCGAGAGCCAAGGCGCCGACGGGGCTCGGGCCGCCGGGCTCGGACGGCGCTGGGGCCAGGAGACGGTGGTCCGCCGCCAGGAGGCGAAGGGCTGCCTGGCCGCACTCATGGGTGAGCTCGACCGCCTGGGTTTCGACCCCGTCGAGTCACCTCCCGGGGGCGACGGGCCGCGGGTCCGTGTCGACTTTCTGCACTGTCCGTTCCGGGAGCTGGCCGAGGCCTACCCCGACCTGGTCTGCAATCTGCACCGGGGGATCGTCGAAGGTGTCGTGGCCGCCTCCGGGCCGGGAATGGTGGAGGATTTCCGGATGTTGGGGGACACGGACCCGTGCAACGTTACGGTGGCCACCGGGTAGTCTGGAAAGTTCCGAAGAGCCATCTCGAGGCACCTCAAGGAGGAAGTACGCGTGATCACCCTCACCGATTCGGCAGCAGCCAAGGTGAAGGAGCTCATCGAGGCTGAAGGCAACACGGAACTCGCCCTGCGGGTGGCCGTCCGCCCCGGCGGATGCTCCGGCTTCAGTTACGAGATGTTCTTCGACTCGGAGATCACCCCTGACGACCAGAAAGCCACCTTCGGTGAAGGGGTCAACGTGGTCGTCGACTCGGCCAGCCTGGGCTTCCTCAGCGGCGCCTCCCTGGACTACAAGGAAGGGCTGATGGGCGCGGGGTTCACGGTCAACAACCCCAACACGACGCGTTCCTGCGGCTGCGGTCAGTCGTTCTCGTAGGTTTCTCCCCTTTGAGTGCCTGGCTCGTTACCGGCTCGCCCGAGAACTTCGGTCGCACCCGGGATCTGGGGTTCTCCGTGCAGGGCTTCAAGGCGCGCCAGCGCAAAAACGTCCTCGAGCGGATGCGCCCCGGTGATGGCCTCGTCTACTACCTCTCCGGGGTTCAGGCCTTCGGCGGCACGGTCACGATCCAGAGCGAGGGGTACGAGGACCACGAGGCCATCTGGCAGTCCAAGCCCGGCGAGGACTATCCCTATCGGGTGAAGATCTCGCCCGACGTGGTTCTGGAGGAAGAGCAGTGGGTGCCCTCCGAGGTCGTGGCGCCCGGGCTCTCCTACGTGCAGAAATGGCCCGCCGAACACTGGAACCTGGCCTTCCAGGGCAACCTCCGGCAGATCCCCGACGAGGACTACGCCGCCCTGCGCCAAGCCATCGCCGCCGCCCGGAAGGGCTGAGCGGGCCGCCGGCCGTCCGGGCCGGCTACAGGAAGCTGCCCAGCTCTCGGGACTCTTGCTCGATCCGGTCGAGTTCCGTCCGGGCGTCCTCCACCAGCTTGGTGGCCAGGGTCCGAGCCCGCTCCGCCTCGGGGTCGACGACCGGTTCGACCCGTGTCGAGAGGCGTTCGATGAGGGTCTCGACCTCCTCGGGTGGTGTTCCCGCCCCCAGCTTGGCCCAGTGAGCCGCGGCTTCGTCGCGGCGCCGGGCGGCCGCCTCTGAACGGGCCCGGGCGGCCAGGGCTGTTTTGGCCTTGGCCTGGGCTCCCGGGAGCTCGTCGGGTCCGCCCAGTCCGGTGGCGGCCCAAGCCTCCGTGGCCCGGGCCGAGGCCGCCCGGTGGGCGGCGGCCGCCACCCTCAGGTCGGCGGTGATCACCACCACCAGGGCGGCGGGCAGCAGGTAGACCCAGGCGTCCCAGCCCAGCGCGGCGATGACGATGACCATGCCGGCGGCGCTGATGAGGGCACCGGCGGTGCGCCTCCAGGCGGGCGGGAGGTCGGCGCTGGCGCTCTTGGCGTCGGCCAGCGCCTGCTCGGCCGTCTCGAGAACCTCGGCGTCCGGGCCGGCGGGGAGGGCGGCGACGAACCTCTCGCTCTCCGTCGCCTCGGCCTCCGCCGCCCCCACCTCCCGGGCGGCGTCGCGGAGCACGTCGGGCACGATGGCGGGCACGGGCGGGCACGGAGGGGCGGCATCCAGGGCCGCCAGCGTGGCCTGCGCTGCCTCCAACTGGGCCTGCGCCTCGGCCTTGGCCGCAGCCAGGTCGGCGGCCAGGGCGGCGGCCCGCCCGGGGTCGAGCCCGTTGGCTGACGCGCCTACCGTCTTCTTCTCCGTGTTCACCACCGCCCCCGAGGAGGCCGCTGATGCCCATCGAGCCCGTCCCCACGCCGAGCGCGCCCGGGACGAACCTCAACCTCCCGTATTCCCCGGCGGTGCGGGCCGGGGACTGGATCGTAATGGCGGGCCAGATCGGTCTCGACCCGGCCACCGGCACCCTGGCCGAGGGCGCCGAGGCCCAGGTCCGCCAGGTCTTGGCCAACATCGTCGCCGTCCTGGGCGATTGCGGCGCGGCGCTCACCGACGTGGCCAAGGCCACCGTCTTCCTCACCGATATGGGCGACTTCCCGGTGCTGAACGAGGCCTACTCCGCCGCCTTCGCCGGTCACCTTCCGGCCCGGACCACCATCGGGGTGGCCGCCCTGCCGTTCGGCGCCAAGGTCGAGATCGAAGTGCTCGTCTACCAGCCCCAGACCTGACATCACCTTTGACATCACATCCATCTTCTCACCCGAAGGGGCGAGTTCCTGGGGCAACCTGAAAGACCACTAGCGTCAGTCGTATGGCCGGTCCGTTGTTGATGGTGTTGGTGATGCTGGTGGTGGGGCCGTTCCTACTTTTCGCCGGCGGGGCGGCTTGGAGCGCCCTGCTCGGATCGGCCCTCGACGCCGACGGCCGCCAACCCCATCCGGAGAACCAGCCGGAGGGTTAGCCCTTCTCGCTCGGGACTCCCCAGCGGGACTGTCCGAACCGATAGCCCACGGATCGCACGGTCTGGATCCAGCCGGCGTGGTCCTCGCCCAGCTTGGCCCGCAGGCGGCGGACGTGGACGTCGACGGTGCGGGCGCCGCCGTAGTACTCGTAGCCCCACACCCTCGACAGCAGTGTCTCCCGGGTGAAGACCTTGCCGGGGTGGGTGGCGAAGAACTTGAGCAGCTCGTGCTCCATGTAGGTGAGGTCGAGGGGTCGCCCGGCCACCGCCGCCTGGTAGGTCTCCAGGTTGATGAGCAGGTCGCCGTACTCCACCACCTCCGGGCCGGTGGCCCGTCCCGCCCGCCAGGCCAGGAGCCGCAGCCGAGCCTCGAGCTCCCGGGGATGGAACGGCGTGAGGCAGAAGTCGTCGAAGAGGTCCTCGCGGAACTCGAGGTCGGCCAGTTGGGTCCCCGAGACCAGGAGCAGCACGGGGGAGACGGGCACGTCCCGGCGTCGCAGCGACCGGCACACGACGAACGCCCCTTCGGGGTCCGTCTCGGCGCTGACCACGGCTCCCACCCAGCCGTCGACCGGTTCCAACTGCGTGGCCACCGAGGCGTTGACGGCCGCTTTCCAGGAGTACCCGGCCAGGTCCAGCGTCTGGATGAGCAGGGGCGGCGGCGGATCCGGGAAGACGAGCAGCGGTTCCCCCATCAGATCACCCCTCACAACACCCCTAGGTAGCGGTCGAGCTCGAATGGCGTCACATAGGACTTGTACTCCGCCCATTCGAGGCGCTTGTTGCGGATGAAGTAGTCGAAGACATGCTCACCCAGGACCTCGGCCACGAACTCGGACTTCTCCATGACGTCGAGGGCCTCGGCCAGCGAGTTGGGCAGGTTGTAGATGCCCTCTGCCAGGCGCTCCTCGGGTGTCATCTCGAAGATGTTGTTGGTGGCTTCCGGGGGCAGCGGGTAGCCCTCCTCGATCCCCTTCAGCCCCGCGGCCAGCATGAGCGAGAAGGCCAGATAGGGGTTGCAGGCTGGATCGGGGGCCCGGTACTCGACCCTGCTCCCCGAGTCCGCCCGCCGGGGGATCGGCACCCGGACCAGGGCGGAGCGGTTGTTGCGGGCCCAGCAGATGTAGACCGGGGCCTCATAGCCGGCGATGAGCCGCTTATAGGAGTTCACCCACTGGTTGGTGATGGCGGTGATCTCCCGGGCGTGCTGGAGGAGGCCGGCCACGAAGCATTTCCCCACCTTGGACAGGCCGTACTCGTCGCCCGGATCGTGGAAGGCGTTCACGTCCCCCTCGAAGAGGGAGAGGTGGCTGTGCATCCCCGACCCGTTCCAGCCCGCCACCGGCTTGGGCATGAAGGTGGCGTACACGCCCCGGGACTGGGCCACCTCCTTCACCACGGTGCGGAAGGCGAGGATGTTGTCGGCCATGGTCAGGGCGTCGGTGTAGCGCAGGTCGATCTCCTGCTGCGACGGGGAGATCTCGTGGTGCGAGTACTGCACCGGGATGCCCATGCCCTCCAGGGCCAGGATCGTCTGCTTGCGCAATTCCGAGGCCAGATCGGAGGGAGTGAGGTCGAAGTAGCTGGCGTGGTCGAGAGGCTCGGTGCCGTCCGCCGACCGGAAGTAGAAGTACTCCATCTCCGGGGCCACGTAGAAGGTGAAGCCCTTCTCCCGCGCCCGCTCCAGCGTCCGCTTGAGCACGAAGCGCGGGTCGCCGTCGAAGGGCTCACCCGAAGGCAGGTGGATGTCACAGAACATCCGGGCCACCGGCGTCTCCTCGCCCGGCAGATGCACGAGCTCGAAGGTGCCCGGGTCGGGCCGGGCCAGCATGTCGGACTCCTGGATCCGGGTGAATCCCTCGATGCAGGACCCGTCGAACTCCATGCCCGCCTCGAGGGCGTCCTCGAGTTCGGCGGGGGTGATGGCGAAGGACTTGAGGAAGCCCGACACGTCGGTGAACCACAGGCGCACGAAGCGGACATTCCGCTCCTCAACCGTGCGCAGCACGTATTCAAGCTGGCGCTCCATGGGCCCCAGTGTGCCACCGGCCCGGCCCCGAATCGGTCTGCGAGGGGCCGGCACCGGCCCGTTTAACGCAGCGTTCATCGACGGGAAACGGAAGGGAAATCGCCCGCCGACACTCTGCGCCCAGCTTGGCGGCGACGCTGCGGCGGCCTGTCGCGTAGGCTGCGCTGCCTTTGTTGGGGTCTTGATGAGGGAGGTTGAAGGGTGGAGCAACGTACTCCGAGTGACATCGTCGGCCTGGTCCGGGACCAGGGAGTCGAGGTAATCGACTTCCGCTTCTGCGACCTCCCCGGCCTCATGCAGCACTTCTCCGTGCCGTCCCACGAGCTGAGTGAAGAGGCGTTCGAGGACGGCTATGGCTTCGACGGATCGTCGATCCGGGGCTTCCAGGAGATCCAGGAGTCGGACATGCTCCTGATCCCCGACCCCAACACCGCGGTGATCGACCCGTTCCGCACCCACAAGACGCTCAACATCAACTGCTTTGTGCGGGACCCCGTCACCGGCGAGTCGTACAGCCGTGACCCTCGCTACGTGGCCAAGAAGGCCGAGGACTACCTGCGGGGCACCGGTCTGGCCGACACCGCCTACTTCGGCCCCGAGGCCGAGTTCTACATCTTCGACTCGGTGCGCTTCGACCAGAACCAGTTCTCCGCCTACCACTTCATCGACTCGGTCGAGGGTGTGTGGAATTCGGGGGCGGTCGAGGACGGCGGCAACAAGGGCTACAAGCCCCGTTACAAGGAGGGGTACTTCCCTGTGCCCCCCATGGACCACTACCAGGACCTGCGCTCGGAGATGGTCCGCCAGCTCGAGGCCTGTGGGATCGACATCGAGGTCCAGCACCACGAGGTGGGCACCGCCGGCCAGGCCGAGATCGACATGCGCTTCGACTCCATGCTGCGCATGGCCGACAAGGTGATGCTCTACAAGTACGTCGTCAAGAACGTGGCCCTGGCCGCGGGCAAGACCGTCACGTTCATGCCCAAGCCGATCTTCCAGGACAACGGCTCGGGCATGCACGTCCACCAGTCGCTGTGGAAGGCGGGGGAGCCGCTGTTCTTCGACGAGACCGGCTACGCCGGGCTGTCCGACATGGCCCGCTGGTACATCGGCGGCCTGCTCAAGCACACCCCGGCCATCCTTGCGTTTGCCGCCCCGACGACGAATTCCTACAAGCGGCTCGTCCCTGGCTACGAGGCGCCCGTCAACCTTGTCTATTCGCAGCGGAACCGCTCGGCCTGCGTCCGCATCCCGCTCTACTCCAAGAGCCCCAAGGCCAAGCGGCTCGAGTACCGCTGCCCGGACCCGTCCGCCAACCCCTACCTTGCCTTCTCCGCCATGCTCATGGCCGGCCTCGACGGGATCCAGAACCGCATCGAGCCGCCCAAGCCGCTGGACAAGGACCTCTACGACCTACCGCCCGAGGAGCTGGCCCAGGTCCCCCAGGTCCCCGGCTCGCTCGACGCCGTCCTCGACGCCCTGGAGGGGGACCACAAGTTCCTTCTCACCGGTGAAGTGTTCACCCAGGACGTCATCGACACATGGATCGATTTCAAGCGCTCCCGGGAACTCGATGAAGTGCGCCTGCGTCCTCACCCTTGGGAGTTCTACCTCTACTACGACATCTAGGCCATCGCCGCAGGTCAGAGGGGGTTTCCGCTTCGGTGGAAGCCCCCTCTGCGCGACCACTTCGGCTGGACCGCCGTTCAGCGTGGGTCAACCCGTAGCAGCCGGAGACGACAGATCGGGATTGCGTTGCCCGAAGTGCCGCAGCAAGGCCTCGACGGCGGCCGCCGCCAGGACGCTGTAGAGGGGGAACCAGGGGCTGAAGAAGCGGATGTTGTAGTACTTGAGCCCGACGTCGTCACCCGCGAACCACGCCAGGTACGCCGCGGTTGAAACGCCAGCGACCAGGGCAGCCCACATGAGTTGGGTCATGGCCGCGTGCCGGCGGCGAACGAGAAGTACGAGACCGATCGGTGCCAGTGCGAACCACGGTGCGGTCCGCAGGATGGGCTCGACGCGTATGGGGCTGGTCCGCTCGCCTTTGAGGAAAACGCCTACGGCACCACCCGGGATCCTGGACAGAGCCCAGGCCGATTCTCCGGGCGGGCGGTGGATGAAGTCGTAGGGCATGGTCAGTGGGTCGCCATACACGGCGGCATGCGTCCCGAGCGAGAGGGCGACGGCCCAGAGCAGCATCGCACCCGCTACCAGCCCGAAGCGCAGGGCCCGTCGCCAGTCTCTGATGGCAAAGGGGACCAGCAGCGCGGCGATCCAGACGGCGTCAAGGTAGCGGGCCAGATAGGCCAGGGACAGGAGCGCGCCAACGGCCAACCCCTCAGCCGTTGTCCAGCGCCGACCGATGATCACGTTGAGGGCCACCAGCGCGGCGACGACGGTGAGCGAGTTGCCCCATGGGATGACGAAGTACTGGGTGAACGGCGCGGCCAGCACGAGGGTGAGGACCGTGACCACCGAGGCGGCTTGACCGAGGATGTGCCGGGCCAGGCGCAGCGTCAGGCATGCGGCCAGCACGAGCAAGATGGCGTTGGGGACCAGGAAGGGATCGCCGCGAAACCCGAGGAGGAAAAACGTTGCCCCGATCACGGGGTAGCCGAGGCCGTAGCTGAAGCTGGCCGGTTCCCGGGCCGTTGCGTCGGGTTTCGGTGCGTTGCGCACGTGGTCCCATTCGAGCCCCGGCAGCTCGAAGCGTCCGAGCGATCGAGCCATCCGTGCGTAGTGGTACTGGTCAAACCACGCTCCATACCAGCCCCACCGCTTGATCTGGTAGGCCACCTGCGCAGCGTTCGCCTCGGTCGTCGCGGCCCCTGTCTGGAGCATGTTCACCATCGGTGGCGGCTCGTCGAAGATCGCACCGACCTCGGGGCGTACCGGCTGGACGAGCCAGGAATAGGCGTAGAAGACCAAGGCGACGGTACCGACGACGGCGTAGGGCGACGAGAGGAGCCGGCCGGTCGAGGGGGAGCGGCGGGCAACCCAGCGCTCGAAGCTCTTCACGGCCGGGGAACCTACCCCTACCGCGCTCAGGCGTCGATGGACCAGCCCAGGGTCCAGGCGAGGTCGGGCTGGTCACCCGCCGCTTCGGCGAACTCGGTCAGGCTCCGGGCGAACCGGTCTTGCGCCTCCGGTGTCATCCGGGCCAGGGCGGCGTCGATGAGCCGGCCGCGCCGGGCCGAGACCTGACTGACGACCTTCCGACCCCCGGCCGTGAGCTCGGCACAGACGGTACGGCGGTTGTCCGGGGACGGCTGCCGTCGGATGAGGCGCTTCTCGACGAGCACGTCGCACATTCGCGTCACCGTTGACGGCTTGACGCCCAGGCTGGTGGCGAGACGGCCCATGGCTTGGGGGCCATGTTCGAGGAGGACGAGGACCCGGTACTGGGTGAGGCTGACGTCGTCGCTGACCTCGGCCAGAGAGCGGGCGGCGAGTCCGACGAACGCACGCATGGCGTTGAGGACGGCCTCTCGAGCCGGCGCCACGTCGGCCATAGCTTGTCCTTTACTAATAGTTGTAGAATAGCAAACAGCCGCTAGCACGAGGAGGGCCGGTGTTGCTCCCTCCCGGTCCTCCTCGCTGCGGTTCCAGCCCTGCTCAGGCGGCGGCGCCGAAGATGAACCGGCTGCCGGTGGAGTTCGGGATGATCTTTCCGGGCATTGCGGCATCCGCGAGGCGGGTGAAGGTTTTCCCGCTGCAGTGCATCGGGATCAGGTAGTCGGGGTTGATCGCCTTGAGGGCTTCCACGGTCTGGACGACGACCGGTTCGGGAGCAGGGGCGAGGTGGAAACCGCCGATGACGGCGTGGACCTTGTCCACTCCAGACGCGGCCTGAGCCGCCTTGACGGTGTTGACGATTCCGGCGTGACCGCAGGAGGAGATCACCACCAGTCCCCGGTCCTTGACGTTGAAGCAGGTGGCATGCTCGAACCAGAACTGGTCGGGGACGATCTGGCCGGCCTGTTCCGCGGGCGTGAAGTGGGAGGCGTCGCAGCCGGCCCCGTCCCGCTGGCCCAGCTCGATCTGGGCCGCGGGCTGGACCGTCTCGAACGTCGTGCGGGGTATCGCTCCGGTCGTGAACGCCTGATCTCCGATGACCATGGGCTCTTCGGCCATCACGACCCGCACGTTCTGCTTGTCCAGATCGCGCCGGTCGAGGACTCCGAAGGCCTGTCGCTCGGTCTCCGGGGCGCCTTGCGGTGCGGGGAACCAGCGGTAGCAGAAGGAGTCTTCCCCGCCGACGTAGAGATCGAGGTCCTTGCGCATCGCCTTGCGGTGGCGGGCGAGGAGTGGGACGAGCCCGCCGAAGTGGTCGTAGTGCCCGTGGCTGAGGATGAGAGCGTCGACGCTCGCCGGGTCGATCTTGAGGAACGCGAGGTTGTCGGGCCCGGCCGTCTCCGAGAGGCCGTAGTCGAGGAGGTAATTACGTTTCTGGTCGCCCTGCGTCGACTCCAGGTGGAAGCCGAGACCGAATTCGCTCTTCAGCTGTTGGTTCTTGAGGCTCGGGCCGAGGCCGAGGCCGTTGCGCTGGATCTCACACCGAAGAGGGCCTTCGCCGACCGTGGCGCTCTTGAGGAAGATGTCATGCGCGTTGTCCACCAGTGACCACACCGCCACCCGATCGACGAGCGGAGGCGCGCTGTCCTTGAGGCTGACGTGCGAGACCGGGGCGAGGTTGGTCTCTGCACCAACCTGGTCCGTGGTCGTTGGACTCGCCGCGGTTTTCTTGTTGCCGTCGTCCGAGCAGCCGGCGAGGCCTCCCCCCGCGACCAACGCCCCCCCGATCACCGCCCCGAGCCGGAGCAGGTCCCGCCGGCTGAGCTGAGCGTGTTCGTCCATCCTTTGCCCCCCTCGTTCTGACCGCGAAACATCACATCCTTACTACATAACGTTGCCGGTGTGGAGGGGGGAAATGGCGTCGGCCTCGTCGGGCGGTCAAGGGAAGTCCCACTCCACGCGCGAAGATCTTGGGCCGTGCTCGCCGTCCGCAACCTCGAAGTCGTCTACGACGACGTCATCCTGGTGTTGCGGGGGGTTTCCCTCGAGGTCCCCGAAGGCCGCATCGTGGCCCTCCTGGGCGCCAACGGGGCCGGCAAGACCACCTTGTTGCGAGCCATCACCGGGCTGCTCGACATCCACGAGGGCGAGGTCACCAAAGGTGAGGTGACCCTCGACGGAAAGCCCATCCATGAGCGCCCCCCGGCCAAGATCGTGTCCTCGGGGATCAGCCAGGTGCTGGAGGGACGGCGCATCTTCGGTGAGTTCACCGTGGAGGAGAACCTCCGCCTCGGCGCCCACCTGGCCCGGGGCGACATGAAGGCCAACCTGGAGAAGATGTACGACCTCTTCCCCATCCTGGTGCAGCGCCGCCACGACACGGCCGGCTACCTCTCGGGCGGCGAGCAGCAGATGCTGGCCATCGGGCGGGCGCTCATGGCCAACCCCCGCTACCTGCTCCTCGACGAGCCCAGCCTGGGGCTCGCCCCCCGACTGGTGGGCCAGATCAAGGACCTCATCGTGGCCATCAACGAGCAGGGAACGACCGTCCTACTCGTGGAGCAGAACGCCAGCATGGCCCTGTCCATCGCCGAGCACGGCTATGTCATGGAGACCGGGAAGGTGGTCATGAGCAAGCCGGCCCGGGAGCTGCTCGAAGACGAGGACGTCCGCGAGTTCTACCTCGGCCTGCGCGAGGAAGGGGCGGGCAAGTCGTTCCGGGACGTCAAGCACTACAAACGCCGGAAGCGGTGGCTGTCATGAGCGACGTGTTCGCCGCCGAGATGGCCGAGGAGCACGAGAAACTCGACCTCGACCAGCCCATCCTCGTCTTCGACGACGTGTCCCTCAGCTTCGCCGGGGTCAAGGCGCTCGCCGAGGTCTCCTTCGAGGTGGGACCCCGGGACCTCTTCGCCATCATCGGGCCCAACGGCGCCGGGAAGACCTCGACCTTCAACGTGATGTCGGGGATCTACCGGCCCCAGCAGGGGCGCGTCCTGTTCCTCGGCCAGCCCATCCTCGGCCGCAAGCCCCACCACATCGCCGGGATGGGGATGTCCCGCACCTTCCAGAACATCGAGCTGTTCTCCAACCTGACGGTCATCGACAACCTCATGCTGGGCCGCCACCATCTGGTGCGCTACGGCGTGCCGTCGGCCCTGATCTACGTCGGCCGGGCCCGCCGGGAGGAGACCCGCCACCGGGCGGTGGTGGAGGACATCATCGATTTCCTCGAGATCGAGCAGTACCGCAAGTCGCCCGTCGGTCTCCTGCCCTACGGCATCCAGAAGCGGGTGGAGCTCGGCCGGGCCCTCGCCCTGGGGCCCAAGCTGCTGCTGCTCGACGAGCCGGTGGCGGGCATGAACGTGGAGGAGACCGAGGACATGGCCCGGTTCATCCTCGACATCCGCGACGAGCTCGACATCCCCATGGTGCTCGTGGAGCACGACATGGGCCTGGTCATGGACCTGGCCGACAAGGTGCTCGTCCTCGACTTCGGACGCCCCATCGCCTGCGACGTCCCCGAGGCGGTCCAGGCCAACCCGGACGTCATCCGGGCCTATCTCGGAGAGGAGCACGGGTGACCACCACGCTCGAGCCGGCGCCGGCGACCCGCACGACCACCATCGCCACCCGCCTGCGCGACTGGGCGCAGCGCCGGCCGGACGGCGTCGCACTGCGGGAGAAGGATCTCGGGATCTGGCAGGAGATCACCTGGGCGACGTACTGGGACCGGGTCCAGAACGTCGCCCACGCCCTGCTCGCCCTGGGCGTCGAGCCAGGCGACCGGGTCGCCATCCACTCCGAGAACCGGCCCGAGTGGGTCTACTCCGACGTGGCCGCCGTCGCGGTGCGGGGCGTCACCATGGGGCTGTACCCCACCAACCCGGCGCCCGAGGTCGCCTACCTGCTGGAGAACTCGGGGTCGAAGATCCTCATCGCCGAGGACCAGGAACAGGTCGACAAGGCGCTCGAGGTGCGGGACCAGCTCCCTGACCTTCAGCGGATCGTCTACATCGAGCCCCGGGGGGTCAGCCGCTACGACGACGAGATCCTCATGTCCTGGGAGGACTTCCTCGCTCTCGGCCGTCAGCACCGCGAAGAACATCCCGATGAGCTCGACCGGCTGATGGCCCAGGCGGCCCCCGACGACCTCGCCACCCTCATCTATACGTCGGGGACCACCGGGCCGCCCAAGGGGGCCATGCTCAATGTGGCCAATGTGGAGTTCGCCATCAAGGCACTGGTGGAGGGAGGCGGGTTCTGCTCGCCCCCGCCCCAGCCCAAGGACATGCTCCTGTCCTACCTGCCGCTGTGCCACGTGGCCGAGCGGATCTTCACCGTGTGGTTCAACCTGGCGGCCGGCTCGGTGGTCAACTTCGCCGAGTCGATCGAAACGGTCCCCCAGAACCTCCGTGAGGTCCAGCCCACCATCTTCCTGGGCGTTCCCCGCATCTGGGAGAAGCTCCACGCCGGCATCACCATCCGGGCCGCCTCCGCCAGCCGTCTCAAGCGCTGGAACTTCAAGCTGTGGACCGGCGTCGCCCGGCGCATCGCCGCCGACCTGGAGCGCACCGGCGGCCGCCACACCGCCGGCAGCCGGCTCCGCTACGCCGCCGGCTGGGTGTTCCTCTACCGGGCCCTCCAGGACCGGATCGGCATGCGGCAGTGCCGCTACGCCGCCACCGGTGCGGCTCCCATCGCCCCCGAGCTGATCCGGTTCTTCATGGGCATCGGAGTGCCCATGCACGAGGTGTACGGCATGACGGAGAACTCGGCGGTGGCCACCGCCAACCGGCCGGGGCGGGTCAAGGTGGGGACGGTGGGGGAGGCCCACCCCGAGACCGAGGTCCGGATCGACGACACGACAGGTGAGATCCTCACCCGCCACCCGGGGGTCTTCGCCGGCTACTGGCGCAACCCCGAGGCCACCGCCTCCACCGTGGAGTCCGACGGGTGGCTCCATACCGGCGACGTCGGCGAGTGGGTCGACGGCACGCATCTCAAGATCACCGACCGGATCAAGGACATCATCATCACCGCCGGCGGCAAGAACATCGCCCCCAGCGAGATCGAGAACGCCCTCAAGGCCTCCCCCTACATCAAGGAGGCCGTGGTCATCGGCGACCGCCGTGCCTACCTGACCGCCCTCATCGGGATCGAGTCCGACACGGTGGGGGACTGGGCCCAGCGGCGGAACGTGACCTACACGACCTACCGGGACCTGGGCGAGAAGCCCGACGTGCTCAAGCTCGTCCAGGGCGTCATCGACGAGGTCAACGCCCGCTTCGCCCAGGTGGAGACGATCAAGGCCTTCCGCATGCTGCCCAAGGAGCTCGACCACGAGGACGGGGAGCTGACCGCCACCCAGAAGGTGAAGCGCTCCGCCATCGCCACCATGTTCGAGGACCTCGTCGAGTCGATGTACCGGGGGAAGAAGGCGTGACCCACTTCGTCGAGCTGGTCCTGCAGGGCCTTGGGAACGGCTCCTATTACGCCCTACTGGCCGTGGGCTTCGTCATCATCTACAAGGCCACGCGGATCATCAGCTTCGCCCAGCCCGCCCTCATGGTCACCGGCGCCAGCTTCGTGGTGGCCTTCGCCACCGAGCAGGGCTGGAACTTCTACCTCGTCGGTGGTCCTGGCCATGGGGTGCACAGCGGTGGTGGCCCTGGTCATCGAGCGCCTGGCGCTGCGTCCCATGGTGGGCAAGCCGGTCTTCGTGGTGGCCATCATCACCATCGGCATCGACGTGTCCATCCGGGTGTTCGTCAACCGCTTCCTGGGGGCCGACGTCCGTTCCATCAGCGACCCCTGGAAGCTCGGGAGCTTGTCGATCGGCGACATCCGCATCCAGCAGCGACACCTGGCCATGATGGTCACGACCGCCCTGGTGATCGCCGCCCTCTTCGCCTTCTTCAAGTACTCCAGGGCCGGTCTGGCCATGCGGGCCACGGCCGCCGACCAGGAGACGGCCCTGGCCCACGGCGTGTCGGTGGGCACCGTCTTCGCCTTGTCCTGGGCCCTGGCCGGCGCGCTCGCCGCCCTGGCCGGCACCTTCGTGGCTGCCGGGAGCGCCGTGAACCAGGAAACCTGGACCGTCGCCCTCAAGGCCCTTCCGGCCATCATCGTGGGCGGCCTCGACTCGGTGGGTGGGGCGGTGCTCGGTGGGCTGCTCATCGGCGTCGTCGAGGCGCTCATGGGCGGCTACCAGGCCGAGCACCTCCCCTGGCTGGGCAGCAACTTCGACATCGTGTCGCCCTATGTGGTCATGCTCGTGGTCCTGCTCATCCGTCCCTACGGGCTGTTCGGCACCCCCGAAGATCGAGCGGGTATGAGCGTGGCCACCCGCCGGCTCCGTCACCGCCCCGAGCTCTACACCTCCTACGAGTCCGACTCCGCGCTCCTCAACACCCCGGCCAAGAAGTCGGGGGTGGCCGCCATCCTCGCCTTCGGCTGCTTCGGGCCGTTCTTCTTCACCGACGACATCCTCTCCCTGCTGGCCACCGCCTTCGCCGCCGCCATCGGCGCCATCGGCCTCAACCTGGTCACCGGCTACGCCGGGCAGGTCTCGCTGGGCCACGCCTTCTTCCTCGGCATCGGCGCCTTCACGGCCGCCACCCTCAACGGTGATCCCAACGATTCGCGCCTCGTCGGCTACGGATTGGACATGCTGGTGTGGCTGCCGGCGTCGGGGATCGTCGCCGCTCTGGCCGGCCTCCTCGTCTCGCCCGCCGCCGTCCGGCTGCGGGGCCTGTACCTGGCCGTCGTCACGCTGGGGCTGGTGTTCCTGGGCCTCCACATCTTCCGGGAGGCGGACCAGATCACCGGCGGCATCGGCGTGGGGCGGGCCGCCGGTCGAGCCGAGATCTTCGGCTACCGCTTCGACACCGCGGGGACCTTCCTGGGCTTGGACTTCACCGAGCCCCAGAAGCTCTACGTGCTCATGCTGGCGCTGCTCGTCGTCGCCGCCGCGGCCGGCCGCAACCTGGCCCGTTCCAAGATCGGCCGGGCCTTCGCCGCCGTGCGGGACCGGGACATCGCCGCCGAGGCCATCGGGGTGGATCTGGTCCGGACCAAGGCCCTCGCCTTCATGATCTCCTCGTTCTACGCCGGGGTGGCCGGCGCCCTCCTGGCCACCGTCATCGGCGTCATCGAGCCCGGGGGATACAACCTTCTGCTGTCGGTGGAATACATAGCCATGGTCCTCATCGGCGGCGTGGCTACGATCTCAGGGTCGATCCTGGGTGCTCTGTTCATCACCCTGCTCCCCCGCTTCACCCAGGATCTCCCCCAGAACTTTCCCCTGCTCGCCGATCTGCTGACCGGCTACGGGTTCATCTCCGTGGACCAGTTGCGTCAGGTCCTCTACGGGGTGTTGATCGTGGCGTTTCTGGTCTTCGAGCCACGGGGCCTCTACGGCCTGTGGATCCGGTTCCGCAACTACTGGAAGGGTTGGCCGTTCTCGTATTGAGCGGCCGTACAGCAAAGGGAGGATGCATGAAGCTCCGAAGGTCCGGACCGGCGGTACTGCTCATCGCCCTAGCGCTCGTCGCCGGCGCCTGCCGCGGCGACGACAACGACGGCGGCGAGGTGTCGACCGGGGGCGAGAACGGGGACGAAATAGCCACGGATGTCGGGGTCACGTCCGAGCCCTGCCCCGACGCCGTCAACAAGGAGCACGGCTGCATCTACCTCGGCACCATCTCTGACCTGACCGTCGGTCCCTTCGCCGCCCTCGCCGTCCCCATCACCAACGCCCAGAAGGCCTTCTGGGACAAGGTCAACAAGGACGGCGGGATCGGGAACTACGACATCAACGTGGCCGCCAACATCCGGGACAACCAGTACAACCCCACCATCCACAAGCAGAAGTACGACGAGATCAAGGCGAACGTGGTGGGCCTGGCCCAGACCCTGGGCACGCCGACCACGGAGGCCATCATCGCCGACCTGGAGGCGGAGAAGGTGCTGTCCGCGCCCGCCAGCTGGACCTCCCTGTGGGCCTTCAAGCCGGTGGTCCTCGAATCCGGAACCAATTACTGCATGGAGACCATGAACGCGGTCGACTACGCCGTCACCGAGAAGCAGGTGAAGAGCGTGATGGCGGTCCACTATCCCGGGGACTACGGCGGTGACGCCGCCGCCGGGGCCAAGATCGCCGCCGAGCGCTCCAAGCTGACCTTCACCGACGTGCCGACCACCCCCGGGAAGGACAATCAGGCCGAGGCCACCGGGCGCGTCGTGCAGGGCAAGCCCGATCTGGTCATCATCACCACCGGCCCCGCCGAGATGGCGGAGATCGTCGGCAAAGCCGCGGCCGGGGGCTACAAGGGACTCTTCATCGGTACCAGCCCGACGTGGAACCCGGGGCTCATGGCCACGGCGGCCGCGCCGGCGCTCACAGCCCTCTACCTCCAGTCCGGACCGTGGGCGCCGTGGGGGGCGAACACCCCCGGGCACACCGCCATGCGGGAGACCCTGGGCGCCTCCTTCACGCCCAACGACGGGGCCACGGCCGGGTGGGCGTGGTCCTACCCGCTCAAGGCGGCCCTGGAGAAGGCCGTGAAGGACGGTGACCTCACCCGGGAGGGCCTGGTCAAGGCGGCCGAGAGCCTCACCTCGGTGGACTACCAGGGCATGCTGCCCTCCGGCGCCGGTAACTACGCGGCCACGCCCGAAGAGGCCGTCGTCCGCCAGAGCGTCATCAGCAAGCCCGACCCGGCCGCCCCGACCAAGGTGAGCGTCCTCAAGGAGTTCTTCGTGGGTGACACCGCCAAGGACTACAAGCTCGAGAAGCCCTGCTACCAGTAACCCAGGCTCTCCCGGTGCCGGCGCCCTTCCTTCCGGGGAGGGCGCCGGTTTCGCGCCCGGACCGGACAAGCCGGCTACGCCGGCCGGTCCCGCTTCAGCTGGCGAGCCCGGGCCGTGGCGGGGAGGACGGCCTTGCGGAGGCGGACGATCTTCGGCGTCACCTCGACACACTCCTCCTCGGTGATGAACTCGAGGGCCTGTTCGAGGGATAACACCCGGTGCGGTGGGAGCCGTACCAGTTCCTCGGCCGTGGAGGAACGCATGTTGGTGAGCTTGCGTTCCTTGGTCGGGTTCACGTCCATGTCGTCAGCCCGGGAGTTCTCGCCCACGATCATGCCCTCGTACACGTCGGCCCCCGGGCCGACGACCATCTCGCCCCGCTCCTGGAGGTTCATGAGCGCGTAGGTGGTGGTGACGCCCTTGCGGTCGGCCACCATCGACCCGCTCTGGCGGGTGCGCAACGGGCCGAACCAGGGCTCGTATCCCTCGAAGACGTGGTGCAGCACGCCCGTCCCCCGGGTTTCGGTCATGAACTCGGTGCGGAAGCCGATGAGGCCCCGGGCCGGCACCAGGTACTCCATCCGCACCCAGCCCTGCGTCACCATCTGCAGGAGGCGGCCCTTGCGGGAGGCCAGGAGCCGGGTCATGACCCCCAGGTGCTCCTCGGGGACGAGCACGGTCAGCCGTTCGACGGGCTCACACAGCTTCCCGTCGATCTCCCTGGTCACCACCTGCGGCTTGCCCACGGTGAGCTCGAAGCCCTCCCGGCGCATCGTCTCCACCAGGACGGCCAATTGCAGCTCACCCCGGCCCTGGACCTCCCAGGTGTCGGGCCGCTCCGTGGGGAAGACCCGCAGGGAAACGTTGCCGACCAGTTCGGCGTCGAGGCGGCTCTTCACCAGCCGGGCGGTGAGCTTCTTGCCGCCGCCGGTGCCGACCAGCGGCGAGCTGTTCACGCCGACGGTCATCGACAGGCTCGGCTCGTCGACGTGCAGCACCTCCAGGGGACGGGGATCGTCGGCGTCGGCCAGCGTTTCGCCCACGGTGACGTCGGGGAGGCCGGCCACGGCGATGATCTCGCCCGGCCCGGCTTCCTCGGCGGGGACCCGCTCGAGCCCCTCGGTGATGAACAGCTCGGTCACCTTCACCCGCTCGATTGCCCCGCCCGTCCGGCACCACGCCACCGGTTCACCCCGACGTAGGGTCCCCTGCCGGATGCGGCAGAGCGCGATGCGACCGAGATACGGGGAGCGGTCGAGGTTGGTGACGAGCGCCTGAAGCGGATGGCCCTCCTCGTACTCCGGGGCCGGGATGTGCGAGACGAGGGTCTCGAAGAGCGGCTGCAGGGTTTCGAGGCCGCTGTGGGGGGAGAGCGAGGCCGCTCCGGCGCGGGCATCGGCGTAGATGATGGGGAACTGGATCTGCTCGTGGGTGGCGTCGAGGTCGAGGAAGAGCTCATAGACCTCGTCGATCACCTCGGCGTGCCGGGCGTCGGGCCGGTCGATCTTGTTGATCACCAGGATCACGGGCAGGTGGGATTCGAGGGCCTTGCGGAGCACGAACCGGGTCTGGGGTTGGGGACCTTCGGCCGCGTCGACCAGGAGGAGGACCCCGTCCACCATGGCCAGGGCCCGCTCGACCTCACCGCCGAAGTCGGCGTGGCCGGGAGTGTCGACGATGTTGAGCTTCACCCCGGCGTAGTGGACCGCGGTGTTCTTGGCCAGGATCGTGATGCCCTTTTCCCGCTCCAGGTCCATCGAGTCCATCACCCGATCGACCAGCTGCTGGTGGGCTCCGAAAATCCCCGACTGCCGGAGCATGGCGTCGACCAGCGTTGTCTTCCCATGGTCGACATGGGCGATGATGGCGACGTTGCGCAGGTCGTGACGCGCCGGCATGGGGAGGAGCCTTCCTGAAAGCGGGAGCCCTCCACTGTAACGAGCGGCCGGGCGAAAAAGTGCTTGCCACCCTACCGACTGGTCGGTAGGCTATGGTTGGATATGGCCCCCACCAAACTCGACGACCTCTCGCTCCTGCACGAGCTGACGCCGGAGGCGGAACGGCTCCTCGAGCGCCATCTTGGGACCGCCAAGGAGTGGTTCCCGCATGAGTTCGTGCCCTGGGGCCGGGGTCGGGACTTCGCCGAAGGCGAGGAGTGGGATCCGGCCGAGTGGCCGCTTCCGGACGCGGTGCGCAGCGCCCTGTTCGTGAACCTGCTGACCGAGGACAACCTCCCCTACTACTTCCGGACCATCGAGCGGGTCTTCGGTGCCGACGGGCCGTGGGGGGAATGGGTTCGGCGCTGGACGGCGGAAGAGGGTCGCCACGCCATCGTCATCCGTGACTATCTGACGGTGACCCGGGCCATCGACCCGGTCATGCTGGAGCGGGGCCGGATGGAGCAGGTGGGCTCCGGCATCATCCCCGAGCCCCAGAACCCGTTCGACGGGATGGTCTACGTGTGCCTGCAGGAGTTGGCCACCCGGATCTCCCACCGGGGCACCGGGAAGCTGCTGGAGGACCAGGCCGGCTACAAGGTCATGGCCCGGGTGGCCACCGACGAGAATCTGCATTTCCTCTTCTACCGGGACCTGGTCAACGCCGCCCTGGAGGTGGATCCGTCCTCCACGGTGATGGCCATCGAGCGCCAGGTCCGGGACTTCGAGATGCCCGGCACCGGGATTCCCGGGTTCTCCGAACACGCCCGGGCCATCGCCAAGGCCGGCATCTACGACCTCAAGCTCCACCACGAGCAGATCCTCCTGCCCGTGGTGCTCCGCGACTGGCGTATGGCCGACCTGGAGGGCCTGAGCGACGAGGCCGACCAGGCCCGTCACTCCGTCATCGACCGGATCGACCGCATCGGCCGGGTCGGCCGCCGGATGGCCGAGCGCCGGGCCACCGTCGACGCCTGACAAGCAGGTGTGCGCCGACGCCTCCGGACGGGTCGGTCAGGTATGAAGGACGGAGTCCTTGGAGCCGAACCCGTTGTCCATGTACTCGTCGGCCGCGGGGTCGTTCTCCCAGCGTTCGTCGTCGATCAGGTACTTGAAACGCCAGGTGCGGCCGGATTCGAGCGAGAGGGTGGCGGAGTAGCGCCCGTCCTTGCGCTTGCTGAGCGGCGTGTCGACCTGGGACCAGTCGTTGAACTCGCCGCAGAGGACGACCCGTTCCCGGGCCGAGTCGGCGGGTAGCTCGAAGGTCACCTTGGTGGTCTTGCCGCGCTTGGCCGGTGTCTTGGTGATCACGGTGGCCTCCAGTTGGGGGTAAACCCGGAGCCGTCCTCTCCCCGGGCCCGGGGGCTGACCGCCCCGATGGTAGACGGACCGGAGGCGGCCGACTCGCGATTCGGGCATCCCGGCTGTCCCGTCCTGTCCCAAGCACGGAGGTCGAGGCAGGGATGACCCACTTCGCGTTGAAGTGTTCGCGCGAACCACTCCCCCCCAGGTGCCGAAACAAATGGATATGACTAGTCCTCGCCGCGGATTCCTGCCCGTCATCGCCTCTCTGGCTGTTTTTGGCGCTCTCCTGGTGTCAGCGCCCCACGCTCAGGCGGCCGGTGAAACGCTGCAAGTCAACAAGGAGGTGACGACGGTCACCGGCGGGACGCCCGTGACCCTGACGCCGCGCCTCTCCACGGACGCGACCTCAGCCGTGCCCGTCACCTTCAAGGTCATCGCCGGGAATGCCTCGCCGGCGACGCAGACCTGCACCGTGCCCGTCGGCGAGAACACCTGCCCGGCGGGAGTTTCGTTCAGCTCGGACGTGAAGGGCACGGCCCTGATCCAGGCGTACCTCAACTCGTCGCCGGATGACCCAACGGAAGGCCGGCTGTCGAACAACGATCCGCCGCCGCTTCTGCCTCTGGGGGACTCGGCCGCCGATTGCCGGGCCGAGGACGATGAGGGGCTGTTGGGCCAGAACACCTGCCGCCCCGCCGGCACCCCGGTGCAGGCCGGCAGCGTTGCCGAACCGGACGACACCGACGTCGTGCAGATCACCTGGACCAGCTTCATCAACGCCCGGCTGGACTGCGACGACTCGAACCCGGCCAACGGGCAGGACACGGAATACAACCCCCCCACCATCCGTGACGAGAACTACATCTGCACCCTCACCAGCCTCGACAACCCGGCGCTGCCCATCGCCGGAGCGAAGATCGACGCCGAACGGCTCGGTGGCGTGGGCGACGTGGATGGCGCGGCCGACGGCCCGGCCGACTTCAACGACCTGTGCACCACCGACGCCAGCGGCCGCTGCCCGGCCACCGTGCAGACCCTGACCGGCGAAGGGAACACGACGATCTGCTTCTGGGCCGAGCCGGGCGACGTGGCCAACACCAACTTCTCCTCCTCGGGTACCGGGATCGACGGCGGCGACTGCGACGCCGGCGGTGAGCCGGTGGACGAACCCGAGGGCAACGACGTCACCGACGCCGTGCTCCTCGACATCGGGCCCGCCCGGGCCATCCGCCTGGATGCCGGGCCTGAGTCCGTGGTCTCCGGGCCCGGCTCCCTCTTCGCCTACTCCACCCAGGTATGGGACCAGTTCGACAGCCCGTTCGCCGGTGATGTCGAGGTCCGGGCCGAGTACTTCTCCGGCTCGCCGCTCGACGCCGACGGCAACACCCCGGCTTCGCCCGACGGTACCTGCCACACCGACGCCAACGGCCGGTGCTCCATCTCCACCGCCAAGCAGTCGGCGCTCGGCACCAACCTGGTGTGCATCTGGATCAATACGCCGGACAGCAGTGTCGACGAGATGATCGGCAACGGCGGCGACACCGCCGACGGGTCCTGCGGTGACAGCGACGACAACCGGTTCGACGAGGTGCCCACCGACCCCACCTCCGACGGGAGTGGTGGCACCCTCCCGCAACCGGTGACCGATGGGCGCGACATCATCCGGCTCAAGATCGAGTCCCGGCCCTTCATCGCCCTGGTCAAGCCGGAGGAGAAGCGTCAGTCCCAGAGTGACGTCCTGCGGTTGATGGGGAGCAGCTTCTACCCCGGGGCCCGTATCACGGTGTCGGGCACGGGTGTGAACGTCGGTCCCACCAGCCGGGTGTCGGAATTCGAGCTGGCCGCCAGCTTCGAGGTGGCCGCCAACGCTCCCCCCGGGCGCGCGTGACGTCACCGTGACCAACCAGGACGGCGGCACGGCCACCTGCGGGCGGTGCTTCAGCGTCGTCGGGCAGGGCTACTGGCTGGCCGCCAGCGACGGCGGCATCTTCGCCTTCGGCGATGCCAAGTTCGCCGGCTCCACCGGTGACAAGACGCTCAACAAGCCCATTGTGGGGATGGCTCCCACCCCGACCGGGAAGGGCTACTGGCTGGCCGCCAGTGACGGCGGCATCTTCTCCTTCGGAGACGCCCTCTTCTACGGCTCCACCGGCGGCGTGCCGCTCAACAAGCCCATCGTCGGCATCGCCGCCCATCCCAGCGGGCGGGGCTACTGGCTGGTGGCCTCCGACGGCGGCATCTTCACCTTCGGTGACGCCAAGTTCTACGGCTCCACCGGCAGCGTGCCGCTCAACCGGCCCATCGTCGGCATCGCCCCCCATCCCGGCGGGCGGGGCTACTGGCTGGTGGCGGCCGATGGCGGGATCTTCGGGTTCGGGGATGCCGCCTTCCACGGCTCCACCGGGTCGGTGAAGCTCAACAAGCCCATCGTGGGGATGACCGCCTCGAACTCGGGCAAGGGCTACTGGCTGGTAGCCAGTGACGGGGGCATCTTCTCCTTCGGGGACGCCGCCTTCCACGGTTCCACCGGCGGGATGAAGCTCAACCAGCCCATCGTGGGGATGCTCTCCACCCCGCTGGGCAAGGGCTACTGGCTGGTGGCCACCGACGGGGGCATCTTCTCCTTCGGGGACGCCGGCTTCCACGGTTCCACCGGTGGGATGAGGCTCAACCAACCCATCATCGGCTTCGCCCGGCGTTAGCGAACCAACCCCTTTCGGGTAGCCTGACCAGGTTCGGGATGTACCGACCCTGGTGGGCGGAGAGCCGCGGGGGTGGCTGGTGGCACCAGGCGCAGTCAAGAGGTTGGTCAAGGTCGTGGCCGTGTTCGCCCTGCTCACCGGCCTGCTCGCCACCGACGGGCTGGCCGCCGAGGATCCGACCGAAGAGTTCTTCATCGCGCCCAGCCTGCAGATCAGCCCCGAGCTGGCCGACGTTCGGCCCAGCGTCCCCGTCGTGTACACCGCCCGGCTCTCCCACACGGTCCTGACCGACACGCCTGTCCACTTCCGCCTTGAGAGCCTCAGCGACCGGGCCAGGTACGGCCGGCGGAAAGCGCCTCCGGCGGAGAAACCGGAGTGCACGGTTCCGGCCGGCAAGCTGACCTGTGTCATCACGGTCGTCCGCCATGACAGGGCCGCCCTCATCATCCGGGGCTGGTTGGGGGGCGATACCCCGACGCCGGCGGACATGCGCGAGGGACGACTGTCCAGCCTCAACCTGTTCTTCCATCCCGGGGCCGACTGCCGGCTGGAGGACGGCGAACCCGTGGACGACAAATGCCGGGGCGGTCTCAACAGCTATGTCCAGCCCGGAGCCCCCGAGCCCGACACCACCGACGTGGTGCTGGTGGGATGGACCGGGACCGCGGCCGCCTTCGTCGACTGCGACGACACCAGCGCGGACGGGGACACGGAGATCGAAGTGCGTCCGCTGGACCAGCGGTCGGTGACCTACGTCTGCACGCTGACCAACCAGGTAACCGGCGAACCGATCGTCGGGGGTCACATGGCCGCGGAGGTTATGGGCGGTCCGCTCGACGATGACCGCAACGGCCCCTACCGTTCCGACTACGGCCCCTACCCCTACAGCCCTGACGACCGTCGTCTGTGCACCACCACGGCGCCCGAGGGGCACTGCACCTTCGAGCTCAAGGTGCCGGGAGAAGGCGCCGGCAACATGCCCGTGTGCTTCTGGTCCGACGGCGACACCGACGGGTACTACGGCGAGGACGGAAACGACGGCGGCGGGTGTGCGGACGAGGCCTTCGACGAGATGCCGGAGAGCAACGACGCCGTCGACTCGGTCGTCATCCGCATGAAGTAGCCCGGGGCCCGGGGTGTCCCCGAGGCCCGGGGTGTCCCCGAGGTAGCTGTCTACTCGCTGCCGTAGAAGACCCGTTCGACGACGGCCCGGGCCCGCCGGGTGACCCGCCGGTAATCCTCCCGGAGGTCGGAGACCGGCTTGTGGGTGTATCCCAGGAGCCGGCCGAGCCGTTCGGCCTCGGCCCCGTCGGTGGGCAGCGAGTCGCCCGGCGCGCCCGTGAGCAGGTAGCGGTGGTTGCGGGCCCGTTCGCAGAACCGGTAAGCGGCCCGCAGAGCCTCGGCATCCGCTGGGTCGAGCAGCCCCCGGGAAGCGAGGCGCAGCAGTCCCTCGACGGTGGACGGCGAGCGCACCTCCGGCTCCCGTCCGCCTTCGAGCAGCTGGAGGAGCTGGACGGTGAACTCCACGTCGGACAGGGACCCGCGTCCCAGCTTCAGATGGAACTGGGGGTCCTCACCCGGAGGGATGCGCTCCCGCTCGACCCGGGCCTTCATCCGCCGTACTTCCCGCACGTCCTCGGCCGGGAACGGCACCCGGTAGACGAAGGGCTCCACCATGGTCCGGAACTCCGCGCCCAGCTCCGGGTCGCCGGCGATGGGGCGGGCCTTGAGGAGCGACTGGAACTCCCAGGTGAGCGCCCAGCGCTCGTAGTAGGAGCGGTAGCCGGCCAGGCTGCGGGCCAGGGGGCCCTGCTTACCCTCGGGCCGCAGGTTGGCGTCGATCCGGAAGGTCTGGCCCTCGGCCGTGGTGGCCCCGATCTCCTTGACCATCCGGGTGGCGATCTTCTCGGCGGCGTCGAAGTCCCCGGGCCCCGAGCCGTCGTAGACGAAGAGCACGTCGATATCCGAGGCGTAGGAGAGCTCCCGGCCACCGAGGCGGCCCATCCCGATGACGGCGAAGGGCACGCTGGGCTCGAGCCAGCGGACGGTCGCCTCTACGCACGCGTCGCCGAGGGCGGCCAGCTCCCGTCCGACTGCCTCCACCGAGGCGAACCCGAGCAGGTCCCGGGCCGCGATGCGCAGCATCTCGCGCCGCTTGAAGCGCCGCAGACCCTCCCGCCGAGCTTCCTCGTCGCCCCGCCAGGCCAGCGTCTCGAGCGCCTCGGCCACCAGCGTCCTCCGGCTCTTCTCCTCCGCCAGGAGGCCGTCGTCGGCCAGGGAGGGGACGAACTCCGGGTGGCGGCGCAGGGCGTCGCCCACCACCCGGGAGGAACCGAGCAGGCGGCACACCCGCTCCGCGGCGCCGGGGGACTCCCGGAAGGTGATGGCCAGCGCTCCGGAACGGGCCCGGCCCTCGGCCAGGCGCCGGAGCTGGAGCAGCCCCAGATCGGGGTCGGGTGACTCCGAGAGCCACTCGAGGAGCAGGGGGAAGAGCTGGGCCATGAGCCGCGAGCGCCGGGTCAGGCCGGTGGTCAGCTCGGTCAGCGCGGCCCGGGTGTGGATCACGTCGAGGAAGCCGAAGGCGGCCAGGCGCTCCTCGGCCGCTTCCACGGGCAACGGTCCGGTGCCTGCGAACGCCTCCAGCAGGGGCCGGAAGAAGAGCTTCTCGTGGATGGAGCGCACCTGGGCCTGGTGGCGCCGGTGGACCGCCTCGAACTGCTCGAGGGCGCTTTTGGAGCCCTCGTCGCGGTAGCCCAGCACCCGGGCCAGGCGGGTGCGGGCGGCGGGCGTCGCGGGCAGCGAGTGGGTCTGGGTCTCGTCTTCCAGCTGGAGGCGGTGCTCCACGGTGCGCAGGAAGCGGTAGGAGGCATCGAGGGTCCGGGCCTGGGCCCGGTCCACGTAGCCGGCGTCGGCGAGCTGGTCGAGCGCCTCGAGGGTGTTGGGGGACCGGATGCCGGGATCGTGGCGGGCATGGACCAGCTGCAGGAGCTGGACGGCGAACTCGATGTCCCTCAGGCCCCCCCGACCCCGCTTGATCTCCCGCTCGGTCAGGCCCCGGCGGGACACCTCCTCCTCGGCCCGGGCCTTCATGGCCCGCACCTCCCGCACCGCGTCGGGGTCGAGCCGCTCGGGCCACACATGGGGCGAGGCGGCGTCGATGAACCGGGCCGCCAGCCCGGCGTCGCCGGCCACCGGCCGGGCCTTGATCAGCGCCTGGAACTCCCAGGTCGACGCCCACTTGTCCCAGTAGCCCTGGTAGGCGTCGAGGGTGCGGGACAGCGCCCCGGCCCGTCCTTCGGGGCGGAGGGCGGCGTCGGTGCGGAACACGATGCCGTGGGGGCCGGGTGACGCCATGGTGGAGAGCACGGACCGCGCCGCCCGCTCCGCCTCGGCGCCGGCGCCGTCGTGGACGAAGAGCACGTCGACGTCGCTGGCGTAGTTGAGTTCCTGCCCGCCCAGCTTGCCCATGCCGATCACGGCCATGGGCACGGTGGGTTCTGCCAGCCGCAGCGCCGCCTCCAGGCAGGCCTGGGCCAGGGCGGCCAGCTCCCGGCCCACCGCCGGGAGGTCGGCCAGGCCGAGCAGGTCCCGCACCGCGATCCGGGCCAGCTCCCTGCGCTTCCAGCGGCGCAGCGCCCCGGCGGGGTCCTCGGCGCCGGCGTCCAGGGCGGCGGTGGCCATGGCCGAGTACCAGTCGATCGGGCACTCGCCGGCCAGGGCGGCTCGGTCGGCGACGCACTCCAGCAGGGAGGGATCGGCGATGGCCGCCTCCGACAGGGAGCGGGACGCCCCGGCCAGAGCCACCACGGCCGACAGGAGGAGCCGGTCCTCGGGAAGGGTCTCCGCCAACTCGGGCTGCGCCTCGGCCAGCCGGGCCAGGACGAGCCGGGCCCGGACCGGGTCGGCGGCCTGCTCGATGGCATCGGCCACCTCGGGCGCCTTGAGGACGAGCTCGGCCATAGACGGGTCAGTGTCGCACGCAGACCCCCCTCTATTCTGAGGAGGTGCCCCGACTGCGGATCGCCGCCGCCCAGATCAACTCCACGGTGGGGGACCTGGCCGGGAACGCGGTCCGGATCCTCAGCGCCTACGAGGAAGCCGAAGCGGCCGGCGCCGACCTCGTGATCTTTCCCGAGCTGGCCATCACCGGCTACCCGCCCGAGGACCTGCTGCTGCGACCCGCGTTCGTGGCCCAGGCGGCGGAGACCCTGGACAAGATCGCCGCCCGGACCGGTACCACGGCCGCCGTCATCGGGTTTCCGGAGGCTCGCCGGGATCTGTTCAACGCCGCCGCCGTCTGTGCCCGGGGCGCGGTGGCCGGCGTGTACCGCAAGCACCTGCTCCCCAACTACGCCGTCTTCGACGAGGCCCGCTACTTCGCGCCCGGCGACGAGCCCGGGCCGCTGTTCGTGGTCGGCGGGGTTCGGGTGGCGGTGTCGGTGTGCGAGGACGCCTGGAGCCCGACCGGCCCCATCGGCGCCCAGTCGGCGGGGGGTGCCGAGCTGGCCGTCAACATCAGCGCCTCCCCGTACTACGCGGGCCGGCTGGCCGAGCGGGAGACCATGCTGGCCACCCGGGCCGCCGACGCCTCGATCCCCATCGTCTACGTCAACTCGGTCGGCGGCCAGGACGAGCTCGTCTTCGACGGGGGCTCGATCGTCTACGACGAGAACGGCCACCTCCTGGCCCGGGCCCGTCAATTTGCCGAAGAACTTCTGGTCGTCGATCTCGACGTGCGGCCCACGTTCCGCAAGCGTCTCCTCGATCCCCGGGGCCGGGCCCGGGCCCCCCGCCTCCCCGAGGTGGAGGTCTCCGGCCCCCACCCCGGTCCGGAGGAGGGGATGCCGTTCCGGGTGGAGGCGCCGCTCGGCGCCGAGGCCGAGGTGTGGGAGGCCCTGGTGCTGGGCACCGGCGACTACGTCCGCAAGAACGGCTTCTCCGAGGTGGTCATCGGCCTGTCCGGGGGGATCGATTCCTCGGTGGTGGCCGCCGTGGCCGTCGACGCTCTCGGCGCCGGCCAGGTCGTTGGGGTCCTGATGCCGTCGCGGTACTCCTCCCCGGGCAGCCTGACCGACGCCGCGGCCCTGGCCGCCAACCTCGGGATCCGGACCCTCACGGTGCCCATCGAACCGGCCCACGCGGCCTTCAGCGAGATGCTGGCCGACGCCTTCGCCGGCACCGACGAGGGCCTGGCCGAGGAGAACCTCCAGGCCCGGGTCCGGGGCACCATCCTCATGACCCTGTCCAACAAGTTCGGCTGGATGGTCCTCACCACGGGCAACAAGTCTGAGATGGCCACCGGTTACTCCACCCTCTACGGGGACATGGCCGGCGGCTTCGCCGTCATCAAGGACGTCGACAAGACGCTCGTGTACCGGCTGGCCAACTGGCGCAACCGCGATCTCGAGGTCATTCCTCAGGTGGTGATCGACAAGCCGCCCAGCGCCGAGTTGCGCCCTGGCCAGGTCGATGCCGATTCGCTGCCGCCCTACGACGTCCTCGACCCGATCCTGGAGGCTTATGTGGAGGGCGACCGCTCGGTGGGCGAGCTGGAGGAGGCCGGCTTCGACCGCGAGATCGTCCGGCGGGTGGCCCGCCTTGTCGACCGCAGCGAGTACAAGCGCCGCCAGGCCCCGCCCGGCGTGCGGGTCTCGCCCAAGGCGTTCGGGAAGGACCGTCGCCTGCCCATCACCAACGGCTGGCCCGGCTGAGACAGACCGCCCGGACCTCGACATCACCGAGGAGGACCGTCGTGATCGATCGTGAGCAGGTGTCGGCGGCCGTGACCGTGCTGCGGCTCAACCACGGCCCCGTGTCGGCCATGGACCTCGAGCTGTTGGAGGCCGTGCGGGCCGAGGTGGCCAAATGCGCGGCCGACGACACCGCCATCGTCATCACCGGTACCGGGCGGGCCTTCTCCGCCGGAGTCGACCTGCGCCGGATCCTCGACGGCGGGGCGGACTACGTCGAGCGCTTCCTGCCCGCGCTGACCGGCGTCTTCGAGGACGTCCTGCGCTACCGCCGCCCGGTGGTGGTGGCGGTCAACGGCCACGCCATCGCCGGTGGGTGCGTGCTGGCGTGCTGTGCCGACATCCGGCTGATGGCCGAGGGCAAGGGACGCATCGGCGTCCCCGAGCTGCTGGTGGGGGTCCCCTTCCCGGCCATGGGGCTGGCCGCCGTGCGCATCGCCACCGGCGACCGGGGCATTCAGGAGATCATCTACACCGGAGCGACCTACCTTCCCGAGGAAGCGCAGCGCCGGGGACTCGTCGACGAGGTCGTCGCTCCCGACGACCTGCTGGAGCGGGCCGTCGGGCGGGCCGAGCAAATGGCCGCCATCCCGCCCGCCGCCTACTGGCAGACCAAGCAAAGCCTGCGGTCACCGATGCTGGAGTGGGCCACGGGGCCGGCGGCCCGCCGGGCCGACGCCGAGATGACCGACACGTGGAAGTCAGATGACGCCGCCGCGGCCATCGCCGCCTACGTGGAAAAGACCCTGGGTCCGCGCCGCTCGTCTTGACCGGGCGGTCTAGTTCATCGGAGAATCGACCGCCGTGGCCGATCCCTACGCTCCCCGATCGCCCTTCGCCCCCTGGGACCGCCGGGAGCTGCCCGGCCTGTTCTCGGTGGAGGAGTCCGCCCGGCGGGTGGGCCACTACAAGTGGATCGAGATGCGCCTCTTCGAGGTGCTCGGCGGGTGGGTGGCCACCGTCCCCGAAGTGGACGTGAAGATCATGCTGGGCCGCCACTGCTACCACCACGCCTGGCACGCCGAGTTGTGGCACAAGCGGCTGCCGGAGCTGAGGGAGATGAACCCCGAGCGGCTGTGCCGGGCCCCCAACCCCGAGCTCGAAGCCTTTGTGGCCGCCCTCACGGAGCCCGAGGCCCACGACCAGACCATCGAGAAGCTGGTGGGGGTGTACCGGGTGCTCCTCCCCCGCAAGATCGCCGCCTACACGTACCACCTCAACGCCACCAGCAAGATCACCGACGCCCCCACCATCCGC
Organism: uncultured Actinomycetes bacterium; assembly: GCA_963789165.1. Taxonomy (GTDB): domain Bacteria; phylum Actinomycetota; class Acidimicrobiia; order IMCC26256; family BP-133; genus CAWBJP01. The sequence goes on from CAWBJP010000009.1 coordinate 175,194, forward strand.
TCCCTCGGGTTCATCCTCGAAGACGAGGCGACCGATTGGCGGGAGGGCGAGATGCTGCTCCAGGCCCTGATCGGCACGGATGACGAGGTGGAGCGGGCCGCCCGGCGCCAGGCCGAGCTGGAGACGTTGATCACCCGAGCCGGCGGGATCGCCGGTCCGGGTAGCCTGGGTACCGCGGCGGGTGCCTCGGAAACCGCCCTGGGGGTTGCATGAGGAAGACCTACCCGGCCGAAGATCTGGCCCGTGACGAGCGCTTCCGCCGGGCCCGGATGGAAGAGCGGCTCACCGACCCCCGCAACCGGGCGGTCCGGGAGCGCCGCCGCAGCCCGGGCAAGCTCACCCCCGACCGGCCCGATGCGGCCGACGGGGCCCGTCAGATGATGCACGGCATCTTCGTCGGCGAGATCCAGGCCTTGGAGGGGGCGGGGCGCACCGTGTGGGACTTCGACGACACCGAGGCGCCCTTCGCCCTCAAGCTGGACATGGCCCGCCAGTGCTGGGACGAGGCCCGCCACACCGAGATCTCCGTCAAGCTCGGCGAGTGGATGGGCACTGAGATCGGTGAGTTCTCGGAGACGACCTTCCTCTACGAGGCCGCCTGCAACCCCGATCCCGTCCTGCGCCTCACCGGGGTCAACCGCGCCCTCGAGGGCCTGGCCATCGATGTCTTCAACACCATGCGCGAGTTCGGGAAGGCCTCGGGCGATCCCGTCCTCTCCTTCTGCGAGGACTGGATGCTGGCCGATGAGGTCACCCACGTGAAGATGGGCTCCGACTGGCTGCGCCGCCTGACCGAGAACGATCCGGAGCGGCGGGCCCGGGCCCTCGAGTTCCAGCGGGTGGTGGACAAGCTCTTCTCCTTCGGCGGGTTCCGGGGTGAGCGCGACGAGAACCCGATCCAGCTGGCCCGGAAGTTCCGGAGAATGGCGGGGTTCGCCGACTCGGAGATCGACGAGATCTCGGTCCTCTCGGACGAGGCCTTCGAGGAGGTCTCCGGGTAGTTGGCCCGGGTCCGCGTCAGTCCCGACGTCTTCACCCTGGTCGATTACGAGGCCTCCGCCATCGCCCGGCTGGCGGCCGAGGTCGCCGAGGGCGTCGGCCTGTCCGGCGATGTCGAGATCGTCCTGGAGATCGACGAGGCCACGCCCTTCGGAAGCACATCGGCGGCCATCGAACTCAACACAGTCACCCTGTCAGTTGAGGGGGGTGCCTTTGAGAATCCCAAGGCCATCCGGCAATTGTCCGAGGAGGGCACCCGACTGGTGCTCGGGCGCCTCCTCTTCCGGGTCCGGGACCGTCTCGACCCCGGCTTCGGTACCCCGCCCCCCGATCCGGAGTTGACCTACGCCCAGCACGCCGCCTGGGACGCCTACGCCGTGGGGCGTTACGCCCGACTGACCGGCGTGAGCGGTGGGCAGGACCGGCGCCGCTACGCCTTCCGCCTGCGCCATGGCTTCACCGACGCGGCCGACCGGGCCTTCGACCGCCTGTGGGGGGGCGAGGGCCTGACCTGGCCTGATCTCGAGAGCGTCATGGGCCTAGAGGAGGTCGTGGGCACTCACGGCGACGAAGAGTCCCAGGTCGGGAGGGCCGTTGAGCAGGGGTGACACTTCCTCGGCCATCGCCGCCATGGATGGTCCGGCCATGTGGGTGGCCTGGGCCTCGGGCGATTCCCATTTCTCGTAGACCACGAAGCGGCCCGGGGTGATCAGCGACGCCACCAGGTCGATGTTGCGACACCCCTCCTCGGCCCGGGACACCACCACGTAGCGGGCCAGAATTCCGGCGACATCCGTCTCGCGCCCGGCGGCGGCGTCGAAGATCCCCATCATCACGGTCAGGTCGACGCCGGCGTCGGAGATGGCGTGCCCTCCCTTCTCCTCACCCAGCGCGTTCCGTTAACGACAGTTTCGTTACAGAAAGACCGATTGCGCCCCATCTAGGCAGGAGATGTCCGAATTGTGCCGAATCTCGCTGGCAAGTCAGTGTGCCGCCCCAAGACGCAGACCCGGATGCCTCGCAGAGGCCACGGGGCAGGGGCCGGGAGGGGAAAGGCACACGAAGACAAGGGGCAAAGATCAGCCGCAATGTACCGGGAGCCTTGACCCGCCCGGTATGTTATGACTCAAGGTGGTGTTGGATGCTGGGTGGCAATGACGGGCCCACGCGCGCTCCACGCGAAACCCGAAAAAGGAAGTCCGTGGCCAAGGAACGAGTCGAGCGGGACGAGGAAGATCTTGTCCGTCTCTACCTTACCGATATCGGCCAGTACCCGCTGCTGACGAAAGACGACGAAGTTCGTCTCGCCCAGCAGATCGAGGGTGGCAACGCCGCCCGTTCCGAATTGGAAAAGGGTACCGGTCTGACCGCTTCCAAGAAGCGGGAACTGCGCCGCAACGTCACTGACGGTGAGCAGGCGCAGCGCACGTTCGTACAGTCCAACCTGCGACTCGTCGTCTCCATCGCCAAGAAGTACCAGGCGTCGGGCCTCCCCCTCCTCGATCTCATCCAGGAGGGAAATCTGGGCCTGATGCACGCGGTGGAGAAGTTCGACTGGCGCAAGGGCTTCAAGTTCTCCACGTACGCCACGTGGTGGATCCGCCAGGCGATCACCAGGGGCATCGCCAACACCGGGCGCACCATCCGCCTGCCTGTCCACGCCGGCGACACGCTGGCCCGTCTGCAGAAGGCGCGGGCCCGGCTCGAGCTCAAGCTGGGCCGGCCGGCCACGCTCTCCGAGCTGGCGCACGAAGTTGACATGCCCGAGGACAAGGTGACCGAGGCGCTGCGCTTCGCCGCCGAGCCCCTCTCGCTGTCGGAGCCGCTGCGGGAGGACGGGGACGCCGAACTGGGCGACATCGTCGAGGACCGCTCGGCCGAATCGCCCTTCGAAGTGGCGGCCACCGCCCTGCTCCCAGCCGAGATCGAGAAGCTGCTCGCTCCGCTGGACGAGCGCGAGCGGCAGATCCTGGCCCTACGCTTCGGCCTCGACCGGGGCGAGCCCCGGACGCTCGAAGAAGTGGGCGAGTACTTCAACCTCACCCGGGAACGCATCCGCCAGATCGAGGCCCGGGCCATGTCGAAGCTGCGCCACCCGTCGTCGGACACCGGGGCGCGAGACCTCCTGGCTGTCTGATCGATCTGAGCCGCCGCTTCTCTTACCTTCTGGTGGCCGCCCTGGTGGCGGCCACCGGCGCGTCCGGATGTGACGACGACGGGGGTGGGAAGGCCGCGTCTCCGTCGACGACCACCACCGCAGTGGCCGTCGAGGAGACGTTCCCCGGCGTGTGGCCTTACACCACCGCGGCCGACGCCGACGGCTACACCCGGGGCCTGGTGGACGAGACGTACCTCGATCCGGTCCGCACGGCCCGGGAGTTCATGCGGCTCTACATCGGGATGAAAGCGCCGGTGGCGGGGGAGTACCGCGCCGGCGACAACCAGAGCGGCGAGGTCGAGGTGCGGCCCAGGGCCGGGAGCCCGTTCGTGACCACCGTCTCCGTACGCCGGGTCTCCGGCGATGGATCGCCCTGGGTCGTGGTCTCCGCCGCCGCCGGGCGGGTGAAGCTCATCACGCCGGTCGCGCTCGAGGGCATCCGGACCCCGGTCAACGTGTCCGGGGAGGCGTCCGCCTACGAGGGCAACGTGGTTGCCCAAGTCAAGGAGGACGGGATGGGGCCGGGGGAGTTCCTCGGCCAGGAACCGCTCACCGGCGGCTCGGGTCCCGACCTCGAACCGTACGCGGGACCGGTGGCCTTCCAGGCTCCCACGAAGACGGCCGGAGCAGTGGTCGTCCTCACCTACTCGGCCGAGGACGACTCGGTGGAGCAGGCCAGCGTGGTCCGGGTCCGTTTCGAGCGCACCTCGACATAGGCCGTCAACACAGTGGATCTTCGCCGTCCGCCCCACCGTGCTAACAATGGCCCGGAGGTGAACGGGCGCCTGGTGGGCCCCCTCGTCTTCAAAACGAGTGGGACGGGTGATCCCCGTCCGGTGGGTTCGATTCCTGCCACCTCCGCTGTGCCCCCCCAACCACAAGGAGACAAGCCGTGAAGAAGTTCCTGCTCGTGGTGATCGTGCTCGCCCTCGGCGCCGTGGTGGCCAAGAAGAAGCTGGCCTAGGCGGTCGAGCGCGTCAGTCGCTGGTGAGCCAGGCCCCGTAGCCCTCGGCGAAGAGGGCCGGGGTCCCTCCGGTGTGCCAGAACACCACGGTCTCGCCCGGCGCGAACCTCCCCTCCCGGGCCCAGCCGATCAGGCCGGCCATGGCCTTGCCGGTGTAGACGGGGTCCAGAAGCAGGCCTTCAGTGCGGGCCGCGGCCTGGATGGCCTCCTTCGTCGCGTCGGTCGGCGCGCCGTAGCCCGCCCCGAAGCGGGTGTGGTCGATGATGGGTGCCACCTGCGGCTCCTCCCGTCCGGCGATGCGCGCCGCGGCGGCGGCCAGGGCGGGGATCACGTCCTCGAGGTCGGGACGGGTGCCCACGTCCACCCCGACGATCCTGGTCGGCCCGCCCAGGCCGGCGAGCAGGCCGGCGTGGGTCCCGCCCGAGCCGTCGGCCACCACGATCCAGTCTGGCGGTGAGTCGAGCTGGCCCAGGAGCTCATCCGCGGCCTCCAGGTAGGCGCGCACTCCGGTCACCGATGCGCCGCCGATGGGAATGGCGTAGGGCCTGTGGCCATCCGCCGCCAGCCGGGCGGCCAGGTCGGTGATGGCCGCCTCGGCGCTGTAGTAGTCACGGGTCCCGGTGAAATGCAGCTCGGCGCCGAGCAGGCGGGCCAGGAGAAGATTCCCCGACGCCTCCTTGGGGGGCATGTCGCCGGCCACCGCCAGGTGGCAGCTGAGGCCGAGGCGGTTGGCCGCCGCCGCCGTCATTCTGGCGTGGTTGGACTGGCTCCCACCCCCTGTGACCAGGACGTTCGCGCCTGAGGCGAGCGCCTCGGCGCACAGGAGGTCCAGCTTGCGGGCCTTGTTCCCCCCCAGGGCGAGGCCGGTCAGGTCGTCCCGTTTCACCAGCAGACGAGGCCCTCCGAGCCACTCGGAGAGCCGGTCGAGGGGCTCGACGGGGGTGGGAAGGTGGGCGAGTCCGAGGCCCATGCGCTCGCCTAGGCGGCCGGGCGCTGGCGGAGCCACCGGAGGGCCAGGCCCAGGCCGGCGACGACGACCATCCCACCGACCGCGGCACTGGGAGCGGCGGCCCGCCGGCGGAGACGGACCGGTTGGTGGAAGTGGCGGATGTCCCATGCCCGCTCGCGGGCCAGCCGGGCCAGGTCACGGTCCGGGTTGACGGCCACCGGGTGGCCCACCACCTCGAGCAAGGGCGCGTCGGTGATGGAGTCGGAGTAGGCGTAGGAGCCGGCCAGGTCGATTCCCCGGGCCGCGGCCATCCGGTGGACGGCGTCGGCCTTGTGGGGTCCGTAGGCGTAGAACTCGAGCTCTCCGGTGTACCGGCCGTCGTCGTCAACGCGGCTGCGGGTGGCGATGTAGTCGTCGGCACCGAGGTGTTCGGCCAGGTGGGAGACGATCTCCACCGGTGAGGAGGAGACGAGGAAGACCAGGCGTCCGGCCTGGTGGTGCTCGTCGAACAGGGCCAGCGCCTCGGCGTAGATGATGGGGGTGACGACCTTTTCGAAAGCGTCCCGGACCACGCCCGTCACCCGGGCCTGCTCCCAGCCCCGGATGAGCGACAGCATGGAGTCGCGGGCCCGGTCCATCCGGGCCTCGCTGGCGCCCCCCAGCCGGTAGAGAGCCTGCCCGTAGACGCTCCGGATCAGGGCGGTGCGGGGCACCAGGCCCTCGCGGTAGAGCGGCCGGCCGTAGGCCAGGACAGAGCTCTTGGCGATGACGGTCTTGTCCAGATCGAAGAAGGCGGCCTCCACGCCCGCCATTGTGGCGGCTGGTGCCACCGCCCGGGTCCGTCCCGTGTTGCCCGTCCGTGAAATTCGCTTGTCGCCCTCCCGCGAAGGTCGGTACCGTCCTGACCGCTTCCCCGGCTCCCTTCCCCCATCCCGGTCTGACTGCGCCCTGATCGGCGCGCCCGAGAAGGGGGGAATCCCTTGCTCTTCGCCCTGTGGTCTCCCAAGGGCGGCTCCGGCACGTCCGTCGTCTGTGCCGCCCTGGGATCGTCCCTGTCCCGCCGACGGCCCGTGCTCCTCCTCGACCTGGCCGGTGACCTGCCCGCCATCGCCGGCCTGGCTCCGGACCGGGGGCATCGTGAGCTCTCCCGGCGTCCGTTCCCGTCACTGGCCACCTGGTTGGCCGCCGGCCCGACGGCGCCCACCGAGGCACTCGACGCTCTCGTCCATCCCTTGGTCCACGGCCTCGGGCTCCTGGCCCTCGGGTCCGCGGTGGATGGGACGCCGGTGGCGGGCCTGCCGGCGGAGTCGGGCGCCGCCCTGGCTGCCGCCCTGGCCGAAGGAGGGCCGGCCGTGGTGGCCGACGCCGGTCGGATCGAACACCCTGTGCAACGGGCTCTCGTCGAGGTGGCCGACGCCTCCGTCGTGGTGGTCCGGGGCTGCTACCTGGCCCTGCGCCGGGCGGTGGACGACGACCTGACCGCCCGGGCCCTGGGCGTCGTGGTCGTCGAGGAACCGGGCCGCTCCTTGAGTCCCGCCGACGTGGCCGACGTGCTGGGCTGTCCCGTGCTGGCCACCATTCCGCTGGACCCGTCGGTGGCCCGGGCCGTGGACGCAGGCCTGCTGATCCACCGGGCCCCTCCCCTGCTGAGCGGGCCCCTCCGATCCCTCGTTGGCACCCTGGATGGCGCTTGCCGCCGCTCCGGCGGGGCGGAGGGAGAGATCCCGGAGTGGGCGGCGTGACCCTCGTACGCGGGGACACCCCCGGGCCCCTGATGGACCTGGGGCTGCTGGGGTCCGTCCTGGCGGACCCCACGGTCACTGAGGTGCTCCTGAACGGGCCCGGTCGGGCCTGGGTGGAGCGGGCCGGACGGCTCGAGCCCTTGGGTCTGCACCTCGACGAGGACGGCCTGCGGATGCTGGTGGAACGGGTCATCGGGCCGCTCGGCCTGCGCCTGGACCGGGGGTCGCCCATCCTCGACGCCCGCCTGCCCGACGGGTCCCGCCTTCATGCCGTGACAGCCCCAGTGGCTCTGGACGGCACCTGTGTGACCATCCGCCGCTTCCGCGCCGATCCCTTCCCGCTGGCCGCCTTCGGAGCGCCGCCCCGCCTCCAGGGCCTCCTCGGATGGGCGGTGGCGGCCGGCTGGAACCTGCTGGTGGCCGGAGGCACGGGTGCGGGCAAGACGTCATTGGTCAACGCCCTGTCGGGGGCCGTGGCCCCCGACGAGCGGATCGTCACCGTCGAGGAGGTGGCCGAACTGCGCCTGGCCGGCGGCCATGTGGTCCGGTTGGAGGCCAGACCACCCAACGCCGAAGGCATCGGGGCGGTGCCGGTCCGGGATCTCGTGCGGGCTGCGCTCCGGTTGCGGCCCGATCGTCTGGTGGTGGGCGAGGTGCGGGGTCCGGAAGCCTTCGATCTGGTCCAGGCGCTCAACACCGGCCACGACGGCTCGTTCTCCACCATCCATGCCAACGGTTGCCGGGAGGCCCTGGCCCGCCTCGAGTCCCTGGTGCTCCTGGCCGGCACGGGGCTTCCGCTGGCTGCGGCCCGGGCCCAGGTCGCCGCCTGCGTCGACGCCGTCGTCCACGTGGGCCGTGAGGCCGGCGGCCAGCGCCGCATTCAGGCCGTGGCCGAGGTGGACGGCGATGGGGCCGGCGTACGCCTGCTCCATCCCGGGCCCGGGTGCCGCCCCCGGCGCCCGGCCCGTCGGGTCACCGTCCGATCCTGGGAGGAGTGGCCAGTCCCATGAGGCACCCGGATCCGGCCTCCCCGGCCGTCCTCGACCAGCTGGCCGCCCACCTGAGGGCCGGGGGCACGGTGCTCACCGGACTGAGGACCCTGGACGGGGATGGTGGACCCCTCGCCGCCGACCTGCGCCGCGTGCTGCACCGGATCGACGCCGGCGCGGGTCTCCCTGACGCCCTCGCCGCCTGGCGGGTCGAGCAGCCGGGCCCCGATGCCGCGGTCGTGGCCGCCGCCCTGGAGGTGGCCCACTCGGTCGGTGGCGGGGTGGCGGGACCGCTCGAGGGGCTGGCCGCCGGGTTGCGGGACCGCACCGAGGGGGCCCGGGAGCTGCGCGCCCAGTCGGCCCAGGCCCGCCTCTCGGCCTGGGTGGTCGGGCTGGCGCCCCTGGGCGCGCTCGGCCTCTCGCTGCTGAGCGACCACCGGGTGGCCGCGGCCCTGGTGGGCACCGCCGGCGGCCGGGCGTGTCTCCTGGCCGGTGCCGGCCTGGAGGCGTTGGCCGCCGCCTGGATGAGCCGGATTCTGAGGCGGGCGGCATGAACGGCCGCCTGACCGCGAAGAGGCCGGGGCGCAGAGTGACCCCGAAGAAGCAGGCTGCGGTTCTCGTCGCCGCGGTCCCCCTGGCCGCCGACCTGCTGGCCCTGGCGCTCGGAGCCGGGCTCACACCCTACCTGGCCCTGGAGGTGGTGGCCCGTTGGGCGCCGCCACCGGTGGCCGTCCGGTTCGAGGCCGTGCTGGCCGGCGCCCGGGAGCGCCGCCTGGTGGACGCCCTGGAGGCGGAGGCGGCGAGCTGTCCACCTCTCCGCGCCGTCCTGCAAGCGCTGATCGCCTCCGAGCGCCTGGGGGCCCCCGCTGCGCCGTCCCTCTCCCGCTTGGCCGTCGAGGCGCGGCTCCGGGCCCGGCAGGAGGCCCTGGCCCGGGCCCGCACGGTGCCCGTCAGGCTCCTCTTCCCCCTTGTCTTCCTCGTCCTGCCGGCCTTCCTGGTGCTGACCGTGGCACCCGTGCTCCTGGCCGGCTTCGCCCGCTGACCCCGCAAGGAGGCCCATGTTTCCTGTCTTTTCCGATCCGCCGTCGCGGTGGCGTTCCGAAGCCGCCCAGACCACCGCGGAGTACGCCCTGGTGATCCTGGGTGCCGCCGCCCTGGCCGCGCTCCTGATCGCCTGGGTGTCCCGGTCCGACGCCGTCAACCGGCTGTTCGACGCCGTGATCGAGCGCGTCCTGCAGTCCGCCGGATGAGTCCGCCCCGCCCCGATGGTGGACAGGCCACCGTCGAGCTGGCGCTGACCCTCCCCGTCGTGGCCGTCCTCGGGCTGCTCCTCGTCCAGGGCGCACTGGTGGGACGTGACCAGCTGATCGTCATCCATGCCGCCCGCGAGGCGGTCCGGGCGGCCAGCGTGGACCCCGACCCGGCTGCCTCCCGGGATGCGGCCCGGCTCGTCCTCCCCGGCGCCACCGTGGACACGGGGGTCCGGCCTCCGGCGGGCGAGCCCGTGGTGGTCAAGGTGGTCTACCGCAGTCCCACCGACCTGCCCCTGGTGGGCCCGCTCCTGCCCGACCCCGTGCTCTCCGCCCGCGCCGTCATGCGGGTGGAGCGGTGAAGGCCTTTGAACGACCCCGGGGTCCGGGGTGTCCCCGGTGTCTCCGGTGTCAGGGTTCTGTCGGCGTCTTGATGTGTGCCCTGGCCGCCCTGACCGCCGCCCTGGGGCTCGGGCTCGGCCGTCTGGCGGCCGGGGCGGCCAGCCAGGCCCGGGCGGAGACGGCGGCCGACGCCGCCGCCCTGGCCGCGGCCATGGACCTGGCTGCGGGCAGGAACGGCCCCGAAGCACGCCGAACTGCGGAAGTGACGGCCGGTGCCAACGGGGCCCGGCTCATCAGCTGCGACTGCCGGACCGGGTTGGACTCCGTCCGGGTGGTTGTGGCCATGCCCCGACTTTCCTCCTTGCCGAGGGGTGCCAGGGCCGTCGCCCGGGCCGAGCTACATACCGAATGTCCTGGTTGAGACCAGCTTCGTGAGCAGGAATTGGCTTCCCGGAGAGCGAACAAGGTCCGTGCGAGCTCGCAGTGGCGTCCGGAGGCTCGCGGAATACCGGCATGTACATGCAACCAGCGGGTCCCGGCTTCCGGGATTGGAATGAGACAAGGAGAAGTATGTTCAAGCTTCGGAGACTGGGGGTCGCAAGCGGAGCGGCCTTGCTCTCGGCAGCGTTGATCGCGCCGATGGGCACTGCTCTAGCAGCTGACCCCACCACGACCATGGTTACGGACTCCTACGGCGCTGCGGCTAGCGGCGAGGTCCTCGACCTTCACCTCCTCGGCCGGCACGTGTCCTTCGGGGCCGCGTCTGTCCAGAGCACCCTCGACGCCCTGGCGCCCAAGCTCGACGCCGAGGCCAAGGGTATTGCGACCATGCTCGTCCCGGCCAGCACGGCCGTCGCTCGCTTCGGCGATTCTGTTCCGGCTGAGGCCTGCGCCCTGCCGCAGATTCAGCAGTTGACCGGCCTCCTCGGCGGCGAGGGCCTGGCCCTTCCCGTCGTTGGCGACCTCGGTCTCGGTGGTCTGAGCCTGGGCGGCCTGCTGCCCAAGCTGGAGATCAACGTCGGTTGTGCCACCGCCTCGGTTGCGGGTAGCCCTGCGGACTTCGTGGCTGAGTCCGTCGGTGGTGTCCTGCAGGTGCGTCTGGCCCTTCCTGAGGCCATCCAGAACATCGTCGGCACGCTGCGTGGGACCGTGAACTCGGCCCTCTCGGCCGTTCCCGGCGCTGGCAACGTGGCTGGTCTGCCCATCGCTGACCTGCTCAACATCGGCAACGCCACCTCCGCCCTGCAGCCGGTTACCGACCTGCTCGGTGGTTTCGGCCTGCCTCTCGTCGGTTCCGCCAGTGGCGTGACCGACCTGCTGTCCCTGAACGCTCTGGCCCCGGTTCTCAACCCGACCCAGACCGTTGACAACCTGCTGGCCGGCATCGAGAACGGCGACCTGCTCCGCATCGACCTGGGTGTTGCTACGGCCCAGAACCGCGGCTCGGTCTCCGAGTACATCTCGCAGGCCGTGTCCAACGGTGGTGTGATCGAGCTGCTGCCCAACTTCGGTGGTGCGGACAAGCCGCTCCTCCGGATCAGCGTGGCCAAGTCCACCGCTACGGTGCAGGTCAACCGGGCCGGCGGAAGCGCTGTCCCGACCGGCTCTGCTGACAACACCATCGTCCGCATCGAGAGCCCGCTGCTGCCCGACCTGAACCTGGCTGGCCTGCCCATCATCGGCGGCATGCTCGGCACCTCCGGCCTGCCGGTGGTCGACAGCATCGTCCCCATGGTCGGCGACCTGCTCGGCGGTGTCCCGGTGGCTGACGGCATCCTCGGTGGCCTCCTCGGCTTCGACGCCACGGTCAAGGGTCTTGGCCTCAAGTCGGGCCCCGGCTACATCGAGCTGTCGCCTGGTATGAGCGTCTCGATCCTCTGTGACGGTCCTATCAGCCCGCTCTGCACCGAGATCTCGGTGGGTGCGGTCAAGGCTCCCGAGATGATGGCCAACGGTGGCATGAAGGTGGAGTCCTCCGCCGTCACCGATCCACGCGCTGAAGAACCTGGACACCCTGGGCCTCACCGGCCTGCCGGTGCTGGGTGACCTGAAGCTCGGTTCCATCCTCGGTAGCGACCTCCTTGGTGGGCTCCTCGCCCCGGTGACCGGCGCTGCCGGCCTGAACATCGGCGAGGCCTCCACCGTGCCCGGCATCAAGATCTCTCTGGCCCACGCTGTTGCGGAGGCCGGCGGGACCAAGGTGATGGGTGCTACCCAGGAGCAGGCTCGTGACCTCGCCCCGGTGGCTTCGGCCCCGGCCGAGATCCCGGCTCTGCCTCGCACCGGCGGCCTGCCGGTCGACGCCACGGCCATCCCCGTTCTGCTCGGCGCCAGCGCCGGTCTGCGGGCCCTGGTCCGGCGCCGCCGCAACGCCTAACCGGCTGCTGAACCTAATAACTAGCCCAAATTGATCAGGTCCGGGACCGGGGTACTTAACCCCGGTCCCGGACTTGTCGATACCAACAGAACGTCGGGGGAGTGAGGGGATACGAGGGGCATGTACCAACCGGGCCAGTCGCAGGCGATACCTCCGAAGCCAGGCCGAACCGGCCGGCTCGGCGATGGCCTGGGGTTCCTGCTGGACTCACTCCGGGCCCGCCCGGTGGCCCGCCTGATGCTCTCCGGCCTGTCCATCCTCCTGGCCGTCGTCGGTGTGGGGATGCTCGCCTATCCCTTCGCCACCAACCTGTACCAGGGTCGCCTGCAGACCAAGCTGGCCATCGAGTTCGAGCAGCCCCAGCTGAAGCAGGCCTACAGCCAGGGCGAGGTCGCCATCGGCGACCCCCTGACCCGGATCGTCATCCCCGCCATCGGCGTGAAGACTCTGGTGGTGGAGGGCACGACCGAGTCGGCCCTGCGGGCCGGAGCCGGCCACTACGTCAACACCCCGCTTCCCGGTGAGGCCGGCAACGTGGCCATCGCCGGGCACCGCACCACCTACGGCAAGCCGTTCGCCGATCTCGACCGGCTCAAGCCCGGCGACGAGGTGATCCTCGAGACGCCCCTCGGCGCCCACACCTACAAGGGTCCCGCGGAGCCGTTCGTGGTCGAGAGCACCGACTGGAGTGTCATTTCCCAGACCCCCACCCCCAGCCTCACCCTCACCGCCTGCCACCCCAAGGGCTCGGCCAAGCAGCGGATCGTGGTGAAGGCGGAGATGGTGGCACCCCCGGTGACGAACACCTGATGCGACCCTCCCCCTCGCCGCCTCGCCGCCTCCGCCCTGGCCGCCCTCGGACTGCTGTCCGTGGCCGCCCTGCCGGCGCTGGCGCACGACAAGGCCAGCGTGCACTCCGTGTCCTGGGTCGACAGCGATCCCAACGACTCCCCCAACGACGGGGACAAGCTCTACGGCATCGACTTCGTCGCCGCCAAGGCCTCATTCGACGACGAGATCGCCCGCTGGCGGATCGAGATGCGCCCCGAGGCGGGCGGTGACCCGGCTTTCTGCGACCGGACGGGACCCTTCGACGGCTCACTCTCGTTCCGCTGCAACTGGGACACCACCCGGATCGGCGACATGACGAATCTGGCCCCTGACCAGGCGCTCGGCACGGGCCCGCTCGCGCCCAACGGCCGCTACGTCATCACGGTCACGGTCTGGAACGTCGGCCGCCCTCAGGGCGTGCTGTCCGCGGCGCTGGTTCCGGAAGCTCACGTGCTCAGCCCGTCCCGGACCGTGATCCTGCAGAACCCCGTCGCCGCCCCGGTCAACGTGAGCCGGTCGTACGACTCGAACACCGGCAAGGTCTCGGTGACGTGGGCCGCCAGCCCCGAGCCCGACGTCCAGAAGTACCTCATCCAGGAGAAGAAGGACTCCGGCGGCTGGGACACCATCGGCGAGCGTCCCCACGGTGCCACCTCCTTCGAACGCCAGATCTCCGACGTCGGCACCTACCAGTACCGGGTGGCCGCCGTCCGGCCCGAGGTGACCCAGTCGGGGTTCTCGGAGTCCTCACCCCTCGAAGTGGCCGCCCCGCCGCCCCCGCCGGGGTCCACCTCAGAGGCGCCGGCTGAGGCCGGCCCTGAGCCCGGGGTGACCGTGCTCGAGCCGCCCACCACGTCGACCACCGTCCAGGCGGGCGCCATCGCTCCCGGCGGGTCCCGGCCTCCGGCCGGCGGGTCGAGCCTGTTCAACCGCCCCTCGGCGGGATCGTTGCCCCGACCTTCGGCGCCCAAGACCACTCCCACCACCGTCGACACGGGCTATTCGGACCAGCTGCCCTACGACACTGCGCCCAAGACCCAGAACGGGGTCCTGGACGACCCCGAGGAACTGGCCGGCGCGGAGCAGCCCCAGTCGATCACCAAGCTGATCACCGTCCCCAACCCCCGGGACCCCCGGTCCCTGCTCGTGCCCCTGGCCGGCGGGTTGACCATCTTCGTCTTCGCCATGCAGATGACCTACTTCGTCCGCCGGCGGCCCGCGCTGGTCGAGGTGGACGACGACTTCGGCGACTGGACGGGCATCTAAAGAGCCGCCGGCGGGCTCCATACCCCGCTGCGTCCACCCCCGGTCACGTGGGGTGAATATGCCTTCAGATCCTGATTCTCCACTTTCGCGCGCCCTCTCTCCGCGAGTACCGTTCACGCAAGGTTTCACTCCCAAAGGGCCCTCGGGGAGCGAGAACCTGGTGCGTCCATAGGGGAGGGCGCGCTGAGCGTGGGGAAAGTCCGACTACGAGTGAGTATTTGTGCTGTTCGGGCGGAGTGCGTCATAACCGGGCAATTGTGACGTTAATGAACTAGTCTTTACGTTAGTGGCGGTATAGGACTACTGTTAACAGACGTCACACGCGTAGCCAACAGGCTACGTCACGTAGGAGAGGAGCTGAGGATGCGCAAGATCCACTCGCTGGGGTTGGTCGGCGCAGTGGCCCTGGTGCTCGCAGCTGTCGTCGCGCCCGCAGCGAATGGTGCTGTCACCCGGGTCGAGACTGATCAGTTCAGCGGCGTAGCCAGTGCCCAAGCGCTTGACCTCCATCTATTGGGACGTCAACTCACCTTCGGGCTGGCGTCGACGGAGAGCGGCGCCAATGTGGTTGCCAACACTCTGAACATGAAGGCCTCGGGCATCGGGACGATGCTCTCTCCCAAGACCTCCAGCACGGCGGCCATGGGTGGAGAGGCTCCTTCCGATGGCGGTCGGGCCTGCTTCCAGCCGCCGCTCGGCGAGCTGCTCTCCGGAGCCGGCCTTCCGAGCCTGCTGATCGCCGAAGTGGCTTGCGGCGAGGCCAGCACCAAGGGTGACCTCTCCTCCTTCGAGGCGAGCGGTGTGGGTGAAGTGGCGAACCTGCGCCTCAACGCCACCCAGATCCTCAAGCCCGCTCTCGACGTGCTCAAGCCCGTCCTGGGTGTGGTTGAGTCCACGCCGGTGGGCCAGCTGCTCGAATCGGCTGACCCGCAGGTCCAAGAAGCCGTAGGGACCGTGAACGGTCTCCTGGGCAACCTCCTCGGCCAGGGCACCGTGGTGCTCCCGGCTCTGGAGCCCACCCAGACGGTGAAGGACCTGGTTGACCGGCTCGGCGACGCCGACCTCCTGCGGGTCGACATTGGCGACGCCCTGGCCAAGAACACGGCCGACGCGGCCAAGTTCACGGCCGAGTCGATCGCCAAGGCGGGCTCCATCGAGGTTCTGCCGGCTTTCCGGGGCCTCGGCCTTCCGCCGCTCCTCAAGATCACGCTGGGCGAATCCGGTGCCTCGGTCGTCTACGACCGTGAGCAGACAACGGGTGTGGGTTCGGCCAAGAACACGCTGGTCCGTATCGAGAGCGAACTCCTGCCCACCCTGGCCCTCGGCCAGATCGGTGTCGCCGGCCTCAAGCCTCTCGAGACCCTGACCGGCGCGCTCGGCATCCAGGGCGGCCCGGGCTACATCGAGCTCGCTCCCGGCCAGAACGTGACCCTCTTCTGTGACGGCGCCCTCGGCGTCGATCGGCGCTCTGTGCACCGAGATCTCCGTCGGCACGCCGAAGGAGACCAAGCTTCCCGACGGCGGCCTGCGGGTCGAGTCGGCATCCGTCTCCATCCACCTGTTCAAGGGCCTCAACAACCTGGTACCGGGTGTGAACCTCGGCAGCATCCTGGGTGACGCCAACCTCGACGCCATCCTCGCTCCCGTCGCCGGTGTCACCGGCCTGTCGATGGGCGGAAAGTCGGACGTGTCCGGCATCAAGCTGGCTCTGGCTCAGACTGTGGCCCAGGCCGGTGGCAGCCGGGTCCTCGGCCAGGTCGAGGAGCGCCAGCGGGCAGCCGCCCCCGAGACTCCCGTGGCCGAGCCTGCGCCCGCCACGGCCCTGCCTCGTACGGGTGTGCCTTTCAACGCCGCCACCATCCCCATGCTCCTCGGCGCCAGCGCCGGGCTGCGGGTACTGGTGCGTCGGAGGCGCAGCCTGTAACGGCTGACCAGGACGTAAACTCCCGTTCCGGGACCGGACCGAATCAGGTTCCGGTCCCGGAACTTTTTTGTGACCGGTGAGTCCCGGTCAGGCACCAGTGGAGCCCCCATGACCGACGTTGAGAACCAGCCTCGGGATCCTCAGGGACACGCACCCCGAATCCACGGGCTGCGGGAGAGCACCCGCTTCCTCCTCGACGCGGTCCGGTCCCGGCCGGTCGCCCGTCTGACCCTCACGGGGCTCTCCGTGCTCCTGGCCGTGATCGGCGTGGGGATGCTCGCCTACCCCTTCGCCACCAACCTCTACCAGGGACGCCTGCAGACCAAGCTGGCCATCGAGTTCGAACGGCCGGCCATCAAGCAGGCCTACAGCGAGGGCGAGCTGGCCATCGGCGACCCGATGACCCGCCTCAAGATCCCCGCCATCGACGTCAGCACCGTGGTCGTCGAGGGGACCACCGCCTCCGCGCTGCGGGCCGGCGCCGGCCACTACGTCAACACGCCCCTTCCAGGCGAGACGGGCAACGTGGGCATCGCCGGCCACCGGACGACCTACGGCAAGCCATTCGCCAACCTCGACCGGCTCAAGCCGGGCGACGAGGTGATCCTCGAGACGCCCATCGGTACCCACGCGTACCGGGTCTCCCGGGACCCGTTCGTGGTCGAGGCCACCGACTGGAGCGTCGTCTCCCAGACGCCGACCCCGTCCCTGACCCTCACCGCCTGCCACCCCAAAGGCTCCGCCCGCCAACGCATCATCGTCAGGGCCGAAATGGTGACCACCTAGCCAGCTCAAAACCGAGGCGGAAAGCCAGCCTCGCCGCCCCCAGAAGGCGCGGCAGGTGGGGGGATCACAGAGCGACGGGTAGGCGGGGGGAGGGGTCCTCCCGCCCGCAGACGGGGTGCGAAGCTGGGGACCCCGACGAGGACGGGAGGACCCCGTCCCCCCGCCGGTTCCAGCGTCATCGATGCAATCAGCGCCGTTCACAAACCGGACGACGGAGCAGTTTTCTGTCGAAATGCACCGGGAATGGTCACACAGGGATAAAACTGTTGACCAAGTGGCTCCTGAGTCGCACTTCCCCACGTGATCGGAGTTGTGACATGCGCAGGACCCTGGCGTGTGCCGGACTCAGTCTCTTCCTCAGCCCCCTGCTCCTCCCGGGACCTGGCTCTCGGCCCACCCGGAGCACGGTGGCTTCGTCGGTTGGCACGCCCCCGGCGACGGGTGGTCGCCTGTCGGGGCAGGAACTCCATATCCGGGCGACGGTCAACTTCGGCGACGACGGCGTGAAGAGCTGGACCGCTGGCCGTGGACGCCCCTCCGGGGGGCGGCTACCCCGGTTTCGGGACCCTCTGCGAGCAGACCATGGGCGGCTCTCCCCTCTCGGCCGAGATCGACTGCCCGTGGGACACCGCCGCCTACCCCGACGGCAAGCTGTCCCAGAACCGCACCTACGTCATCCGGATCACGGCCACCAACGCCGAGCGGAGCCTGTTCTCGCCCCCCTCCCAGCCCCACACGGCCGAGCGGAGGGTGAGCGTGGTGAACGACGTCTCCGCTCCCACCGGGGTGGTGCTGTCCTCCTCCGAGGCGGGGAAGCAGGCCACCGTGCGCTGGGCCTCCAACCCCGAGCCCGACATCACCAGCTACATCATCCAGGAACGGTTCGGCTCCGATGGCTGGCGCACCATCGGAGAGGCGGGCAGCCAGCTCCGGAGCTTCAGCCGCCGGCTGTCCGCCCCGGGCACCTACCGCTACCAGGTGGCCGCCCGCCGCTCGACCGGCACCGGCAGCGAAACCATGCAGTCCGCCTTCTCGGGGCCGGCCGGGGAGCCCCGCGAGATCGTGGTGGCCGAGCCGCCCAAGCCGCCGCCGACCACGACCACCACGGCCCCGCCGAAGGGGCCGGACAAGCCCGACCCGGCCCCCGATCCGGGGCCCGGGAGCGGTGGCGATGCCGGACCCCGGCCGCCGGCCGGAGACGGCCCGCCCGTCCCCGTCGAGGCCGGTGGCACGACGGGCGAGAACCCGCCCCCGGCGACACCGGAGAGTCCACCGCCCCCCGGGGCTCCCCCGCGGCCCGCCGGCGCTGGTCAGCCCCATCGCCCCGGGGAGCCCCGGCAGCGTCGGTTTCGGCCAGACCTCGGGCGGCAACCTGATCCAGAAGGGCGGCGCCGCCCCCACGCCCCCGGCCACCCTCGCCGAGCCCGACGGGCCGTTCTCCGAGACGCTGCCCTACCCGAAGGCGGACCCGCCGGCGGTTGACGAGGATGAGGGTATCGGCAAGGTGCTGGTCGGCCTGCCCGCGGTCATCGCCAGCGACAACCGCCGGGAGCTGATCATCCCCCTGGCCGCGGGCCTGCTGCTCTTCGTGGTGGCCATGCACGCCCTCTACCTGAGCCGCCGGGCCGACCCGGGCCCCCTGGAAGTCGACTTCTAGCCGGTTCAGCGCTCCCCATCACCCAAGGACGGCCCGCAGGAGCTTGCGGGCCGCTTCCTTGTCCAGGTACTCGTTCCAGTTGCCGCACTTGGGCGACTGGACGCAGCTCGGGCAGCCCCGCTCACAGCCACAGCCCTCGATGACTTCGGCGGCGGCGGCCAGGTGCACGTCGGCCGCCTCGAAGCCCAGGTCGGCGATCCCGGCGCCGCCCGGATAGCCGTCGTAGATGAAGATCGTCGGCTCCCCGGTGGCCGGATGCATCGCCATCGACACGCCGCCCACGTCCCAGCGGTCGCAGATGGCGAAGAGCGGCAGCATGCCGATGAGGGCGTGCTCGGCGGCGTGGACCGCGGAGAGCACCCGGACAAGGTCCAGCCCGGCCTCGGCCGTCAGCTCGAGAGGCACCGTGTACCAGCAGGCCCGGGTGGGGAGGGTCCGGGGCGGGAGGTCGAGGTCGACCCGCTCGATCACCTCGCCGTCGGGCAGGCGGCGGCGCTGATAGCCCGAGGTGGTGGTGGTGACGACCACCGCCCCCAGGTGCAGCGTGGAGCGGCCCACCGGGCGGGAGGCCTCGGTGGCGGTGATGGCGATGTCGGTGTCGTGGCGGGGCTGGGTCCACTCGTCGGCTTCGGTGGCGGCCAGCAGGGCGACGTGCTCGTCGAGGTCGAGGTGCTCGACCCGCCACTGGCGTCCCTGGTGGAGATAGATCGCCCCCGGGTGGGCGACGTGGAACACCCGGGCCTCCTCCACCGTGCCCACCAGGCGGCCGGTCTCCGTGTCCAGGAGGCGGAACTCCACCGAGGATCCGGTGCGGAGCCCCACGGCCGGAGCCGGAGCCTCGGACCGGGCCCAGTACATCCGCCCGCCCCGGGGTTTGAGGGCGTCGGCCAGGACCAGGTCCCGTACCGCGTCGTCGAGATCCCCGCCCAGGACGGCCTCGTCGGCCGTCGACAGGGGGATCTCGTAGGCGGCGCACCCGACCTGGGGCCGGGAGACGAACGGGTTCGACGGGTTGATCACCGCCGGTTCTGGGCGACGGGTGAAGAGCTCGCTGGGGTGGTCCAGGTACCAGCGGTCGAGCTGGTCGTCGCCCCCCACCAGCACGGCGACGGCCGGCTGGAGGGCGCGGCCGGCCCGGCCCGCCTGCTGCCAGAAGGAGGCCAGTGTCCCGGGGAAGCCGTTGAGGACCACGGCGTCGAGGCCGGCCACGTCGATGCCCAGCTCCAGGGCGTTGGTGGCCGACACGCCGAGGAGGTCGCCCCGGGCCAGCGCCGACTCCAGCGCGCGGCGCTCCTCGGGGAGGTAGCCGCCCCGGTAGGCGGCCACCGCCTCGGCCAGCCCGGCCGCGCCTGAACTCAGGCGCCGGCGGGCGTGCTGGGCGACCAGCTCGGCGCCCTTGCGGGAGGAGGAGAAGGCGATGGTGCGCAGACCCGATTCCACCAGGCGGGCCAGGATGGCCCCTGTCTCGGCGTTGGCCGACGGTCGGGTTCCCTTCTCGGGATCCAGCAGGGGCCGGTCCCACAGGGCCACGAGCCGCTCGCCCCGGGGCGAGCCGTCGTCGTCCACCAGGGTGACCGGCATTCCGCTGAGGGCCTCGGCCAGCTCGCCCGGGTTGCCGATGGTGGCGGAGGAGAAGCAGAAGGCGGGCTCGGAGCCGTAACGGGCGCACACCCGGCGCAGCCGGCGTAGGAGGTGGGCCACGTGGCTGCCGAAGATGCCCCGCAGGGTGTGCAGCTCGTCCACCACCACGTAGCGCAGGCGCATGAAGAACGTGGCCCAACGGTCGTGGTAGGGCAGCATCCCGATGTGGAGCATCTCGGGGTTGGTGAGCACCACGTTGGCTGTCCGGCGGGCGGTGGCCCGTTCCTCGGTGGGGGTGTCCCCGTCGTAGGTGACGGCCCGCAGCCCCGGCACGAGCCAGGACCGCAGCGCCCTCAGCTGGTCGTGGGCCAGCGCCTTGGTGGGGAACAGCAGCAGAGCGGTGTCCTGGGTCCCTTCGAGCACCGAGGTGATGATCGGGATCTGGTAACAGGCGGATTTGCCCGACGCCGTCCCGGTGGCCACGACCACGCTGCGCCCCGCTCGCAGGTGGTCGACGGCGGTGGCCTGGTGGGCCCACAACGGCCCGATGCCCCGGGCCGCCAGTCGCTCGATCACCTCGGGATGTAGACCGCCGGCGGGCTCTCCGGTGCGGGCCGGCCGGGCGGGCAGATGCTCCAGGTGGACCAGGCGCGACCCCAGGTCGGGGTCGCCGGCCAGGTCGGCGAGCACGGAACGGGCATCCATCGTCGCTCGACCCTACCGGGGCGCTGTGACAGTTCGGCCGCCGCGTCGGTACCCTGGGTCCATGGCGCTCAAGAAGATGGTCCAGCGGCTCACCCGGCCGGTCGAGGAGCAGGACCGGGAGAAGCTGGTCGAGTTCTGCGACGCCCTGGACGTCACCCACTGCGATGAGATCGAGCCCCGGGTGCACACCCGGGTGGCGGGAGAGGTGTCCTCCGTACGGGTCGTACCGCGGGCCGGATCACCCACGCTCGAGGTCACGATCACCGACGGGCGGGGGTCGATCGTCGGTGTCTTCTTCGGGCGGCGCAAGCTGGGCGGCCTGACTCCGGGCCGTCGTCTCGTGCTCGAGGGGGTCGTGGCCCCGACCGGCAAGCGGCTCTACATCTACAACCCCGTCTACGAGTTCTTGAGTTAATTCCCGCTCTTGCCGGTGAGCAGCCGGCGGACGTCGTCCTCGGAGTCCGGGGTTACCAGGGCGAGGACCTCGTCGCCCTCCTGGAAGTCGGTGTCGCCCCGGGGCACGATGACGTGCTCCTCGCGGACCACGGCCACGATGGTGGCGTCCCGGGGGATCTGGAGCTCAGCGATGGTCTTCCCCAGTACCGGGGCGTCGCCGGCCAGGGTGGCCTCCACCAGCCGGGCGTGGCCCCGCTCCAGCTGGAAGAGGCGGACGAGGCTGCCCACCGACACCGCCTCTTCGGTGAGGGCCAGGATGAGATGGGGGGTCGACACCGAGACGTCGACGCCCCAGGCCTCGTTGAAGAGCCACTCGTTCTTCGGGATGGTTGACGCGGGCGATGACCCGGGGCACGGCGAACTCCTGCTTGGCCAGCAGGGAGATGACGAGATTGTCCTCGTCGTCGCCGGTGGCCGCCACCACGCACTCGACCTTGTTCAGCTCCGCCTCCCGGAGGGAGGAGACCTCGCAGGCGTCAGCGGTGCGCCACTCCAGGCTGCCCCCTCCTGGACGGGCCCCGGACATCGTGGTCTGCCCCCGGGCCACCACGGCCGGGTCCTGCTCGATGATGAGCACGTCGTGGCCGGTATCGGCCAGGTCGTTGGCGATGAACTGGCCCACGTTCCCGGCTCCGGCGATGGCGACGCGCACCTAGTGCTCCTTCTGCTCGAGGCGTTCGCGGAGGGCGTCGAGGGCGTCGGTGGCGGCCATGAAGGTGATCACGTCGCCCTCCTGGCCGATCAGGTCCCCGGTGGCGATGCGGGCCGCGCCCAGGCGGCTCAAGGCCGTCATCCAGAACCGTCCCGGCTCGTTGAGCCCGGCGAACTTCTTCCCGGCCCAGCCCAGCGGGCAGCTCGCGCTGGATCACGCACACCTTGCCCGAGGGGTCGACCCAGTCACTGCGCTCCTCGCCCGGCAGGAGGCGGCGCAGCACCTGGTCGGTGGCCCAGCTCACGGTGGCCACGGTGGGGATGCCGAGCCGCTGGTAGATGAGCGCCCGCCGGGGGTCGTAGATGCGGGCCACCACCCGTTCGATTCCGAAATTCTCCCGGGCGATCCGGGCCGTCAGGATGTTGGAGTTGTCGCCGTTGGTGACGGCGGCCAGTGCCCCCGCCTCCTCGATGCCCGCCTCGATGAGGTGGTCGCGGTCGAACCCGAAGCCGACCACCGTCTTCCCGCCGAACCCGGGAGGCAGCCGGCGGAAGGCGCTCTTGTTCTTGTCCACCACGGCCACCGTGTGGCCGTCCTTCTCCAGCGTGCCGGCCAGCTCACTGCCCACCCGCCCGCATCCCACCACGACGACGTGCACCCGAGCCTCCATCCGAATTGAAGACGCAAAATGCTACTTCGGCCAGGCACCGAGGCCCGTGTGGGTCCCTCGGAGATGGCATGCTGGCACGCCGATCGGTCACGTCGGGACGGGAGAGAGCCACCCCCACATGTACTCGGTGCTCAAGCGGATCTTCGTGGGCCGGCCCCTGCCCAGCTCGGAGCAGGAGCACCAGCGTCTCAACAAGAAGGTCGCGCTGGCCGTTTTCTCCTCCGACGCCATCTCGTCGACGGCCTACGCCACCGAAGAGATCCTCCATGTCCTGGTGCCGGTGGCCGCCCTGGCCGCGCTGGGTTATCTCGTCCCCATCTCCTTCGTCGTCATCGTCCTGCTGACCATTGTCGGCATCAGCTACCGCCAGACGATCTTTGCCTATCCGGGCGGTGGAGGGTCGTATGTGGTGTCCCGGGAGAATCTCGGGACGTGGGCCTCCCTGGTGGCGGCGGCCTCGCTCCTCACCGACTACGTGCTCACGGTGGCGGTGTCCGTCTCGGCCGGCGTGGCTGCCATCGTGTCGGCCGTTTCCAGCCTCGTCGATCACCGCGTCGGTCTCGGCCTGGCCCTGATCGCGCTCATCACCCTGGCCAACCTGCGCGGGATCAAGGAGTCGGGCCAGGTCTTCGCCATCCCGACCTATGTCTACATTCTGATCCTGGGAGGCCTGATCGTCTGGGGGCTGATCGACTTCTACTTCGGCAACCTGGGGGCCCTGCCTCCCAACGAAGAGGCCCTGGAAGAATTCACCCACGGGGCCGCCGTGCTACCCGGGATCACCCTGTTCGTGCTCATGCGTGCCTTCTCCTCCGGCGCGGTGGCGCTGACCGGCGTCGAGGCCATCAGCAACGCGGTTCCCGCCTTCCGGCGTCCCGAGGCGCGCAACGCCGCCACGACTCTGATCGTCATGGTCGGGATCTTGGGGATCTACTTCCTGGGTATCTCCGTCCTGGCCCAGAACCTGCGACCCACGCTCAGCGAGGAGGAGACGATCCTCTCCATCCTGGGCCGGGCCGTGTTCGGCGACGGCACTTTTCTCTACGTCACCCTGCAGGGGGCCACCGCCACCATCCTCGTGCTGGCCGCCAACACCGCCTACAACGCCTTTCCGGCGGTGTGCTCGATCATCGCCAAGGACGGCTTCCTGCCCCGGCAGCTGTTCAACCGGGGCGACCGCCTCGTCTTCTCCAACGGCATCCTCGCCCTGTCGATCGCCGCCGGGCTGCTGCTGGCCGCCTTCGGAGGCGTGACCACCGCCCTCATCCCCCTCTACGCGGTCGGGGTGTTCACCAGCTTCACGCTCTCCCAGCTCGGCATGGTCCAGCACCATCGCCGGGAACGCCATCCGGGCTGGCAGCGGGGGGCGGTCATCAACGCCGTGGGGGCCACAGCCACGGGGATCGTCCTGCTTGTCGTGGTGGTGTCCAAGTTCACCATCGGGGCCTGGGTCCCGGTGGTCGTCATCCCGTTCATCATCGCCCTTTTCCGAGGCGTGAAACGCCACTACAACCAGGTCCGGCTAGCCCTCGCCATTCCCCCTGGCTGGCGACCGCCGCGCCAGAACCACACCGTCGTGGTCCTGGTCGGCGGGGTGCACCGGGGCGTACTCGAGGCCCTGGCCTACGCCCGGTCGCTGGCTCCCAACCACCTCGTGGCCGTCACCGTGGTCTCCGACGAGGAGGAACAGGCCAGCATCGAGGCCCAGTGGGCGGAGCACGAGCTCGAGGTGCCGCTCGACATCGTCTACTCCCCCTACCGGGAACTGTCCCGCCCGCTCCTGCGCTTCATCGACGAGATCGATTCCCGCTGGGACAACGACGTCGTCACCGTGCTCATCCCCGAGTTCGTCGTGCACCGCTGGTGGGAGCAACTGCTCCACAACCAGACGGCGCTCTTCCTGAAGGGTCGCCTCCTCTTCCGTGAGGGTGTGGTGGTGACGTCGCTGCCCTACCACCTCAGGACGGGTCGCCAGCAGCAGATCGTGCCCCCGGCCGAGGCGAAGTCCTCCCGGGACGGCTGAGGGACACCCGCCGTGTTGTCAGCCTTGAAGCGCCTCCTGGTCGGCCGGCCCCTGCCGAGCGCCGACGAGGAATCCCGCCGGCTCATCAAGCTGATCGGCCTGGCCGTCTTCTCCTCCGATGCCATCTCGTCGACCGCCTACGCCACCGAGGAGATCCTCCACGTGCTGGTGCCCCGGGCGGGGATGGCCGCCCTGGACTATCTGGTGCCGATCTCCATCGTGGTCATCGTCCTGCTGGCCATCGTGGCCCTCAGCTACCGCCAGACGATCTTCGCCTACCCGAGCGGGGGTGGGTCCTACGTCGTCTCCCGGGAGAACCTGGGGACGTCCCCCTCGCTGGTGGCGGCCGGCTCCATGCTCACCGACTACGTGCTCACCGTGGCGGTGTCCGTCTCCGCCGGCGTGGCCGCCATCGTCTCGGCCGCCCCGGGTCTGCGCGAGCACCGGGTGGGGCTCGGTCTGGCGCTGATCGGGCTCATCACGCTGGCCAACCTGCGGGGCCTGAAGGAGGCCGGCACCGCTTTCGCCGCCCCCACCTACCTCTACATCTTCTCGCTCGGGGCGCTGATCGTCTGGGGGCTCTACCGGTCCTTCACCGGGGATCTCGCCCCTCTCCCGGTGCGGGAGGAGGATCTCGCCGAGTTCACCCCCGCCGCCGGACTGTTCGCCGGCGTCACCGTCTTCGCCCTCATGCGCGCCTTTTCCTCGGGTGCCGTGGCCCTCACGGGGGTGGAAGCCATCAGCATCGCCGTGCCCGCCTTCCGGCGCCCGGCGGCCAAGAACGCGGCCAAGACGCTGGTGGCCATGGTGGCCATCCTCGGGACCTTCTTCTTCGGCATCTCGGTGCTGGCCCAGAGGCTGCGGCCCACCCTCTCGGACCATGAGACCATCCTGTCCATCCTGGGCGATGCCGTGTTCGGGCGGGGCAGCCTCGCCTACATCCTGCTCCAGGCGTCGACCGCCGCCATCCTGATCCTGGCCGCCAACACCGCCTACACCGCCTTCCCCACCATGTGCTCGATCATCGCCCGGGACGGCTTCCTGCCCCGCCAGCTCTTCAACCGGGGCGACCGCCTCGTCTTCTCCAACGGGGTCCTGGTCCTGGCCCTGGCCGCCTCCGGGCTGCTGGTGGCCTTCGGCGGGATCACCACCGCCCTGATTCCCCTGTATGCCGTGGGTGTCTTCACCAGCTTCACGCTGTCGCAGACGGGCATGGTCCGTTACCACCTGCGCGAGCGGCTCCCGGGCTGGCAGGGCCGGGTCGCGGCCAACGGCGCCGGGGCCATCACCACCGGAATCGTCCTGGCCGTGGTCCTGATCTCGAAGTTCACCATCGGCGCCTGGATCCCGGTGGTCGTCATCCCGGCCCTGATCCTGCTGTTCCGGGGGATTACAGCCACTACGTCCGGGTGCGGGAGCGCCTGGAGGTTCCGCCGGACTGGCGGCCGCCCCGCATGAACCACACCGTGGTCGTGTTGGTGGGCGGGGTCCATCTGGGGGTGCTGGAAGCCCTGGCCTACGCCCGGTCGCTGGCCCCCAACCACCTGGTGCCCGTCACCGTGGTTTCCGACGAGGACGAGCAGGCCGCCATCGAGAAGGCGTGGGCCAAATACGACCTCCAGGAGGCCCTCGACATCGTCTACTCCCCCTACCGGGAGCTGTCACGGCCCATCCTGCGTTTCCTGGACGACATCGACGCCCGGTGGGACAACGACATCATCACCGTGCTGATCCCCGAGGTCGTGGTCCGCCGGTGGTGGGAGCAACTGCTCCACAACCAGACGGCCCTGTTCCTGAAGGGCCGGCTCCTGTTCCGCAAAGGTGTGGTCGTGACCTCCGTCCCCTACCACCTGGACTGAGCCCCCTGGAGATCGGTCAGGATTCCGAAAGACGGGAATCAACCGGCGTAGCATGTCCCCCCGATCGACTTGGTCACCCCTGGTGGCCCGCGCCCGGCCCAGCCCCCTAGAAAGGACGTGGTACCCGCATGAACGCGATGCTCCTGGCCTCCGAAGGGGGGTACCAGGACTTCACCCTCGGGGGCGGCGAGTTCGCCGTGCTGGCCCTGTCCGGAGCGGCGGCGCTGCTCGCCATCGCTGTGGGTTTCATCCTCGTCAAGGGGACCCTGGCCGCCGACCAGGGCACCCCCAAGATGATCGAGATCGCCCTGGCCATCCAGGAGGGGGCGCTCGCCTACCTGAAGCGCCAGTTCCGGACGATCGGCATCATCCTGGTGCCGCTCACCATCGTGGTCTTCCTCACCTCCACCGAGGTGCTCAAGCCCGAGAGCATCGGCGGGGGGGTGGCGCTGTCCTTCGTCGAGTCGGGGCTGTTCCGGACGCTGGCCTTCGTGGCCGGCTGCTTCATGTCCGGCCTGACCGGCTACATCGGCATGACGCTGGCCACCCGGGGCAACGTCCGCACCGCGGCCGCCGCCCTCTCCGGCTCCCTGCCCCGGGCCCTCGAGGTCGCCTTCCGCACCGGCGGGATCGCCGGCATGTTCACCGTCGGCCTCGGCCTGCTGGGCGCCACCATCATCATCGTCATCTTCCAGAACACCAGCTCAGCCATCCTGGTCGGCTTCGGGTTCGGGGGTTCGCTGCTGGCCCTGTTCCTGCGGGTGGGCGGCGGCATCTTCACCAAGGCGGCCGACGTCGGCGCCGACCTGGTCGGCAAGGTCGAGGCGGGCATCCCCGAAGACGACCCCCGCAACCCCGCCACCATCGCCGACAACGTGGGCGACAACGTGGGTGACTGTGCCGGTATGGCCGCCGACCTCTTCGAGTCCTACGAGGTCACCCTGGTCGCCTCCATCATCCTCGGGGTGGCCGCCTTCGAGGCCATCGGGGCCGAGAACCCCGTCCTGGGGCTCATCTTCCCCGTGGCCTGCCGGGCCGTGGGCGTCCTCGCCTCCATCGTCGGCGTCTATGCCGTGAAGGCCAAGGAGGGCGAGACCAACGCCCTCAAGCCGATCAACCGGGGCTTCCTCACCGCCGGCATCCTCACCGTCATCGGCACGGGCATCGTCGCCTTCGCCTACGTGGGCGACAAGGCGCCCCGGGGCGGCCACGAGGGCGCGAAGATGTTCTTCGCCGTCGTCGCCGGCCTCGTCCTGGCGCAGGTCGTATCCCGGCTCACCGAGTACTTCACCGGCACCGAGTACTCCCCCGTCCAGGAGATCGCCGAGTCGGCCCGCACCGGCCCGGCCACCACCGTGCTGTCGGGCACCGCGGTGGGCCTGGAATCGAGCGTCTACTCCGTCGTCGCCATCGCCGCCACCCTCGGCGTCGCCATCGCCCTGGGGGACGGGAACCTGCAGTTCTCGCTCTACCTGGTCGCCCTCTGCGGCATGGGCATGCTGGCCACCACCGGCGTGGTCGTCTCCGAGGACACCTTCGGTCCGGTGGCCGACAACGCCGCCGGTATCGCCGAGATGTCGGGCGAGTTCCACGGCGAGGCGGAGAGGATCATGGTCTCGCTCGACGCCGTGGGCAACACCACCAAGGCGGTGACCAAGGGCTTCGCCATCGGATCGGCCGTCATCGCCGCGGTGGCGCTCTTCGCCAGCTTCGTCGAGACGGCCGTGAACGAGATCTTCCCCGTCGATGTGGTCGACGCGGCCAAGGAGACCGCCCGCGGCGTCTTCGACCTCTTCCCCATCAACGTGGCCGACCCCAAGGTGTTCATCGGGCTGCTCATCGGCGGCGCCGTCCCCTTCCTGTTCTCCGCCCTGGCCATCCGGGCCGTGGGCCGTACGGCCGGCGTCGTGGTCCAGGAGGTCCGCCGCCAGTTCGCCGACGGCAAGATCATGTCGGGCGAGAAGCGCCCGGACTACGGCCCGGTCATCGACATCTGCACCACCGCCTCGTTGCGGGAGCTGGCCACTCCGGCGCTGCTGGCCACCCTCACCCCGGTGATCATCGGCTTCGGCATCAGTGCCCTGGCCCTGGGTGGCTTCCTGGCCGCCGTCATCCTCACCGGTCAGCTCATGGCCGTGTACCTGTCGAACTCGGGTGGGGCGTGGGACAACGCCAAGAAGTACATCGAGGAGGGCCACGAGGGCGGCAAGGGCTCCGAGGCCCACAAGGCGGCCGTCATCGGCGACACGGTGGGCGACCCGTTCAAGGACACCGCGGGTCCCGCCCTCAACCCCCTGATCAAGGTCATGAACCTGATCTCGCTGCTCATCCTGCCCGCCGTCATCAATCTTCAGGACAACGAGGGCGCCCGTTACGCCATTGCCGGGATCGCTCTCGTCATCCTGGTCGGCGCCATCGCCTTCTCGAAGCGCAAGGCGGAGGCCATGGACGCCGCGGTCGAGCCTCCGGTGGCGGTCCACTAACCGGTGGGGGCGGGCGACGGCGGATCGGTGCGCCGGCTTCTACGAGCCGACACCGACGATCCGCTCGGCCGCCACGCCACCGACGCCCACCCCGGGGTCAAGGACCGCGACGAGGCGGATGCCCTGGAGGCGGAGGACCAGGAGGTGCTGGAGAGCCTGCAGGACCGGCTGTTCGGCGAAGGGCGGCGGGCCGTCCTGCTCGTGCTCCAGGGGATGGACACGTCGGGCAAGAGCGGGGTGATCAAGCACGTCGGTCGCGCCCTGAATCCCCACGGTGTCAACGTCAAGGGTTTCAAGGCGCCCAGTGAGGAGGAGAAGGCCCACGACTTCCTCTGGCGGATCCGCCGGGCCCTCCCCGCCTTCGGACAGGTGGGGATCTTCGACCGCTCGCACTACGAGGACGTCCTGGTGGTGCGGGTCCACGGTTGGGTCCCCGAGGACGTCTGGAAGCGGCGCTACGACGCCATCAACCGCTTCGAGTCCGAACTCGCCGAGTTCGGCACCACCGTGATCAAGTGCATGCTCCACATCTCCTACGACTACCAACGGGAGCGGCTCCTGGCCCGTCTGGAGGACCCGGAGAAGCGCTGGAAGTTCCGGGAGGGCGACATCGAGGAGCGCCGCCTGTGGACCGCCTACCAGGAGGCCTACGCCGACGCCGTGCGCCGCTGCCACACGGATGCCGCTCCCTGGTACGTGGTCCCCGCCGACCGCCGCTGGTACCGCAAATGGGCCGTCGGACGCATTCTGGTCGAGACCCTCCAGGAGATGAAGCTGGAGTACCCCGAGCCCGACTACGACATCGAGGCCTTCAAGGCCCGCCTGGCCCCGCCCAACTAGCGACCCGCCGTCATTCCCGGGGGGAGCGGGACCGACGGGCCCGCAGGATCTCCAGCGCGATGGGCAGGACCGAGAGCAGGATGATGAGCCCGATGATGGGATACAGGTACCGGTCGATGTCGGGGATCGACTCGCCCAGGATGTAGCCCAGCGTGGTGACGCCGACCGCCCACAGAAAGCCGCCGAGGACGTTGAAGGTGACGAAGGTGCGGTAGCGCATGTTGCCCACCCCGGCCAGGATGGGGGCGAAGGTGCGGACGATGGGCACGAAGCGGGCCAGCACGATGGTCTTGGAGCCGTAGCGTTCGAAGTACTGACGGGCCTTCTCCACGTGCTCCTGCTTGAAGATCCGCGAATTCGGCCGGCGGAACAGGGCGGGGCCGACCCGGGCGCCGAAGGCGTAGCCGACCTGGTCGCCGGCCACGGCGGACACGAAGCAGCCGACCAGGATGAGCGGGAAGTTCAGCGTGCCCTGCGACGACAGCAGCCCGGCGGTGAACAGAAGGGAGTCGCCGGGTAGGAAGAAGCCGAAGAGGAGCCCCGATTCGGCGAACACGATGGCGAACAGCCCGATCGTGCCGAAGGTTTCGATGAGGTCCCGGGGGTCCATCGCGGGGCAGGATAGGCGACCTCCAGTTGACAACCGGGTCGCTCGCGTGGCACCACGGTGCACCAGTAGGCAGTCGAATGGATGGAGGATCCGGTGTCCAAACCCCTCGTGATCGTCGAATCGCCGGCCAAGGCGAAGACCATCGCGGGCTTCCTCGGTAGCGGCTACGCCGTCGAATCGAGCATCGGCCACATCCGTGACCTGCCCCGCTCGGCCAAGGAGGTTCCCGCCGCCTACAAGGCGGAGCCCTGGGCCAAGCGCTGGGGTGTCGACGTGGACAACGACTTCAAGCCCCTCTACGTCGTCCCGGCCGAGAAGAAACCGCAGGTCGCCAAGCTGAAGGCGCTCCTCAAGGACGCCAGCGAGGTCTATCTCGCCACCGACGAGGATCGCGAGGGTGAGTCCATCGCGTGGCACCTCCAGGAGGTGCTCTCGCCCCGGGTGCCCGTCCGGCGCATGGTCTTCCACGAGATCACCCGGGCCGCCATCGAGGAGGCGGTGGCGAACTCCCGGGAGCTCAACCGCAAGCTGGTCGACGCCCAGGAGGCCCGGCGCATCCTGGACCGTCTGGTCGGCTGGGACGTCTCCGAGGTGCTGTGGAAGAAGGTCATGCCCGGGTTGTCGGCCGGGCGGGTCCAGAGTGTGGCCACCCGTCTCGTGGTGGAGCGGGAGCGGGCCCGCATGGCCTTCCACTCGGGGGAGTACTGGGACCTGGAAGCCACGTTCGAGGCCAAGGGCGCCCGGTTCGGCGCCACGCTGTCGGCCCTCGACGGGCGCCGGCTGGCCACGGGCAAGGACTTCGACCCGCTCACCGGCCAGCTCACCGCCGCCGCCGCCACCACCGCCGTCCATCTCGACGAGGCCGGCGCCCGGGGCCTGGCCGAGCGGCTCACCGGGGCCGACTTCGCCGTGGCGTCCGTGGAGTCGAAGGACTGGAAGCAGTCGCCCCACCCGCCGTTCATGACCTCCACGCTCCAGCAGGAGGCGGGGCGCAAGCTCCGTTACGGGGCGGCCCGCACCATGTCGCTGGCCCAGAAGCTCTACGAGCGGGGCTACATCACCTACATGCGGACCGACTCCACCACCCTCTCGGAGCAGGCCGTCTCCGCCGCCCGGGCCGAGATCCAGGAGCGCTACGGCGCCGACCAGATGCCGGCCGAACCTCGGCGTTACGACCGCAAGGTGAAGAACGCCCAGGAGGCGCACGAGGCCATCCGGCCGGCGGGCGACCGCTTCCGGGCCCCGGAGGATGTCGCCCGCGAGCTCGATTCCGACGAGGCCCGGCTCTACGACCTGATCTGGAAGCGTTGCGTCGCCTCCCAGATGGCCGACGCCCGGGGCCGGCGGGTCTCGGTCCGCATCAGCGCCCGCTCCACCGCCGAGGAGGAGGCGACGTTCTCGGCTACGGGGCGCACCATCACCTTCGCCGGGTTCCTCCGGGCCTATGTGGAGGGCTCCGACGACCCCCAGGCCGAGCTGGAGGACAAGGAGGTGCGCCTGCCCGACCTGGCCCAGGGGGAGACGGTGGCGTGCGCCGACCTGGAGGCGGCCGACCACTTCACCCAGTCCCCGTCCCGCTACACCGAAGCGGGTCTGGTCGGCGAGCTGGAGGCCCGGGGGATCGGACGTCCGTCCACCTACGCCAGCGTCATCCAGACCATCCAGGACCGGGGCTACGTGTGGAAGAAGGGCTCGGCACTGGTGCCGTCCTGGACCGCCTTCTCCGTGATCCGTCTCCTGGAGGAGCACTTCGACAAGCTGGTCGACTACGAGTTCACCGCCCGCATGGAGGAGGACCTCGACGACATCGCCCGGGGCCAGCGCGAGTCGGTGCCCTGGCTTCGGAGCTTTTACTTCGGCAACGGTGCGGTGGGCCTGCGGACCATGGTGGAGGAACGGCTCCCCAACATCGACGCCCGCTCGATCAACACCATTCCCATCGGTGTGGATGCCGACGGTGCCGAGATCGTGGTGCGGGTCGGCCGCTACGGCCCCTATCTCTCCCGGGGGGAGGCGACGGCGGCGGTGCCCGACGGGGTCGCCCCCGACGAGCTCAACATCGAGCTGGCCGCCGAGCTGCTGGCCAAGGGCCCCGAAGAGGGCCGGGTGCTGGGCCACGGATCCGGTGTCGGGCCTCCCCGTCACCGTGAGGGACGGCCGGTACGGTCCCTACGTGCAGCTGGGCGAGCCCGAGGAGGGATCGAAGAAGAAGCCCAAGCGGGCCTCGCTGTTCAAGACGATGACGCCTGACCGCGTCAGCTTGGAAGAGGCCCTCCTCTTGCTCAGCCTTCCCCGGGTGGTGGGCGTGGACGAGGACGGCACCGAGATCGTGGCCAGCCCGGGTCGCTTCGGGCCCTACCTGAAGAAGGGCGAGGAGACACGGAGCCTGAGCTCGGAGGATCAGCTCCTGACCGTCACCCTGGAAGAGGCGAAGGCGATCTTCGCTCAGCCCAAGCGGGGCCGGGGACGGGCCGCGCCCGAGCCCCTGGCTGAGCTCGGGGCCAATCCCGACAACGGGGCCACCATCAAGTTGCTGGCCGGCCGCTACGGGCCCTACGTCACCGACGGGACGACGAACGCCTCACTGCCCAAGGGGGCGGACCCGGCCGCCTTCACGGCCGAGGAGGCGGTGGCTCTGCTCCGGGCCCGCGCTGAGGCCGGCCCGGCCAAGCCCCGCAAGGGTGGGGCCCGGAAGGCCGCACCCAAGAAGGCCGCCCCCAAGAAGAAGTAGGCCGCCCCCAGTGCTCACGTAGGCTGGGCGGGCCTTGAGCACGCACGATCCGGCACCTTTCGTTCCCCCCTCCGCCGAGGCGCGCCAGTTGCCGCCCTCGCCGCGACGCGTCTTCGGTTCCTCCGCCTACTTCCGCCTCTGGATGGCGCAGGTCGTCTCGAGTCTGGGGGACTGGATCGGCCTGGTGGCCATCATCGCCCTGGCCGCCCGGGTCTCGGGTGGCAACGAGGCGGCCATCGGGTTGGTCATGGCCGCCCGGATGCTGCCCGGGTTCTTCCTCGCCCCGTTGGGCGGTGTCCTCGTCGACCGTTGGGACCGGCGACGCACGATGATCACCTGCGACCTGGGTCGGTGTGCGATCGTGGCCACGCTCCCCTTCGTCGACACCCTGGCCGGCCTGTTCTTCGCCTCCTTCCTGCTCGAGATCCTCACCTTGCTGTGGTCGCCGGCCAAGGACGCCTCGGTCCCCAACCTGGTCCCTCCCGACAAGCTGGCGGCGGCCAACTCCCTGTCCCTGGCCGCCGCCTACGGCACCTTCCCCATCGGCTCGCTGGCCTTCGCCTCCATGGCCGGTCTGGCGACGTTCCTGGGGCGCTTCGACACGCTCTCCGGCCTCAAGGTGGACCGCGAGTTCCTCGCCCTGTGGCTCGACAGCGCCACCTTCCTGGCCTCGGCCCTGCTCATCACGAGCCTCAGCCTGCCCCGCCGGGAGCGCCAGCCGGGCGAGCGGGTGGACTGGAACCGCACCTGGCGCGACCTGGTCGAGGGTGTCCGCTTCGTCAGCACCCACGGGGTGGTGCGCTCGGTCATCCTGGGCATCGGCGTGGGCCTGATGGGCTGCGGAGCGGTGGTGCCCCTAGGGCCCATCTACGCCAAGGACGTGCTGGGCGCCGACCCGTCCAGCTTCGGCCTGCTCATGACCGGCCTCGGCTTCGGCGGCGCCATCGGGGTCCTCGCCCTCTCCGCCGTGGCCCGCCGCCTCCCCACCGAGCCGGTCTTCGTGGGGGCCATCTTCTTCACCGGCGTGGGGTTGATCCTGGCCACCTCGGTGTCCTCCCTGGCTCCGGCGGTGTTCCTCACCGGGGTGTTCGGCATGGGCGCAGGGGTCGCCTACGTGTCCGGGTTCACCGTCATCCAAGAGCGGGTCAACGACGAGATGCGGGGCCGCACGTTCGCCACCCTCTACACCATCATCCGGTTCTGCCTGCTGTTCTCGCTGGCCGCCTCGCCCTGGCTCTCGGGTGCCCTCGACAGCGTCTCCGGCGCCCTGTTCGACGACCGGGTCATCGACGTCGGGATCCGGGTGGCGGTCCCCGGCGTGCGCCTGACGCTGTGGCTGGGGGGTGCCGTCACCATCGGCGTAGCCCTGTTCGTGAGCCGGGACATGGGGCGGACCCGGGCCCGAGAGCCGCAGTGACCCGAGGGATGACTTCGGGGACACCCCGAACCCCGGGAGGCCTGTTCGTGGTCCTGGAAGGCGGTGACGGGTGCGGGAAGAGCACCCAGGTGGCCCGCCTGGCGGAACGGTTGCGGGACGAGGGACGGGAGGTGGTGACCACCCGGGAGCCGGGAGCGACGCCGGCCGGGGCGGCCATCCGGGCGGTGGTGCTGGGCGACGGGCCCCTCGACGCCAGGGCGGAGGCGCTGCTCATCGCGGCCGATCGGGCCGAGCACGCGGCCCGGGTTGTCCGCCCCGCGCTGGAGCGGGGCGCCGTGGTCGTCTCGGACCGCTACGTGCCTTCCTCCCTGGCCTACCAGGGAGTGGCCCGAGGCCTGGGCGTCGAGGAGATCGAGCGCCTCTCGGCCTGGGCGACCGGAGATCTGCGGCCCGATCTGGTCGTCGTGCTCGATGTGCCCCCCGAGGTGGCCGCCGCCCGGCGCTCCGGCCCCGGCGACCGCATCGAAGCCGAGGACCGCACGTTCCGCCACGCCGTGCGCCAGGCGTATCTCGATCTCGCCCCCCGTTACGGTTGGGTGGTGCTCGACGGGTCCCGACCCTCGGGCGAGGTGAGCGAAGCGGTGTGGGCCGCGGTACAGAAGGTCTGAACATGTGGCAACGGGTGGTGGGGCAGGACCAGGCGGTCGGTTTGCTGCAACGCGCCGCCATGCGGCCCGTCCACGCCTACCTCCTGGCCGGGCCCGGTGGATCAGGGGTGGCCGAGGCGGCCCGCTGCTTCGCCGCCGCCCTGGTGTGCGCTTCCCCCGGGGGCTGCGGGGAGTGTGGTTCCTGCCGTCGGGTGCTGCGCGGCACCCACCCCGACGTGATCGAGGTCGAACCGGCGGGGACCTTCATCGTGGTCGACCAGATCGAGGAGGTGGTCCGGGAGGCGTTCACCGCTCCGTTCGAGGCAGCCCGGAAGGTGATCGTCCTGTCCGAGGCCGACCGCATGAACGAGACGGCGGCCAACAAGCTGCTCAAGACCCTGGAGGAGCCGGGAGACCGGACCCATCTGGTGCTGCTCACCGACAGCCCCGACGATCTGCTCCCCACCGTTCGGTCCCGGGTGCAGCGAGTCGACTTCGCCGCCCTGTCCGAGGCGACCGTGCGGGACTCCCTGACGGCCGGGGGCGTGGAGCCCGGCCTGGCCGCCGCCGTGGCCCGGCTGTCGTCGGGTCGCCTCGACCGGGCCCGGGCCCTGGCCGGGGAGTGGGGACCCGTGCGGGCCGCCGCCCTCGAGGTGGCGGCCGCCCTGGACGGGACGGGCGCCGCCGTGGCCCGGGGTGCACAGCACCTGGACGAAGCCGCGGCCGCCGCTCTGGCCGCCCTGGAGACCGCCCAGAAGGCGGAGCAGAAGGCGCTGGAGGCGGAGCTGGCTGAAACCGCCTACCCCGACCGGCTGGCCCGCCGGCTCCGCAAGGACCTCGAGCAGCGTCAGCAGCGGGCACTGCGCCGGGCCCGCACCGACGTGATGGCCGAGGTTGTCACTGCCCTGGAGACCTACTACCGCGACGCCCTGGTGCAGCCGAGGCTGCCCGCCGAAGCCGCCCTGGACGCCATCGACGCCTGCCGCGACGCCCTGGCGGTCATCGTGGCCCGCACCGCCGTGAACGACTCGCTGCTGCTCGAACGCCTCCTTCTCCGCTTACCCTCGGCCGCTACTCTTTCGGCCACGCCCGAGTAGCTCAGTGGTAGAGCAGTGCTCTCGTAAAGCACAGGCCGTCGGTTCAATCCCGACCTCGGGCTCTGGGAACAGCGCAGTGGAGAAGCCCTCATGACCCCGAGGCGTGACAGCGGGGTGCTGGCGGTGCTCTTCACCGACCTCGTCGGCTCCACCGAACTCATGGTCCGTCTCGGGGACGCCGCCTTCGACGAGCTTCGAGGCGAGCACTTCGCCCGCCTCCGGGAGGTCGTCGCGGCCCACGGCGGGTCCGAAGTGAAGAACACCGGTGACGGTGTCATGGCCACCTTCCCGTCTGCCGTTGCGGCCTTGGCCGCGGCCGCGGCCGCTCAGGAGACGACCGAGCACCAGGCCCGGTCGGCCCCGGGTCCCATGTCGTTGCGGGTCGGTCTCGCCATCGGGGAGGTGGCCTTCGAGGACGGGGATGTGTTCGGGACGCCCGTGGTGGAGGCGGCCCGCTTGGTGGCGGCGGCCGGGAGCGGGCAGATCCTCGCCACGGCCCTGGTCCGGACCATGGCGGGTTCCCGGGCCCCGACCCGCTTCACCGACCTCGGCCGGCTGGAGCTGAAAGGTCTTCCCCAACCCGTCCCCGTCTGCCAGGCCGACTGGAAGGGCCCGGCTGACCCCCCCGCGAGCGCACCCGCCCCTGTCCATCTATCTCAGGGCCCCGGAGGTCAGGGCGAGGGTGTTCCACTCGTCGGGCGCCAGGAGCTCGTCGACCGGCTGGGTGTGGCGCTCGACGCGGCCCGGGCCGGCGCCGGCCGCCTCGTCCTGCTGACCGGTGAACCCGGGATCGGGAAGACCGCCTTGGCGCGGGAGGTGGCGGCGCACGCCGGAGAGAATGGCTTCGGGATCCTCTGGGGGACGTGCTGGGACGGTGAGGGCACCCCGCCGTTCTGGCCATGGGTCGAGGCCCTACGCTCCGCCCTGCGTCATCTGGATCCCGAGGAGCGTGAGGCGCTCATCACCGCCAGCGGCGAGGAGATCGCCCGCCTGCTACCGGAGTTCACGCCGGGGCGCCCGGCCCCTTCCCGTGGCACCGAAGATGGCGACGGGGCCCGGTTCCGGCTCTTCGACGGGGTGTCCTCCCTGCTCTCCCGGCTGGCGGAGCGCTGTCCCCTGCTCGTCGTGCTCGACGACCTGCATTGGGCGGATCCATCGAGCGTGGGACTGCTCCGCTTCGTGGCGGCGCGGGCGCGGCTGGCGCCGATCCTCTTCCTGTGTGCCTACCGGGACGTGGAGATCACCCGGGACCACCCGCTGCGCACCGCGCTCGGCGAGCTCGGCACCCTGGCCGATTCGCTGCCCGTGCCGGCCCTGGACCAGTCCGGCGTCCGTGCCCTCCTCGAGCAGGTGTGCGGCGCCTCCCTGGAGGACGAGCTGGTGGAGACCGCCTACCGGCGGACGGCCGGGAACCCTTTCTTCGTCGGCGAGGTGGGCCGGCTGATGGGGAGCGACAACCACGGGATCGGGGCCTCGACCCGGATGCACAGCGCAACCTCCATCCCCGAAGGGGTGCGCAGCGTTGTCGAACGCCGGCTGGCGCGTCTCTCCCAGGCCTGCCACAACCTGCTCGGAATAGCGGCCGTGGTCGGCCAGGAGGCGGACGTCTCCCTGCTGGCGTCGGTCAGCGATCTCCCGGAGCCGGTGATCGACGAGCTTCTCGGCGAGGCCGGGCAGGCTCGGGTGACGCTCCCCTCGGCCAGTGCCCTGCCCGGTGTGCGCTTCACCCACGACCTGTTCCGGGAGACCCTCTACGACGGCCTGGCCGGCAGCGGGCGCCTGGAGGCGCACCGGCGGATCGCACTGGCCCTCGAGCAGCGGCGGACGACGGGCTCGGCGGTGAGCTCCGCCGAGCTCGCCCATCACGTGCTGCGGGGCAGCCGGGGGGCCGACGACCGGGTGCGGGCGGCCCGCTACTCGCTCGAGGCAGCCCGCGACGCCCTCGGGCGTCTGGCCCTCCGGGACGGCCTCGTGCATGCCGAGCGGGCCCTGACCACGCTCGAGCAGCTCGCATCGCCCGACGAGGAGGACATGCTCGAAGCGCTGCTCGTACTGGCCGAGACGGAACGGAGGGCGGGGGAGCTGGAACGGGCCCGCCGTACCTACGCTCGCGCCGCGGCTCTGGCCCGAGGCTTCGGCGCGTCCGAGGAGCTCGCCCGGGCGGCGCTGGGCGTGCACCAACTGGGTGGGGACTACGGCGAAGCCCACGAGAGCACCCGCGCCCTGCTCGAGGAGGCGGCTCTCGCCCTCGTCGACGCCGACGGGACGACCAAGGCCCGGGTCCTGGCCGCCCTGGCCCGGCAGTGCTACCACGACCGCCAGCGCGGCTCCCTGGATCCCCGCCGCCTGGCCGAACAGGCGGTGGACGTGGCCGGCGCCGCCGGCGACCCGGCCACCCTGGCGTTCGCGCTCTGGGCCCAGTACGACACCGCCTGGGAGCCGGGCAGCGCTCGCCGGCGCGCCGAGATCGCCGAGCGGATGGAAGCGGTCGCCGTGGCGGCCGGGGACCTGGAGCTGCGGGCCCAGGGCCGGCTGCTGCGGGCGATCGCCCGCCTGGAGCTGGCGGAGCCCGGGGCCGTCGCCGACTTCGAGTGCTACAGCGGCCTGGCCCAGGAGCTACGCGAGCCGGTCGCCCACTACCTGGCCCTCACCCGCCAGGTCACGGTGGCGACGATGCAGGGCGACCTGGACGAGGCAGAGCAGCTCATGGAGGAGGCGGCGCTCCTCGGCGAGGCGATCGGCGAGCCTGACCGGTGGAACGTCGAGAACGTGGAGGTGTGGGCCTTGCGAAGCCTCCAGGACCGGCGCCCCGAGGTTGAGGAGCGCATGCGGTCCTGGCCGCACCCGATCTTTGCCGCCTGGTACGGGGCCAAGGTCGTCCTCTGCATGGTGGCCCGGGGAGCGACGGAGGAGGCGGCGGCCGCCCTGGCGGAGTTCGAGGACTACGACCCCGCCACCCAGCCCTTGGACAACATCTGGTTGTCGCAGGTGGGGACGATCGCCGAGGCGGCCGCCGCCGTCGGTCACCGGCCGCTGGCGGCCCGGCTCTACGAGGCCCTCCTCCCCTTCGCCGGGTCGGGGCTGATCACGGCCGGCGCCGTCGATTTCTCCGGGGCGGTGGACCATTACCTCGGCCTGCTGGCCGCCACCCTGGGCCGGAGCGAGGCGGCCGCCAGCCACTTCCAGGCCGCCGTGTCGGTGCACCGACGCCTCGGGGCGCTGCCCTGGATCGCCCGCTCGAATCGGGAGCTGGCCGCCCTCACCGCCGGCGCGGCAGCACTCGAAGGCGGCGAGGCCCCCGCCCCCCGGCGCGGGACCTTCAGCCGCGTGGACGACGTCTGGACGCTGGACTTTGCCGGCAAGGAAGTGCGCCTGAAGGACGCCAAGGGCTTGCGGGACATCGCCGTCCTGCTGGGTGCGCCCGGCCGGCCGGTGAGCGCCGGCACCCTCCTCGGGACCCAGGCCGGCGAAGAAGCCGCCGAGGAGGCGGCGCTCGGGGCCGACCCGGTCCTCGACGACCGGGCTCGGGCTGAATACCGGAACCGGCTGCGGGAGCTCGACGAAGACCTGGCCGAAGCCGAAGCCAACCACGACCTGGAGCGGCTGGCCCGAGCCCGATTGGAACGGGAGCTGCTGGCCGAGGAGCTGGCCGGAGCCGTCGGCCTGGGCGGAAGGTCCCGCCTCCTCGGCGGGGGCGGTGAACGGGCCCGCAAGGCGGTCACAGCCCGGATGCGCAACACCCTGCGGCGGATCGAGGAACGCCACGCCGAATTGGGCGCCCACCTGGCCGAGGCCATCACCACCGGCACCTCGTGCAGCTACAGCCCATCCCAGCCGGTCGAATGGAGACTCTGAGGTCCTGGCCGGGGCCCGCTACATCCGATGTAGCGGCGATGTCGCGCCAAGAGACTGAGAGATGTCTTCAACCCCGAAAGGAGCCTGACATGGCAGGAGTGGAGTTCAGCGATTTCTCGACCCCCGATGAGGTCCGACGCCCCGACAAGACAACGGTCGAGGTGGTCAAAGTCGGCGGGGGTGAGATCGGTAGGTTCACGTTCGAGCCGGGCTGGCGCTGGTCCGAGTGCATCAAGCCCGTCGTCGGCACCGACTCGTGCCAGGTCGAGCACGTCGGTTACGTCATCTCCGGAACCCTGCGTGTCCAGCACGACGATGGAACCACGGGCGACATCAACCCCGACAACGTGTACCGGATCGCCCCCGGCCATGAGGCCTGGGTCCTGGGTGACGAGCCGGTCGTCGTCGTCGAGTTCCAGGGCGCCGCCATCTTCGCCAAAGGCGCGTGACATGACCATCGACGACCAGAAGCTGGAGGCCTTCGTTCACCAGGCGATCGGCGACCTGGGGGCGGCCATCTCCGCCTGCCTGATCCACATCGGCGACAAGCTCGGCCTGTACAAGGCCATGGCCGGCGCCGGTCCGCTCACCCCCGGGGAGCTGGCGGCCCGGACCGCTACGGCCGAGCCATACATCCGCGAATGGCTCAACAACCAGGCCGCCGGGGGCTACGTCGGCTACGACCCCGCCACCGGACGCTACGAGCTGGCCCCCGAGCAGGCCGCCTGCCTGGCCGACGAGGACAGCCCGACGTTCGTGGTGGGGGGATTCGAGTCCGTGGCCTCCACCTTCGTCGACGAGCCCAAGATCACCGCCGCCTTCCGCACCGGAGCGGGAGTCGGCTGGCACGAGCACGACGCCCGGCTTTTCCGGGGCACCGAGCGGCTCTTCCGCCCCGGATATCAGGCCAACCTGGTGGGATCGTGGCTGCCCGCCCTCGATGGCGTCACCGACAAGCTGGCGGCGGGCGCCACCGTGGCTGACGTCGGGTGCGGCCACGGTGCCTCCACCATCGTCATGGCCCAGGCCTTCCCGGCCTCCCGGTTCGTGGGCTTCGACTACCACGACGCCTCCATCGCCGCCGCCCGCAAGGCCGCCGCCGAAGCCGGCGTCGCCGAGCGGGTCAGCTTCGAGGTGGCCGGAGCCAAGGACTACCCGGGCACCTTCGATCTCGTCTGCCTCTTCGACTGCCTCCACGACATGGGCGACCCGGTGGGGGCCGCTCGCCACATCTACCAGTCGCTGGCTCCCGACGGCTCCGTCCTGCTGGTCGAACCTCATG
The DNA here is from genome assembly GCA_963789165.1 of uncultured Actinomycetes bacterium. Lineage (GTDB taxonomy): Bacteria > Actinomycetota > Acidimicrobiia > IMCC26256 > BP-133 > CAWBJP01. The sequence goes on from CAWBJP010000009.1 coordinate 216,297, forward strand.
CCGGCGACCGGCCGGAAGAGAACTTCCACCCGCTCGGGCGGGCCTTCTACGGGTTCTCCACGCTCGTGTGCACGCCGGCCTCGCTGGCCCAGGAGGTGGGCCTGGCCCTCGGCACCTGCGCCGGTGAAGCCAGGCTCCGGACGGTCTTCGAGGAAGCCGGCTACAGCCGGTTCCGGCGGGCAACCGAGACGCCGATGAACCTCGTGCTGGAAGCTCGGCCCTGAACGCGAGGGTCGGGGCCGGTTTCGGTCCCGACCCTCACCTTCACCCGCTCATGCCACCGCCGAGCGTTCATGCGGAGATATGGTCGGGTCGGTGACCAGCCGGACCCGGCCCCGCCGCTCCCTGGCTGCGGTCTTTTCGGAGGCCACCCCCGAGTGGTGGGCCCTCCTGGCCTTGATCGCCACGTGGGTGGGGGTGTTCGGCGGGCTCGTGTTCCGGCGACACGACCGGTTCGCCTCCCAGACCTTCGACCTGGGGATCTTCGATCAGGCCGCCTGGCTGATCTCCCGGGGCGGTGACCTGTTCATCTCCGTCCGGGGCCTGGACCTCCTCGGCCACCACGCCAACATGGGTCTGTTCCTGCTGGCTCCGTTCTACTGGTTGGGTGCCGGCCCCCACTTTCTCAACCTGATCCAGGTCGTCTCGCTGGCGCTGGGGGCGGTGCCCATCTTCCTCCTGGCCCGGGAGCGACTGGCCAGTGCCCGCCTGGCTCTGGTGCCGGCCGGCGCCTACCTCCTCCACCCCGCGCTCGGGTTCTTCGCCTGGGAGACGTTCCATCCCGACGTCATGGCCATCACCCCGCTGTTCTTCGCCTGGTGGTTCGCCCGCCGGGAACGCTGGGGATGGTTCGCGGCCTGCCTGATCTACGCCGTCTCCTGGAAGGAGGACGTGGCCCTGGCCGCGGTTGCCTTCGGCCTCGTGCTGCTCTTCCGCCGGCACCGGCGCGTCGGACTCCTCACCGCCGGGCTCGCCGCCGCCTGGTTCCTCTTCGTCAACCGCGTGCTGTTGCCCGGGGTCAGCGGCGAGGCCTTCTACGACCACCTCTTCAGCGGCCTGGGGGACTCGCCGTGGGAGATCGCCACCACCCTGCTGTTCCACCCCACCCGGATCCTCCGCAGCCTCGGGGCGCCCGACGCCCGGACCTATGTGTGGCAGCTGATGGCGCCTTTCGGTTTCCTGCCCCTCCTCGCCCCCCTGCCCTTCGGGCTCGGCGCGCCTCAGTTCGTCCTGAATGTGGTGTCCGAAGCCAGCTTCACCCGGAGCATCAACTATCACTTCTCGTCCTTGCCCCTGACGGCCATGACGCTGGCCACGGTGGAGGCCATCGCTTTTCTCGGACGGCGCCGGGCCGTGCGCCGGCTCCTGGTCGGGGTGGTGGCGGCCACCTCCCTGGCCGGTGCCGTCCTCTGGGGGGTGTCGCCCATCGGCCGGGAGTACGACACCGGCTACTGGCCCCTGGGCGCCGACCCGAGGCTTCCGTCCAAGCGGGAGGCGGTGCGGCTGCCTCCGGACGACGCCGCCGTCACCGCCACCTACGAGTTCGCGCCCCACCTGACCCACCGGCGGAAGATCTACGACTGGCCCAACCCCTGGGTGGGCACGAACTACGGCCTGCACAACGACAGCGCGCCCGATCCGAACGTCGTGCAGTGGCTCGTCGTGGACCGCCGGCTGGTCGGGGACGGCGACCTGCTCGAGGAGATCCTGGGTGACGGAGACTTCGAGGTGGTCTTCGATCGCGACGACATCGTGGTGGCGCAGCGGGTGGGCTCGGGTGCATCCCCGGGTGCCCGGTAGGCTCCCCGGGATCATGGCTGACCCGGCGACCTTCTCCGACCTCGCCATGCCCTACATGGGGCCGCTCTACTCCGCCGCCCTGCGGATGACGCGCAACCCGGCCGACGCCGAGGACCTCGTCCAGGAGACCTACCTGCGGGCCTACCGCGGCTTCGACTCCTTCCAGGAGGGCACCAACCTCAAAGCGTGGCTGTACCGGATCCTGACCAACACGTTCATCAACCAGTACCGGGCGGCCAAGCGCCGCCCCGAGCAGAGCGACATCGAGGACGTGGAGGACCTCTACCTCTACCGCCGGCTCGGGGGCCTGGAAGCGGCGATGGCCGGGCGCAGCCCTGAGACGGAGGTGCTCGAGGGCATCCCCGACGCCGAGGTGAAGGAGGCGCTCGAGTCCCTTCCCGAGCAGTTCCGCATGGCCGTCCTGCTTGCCGACGTGGAAGGTTTCGCGTACAAGGAGATCGCCGAAATCCTCGACATTCCTATCGGAACGGTCATGAGCAGACTGCATCGCGGAAGAAAGCAGCTCCAGAAACGGTTATGGGATTACGCCGTCGAACGAGGGATCGCCACCGGAACCGGCCCGGGGCGCTGATCGCCGAGGGGAACGTTCTCACACGTGGACTGCAACGAAGCGATACACGAGATCTACCACTATCTGGACGGCGAACTGACCGAGGAGAAACGGGCGCTGATCGCCCGCCACCTCGGCTACTGCCCGCCCTGTGCCAACGGGTTCGACTTCGAGGCGGAACTCCGGTCCCTCATCGCCCGCAAGTGCCGCGATGACGTGCCGCCTGATCTGCGCCGGCGCATCGCCGAAGCCATCGGGCACGAACCGCCTCCGTAGCTCCCTGGCGTATCCGGGAGCTGGGCACCCGCCCAGTACCATGGGGAATGGAACCCCACCCTCGGAGGATCGAGTGAAGGCCGGACGCGTCGCAGTCGTTGTCGTTGATCATCTTCGTCGCCGGTGCCGCCCCGGCGGCGGCCGCGCCGCTGCTGGCCGTGGTGAAGCGTCCGTGGCACTACTGGCTCTCCGTCGTGCTGGCGCTGAGCGTCGTCGGGCTCGCCGGGATGCTGATCATCGGCTACCTGGTTCGGGTGGTCATGGCCAAGTACGGCATCCGGGTGGGGAGGCGGTCGGCCGGGTGACGGCCGGCGCTTCCGTTCCGTTTCCCGAGCCGGTCGACTGGCGCCTGGCCCAGCGGCTGGCCCGCCGGGTGGCGGGCCGGGACCCGTTGGAACGCTCTTACCTCTTCGCGTCGCTCCAGGCCGACTTCGAGGAGGCCACCGTCCGGGCCGAAGCCCTGGTAGGCGAGTTCACGGGCCTGACGGCCCCGGACGACCCGGCCCGGGCCCTGGTGCTCGACCGTCAGGGTTGGGTGGATGCCAATGTCGCCTCTTTCCGCCGCACGTTGGAGCCCTTCACCCGCCGGGTCGGCGAGCGGATGGCCAAGAGCTCCTTCGCTCCGGTGGGTCGGTCCGTGGCCGGGGCCGAGATGGGGGTGTTGCTGGGCTTCCTGGCCCAGCGGGTCCTCGGCCAGTACGACCTGCTCGTCCCCGAGGAGGGCGAGAACAGCGACGCCGTGTACTACGTCGGCCCCAACATCCTGTCGCTGGAGAAGCGCTTCGGCTTCCGCCCGGGCGACTTCCGGCTCTGGATCGCCCTCCACGAGGTGACCCACCGGGCCCAGTTCCGGGCCGTGCCCTGGATGAAGGGCTACTTCCTCTCCCTGGTCGAGGGTTCCCTGTCGATGATCGAACCCGACCCGAAGCGGCTGGTCCGGGCCCTGGAGCGGGCCGCCGAGTCCGCCCGCCGGGGCCGCAACCCCCTGGACGACGGCGGCCTCGTGGGCCTGTTCGCCACCGACGAGCAGCGGGTGGTGATCGACCAGGTGCAGGCGCTCATGTCGCTGCTCGAAGGCCACGGCAACGTGGTCATGGACCGCCTGGGCGAACGCCACGTGCGGGGCGTGGAACGCATGTCGAACGTGCTCAAGGCCCGGCGCAGCCGCCGGCGGGGTGGCCGGCCAGATGCGCAAACTGTTCGGGATCGAGATGAAGATGCGCCAGTACGAGGTCGGCGAACGCTTCATCACCGGCGTCGAGGAACGCCAGGGCCTCGCCGCCCTCGACGTCGCCTGGCGCAGCCCCGACCACCTTCCCACCCTCCCCGAACTGGAGGACCCCGACCGTTGGCTCGACCGGGTGGCCGCCAAGACGGGTTAGTGGCGGACTTCGGCGGGCTCGAGAGTCCCGTGGTGGTCGGCTGCTCGGGCGGGACCGACTCGACCGCCCTCCTCGCCCTGGCCGCCGGCGCCGGCCTCGAGCCCACCGCCGTCCACGTGGACCACTGCGCCCGCCCCGGCAGCGCCGCCGAGGCCGACGTCGTGGCCGGCTTCGCCGCCCGCCTGGGGACGGGCTTTTTGGCTGAGCGGGCACCGACCCCACCCGGCCCCGGCTTCGAGGCCAGGGCCCGGGACGGGCGCTACGCCGCTCTGGAGCGGGCCCGGGCGGCCGTGGGCGCCAGCTCCATCCTGGTCGGGCACACCCGCGATGATCAGGCCGAGACCGTCCTCCTCAACGTCCTCCGGGGCGGAGCGACCACCGGGATGGCCGGCATCCCTCCCCGGCGGGACCGCATCGTCAGGCCGCTCCTCGGCGTGCCCCGGGCGGAGCTGGCCGACTTCTGCGTCCGCCTCGGGATCGACCCCGTCGTCGACCCCATGAACGCCGACCCGGCCCACCGGCGGGTCTGGCTCCGCCGGGAGATGATCCCGGCCCTGGAGGAGACCGCCGACCGGGATCTGCGGGCGCTCCTGGCCCGGCAGGCCGCCGTGGCCCGGGCCGAGTCGAATCTGCTCGACGACCTGGCCGGCGAAGCCCTCACCGCCGCCGGCGACCCGCCCGAGACCGCCGCCCTGGCCCGGCTGCCCGAAGCCCTGGCCCGACGGGCGCTCCGGCTGTGGCTGGGTCCGCCCGCCCCCTCCGCCGGCCACATCGAGGCCGTCATGGGGGTCGTGACCGGCCGGCATCGGGCCGCCGACCTGCCCGGGGGCATCCGGGTGGTGCGGGGTGGCGGCCGCCTCCACCGGGTCGAGGAACCCCCCGCCGGGGGTGGGCCCGTACCCGTCGATCTGCCCGGCACGGCCTCGGGCCACGGGCGTCCGCCTGGAGGCGTGGGTGGAACGGGGCGTCCCGGTGCGCTGGCCCGACGGGCGCTGGACGGCGGTGCTCGACGCCGAGCGGGCCGGGGCCGCCGGCGTCCTGCGGACGGCGACGCCCGGCGAGCGGTTCGTGCCCCTGGGTCTCGTCGGGCACAAGTCGGTGACCGACGCCCTGGCCGAGGCCGGTGTCCCCGCCGAACAGCGGGCCCGGCATCCACTCCTGGCCAGCCCGGCTGGCGAGGTGATCTGGCTGGTCGGGTACCGTGTCGACGACCGCGTGCGGGTGTCCGGTGCGACCCGGCGCTTCCTGTGGGTGACGGTTGAGGCGGTAGAGGGGGGCAGCCGGGGGTGAACGATCCCAATCTGGGGCCGATGGTCGTCTCCGAGGACGAGCTGCGGAGCCGGGTGGCGGAGTTGGGGAAGGACATCACCTCCGACTACCAGGACCGCCCGCCCCTCCTCGTCGGGGTCCTCAAAGGCGCCTTCATGTTCATGAGCGACCTGGCCCGGGCCATCGACCTGCCGCTGGAGCTCGACTTCATGGCCGTGTCCTCCTACGGATCCGCCACCAAGACGTCGGGGGTGGTCCGGATCATCAAGGACCTCGACGCCGACCTCTCGGGACGCGACGTCCTCATCGTGGAGGACATCGTCGATTCCGGCCTCACGCTCGCCTACCTGCGCAAGAACCTCGCCGCCCGCTCCCCCGCGACCCTCGAGGTGTGCTCCCTCCTGGTCAAGGAGGGCCTCCAGAAGGTCGACCCCGACCTGCGCTACGTCGGCTTCCGTATCCCTCCCACGTTCGTGATCGGTTACGGACTCGACGTCGACGAGCGCTACCGCAACCTGCCTTATGTCTGTGAGTACGCCGGCCCCCTGTAGCCTGTGGTGACCCCAGATCGATCGGAGTCCTCGAGCTGTGAACCGCGCCGTGCGCACGACCATCGTCTATGTCCTGGCGGCCCTGGTCGGCTTCTTCATCCTGGCCCAGGCGTTCAGCGGCGGCGAGGAGCGTAAGCGCATCGATGTCGTCCAGTACCGGAAGCTGCTGGCGCGCGACGAGGTGGCGGCGGCCAAGCTCTACGACAAGGACAATCTGATCAAGGGCGAGCTGGAGAACGGGGACAAGTTCGAGATCAAGTACCCCGCCGAGTTCAGCGACGAGGTCACCCAGATGACCGTCGACGCCGGGGTGAATCTCCCCGTCGACAACCAGAAGGAGAGCCTCTGGCTCACTCTCCTGTTCAACTTCGCCCCCTTCGTGCTCATCATCGCCGTCATCGCCTTCTTCATGAACCAGGCCCAGGGGGGCGGCAACAAGGTCATGAGCTTCGGCAAGGCCAAGCCGAAGATGGTGACCAAGGACACGCCGAAGGTCACCTTCGCCGACGTGGCCGGCGTCGACGAGGCCATCGAGGAGCTCCAGGAGATCAAGGACTTCCTCGAAGCCCCCCAGAAGTTCCGCCAGATGGGGGCCAAGATCCCCAAGGGCGTCCTGCTTTTCGGCCCGCCGGGCACGGGCAAGACGCTGCTGGCCCGGGCTGTGGCGGGCGAGGCCGGGGTCCCGTTCTTCTCCATCTCCGGCTCCGACTTCGTCGAGATGTTCGTGGGCGTCGGGGCGTCGCGGGTCCGGGACCTGTTCGAGCAGGCCAAGAACTCCGCCCCGGCCATCGTCTTCGTTGACGAGATCGACGCCGTGGGTCGCCACCGCGGGGCCGGGCTCGGCGGAGGCCACGACGAGCGCGAGCAGACCCTCAACCAGCTCCTGGTGGAGATGGACGGCTTCGACATGCGCCAGGGCGTCATCCTCATCGCCGCCACCAATCGCCCCGACATCCTCGACCCCGCCCTGCTGCGTCCGGGGCGCTTCGACCGCCAGATCGTGGTCGACCGCCCCGACCTGGAGGGCCGGAAGGCGATCCTCAACGTCCACGCCCGGGGCAAGCCGCTGGACAAGGAGGTCAACCTCGACGTCATGGCCCGGCGCACGCCCGGCTTCACCGGGGCCGACCTGGCCAACCTGATGAACGAGGCCACCCTCCTGGCCGCCCGCAAGGGACGGGAGACGGTGTCGAACCGGGACATGGAGGAGGCCGTCGACCGGGTGGTGGCCGGCCCCGAGCGCAAGAGCCGCATCATCTCCGAGAAGGAGAAGCTGGTCATCGCCTACCACGAGGGCGGCCACGCCCTGGTGTCCCACGCCCTGCCCAACGCCGACCCGGTCCACAAGGTGTCGATCATTCCCCGGGGCCGGGCCCTGGGTTACACGCTCACCCTGCCCATCGAGGACAAATACCTGGTCACCCGCTCGGAGTTGAACGACGACCTGGCCATGCTGCTCGGGGGGCGGACGGCCGAGGAGCTCATCTTCATGGACCCCACCACCGGGGCCCAGAACGACATCGAGCGGGCCACCAAGGTGGCCCGGGCGATGGTCACCGAGTACGGCATGAGCGACGAGCTCGGACCCATGCAGTTCGGCCAGCATCACGGTGAGGTGTTCCTGGGCCGGGACTTCGCCTCCCAGCCCGACTACTCCGACGAGGTGGCGGCCCGCATCGACTCCGAGGTCCGCTGGCTGATCGACAACGCCCACAACGTCGCCCTCGACATCCTCACCACCTACCGCGGCGTCCTCGACCAGATGGCCGCCGCCCTCATGGAGCGCGAGACCCTCGAAACCGAGGAGGTCATGGCCATCCTGGACCAGGTGCCCAAGTGGTTGGGGCCCAGCTCCAACGGCGCCGCTCTCGCCCCCCGGCCCCGGACGTCGGCCCCGCCCACCTCGTCTCCCTCGGTCGCCGCCAGCCCGCCGCCCGAGGCACCTTGAGCGAACCCGGCCTCCGGCCTGTCCCCCACGAGCCGGGCGGCGTCGATCAGCCGAGGATCGAGCGGGCCGTCCGGGAGATCCTCGAAGCCATCGGTGAGGACCCGGAGCGGGACGGCCTGGCCCGCACCCCGGAGCGCATCGGTGAGATGTTCGCCGACATCTTCTCCGGCCTCCACGAGGACCCCGCCAGCCACCTCACCGTACGGTTCGAGGCTGATCACGACGAGATGGTCATGGTGCGGGACATTCCCTGCTACTCCATCTGTGAACACCACCTGGTGCCCTTCTTCGGGAAGGCTCACGTCGCCTACATCCCGGGTGCGGACGGCTGTATCACCGGCCTGTCCAAGCTGGCCCGGCTGATCGACGGGTACGCCCGCCGGCCGCAGGTCCAGGAGCGCCTCACCACCCAGATCGCCGACGCCATCGACCGGGTGCTGAAACCGGCCGGCGTCTTCGTCGTCATCGAGGCGGAGCACCTGTGCATGTCCATGCGGGGGGTGCGAAAGCCCGGTCACGTGACCGTGACCTCGGCCGTGCGGGGCCTGTTCAAGAAGAATCCCGCCACCCGGGCCGAGGCCATGAGCCTGATCCGCGACTCCCGCTGAGCCGTACCCCCGAGAAAAAGGGCAGGTGAGGTGGTTTAAGCCTGGCACTTCCTGGGAACGTGAGCGGCCAGGAATGTAAGGGGCTGTTGACGGAGCGTAGGGCTACATCAGGACGTTCTTCGCCTACTGAGTCTTCCTAGCGGGCACACGGGTCGGGAGAGTATCTCCGCCCCGTCAAATCCATCTTTCGTGAGGGAAACCCACCTCCCCCTGTAGTGACTCGCGCCCTGTCGACTGAGGAGGGCACATGGCCGAGAGCCTCGCCGAGTGGGTGGCCGACGACGTGGAGCCCTACCGGGACAAATCGATCGCCTGGCTGTCCCAGTACCACTTCTTCCGGGACCCGTTCCGGCCCACGTTCTCGGACACGTCGTATTTCTTCTCGCCGGCCGACGGCATCATCATCTACCAGGCCGAGGTGAAGCCCGACGAGCCGATCGTCGACGTCAAGGGCCGGCGCTACAGCCTGCGGGACGTCCTCCGGGACCCCGGCTACGACCGGCCCAGCCTGGTGATCGGCATCTTCATGACGTTCTTCGACGTGCACGTCAACCGGGTGCCGTTTCCGGGACGGCTCTGCTACCGGATGTCAGATCCCATCGACACGCTCAACTACCCCATGCTCGACATCGAGCAGAGCCTCCTCGACGACCTCCGCATCTCGCTGGGCACGGCCTCGTACCTGCACAACAACCAGCGGATGGTCAACCGCATCGACTCGCTGGCGCTGCCGGGCTCGTACCACCTGGTCCAGATCGCCGACTACGACGTCGACTCGATCACGCCCTTCGAACTTCGACAGCACCAGCCCGTCCAGCAGGGACAGCGGTTCTCCACGATCCGCTACGGGTCCCAGGTGGAGCTGGTGATCCCGCTCGCCGAGCACTACCAGCTGGTGCCCCTCCAGGCGATCGGTGACCACGTCGACGCCGGGGTCGACGCACTCGTCGAGATCCGCCGCCCCCAACCCACTCCCACCCCTTCAGGAGGTTGACGATGACGCTCGAGATGGTCGAGTCCCCGGCGGCGTCGATCGAGATCGACGTCACCGACCGACCTTGGAACCCCACCCAGCTGCACCGGCCCGCCTTCCTGCTCAACTGTCCCTTCTCCTACTCCACCGATGTGGCCAACAACGCCTGGATGGCCGACATCGACCCCGGCGAGCGGGCGCCCGTCTTCACCCGGGCCATGAGCCAGTTCCTCGAGCTGTACTTCGACCTGGCGTCCGACGCGCTGGTCTACCTGCTGCCGACGCCCCGGCAGTGCGGCCTCCAGGACCTGGCCTTCACCGCCAACCTCGGGATCGTCCTCGACCACCTCCCCGAACGTGACACGGTGGTCCTCTCCAACTTCAGCTCTGAGCCGAGACGGGGAGAGACCGCCGTCGGCGAGCGGTTCTTCGAGCAACTCGGCTACCGCACCATCGTCTCCCCCGCCCGGTTCGAGGGCGAAGCCGAACTCAAGCACCTCCACGACAACGTCTACGTGGGCGGGCACGGCCTTCGCTCGGAGGCGGCCACCTACGAGTGGATGGCCCGGACCTTCGACATGAAGGTGCTGCCGCTCGAGCTCACCGACCCCTACCTCTACCACCTGGACTGCACCGTGTTCCCCCTCACTCCGGAGCACACGCTGGTCTGCACCGAGATGTACGAGGAGGACGAACTTGCCGCCCTCGAGGAGGAGACCGAGATCATCGACGTGTCGGTCGACGACTGCTATCAGGGCATCTGCAACTCCGTCCGGCTCGGCAACGTCATCCTCAACGCCTCCAACCTGTGTGAACTGCGCCGCGGCACCGAGGACTACAAGCTCGAGGCCGGCAAGAACCACCGGTTGGAGGAGATCGCCGGGGAGCACGCCTTCGAGGTGGGCTACTTCAATCTGAGCGAGTTCATGAAGGGCGGGGCGTTGCTGTCGTGCATGGTCATGCACCTCAACCGATACTCGTACGCCTTCAAGCTGTTGTGACCCCGGGCTGAATTCCGTGCCCCACCGCGTGGACGGCGCCTCCCGCCTGGAGACCGGCTGGTGGGCCCTGGCCGTCCCGCTGGTCATCGTCGAGATCGGTGAGGTCATCGTCCACGCCACCGACACCTTCCTGCTGGCCCGGGTGGGGATGGCGGAGCTCGGAGCCGTCGCCCTGGGCGATACCGTCCTCGAGCTCGCTCTGGTACCCGCCTTCGGCCTGGTGGAAGCCGTCCAGATCATGGTGGCCCGGCGCGCCGGCCAGGAGCGGGAGGTCGAGCTGTGGCGCACCTTCGTCACCGGGATGGCCCTGGTCGGCGCGGTCTCGGTGGTGGTGGCGGGGGTCGTCTCGCTGCTGGCGCCCGGCCTCGCCGGCCGGCTGGTCACCGCTCCCGGGGTGGAGTCCCAGCTCGCCGTGTTCCTGCGGGTGGCCGCGGTGGGCACCATCTTCGAGGCGCTCAGCCTGACCATGGGTGCCCTCTGCGTCGGGCTCGGGCGTCTCCGGGTCCTCATCGGCGCCACCGTCGGTCTTGTCGTCAGCAACCTCCTCCTCGGCGTGGTGCTGATCTTCGGGCCTTTCGGTCTGCCCGCACTGGGCATGCGGGGCGCCGCTCTCGGGTCGGTCGCCGCCGAGGTCGTCGCCTTCTGCATCCTCGCCGGCTACATCCTGCGCCACCTCCGCCCCGCCTCCCTCCCGTGGCAGATGGGCGATGGCCGGCTGGCCCGGTCCCTCGTCCGGCTGGCCGGGCCGGTGTCCATCCAGGAGTCGCTCGACGCCGGTCGCTGGCTGGTGTTCTTCCTCTTGGTCGGCCGCCTGGGCGAGGAGGCCCTGGCCGCCGCCAGCCTGGTCTTCGCCTGCTACGCCGTGTTCAGCATCCCGGTCGCCGGCTGCGCCGAAGCCGTCTGTACGGTGGTGAGCCGGCTGGTCGGGCGCCAGGAGACGGGCGGTATCTCCGCCGCCGTCCATCAGCTGAGCCGGCCCGCCTACCTCGTGACCCTGCCGCTCCTCGCCGTCGGTGTGGTCGGCCCCGCCGCTCTTCTCACGGTCTTCGCCACCGAGGGAGGCGACCCGCAAGGAGCCGCCGCCGCGGTGCGGGTGGTGGCACTCGCCATGGTCGTCATGATTCCCGGCGAGCTGTGGTTGGCCGCCCTGGCCGGCACCGGCGACACCGATCGGGCTCTTCTGGCCGAGATCGGCCAGAGCGTGGTCATGATCGGCGGTGCCTGGTTGGCCGTGACGGTCGGCGCCGGCGTCACGGGCGCCTGGGCCGCCGTCGGACTCTCCTGGGTGGTGTCCCTGGGGATGGCCCGGAGTTGGGTGATGCGAGGCCACTGGACCCAGCGGCTGGCGTGAAGCGGCGCCGGACACGCCCTGTGAGGCCACCAGGGGATCGGTAGGCTGCACGTGAATGCTCGGCCAACACCTCCCGCGCCCCGGGATCATGGGGATCGTGAATGTCACCCCCGACTCGTTCTCCGACGGGGGGTCTTACCTCGATGCCGGCGCGGCCGTCGCCCATGGACTGGAACTGACCGAGGCGGGGGCCGACGTGCTCGACGTGGGCGGGGAGTCGACCCGGCCCGGCGCCGTCCCGGTCGAAGCTGAGGAGGAGATTCGCCGGGTGGTCCCGGTCGTGCGCCGACTCGCCGCGGAGGGTGGTGCCCCGGTCAGCGTGGACACCATGAAGGCTGAGGTGGCGGCGGCGGCGCTGGAGGCGGGGGCGACCGTGGTCAACGACGTGTCCGCCGGGCGGGCTGATGCCGCCATGCTGCCCCTGGTGGCCCGGGCCGGCTCCGGCTACGTGGCCATGCACATGCTGGGCACCCCGGCCACCATGCAGGAGGACCCCCGCTACGGCGACGTCGTGGCCGAGGTGGGCGACTTCCTGGAGCAACGTCTGGACGCGGCTGCCGGGGCGGGCATTCCCGTCGAGGCACTCATGGCCGACCCCGGTATCGGCTTCGGGAAGACCAGGGCCCACAACCTGGAGCTGCTGCGCCGGCTCCCGGAGCTGGTGGAGCGGCTTGCTCCCGTCCCGATTCTCGTGGGAACGTCCCGCAAGGCCTTCATCGGCCAGGTGCTGGCTGGGTCCGACGGGCGCACCCTGCCCGCCGGGGAGCGGGAGGAGGGCACGCTGGCCACGGTGGTATGGGCCTTCGACCACGGGGCGGCGATGGTGCGGGTCCACGACGTCCGCCCCGCGGCCGAGGCCGCCCGCCTCCTCGCCGCCCTGGCCGCGGCATCACCGTCCGATCCCGACCCAGAGGTGACATGGCGACCCCCCGTCCGCTGAAAGGGAAGTGGGCCAAGGGCATTGAGCCCCGCTTCTTCATGTGGGTCATCAAGGACCGCCTGGCCGCCTGCGAACGTCCCGGGGGCTACGCCCGCAACCACCGCAAGGTGAGGCGGATGGAGGAGATCATCTGGCTGCAGCAGCACGAGTTCACCCGTGTCGTCTCCCTCCTGGACACGCCCCACAACCTCCACGCCTACGAGGAGATGGGCATGCCCCATACCCAGGTGGCCCTGGGCCCGGCGGGCGGCGACCTGGCCGCCCTGCTGCCCGAGGTGTACACCACCATCGCCGACCTGCTCGACGACCCCGAGCAGCGGATCCTCATCCACCTGGAGGAGTTCGGCGACCGTCTGCTGGGGGTGATCGGCGGTTACCTTCTCTACGCCCGGCTGGTGGACACCGGGCCGACGGCCGTCTCCGTGGTGGAGCGCCTCACCCAGCGCCAGATGGGGCCGCCGGGGCGGGAGATCGTCAGCGTCACCCTGGACGAGAAGCTCAAGCGCCGTCGTCGCAAGTAGGCTCTGATCACGTGACGGAAGCGTCGACCATGTCGAGACGGAGGGCTGCGCGGTGCCGGGGACGGTAATCGTCGGCACCCAGTGGGGGGACGAGGGCAAGGGTCGTTTCACCGACCTGCTCGCCGACCAGATGCAGATGGTGGTCCGCTACCAGGGCGGCCACAACGCCGGTCACACCATCATCGCCGACGGGCACACGCTGGCCCTCCAGCTCGTGCCCTCCGGGATCCTCTATCCCAACATCACCCCGGTGATCGGGAACGGCGTGGTGGTCGACCCGTCCGTGCTCCTGGCCGAGCTGGACATGCTGGCCGGGAAGGGGATCGACACCTCCCGCCTGGCCCTGTCCGGCAACGCCCACCTGATCATGCCCTACCACTTCGAGCTCGACCGGGTGACCGAACGCTTCCTGGGCAAGTCGAAGCTGGGCACCACCAAGCGGGGGATCGGGCCGGCCTACGCCGACAAGGCCAACCGGGTCGGCATCCGGGTCCAGGACCTCCTCGACGAGAAGATCTTCGCGGCCAAGCTGGACCTGGCCCTGCGGGAGAAGAACGGGGTCCTGGCCAAGGTCTACAACCGCCTTCCGCTCACCGCGGGCGAGATCTTCACCCGCTATCTCAGCTACCGGCCCCGGCTCGAGCCGATGATCGCCGACACCGTCCACCTCGTCCACGAGGCCCTGGACGCCGGCCAGCACGTGCTGTTCGAGGGGGCGCAGGCCACCTTCCTGGACCTCGACCACGGCACCTATCCCTACGTGACGTCGTCGAACCCGGTGGCCGGCGGGGCCTGCACCGGCGCCGGAGTCGGACCGCTGGCCATCAACCGGATCATCGGGGTGGTCAAGGCCTACGTCACCCGGGTGGGGAGTGGGCCCTTCCCCACCGAGCTGTTCGACGAGACGGGCGACCTGCTGGTGGACCGGGGTGGCGAGTACGGCACGAATACGGGCCGGCGGCGCCGGCCCGGCTGGCTGGACGCGGTCATGCTCCGCCATGCGGTCCGCCTCAACACGTGCACGGAGCTGGCCATCACCAAGCTCGACGTCCTCGCCCCCCTGCCCGAACTGCGGATCTGCGTGGCCTACGAGGACGACCAGGGGGAGCGCTACACCCACGTCCCCTACCACCAGTCGGTGCTGCACAAGGTGCGCCCGGTCTACGAGACCCTCCCGGGCTGGGGGGTCGAGATCGACGGAGTCAACCGCCTCGAGGACCTGCCCGCCGCGGCCCGGGCCTACGTGGCCCGAATCGAGGAGCTGGCCGGGGTGCCGGTGAGCTACGTGGGGGTCGGACCGGACCGGGACCAGACGGTCGTCATGCCCACCGCCGCCTGATGCGGGCCCTGGTCGTCGGCTCCGGCGGACGGGAGCACGCCCTGGCCTGGGGCCTGGTCCGCACCGGTCACGAGGTGGTGGGCGCGCCCGGGAACCCGGGTCAGGCCGGCCTGGGCCGGTGCGTGGCGGTCGACGCCGCCGATCCGGCGGCGGTGGCCGCACTGGCCGACGAGCTCGACGCCGACGTGGTCGTGGTCGGACCCGAGGTGCCGCTGGTAGCCGGCGCGGTGGATGCCGTGGAGGCCCGGGGCCGCCTCGCCTTCGGGCCTCGGGCGGCCGGCGCCCGCCTGGAAGGGTCGAAAGCGTGGATGAAGGAGGTGCTGGCCGCGGCCGGGGTCCCCACCGCCCGCTACGGCGCCTTCACCGACGAAGCCGCCGCCCACGCCTTCCTCGAGACCATGGGTGGCTTCTACGTGGTCAAGACCGACGGGCTGGCGGCGGGCAAGGGCGTTCTCGTCACCGAGTCGCTGCCCGAGGCCAGGGAAGCCGTGCGGGCCTACCTCTCGGGGGAGGCCTTCGGCGACGCCGGGCGCACGGTCGTGATCGAGGAGGGCCTCACCGGACCGGAGCTGTCTCTGCTGGTCCTGTGCGACGGGCGGCCCGACGCCGCTCTGCCGCTGGCCCCCGCTCAGGACTTCAAGCGCATCGGCGAGGGCGACACCGGCCCCAACACGGGCGGCATGGGGGCCTACTCGCCGGTGCCCGTCGTGGGGCCCGAGGTCGTGGACGAGGTCATGGCCAAAGCGGTCCTGCCCACGCTGCACGACCTGGAGAGCCGTGGCGTCCCGTACCGGGGCATCCTCTACGCCGGGATCATGCTCACCCCCGAGGGTCCTAAGATCCTGGAGTACAACGTCCGCTTCGGCGACCCCGAGTGCCAGGTCGTGATCCCCCGGCTGGCCAGCGACCTCGGGGCCCACCTGCGGGAGTCGGCCGAGGGCCGGCTGCAGACGCCGGTGATGTGGCGTGACGAGGCGTGCGTCACGGTGGTGCTGGCGTCGGAGGGGTATCCGGCCGCGCCGCGGACGGGGGACTCCATCCTCGGCCTCGAAGCGGCGGGCGAGGTGGAGGGTGTGACCGTGTTCCATGCGGGGACCAGGCGCAGTGAAGGGGGTGACGTTCTGACCAGCGGGGGGCGGGTCTTGAACGTCACCGCCGTGGGTTCTTCCCTGGCCGAGGCGCGGGAGCGGGCGTACCGGGGGATCGGTCTGATCTCCTGGCCCGGCATGCAGTTCCGTCGGGACATTGCGGCGAACTGTGCTTCGGCAGGGACCGTGGAGGTCCCTCCGGGAGCACAGAATGGGCGGGCTGGCCCGTGATCCCCCGGTATTCGATCTCGCCGATGAAGGACCTCTTCACCGACGAGGCGCGCTTCGCCACCTGGCTGGAGGTGGAGATCCTGGCCGTGGAGGCGTGGGCCGAGCTCGGGGTCGTCCCCGCCGCCGATGCTGCCGCCATCCGGGAACGGGCCGGGTTCGACGTCGGTGAGATCGAGGCCCGGGAGCGGGTCACCAACCACGACGTGGCCGCCTTTGTCGACGTGGTGGCGGAACGGGTAGGGGAGCCAGCCGGGAAGTGGGTGCACTACGGCCTCACCTCCTCGGACGTGGTCGACACCGCCCTGTCCCTCACCCTCACCCGGGCCGCCGACCTCCTGGTGGAGGCGGCCTCCCGCCTGGAATCGGTCATCGCCGGGCGGGCCCGGGAACTGGCCGACGTCCCCATGGTGGGGCGGACCCACGGGATTCACGCCGAACCCACCACCATGGGCGCCAAGCTGGCCCTGTGGGCGCTCCAGATGCGCCGGGAGATCACCCGGCTGCGCCGGGCCCGGGCGGCGGTGGCGGTGGGCAAGCTCTCCGGGGCGGTGGGGACCTACTCCAACGTCGATCCCCGGGTCGAGGCCTACGTCTGCCAGCGCCTCGGGCTCCGTCCAGTGCCCGCCACCCAGGTTCTGGCCCGGGACCGCCACGCCGAGTTCGTCTACGCCTGTGCCTCGGCAGGAGCGGCCGTCGAGGCGTTCACCACCGAGATCCGTCACCTGCAGCGCACCGAGGTCGGTGAGGCCGCCGAACCCTTCGCCACCGGCGCCCAGAAGGGCTCCTCGGCCATGCCCCACAAGCGCAACCCGGTGCGCTGCGAGCAGCTCAGCGGCCTGGCCCGGGTGTTGCGGGCCAACGTGGTCCCCGCCCTGGAGAACGTCGCCCTGTGGCACGAGCGGGACATCTCCCACTCATCGGTGGAGCGGATCATCCTTCCCGACTCGGCGCTGCTCGCCTACTACCTGCTCGTCCGCTTCGCCGACATCGTCGCGGGCCTCGAGGTCTTCCCGGAGCGGATGCTGGAGAACCTGGAACGGTCCTACGGGCTGGTGTTCTCCCAGCCGGTGCTGCTGGCGCTGGTAGAGGCCGGCCTGACCCGGGACGCCGCCTACCGCATCACCCAGCGGGCTGCCATGGCCGCCTGGGAACAGCGGCGACCGTTCCAGGAGATCCTGCTGGCCGACGCCGAGGTGACGCAGCGCCTGTCCCCGGAGCGCCTGGCTGCCTGTTTCGACCTGAAGGCCGCCCTGGCCAACGCCGGGCGCGTCTTCGACGCACTCGACCATGATCATGATCCCGGGGACACCCTGCGCCCCGAGGAGGAGGACGGATAGTGAGTTCGATCGCCCTGCCGAAGGTTCGCTCAGGCAAGGTTCGCGAGGTCTACGAGGTGTCTGACGACTACCTCCTGATGGTCGCGTCCGATCGCATCTCGGCCTTCGACGTCGTGCTCGACCAGCCCATCCCGGACAAGGGCCGGGTGCTGACCGGCCTGTCCACCTACTGGTTCAACGCCACCTCCGACCTGGTGGAGAACCACCTGGTGTCGGCCGACCCCACCGACCTGCCCTGCGCCGCCGGCCGGGAGGTGGCGGGCCGGGCCATGCTGGTCCGGGCCGCCCAGCCCGTCCCCATGGAGTGCGTGGTTCGGGGCTACCTGTTCGGCTCGGCCTGGAAGGAGTACGACAAGTCCGGCACCGTCAACGGCGTGGCGCTGCCCCAGGGCCTGGTGGAGGCCGACCGGCTCGAGGAGCCGATCTTCACTCCCACCACCAAGGCCGACGAAGGCCATGACGTCGCCCTCACGCCCGACGAGGCCGTCGCCCTGGTGGGCCGGGCCCGCTACGAGGAACTGCGTGACCTCTCCGTCGCCCTGTACCGGTTCGGATCGCTCAGCGCCGCCCAGCGGGGCATCCTGCTGGCCGACACCAAGTTCGAATTCGGTGAGGTCGACGGCCGGCTGGTGTTGATCGACGAGGCCCTCACGCCCGACTCCTCCCGCTTCTGGCCGGCGGACGAGTGGAGCCCGGGCACGGCGCCGCCCTCCTTCGACAAGCAGTTCGTGCGCCAGTACCTCCTCGACACCGGCTGGGAGGGCACCCCGCCGCCGCCGCCCCTGCCCGACGAGGTCGTGGCCGGAACCCGGTCGCGCTACATCGAGGCCTATGAGCGCCTGACCGAGTTGCGCTTCGAAGACTGGTACGGAGGCGACGACGCATGACGGAGTACGAGGCCCGGATCGAGGTCGGACACCGGCCGGGCATCCTCGACCCGCAGGGCGGGGTCATCGAGCGGGCCCTGCCCGCCCTGGGCTACGCCAACGTGTCCCAGGTCCGGGTGGGCAAGAGCATCCGGCTGCGGGTGGACGCCGACGACGAGGGCGTCGCCCGGGCCCAGGTGGAGGAGATGTGCGCCCGCCTCCTGGCCAATCCCGTCATCGAGGACTTCATCATCGAGCTCTCTCCGGTGAATCACCGGTGAGCACCCGGGTCGGAGTGGTGCTGTTCCCGGGTACGAATTGCGAGCACGACGTCATCTGGGCGGTGAATTCCATCGGTGGCTCCGCCGAGCTCCTCTGGCATGCGGATCCCGACCTTCGCGGTGTCGATGCGGTGGTCCTGCCCGGCGGATTTGCGCATGGTGACTACCTGCGGACCGGTGCGATCGCCCGCTTCTCCCCCGTGATGGACGCTGTGTCCGCCTTCGCCGCGGAGGGTGGTCCGGTGGTGGGTATCTGCAATGGTTTCCAGATTCTGACCGAGGCCGGTCTGCTGCCCGGCGCCCTCCAGAAGAACGCCGGGTTGAAGTTCCGGTGCCAGACGGTTGAGGTGCGGGTGGAGACGGCTGCCAGTGTGCTCACGAGCTTGTGCGAACCGGGTCAGATCCTCCGTATCCCCATCAACCACTTCGAAGGCAACTTCGTGTGTGACCCCGAGACGCTGGCCCGGCTCCGAGCCGAGGATCAAGTGGTGTTCCGCTACGTCGACAACCCAAATGGCAGCGCGGACGACATCGCCGGCATTCGCAACGAGGGGGGCAACGTGGTCGGGCTGATGCCCCACCCGGAGCGGGCCTGCGAAGAGGTGCTGGGCTCGGCCGACGGCGCCGTGCTGCTCCGTTCGCTGCTCACACCGGCGCCAGTGGTGGCGGGGCGCCCGGGGCGCTGAAGGTGGCCGAGGCGAGGGACGAGCTGCTCGACGCCCTGCGGCGTCATTCGCTGCGCACGGGCGAGTTCACCCTGGCCTCGGGACGCACCTCGTCCTGGTACCTCGACGCCCGCCAGGTCACCTTCCGGGGCGAGTGCGTGGAGATCGTGGGCCGGGCGGTGATGGAAGCCGTGCCCGGCTTGGAGTTCGACGCGGTCGGCGGGCTCACGCTGGGGGCCGATCCGGTGGCCCTGGCCGTTGCCTTCGTCTCCGGGCGGCGGGCGTTCGCCGTGCGCAAGGAGGCCAAGGGCCACGGTGCGGGGGGGCGCATGGCCGGCGCGGTGGGCCCCGGCGACCGGGTGCTGGTGGTCGACGACGCCGTGACCACGGGCGGCTCGACGCTGGCCGCGGTGGAGGCGATCCGGGACTTCGGCGCCGTGGTGGTGGCCGCTTCGTGCCTGCTCGACCGGGGCGGGGAACTTGGTCCGGCCCTGGCCGGCCTCGGCATTCCCTTCTTCCCGGTGCTCGGGGCGCCCGACCTCGGGTTCGAGTTCGGGTCCTAAAACAGCGTCAGGCTCCTCGGGAAATCCCCGCCTTGCGAAGTACGTCGGCGGGGACACCGAGCGCCCGCCATGCGGCGTGGGTGACCCCTTTCCGTTCCCCGTAGCTCTTGGCTGCGGTGATGAACCCTTTTTCCAGCTCCGTAAGGTCCGTTTTGGCCTTGAGGCTCTCGAGCTCGGTCTGCAGGTTCATCCGCTCCTGGATGAGATGGAGCCGGGTGAGCGGGTCGGCTTCGGCCAGCTTGACGTCGATGACATCCAAGCGCCTCGTGATGGAATCGGTGGTTCGCTTGCGGCCACGCTTCGGCCGGTTCTTCTCGAGCGCCTCCAGATAAAGGCGGACTCCCCGACCCTGCTCGCGACCCTCGGCGAGGGCGGCCTTGTGCTCATCCGACATCGGAGACCGCTTCCGCTTCGCCGGTGCCGCCGCAACCGTACGCTTTGCTGCCATCTCGACTCCCTTATAGGGTTATTCTGACGGGTTTATAGCACATAATACGAGCGGCGGATAGGCTGCGGTGAATGGAACCCACCCACCTCCTCCTGGGGCTCACCGACGCCGAGTTCAACGACATCGTGGCGTTGCTGGATCGCCAACCCACCGATCTGGAATTGGCCATGTACGCCGTGATGTGGTCCGAGCACTGCTCCTACAAGTCGTCCCGGCGGCATCTCTCCCGGTTCCCCACCGAGGCGCCCTGGGTCCTGGTCGGCCCCGGTGAAGGCGCCGGGGTGGTCGACGTGGGCGAGGGCCAGGCCGTCGCCATCCGGATCGAGAGCCACAACCATCCCTCGGCTGTCGAGCCCCACCAGGGTGCGGCCACCGGCGTGGGCGGGATCATCCGCGATGTGTTTTCCATGGGGGCACGTCCCATCGCCCTGATGGATTCCCTCCGCTTCGGCCCGCTGGAAGCGGGGCCGGGAGCATCGGCGGAAACCGCGGCCCGGAACCGGTATCTGGTCGAAGGTGTGGTGTCGGGCATCTCCAGTTACGGAAACTCCGTGGGGGTCCCCACGGTGGGCGGCGAGATCGTCTTCGATTCCTGCTATTCCGCCAACCCGCTGGTCAACGTGCTGTGCCTGGGGGTCCTGCCCACGTCCCGCCTGGTCCTGGCGCGGGCCGAAGGGGAAGGGAACCTGGCCGTACTGCTGGGGTCGTCCACCGGGCGGGACGGCATCGGCGGCGCCAGTGTCCTGGCCTCGGCCGGGTTCGTGGAAGGCGAGGAGACCAAGCGCCCGTCGGTCCAGGTCGGCGACCCCTTCGAGGAGAAGAAGCTCATCGAGGCGTGCCTGGCCCTGCTCGACTCCGGCCTCGCCGTCGGCGTCCAGGACCTCGGCGCCGCCGGTCTGTCGTGCGCCGCCTCGGAGACGGCGGCCAAGGCAGGGGCGGGCATGGACGTGGACGTGGCCCGGGTGCCGCGGCGCGAGCCGGCCATGACCCCGGTGGAGGTGATGACCTCCGAGAGCCAGGAGCGCATGCTGGCCATCGTGCGGCCCGCCGACCTCGACGAGGTGCTGTCGCTGTGCCGGCGCTGGGAGATCCGGGCCTCGGTGGTGGGCCGGGTGACGGGTACCGGCCGCTTCCGGGTCTTCGACGGGCTGTTCGGTTCATCCGGGGACACCCCGAGCCCCGGGGGCCGGGGAGCGGGCCGAAGCCGTGCTACTGGCCGATGTGCCCGTCGGGAGCCTGGGGGACGGGCCGGACTACGACCGCCCGCTGGCCCGCCCCGCCGACCAGGACGACCGCCTGGCCGCCGACCCGTGGCCGAAGCTCTTCGGCCGCTTCCCGCCCGGCACCGACCTCGGGCCCCGAGCTCCTGGCGCTGCTCGGCTCTCCCGGGGTGGGAGACCCGTCGTGGGTGTGGCGCCAGTACGACCACCAGCTCTTCCTCAACACGGTGGCCGGCCCCGGGCGCCGACGCCGCCGTGCTGCGGTTGAAGGACACCGCCGGCAAGGCGCTGGCCCTCACCACGGACGGCAAGGCCCGGTTCTGCCGGCTCGATCCCCGGGTGGGGGGCGCCCTGGTGGTGCTGGAGGCGGCCCGTAACGTGGCTTGCGCCGGCGCCCGCCCGCTGGCCCTGGTCAACTGCCTGAACTTCGGCAACCCCGAGCACCCCGAGGTCATGTGGCAGTTCTCCGAGGTCGTCGACGGGATGGCCGAGGCCTGCCGGGAGCTCGAGATCCCGGTGGTGGGGGGCAACGTCAGCTTCTACAACGAGTCGGGGGGCGCCGACATCGACCCCACCCCGGTGGTGGGCGTGGTCGGCCTCCTCGATCAGCTGCGGGGGTCGGTTCCCGGCGCCCGCCTCGCGCCCGGGGAGCGCATCCTCCTGCTGGGGGCCACGGCCGCCGAGCTGGGTGGCTCCGAGTGGGCTGCCCGCCACGGCCTGCTGGACGGCCCGCCGCCCGCCGCCGACCTCGAGGCCGCCTTCCGTCTCCACCCGCTGGTGGCGGACCTGGTGGCCGAGCGGGTGGTGGCCGGAGCCCACGACTGCTCCGACGGTGGCCTGGCCGTGGCCCTCGCCGAGATGGCCATCGCCGGCGGTTGCGGCTTCGCCGCCTCCTGCGCCGGCGACCTCGAGGAGCTCCCGCCGGCCGCCGTGTGCTTCTCCGAGTCGGCCAGCCGGGTGGTCCTGGCCGTGGCCGCCGACCGCCTGGCCGAGGTCTTCGCCCGGGCGCGGGACGCGGGCGTGGCCTGCGTCGAGCTCGGTGTGGCCGGTGGCGACCGGCTGGCGTTGGAGGGCTGCTTCGACGTGTCCCTCGACAAAGCCGGGTCAGCCTGGCGCGACGCCCTGCCGTCCGCCCTGGCCGGCGAGGCCGTTGCCACCGCCGGCTGAGGCGGGGCGCCTGCGTTCCAGCTCCTCCAGCAGTTCGTCAGGAACGCACAGGTCACCCAGGCCGGTGCCGAGGGCGAGGTCGGGCTTGTAGACGCCGTGGTAGTCGCTGCCGCCCGTCGGGCACAGCCCGAGCTCGCCCGCCAGCGCGTGCCAGACCGCCCGCTCCTCGGGTGGGTAGCGGCCGTACTCGCACTCGAGTCCGTCGAGCCCCGCCTCGGCCAGGCCGGCGATGAACTCCCCGGCCTTGTCCCGGTTCAGGCCGAGGGTGGTGGGATGGGCGAGAACGGCGACGGCCCCGGAGGCGTGGGCCAGCGAGATGGTTTCCTCGGCCGTCAGGCGGTCCCGGCCCAGGTAGGCGGGCCGTCCGGTGGCCAGCCACAGATCGAACGCCTCGGAGAAGGACTCCACGTAACCCTTGCGCACCATGATGGCGGCGATGTGGGGCCGCCCCACCGAACCGTCACCCGCCTCGGCCATCACCTCATCGACGGAGATGTCCATGCCGTGCTCGGCCAGCACCCCGAGGATGCCGACGTTGCGGACCCCCCGTCCGGCCTGGAGGCGGGCCAGCTGGTCCTGGAGGGGCCCCGGCCCGTCGTCGAGGAAGTAGACGAGCACGTGCATGCCGCCGGTCGGCACCTCGCAGGCCAGCTCGCATCCCGGCACCAGCCGGACCCCCACCGCCTCCGCCGCCGCTTTCGCCTCGGCCAGTCCGGCGAGGGTGTCATGGTCGGTGAGGGAGAAGGCGGACAGCCCGGCGCCGGCGGCCAGGGCCACCAGTTGGGCCGGACTGTCGGAACCGTCGGAGGCGATGGAGTGGGTGTGGAGGTCGATCACCCGGGAGCCAGGAGCACAGTCAGTCCTCGTTCTTCTTGGCTGCCTCGGCCAGACCGGCGATCTCGTCCATGACCGCGGAGTTGGCCAGCGTGGTCACGTCGCCCAGCTGGCGCTTCTCGGACACGTCCTTCAGCAGGCGGCGCATGATCTTGCCCGAGCGGGTCTTGGGCAGCTCGGCGGTGAACACGATCGACGCCGGCCGGGCGATCTTGCCGATCTTGTTGGCCACGTGGTCGCGGATCTCCTTGATGAGCGCCTCGTCGCCCACGTCGGTTCCCTTGAGGGTGACGAAGGCGGCGATGGCCTGGCCGGTGCGCTCGTCGTTGCGGCCCACCACGGCCGCCTCGGCCACCTTGGGGTGGTCGACCAGCGCGGATTCGACCTCCAGGGTGGAGATGCGGTGGCCGGAGATGTTCATGACGTCGTCGACCCGGCCCAGCAGCCAGAAGTAGCCCTCGTCGTCGCGCTTGGCGCCGTCACCGGCGAAGTAGATCCACTTGTTCTCCTCCGGCTTGGAGAACTTGCTCCAGTACACGTCCTTGAACCGGTCGGGGTCCTTGTAGAGCGTGCGGAGCATGGCCGGCCAGGGCTGGTTGAGGATCAGGTAGCCGCCCCCGCCGAGGGGCACGCTCTCGCCCGCGTCGTCCACGATGTCGGCGCCCACGCCGGGGAGGGGGAAGGTGGCGGAACCGGGCTTGGTGGCCGTCACGCCGGGCAGGGGGGCGATCAGGATCATGCCCGTCTCGGTCTGCCACCACGTGTCCACGATGGGGCAGCGCTCGCCGCCGATGACCTCGCGGTACCACATCCAGGACTCGGAGCCGATGGGCTCGCCCACCGTGCCCAGCAACCGCAACGAGGACAGGTCGTGCTTCTGGGGGTACTCGTCGCCCCACTTCACGAACGTCCGGATGGCCGTGGGCGCGGTGTAGAGGATGGTGACCTTGTACTTCTCGACGATCTCCCAGAAGCGGTCCTTGTCCGGGAAGTTGGGCACGCCCTCGAACATCACGCTGGTGGCGCCGTTGATCAGCGGGCCGTAGACGATGTAGCTGTGGCCCGTCACCCAGCCGATGTCGGCCGTGCACCAGTACACGTCGTCGTCGCGCAGGTCGAACACGGCCCGATGGGTGAAGGAGGTGCCCACCGCGTAGCCCGCCGGTGGTGTGGACGATGCCCTTGGGCTTGGCCGTCGTCCCCGACGTGTAGAGGATGTAGAGCATGTGCTCGGCGTCGACCTCGGTGGCCGGGCATTCGGCCTCCTGGCCGGGCACCAGGTCGTGCCACCAGATGTCCCGGCCCTCGGCCATCTCCACGTCGGCCTCGACGCGCTTGACGACGAGGACCTTCTCCACCGAGGGCGACTCGGCCAGGGCGGTGTCGGCCATCTGCTTGAGGGGCACCACCGACCCGTTGCGCCAGGCGCCGTCGCAGGTGATGAGCACCTTGGCCTCGGCGTCGTTGATCCGGTCCCGCAGCGAGTCGGGGGAGAACCCGCCGAAGACAACGGAGTGGGCGGCGCCGAGGCGGGCGCAGGCCATCATGGCGATGGGCAGCTCGGGCACCATGCCCATGTAGATGGCGACCCGGTCGCCCTTCTCCACGCCCAGCGACTTGAGGGCGTTGGTGGCGCGGCAGGTCTCCTCGTAGAGCTCCCGGTAGGTGAGGTCGCGGGTGTCGCCCGGCTCGCCCTCCCAGTGGTAGGCGACCTTGTCGCCCCGCGCCTCGAGGTGCTGGTCGAGGCAGCTCTCGGTGATGTTGAGGGTGCCGCCCACGAACCACTTGGCGAACGGCGCGTCGGACCAGTCGAGCACCTGGTCGTGGGGCTTGCGCCACTTGACCTGCTCGGCCTGGGCGCCCCAGAACTTCTCGAGATCCTTGGCCTCCTCGTAGACGGACTCCTTGAACAGCGCCTGCTGGGCGAAGGCGTCCGGGCTCGGGAACTTCCGGTCCTCGGTGGAAAGGGCTTCGATGCTGGGGTTCGTCACAGCGCGCGCTCCTTGAGACGAAGGCGATCCTCTACACGCACCGTAAGCCAGGCCCAACGCGGCGGGCAAAGCCGGGTCGGCGGCGTGTGCTCCCGATGCGGTTAACGGGCTGGCCCTACCGATGGACGGTTCCTACCCATGTCGCCGCAGGTCAGTCGCGTCACGAACTAGGCCAGGCGTTCCTTGAGCTGTGCGGCCAGCTCGTCAGCTCGGCGGACCCAGCCGTTCATGCCGATGGCTTCGAACTGGGCCCGGGCCGGCTCGAGGAGCGTTCGGGCCGCCTCGGTGTCGCCGGGCCCGCTCCCGCGGGCGTACATGAGCGCCTCGTCGTAGTCGACGATGGCGAGGAGGGGACTTACGACACCGTCCTCGGCCAGCACCTCCCGGGCCTTGGCGAACCACGAGACGGCCTCGTCGTTGCGGTCGGTGAGGGCGCAGAGGCGGGCCAGGGTGAGGCGCACGTCGACCATGGGATTGCGGAAGTCGGGGCCCAGCACCTTCTCCCGCACGCTGGTTTCGATGAGCTCAAGGTGGTCGCGACGCTGCATGACCCACAGCGCCTCGGCGGCGTGGGAAGTGATCGTGGGCCAGCCGATGGTCCAGGCCGGGGCCCGTTCCAGCCAGGGGACGAGGAGGCCGAGGCAGCGCAGGGATTCGTCGGGGTGCCCGAGGCGGGCGGCGATCCGGGCACTCCAGGCGTAGAACGAGCCCTGGAGCCAGGCGAGGGCGGGGATGACCCGGGCCGTGAGGGGGGCCACCGCGGTCAACAGCTCCTCGAGACCCTCGTCGGTGGCGGTGACGAGGATCTCCTTGGCCTGGAGGATGGTCGGTACCGGCATCCCCAGGCGGGCGGCGAGAGCCTCCGTCCGTTCCATGGTGTCGCGCACCTTGTCCAAGCGGCCCAGGCCAACCTCGCAGAAGGCGCCCATGGCCTCGGTGCGGGCGGCCCGGGCCAGCTGGCCCTTGGCCAGGGCCTGTTCTACCTCGGCCTCGAACAGTGGCAACGCCTTGGCGATGTCCCCGTACCAATAGGTGAGGACGACGATGTTTTCGCTGGTCAGCGCGTCGTCGCGGGAGGCGAAGACGGCCTCCATGGGAGCGGGGCCCATGGGGTCGAGGCGGGCGGCCCGCAGGATGGCAGCCGCTTCCGCTCGCTCGGGGGTGTCGAGGGGAATACCCGGGTACTCGGCGTCCTCCGCCTCCCGGCGCTGATGGTCGAACATGATCAGGCGGGCCCAGGCCACGTCGCGCTTCGTGCCCACGTAGCTGAGCCCCTTGGGGGCCAGCGCCCAGGCGTGGGGCCAGCTCCCCGCCATGGCGCAGGCGTAGGCCACCTCGGAGAGGAAGCCGGCGGCCGCCTCGGAACCTTCGGCGGCGGCGATGGCTTCAGCCGCCTCGATCGCCACCGGCACGGCCTCGTCGAAGTGGAGAGCCCAGGTCAAGGCCATCGCCAGACGTCCCAAGAGCCGCAGGCGGCGGGGGTCGCCCTCAGGGGCGAGGTCGAGGGCCATGCGAAGGAAGCGCGCCGCCTCCTCGTGCGCCCCGTTGGCCTCGGCGTGGGCGGCGGCGGTGAGGGCATGGTCTACGCCCCGCTCGGCGCCGTCCCGGCCCCGGCTCCGGTGGTACTGGGAGGCGATCTCCCCGGCCTGGGCAGGGGTGGGACGGTCGCCGTGCGCCCCTTCCAGAGCTTCGGCCACCTTGCGGTGGAGGCGGGCCTGGCGGGTGGGTGACACGTCGGCGTAGAGGGATTGGCGCAGCAGGCCGTTGGTGAAGACGTAGGCCTCGGTGCCGCCCGCCGACTGGAGTACCTGGGCGGCCAGGGCTTCGTCGACGGCGTCGAGGGCGTCGTCCTCGTCGAGGTCGGCCACGGCCACGACGACTTCGAAGTCGAAGGACCCTTCGAAGGCGCAGGCCGCCCCCAGGAACTTGCGGGCCGTGGCCGAGAGCCGGGCCAGGCGCCGGCCCATCACCTCGCGCACCTCCTCGGGCACGCCCAGTTCCCGCAAGGGGCGGTCGCTGGTCCAGCGGCCGTCGGGGCCCTTGTGGACGTGGCCTTCCTCCACCAGGTGGGTGAGGAGCTCCCGGACGAAGAGCGGGTTGCCCTCCGTCTCCCGGGCCCAGTCCCGACCGACCTTGTCCTCGACACCCTCGCTCCCGCCCAGCGCCCCCAACAGCTGGGCGACGCCCTGGGCGTCGAGACCCTCCAGCTTCACCCGGTCGTACTCCACCTCCCGGCGCAGCGAACCCAGCGCGTCGACCAGGGCCTGGGTCTTCTCCACCTCGCCGTCCCGGTAGGAGCCCACCACGAGCAGACGGCCTCGGGGCGCCAGGCGGGCGACGTGGCGCAGCATGGCCACGGTGCCCTTGTCGGCCCATTGGAGGTCGTCCAGGCACACCAGCATGGGGGCCCGCCGGGACCGGGTCAGCAGAAACGAGGCGACGGAGTCGAGGAGCCGGAAACGTTCCTCGTCGGGCTGGAGAGGCGGCGGGTCGTCCACGTCGGGGAGGGCCTCGCGCACGGCGGGCACCAGTTGGGCGATGGGGCCCGCCGCCGGGCCCATGTCGGCCCGCAGCTCCTCGGGCCGGGCGGTGGCCACATGGGCCCCCAGGGCCTCGGCGAAGGGAGCGAACGGGGGCGACCACTCCGCCTCGAAGCATCCTCCCCGCAACACGAAGGCCCCATCCCGCCAGGCCTGCTCGGACAGCTCGTCCATGAGGCGGGTCTTGCCGATGCCCGGCTCCCCCAGGACCATGGCCAGGCCGCCGCCGCCGGCCGCCGCCTCGGCCAGCCGCGCGGAGAGGCGGGTGAGCTCGGCCTCCCGTCCCACCAGCGGCAACTGGCTGGCGATCCCCTCCTCGACCGCCTCGGCCTCATAGCGCACCTCGTAGGCGGTGACGGGCTTGGGGACGCCCTTCAGGGCCAGGGGCCCCAGGTCTGAGAAGACGAAGCCGGGCTGGCCCGCCAGGGAGCCGGCCACCAGGTCGGAGCAGTAGATCTGCCCCGGGCGGGCCCGCTCGCACAGGCGCCGGGCCACCATCACATGGGTCCCGAAGTAGTCGGCGGAGTCCCGCAGGGGCGTGCCGGAGTTGAGGCCCACCCGGATGGACAGACGCTCGCCCTGCACCGGCTGGCGGCTCGCCTGCTGGACGGCGATGGCGGCCCGCAACGCGTCGGCGGCCGACGGGAACGAGACCATGAGCCCTCCGCCCAGCCACTTCACCTCGTTGCTGCCGTGGGCGGCGGCCGCTTCGGCCAGGAGATCGTGGTGGGCCCGGGACAGGCCCTGGGTCTCGTCGTCGTCCGTCTCCGGGTCGACGTC
Organism: uncultured Actinomycetes bacterium; assembly: GCA_963789165.1. Classification (GTDB taxonomy): domain Bacteria; phylum Actinomycetota; class Acidimicrobiia; order IMCC26256; family BP-133; genus CAWBJP01. The sequence continues at coordinate 244,838 of CAWBJP010000009.1, forward strand.
AGCCAGGTCGCTGAACAGGATGGTGACGAGGCTCACCTGTGAAGTCATGTCTGCGCCTTCTTCCACACGATCTCGTGGACCCGGCGGGGACCCGAGACCCCCTTGAGCTCGACCTCCCGGGGCGGGCCGAATTCGACGTCACCGGAACTCTCCAGCAGATCTTTCAGGAGTCCTGACACCAGGATCTCGCCGCCCTGGGCGAGCGAGGCGATGCGGGCGGCGAGGGCCACGTTCGTGCCGAAGAAGTCCTCGGCTTCCTTCACCACTTCCCCGGTATGGAGCCCGATGCGGACGAGCACCGCTTCCTCCGGATGGGCCTCGGCGTACTCGCCCAAGGCCCGCTGCACGCCCACGGCGCACAGGGCGGCCCGGCGGGCGCTGCCGAAGGCGATCATGAACCCGTCACCCTGGCATTTCACCTCAAAGCCGCGCTGGGCCGCCACCTCCCGGCGCACGATCCGGTTGTGCGCCCGCAGGACTTCGAGCCAGCGCCGGTCGCCGAGGCGTTCGTTGGCCGCGGTGGAGCCCTCGATGTCGGAGAACAGGATGGTCACGGTCCCCTCGGGAGAGGCGTGGGGCCGGAGGTCGGGGCGCTCCAGGCTCACGGCCGCTTCCACCAGGTCGATCGAGTCGGTCACCGTCGTCCCGCCGATGCCCTGGACGGCCAGCTTGTCGGCCACCACCCGCTCGATCCAGGGCGACCCGGCACCAGCCTGCCGGTAGACCTCGAGGGACTGGCCCAGCTTCTCCTGGGCCCCGGTCCGGTCCCCGGCCTGGAGGCGGGCCTGACCCCAGCGCTGCAGCGCCTCCGCCTCGTCCCAAACCAGTCCGAGGCGCTGGAAGATCCCGGTGGCCTCGGCGAAGGCGGCCTCCGCCGTCTCGGGTTCTTCCTCGGCCACCAGCGCCGCCGCCCGGGCCAGTTCGACCCGCCCGGCCACACCCCGCCAATCCTCGCCGCCGGCCAGGACTTCCTGGGCGCGGATGAGGTGCGGGCGAGCGTCCGCGGGGCGGCCGGCGTCGGCCAGTGTCAGAGCCAGCTCAGCCCGGGTGGCAACCTCGTGGAGGACACTTCCGCCTTGGAGGGCGATCTGCAGCGCCTCCTGGAGCCGGGCTTTGGCAGCCTCCGTGTCGCCCTCCGTCCGGCTGAGGACCCCGAGCCAGTGGCTCGCCGCCCAGTCGTAGAGGCGGTTTCCCCGGTGCCGGTCGTCCTCCTGCTGGTCGGCCCACAGCTCGGCGGCCTCGTCGAAAGACCCCTCGAAGAAGGCCAGGAAGGCGGCCGTGTACTTGACCAGACCCGCCTCCTCCGCCAGCTGCCGGGCCTCATTCAGCTCACCGGCCAGGGCGTGGGCCCGGGCCAGCGCATCCTCGAGGGTCCGGAGAGGATTGCGGGCCTGGGCGATACGCGGGGTGGCGAGCTCCCGGCGGCACCAGGTCATGGCCGTGCGGGGGTCCCGGAGCTCGAGCGACAGGCCGGCGGCGATCCAACTGGCGCTGAAGGCGGGCATCAGGTGCTCGGCCCGGTCGGCCGCCTCCCAGGCCTTCTCCAGCCCCCGGAAGCCGTCACTAAGGCGCCCGGAACAGAGGACATGGTGGCCGCGCAGGGCGATGGCGTTGCGAGCCAGGCCGTCGTTGCCCCGGCGGTCGGCGATCTCCAACGCCTGTTCGGCCTGGGCCAGACCCTCCTCGGTCCGCATGGCCCACAGGGCGGTGGCCGCCAGTCCGAACACGACGTAGCCCAGAGCCGAGCGGGCCGGTCCCCGGGTCAGGATCGCGCCCGCCGCCCGGTAGTGGTCGAGTGCCCGGGGGATGTCCATGGTGGCCGGGAAGGTGGCCAGGTTCCGGCCGAGGCGGGTGTGCATCTCGGCCGCCTGCTGTTCCTGGCCGAGGCCTTCGTGGAGCCGGAGGGCCCGTTCCAGGTACTCCACACTGCCCTCGGGGTCGATGCCGGTGGTGAAGTGGAGCTCGCCGACCCGCCCCAGCAGCTGGGCCCGGCCCTCGGTGTCCCCGGCCGCGTCCAGCAGCTCGATGACCCCTACCCAGTGCTTCACGGCTTCGTCGTAGGAGAAGGCGGCCAGGGCGGCCTCCCCGGCGGCGACGCCGCACTCGATGGCCCGGGTCGCATCGGCCGGTCCAGAGCGGCGGTAGTGGTGGGCCAGGGCCTCCAGATGAGGGGTGAGGTGGCTGGCGTGGAGGGCCTCGATGGCCTCCGCCGCGCTCCGGTGGAGGCGTTGGCGGCGGGGGACGCTCAGTTGCTCGTAGAGGGTCTGGCGCACGACGGGCTGGGCGAAGGTGTAGGCGGCCCGCCCCTGGCTCCCGGCCACCTCGGAGATGAGGCGGGCGTCGACCGCCTCCTCGACGGCCGCCAGCAGTGTGTCGTCGTCGAGCCCGCCCATGCGTCCGAGCACGGCCACGTCGAATTCCCGGCCGAGCACCGCCGCCCGGGCCAGGACCTCCTTGGTCTCCGGCGGCAGGCTGGAAAACCGCCGGCTGACGACCTCCCGGATGCCCTCGGGGATCTTGAGCCCGTGGAGCGAGCCGGGGTCGATGCTCCACCGGCCCGCCTCCCAGTGGGCCCGGCCCGTCTCCAGGAGGTGGCGCACGACCTCCTCCAGGAAGAACGGGTTGCCCTCGGTCTCGCGCCACATGGCCTGCGCGAGCGGGGCCTCGGACTCGTCCAGCCTCCGCTCGGCCAGCGCCTCGAGGAGCTCATGCACCTCCGGGGGGGACAGGCCCCCGAGGGCGAGGTGCTCGAAGCCCCGCTCCCGCCGCAGCTCCCCCAGCGCCTCGGTGAGGGGATGCCCCCGGGTCACCTCCACCTCCCGGTAGGTGCCGATCACCAGAAGCCGGCTGTCGGGAAGACGCCGGGCCAGGTGGCACAGGAGCCGAAGCGACGGCGCATCGGCCCAATGGAGGTCGTCGAGGACGAGGACGATCGGGTGGATGGCGGCGGCGTTGAGGAGGAAGGTCGAGACGCTCTCCATGAGGTGGTAGCGCGCCTCGTCGCCCTCGGGACGCTCACTCTCGGGCAGGTTGGGCAGGCGCTGGCGGACCTCGGAGACGAGGCTGGCCACGTCCGAGGCGCCGTCCCCGAGTTCCTTCAGAAGGTCGTCGGGGGGCTCCTGGACCACATAGGCCCGGATCGCCTCGGCGAAGGGCAGGAGGGGGACGACGTGCTCGGTCTCGTAGCAGCGCCCCGCGAGCACCTGGGCGGCTCGCAGGCGGGCGTAGACCCCGGACTCCTCGGCCAGGCGGCTCTTGCCGATGCCGGGCTCACCCGAGACCATGACCAGGCCGCCCCGGCTGTCCAGGGCCGACTCGATCGCAGTCTTGAGGACCCCCAGCTCGTCGGCCCGCCCCACGAAGCGCCCATGGCGGGCGATGCGGGCCTGGCGCTGGGCGGCGGGGAGGGGGCCGGCGACCGACATCTCCAGGGTGATGTCGGAGGGGCTGGCGGCGATCTCCTCCAGGCGGCGGCGCACCCCCGCGGCGCTGGCGGGCCGCTCCTCGGTGTTCTTGGCCAGCAGCTCGAGGACGAGGGTGCCGAGCGCCCGGGGGACGTTGGGGTTGTGCCACCACGGCGCCATGGGCTGGGTGTTGAGGTGCTGGGAGATGATCGACACGGCGTCGCCCCCCATGAAGGGAGGCCGCCCGGTCAGAAGCTCGTAGAGGAGGGCGCCCAGCGAGTACAGGTCGGCGCTGGTGTCGACCTCGCCCCCCAGGGCCTGCTCCGGGGCCATGTAGGCGACCGTGCCCACCATCATCCCTTCGCTCGTGATCCGGGAATGGTCGGCGGCCACGGCCAGGCCGAAGTCTCCGAGGCGGGCCGAGCCGTCGTCGGCGAGCCAGACATTGCCCGGTTTCAGGTCGCGGTGGATGACACCCCGGGCGTGGGCGTGCTCGAGGGCGGAGGCGATCTCCCCCGCCACCTGGAGCGCCTCGGGGACGGAGAGGCGGTGGTCTTCGGCCCGGTTCAGGAGATCCTCCACCGAACCCCCGGACATGAGCTGGCTCACGATGAACGGCCGGCCGCTCTCGTCCCCGATGTCGTGGATGGAAACGATGTGGGGATGGTCGCCGAGGAGGGCCATGGACTGGGCCTCGCGGCGGACCCGGACCAGCCCGGCCTCGTCGAGGCCCTCGGTCTTGACCGTGGCCAGGGCCACCTCCCGGTGCAGGGCCGTGTCGTAGGCGGCATAGACCCGCTTGCGGCCTCCCTCGCCGAGGAACCGTCGCACCTGGTAGCGGCCGCCCGCGAACGAGGCCGGCAGGCCGGGCTGACCGCCCGCCGGCTTGTCTGCCGGCAGAGGCGCCGGCGCCGGCCCACGGGGTCCCTCGCTGGCGTCGGTGGCGCCGGCCAGCGGTTGCCCGCAGTCTTCACAGAAGCGGGACGATGCGACCGCCGGCGTTCCGCAGGTGGGACAGGGGATCTGGAGCTCGGCGCCGCACGACGGGCAGAAGCGTGCGCCGGGACGCGTCGCTTGCCCGCACGCCGGACAACCCATGGCGGCCCCTCTCCCTCGTGCCGACTGTAGCCAAAGCGTCGGGAGCGGGTGACGGTGCCAGAAGCCGCCAGTGGGCCCAGCCCCCGAAGCTGGTGGCGGCGAGGGGGCGATCCCTCCGTCCCCTCGCCGCGCTTGTTTTGAGCTTGTTAGAGCGTCCGGGGCAGCGTGTCGAGTGCGGTAGGAGCGGTGGCGGCGGTCCCGTTGAAGAGGGTCTGCGCCTTCTGGAACGCCTGGGCGGCGGCCTTCCGGCCCATGTCCTTGCCGTCGAGGTCGCCCTGGGCGAAGTGCATCCCGCAGTAGATGCGCGAGATCCCCGCCTCGTCCGCCGCCTGCGTGAAGGTGCTCCACCTGAGGGTGATATCGGTTGTCGGTACCTTCGGTTCGTCGTAGCCGTAGTTGCTGCCCGCCTTGATCGTCACCGAGTCGCCGAAGTTGTCGCTGCCGGTGAAGAGCTTGAGGCTCTCGGCCCCGGCGCCGCCGAAGACGCTGTGGCCCGAGACATACTCGGCGAACGGCGGGGTGGGGAATGTGGCGGGGTGGTACGGCAGCCACGCCGCGCCGTCCATCTCCACGGTGCCCTTGCCGGGGCCGCCCCACGCCTTCACGGTCTGGCCCTTGAACAGGGACCGCACGGCGGTGATGGGGCGCACGTAGTCGACGTCCCGCTTGGTGCCCCAGCCCGCGATGCTGGCGTCGAAGGTGGCGTTGGTATGGATGAAGAACAGCTTGACGTCCTTCTCGATGCCGCTGGTGCCGGCCCCGTGGGCATCGCGGCGGGCGACGTACTGGGCGAAGAGGCTCCAGTAGCCGGGGGGCAGTTCACTGTTGGGGCCGGCCGCCCACCAGCCGCACGAGACCTTCTGGGTTTCGGTCAGGTTGGCGCTGGCGTCCAGGAGCGCCTGGGCCTGGGACTTGAACTGGTCGGTGCCCGGCTGGGCCGGACCGGTGGCGGAGCGGAACTGGGCCGCCGAGGTCAGGGCGAAACCGACGACCTTGCCCCAGTGGGGGCTGAGGAAGGTCGAGGTGACGACCTTGCCGCCCTCGTCGGTGTAGGTGAGCGGCTGCCAGTGCGCGAGGTCCTTCACCGTCGCCGGATCGAACGGCTTGGACATGTCCATGGGGTCGTTGACCGGCTTGTAGCCGGTGTAGTCGGAATAGGCCTCCCCTGGCGTTCCCCCGGGGGTGTTCGCCAGCTGGTTGGACCCGTCGCCGTGGCGGAAGTCGAGCACCGCCTGGCAGGCCACGTTGCCGATCCCGCTCGGGGCGGCCTTGTCGGTGGAGGTGTCCTTGGGGTCGAAGCCCAGCTTGGCCATCAGCGGGTCGAACAGACCGGCCTTGTCGTTCGGGTACAGGTCCACCGCCGCCCGGTAGGCGGCGAAGCTGATGGCCTTCTGCTCGTTGGCCACGGTCTTTTCCGTCGCCGGACGGCGCAGGGCGGCTCCCAGGCGGGTCCCTACGGCCTTGCCGTCATAAGCGGCCCAGGCGTCGTAGATGCAGGTGTGCATGATGGCCAGGGCCCGGGACTGCGCCGTGGGGGGCAGCCCGTGCTGGCGTTGGGCCTCGATCATGGCGTTGTTCCACTGGATGACGATGCTGTCGGTGGCGGCCTGACCCCGAGCCTGGCCAGCCTGGGTGGCCGCCACGGTCTGGGTTTGCCGGTCAGGGCCGCCACAGGCGGGCAGGACGGCGAGAATCGAGATCAGCCCTAGAAGAACGATGCCCGTTCGGACGGGGGAGAAATGCATATTTTCTCCCCCTCTCTCGTCTTAGGCGGCGGCGTTGAGCGAGGCCGTGTTTTGACCCGCGCCTCTTCCGCCGCTTGGTGACTCTGCGCTTCTCGGGCACCGCTGTACTCCGTACGAGTACGGAATGTGCGTGAAGCTGGACGCTACTGGCGGAAGTTGCGGGACAGGCCGAGGTTCTCGGGGGCGTGAAGGGTAACCATCTTGGCGCCGACGTCGGCCGGGACCCGCCGGGCGGTGAGCCGGGAGACGGTCACCATGGTGATGAAGGCGGCGGGGACCGACCAGGCCGCCGGCTGAGCCAGTAGCGCCTCGGTCCATCCCGACGTCTCATACCCAGTCATGGTGAAGAGGATGGCTCCGGAGGCCAGGCCACCGCCCACGACCAGGCCGGCGCCGGCCCCGGCGGCGGTGAGCCCCCGCCACCAGATGCCGAGAACGAGGAGCGGGCAGAAGGACGAGGCGGCGATGGCGAAGGCCCAGCCGACCAGCACGTTGATGTCGAAGCGCTCCACCTGGAGGCCGAGGGCGAGGGCCACCACGCCGGCCACCGCCGCCGCCCGGCGGAAGTCCACGATCGTGCCCCGGGCCCGATCCGCCGGCCGTGAAGGCCAGACAACGTCCTGGGCCAGGGCTCCGGCCACCGAGATGAGCAGGCCCGAGGCGGTGGACAGGAAGGCGGCGAACGCCCCGGCGGCCACCAGGCCGGAGAGGAGCTCGCCGGGAAAGCCGCCCACCACCCGTCCGGGGAGGGCGAGCACCACCGTGTCGGTCGCGCCCGTCAGGTAAAGGTCGGGGGCGTAGAGGCGCCCGAGGGCCCCGTAGACGGCGGGGAACACGTAGAAGGCCCCCAGGAGCACGAGCACGATGAGGGTCGTCTGGCGGGCGGCCCGGCCGTCAGGGTTGGTGTAGAAGCGCACCAGGATGTGCGGCAGGCCCATGGTGCCGAGGAAGGTGGCCAGCATCAGCGAGTAGGTGAAGAACAACGGGTGGCTCTGGTCGTCGCCGATGGGCCCGAAGGGCTCGCTCCACGAGGCCCCGTCGGCCGCGGGCAGGCCCAGCTGGTGGGGGGCGGCGGCGCCGGCCGGAAAGGTGATCTCGGAGTTTTCCGCCGCCCGGTGGGCTCCGGGGCGGAGGTCCACCGGGGTCACCTCCCGGTAGCGACGCCCGTCGAGCGTTCCCCGCACGGCGACGGGCACCGTTTCGGTCACCTCGAAGCGGGCGTCGACCTCCACGTCGACCGTCGTCTCGGTCATGAAGGTGGGAGGGGCGTGCCGGTCGAGCCGGGGGGCGTCGCCGTTGTGCCAGTGGCCGAGCAGCACCAGCGCGGGAAGGGAGATGGCCGTCACCTTGAGCCAGTAGTGGAAGGCCTGCACGAAGGTGATGCCCTTCATACCGCCGAGCGCCACGTTGGCCGTGATCACCCCGCCGACCACCACCACGCCGACCCAGTACGGCGTGCCCACGATCGCCCGCAGGGTGACCCCCGCCCCCTTCATCTGGGGCAGCAGGTAGAACCAGCCGATGAGGAGCACGAAGACGGTGGCCAGGCGGCGGACGAGCAGGGAATCGAGGCGGCCCTCGGCGAAGTCGGGGATGGTGTAGGCACCGAAGCGCCGCAGGGGGGCGGCCACCAGCAGGAGCAGCACCAGGTAGCCGGCGGCGTAGCCCACCGGGTACCACAGCATGTCCACGCCGTACTTCATGATCAGGCCGGCCACTCCCAGGAAGGAAGCGGCGGAGAGGTACTCCCCGGAGATGGCCGACGCGTTCCACATGGGCCGGACGGTGCGGGAGGCGACGAAGAAGTCGGAGGTGGTGCGGGCCACCTTGACCCCGAAGGCTCCGATGACGATGGTGGCCACCGTGACCGCCACCACCGCCGCCACCGCCAGCGGGGAGTCCACCGGGTCTAGCCCCGCTCCACCATGTCGGTGAACTCCCGCTCGTGACGCTCCGCCTGGCGCACGTAGAGCAGGCCCATGACCACCAGCACGGGGTAGATCCCCCCGCCCAGGATGATCCACGGCAGCGGGATGCCGAAGACCAGGAAATGGCCCAAGGCGGGGTGGCTGGCGAAGAGGGCGGGGAGGCCGACGAGCAGGGAGCCGAACACGGCGAAGATCCGTAGGGCCAGGATCAGCTGGGCCCGGGTGAGGGAGCGCAGCAGCACCTCGCCCACCTCGGTCTGCTCGGCCAGGTCGGCCAGGGTCCGCTCGTGGCGGCCCGCGGCCCGGCCTCTCGGGTTGCGGACGGCGACCCGGCGCCCCAGGTTCAGGGTGTGCCCGGGAAAGGCAGGGTCCGGGGTGTCCCCGGGAAAGGCGGGGTTCGGGGTGTCCCCGGCGCCAGGGGGGATGTCGGTCACGGTGCCGGCCTCCGGGTGCCGGGGGCCCGGGCGATCAGTTCCCGCAGCTCCCGGGCGTGGCGGCGGCTCACCGGAAGCTCGTGGTCGTCGATGACCAGCACGTAGCCGCCCCCCGAACGCACCCGCAGCTCGGTGAGGTGCCGCAAGGCCACCAGGTACCTACGGTGGACCCGGATGAAGCCCGCCTCCCGCCAGGTCTCCTCCAGGGCGGAGATCGGGGTGCGGACCAGGTAGTTGCCGGCATCGGCGTGAAGGCGGACGTAGTCGCCGCTCGCCTCGACGAAGCGGATGGAGTCCCGCTCCACGAATCGGGTGCGCCCTCCGGTCTCCACCGCGATGCGGGTGGAGTCCTCCTTGTCGCCCTCCTCGGACCGGCGGGCGCCGGCGCCGATGCGGCGGATGGCGTCGGAGAGGCGCTCGGGACGGACCGGCTTGAGCAGGTAGTCCAGGGCCTGCAGCTCGAACGCCTCGACGGCGTGGTTCTCGTAGGCGGTGACGAAGACGATGTCGGGAGGGCGGGCGAAGCGCCCCAGCACCCGGGCCAGTTCCAGGCCGTCGAGGCCGGGCATGCGGATGTCGAGGAACACGGCGTCGAATCCGCCGTCCCGCAGCCGGCGCAACGCCTCGGTGGCGTCCCCGGCCGTGGCTACGGTGGCCACCCGGGGGTGCTGGCGCAGGAGATAGGCCAGGTCGTCGAGGGCGGGACGCTCGTCGTCCACCACCAGGACGTCCAGCCCCGGGGTGCGGGGCACCACCGGACCCGGGGTTCGGGGTGTCCCCGGAGTCCCAGTGCTCACGAAGCCCGGACCCCGGTGCGGTACTTGGGCACCCGCAGCCTCACCTTGGTGCCGGCCCCGGGAGCCGTCTCCACCACCAGGCCGAACTCGGAGCCGAAGACGGTGCGGAGCCGCTCGTCGACGTTGGCCAGGCCCACGCCGTTCTCCCGCCCCGCCAGGCTGGAGCGCACCCGCTGCGGTTCCATGCCCACCCCGTCGTCCTCCACCGAGATGTGGCACTCGGGCCCGGCGTCCTCGGCGATGATGATGATGTGGCCCCGGCCCGGCTTCTTCTCCAGGCCGTGGCGCACCGCGTTCTCCACCAGGGGCTGGAGCACGAAGACGGGTACGGCCACGGGCAGGACCTCGGGGGCGATCTGGAGGGTGACCTGCAGGCGCTCGCCGAAGCGGGCCCGTTCCAGGGCCAGATACCGGTCGATGGACCGGAGCTCCTCGGCCAGGGTCGTGAACTGGCCGTGGCTGCGGAAGCTGTAGCGGGTGAAGTCGGCGAACTCCAGCAGCAGCTCGCGGGCCCGTTCCGGATCGGTGCGGACGAAGCTGGCGATGGCGGTCAGGGCGTTGAAGATGAAGTGGGGTGAGATCTGGGCCCGCAGGGCCCGTACCTCGGCCTCGGCCAACCGGGCCCGGGAGACGTCGAGCTCGGCCAGCTCCACCTGGGTGGAGATCCACCGGGCCACCTCCGCGGCGGCCCGGATGAGACCGGGGCGGGCCTCGGTGCCGAAGGCGCTCAGCGTGCCGACCACGCCATCGCCCACCACGATGGGCACGATGACCGCCGCCTCGATGGGGCAGTACGGGTCGCGGCAGGGAAGCAGGTCGGCGGTGACCACGCGGGGCCGACCCGAGGCGACCACGGCGGCAGCCAGGGTGGCGGCCTGACCCCCGTGGTGGTCGGCGATCCCGTCCCAGGCCAGCAGGTCCGTCTCGTCGGTGAGGGCGACAGCCGGTGCCCCGATCAGGCTGTGGATGCCCTTGATGGCCTTGCCGGCGGCCGCCCGGGTGAGGCCCATCCGCAGCGGAGGGGCGGCCTCGTTGGCCTTGTGGAGGACGTCGAAGGTGGCCTGCTCCGCCGGGGTGCCGAAGGCCCGGCGGGCCCGGAAGATGCGCCACAGCGCCACCGCTGGCACTGCGATGGTGACGAAGAGCGCGATGACGAGGACGAACGTCTCCACTGCGCTCAATGATACGGCCCGGGGTCCAGGGTTCCCCGGCGGGAGAAACCGCTGGTCAGGAAGGGTGTTCGGAGGCCCAGGCCCGGAGGCGGGCCTCGTCCCAGGTGTTGATGACCGACTCCGGCGGTGCACCGCATTCGGCGGCCCGTTCGCAACCGTAGGGCTGCCACTCCAGCTGGCCGGGGGCGTGGGCGTCGGTGTCGATGGCCAGCTTGCAGCCCATCTCCAGCGCCCGGGTCAGCAACCGGCGGGGCGGGTCGAGGCGCTCGGGCCGGGAGTTGACCTCCAGCGCCTTGTCGAAGCGCAGGCAGGCGGCGAACACCAGGTCGGCGTCGAACTCCGACTCGGGCCGGCCCTTGCCCGTCCCTCCGCCCCGGGCCATCACCATCCGGCCGGTGCAGTGGCCGAGCACGTCGACATGGGGGTTGGCCACGGCCAGGAGCATGCGGCGGGTCATCGATTCCCGGTCCATACGCAGCTTGGAGTGGACCGAGGCCACCACGAGATCGAGTTCGGCCAGGAGATCCTCTTCCTGGTCGAGGGTGCCGTCGACGTTGATGTCCACCTCGATGCCGGTGAGGAGCCGGAACGGAGCCAGCCGCTCGTTGACTTCGGCCACCACCTCCAGCTGTTGCCGGAGCCGCTCCGGCGAGAGGCCCTTGGCCACGGTGAGCCGGGGGGAGTGGTCGGTGAGGACCGTCCAGGCGTGGCCCAGGTCGCGGGCGGCCTCGGCCATCTCTTCGATGGGCGAGCCACCGTCGGACCAGTTGGAGTGGGTGTGACAGTCGCCCTGCAGGGCCTGCCGGAGGGCCAAGCCCTCACCGCTCAGAGCGGGGACGGCCGAGGGCGCCTCTTCCAGCGTCCGCAGGTAGGACGGGATTTCGCCCTGCGCGGCCTCGACGATGACCCGCTCCGTCTTCTCGCCGATGCCGGGCAGGTCCTGGAGGGTGCCGGTCCGGACCCGCCGTTCCAGCTCGCCGTCGGGCAGCTCGGAGATGATGGCGGCGGCTTTCCGGTAGGCCTTCACCCGGTAGCTGGGTTCCAGCTCCCGTTCCAGGAGGTAGGCGATGCGCTTGAGGGCGACGACGGGGTCCATCACTCCCCGCACCCTCCGCCCCCCACGATGGTTCGGACGATCCCGCCGGGCTCCACGCTGGTGAGGCTACCGAACAGGCCACCGTCCGCCGTCTGGACTCCGAAGGAGGGTCCCGGCCCCTCGGCCTCGTCGAACGTTTCGAGCCGCTCGCCGTAGGCCCGTTGGAGGTCGGCGACGGTCACCCCCACGGAGACCCCCTCCGGGGTGGTGAGCCGGGGACGGTTGCCGCCCGGGTCGGGCGCCGGATGGTCCAGGTCCGCCGCGTAGTAGGTCCAGGAGAAGAAATGGCGCCGGCCGGCGGGCCCGAACGGGGTCGGCCCGTCGGAGAACAGCACCGAGAAGCCACGCCACTCCACCACCCGCACCTCATTCCCCGGGCAGACCCCGAACGGGCTGTTTCCCGCCGGGATCCAGCTTGAGTCGTGGTCCGGTGGTGCCCAGCGCAGGGTCAGGCCGGCGAGGACCTCATCCACCGGATCGCCGAAGCGGTGGGCGCCCAGCCCGTCCCCCTCCAGGACCACCGGCGGGCCCTCGTCCTCGGTGGTTGAGGTGGTGGCCGGTGCCTCGGTGGTGGGCGGCTGCGTCTCCGGCGGGGCGGTGGGGACCTCGGTGTCGATCCCGGTGCTGGCCAGGGTGGTGCTGGACGGCGGCTGGGCGGTGGAGCCGTCGTCGCACGCCCCGGCGACGAGGAGCACCGCCACGAGCAGAACCCGGATCCGGCCGACCATGCCTTCGGATTACCACGCCGCAGGTGGTAAACCCCATCCGTGCGCGACCCCGACGCCCTGGTTTTCGACCTCTACGGCACCCTGCTCGAGATCGCCTCGGTGGGGCGGGCGGCGGCGGCCGTCACCGGCGAGCCGGCCCGCTTCGTCGACCTGTGGCGCCAGAAGCAGCTGGAGTACACCTGGCTCCGCTCCCTCATGGGCCGCTACCAGGACTTCTGGTCGGTGACGGGCGACGCCTTGGACTACACGCTGGACCGCCTGGGAGTGGAGGTCGACCTCGCCGGCCGGGAGCGTCTCCTCGGCGCCTGGCTGGATGTGGCGCCCTACCCCGAGGTGCACGGCGCGCTGGCCCGCCTTGCTCCCCGTGCGCTGGCGGTGCTCTCGAACGGCAGTCCACCGATGTTGGAGGACGGCCTGGCCGCCGGTGGCCTCGCCCAGGCGATCACCCACGTCATCTCCGTGGACGAGCTGTCGATCTACAAGCCCCACCCCTCGGTCTACGCCCTGGCCGGCCAGCACCTCGGCCTGAGCCCCGACCGCCTCCTGTTCGTCTCCTCCAACCCGTGGGACGTTGCCGGGGCCCGGTCCTTCGGCCTCCCCGTGGCCTGGGTGAATCGGGCCGGCGCCCCCCTGGAGCGCCTCGGCGTAACCCCCGATCTGGTCGTCGCCGATCTGGCCGAACTGGCCGCCGCGGTTTCCGGCCCCTGACGCGCCCTTATGATGCCTGCCCATGTCGGAGGCTCCCCTCACTGACGCCAAGCGCCGCCGTCAGTACACCTACCTGGCCAGCGCCGGCGCCATCACCGTGCCCGGCGTGATCCTGTCCCGGATCCACGCCGACCTCCCTGACCCGGCCCTGGCCCTGATCTTCGGCCTGGCCATCGTGGGGGCCGCCTTCCTTCTGTCGTGGGCGGCCGAGGTGGCCCAGCTCGACATCTCGGCCGGGCTGGCCATCGCCCTGCTGGCCTTCATCGCCGTCCTGCCCGAGTACGCCGTGGACCTGGTCTTCGCCCTTCAGGGCGGCGAGGCCTACGCCGAGTTCGGCCCCGCCTGCCAGGCGGCATCCGAGATCGGCAACCGGGAGTCGCCCTGCGCTCTGGCCCTGGCCAACATGACCGGGGCCAACCGGCTCCTCATCGGGCTGGGCTGGACCATGGTGGTATTCATCGCCTGGCGCCGGCTCCGGTCCCGAGGCGAGCGGATGGAGGCCGTTTCTCTCGACCGCTCCCACGCCGTGGAGCTGAGCTTCCTGTCGGTGGCCACCGTCTACTCGCTCACCCTGCCCCTCAAGCACTCGATCACCCTGATCGACGCCGCCATCCTGGTCAGCATCTTCATCGCCTACATGGTGCGCATCTCCAAGGCCCCGGCCGAAGAGCCGCATCTGGTGGGACCGGCGGAAGCTCTGGGGGAGCTGCCTACGGCGCGCCGGAGGGCGACGGTGATCGGCCTCTTCGTGGTGGCCGCCCTCGTCATCCTGGCCTGCGCCGAGGAGTTCGCCCACGCCCTGGTGGAATCGGGCGACGCCATCGGCATCAGCGAGTTCTTCCTCGTCCAGTGGCTGGCGCCCCTGGCTTCGGAGGCGCCCGAACTGCTGGTGGCCGGCCTCTACGCCTACCGGCTGAACACCAATGCCGGCCTGGGCACGCTGGTGTCGTCCAAGGTGAACCAGTGGACCCTGCTCGTCGGCACCCTGCCCATCGCCTTCGCCATCGCCTCAGGCACCCTCGACGGGCTGCCCATCATCGCCCGCCAGCGGGAAGAGGTGCTGCTCACCGCGGCCCAGTCCTTCTATGCCGTGACCATCCTGATCAACCTGTCCATGTCGGTGCGGGAGGCGGTGCTCCTCTTCGGGTTGTTCTGGGCCCAGTTCTTCGCCGGCGCGGTGGTGCCCGCCGAGTGGCACGGCACGGAACTCGTGATCTTCTCGCTGATCTACCTGGCCCTGGGCCTGCGCGTCCTTTTCGGCAGCCGGCGGGAGGTGCCCCGGCTCCTCCACGACGGGTTCCGGGCCGATTACGCCGAGCTCTCCACCGATCCGGAGCCCAAACCCGGCTAGATTTCCTAGGAGTGGACGACCGCATCGGGGAAGCCTGCGGGGTCTTCGGGGTCTACGCCCCCGGCCAGGCCGTCGCCAACCTCACCTATTTTGGCCTCTTCGCCCTCCAGCACCGCGGCCAGGAATCGGCGGGGATTGCGGTGTCCGATGGCGAGACCATCACCGTGGTGAAGGACATGGGCCTCGTCACCCAGGCCTTCGACCAGCGCAGCCTTGCTCCCCTGGAGGGCCACCTGGCCATCGGCCATGTGCGCTACTCGACCACGGGGACGAGCACCTGGCGCAACGCTCAGCCCGTCTACCGCTCCCGGGGTGATGCCGGCTTTGCCCTCGGTCACAACGGCAACCTGACGAACACCGTCGAGCTGGCCGCCGAGCTGGGGATCGACAAGGCCGACATCAGCTCCGACTCCGACGTGGTGGCCGAGCTGCTGGCCCGAGCCTGGGCGGAGAACCCCCGCTCCGACGGCCGGGACCTGGAGACCCCCCTGGAAGATGTCCTGCCCCGGCTGCGGGGTGCCTTCTCCTTCGTGCTCATGGACGACGCCCGCCTGATCGGCGTCCGCGACCCGAACGGCTTCCGGCCGTTGGTGCTGGGCCGGATGGAGGGCGGCTGGGTGCTGGCCTCGGAGACGGCCGGGCTGGACATCGTCGGCGCCCACATGGTGCGGGAGATCGAGCCGGCGGAGATGATCGTCATCGACGCCTCCGGGGTGCGGTCCCACCGCTACGCCGAGCCGACCCCGTCGCTGTGCCTCTTCGAGTTCGTGTACTTCGCCCGGCCCGACTCCGATCTCTACGGCCAGAACGTCCACGCGGCCCGTCAGCGGATGGGTGAGGAGCTGGCCCGCCAGGCGCCGGTGCCGGCCGACATGGTGATGCCGGTGCCCGAGTCGGGGGTCCCCGCCGCCCAGGGCTTCGCCCGCGCCTCCGGCGTGCCCTACGGCGACGGCCTGGTCAAGAACCGCTACGTGGGCCGGACCTTCATCGAGCCCAACCAGATGCTCCGGGGCATGGGCGTGCGGCTGAAGCTCAACCCGCTGCCCGAGAACATCGCCGGCAAGCGCCTGGTGGTGGTGGACGACTCCATCGTGCGGGGGACGACCACCCGCCAGATCGTCAGCATGCTGCGGGAGGCGGGAGCGGCCGAGGTGCACATGCGCATCTCGTCACCGCCGTACCGCTGGCCGTGCTTCTTCGGCATGGACACCTCCCGGCGCTCCGAGCTGCTGGCCGCCGACCTGTCGGTGGGCGAGATCCGCGAGTACCTCGGCGTCGATTCCCTGGCCTACCTGGAGCTGCCCCGGCTCCTGGCCGCCACCGGGGCGCCGCCGACGTCGTTCTGCACCGCCTGCCTGACCGGCATCTACCCGGTGCCCGTCAGCCCCGAGGAGGGGGCCTTCGAAGCGGCCCATCCCAACTCGTTGGACGGGGCGCCCTCCCCTCTCGAGGTGTGAGCGCGACCTACGACGACGCAGGCGTCAGTCTCGAGGCGGCTGATGAGGCGGTCGAGCGGATCAAGGGGCATGTGCGGTCCACCTTCCGGCCTGAGGTTGTCTCCGATATCGGCGGCTTCGCCGGTCTTTTCGCCTTCGACCCGGGGCGCTGGGACAAGCCGGTACTGGTATCCACCACTGACGGGGTGGGGACCAAATCAGAAGTGGCTCGCCGACTCGGTCGGTACGACACCATCGGGATCGACTGCGTGGCCATGTCGGTCGACGATCTGGCCGTCTGTGGCGCCGAGCCGCTGTTCTTCCTCGATTACATCTCGGTGGGGCGCAACGACCCGGCGGTGATCGAGGCGCTCGTCTCCGGCGTGGCCGAAGGCTGCCGGCAGGCGGGATGTGCGCTGGTGGCGGGGGAGATCTCCGAGCATCCGGGGGTTATGGAGCCCGGCCATTTCGACCTCGTCGGCTTCGCCGTGGGGGTGGTGGAGGCAGACTCGCGATTGCCCCGGGGGGTCCGGGCCGGAGACGCCGTGATCGGGCTGGCCAGCCCCGGCCTGCGGAGCAACGGGTACTCGCTGGCCCGGGCTGTGTTTGCTCACCGGTCCTGGGATGAGCCGGCCTGGGCGGGGGCGGAGAGGAGCCTGGGCGAGGAGCTGCTGGTGCCGAGCGTGATCTACTCGCCGGCGCTGCGGGCTCTGGCCGCGGCCGTCGAGGTGCGGGCCTTTGCCCATGTGACGGGCGGGGGGATCCCGGGGAACCTGGCGAGGGTGTTGCCGGCGGGCGTGGGTGCCGTGGTGCGGCGGGGGGCGTGGCCGGAGCCGCGGATCTTCTCGGAGATCGCCGCCGCCGGAAGCGTCGCCCCGGAGGAGATGGAGCGGGTGTTCAACCTTGGGCTGGGGATGCTGGCGGTGGTTCCGGCTGGGGATGCTGAGCTCGCCATCTCGACGTTGGGGGCGGCAGGGAAAGCCGCATACAAGGTGGGCGAGGTGGTCGAGAGCGACGCCGTGCGGCTGGTCTCCGACTGATTTTGTTTTTTGGTGACGGATTTCGCCGAGGGGTGGCGAAATCCGTCACCAAAAGATCTGACCAAGTGCTAGGGGGCGAGCGGGGGGTTGTGGAGGTGGCAGGCGACGCTGTCGATGAGCTGGGGGTCGACCGTCGGGCAGGGGGCGAAGGCGGCGGGGCAGCGGGTGTGGAAGCGGCAGCCTGACGGGAGGTCGGTGGCGTCGGGGACCTCGCCGGGGGGGAGATCGCGGGGCCGGTCCCGGGCGGTCGGGTCGGGACGGGGCACGGCTTCCAGCAGCGCCCGGGTGTAGGGGTGGCGGGGCCGGCCCAGGACGTCGGCCGCCGGGCCGATCTCCACCACCCGGCCGAGGTACATCACGGCCACGGTGTCGCACAGGAGCCGGGCGGTGGCCAGGTCGTGGGTGATGAACACGTAGGTCAGGCCGAGGTCGCGCTTGAGGTCGGCCAGGAGGCGCAGCACCAGGGCGCGGACGCTCATGTCCAGCATGGCCACCGGCTCGTCGGCCACCACCAGGGCGGGTTCGGTGACGAGGGCCCGGGCGATCACCACCCGCTGCTTCTGGCCGCCGGAGAGGTCCTCGGGGAACCGGTCGAGATAGGTGGCGGCCGGGGTCACCCCGACCCGGTCGAGCATGGCTCCGGCCCGGGCCCGGGCCTCCTCGGCGGTGCTGCACAGCCCCTGGATGCGCAGGGGATGGGCCACCGCCTCGCCGATGGTCATGGCCGGATTGAGGGCGGCGTGGGGGTCCTGGAACACGGGCTGCATCCGGCGGCGCAGCGGTCGCAGGTCCCGCTCCGCGAGGCGGGTGATGTCCCGGCCTTCGAACTCAACCGATCCGGCGGTGGGCTCCACCAGGCGCAGCACCGCCCGGCCCAGCGTCGTCTTGCCGCTGCCCGACTCGCCCACCAGGCCGACGGTCTCGCCCGGGGCGACGTCGAGGCTGACGCCGTCGACGGCCCGGACCACCCGCTGGGCGCCGAACATCTGCCCCAGGAAGCCGCCCCGGAGGGAGAAGTGGACCTCGAGGTCCCGCACCCGGACCAGCGGCGGGCTCATGTCAGGGTTCCGGCCCGGGGCGGGTCGGCCAGGGTCCGGCGCTGGCCGGAGGGGGCCCAGGCCTGGTCGGGGTGGGTCGGGTCGGCGCCGGGATACAGGTGGCATTCGGCCCGGTGCCCGTTGGGTCCCACAGGCGCGGCCACCGGCGCCACTTCGAGGCACCTGTCCATGGCCAGCGGGCAGCGGGGGGCGAAGGGACAGCCGGGTTCCGGGTGGGCCAGGTCGGGCGGCACCCCGGGCAGGGAGACCAGCGTGGTGGTGTCCAGGCTGATGACGCTGCGCAGCAGGCCCTGGGTGTAGGGGTGGCGGGGCCGGGCGAAGACCTCGGCCACCGGGCCTTCCTCCACGATGCGCCCGGCGTACATCACCGCCACCCGGTCGCACGTCTCGGCCACGATGCCCAGGTTGTGGGTGACGAGGACGACGGCGATGCCCAGGCGCTGGCGCAGCGAGTCCAGCAGCCGCAGCACCTGGGCCTCGACCAGGACGTCGAGGCTGGTGGTGGGCTCGTCGGCGATGAGCACCCGGGGCTCGAGGACCACGGCCAGGGCGATCATGATGCGCTGGCGCATCCCGCCGGAGAACTCGTGGGGGTACTGGCGGGCCCGGCCCGGCGGCACCCCCACGGCGGCCAGGGCGTCGGCGGCCAGGCGCCGGGCGGCCGCCGGCTTCATGGTCGGACGGTGGGCCCGGATGGCCTCCACGAAATGGTCCTCGATGCGCATCAGAGGGTCGAGGCGGGTGGCCGGGTCCTGGAAGACGAGGGCCAGGCGGTCACCCCGGGCGGCCCGCCAACGGCCCGGATCGGCGGTCAGGTCGTCGCCGTCGAGGATCACCCGACCGGCGTGGTCGGTCCCCTTGGGCAGGATGCCGAGCACGGCCCGGCCCAGGGTGGACTTACCGCAGCCGCTCTCGCCCACCAGGCCGAGGCTGTGGCCGGGGGCCACCTCGAGGCTCACCCCGTCCACCGCCCGCACGGGCCCCCGGGGCGTGTTGTAGGTGACGGCCAGGTCGGTGACGGCCAGGACGGGCGGGCCGCCCCGCCCGCTCCCGTAGAGGTTGGCGGGCAGCGGCACCGGAGCGAGGTCGGGGAGGCGCTCGACGGCGGTCTCGTCGCCGTGGCCGGCCGGGTCCGTCGTGTCGTCGGTGACGGACAGCGCGGCCGTTTCCAGGTCGGCCGGGCCACCCGGGACCCCCGGCCCCACGCGGCCCATCCCCGCCCGGCGGAGGCGGGGGTTGAGGACGTCGTTGATGCCCTCCCCGAGCAGGGACAGACCGGTGACGAGGAGCAGGATGGCCAGGCCGGGAAAGAGGGACGTCCACCAGGAGCCGGTGCCGACGTCGCTGATGGCCCTCGAGATGTCGTAACCCCACTCGGCGATCCGGAACGTCCCGCCGTAGCCCAGGAAGCCGAGCCCGGCCAGGGTGAGGACGGCGTCGGCCGCGTTGATGGTGAAGATGACCGGCACCGAGGACACCACGTTGGCGGCGATGTAGCGGGTCATGACCGTCACCGGCCGGGCGCCCATGGCCCGGGCCGCGTCGACGAAGGGCTCCTCCCGCACGGCCAGGGTGTGGTTGCGCACCACCCGGAAGTACTGGGGGATGTAGATGACCGAGATGGACAGGGCGGCGGCCGGCACCCCGGACCCCACCCAGCGGCGGAGGGCGAAGGCGGCCACGATGGCCAGCAGCAGGCTGGGGAAGGCGTAGAGGGCGTCCATGATGAGGACCAGGATCCGGTCGAGGCGCCGGCCGGTGTAGCCCGACACCAGGCCGAGGGGGACCCCCACCACCAGGGCGAGGTTGGTGGAAAGGAGGACCACCTGGAGAGCGAGGCGGGCTCCGTAGACGACCCGGGAGAACACGTCGAAGTGCTGGTTGGTGGTGCCGAAGAGGTGGTCGGCGGACGGCCGGGCGAGTTGCGGCAACCCGGAGACCTCGGCCTGGCCGTACGGGGCGATCAGCGGGGCGAAGAGGGCCATCACGGCGAAGACGCCGGAGATGACCGCCCCGGCCGTCACCAGATGCCGGGTGGTGGGCGTCGCCCCCTGCCACAGGCGTCGCAGCCGCGCGGTCCGCTGGCCGAGCTTCATGAGTACCGGATCCGGGGGTCGATCCAGGCCGTGACCACGTCGATGGCCAGGCTCACCGCCACCACGAAGCAGGCGTAGAAGGTGACGATGCCCTGGACGGCGGTGTAGTCCCGGTTCTGGAGGAACTGGTAGAGCGACAGGCCGATCCCGGGCCAGTTGAAGGTCGTCTCGGTCAGCACCGCCCCGCCCAGCAACAGGGCGAACTGGAGGCCGACGACCGCCACCACCGGCACCATGGCGTTGCGCAGGGCGTGGCGGAACACGACGGCCCGCTCGCCGATGCCCCGGGCCCGGGCCGCCTCCACGTAGTCGGAGCGCAGCGTGGAGAGCATGTTGACCCGCACCAGGCGCACCACGATCCCGCCGATGACGAGGCCGAGCGTGACGGCGGGCAGGGCCAGGTGGCGCACCGCCTGCCCGAAGGCTTCCCAGTTCCCGGTGAGGAGGGAGTCGACCAGGTAGAGGCCGGTCAGGCCGCGGGGCTCGGCGAAGGCGGCCGTCCGCCCCGACGACGGGAGCCACCCCAGGCGCACCGAGAAGAAGTACTGGAAGAGGATCCCGAGCCAGAAGATGGGGGCGGCGTAGAGCACGATGCCGGCCAGGCGGCCGGCCACGTCGAGCGGGGTGTCACGGAACCGGGCCGCCACCGCCCCGATCACGAGGCCGACGCTCAGGGCCACGGCCATGGCCGCCAGGGTGAGTTCCAGGGTGGCCGGGAACCGGTCGGTGATGGTCTGGCGTACCGGGCGGTCGGTGGTGATGGCCCGCCCGAAGTCGCCGGTGGCCACGTCGGCGAGATAGTCGGTGTACTGGCGCCACAGCGGCTGGTTGAGGCCGAGGCTCTCCCGTACCAGGGCCACGCGGGCATCGGATGCCCGGTCCCCCAGGGTGGCCGTCACCGGGTCGCCGGGGGCCACCCGCAGGAGCAGGAAGGTGGCCGTGAGGAGCAGCAGCAGGAGCGGGAGAGTGAGGGCCAGACGGGTGAGCAGGTAGGCCCGCAACGACCCCCGGGAGCTCACCGTCGTCCGCTCACCTCTCCTTCGGCTAAGCCTTCTTCTCCAGGAGCCAGTAGCGGAAGACCTGGATGGGGTCGAGGACCACGCCCGAGACGGCGTCGGTGGTGGCGGCGAACTGGGGGATCTGGAACACCGGGACATAGGGCGTCTGGTCGGCCATGTGGGCCTGGGCCTGCTTCAGGATGTCGGCTCGTTTCACCGGGTCCAGCTCCCGTTGGGAGGCGTGGACGAGGTCCAGCATCTTGGCGTCCTCCCATTTGGCGGGGTCGAAGATGTTGGGGTCGGCGAACGGTTCCAGGTAGTCGTCGGGGTCGAGGTAGTCGGGGTACCAGCCCATGAGAAAGACGGGGATCTCGCCCGCCCGGCGCTTCTGGCCGTACTCGGTCCACTCCACGTTGGACACCGTCACCTCGAAACGTCCGGTGGCCTCGAGGCCCTGGGTGATGACCTGGGCGACGTCGGCCTCGGTGTCCCCGTAGTGGGTCGGGCTGTACCAGAAGTCGACCTTCACCTTCTCGCCCGCGGGCACGCCGGCGGCGGCCAGGTAACGCTCGACCAGGGCCTTGTCGGTGCCCGCTCCGTAGAGCTGGTTCCACTTCGGCTCCGAGGTGGGGAACAGCGGCGGGATCATCGAGGACAGCGTCTTGGCGCTCCCCTTGAACACCTCCCGGACGACCGCCTCCCGGTCCACGGCCGCGGCCAGCGCTCGGCGCATGTCGGGGTTGTCCCACGGCTTGGAGGTCACGTTGAACACGACGTAGCGGATGCCGGGTCCGTCCCCTTCCACCAGCTGGAATCCCGGGCGATCCTTGAAGAAGGCGTTCTCGTCGGGCTGGAGGCTCCGGAAGGCGATGTCGACCTCCTTGTTCTGGAGGGCGATCTTGAGCGCCGAGGACTTGTCGAAGAGCCGCACCCGGATGCGCTTCGTCTTGGGAGCGTCACCCCAGTATTTCGGGTTGGCCTCGAAGTCGACCGACTCCTTCTCCTTGTAGGCGACGAGCTTGTAGGGCCCGCTGCCCACGATCGTGTCGGCCTTGTACTTGGCCGTCACCGCCTCGCCTTCCTCGGGTCCGGTCAGCACGTGGTCGGCGTAGGCGGTGGGGCTCACGATCGAGGCCACCGAGTAGCCGAGGCGGGACAGGAAGGTGACGTTGGGAGAAGACAGGGTGATCACCACCGTGGTCGGCGACGGGGTGGCGATGTCCTTGATCCCCGAGAGGAGGAATCCGGCCGCTTCGGCGTCCTTGCCCGGGGCGCCGAAGTCGCGGGCCCGCAGCAGAGAGAACTTGACCGCCTCAGAGTTCAGTGGGGTGTCGTCGTGGAACTTGATCCCGGGACGCAGCTCGAAGGTGTAGGTGAGGCCGTCGGGGGACACGGTGGGCATGGCCGTGGCCAGCTTGGGGGACGGCTCCACCGCGTCGGGCGCGTAGGCGACGAGGGTCTCGGCCGTGTTCTGGATCACCTCGGAGCCGAAGTAGTCGTAGGCCTGGGCCGGGTCGAAGCTGTTCTGGAGGGAGTCCGTGGTGCCGATCACGATCGTGTCGGCCACTCCGCCGCCGTCGCCTTCGGCGTTCCCGCCACCGCCGTCACCTCCGCAGGCGGCGAGCACCAAGGCCAGGACGACGACGAGCCGGGAGACACGCACCATGGGGCTACCTCTTCGCTTCGGGGGTCGGCCCGTCATGATACGAGGCCCTGACCAGGCCCGATGCGCCTTTACTGAGAACTAGAGACGCCTTGAGGCTCGGTGGCCCCGGAGCCTCCCAGCTCCTCGTGCAGGGTCCGGGCAATGGTGCGGTAGGCCTCGGCGCCCGCCGAGTTGGGGGCGTGCTCGAGGATGGAGCGGCCCTGGGCGGGCGCTTCGGCGAAGCGGATGGTCTTGGGGACGGGCGGGTCGAGGACCTCCAGCCCGTAGCTCTCCTCCAGCGCACCGAGGATCTCGCGCCCGTGGCGGGTGCGGGAGTCGAACATCGTCGCGATCAGGCCCCGCACGGACAGGTCGGGGTTGGTGAAGCTGCGCACGTCGGCGATCGTCTCCAGCAGCTGGCCGACGCCCCGCTGCCCCAGCGTCTCGCACAACAGGGGGATCAGCACCTGGTGGGCGGCGGTCAGGCCGTTGATGGTCAGGATCCCGAGCGACGGCGGGCAGTCGATGAGGACGGTGTCGTAGTCCCCGAGCAGCGGTTTGATGGCCCGGGTCAGGACGTGCTCCCGCCCCGTCCTGGACATGAGGTGGACCTCGGCCCCGGCCAGGTCGATGGTGGCCGGCAGGATCGACAGGCCCCCCGCCTTGGCCAGGATGTCGGCCGCCTCCACCCGCCCGGCGAGCACGTCGTGGAGGGAGGTCTCCAGCGCGTCCGGGTCGATCCCGACGGAGTACGTCAGGCAAGCCTGCGGATCGAGGTCCACGAGGAGGATCCGCTCGCCCAGGTCGGCCAGGGCCACGCCCAGGGAGTGGGTGGTGGTGGTCTTGGCCACCCCGCCCTTCTGGTTCGCCAGCGCGATCACCCGGGTCACGGCGGGGCAGTGTAGGACGATCTCAGGCCCGGAGCAGCTTCCGGGCCGCGTCGGTGATGCGCTCGGTGGTGATCAGGACGGCGGCTTCCATGGCCGGGGCGTAGGGCATGGCGGGCACGTCGGCGGTGGCCAGGCGCAGGACCGGGGCGTCGAGGTCGTAGAAGGCCTCCTCGGCCACCAGGGCGGCCACCTCGGACGCCACCGAGAACGACCAGTTGTCCTCCGAGACCACCAGGACCCGGCCGGTCTTCTTCGCCGAGGCCAGCACCGCGTCCCGGTCGAGGGGGGAGATGGTGCGCAGGTCGAGCACCTCCACGTCGCC
The DNA here is from genome assembly GCA_963789165.1 of uncultured Actinomycetes bacterium. GTDB lineage: Bacteria > Actinomycetota > Acidimicrobiia > IMCC26256 > BP-133 > CAWBJP01. The sequence goes on from CAWBJP010000009.1 coordinate 268,784, forward strand.
CTCGCCGGCGGCGGCCAGGGCTTCGGCCGCCTCCACGGCCAGGTGGCGCTGGAGCCCGTAGGTGACGATGGTCATGTCCGAGCCGGTCCGGGCCACCTGGGCCACACCCAGTGGGACCCGCCAGTCCGCCCCCTCGGGGAAGGGGCCCTTCACTGACCGGTACGCCTTCTTGTGCTCGAGGAACAGGACCGGGTCGGGGTCGTCGATCGCCTCCAGGAGCATGCCCTTGATGTCCGACGGGGTGGAGGGGCACACCACCTTGAGGCCGGGGACGTGGGCGAAGATCGACTCCACCGACTGGGAGTGGTACAGGGCCCCGTGGACGCCGCCGCCGTAGGGCGCCCGGATGACCATGGGCACGGAGAAGTCGCCGTTGGAGCGGTAGTGGATGCGGGCCGCCTCGGAGACGATCTGGTCGAAGGCGGGGTGGATGAAGTCGGCGAACTGGATCTCGGCGATGGGGCGCAGGCCGTGGAGGGCGGCGCCGATGGCCACGCCGATGATGGCCGATTCGGCCAGCGGCATGTCGAGCACCCGGGCCTCGCCGAACTCGGTGATGAGGCCGTCGGTGGCCTTGAACACCCCGCCCCGGGCGCCCACGTCCTCACCGAGGACGAAGACCCGCTCGTCGGCCGCCATGGCCTCCCGGATCGATTCCCGGACGGAATCGACCAGGGTGCGGACGGGGGCATCGGCCGGGGGAGGCCCGGGGTCGGGCCGGGTGGGGGCGATCCCCTCCTGGGTGGCGGCGAACTCCGCCGGCACTCCGGGGATGGGGCGCAGGGGCCGGGCGAAGACCTTGGTGAAGGCATCGCCGGCGGCCGGGGCGGGAGAGGCCTCGGCCGCCTTGACCCCCTCCTCGATCTCGGCCATCACCTCGGCTTCCATCTCCGCCTCCCGGGCTTCGGAGAGGAGGCGCTGCTCGATCAGGTACTGCTTGAGGCGCTGGAAGGGATCCTTCTTCCGCCACGCCTCCACCTCGGCCGGCAGCCGGTAGGTGCGGTCGTCGTCGTCGGAGGTGTGCGACAGGTAGCGGTAGGTCTTGCACTCGATGAGGGTGGGCCCTTCGCCCCGGCGGGCGCGGCGAACGGCCGAGGAGGTGGCCGCGTACACGTCGAGGGGGTCGTTGCCGTCCACGATCATCCCGAAGAACTTGTACTGGTGGGCGTGCTCGGCGATGTTCTCGACGGCCGATTCCTTGGCCAGGGGCACCGAGATGGCGTAGCCGTTGTTCTCACAGACGGCCACCAGGGGCAGGCCGTGGATGCCGGCGAAGTTCATGGCCTCGTGGAAGTCGCCCTTGGAAGCGGCCCCGTCCCCGAAGAGGGTCATGACGACGGTGTCCTCCCCCTTCATACGGGCCGCGAGGGCCACGCCGGCGGCGTGGGGGATCTGGGTGGCGATGGGCGACGACCCGGTGATGACCCGCAACTTGGAGGAGCCCCAGTGGTTGGGCATCTGCCGTCCACCGGAGTTGGGGTCGGCCGCCCGGGCGAAGACGGCCTCCAGGCACTCCCGGACGGTCATGCCCAGCGCGATCATGAGCCCGGTGTCCCGGTAATACGGGCAGACCACGTCGTGTCCGCCCCGCAGGACCCAGGCGGCCCCCACCTGGGCGCCCTCCTGGCCCTGGCAGGACACAGCGAAGGGGGCCTTGCCCATCCGGTTGAGAGCCCAGATCTTCTGGTCCAGCCGGCGGGTGACGAGGATGCAGCGCCACATGGCCAGCACGTCCTCGTCGGTGAGCCCGAGGGCGCGGTGCCGTTCGTGGAGATGGAAGCCCGAGAGATCGGTGTTCTCGGGTGGGGCGAAGGCCATGCCGGTGTGCCTCCTGCGTCTGGCGGTCAGCGATTCGGAGGGGCGGGTGGGCGGATGAGGCCGAGGCGGCCGACGGCTTCGATGCGGGCCTCGGCCAGGCGGTCGGCGGCGGCGGCGGTGGTGATCCCGTCGGCTGCGGCCCGCTCGAAGACGGCCAGGATGTTGTCGTAGACGCGGCGCAGGCCGACTTCGGCCCGGGCTTGGTTGTACCCCCGCAGCTCCTCGGAGATGTTGATGATCCCGCCGGCGTTGACGACGTAGTCGGGGGCGTAGAGGATCCCCGCCTCGGCCAGGGCCTTGTCGTCGCCGTCCCCGGCCAGCTGGTTGTTGGCGCAGCCGCACACCGCCGCGCAGCGCAGCTGGGGGATGGTCACCTCGTTGAGGGTGGCGCCGAGCGCGCAGGGGGCGTGGATGTCGCATTCGAGGGTGTGGATGGTCTCCACGGCGGTGGATTCCACCCCGAAGTCGGCCACGGCCCGTTCCACGGCCGCGGACGAGGTGTCGGCCACCGTGACCCGGGCCCGTTCCTCCACCAGGTGGCGGACGACGGCGTAGCCGACCTTGCCCACCCCGGCCACGGTGACGTGGCGGTCCTCCAGCGACCCGTCGCCCCACAGGTGGTGGGCCGTGGCCTTCATGCCGTAGTAGAGGCCCGTGGCGGTGGCCACCGACGGGTCGCCCGAACCGCCCAGGGACTGGGACACCCCCGTGACCCAGCGGGTCTCCCGGCGGATGAGGTCCATGTCGGCCTGGGTGGTACCGACGTCCTCGGCGGTGATGTAGCGGCCCCCGAGGGTGTCGACGTAACGGGCGAAGGCCCGCAGTAAAGCTTCACTCTTGTCCCGGGCCGGGTCCCCCAGGATCACCGCCTTGCCGCCGCCGAGGTCGAGACCGGCCATAGCCGCTTTGTAGGTCATGCCCTTGGCCAGGCGCAGGACGTCGGTGAACGCATCCTCTTCGGATGCGTAGGGGTAGAAGCGGGTCCCGCCCAGGGCGGGACCCAGGGCGGTGGAATGGACGGCCACGATGGCCCGCAGCCCGCTGGGCCGGTGGTGGCAGAACACCACCTGTTCGTAGTCGTCGGCCTCGATGCGTTCGAACACTGGCATCGGCCTTCGACACTCCTTCTTTCGATTCCTCTCCCCTGAATGGTAGGGCGCGCCAAATCGATCGGTGCGCGCTTTAGTCGCTGCCCCTTGTGTGCCGATACATGCCTCGACGGGTAGCACGAGCATTCGCGTTCCCGTCTCAGCAGTGGACTGCACGTAGTGGAAACCCGCTGGTCAGAGGCGATGACCGCGGGGGACTAGTCCGAACGGATGGGTCATAAATGACACCTCCGGGCTATCGACCCAAAAGGGTGCCGTACGTACCCTCAAGGGCGAAGCGGACAGTCCCCCCTCCCGGCAACCGCCGCGAGCAGCCCGTTCTCAAAGAAAGAGGAATGGCGATGCAAGACCGTACCGACCCCGACGCCCTTCTGACCCCGTCAGAGGTCGCCGAGATGTTTCGGGTCAACCCGAAGACCGTGACCCGCTGGGCGCGGGCCGGAAAGATCTCCGCCATCCGGACCCTTGGCGGCCACCGCCGGTTCCGGGCCAACGAGATCCTTCGTTACCTGGAGCAGGTTGAGAGCGACCAGGGCCTGTAGTCTCTCGCCCTCGTGGCGGAAGGCACGGCCGTTGAGGCTGTCACCTTCGATTACTGGAACACCCTGTGCTGTGAGCCTCCTGGCGGTTACCTGCGGGGACGCCGTCTGGAGGCGATGGGCAGAGTGATGGGCGATGCCGGCGTGGGGGACGCCGGTGTCGTACTGGCAGCTGCCTACGACGCCGCCTGGCTGGAGTACGTGACCAGCTGGGAGGCCAACACCCAGTACACCGGGCGCCATGCCGCCCGAAGCATCGCCGAGGCCGTCCACCGGCACTACGGCATGGGCAATGGCGTGCGGGAGCAGCTCTTCGACGCCTTCGCCGGCGCGTCCCGGGCCGGCGCCGCCGACCTGGTCCTGGTGGACGGGGTGTCCGGCGCGCTGGAGGCGCTGAGCCAGCTGGGCGTGTCCCTGGCCATCGTCTGCGACGTGGGTTTCACCCCTTCGTCCGAATTGCGCCTGCATCTCGAGCGCCACGGCCTGCTCGGTCATTTCGACGCCTGGGCCTTCTCCGACGAGGTGGGGGTGTACAAACCCGACAAACGTATTTTCGAGCACGCCCTGGAAGGGCTGGGCTCGCCCGATCCGGCCCGCTGCGCCCACGTCGGTGACCGGCGCCGGACCGACATCGCCGGCGCCCAGGCCTTCGGCATGCGGGCCGTGCGGCTCACGAGCGTGTTCGACGACGATCCCGACCAGGGGCCCTCGGGCGACGCCGTGGTCGCCTCCTACGAGGATCTGCTGCCCGCCCTCGGCCTGGGCTGAGGGCCACGAGGCGATCGCGATCGGAGTGGCATTGCCACGGCCATCGCGATCACCTGGCTCAGGCGGCGGCGCGATGCCCGGGGAAGAGTGCCGTCAGACGGCCCCGGAGGGTATCGGCAGGCGGGCGCACGTCGTCCTTGCGCACCCGGACCACGCGGTAGCCCTGCGCCTCGACGCGGCTCTGGCGACGGGCGTCGGCGGCCGCGGTGCGCGGGGTGTGGAACTCGGCGCCGTCGTATTCGAGGGCGACCCGTTCCTGGCGCCAGCCGAGGTCGACCTGGGCCACGAATCGTCCCCGCGCGTCCCGGATCACCATCTGCCGCTCGGGCATAGGCAGGCCCCAGCTGGTGACGAGGCGCACCATCTCCATCTCGCGGACGCTGTGCGGCCGCGGCCCGGGGACCCACACCTCGAGAGCCCGCTCGAGTTTGGCCTGCCCTTTCCGGCCTTTCGACGACGACACCCGAGCGGCGGCCGCCCGCACCGCGTCGGCACTGGCCAGGCCCCGGCATAGGGCGCGGTCGAGCATCTCGCACAGCGCCTGGTATCCGACGAGGCCGGCGCAGTCGACCAGGGTCCGGGCCGGCGTGGTGCACAGGAGCGGCCCGAGTTGGCTGCGGTCCCGAGGGTCGAGCGGGTGACGGGAGCGGTGGACGACGGCGTTGCGGAACCGGCCGCTGGCCGACCACGCAACGGTGAGGTGGGGGACGGGAGACGGGTCGCCGAGCTCGAAGACGGCGGCGGCGGTGAGATGGGAGAGCACACTGCCGTCGGGACTGGCCAGGAGGGCCACCATGGCGTCCTGCTCCCAGGAAGCGGGGACGCCGGCGACCACGTAGACCCCGTGGATCGGGCAGCGCCAGCGCCCGCTCTTCAGCCGCTCGGCGATCTGGTTCGGTGTCAGCCCGGCGGCGAGGGCCTGGCGGCGGCTGACGGCGCCGAGCTGTCGTGCCGCCAGCCTTGCCACCTCGGCGTCGGCGTCCCACGCCCTGGGCCGCGGCCGCCGCATCGGTTGCTCGTCGTCTTCCTGCATGGCCCCGGAGTATGGCCAGCGTGGCCGTCCGACGCCCAGACATTTCGAGGTGATCGCGATCGGAGTGGCATTGCCACGGCGATCGCGATCACCTGAGGAGAGTTCCCGCGATGGCCGTATCCGCCCCTCGGCTCTTCTAGGCGAAGCGCCGGGCGTCCTCGGCGGCGTAGCGCGCCACCGCGTTGTCAGCCACGGCGTTGTGCTGGATGGCGGCCACCGTCTCGGCCAGCTGGGTCGCCGGGATGGCGCACGTCATCTCAGTCGGCGGCATACCCGTCCGGACGCGGCTGAGGGCGCAGCCCACGCTCGCCGCGGGCTGGTTCTCTTCCTTGGCCACGGCGACGATGTGGCACTGCGGCTTGCCCTCGATCCGCAGGGCCGGGACGGCGTCCGAGAGCACCATGAGCTGGCGGGCCGTGACCCGCAGGAACACGACGTCGGGGTCGACGGGCGTCTCGGCCAGCGGCCCGTAGGTGACCGCGCCAGGCCGGTGGTGGACGACCGGGATGTGGGGGACGACATCCATCGTGACCCAGCCGGTGTCGAGGAGGGCGGCCACGTCGGAGTTGCCGGCCACCTCCTCAAGCGTCTTGAACCCGTGGGTGAGGCTACCCACGCTGCAGTTGCCGTGATCCTCGGCCACCGTGGAGAACGTCTTCTCGACCGCCTTCATCCAGAACACGCAGCCCGCCGGGACCCGACCAGTGCGGCCGTCGGCCAGCGGCTCGGGCATCGGCTCGTCGAAGGCGGGCACGCCGGCCGGCGGCGCGTCGGAGAAGGTGATGGCCAGAGGAGGGGCCGCAAGGTGCAGCGCGTCGGTCAACTCAGATGCCAGCTGTGCCCAGTTTGAGGTCATGGCGGCGCAGCCTAGTGAAGGTCCTGATCGCCCGGGTAACGGCGGTTGTGTGGATCTGGATCTGGGTAGCCTCGCCCTTGAGACATATCCCACCGGCCGAGGTTGCCGGCTACAAAACCGGCGTCAAAAGTACGTGGCCGGCCAAGAAAGCTCGATGACGAGTGGCCCCGTAGCGGACGACCAGCCCATCATCAGAGCCCTCACCGAGGTCGCGGAAGCGGCCGACGAAGTCGCCCTCGACCAACAACGTCTGGCGCGCCGCGCCCGGAGCATGAAGCGGCAGAGCCAACTCGGCCGGTCGTGGTCGCAGATCCTCCAGCGCGAACGCCAACCCGGCCTCCTCCTCCTCTTGAACCGGAGCGCCCGTCGCCTCCACGAGGTCAGCGGCCGGTTCCGCCCGGCCCTCGGCCGGGTCCTGACCTCCGAGGGTCTGTCGACCCGCCAGATCGCCAAGCTGTTCGGAGTGACCCACCAGCGCATCTCGGCCATGCTCAACCGTCGCAGCCCCTGAGCCCGGACAGCGCAAGCGAGCCTGCCCTCTGGCCTAAGCGGTTTTCGTGCGTCGCCGGCGCTGCCGGAGCGGTGGGCCCTTGCGTTCCATGGCCATTCCTTGAATCAGGTACCGCAAGCCACTGCGAAACTGTTCCGGGCCGGTCTGCGCGGCGAGGTGCGGGATGAGGTCGTGGAGGGTCGGGTACTCGTCGGGGGCGAGCGCCTCGAGGCGCTTCTGGCGGTCCGATGCGAGGTCGGCCCGTTCTCTTGTTCGGGCGAGCTCGTACAAAGCTGCACCGAGCGTGTAGCAGAACAGCGCGGTGATCGCTTCGACTGACGCCCGTTCGCTGAAGCCGGCCTGGAGGAGCTCAGCGAACGTCTTTTCGCCGTGTCGGAGCACGGCGGGGCCCATGATCGATCGGCTCGTAAAAAGGTGAGCGACCGAGTGGTGCTCGAGGAGCACATCATGAAAGGAGGTGAAGAAGGTGGCGAGTCCCTCGTCCCACCGCTCACCTTCGATGAGCGGCAAGGCGTCCAGCACGTGATTGGCGATCGCCTCGAGCAACTCGTCCTTGGTTGCCACGTATCCGTAGAGGGTCATGGGTGCGACACCGAGCCGAGACGCGAGTCGACGCATGCTAAACGCATCAAGCCCGTCCTGGTCGATCAGTTCGAGAGCGGCCTCGATGATCTGCTCCATGGTGAGCACACGACGTTGAGGCATCGCCGGTCACTGTAGTATCGTGAACCCGTACAGTGTACGGCTTCACGGGCCGACTAAGAGTGACGGAGGAAGAGTATGGCGCTCTCGGCCGACAGCGAAACGGGGATGACGCCGTGGTGGGAGCTCGTCCCTGAGGACGAATTTCCGCATTCTGTGGCCGCTCTGGATCATCCGATGCCTTGGAAAGACACGTGGGCGACGGTGTTGCGGGATGATCGGCTGGGGATCGTCATCCTTGCTCACATCACGATCTCGCCCAATCGGGGACCGGGGTGTCGGACGTCCTTTGTTGTCCAAGCGGGTGGCCGCGAGTACCGCAGCGTCCTGCGCGACTCCCTGAGCCAAACCGAGAGCGCCTTTGGCACCAACCTGTTGAGCCTCGACGTCAGCGATGCCAGTTGGGACAGCCGGAAACGTCTCGTCCTTCGCGGCCAGGACCCGGCCGGCGTCCGCTTCGCTCTCAACATCAAGGGATTGAACCCGGCGGCCGAGCTCGGGACCCGGTGCCCCGGCGCGCTCCCTCGGAGTGCATCCAACTGCCTGTACCACGTCGAGCAATGGGTGACCTTCGAGGGATGGCTCGAGCTCCCCGGCGGTCTACGTCACGAACTGGTCGGTGAAGGGTTCCGGGACCGGTCCTGGGGGTGGCGCAAGTCCGAAGTCACCTTCGGGCGTGGGTGGCTCGCCGCCCTGGGCCGGACGGGTGACACGTCCTTCGGATTCCTCAACTGGCCCCACCCTGACGACCCCGGCAGCCCGGTGGGGGCTTGGGTATCGTCCCCCGCGGGGCTCGCCGTGGGAGTGGGAGGGCGCTACCGGCGGGACAGCACCGGCCGCCCGGTGTCCCTCCAGATCGACTTCACCGACGGACGCCAGGTGGATGTGGCCGTCACGCAGCATTTCGAAAATGTCCTGTTCCCGTTCCATGAGGTTGACGACGGCGACGTCGTGGCCATCCAGGCCATGGAGTGTTTTGCGGCCACGCAGTCGGTTGACGGCCAAACCGGCCTGCTCATCGCTGATGCCGGCACCCCGATCCTCTCGGACGCCTTTCACGACGCGTGGTTCGCCCACCGCGCAGCCGAGTGACCACCGTGGACGACCCGAACGTTCGAAAGGCAGAACCCCAGGTGAGCGATCCGCTGCACTGGGACTGCCGCGAGCCGGTGACCTGGACCACGGTGAACTTCAGTGAGGCCGTGCCGGGCGTCGTCACACCGCTCGGCTGGACGTTCTGGCATCTTCCCTTTGAACGGGCCCTGCGGCGGACTTTCTACGATCTCGGTGCCTACCCGCGGGCGCGCGTCATGCCTGACCCGCCTCCTGAGCAGCGGGCGTCAGGGGTGTTCTTCGGGCGCGTCGCCGGCAACGTGGACGTGCTGCGCGACGTGGCCGCCGCGCTGCCCGGCAGCTCACCCAACGGGTTCGAATTTCAACTGTTCGGCAGCGTCCGAGAGGGCATGGACGACTGGAGGAACCTCCGCCGGTACCCCGTCGCCCTGATCAAGGCCGGACCTACGATCGCCCGGGCCCGCAGGCGCCTCTACTCCGCCCGGGCCGAGGCGACCGCGTGGTGGTCGTCGACGACGGCCGCCGCCCCTCAGGGCGCGGCGGAGGCGGTCGGCCGCCTCCATCAGACACAACAGGTCTTCCAGACGGTCATGGGTGCCCATCTGCTCGTGTCGATGCTCGCTCAAGCCGCGTTCGAACAGACCGTCAAGCTGGCGTCTTCGGCGGGGCTCCCGGAGCTTTCGACCAGTCTCTTCACCAGCGCGACGGAGGTGGAGAGCACCTCGATGAGCACTGCGCTGTGGGAGGTGTCCCGCCAGCGGCTCTCGCTGGAGGAGTTCCTGGCCGTCTATGGCTACCACGGCCCCAACGTCGGCGAGTTGGGGTCCGCCTCCTGGCGGGAGGACGCCAGGCCCCTCCTCCGGATCCTCGACGCCTATCGCCGCATGGCGGAAGACGAGTCACCCTCGGCCCTGCAGGAACGGCAAGCGGAGACGCGCCGGGCCGCCGAGGCGAAACTCCTCGCCGCCCTCGGGCCGCTCGGCCGGGCCAAGACGACCGCCGTCCTGGCCGGCCGCCGGCTGCTTCCACTCCGGGAGGCGGGAAAGAGTGGATTCGTTCAAGTTCTCGATGCGGCGCGCTTCCTCGCCCGTGGTCTCGGAAGGATCCTGGTCGAGGAAGGCAAGCTGGACGACCCCGACGACGTTCTGCACCTCACGATGGACGAGATCTGCGGTGGACTCCGCGGGGATCTCCGCCGCTCCGTCAGCGTTCGCCGGGGGCGGCGATCCGACTACGAACACCTCGAGCTTCCGGCGTTGTGGACCGGGACCGCGAAGGCCGTACCCGTCACTGCCGCCACCGGTGACGGCGACGGGGTGACGGGGATCGGGGTCGCCCCTGGTGTCGTCGATGGAACGGTCCGTCTCGTCACCGATCCCGCCGAATGCTCGGAACCGCTCCAGCCCGGCGAAATCCTCGTCTGCACGATGACCGACCCCAGCTGGGCGGCGATCATGCTCACGGCCGGCGGTCTCGTAATCGACGTCGGCGGGCCCATCAGCCATGGGGCCATCGTTGCCCGTGAACTCGGTATCCCCTGCGTCATCAACACCCGCACCGGAACTCGCCAGCTCGGGACCGGCGACCGCGTGCGGGTCGACGGCAACCTCGGCGAGGTCACGATCCTGGCGCGGGCCCCGGCCACCACCGACTGATCTCTTCGGAGGCGACCGTCCCCACGGCTTGGTCGGCTGTCAACCGTGTCGGGCGAAGGGGCGCAAGGGCGGCTCCCGCCGTGTCAGTCCTCCCCGCGCTCAATGAGTTCTTTGACGGCGGGGTCGGTGCTGTAGATGCGGAGCGCCTCGGCGGCTTCGGTCGCCATCGGGTCGCCCGTGGTGTCGGCGCCGCCGGGACGGCCGACCCGGACGAGGACGAGGAATCGTCCGGGAGAGCCGCCGGTGGTGGCCCATCCCGGCGGGGCGGGCGCGCCGACGATGGCCGGGTTGGCGGCGACCACCGCGACGGCGGCATCGGCGTCCACATCGTCGGCGAAGACGAACATCCACGACCGGGCCTCCAGGTCGGTGCCGGTGACGGCCCAGCGGGCCGATGCCGCGCGGGTACAGGCCGGCACCTGGGCGCACACGCCCGGGCCGAGCGGCCGGTGGTCGAGGATGGTGAACTGCACCCCCTGGGCGACGAGCGTGCGGTCCGCCTCGGCCGCCACCCGAGCGTAGGGGTCGGAGACGTCGTCTGTGCCGCGGCCTGAGCCCGACACCATCGGCCCCAGGCGGGCGGCGGCGAGGCCGGCCATGATCAGCAGGTGGGGGAGGAACCGGCGCAGGCGCAGCCGCCGCCGGCGCGGCGGCGGAGGACCGTAGTCGCCGCCCGACGGTTCGTACGCCCCTGCCGGAGCCGGCATGGGGCGGGTCGCCGGCGGGCGCCGTATCGGGTCGGGAACCGTTCCCGGCGGATACCGTCCCTGTCCCGACCGGCCGAGAAGCCGGTCTACGAGTCCCATGGCGACAGTCTGGCCGCGCCGGGACGGCGCAGGGCTCAGCCGGCGACCACCCGGTGAGTGAGTGGGCGGTCGTATCGACGAGGAGCGTGGCAACCCGATCCGGTCGGTGCTACGGGTCCTCGCCTGTCGCTTGGAAACGTCCCCGCCCGCTGCGACCCTTATATACCGATCGGTAGATGTTGGCGTGTGCGGTTGCCTGCATGCTCAGCACACCGATTCGACGAGGGAGGCACCGATGGCGACTCCGGTGAACGACCCGCTGCCGGTGGGCACGGTCACGTTCCTGCTCACGGATGTCGAGGGCTCGACGACGGGCTGGGAGGCGGACCGGGCCGCCATGGCGGCGGCCATCGTGCGCCACTACGAGATCGTGGATGCGGCTGTGCGGGCCCGTGGCGGTGTCCGGCCGGTGGAGCAGGGCGAGGGCGACAGCGTGGTGGCGGTCTTCTCGCTGGCCTCCGAGGCGGTCCGGGTGGCGGTCGACATTCAGGTGGCGACGGCCGCCGAGTCCTGGCCGGAGGGCGGCCGCCTCGTGCTCCGCATGGCGCTGCACACCGGGGAGGCGCAGCTGCGCGACGCCGGCAACTACATGGGCCGGGCCGTGATCCGCACCGCCCGGTTGCGGGCCATCGGGCACGGTGGGCAGATCCTCTGCTCGGGTTCGACCGCTGACCTGGCTGGGGACGACCTGCCCGACGGCGTGACGCTGGTCGCCCTCGGCGCCCACCGTTTGAAGGACCTCGGCCGGCCCGAGCGGGTGTTCCAGGTGTGCCATCCCGGCCTGCGGCGGGAGTTCCCGCCGCTGCTGTCCCTCGACGCGATCCCCAACAACCTGCCCGTCTACCTCACCTCGTTCATCGGCCGGGAGGCCGAGCTGGCCGATCTGGCCCGCCTGGCCGGCCAGCACCGCCTGGTGACTCTCACCGGCTCCGGCGGTGTCGGCAAGACCCGCCTGGCCGCCGCGGTCGCCGCTGAGCTCGCCGCCGGCCATCCCGACGGGGCCTGGTGGGTGGAGCTCGCACCGCTGGCCGACCCGGCACTGGTGACCGAGGCCGTCCTGGGCGTGCTCCGGGTCGGCGACGCCCCCGGGAGCTCCGCCCTGCAACGCCTCACCGCCCATCTGGCCACCCGGGATCTCCTCGTGGTCCTGGACAACTGCGAGCACGTGCTCGACGCCTGCGCGGCGATGAGCGAGGCGGTCCTGCGCACCTGTCCCGGCGTGGCCGTCGTGGCCACCAGCCGGGAGGCCCTCGGGGTCGGTGGCGAGGTCACCTGGCAGGTCCCTCCTCTGGCGCTGCCCGCCAAGGGCGAGCCCTGCCCGGTGGAATCGCTGGGCAGCTACGACGCGGTGCGGCTCTTCGTCGACCGGGCCGTGAAGGCCCGGCCGAACTTCGCCGTGACGAACGCCACCGCCCCCGTCGTGGCCGAGATCTGCGCCCGCCTCGACGGGATCCCGCTGGCCATCGAGTTGGCCGCCGCCCGGATCAGGGTGCTCTCGCCCCAGCAGATCCTGGACGGGCTCGAGAACCGGTTCCGCCTGCTCACCGGCGGGGCCCGTGGTGGCCTGCGCCGCCAGCAGACGCTCGAGGCGTCGGTGGCGTGGAGCCATGACCTGCTCACCCCTGAAGAGCGGGTCCTGTTCCGGCGCCTGTCCGCCTTCGCCGGGGGCTTCACGCTCGACGCCGCCGAAACCGTCGGAGCGGGATCAGGGCCGGGCTGCGAACCCGCCGCCGTCCTCGACCTCCTCCAGGGCTTGGCGGACAAGTCGCTGGTGGTCGTCGAGGACGACCTGGAGGGCACGGCGTCCCGCTACCGCCTGCTCGAGACCATCCGCGACTTCGCCGCCCT